>NZ_CP090066.1:447500-1689166 GCF_021391535.1 Aurantimonas sp. HBX-1
CTCGAGTAAGGCGGGACACGTGAAATCCTGTCTGAAATTGGGGGGACCACCCTCCAAGCCTAAGTACTCGTGCATGACCGATAGTGAACCAGTACCGTGAGGGAAAGGTGAAAAGCACCCCGACAAGGGGAGTGAAATAGAACCTGAAACCGGATGCCTACAAACAGTTGAAGCCCAAGGTTCGTCCTGGGTGACAGCGTACCTTTTGTATAATGGGTCAGCGACTTAGTCTGGCGAGCGAGCTTAAGCCGATAGGTGGAGGCGCAGCGAAAGCGAGTCTGAACAGGGCGTTCAGTTCGTCGGATTAGACCCGAAACCGAGTGATCTAGCCATGAGCAGGCTGAAGGTGCGGTAACACGCACTGAAGGGCCGAACCCATATCTGTTGCAATAGATCGGGATGACTTGTGGCTAGGGGTGAAAGGCCAATCAAACTCGGAAATAGCTGGTTCTCCGCGAAAACTATTTAGGTAGTGCGTCGGATGAATACTCCAGGGGGTAGAGCACTGGATGGGCTAGGGGATCTCACCGATTTACCAAACCTAACCAAACTCCGAATACCTGGAAGTACTATCCGGCAGACACACGGCGGGTGCTAACGTCCGTCGTGGAGAGGGCAACAACCCTGACCACCAGCTAAGGTCCCCAAGTTATGGCTAAGTGGGAAAGGATGTGAAGATTCCAAAACAACCAGGATGTTGGCTTAGAAGCAGCCATCATTTAAAGAAAGCGTAACAGCTCACTGGTCTAAATAAGAGTCTTTGCGCCGAAAATGTAACGGGGCTTAAGCCATACACCGAAGCTGTGGGTTCATCTCTTAGGAGGTGAGCGGTAGCGGAGCGTTCCGTAGGCCTGTGAAGGCGGACCCGTGAGGGCTGCTGGAGGTATCGGAAGTGCGAATGCTGACATGAGTAACGATAAAGGGAGTGAGAGACTCCCTCGCCGAAAGTCCAAGGGTTCCTGCTTAAAGTTAATCTGAGCAGGGTTAGCCGGCCCCTAAGGCGAGGCCGAAAGGCGTAGTCGATGGGAACCACGTTAATAATCGTGGGCCTGGAGGAAGTGACGGATTGCGTGTGTCGTACGGTCTTATTGGATTGATCGTGCGGCGAAGTGGTCCCAGGAAATAGCTCCTCCGTATAGACCGTACCCGAAACCGACACAGGTGGACTGGTAGAGTATACCAAGGCGCTTGAGAGAACTATGCTGAAGGAACTCGGCAAATTGCACGCGTAACTTCGGAAGAAGCGTGACCCTCATTCACGCAAGTGGGTGAGGGTGGCACAGACCAGGGGGTAGCGACTGTTTATCAAAAACACAGGGCTCTGCGAAGTCGCAAGACGACGTATAGGGTCTGACGCCTGCCCGGTGCTGGAAGGTTAAGAGGAGGGGTGCAAGCTCTGAATCGAAGCCCCAGTAAACGGCGGCCGTAACTATAACGGTCCTAAGGTAGCGAAATTCCTTGTCGGGTAAGTTCCGACCTGCACGAATGGCGTAACGACTTCCCCGCTGTCTCCAGCATAGACTCAGTGAAATTGAATTCCCCGTGAAGATGCGGGGTTCCTGCGGTCAGACGGAAAGACCCCGTGCACCTTTACTATAGCTTTACACTGGCATTCGTGTCGGCATGTGTAGGATAGGTGGTAGGCTTGGAAGCATGGGCGCCAGCTCGTGTGGAGCCATCCTTGAAATACCACCCTTACCTATATGGATGTCTAACCGCGGTCCGTTATCCGGATCCGGGACAGTGTATGGTGGGTAGTTTGACTGGGGCGGTCGCCTCCCAAAGAGTAACGGAGGCGCGCGATGGTGGGCTCAGACCGGTCGGAAATCGGTCGTCGAGTGCAATGGCATAAGCCCGCCTGACTGCGAGACAGACACGTCGAGCAGAGACGAAAGTCGGTCATAGTGATCCGGTGGTCCCGCGTGGAAGGGCCATCGCTCAACGGATAAAAGGTACGCCGGGGATAACAGGCTGATGACCCCCAAGAGTCCATATCGACGGGGTTGTTTGGCACCTCGATGTCGACTCATCGCATCCTGGGGCTGGAGCAGGTCCCAAGGGTATGGCTGTTCGCCATTTAAAGCGGTACGTGAGTTGGGTTCAGAACGTCGTGAGACAGTTCGGTCCCTATCTGCCGTGGGTGTAGGAGTATTGACAGGATCTGACCCTAGTACGAGAGGACCGGGTTGGACGTACCTCTGGTGGACCTGTTGTGGCGCCAGCCGCAGTGCAGGGTAGCTATGTACGGCCGGGATAACCGCTGAAGGCATCTAAGCGGGAAACCCACCTGAAAACGAGTACTCCCTATCAGAGCCGTGGTAGACCACCACGTTGATAGGCCGGGTGTGGAAGTGCGGCAACGCATGAAGCTTACCGGTACTAATCGCTCGATCGGCTTGATCGTTCTCATTCGCCAATGTCCACCGGCCCAAAAAGCCGGACCGGACAACGGCCCGTTCCAACGACAACGGCCCGCTCGGCCAAAAGCCGGCGCGCCGTGCCAACCCGCCGCAAGGCGGCAGGCAACGGAACCGGCGCACCAACGCCTCACTCTGAAACCAGCACCAGCTTCTCGATCACCCTTGCCATTTGCCGACCTGGTGGTTCTAGCGGGGCGGCCGCACCCGATCCCATTCCGAACTCGGCCGTGAAACGCCCCAGCGCCTATGATACTTCGTCTCAAGACGCGGGAAAGTCGGTCGCCGCCAGGTCTGCAAATCGCAAGCGTGAAAAACTTCACCAATCAATCCACATACACCATCATCCCCAAACGCCCCCGCCCCCAAGCGGGGGCTTTGTCGCGTCCGGATTCCGCGCGATGGGCCGGGCGCAGGGGCCGGGGGAGGCAAAAGGCCGGACTGCGAAGGCGGAGCCAAAGCGGCGCCATGTCCGCCGCTAGCCAACGCCGGCCTTACGCCGGCCACGACGGAAATGCCGACCCCGCGCGGACCGACGCACCGCGCAGGCCATGCCGAGCTTCTCGTCACGGGGACGGGTATGAGCGCCCCTCGATGGGTCTTCCGGCGGTGAGGGGGCGTTCAACCAACGCGCGGCGGTGGCCGGTTGACCCGACCGCAAGCGCAGCTCGTCAGCCCGGAATTCCAGCGCTGCGTTTTCCGTGATTGACGTAAACGGAAATCATTGTGGTCCCCCGCCCGCTTCGGCTATCCCTAGATCCAAATAAGGGAGGAAGAACCACATGGAAAAACCCTGGCTGCAGCATTATCCGGCAGGCGTGCCGGCGGAACTGCCGGCGTTCCCCTATCGCTCGCTGGCGGAGTTGCTCGACGAAGCCTTTGCCAGGAACCGCGACAAGCCGGCCTTCCATTTCCTCGGGGCGACCAAGAGCTTCGGCGAGATCGACGAGGCGTCGCGGGCCTTTGCCGCCTATCTGCAGTCGCTCGGCCTGAAGAAGGGCGACCGCGTCTCGCTGATGATGCCCAACGTCTTCCAGTATCCGGTGGCAGTGGCGGGGGTCCTCAGGGCCGGCATGGTGGTGGTCAACACCAACCCGCTCTACACGCCGCGGGAACTCGCGCACCAGCTGAAGGATTCCGGCGCCAAGGCGCTGGTGATCCTGGAGAACATGGCGCACACCTTCGAGGCCTGCCGGGCCGAGACGCCGGTCGAGCACGTCGTCGTCGCCTCGATGGGCGACATGCTGCCGACGCTCAAGGGCCACATCGTCAATTTCGTCGTGCGGCGCGTGCGCAAGATGGTGCCGGCCTACAAGCTGCCGGGCGCCGTGAGCTTCAAGCAGGCGATGGCCAAGGGGCGGGCCGGGATCTTCCGCGGCGAGAAGACCGACCGCGGCGACGTCGCGGTGCTGCAATATACCGGCGGCACGACCGGCGTCGCCAAGGGCGCGACGCTCACCCACGGCAACATCATCGCCAACGTGCTGCAGTCGGAACTTTGGAACCAGCCGGCGCTGCGCGACATGAAGCCCGGCGAGCAGCAGCTGACGGTCTGCGCGCTGCCGCTCTACCACATCTTCGGATTCACCGTGAACATGATGCTGTCGATGCGCAACGGCGGCTGCAACATCCTGATTCCCAACCCGCGCGACATCAAGGCGACGCTGAAGGAGCTGAAGAAGCATCGCTTCCACTCCTTCCCGGCGGTCAACACGCTGTTCGGCGCGATCGCCCGGCATCCCGATGCCAAGGACGTCGACTGGTCCGGACTGAAGCTCTCGGTCGGCGGCGGCATGGCGGTGCAGGCGGCGACGGCGGAGCTGTGGCGGAAAACCACCGGCTGCTCGATCTGCGAGGGCTACGGCCTGTCGGAGACCTCGCCTTCGGCCAGCTGCAATCCCACCGACGCGACGGAATTCTCGGGCACGATCGGCATGCCGATACCCTCGACGGAATTCCGGATCATCGACGACGCGGGGCAGGACGTTGCAACGGGCGAGCGCGGCGAGATCGCCATCCGGGGCCCGCAGGTGATGGCCGGCTACTGGAACCGGCCGGAGGAGACCGCCCAGGTGATGACCGCCGACGGGTTCTTCCGCACCGGCGACATCGGCATCATGGACGAGCGCGGCTATTTCCGGGTCGTCGACCGCAAGAAGGACATGATCAACGTCTCCGGCTTCAACGTCTATCCCAACGAGATCGAGGAAGTCGCAACGCGCATGCCGGGCATCGTCGAGGCGGCGGCGATCGCCATCAGGGACGACAATTCCGGCGAGGCGGTGAAGCTGTTCGTGGTCGCCAGCGACAAGGCGATCACCGCCGACGCGGTGAAGGCATTCTGCAAGGACAACCTCACCGGCTACAAGCGGCCGCGGGAGGTGGTGTTCCGCGACGAGCTGCCGAAGAGCGGCGTCGGCAAGGTGCTGCGGCGGGAGCTGCGCGACTGAGACGCCCCCGCAGCGTTGCACCGACCGGGCGCTTCTCAGCCGGAGGGGGTTCTGCTAGCCTTGCGGGGCGCGATGACAGATCGGCTTGCACCTTTGCTGGCCGAGCGAGTGTTTTTGTTCCGGGTTTCCGGCGAAGCCCCTTTTCATTCATCGTGCCGTCGCATATATCCCTCTCACCGGCGGCGCATTGAGTCGCCCGGTCGTGACGCGGGGTGGAGCAGCCCGGTAGCTCGTCAGGCTCATAACCTGAAGGTCACAGGTTCAAATCCTGTCCCCGCAACCAAAATCGCCCGCGAAGCCTTCGGCTTCGCGGGCGTTTTCGTTTGTGGCGGGCCGCGGGAAAGTGGTCGACCGGCGCGCCTCACCGGGCCGTGTTGTCCAGTTCGTGCTTCGGTGCGAGTGCCGTCGTTGTTGCGCCGTCGTACTGCTTTCGGCGGTTTGGCGTGGGGCCTCGGGTCAAGCCCGGGGAGGACGCCGAGAGGGTTGGCGTGCCACCCCGCTGGCGGTTGAATGAGCGCCCGTCCGACCGCTCCGCGAGGGACGGCGACAGAGGCCGCCGTCTCACTCCTTGCGGTTCTGCCGATTCATAAACGGCGCCCGAACCAGCCTTTCAGGCTCTGCCGGCGAGGAGCGCGAGGCGCAGCTGCTTCTCGACCTCGATGAGGGCGAAGAACACGATCCCGATCCCGACGATCAGCACGCCGTCGGCGAGCGGTACCGCGACCGTGCCGAAGGCCCGCTGCATGAAGGGCAGGTAGGTGAAGGCGAACTGCGCGGCGGTGACGCCGAGCACCGTCGCCCAGACCATCCTGGTGCCGCGCACCGCCGCCCAGGTCAGCGAAGTGCCGTAGAGGTTGCGGATGAAGAACAGGTGGAAGATCTCGAGGACGACGATGGTGTTGACCGCCATGGTGCGGGCGAGCGCGTCGGAATGGCCCTGGTCGATCGCATAGGCGTAGATGCCGAAGACCCCGGCGAGGAACAGCAGCGCGACGAGGACGATGTGCCAGGTCAGCGCGCCGGACAGCAGCGACTCGCCGCGCGCCCGCGGCGGGCGGCGCATGGTGTTGTCCTCGGTCGGCTCGAAGGCGAGCGCGATGCCGAGCGTGATGCTGGTGACGAGGTTGATCCACAGGATCTGGATGGCGGTCACCGGCAGCGCCATGCCGAACAGCAGCGCGACGATGATCGTGAGCGCTTCGCCGGCATTGGTCGGCAAGGTCCAGCTGATCACCTTCTTGATGTTGTCGTAGACCGTCCGCCCCTCGCGGACGGCGGCGACGATAGACGCGAAATTGTCGTCGGCGAGCACGAGTTCGGCAGCCTCCTTGGCCGCCTCGCTGCCCTTCAGACCCATGGCGATGCCGGCATCGGCGCGCTTCAGCGCCGGCGCGTCGTTGACGCCGTCGCCGGTCATCGCCACCGTCAGGCCCCGCGACTGCAGCGCCGTCACCAGGCGCAGCTTGTGCTCGGGACTGGTCCTGGCGAAGATGTTGGTCTCGGCCACCGCATGGCCCAGCGCGGCATCGTCCAGCATGTCGAGGTCGGTGCCGGTCAGCACGCTGTCGGGGTTCTCCAGCCCGATCTGCCGGCCGATGGCCGCCGCCGTGCCGGCGTGGTCACCGGTGATCATCTTCACGCGGATGCCCGCCTGGTGGCATTGCGCCACCGCCGCGATGGCTTCCGGCCGCGGCGGATCGATCAGGCCCACCAGTCCGACAAGGACGAGCTGTCCCTCCAGATCGGCATGTCGCAGCGTCCCATGCCCGTCCGCCATCGTGCGGGTGGCGATGGCGAGAACGCGCTGGCCTTTCGCCGCGATGGCTTCGGCCGCGACGTTCCATGCGTGTTCGTCGAGCCTCTCGATGCTGCCGTCCGCGCCGCGCTGCCCGGCGCACATGGCGAGGATCCGCTCGGGGGCGCCCTTGACGCTGACGCGTGCGGCGCCGTCGCCGTTGCGATCGAGCGTCGCCATGTAGCGATGCCGGGCATCGAACGGGATCTCGTCGGCGCGGCGCCATTCGCCGCGGGGCGAGGGGACATCGCCGCCGATCTTGCGCGACAGCGCCAGGAGGGCCCCCTCCATCGGGTCGCCCTGGATCGTCCAGCTTCCGCCGTCACCGTTCAGGACCGCGTCGTTGCAGAGCGCGGCGGCGCGGGCGATCTCGCCCAGGGCTTCATGCTCGCCCGCGTCGATGCCGGTTTCACCACGGCGGATGGCGCCTTCGGGGGCGTAGCACATGCCTGCCACCTCGAACCCGCCGCGGGCGGTGACCACCGAGGCGACCATCATCTCGTTGCGGGTCAGCGTGCCGGTCTTGTCGGTGCAGATCACCGAAACCGCGCCCAGCGTCTCGATCGCCGGCAGGCGCCGGACGATGGCATTGCGGCGTGCCATCGCCTGCACGCCGACCGCGAGGGTGATGGTCAGGACGGCGGGCAGGCCTTCCGGGATCGCGGCGACGGAGAGGCCGACGACGATCATGAACATATCGGCAAAGGGGAAGTGCTCGAGGAAATAGCCGAAGGCGAGGAGGATGGCGGCGATCAGCAGGATCAGCACGGTCAGCCAGCGGGAGAAGCGGTCCATCTGCTGGACGAGCGGCGTCGTCAGGGTCTGGACCGTCGACAGCATGCTGCTGATCCGGCCGATCTCGGTCGCGGCCCCGGTTGCGACGACGATCCCGCGACCGGTGCCGGCGGCGACGAGCGTACCGCTGAACGCCATCGCCGTGCGATCGCCCAGCGAAGCGTCGGCCGGGGCGGCGGCGGTATCCTTTGCCACGGGCACCGACTCGCCGGTGAGGATGGCCTCCTGGACGGACAGGCCCTTCGCCTCGATCAGCCGCAGGTCGGCCGGGACCTTCTCGCCCGCCTCCAGCAGCACGACGTCGCCGACGACGACTTCGGCGCTGTCGATGGTGCGCCGCTCGCCGTCCCGCAACACCGAGGTGTGCGGCGCGAGCATGTCGCGAATGGCCGCCATCGCCTGTTCGGCCCGGCCTTCCTGGACGAAGCCGATGACGGCGTTGGCGACCACCACGACGAGGATGACGGCGGTATCGACGAAATGACCGAGCACGGCGGTGACGATCGCCGAGGCGATCAGGACATAGATCAGGATGTTGTTGAAATGCTGGAGGAAACGGAGCACGGGGCTGCGCTTGTGGGCCGCGGGCAGGCGGTTCGGGCCGTCGCGTTGCAGGCGCCGCGCCGCCTCGTCCTGGCTGAGGCCGGTCACCGCCGTGTCGAAGGCGGCAAGCGTCGCCGTGGCTTCGAGCGCGTGATGCGGGGGCGGGGCAGCGTCGTCCATGCCGTATCCTTCGAGCGTCTCCCGCCATCAGCGACCAGGGCGCCGCGGGTCAGCGGGCATCCGTGCCCGCTGCCCGCCAGCCGTCCCCATCGGGCGATCCGTGCATTTGTCTTTCGCGGTAAGGCCGCACGCGCATTGTCACGGATCAAACCGCAGTCCTGTGACGGCGATCCCCTTTGTCGGATGGTCCAGCCTGAAACGTTCGGTTGTGACGTCCGAGCCCCGCGCGGCGGCAGGCGGGGCATCTGGCTCCGGCGCGCCGTCCGCGCTATCCCTGCCGCAACAGCCACGCAGGGGAATGCATGAACCGACCGAACATCCTGATCATCATGGTCGACCAGCTCAACGGCACGCTGTTTCCGGACGGGCCGGCGGACTTTCTGCACGCGCCGACGCTGAAGGCGCTGGCGGCGCGCTCGGTGCGGTTCCGCAACGCCTATACGCCGAGCCCGCTCTGCGCGCCGGCGAGAGCCGCGGTGATGTCGGGGCAGCTGCCGTCGCGCAACGGCGTCTACGACAATGCCGCGGAGTTCGTGTCGGCGATCCCGACCTATGCCCATCACCTGCGGCGCGCCGGCTACCGGACGTGCCTCTCCGGCAAGATGCACTTCGTCGGGCCCGACCAGCTGCACGGCTTCGAGGAGCGGCTGACCACCGACGTCTATCCCGCCGATTTCGGCTGGACGCCGGACTATCGCAAGCCCGGCGAGCGGATCGACTGGTGGTACCACAATCTGGGTTCCGTCGCGGGCGCCGGGGTCGCCGAGATCACCAACCAGATGGAATATGACGACGAGGTCGCCCATCACGCCGAGCAGAAGCTCTACGATCTGTCGCGCGGCGCGGACGAGCGGCCCTGGGCGCTGACCGTCTCCTTCACCCATCCGCACGATCCCTACGTGGCGCGCCGGCGCTTCTGGGACCTCTACGAGGATTGCGACGAACTGCTGCCGGCGGTGGGGGAGATCCCCTACGCGGAGCAGGACGCGCATTCGCAGCGGCTCTACCGGGCGAACGACTCCACGAACTTCCAGGTCACCGAGAACGAGGTTCGCCGGGCCCGGCGCGGCTACTTCGCCAACATCTCCTATGTCGACGAGAAGATCGGCGCGATCCTCGACGTGCTCGCGCGTACGCGGATGGCGGACAACACCATCGTCGCGTTCCTGTCCGACCATGGCGACATGCTCGGCGAGCGCGGCATGTGGTTCAAGATGAACTTCTTCGAGGGCTCGGCGCGCGTGCCGCTGATGGTCGCGGCGCCCGGGCTGGCGGCTCGCGAGGTCGAGGCGCCGGTCTCGACCATCGATTTGACGTCCACCCTCTGCGATCTCGCCGGCATCGACCTCGGCGCGGTAGCGCCGTGGACAGACGGCCATTCGCTGCTGCCGCTGGCGCGCGGCGAGGCGTCCGCCGCGCCGGTCTACATGGAATATGCCGCGGAAGGCACGGAGGCGCCGCTGGTGTCGATCCGCCGCGGACGCTTCAAGTTCAACCATTGCGAGATCGACCCGCCGCAGCTCTTCGACATCGAGGCCGATCCGCACGAGCTGGTCAACCTGGCCGGCGACCCGGCCCATGTCGAGACGCTGGCGGACTTCCAGACGGAGATGCGGGCGCGCTGGGACATGGCGCGCTTCGACGCCGAGGTCCGCGAAAGCCAAGCGCGGCGCTGGGTGGTCTACGAGGCGCTGCGCAACGGCGCCTATTTCCCGTGGGACTACCAGCCGCTGCAGAAGGCTTCGGAGCGCTACATGCGCAACCACATGGACCTCAACACGCTGGAGGAATCGCAGCGCTTCCCGCGCGGCGAATAGGCAGGCGGTGGCCGCCGATTCGGACACGTCGTCCGGCTGGCCCGCCGCGACAGGCGCATGCCGTGCGCTTGCTGGCTAAAAAGCGGGCGATTGACGGCTTTTTGGGCCGTCATCAAAGCTTCATGATTGTGTCACGGACCGGTTTTGAAGCACTCTTAGGAACGGCGGCTTGGACAAGCTCGGCAACAGGGCCCGAGAGTCGCTTCAACGGTGAGGAAACCAACATGACCCGCAAATTTCTCAGGGCCGCCGTCGCCCTCGGCGCGATGGTCGCCGGCGCCAGCCATGCCTTCGCGGTGACCGAGCTGCAGTGGTGGCATGCGATGTCCGGCGCGAACAACGAAGTCGTCGACACGCTGGCCAAGGAATTCAACGAATCCCAGGACGCCTACAAGATCGAGCCGGTGTTCAAGGGGACCTATCCGGAGACGCTGAACGCCGGCATCGCCGCGTTCCGCGCCAAGCAGCCGCCGGCGATCATCCAGGTCTTCGACGTCGGTACCGGCGTGATGATGGGCGCCGAGGGTGCCGTGATGCCGGTGGCCGAGGTGCTCGAGGCAGGCGGCTACGAATTCGACAAGTCGAACTACCTGCCCGGCATCGTCGCCTATTATTCCAAGCCGGACGGCACCATGCTGTCCTTCCCGTACAACTCGTCCTCGCCGATCCTCTATTACAACAAGGACATCTTCGAGAAGGCCGGGCTCGACGTCGAGAACCCGCCGAAGACCTGGCAGGAGGTCTTCGAGGCCGCCCGCAAGATCAAGGAGTCCGGCGCCGCCGAGTGCGGCTACACCTCCACCTGGCTGACCTGGATCCATCTCGAGAACTTCGCCGCCTGGAACGACGTGCCCTACGGCACGCAGGAGAACGGCCTCGCCGGCACCGACGTCGAGCTCAAGCTCAACGAACCGATCTATGTCGAGCATTTCCAGGCGATCGCCGACCTCGCCAAGGATGGCGTGTTCCGCTACGGCGGCCGCACCTCGGAAGCCAAGCAGCTGTTCCTGTCGGGCGAATGCGGCATCCTGACCGAGTCCTCCGGCGGGCTCGGCGACGTGGTCAAGTCGGGCCTCAACTACGGCATCGGCCAGCTCCCCTATGACGCGAACGCCGAGGGCGCGCCGCAGAACACCATTCCCGGCGGCGCCAGCCTCTGGGTGTTCGGCGGCAAGTCGGACGACGAGGTGAAGGGCATCGCGGAGTTCTTCAACTTCCTGTCGCAGCCGGAAATCCAGGCCCGCCTGCACCAGGTATCGGGCTATCTGCCGGTCACCATGGAAGCCTACGACGAGACCAAGAAGTCCGGCTTCTACGACGAGAACCCGGGCCGCGAGACGCCGATCAGCCAGATGATGGGCAAGGAGCCCACCGCGAACTCCAAGGGCGTGCGCCTGCCGAACCTGCCGCAGATCCGCGACATCCAGAACGAGCAGTTCGAGGCGATGCTGGCCGGCGACATCGACGCCAAGACGGCGCTCGACCGCATCGTCGAGCTCGGCAACGAGGCGATTTCCGAAGCGCAGTAAGACCGACGACGATCGTGCCGGGCGGCGTTCGCCCGGCACTTCCTTTTCTGCCCGCGGCTATCGCCGAGCGGGCCAGCATGAATGTCGCCGCTGGTGAAAGCCGTCTTTCCGAACAAATGGCTGCCCTATCTGCTGCTGGCGCCGCAGGTGGCGATCACGCTGGTGTTCTTCTACTGGCCGGCGAGCCATGCGCTCTACCAGTCGCTGCTGAGCCAGGACCCGTTCGGGCTGCGCACGCGCTTCGTCGGGCTCGACAATTTCCAGGCGGTGCTCTCGGACCCCGCCTATCTCAACGCCATCAAGGTCACCGCGATCTTCTCGATCTCGACGGCGGTGCTTGCCATGACGCTGGCGCTGCTCTTGGCGACGTCGGTCGAGAAGGTGATGCGCGGCAAGGGGTTCTACCGCACGCTGCTGATCTGGCCCTACGCCGTGGCGCCGGCCGTCGCCGGCATGCTGTGGCTGTTCATGTTCAACCCGGCGATGGGCACCTTCGCCTACATGCTGCGGCGCAACGGCTATGACTGGGATCCGCTATTGAACGGCGACCAGGCGATGGTGCTGGTGGTGGTCGCCGCGGCCTGGAAGCAGATCAGCTACAATTTCCTGTTCTTCGTCGCGGCGCTGCAGTCGATCCCGAAATCGCTGATCGAGGCCGCGGCGATCGATGGCGCCGGTTCGACCAAGCGCTTCTGGACCATCGTCTTCCCGCTGATCGCGCCGACCACCTTCTTCCTGCTGGTGGTCAACACCGTCTACGCGTTCTTCGACACGTTCGGCATCATCGACGCGGTCACCGGCGGCGGCCCGGCACGGGCGACCGAGACGCTGGTCTACAAGGTCTATATCGACGGTTTCGTGAACCTCGATCTCGGCAGTTCGGCGGCCCAGTCGGTGATCCTGATGGCGATCGTCATCGCCCTGACGGCGGTGCAGTTCCGCTACGTGGAGAAGAAGGTGCACTATGGCTGATGCCCTGACGAGGCGCGCTTGATCGAGCGCGGCGGCATCGGCCGCCCCATCGCGCATCTGGTGCTGATCCTCGGCGTCCTGATCGTGGCGTTCCCGATCTACTACACCTTCATCGCCTCGACGCAGACACTGCAGACCATCCTGCGGCCGCCGCTGCCGCTGGTGCCGGGCGGCGAGTTCGTCGACAACTACAGCCAGGCGCTGTTCGGCGGCGTCGGCCGGATCGGCGGCGTCGGGGTGGGAACGCTGCTGTTCAACACGACGGTGATGGCGCTCGGCATCGCCATCGGCAAGATCGTCATCTCGATCCTGTCGGCCTTCGCCATCGTGTTCTTCCGCTTCCCGTTCCGCATGGCGTTCTTCTGGCTGATCTTCATCACGCTGATGCTGCCGGTCGAGGTCCGCATCCTGCCGACCTACAAGGTGATGGTCGATCTCGGTATGATCGACACCTATGCCGGGCTGATCCTGCCGCTGATCGCCTCGGCGACCGCGACGCTGCTGTTCCGGCAGTTCTTCATGACGATCCCGCCGGAACTGGTGGAAGCCGCGCGGATCGACGCCGCCGGGCCGATGCGGTTCTTTCGGGACATCCTCATCCCGCTGTCGAAGACCAACATCGCGGCGCTGTTCGTCATCCTCTTCATCTACGGCTGGACGCAGTATCTGTGGCCGCTGCTGGTGACCAACGACAACCAGATGAACACCATCGTCATCGCGCTGAAGAAGATGGTGTCGTTCGCCGACGCCGACACGCCGTGGCCCCAGGTGATGGTCACGGCGATCCTCGCCATCGCGCCGCCGGTCCTGGTGGTCGTCCTGATGCAGCGATGGTTCGTGCGCGGCCTCGTCGAAGCGGAGAAGTAGCCTTGGCTCGCATCGAACTTACCGACGTCCGCAAGGTCTATCCCGGCGGGGTCGAAGCGGTGAAGGGCGTCTCGCTCGACATCGAGGACGGCGAGTTCGTCGTGCTGGTCGGGCCATCGGGCTGCGGCAAGTCGACCCTGCTGCGCATGGTCGCCGGGCTGGAATCGATCACCTCGGGCACGGTCCGGATCGGCGAGCGCGTCGTCAACGAGCTGGAGCCGGCCGAGCGCGACATCGCCATGGTGTTCCAGAACTACGCGCTCTACCCGCACATGAGCGTGCGGCAGAACCTCGAATACGGGCTGAAGAACCGCAAGATGGCGAAGCCGGAGATCGCCCGCCGGGTCGACGAGGCGGCGGGGATCCTGGAGATCGCGGCGCTGCTCGACCGCAAGCCGGGGCAGCTGTCCGGCGGCCAGCGCCAGCGCGTCGCAATGGGTAGAGCCATCGTGCGCGAGCCGGCGGCCTTCCTTTTCGACGAGCCGCTGTCCAATCTCGACGCCAAGCTGCGGGTGCAGATGCGCGCCGAGATCAGGCGGCTGCAGCGGCGGCTGGCGACGACCAGCCTCTACGTCACCCACGACCAGCTCGAGGCGATGACGCTGGCCGACCAGCTGGTGGTGATGAATGGCGGGCGGATCGAGCAGGCGGGCAAACCGATGGATCTCTATGAGCGGCCGGCGAGCCTGTTCGTGGCGACCTTCATCGGCTCGCCGGCGATGAACCTCGTGCCGCTGGATGCGGCCGGCGGCGCGGGCGGGGGGCTCGCGGGGCTCGATGGATTGCCGAGCGGCGTGTCCGAGGGGATCGTGCTTGGAATCCGCCCGGAGCACATGAGGCTGGTCGAGGCCGATGCCCGCGAGCCGGGCGAGTTCGCCGCCGACCTCACGGTCACCGGCGTCGAGGTGGTGGGCGCCGAGAGCTATGTCTTCGGCGCGCTGGCGGGGACAGGTCCGGAGATCGCCGTGCGGGTGCCCGGATACAGCCATCTGGAGCCGGGGACCGAAGTCAGGGCCGCCGGGCGTCTCGATGCGGTGCACCGGTTCGACAAGGCGAGCGGCCGCCGGCTCGACTGAGACGACGAAGCCAGTCGCTGCTGACCTGCAGACGACGGGGCAGGGCCGGCCCTGTCGATGACGCAAGTTTGCTCTCGTCAATCTGCATGGGTGCAATGCCAACGGCATCTGTGCCGCGTCTTGCGGCAGTGCACATAAGCGCCTACAACCAAGGCACAGACGCATGCGGGAGAGACCGGCCGAGAGGCCGGCGCCGAAGGAGCAACCGCCCCGGAAACTCTCAGGCAAAAGGACCGCTGCGTCGGCGCGAATTCCGAAGAGCGACGTTCCCTGTGGAATGTCCGCCGAAGGAGAAAGCGGTGCGTGGAATTCTCCCCGTCCCGTGAAACTCTCAGGCTCATGACGGGAGGGGCATGAACGACATTCCCGCTGCGGCGGGATGAGAGGATCGTCATGACTTCCATCGCCGTCATCGGCGCCGGCATCACCGGCATTACCACCGCCTATCAGCTTCTCCTGCGCGGCTTCGACGTGACGGTCTTCGACCGCAACGCCTATGCCGGCATGGAAACCTCCTTCGCCAATGGCGGCCAGCTTTCGGCCTCCAATGCCGAGGTCTGGAACCAGCCGAGCACCTTCCTGAAGGGGCTCAAATGGATGCTGCGCAAGGATGCGCCGCTGCTCGTCCATCCGGCCCCCTCCTGGCACAAGATCAGCTGGATGCTGGAATTCGTGCTGGCGGCGCGCAGCTACGAGGCGAACACCATCGCGACGACGCGGCTTGCGATCGAGGCCCGCCGGCATCTCCTGGAAATGGCCGACAACGAGGGCTTCGACTTCGACCTCGAGAAGCGCGGCATCCTGCATGTCTACGAGACGCATGGCGAGTTCGAGCACGCGGCGAAGGTCAACCTCCTGCTGGCGAAGGGCGGGCTGGCGCGCCGGTCGGTGACGCCGTCAGAGATCGCCGCCATCGAGCCGGCCATCAAGGGCAATTTCATCGGCGGGTTCTTCACCGAGTCCGACTTCACCGGCGACATCCACAAATTCACCCGCCGCCTCGCCGAGGCTTGCGCCCGCAAGGGTGCAAGCCTGAAGTTCAACGCCGCCGTGCGCTCGCTTGCGACGCGCAAGTCCGGCGGCGTCGACGTGGTCTGGCAGGACGGGTCCGCAACGGCCGGGGAGCCGCGCCGCGATCATTTTGACGGCATCGTCGTCTGTGCCGGCGTCGGCAGCCGCCGCTTCGCCGCCCAGCTCGGCGACCGGGTGAACATCTATCCCGTCAAGGGCTACTCGGTGACGGTCGAGCTCGCCGACGCGGCGAGCCGCGAGGCCGCGCCCTGGGTCAGCCTGCTCGACGAGCACGCCAAGATCGTCACCAGCCGCCTCGGCGCCAACCGGCTGCGCATCGCCGGCACGGCGGAGTTCGCCGGCGAGGATCGCGACATCCGCGCCTCGCGCATCCGCCCTCTGGTCGAATGGAGCCGCACCCGCTTCCCGGGCGTGTCGACCGATGCCGTCGTGCCCTGGGCGGGGCTGCGGCCGATGATGCCGGACATGCTGCCGCGCGTGGCCGCCGGCAAGCGGCCGGGCGTCTTCTACAACACCGGCCACGGCCATCTCGGCTGGACGCTGGCGGCGGCGACGGCCGACATCATCGCCGACCAGGTTGCCGGCACCTTTGCCGGCGCCCGGGCGGCCGGCCATGCGCCGGCAAACGCCTCCCTCTCTGCCAAGGCGGCCTGATCGCCTGCACGCCGTCCCGGCAAGAGGCGGCGTGCGGCGAAGTTCTCCCCGCCTGCATCGCCGCTGCGACAATCGCTCCGTCGCGGTATGGACGGGAGCGGAGCATGGCGGTGGAGAGGACGGTTCTGGCGGCGGCGCGCCGCGCGGGAGAGGTAGCGGGCGTCGATCCAGCGGTGCTGCTGGCGGTGGCGCTGGTCGAGACGCGCGGCGTGGCGCTGGCGGTCTTCGACGGCAGGGCGGAGCCGCTGATCCGCTTCGAGGGGCATTATTTCGACCGGCTGCTCGCCGAGCCGGCGCGCCGGCGTGCCCGCGCCGAGGGCCTTGCGCACCCGCGGGCCGGGGCGGTGGCCAACCCGGGCGCCCAGTCGGCGCGCTGGCGGCTGTTCGAGCGGGCGGCAGGCATCGACGCCGCCGCGGCGATAGCTTCGACCTCGTGGGGTCTCTGTCAGGTGATGGGCGCGCACTGGCAGGCGCTCGGCTATCGCAGCGCCGAAGCGCTCCGCGACGACGCCCGGGACTCGCCCGAAGGCCAGTTCGCCATCGGCGCGCGGTTCCTGAAGCTCGGCCATCTCGACCGGCGGCTGGCGGACGGCGACCATGCCGGCTTCGCGCGGCGCTACAACGGCCCCGCCTACAAGCGCAACCGCTACGACGAGAAGATCGCCGCCGCCTGGCGCGAGGCGCATCGGCTGCTGGCGGCGCCCGCCGGCGATGCGTCGCTGATACGCGGCGCCCGCGGCGACGCCGTCCGGGAGTTGCAGGCGGGCCTGCGTCAGCACGGCCACGCCATCGCCTTGGATGGCCTGTTCGGAGCGCTCACGGAAGCGGCGGTGACGGCCTTCCAGCGTTCCGTTTCGCTGCCCGCGACCGGCGCGGCCGACGCCGCGACGCTCGCGGCCCTCGCCCGGCCGCCGGCGGCCTCCTGAGCAATTTCTGGCTGCGAGTGGCCCGCCGCCTGTGTTAGGTCGGGTCATGTCGCAGCCTCTGTCCATCGATTCCCGCCGCCACGCCGTCTTCCTCGACTTCGACGGAACGCTCGTCGAGCTGGTGGACGACCCGGAAGCGGTGGCGATCGCGCCCGCCGCGCTGGCACGGCTCGAGGCGCTGCGGGCGGAGCTTTCCGGCGCGCTAGCGATCGTCAGCGGCCGGCGCATCGAAGACATCGACCGTTTCCTCTCCCCGCTGCGCCTTGCCGCCGCCGGCGTCCACGGGCTGGAGCGCCGGCTGCTGCCGGACGGTCCGGTCGAACGGCTGGCGGGACCCGAGACGCTCGACGCGGTTCGCGCGGCGCTCGCGCCGACGCTCCGCCGGGAGCCGCGGCTGACGCTCGAGGACAAAGGAACGGCGCTGGTGCTGCACTACCGCACCGCGCCGGACCTTGGGGATTGCGCCGTCCAGGCGATGGCGGCTGCGACCGAAGGGCGCGACGACCTGGTGGTGATGCAGGGCGACAACATCGTCGAGGTGCATCCGTCCGGCATGGACAAGGGGATCGCCGTCGCCGACATGCTGCGGCAGCCGCCTTTCGCCGGACGGGTTCCGGTCTATGTGGGGGACGACACGACCGACGAGTTCGCGCTCCGGCATGTCCGTGACGCCGGGGGCCTGTCGGTCAAGGTGGGCACCAAGGCGAGTGTCGCGGAGCACCGCCTCGATGACGTCGCGGCAGTGCATCGCTGGCTGGGTGTCGGCGCGTGACCGGCAAACGGGACGGGTTGGGAACGGTGGGGCCTCGCAGCCCGGACCGGGGAGGCGGGAAGGGAACGAATGGCTGATCGGCAGCGACGACTGGTGGTGGTCTCCAACCGTGTGGGACCGCTCAACGACGAGGGCAAGGCCGGCGGTCTCGCCGTCGGGCTATCCGATGCGCTGAAGCGCCGGGGCGGGCTGTGGTTCGGCTGGAGCGGGGAGATCTCCGAGGAGGGCACGTTCAGCGCCGAGCACACCGAGGTCCAGGACCAGGTGGCGATGACCACGATCGACATGACCCAGGAGGATGTCGACGGGTTCTATTACGGCTACGCCAACCGCTCGCTGTGGCCGCTGCTGCACTACCGGCTGGACCTGGCGCATTTCGACCGCCAGTCGGACCGGGTGTACCGCTCCGTCAACCAGCGCTTCGCGGCGCGCCTGGCACCGCTGATTGCCGAGGACGACCTCGTCTGGGTCCACGACTACCATTTCTTCTATCTCGGCTCGGAGCTGCGCCAGTGCGGCTTCAAGGGCCGGCTCGGCTTCTTCCTGCACATTCCGTTCTGCCCGCCGGAGATCTTCACGGCGCTGCCGGCGAGCCACGACATCGTCCGCGCCATGCTCGCCTATGACGTGGTGGGCTTCCAGACCGAGACCGACCGGCGCAATTTCGTGGCCTTCTGCATCCGCGAACTGGGCGGCGAGAAGCTCGACGGCCGGCGGGTGCGGGTCGGCGACCGGACCGTGCTGGCCCAGACCTTCCCGATCGGCATCGACGCGCACGGCTATTCTCGCTTCGCGACGTCCCCGGAGGCGGGCGAGCACGAGGAGATGCTGCGCGATCTCGCCGGCGACCGGCTGCAGATCGTCGGCGTCGACCGGATGGACTATTCCAAGGGGCTGGTGGAGCGGTTCCGCGGCTTCGAGCGGCTGCTCGAGGACTATCCGGAGAACCGCGGCAACGTGCAGTTCCTGCAGGTGGCACCGCTGTCGCGCTCCGAACTCGGCGCCTATGTCGACCTCAGGCGGGAACTGGAAGAGCTGGCCGGCCACATCAACGGCCGCTTCGCGACGCTCGACTGGACGCCGATCCAGATCATGACCCGCGGCTTCACCCGCCGCGCGCTGGCCGGCATCTACCGCGCCGCCAGGGTCTGCCTTGTGACGCCGCTCCGCGACGGGATGAACCTCGTCGCCAAGGAGTTCGTCGCCGCGCAGGACGCCAGCGACCCGGGCGTGCTGGTGCTGTCGCGCTTTGCCGGCGCGCGCGCCGAACTCTCCGACGCGCTGATCATCAATCCCTATTCTCCCGACGACATCGCCCGCGCCCTGCAGCGGGCGCTGACCATGTCGTTCGACGAGCGCAGCCATCGCTGGGAGCGGATGCGCGAGGCGGTGTTCTCCGGCACGGCGGCGCACTGGTGCGACGAGTTCCTGGCGTCGCTGGAAAGCTTCGACCCGGTCACGCCGGAGACGGACGCAGCCTGATCGCCGCCAGCAGGGCGGCGAGGCCGAGAGCCAGCACGGCGGCGGAGGCGGCGAGGGCAACATTGTAGTCGGCATCGCCGGCGACGAGGAAGCCGGCGACGAGCGGTCCGAGCATCTGGCCGAGGCCGAAGCCGGCGGTGAGCACGGCGAAGCCGCGGCCGCCGAGGCCATGGCGCCCGAGCGGCATGGTCAGGACGGTGATCGCCATGAAGGTGCCGCCGAACAGCAGGGCGGCGAGCAGCGCGGCGGGAGCCGAGCCGCTCAGCACCGGCAGCATGACGCCGAGGATCTGCGCCCCATAGGCACAGGCGAGGGCGTTGGAAAAGCCGATGCGCTCGGCGACCATCGACCAGACGAGGCAGCTCGGCAGGCCGGCCAGTCCGGCGATGATCCACACCCAGTCGCCCATCGCCTCCAGCCCCGGCCGGCTCTTGACGATCGCCACGATGAAGGTGGCGAAGACCGAATAGCCGAGGCCCTCGCAGGTGTAGTTGACGAGCAGCGGCCAGAACGGCAGCGGCCGCGGCACGCGCCGGCGCGGATCGTGCCGCCGCGTCTGCGCCGGCAGCGCGCGGTCCCTGACCTCGACGACGATCACCGGGATCAGCGGCAGGCAGAGCAGGCCGGCGGCGATCCAGAGCCCGGCGGCGCTGAGCGCCGGCGCGGCGGCGTGGACCAGCAGGCCGGAGACGGCGATGCCGGTGCCGACGCCGCCGAACACCCAGCCGAGCTTGGCCTCGGCGCCGACGCGGGCAAGCGCCTCGGCGATGATGCCGGCGGCCGAGATCATCGCGAAGGCGCTGGCGATGCCGGAGAGGCCCCGCAGCGCCAGCCAGACGGCCAGTTCGTCGGTCAGGCCCATGCCGATCGTCGTCGCGACGCTGGCGACGAGGCCGAACTGCAGCGCTCGGCGGCGGGCCGGCCCGGCGGGCACGAAGGAGGCAAGGATCGAGCCCGCAAGGTAGCCGGCGAAGTTCGCCGCGGCGATGATCCCGGCGATGTCCGGCCCGAACCCGTAGTCGCGCTGCATCAGCGGCAGCAGCGGCGTGTAGAGGAACCGGCCCACCCCCATCACGACCGCGAGGGTGAGGAAGCCGCCGAGCAGCAGACGGTTGGCAGGGTTCATCGGGCGGGATCCGGTAGGGCCGCGGCCCGGAGCAGGACGGGGTCGAGTCGGCAGGAAGGAAACGGCGCGCGGACGATATAGCCCGGGGAGGGCGGGAGGCCAAACGTCGCGATGCGGGATCGCTCGCGCCGCGGCCAGCGCTATGTACGGGGCCGAACAGAAGGATGATGGAATGTCCCGAAAGAAGAAGGCGGTGCGCCTTGCCGATCTCGATTTGACGACGCGGATCGACGAGCCGGACTACGAGCGCCGTCTCGCCGACGCGCAGACCTGCTTCCAGCAGATCCACCAGGCCTATCTCAAGACCCGCGACGACGGCGTCGTGGTCTTCGAGGGCTGGGACGCCGCCGGCAAGGGCGGCGCGATCCGCCGCATGGCGAGCGTCATGGACCCGCGCGGCTTCCGCGTCTGGCCGATCGGCGCGCCGCAGGGCCGCGACGCGGAGCGCCACTACATGGCGCGCTTCTGGGAAAGGCTCCCGGCCGAGGGCGAGATCGCGGTGTTCGACCGCTCCTGGTACGGCCGCGTGCTGGTCGAGAGGGTCGAGGGTTTCGCGACCGAGCCGGAATGGGAACGCGCCTACGAGGAGATCAACGCCTTCGAGAAGCAGCTCGCCGACGCCGGAACCCGGATCGCCAAGGTTTTCCTCTATATCGACCGGGACGAGCAGCTGAAGCGCTTCGAGAAGCGGCTGCACGACCCGCTGAAGCGCTGGAAGCTCTCGTTCGAGGATTTCCGCAACCGCGAGAAATGGGACGATTACGAGCGCGCTGCCGACGAGATGCTGGCGCGCACCGATACCGCCTGGGCGCCCTGGCACGTCATTCCGGCCAACCACAAGAAATACGCCCGGGTGGCGGCGCTGGAGGCGGTCGCGTCGCGGCTGGCGGACGGGGTCGACCTGTCGCCGCCGCCGCTCGACCCCGAGCTCGAGGCGCGCTTCCGCAAGGAGGCCAAGGTCTGACAAGTTCGGCCTCGGGGCGCGGACCGGCCATGACCGAAACGACACCGGGCCGGTCTTGCGACCGGCCCGGCTGAAGTCTCGCAAGGAAGCGGCGCGCGATCAGCGCGAAGCGGCGACGATGCTGGCGATCAGCCCGGAGGCGGCCGCGACCAGCAGATAGTCGTCGTCGACGCGCACCCAGCGCTGGCCGTTGCCGGGCCGGCGCAGGCCATGGCGCTGCCAGTCGTCGACGCCGCGGCCGCGATACTGGGCCGGAACCCGGCCGCCGCGATGGCGCCAGTCGCGCTGGTTCCCCCGGCGGGCGTCGCGGCGCCCGGAGCGGACGTCCTTGCCGCGATGCACGACGGTCGTCTCCTTGACCACCGTGCGGTGGACGACCTTGCCACCGGCGGCACTGGCCGGCACGGCGAAGGCCGGAAGCGCGACCGCGAGGCTCAGCGCGACGGCGAGTGATTTCATGAACATGGCTTGCTCTCCTGACGTCCCTGTCAGTGAACCAACCCTGCCGGAAGCGCATCGATCCGGTTACGAAACGTGTCTTTTGTTGCGCAGCATCACGCCGCCAGCGGCAGCCGCACGGTCTGTTCCAATCCGCCGCCGGGGCGGTTGACGATGCGGATCGACCCGCCGGCCCCGTCGATGATCTCCTTGGCGATGGCGAGGCCGAGCCCGGCGCCCGGCTTGAACTGGCGGCGGCCGGGATCGACCCGGAAGAACGGCTCGAAGGCGCGGCCGATCACCGCCTCCGGAATGCCGGGGCCCTCGTCGGCGATGGTGATCACCGCTTCCCGGTCGCTGCGCCGCAGGCGGACCCGGGCGCCGCCGCCATGCAGGGCGGCATTGTCGATCAGGTTGCGAAGCGCCCGTTTCAGCGCGAACGGGCGGGCCGCGGCGGAAAGCGGCTCCGTCCCGGCATCGACCTCGTCCACCTGGCGCCCGATCTCCCGCAGCTCGGCGGCGATCTCGCTGACCAGCGGCCCCAGCGCGATGGCCTCGCCGGGGGAGGGATCGACCTCCTCGCGCACCAGGCGGATGGCGCTGTCGGCGATGCGGTCGAGCTCGGAAAGGTCCTTCAGCCAGACCTCGCGATCCTCGTCGGGCAGGAACTCGGCGCGCAGCCGCATCCGCGTCATCGGCGTGCGCAAATCGTGGCCGGCGGCGGCGACGAGGCGCATGCGGCTCTCGATCGCGTCGCGCACCCGGCTGGTCAGCCGGTTCAGCGCCGCCGCCGTGGCGCGCACCTCGGCCGGCCCGTCCTCCGGCACATGCGCCGGCAGGCCGTCCGCGCCGACGGTGGAGACGGCCTCGTCGAGCAGGCGGAGCGGCCGCGTGACCTTGGTGGCGGCGAACAGCGAGACGGCCGCCGCGCCGGCGACGACCAGCGCCATGTAGAAGACGAAGACCAGCCAGTTGCGTGGCGGAAAGCCGGGATAGGGCAGGTACGCCCACTCGCCGGGCGCGAATTCGAAGGCCAGCTGGCGGGTGCGCGCCTCAGGATCGCCGACGATGCTGACGGGGATGTCGAGACCTGATTCCGCCAGGGAGCGCTGGATGCCGCGGGCTTCGCGGACCATGAAGCCCGGCTGGCTCAACGGTTCCCCGCCGGTGACGATGCCGTGGCGTTCGGCGGCGGACGGATCGCTGGCCAGCACCGAGGCGAGAATCCGCACCTCCTCAGAAAAGGTCTGGCGGAAGCTCTCCCGGTCGGGACGCTCGAGCACCTGCACCGAGACCGCAGCGGCGATGGCGACGACGCCGACGATGGCGAGCACAAGCAGGATCGCCAGCCGCGCCCGCAGCGAGCTCATCGCCCGGACTCCTCGCGCCGGTCGACCCGGGCGGCGAACTGGTAGCCGCCGTTGCGCACCGTCTTGAACAGGCGGAACACGCCGCCGTCGTTGAACTTGCGGCGCAGCCGGCTCATCGTCACGTCGACCGAGCGGTCGAAGGGATCGGCGGTCCGGCCGTGCAGCAGGTCCATCAGCACGTCGCGCGACAGCACCCGTCCCGGCCGGTCGAGAAAGATCATCAGCATGTCGAACTCGGCGCCGGTGAGGACGATCTCCTCGCCGTTCTCGGCCCGGACGATGCGGCGTTCCGGATCGACCGAGAAGCCGTCGAAATGATAGAGCGCCGGGGCCCGCTCGGCGGGCGCCTCGCCGCCGCGCCGCAGCACCGCGCGGATCCGCGCCGCCAGCTCGCGCGGATTGAACGGCTTGCCGAGATAGTCGTCTGCGCCGAGCTCGAGGCCGATGATGCGGTCGACGTCCTCCTTCAGCGCGGTGAGCAGGATGATCGCCATGTCCGGCCGGCGCTCCTTCATGTCCCGGCACATGTCGAGGCCGGAGCCGTCGGGCAGCATCACGTCCAGCACCACGAGGTCGATGCGGGAATCGCCGATCTTCTGCTCGCAGGCGCGCCGCGACGCGGCGATCGAGCAGCGAAAGCCCTGGCTCTCGAGATAGCGGCCGAGCAGGCGGCCGATTTCCGGATCGTCGTCGACGACGAGAATGTGGGGCTGGCTCATGCTGCGCATCCTGAGGCTCGTCGCCTTTTCTCGCCGCTGCCCACCCGGGAGGCGAGGGGATTCTTGTAACGCGAGGTTGCGGCGGCCGCCCTGGCAATGTTTCGCAACAACTTTCCGCGGCGTGGCCATGTTTCGCAACACTCGGCCGCAAGACCGCAACATCCGGCGCCTAGGTTCGGGGTCCACCAGTCATCGAACGAGAGGATATTCGCATGACACGTCTTTCCAGCAATTCCCGCACCCGCCGCCCGTCGAAGCTGATCGCGCTGCTCGGCGCAGCGCTGATGGCCGGCACCGGCGCGGCCTATGCCCAGGCTCCTGCCCAGGGCCAGGGCCCGGCCGGCGCGGCGCAGGCCGGCCCGGCAACGCCGGGCGCCCAGCGCGGCGACGGCCCCCGCATGGGCCGGTACCACGGGCGCGGCGGCCACGAACGGTGGATGCGCGGCCATGGCGGCCCGCGCGCCCACGCCCGGATGATGCAGATGTTCTCGCCGGCCAAGGTCGCCGGCGCGCTCGCGGCCATCGAGACGGGCATCGGCGTGCAGCCCGACCAGATGGAAGCCTGGCGGACGTTCACCGCGGCGCTGGTCGCCTTCGCCGACGGCGCGCAGCCGCCGCACATGGGCATGCGTCGTGGCGGCCCCCGCATGATGCCGGACACCGAGACGGCGCCCGAGGCGACCGGCGACGACACCGACACGTCGGTCGAGGAGACCATCGAGGACCAGGTGGAACTGCCGGGCGAGGACGCCGACGAGAGCAGCGACACCGACGCGGCTGACGAGGCCGACGACACCGTCGCATCGGAACAGGCTGGGCCGGGCTTCTTCATGCTGGAGCGCATGGCCGACCGGGCGATCGAGCAGGGCGAGCGGGCCGAGACGCTGAAGGCGGCGCTGGCCGACCTGCAGCAGACGCTGACGCCCGAGCAGATCGACACGGCACGCAGCCTGGTGCGGTCGATGATGCGGGACGCCCGCCGGGAGCACCGCGCCGAGATGCGCCAGCGTCGTGGCGGCCGTGACGGCGAGATGCGGCACGGCATGCGCGGCCACGGCGAGCACCGCCAGCACCACCAGGGCGGCAAGGGCATGGGCCCCGGTCGCGACTGACACGCGGGCCAGGCTCGGCGACTGACGAACGGCCGGTCCCCTGCGGGGCCGGCCGTTTCGCCGTCAGGAGACGGCCCGGTCCAGCATCTCGATGGCGACCGCCGTCGCCTCGCCGCCGCCGATGCAGATCGCCGCGATGCCGCGTTGCCCGCCCCGTTCCCGCAATGCGGCGATGAGGGTCACCAGGATGCGGGCGCCCGAGGCGCCGATCGGATGGCCGAGCGCGCAGGCGCCGCCATTGACGTTCATGATGTCGTGCGGGATGCCGAGATCCTGCATGGCGATCATCGGCACCACCGCGAAGGCCTCGTTGACCTCGAAGAGATCGACGTCGCCGAGGCGCCAGCCTGCCGCCTCGAGCACCCGGCGGATGGCCTCCACCGGCGCCGAGGTGAACATCGCGGGTTCGCCGGCGTATCGGCTGGTCGCGACGATCCGCGCCAGCGGCGCAAGCCCGCGTTTCTCGGCGAAGGAAGCCCGCGACAGGACCAGCGCCGCCGCGCCGTCGGAGATCGACGAGGAATTGGCGGCGGTGACGGTGCCGCCCTCGCGGAAGGCCGGCCGCAGCAGCGGGATCTTCGCCTTGTCCGCCTTGCGGGGCTGCTCGTCATGCGTGACGGTTGCGGTGCCCTTGCGGGTCGTCGTCGCGACGGGGACGATCTCGGTCGGCGTCGCCGGGCCGTCGGCGGCGGCGAGGGCGCGAGCCAGCGAGGCCGTGGCGTAGGCATCCTGCGCTTCCCGGGTGAACTGCCAGGCCTCCGCCGCGTCCTCGGCGAAGCTGCCCATCAGCCGCCCCTTGTCGTAGGCGTCCTCCAGCCCGTCGAGGAACATGTGGTCGACGACTTCGCCGTGGCCGAGCCGCAGGCCGGCGCGCGCCTTGGGCAGCAGATACGGCGCATTGGACATCGACTCCATGCCGCCCGCCACCTGCAGCCCCTCTGGGCGGGCGAGGAGGCCGTCATGGGCGATCATCGCCGCCATCATGCCGGAGCCGCACATCTTGTTGATGGTGGTGCAGGGCACGGATTTCGGCAGGCCGGCGCCAATCGCCGCCTGCCGGGCGGGCGCCTGGCCGAGGCCGGCGGGGAGCACGCAGCCCATCGTCACGTCGGAGACGTCGTCCGGCGCGCCGCCGCTTCGCTCCAGCGCCGCGGCGATGGCGGCCGCGCCGAGCTCCGGGGCGGTGAGCGGCATGAGCTCGCCCTGGAAGCTACCGAGCGGCGTGCGCGCCGCGCCGAGAATGACCACGGGATCCGGCATCGTCCTGCCTTTCAGTTTGGGGGCCGCGTCGCGGCGAGCGAGGGGCGATCGGCGAAGCAGCTGCGCAGCGCCCGGAGCCGCGGCGTCGGCGGCAGCCAGCCGGCGGCGGAAAAGCGCATGTCGACATAGTCCAGCGCGACGATCGCGGTGATGAGCCCGAGATCGAGGTCCGAGGCGTCGCGGCCGGCGAGCGCCGCCTCGACGACCTGCAGACCCTCGATCATCGCGCGCCGGCGCTTGCGGCCGAGTTCCGCGCCGTCGAAGCCGGTGTCCTGGAAGCCGCCGCTGAGGATGCGCCGGCCGACCATCGTCTGCACCGCGGCGTCGCAGACGCCGAGGGCGGTGCCGGTGAGCGACAGGCAGGCAGGATCCCAGCCGGCGGCCCCGCCGCGGGCGGCGCGCAGCTGTTCGGCATAGGCGGCGATCAGCAGGCATTCGGCGATGGCGGTGCCGTCGTCCAGCAGCAGGCAGGGCACACGGCCGGCGGTGTTCACCGCCAGCAGCTCGGCGGGGTCGGCCCACTGGTCGACGACCCGCACGTCGAGATCGGCGACACCCGCCTCGATCAGCGCGGCATGCGCGATGCGGGCGAAGGGCGAGGTGGGGTTCTTGTAGAGACGCATTCCGTACCTCTTCCAGGTACCCCGGCCAGCGGCGAGGGGCGGGGACGCTGCGGCGCCCCCGCCCGAAGCTATCCGGCTCTAGCGATAGAGCAAGGTCGGCAGCCACATGGTCACTGCCGGAATGAAGGTGACGAGCCCCAGCACGAAGAACAGCGGCACCAGGAAGGGCAGGGTGGCGCGCATGCAGCGCTCGAACGGGATGCCGGAGACGCGCGACAGCACGTAGAGCACCATGCCGATCGGCGGCGTCAGCAGCCCGATCATCAGGTTGAGCACCATGATCACCCCGAAATGCACCGGATCGACGCCCATCTTGACGGCGATCGGCAGGAGCACCGGCGTCAGGATGGTGATCGCCGCGACCGTCTCCATGAAGCAGCCGACCACCAGCAGGATGAGGTTGATCAGCAGCAGCACGATGATCGGGTTTTCCGAGACGGTCAGGATCAGCGACGCGAAATGCTCGGGGGCGCGGTTGGAGGTGAGGATCCAGGCGAAGATCGAGGCGGCGGCGACGATGAACAGCACCACCGCCGTCGTCTCGATCGTGTCGAAGGAGACCCGCAGGAAGCGTTTCAGCGACAGGCTGCGATAAACGAAGAGGCCGAGGATCAGCGCCCAGGCGCAGGCGGCGATCGCCGCCTCCGTGGGGGTGAAGGCACCGGAGAGGATGCCGCCGACGATGATCACCGGCGTCATCAGCGACAGGAAGGCGCGCTTGAAGGTGACGCCGAGGATCGACAGGCGGAAGGGCTGGTCCACCGGGTAGCCTCGGATGCGTGCATAGACGGCGATCATCACCATCAGGGCGACCGCCATCAGGAGACCCGGGATGAAGCCGGCGGCAAAGAGCTGGCCGATCGAGGCGCCGGCGACGACGCCGTAGATCACCATCGGCAGAGACGGCGGAATGATCGGCCCGATCGTCGAGGAGGCGGCGGTGATGCCGACGGCGAAATCCGGCTCGTAGTTGGCGTCGCGCATCGCCTTGATCTCGATGGCGCCGAGACCGCCGGCATCGGCGACGGCAGCGCCCGACATGCCGGCGAAGATCACCGACGCGCCGACATTGACGTGGCCGAGGCCGCCGCGCATCCAGCCGAAGATCGCCTTGGCGAAATCGAAGATCCGCTCGGTGATGCCGGCGGCGTTCATCAGGTTGCCGGCGAGGATGAAGAACGGGATGGCCAGCAGCGGGAAGGAGTCGACGCCGTTGATCATGCGGTGGATGACGACGACGTCGGGCACCCGACCCTCGACCAGGATGAAGATCGCCGACGAGCCGGCGAGCGCGATCGCGACCGGCACGCCGAGGATGATCATCCCCAGAAGCAGCCCGAAGAGGAGAGTCAGGAGCATGGGGACCTGCCGTCGAGGAGCGTCGAGCGGCGGTCGCGCGAAGCGTCCACCGGTGATAGCTGCGAGCGGCGCTGCGGCCCGCTCAAAGACCGGTTCCCGTCAGCGCAAAGCGCTCGGGGTCGATCAGCCGGCTGGTGCGGGTGCGCAGATGGCGAACGAGCGCCGCCAGCGCATAGAGGGTCATCAATGCGAAGCAGACCGAGACGCCCCAGTAGACGGAGGATTTCGGCACGTCGATCGACACCATCTTCTGGTGCGTCCGCCCGGCGAGCTGGGTGCAGAACCAGGTCATCACGGCATAGAAGACCAGGGTGATCACGTCGACGGCGATCTGCGCAATGAAACGCGCCCGGCGCGACAGGTAGCTGTAGAAGAGCTCGACCGCGATGTGGCTCTCCTTGCGGGCCGCCATGATCGAGCCGATGAACGTCACGGCGATCAGCAGGAAGCGCGCGATCTCCTCGGTCCAGCCGAGGGAATCGTTGAGCACGTAGCGCGTGAAGAATTGCAGAAAGACGACGAAGGCCAGCAGCCAGAACACCGCGAAGACGAGGCCGTCGCTCCAGCGCAGGTCGGACAGGTCGACCGGCTCGCCGGCGAGGGGGGAGGGTTCCTGCGCCCGGATGCCCGCTTCGGGCTCCGGCCGGTCGGCGCGTGATGCCATTGTCGTCTCCGCTGCCTGCGCGAGCCGGGCGGCGGCAGGCGCCGCCCGGGATGAAGCCTGACCGAAAGCCTACTTGATGGCCTGAAGACGATCGTAGGTCTCCTGGTCCCAGGTCGCGTCGGGACCGTTGTGGAGTTTCATCGTCGCTTCGCGGAACGGGCCGACGTCCACCTCGTGAACGTTGACCCCCTGCTCGCGGAACCAGGTGGCGAGCCGGGCCTCGTTCTCGCGCACCTGGGTGGTGGCGCACTCGGCCGCTTCCTTGAGGACGCCGCTCAGCGCCGTCCGGTCGGCCTCTTCCATCTGGTCCCAGGTCGGGCCGCCGACGATGGTCAGCAGCGCATCGTTGATGTGGGCGGTGAGCGAGATGTCCGACTGGACCTCGTAGAACTTCTTCGCCTCGATGGTCGGCAGCGGGTTCTCCTGCCCGTCCACCGTGCCTTGCTGCAGTGCAAGGTATACCTCGGCGAAGGCGATGGGCGTCGGGTTGGCGTCGACGGCCTTCGGGAACATCATGTAAAGGGGTGCGTTCGGCACCCGGATCTTCATGCCCGCCATGTCCTCCGGCTTCAGGACCGGCTTGTTCGCCGTGACGTGCCGCTGGCCGTAATAGGTGGTGGCGACGACGTGGTTGCCGGTGGCCTCGTTGTAGCCCGCGGCCAGCTCCTGGAAGAGATCGGAGTTGCGGAACTTGTCCCAGTGGTCGTAGTCGCGGAACATGTAGGGCGCTCCGCCGATCGCGATCGGGCCGTAGGCGCGACCCGCGAAAAGCTGGCCCGTATAGATGACGTCCACAGTGCCGAGGCCGAGCCCCTCGTTGATGTCGACTTCCTTGCCGAGCGACGAAGCCGGGTACACCTCGAAGGAATAGCGATCTTCCGTCGCTGCCTTCAGCTTGTCCGACGCGGCCACCGCGCAGGTGTGGTAGGGCTCGCTGGCCTCGTAGACATGAGCCCATTTGAGCACCGTCTCCGCTGCGGCGGATTGTGCGGACATCGCCAGCGCGGCGACGGATGCAAGCAGCACGAACTTCTGGCGCGTGTGTTTCATGATCTTCCTCCCTAATGTATACACTGTTTTTTGGGCCATCATATTGGCTACGCGTCGAAGCGCAATGGCGCGTCGTGGTATTCTCCCTCCCGCGGTCCATGCGGGCGCAACCCTGACGCCGGATGCCAGACAATCACCCCGCTCGCCCCGCGTCGGCGATCACGACCCAGGAATTGCACGACTATGACCACACCGACGGTCCGCCTCGACCCCGCCGACAACGTCGTTACCGCGCTGCGGGCGCTGGAGGCCGGCACGACGGTCGAGACGACGCTGACACTCGGGCTGATCCCGCGGGGCCACAAGATCGCGACGCGGCCGATCCCGGCCGGCCAGCCGGTGATGAAATACGCGCAGGTCATTGGCTACGCCGCCGAGGACATCGCGCCCGGCGCGCATGTCCACACCCACAACGTCGCGTTTCGCGGCACGGCGCACAACTACGACTTCGCCACCGACCTCAGGCCCGTCGCGATGGTGCCGGAGGCGCAGCGCGACAGCTTCATGGGCTATCGACGCGCCGACGGGCGGGTCGGCACGCGCAACACGATCGCGGTGCTGACCTCGGTGAACTGCTCGGCCACCGCCGCCCGCAAGATCGCCGAGGCGTTCGGGCCGGAGGAACTCGCGGCCTATCCGAATGTCGACGGCGTCACCGCCTATGTGCACGGCACCGGCTGCGGCATGGGCGGCGACGGCGAGGGCTTCGACGCGCTGCAGCGGGTGATGTGGGGCTATGCCCGCCATCCGAACGTCGCCGGCGTGCTGATGGTCGGACTCGGCTGCGAGGTCAACCAGATCGACTGGCTGCTCGAGGCCTACGGCATCGAGAAGGGACCGATGTTCCAGGCGATGAACATCCAGGACGTCGCCGGCCTGCGCCGGACCGTCGAGACCGGCATCAAGAAGGTCCGCGCCATGCTGCCGATCGCCAATGCGGCGACGCGCGAGCCGTGCCCGGCCTCGGAGCTGATGGTGGCGCTGCAATGCGGCGGCTCCGACGCCTGGTCGGGGATCACCGCCAACCCGGCGCTGGGCTATGCCTGCGACCTCCTGGTGGCGCAGGGCGGCACCGGGGTGTTGGCCGAGACGCCGGAGATCTACGGCGCCGAGCACCTGCTCACCCGCCGCGCCATCGACGAGAAGACCGGACAGAAGCTGGTGCGGCTGATCGAATGGTGGGAGGACTACACCGCCCGCAACAAGGGCTCGATGGACAACAATCCCTCGCCCGGCAACAAGAAGGGCGGGCTGACGACGATCCTCGAGAAGTCGCTGGGTGCCGCCGCCAAGGGCGGAACGACACCGCTCACCGGCGTCTTCCGCTACGCCGAGCCGGTCACCGCGCGCGGCTTCGTGTTCATGGATTCGCCCGGCTACGACCCGGCGTCCGTCACCGGCCAGATCGCGTCCGGCTGCAACCTCGTGGCGTTCACCACCGGCCGCGGCTCGGCCGCCGGCTTCAAGCCGGCGCCGTCGATCAAGATCGCCACCAACAGCGAGATGTACCGGCGGATGACCGAGGACATGGACTACGACGCCGGCCGCATCGTCTCGGAAGGCCTGTCGATCGAGGCGGCCGGCCGCGACATCTACCAGATGCTGCTGCGCGTCGCCTCGGGCGAGGCGTCGAAGTCCGAGGCCCAGGGCCTCGGCGACTACGAGTTCGTGCCCTGGCAGATCGGCGCGACGATGTGAGACGGGGCCGCCTGGTCAGTTCCGGGTGAACGTGCCGAGGCCGGTCCGGTCGTAGAATTCCAGCGTGACGCCGGTGACGCCGCCATCGCCGCTCGCCTGAAACCGCGCCGCCGATAGCGGCGCGGCATTCTCGCCGATCGGCTCGAAGGTAAACACGTCGCCATCGTAGGGCGTGAGCGAGAAGCGCTTGGGCGCATCCGCAGGCCCCAGCTTCATCGACAGCATGCCATTGTCGGCCTCGACCATGAGCGGGCCGTAATAGCTGTTGTCGTACGTGCCGGCATAGATCCCGGCGGCGCGCGGCGGCGCGGCGTCGGCGGGTGGCTCGGCATAATCGGGCCCGCCCTGCTCGGCGGCCATCGCGTGGGCGAAGAAGCCGCCGATGAAGCTCAACCAGTCGACCGTCTGCTCGCCATGCTGGGCGATGTCCATGAAGGTCGCGCCGATCGCCTCGGGCACGCCGATCGGCTCGCCGTTGGTGATGGCGGCGATGCCGAGCTCTTCGCCGGGCAGCAGCAGGATCGCCGTCGAGGTGCCGAGGGCGAAGGCACCGGAGTGGCCTAGCGTGACCCGGCCGAGATCGTCGTAGCCGACGTTCCACCCGAGACCGTAGAAGCCGGCCCGCTCCGTCGCGTCGTCGGGCAGGCGATTGGCGATATGCGGCAGATGCGTGGTCGCGAGGGCACCGGCATCGACGAGGGGCTCGCCCTCGAAGGTGCCGTCGCCCAGCTGCAGGCGCAGAAATCGGGCGAGGTCCAAGACCGAGCCGCTGGCACCGCCCGCCGGCGCCTGGGCATCCGGCATGCGGTCGTGGCGCGCTTCCCAGCGCCGATCGGCCGGATCGCCGATACGGACATGGATCCGCGCCCGGTTCGCATGACCCAGATAATCCGCGTGGCGAAAGCTCGAGCGGCCCATGCCGAGCGGCGCGAAAAGGAGTCGCTCGGCCAGATCCTCGAAAGGCTCGCCGGCAGCCTTGGCCGCCGCGACCGCGCCGGCGGTGTAGCCGTAATTGCTGTAGTGGTAGGTGGAGCGGAACGGGTCCAGCGGCTGCTGGTCGAGCCGCGACAGGATGGTCTCCCGATCGAAGCCGAGATCCTCGAGGAGATCGCCGGCCCCCGTGTTCAGCCCGGAGCGATGCGACAGCAGGTCCGCGAAGGTCGCGTTTTCGGTGACGTAGGGATCGGACAGGGCGAAGGCAGGATCGTAGCCGCGCACCGGATCGTCCCATTCGAACAGCCGGTCGCCGACGAGGCGGGCGAGGATCGTCGCGGTGATCGGCTTCGACACCGACGCGAGCAGGAACACGGTGTCGGTGTCCACAAGCTCCGGCCGCCCGACCTCGCGCAGGCCGAAGCCCTTGGCGTAGAGGATCTCGTCCCTGTAGACGACCGCGACGGCGACGCCCGGCATGCCGGTCTTGGCCATTGCGGATTCGACGACGTCGTCGAGCCGGCCGATGGCCGCATCCACCTGTTGCCGGTCGAGAAGCGGCGGTACCGGCGCGACAGGGGCGGCGAGGAGCGTTGCCGGCGAGGGCGCATCATCGGCCGTCGCCGGCGCCGGCATGAGACTAAGGATGGCGCCGAGGAGAGGCCAGAGCAGCCCCGGTGATACTGCCAGACCAGCCGACCGGATCATCGCGGTGCTCCCTCGCGTTCGGGCCGGCGACAGGCCAGCGGCGGAAGCTTACGACAGGTCAGCCGGAAGGGGAAACCCCGCCGCCAGCGGGCAGGGTTTCGGCGGCTCAGCGGATCAGCGCGCCGTAGTGCCGGACGACCTCGCCGGCCAGGGCATGGCCGCGGCGCACCGCTTCCGGCGCCGGGATGCCGGAGAGCCGCGCCGCGAGATAGCCGGCGTTGAAGCTGTCGCCGGCGCCCGTGGTGTCGACCGCGTCGGTGATCGTCGCGGGCTGGATGCGCTCCCGCCCGTCCGGCGTCGCGACCGTCGCGGGTTCCGCGCCATCCTTGACGACGACCTCACCGACGCCGCCGGCGAGGTAGCGGTCGGCGGTGGCGTCCGGCGAGGCGTCGCCGAAGGCCGCGGCCTCGTCGGGAAAGCTCGGCAGGCAGACCGTCGCGACGGACGCACCCGCGGTGATCGCCGCCCGCATCTCCGCCGGGTCGGGCCAGAGCCGCGGGCGGATGTTCGGATCGAAGGCGACGAGCTTGCCCTCTGCCTTGGCCGCACCGAGCGCCTCGATCAGCCGCTGCCGGTCGCTGGGCGGCAGGATCGCCAGGGTGATGCCGGAGAAGTAGAAGGCGTCGCCGGCGGCGAAGGCCCGGCCGAGATGCTCCGGATCGGCCGCGAGCAGCCTGGCGGCGGCACTGTCCCGCCAGTAGGAGAAGCTGCGCTCGGCGCCGGCGAGATGGATCATGTAGAGGCCCGGCATACGCTCCGGTATGCGCCGGACATGCACCGTGTCGATGCCGCCGGCCTCGAAGAAGGCCAGCATCTCGTCCGAGGTGGCGTCGGTGCCGAGCGCCGTCAGATAGGCGACGCGCCAGCCGTCGCCGAGTTCGCGGCGCAGGTACCAGGCGGTGTTGAACGTGTCGCCGGCAAAGCCGCGGCGGTAAAGCCCGTCGCCGGCGGCGGCGAGTTCCACCATGCACTCGCCGATCGAGACGATGGTCTTCGGGCCGGCAGCGCTCACGAGGCGGCGCCGTCGATCGCGCCGACCGCGGCGATCACGCCGCGCAGCTCGGCAAGGCCGCGGAGCCGCCCGATCAGCGGATAGCCCGGATGCGTGCCGCGGCCGACATCGGAGAGGAGTTCGTGGCCGTGGTCGGGCCGCATCGGGATCTCCCAGTCCGCGCGGCCGGCCTGCCGGCGCCGCCGCTCCTCGGCGAGCAGCACCCGGATCAGCGCCACCATGTCGTTGTCGCCGCCGAGGTGATCGGCCTCCTCGAAGGAGCCGTCCGGATCCTTGGCGACATTGCGCAGATGGGCGAAGTGGATGCGCTCGGCAAAGCGCGCGGCAATCGCCGGCACGTCGTTCGCCGAGTTGGCGCCGAGCGAGCCGGCGCAGAGCGTGAGCCCGTTGGCCGGCGTATCGACGCAGTCCAGCACGAAGCCGATGTCCTCGGCGTCGGAGACGACGCGCGGCAGGCCGAAGAGCGGCCGCGGCGGGTCGTCCGGATGCACGCAGAGCCGGATGCCGGCCTCCTCCGCCGTCGGGACCACTTCCTCGAGGAAGCGCCGGTAGTTGGCGCGGACGTCGTCACGGCTGACGCCGTCGTAGCGCTTCAGCACCTCGCGCAGGCCCGGCACGTCGTAGCGTTCGTAGGCGCCGGGCAGGCCGGCCATGATGGCGTCCAGCAGACGCTGGCGCTCGGCGTCGTCGGCGGCGTCGAACCACTCCCGGGCGCGGGCCAGCAGCTCGGGCGAGATGCCGTCCGCGGCACCCGGCCGCTCCAGCATGAAGACGTCGAAGGCGACGTATTCGTGCATGTTGAAGCGCAGGCTGGTGCCGCCGCCGGGCAGCGGCTGAGCGAGCTGCGTGCGCGTCCAGTCGAGCAGCGGCATGAAATTGTAGCAGACGATCTCGATGCCGCAGGCGGCGAGGTTGCGCAGCGACTGACGGTAGGCGTCGAAATATCGCGACAGGTCGCCATCGCCGAGCTTGATGCCCTCGTGGACCGGCAGGCTCTCGACCACCCGCCAGTGCATCCCGAGCGCCGGATCGGCCGCGATGATCGCCTGCCTGGCGCGGATCGCCTCGACGCTCCAGACCTCGCCATAGGGGATCTCGTGCAGCGCGTTGACGATCCCCTGCGCGCCGGTCTGGCGAATCTCATGAAGCTCTATCCGGTCGTGCGGACCGAACCAGCGCCACGTTTCCTGCATGTCTGCCCCCGTATTCCGGCCGCCCCGCCTCCGGCGATGATCAGGCCTTTTCCTCGTCGTCGAAAAACTGCTCGAACTCGCTTTTCAGGCGAACGAGATGTTGGTTGAGGCGCCCGAGATGGACGCGCATTGCCGCTTCCGCAGCGGCCGGATCGCGGGCCTTCACCGCCTGGAAAATCGCCATGTGGTCCTCGTAGACGGCCGGCTGGCCAAAGGCGAGGGACAAGAAGCGCATCCGGTCCATCTGCGCCTTCTGCTCGTCGATCAGCGTCCAGGCGAAGCCGCAGCCGGCGCCCTCGGCGATGGTGCGGTGGAACATATCGTCGAGCTGGTGGAACTCGCGCCGGTCATCGGCGGCCTGGGCGGCGCCCTGCAGGCGAAGGTTTTCCTCCAGCCGCTCGACCAGCGCCGCGCCGTCGCCCCTGCACGCCTCGCGCACCACCGCGACTTCCAGCGCCTCGCGGATGAAGCGCGCGTTGAGCACCTCGCGGACCGAGATCTTGACGACTTCGGTGCGGCGCTGCGGCTGGATCCGCAGATAGCCGGTCCGGGCAAGCCGGATGAAGGCCTCGCGCACCGGCTGGCGCGACACCCCCATGCGGCGGGCGATCTCGGCTTCGGAAATGCCGGTCCCCGGGGGCAGCCGCAGTTCCAGTATCGCCTGGCGCAGCTCGGCGAAGATCGCATCCGCGATGGTGCCGCGCGTCGGAAAGGCGGGTGGAGAAAGGGCGGGCTCGGGCGGCATGACATCCTCTTGACAGTTCTCGCATACTACCATACCAGATCGTTGACAAGGTGAAGGCAGAGAGATCCATGGCGCTTCTGGCGGACGACAGGCTGTTTCCCACGGACGCGCCGTCGCGGGGCATCGCCCGGGCGCTCTACGAGACGGTGCGGTCGCTGCCGATCGTCAGCCCGCATGGCCACACCGACCCGCGCTGGTTCGCCGAGAACGCGAACTTCGCCGACCCGGCGCAGCTGCTCGTCGTTCCCGACCACTACATCTTCCGCATGCTCGTCTCGCAGGGAGTGCCGCTCGCGGCGCTTGGCGTCGCCTCGGCGGACGGAACGCTTGTCGAGACCGACGGCCGGGTGATCTGGCGGCGCTTTGCCGAGCACTATCATCTGTTCCGCGGCACGCCGACGCGGCTGTGGCTCGACCACGCCTTCCAGGAGCTTTTCGGCATCGATCAGCGCCTGTCGGCCGCGACCGCCGACCAGGCCTACGAACGCATCGCCGAGTGCCTGGCGCAGGAGGATTTCCGGCCGCGCGCCCTCTACGAGCGCTTCGGCGTCGAAGTCATCGCCACCACCGAGGGCGCGCTCGACGATCTCGCCTTCCACCGCGCCATCGCCGACAGCGGCTGGACGGGGCGGGTGGTCACGACCTATCGCCCGGATTCCGTCGTCGACCCCGACTTCCCCGGCTTCGGCGACAACCTCGTTCGGTTCGGCGAGCTGACCGGCTGCGACACCGGCACCTTTGCCGGCTATCTCGACGCGCACCGGGCGCGGCGGAAGTTCTTCCGTGCGCACGGCGCGACGGCGACCGATCACGGCCATCCGACGGCGCGCACCGCCAATCTGCCGGCGGGCGAGGCGGCGGCGCTCTACGACCGGATCCGCGGCGGCCAGCCGACGCCGGAGGAGAGCGAACTGTTCCGCGCGCAGATGCTGACCGAGATGGCAAAGCTGTCGGTCGAGGACGGCATGGTCATGCAGATCCATGCCGGCTCGTTCCGCAACCATTCGGCCCCGGTCGCCGCCGCGTTCGGCCGGGACAAGGGCTTCGACATCCCGCGGCCGACCAACTACGTCGAGGCGCTGAAGCCGATGCTGGACGTCGTCGGAATGGAGCCGGGGCTCACCATCATCCTCTTCACCCTCGACGAGACGGTCTATAGCCGCGAACTCGCGCCGCTGGCCGGCGTCTACCCGGCGCTGCGGCTCGGGCCGCCCTGGTGGTTCCACGATTCCTTCGAGGGAATGAAGCGGTTCCGCGAGCAGGTCACCGAGACCGCGGGCTTCTACAACACCGTCGGCTTCAACGACGACACCCGCGCCTTCTGCTCGATCCCCGCCCGGCACGACGTCGCGCGGCGGGTGGACTGCGGGTATCTTGCCGAGCTCGTGACGACGGGGCGCCTCGATGAGGACGAGGCGTTCGAGGTCGCGCACGATCTCACCTATCGCCTGGCCAAGGAGGCATACAGGCTCTGACGGCGGCGACGCCGCTGTATTCTGGGAGGAAGCACAGCATGAGCATGATGAGAAGCATCGCCGCACGGTTCGCCATCGCGACCGCGCTCGCCGGCATCGCAACCGTGGCGTTCGCGCAGGAGACCATCCTGCGCTCGTCCGATACCCATCCGGCCGGCTACCCGACCGTGGCGGCCGTCGAGTATTTCGGCGAACTGGTCAAGGAACGCACGGACGGCCGATACGCCGTCGAGGTCTACCACTCGGCGCAGCTCGGCGAGGAGAAGGACACGATCGAGCAGGTGCGCTCCGGCGTGATCGACCTCAACCGCGTGTCGATGGCGCCGTTCAACGGCATCGTCAAGGAAACCATCGTCCCGGCGCTGCCCTACATCTTCCGCTCCGAGGCGCACATGCACGCGGTGATGGACGGCGCGGTCGGCGACCAGATCAAGGCCGCCTTCGAACCGCACGGCCTCGTCGTGCTCGCCTACTACGATGCCGGGGCGCGGTCGTTCTACAACTCCAAGAAGCCGATCGAGACCGTCGCCGACATGCAGGGCCTGAAGTTCCGCGTCATCCAGTCGGACATCTTCGTCGACATGGTCGCGGCGCTCGGCGCCAACGCCACGCCAATGCCCTATGGCGAGGTCTATTCGGCGATCGAGACCGGCGTCATCGACGGCGCCGAGAACAACTTCCCGAGCTACGACACGGCGCGGCACTCGGAAGTCGCCACCTACTACTCGCTCGACGAGCACACCATCCTGCCGGAAGTCTTCGTCATGTCGAAGGCCGCCTGGGACAAGCTCACGCCCGAGGACCAGGAAATCTTCCAGCAGGCCGCCGACGAGTCCGTCGTGCGGCAGCGCGAGCTGTGGGCGGCCAAGGCCGAGGAATCCCGCAAGACCGTCGAGGCGGCCGGCGCCAAGATCAACGAGGTCGACAAGCAGGGCTTCATCGATGCGATGGGGCCGGTCTACGACAAGCACGTGACCGACCCGGTGCTGAAGAAGATGGTCGAGGACGTGAAGGCCGTCAAATAGTCCGACAGGCAACGGGCCTGCCCGCTCCGGGCGGGCGGGCCCCACCACCAGGAACCACCGGACATGTCGGACACCCTGCATAAAATCGTGCGCGTCATGCGCGCGCTCAACCGGCTCTCGCTCTGGCTCGCCGCCGCGGGGCTGGTGCTGATGACGGCGTTCGTCGCGTGGCAGGTCTTCTGCCGCTACATTCTCAACGACTCCCCGTCATGGACAGAGCCCGGCGCCGTCATGCTGATGAGCTGGTTCATCTTCCTGGGCGCCGCCGTCGGCGTTCGCGAGAACATCCATCTCGGCTTCGACATCCTGCTCTACGTGCTGCCGCAGGGCGGCAAGCGCGTGCTGCGCATGATCTCCGACATCGCCATCTTCGGCTTCGGCGTCGGCATGATCTGGTACGGCGGCCAGCTCGTCGCGCTGACCTGGAACTCGATCCTTCCCTCGCTCGGGATCTCCGGCGCGTGGGACTACCTCCCGGTGGTCGCCGGCGGCGGGCTGATCTGCCTGTTCACCCTCGAGCGCATCGTCTCGCGCATCGCCGGCCTGCCGGTGGACGATCTCGACGACCTGCCTTCCGAGGTCTCTGCCGAACTCGATGTCGCCGGCCTCGACGCCAATGCGAAGGTCCCGCACTGATGGAACTCTGGATACTCTTCGGGGTCTTCACCCTGCTGATGCTGATCGGCACGCCCATCGCTTTCTGCCTGGGCATCGCCAGCTTCGCCACCGTCGCCTACATGGGACTGCCGCCGCTGGTGGTGTTCCAGCGCCTGAACTCCGGCATGAGCGTCTTCTCGCTGCTCGCCATCCCGTTCTTCATCTATGCCGGCGACCTGATGGTGCGCGGCGGCATCGCCTCGCGGATCGTAGCCTTCGCGGCCTCGCTCGTCGGCCACCTGCGCGGCGGCCTCGGGCAGGTGAACATCGTCACCGCCACGCTGTTCGGCGGCATCTCCGGCTCGGCGGTCGCCGAGGCGGCGGCCGTCGGCGGGCTGATGATCCCGCAGATGAAGGCGCGCGGCTACGGCACGGACTATGCGGTGAACATCACCTCCATGGCAGCGCTGATCGCGCTGCTGCTGCCGCCGTCGCACAACATGATCATCTACTCGATCTCGGCCGGCGGGCGCATCTCGATCGCCGACCTGTTCACCGCCGGCGTGCTCCCCGGGCTGCTGCTGGCGGTGTCGCTGATGATCACGGCCTATTTCGTGGCCCGCAAGCGCGGCTACCCGACGGAGACATTCCCCGGCTTCCTGATGGTCGCCCATCTCGCGGCGGTGGCACTGCCCGGCCTGCTGCTCATCGCCATCATCTTCGGCGGCGTCCGCTCGGGCGTGTTCACGGCCACCGAGAGCTCGTGCATCGCGGTGCTCTACGCGCTCGTCGTGACGCTCTTCGTCTATCGCCAGATGACCTGGGACGACTTCCTCCACTCGACGATGGGGGCGGTGCGCACCACCGCCATGGTGCTGCTGATCATCGGCATGGCGGCGGCGTTCTCCTGGCTGATGGCCTTCCTGCGGGTGCCGGCCTCGCTGGTCGCCAGCATGAACGCGATCTCCGAGAGCCCGTGGGTCATCCTGCTGCTGCTCAACCTGATCATGCTGGTGCTCGGCACCTTCATGGACATGGGCCCGACGATCATCATCTGCACGCCGATCTTCCTGCCGCTGGTCGAAGCCTACGGCATCGATCCGGTGCATTTCGGGGTGATCATGATCCTGAACTTCGGCATCGGGCTGAACACGCCGCCGGTGGGGGCCGTGCAGTTCGTCGCCTGCGCGGTCGGCAAGATATCCGTGTGGGAATCCATGCGCAGCATCTGGCCGTTCTACGGCGCCGGCGTCGCGGTCCTGCTACTCGTCACCTACATCCCGGCGATCTCGCTGTGGCTGCCATCCCTGTTCCGGTGAGTTGAAATGAAGAGACTGTCGCTGCAGACCCTGCCGGACCTGGCCCCCCAGGTCCGCAGACCCGCCTACGACCCGCGCGCCACGACGACGGGAATCGTGCATCTGGGGGTCGGCGCCTTCCATCGCGCGCATCAGGCGGTCTATCTCGACGATCTGCTCGCCGGCGATCCGCAATGGGCGATCGCCGGCGCCTCGCTGCGCCGCGCCGACATGCGCGACGCGCTGGCGGCGCAGGACAATCTGTTCACGGTCGCCGTCCGCTCCGGGGAGGGGACGACGCTGCGCGTCGTCGGCTCGCTGCGGGCGATCCACGTCGCGCCGGAGAACCCGGAAGCGCTGCTCGCCGCGATGTGCGACCCGGCGGTCCGCATCGTGTCGCTGACGGTGACTGAAAAGGGCTATTGCCACGATCCGGCGACGGGCGACCTTGATCCGGCGCATCCGGACATCGCGGCCGACCTGACCCGCCCCCGCGCCCCGACGTCGTCGCCCGGCCTCCTGGCCGAGGCACTGCGGCGGCGGCGCGAGGCCGGGATCGTTCCGTTCACCGTCATGCCCTGCGACAACCTGCCGGAGAACGGGCCCACCGTGCACCGGATCGTCTCGCAATATGCGGCGCTGATCGACGGCGGGCTGGCGCGCTTCGTCGAGAACGATGTCGCCTTCGCCGGAACGATGGTCGACCGGATCGTGCCGGCGACGAGCGAGGCGGACATTGCCGAGGTCTCGGCGCAGCTCGGAGCCGAGGACGCCTGGCCGGTGATGACCGAGCCGTTCACCCAGTGGGTGATCGAGGATCGCTTCCCGACCGGACGCCCGGATTTCGCGTCGGTCGGCGCCGAGATGGTCGCCGATGTCGAGCCGTTCGAGCGGATGAAGCTGCGGATGCTCAACGGGTCGCACTCGACGCTCGCCTATCTCGGCTATCTCGCCGGCTACGAGACGGTGTCGCAGACCATGGCCGACGCGCATTTCGAGCGGCTGATCCGCGGCCTGATGACCGAGGAGGTCATGCCGACGCTTACCGTGCCGGGCGCCGACCTCGGCGCCTATCGCGATGCGCTGATCCGGCGCTTCAACAATCCGGCGCTGAAGCACCGGACCTGGCAGATCGCCATGGACGGGTCGCAGAAGCTGCCGCAACGGCTGCTGGGCACGGTGCGCGACCGGCTCGCGGCGGGGGCGCCGGTCGACCGGCTGGCGCTCGGCGTCGCGGCGTGGATGCGGTATGTCACCGGCACCGACGAGAAGGGCACGGCGATCGACGTCAGGGACCCGATGGCCGACCGGCTGAAGGCGATCGGCGCGGCGGCCGGGCGCGATGCGCCACGCCTGGCCGCGGCCTATCTCGGCGTCGAGGAAATATTCGGCCGCGACCTGGCGGAACATCAGGGTTTCGTCCGGCCGGTCACGGCCGCACTCGCCGCGCTTCTCGACCGGGGTGCCGCGGCCACGGTTTCGGACTACGGCCGCGTCGCAGCCTAGCCCCCAGAACGCAAGGAAAGACGATGAGCAACGCGAACACAAATGCTGCGGGTGACTGGACGCAGGTGGACCCGAAGGTCCGGCGCCGCATCCTCTCCCACACGCCGGAGATGATGGTCGTCGAGGTCGAGTTCGCTCCCGGCGGCTACGGTCCACCGCACGCCCACCCGCATCTGCAGTCGACCTACGTGAAGTCGGGCAGCTTCGATTTCACCATCGAGGGCGAGATGCGGACGATCCGGGAAGGCGACAGCATCATCGTCCCGTCGAACGCGGTGCATTCCTGCGAGAGCGCCGGCGGCGGCGGCCTGATCGACGTGTTTTCCCCGGCGCGGGAAGATTTCCTGACGCCCTGACGCCATCCGGCGCCAGCCGACGCCCACGGCGTCGTGCGCCGGGCGTATCCACCTCTACGCTCTGAAGGACACCAGCCATGAAGATCGAAACGCGCCAGGCGATCGACCCGCGCCACGCCAAGACCCTCGACACCGAGGGGCTGCGCCGGGAGTTCCTGATGGAAGGGTTGTTCCGGTCGGGCGAGATCAGCCTCGTCTACAGCCACTACGACCGGCTGATCGTCGGCGGCGCGGTACCGGCCGGCGGCGAACTGGTGCTGGACAGCGCCAAGGAGACCGGAACGCCGGGCTTCCTCGACCGGCGCGAGGCGGTGGTGGTGAATGTCGGCACGGCAGGCAGCGTGCGGACGGGGAGCGGCGCCCACGAACTCGGCAACAGCGACATGCTCTATGTCGGCCTCGGCGACGGGCCGCTGACCTTTTCCGGCGAGGGCGCGCGCTTCTACATCCTTTCGGCGCCGGCGCATCGCCGCTTCGACACGCGGCTGGTGACCATCGACGCCGCCAAGCGGGTGGATCTCGGGGCCGCCGAGACCTCCAACGACCGCTCGATCTTCCAGTTCGTGCATCCCGACGTGATGGAGAGCTGCCAGATCGTCGTCGGCATGACGACGCTGCACAACGGCTCTGTCTGGAACACCATGCCGGCGCATCTGCACGACCGCCGGTCGGAGGCCTATCTCTATTTCGACCTGCCGGAAGAGGCGCGGGTGTTCCACATGATGGGCGATCCCGCCGAGACCCGGCATCTGGTGGTGAAGAACGAGGACGCGGTCCTTTCGCCGCCCTGGTCGATCCATTGCGGCGCCGGCACCGCCTCCTACACCTTCATCTGGGCGATGGCCGGCGACAATGTCGACTATCGCGACGTCGACATGGTCGCGATGAGCGACCTCAAATGAGCGGACGCTTCGACCTTTCCGGCAAGCGCGCCTTCGTCACCGGCGCCAATACCGGCATCGGCCAGGGCATCGCGCTCGCGCTGGCCGAGGCCGGGGCGACGGTCGCCTGCGCCGGGCGCTCGTCGATGGCCGAGACGCTGGCGGCGATCCGCTCCGCCGGCGGCACGGCGAGCGAGTGGCTCGGCGATCTCGCCGACAAGGACGTCGCGGTCGGGCTGTTCGAGCAGGCTGCCGCCGAACACGGCGGCTTCGACATTCTGGTCAACAATGCCGGCATCATCCGCCGGGCCGACGCGGTGGACTTCACCGAGGCGGACTGGGACGACGTGCTCGACCTCAACCTGAAGACGGCCTTCTTCCTGTCGCAGGCCTTCGGCAAGGCGGCGATCGCGGAGCGACGGCGCGGCTCGATCGTCAACATCGCCTCGGTGCTGACGTTCCAGGGCGGCATCCGGGTCGCCAGCTACACGGCTTCCAAGCACGGCATCGCCGGCGTGACCAAGCTGCTCGCCTGCGAATGGGCCGGCAAGGAAATCAACGTCAACGCGATCGCCCCGGGCTACATCGTCACCAACAACACCGCCGCGCTGCGCGAGGACCCCGACCGCACCGCGGCGATCCTGGCGCGGATCCCGGCCGGGCGCTGGGGCGAGGCCTCCGACATCGGCGGCGCCGCGGTGTTCCTGGCGTCGGACGCGGCGCGTTACATCCACGGCGCCGTGCTGCCGGTCGACGGCGGCTGGCTCGCCCGCTGATCGCCTTACGCTAGAGGAGCACCTTCGGCTCGTGCCGGCCCTTGACCGGCCGGTCGACGATGAAGGTCCTGCCGGCGTCCGGATCGGCCTGGCGGTCGGCGTCCGACATCCCGCTCCAGGCCGAGGTGACGATCAGCCGGTCGGCACTCTGGCCGATGAAGGCCGGGCAGGTGACCTGCCGCGCGCCGATGGCGATCGAGCCGATGCGCGTGCCGTCCGGCGCATAGGTATCGAGCATGCCGGAGCCCCAGCGGGCGTTCCAGACCTGGCCGTCGGCGTCGCAGACCGAGCCGTCGATGCCGCCTTCGTGGGTCGAGTGGTCGAAGAAAATCTGCGGCTCGCCGATTGGCAGGCCGTTGGCGGGATCGATGTCGACCCGCATCAGCCGGTAGAGCTTGGTGTCGGTGAAATAGGCGATGCGGCCGTCCGGCGAGAAGCAGATCGAGTTCGGGATGCCGATGCCGGGATAGAGCTGCCGCAGCTCGCCCGCCCGGTACCAGTAGATCGCGCCGAGGCCTGGCTCGCCCTCGATCCCCATCGTGCCGATCCACAGCGCGCCGGAGGGATGCACGCGGCCGTCATTGGAGCGCGTGGCGGGGTTGTCCGCCTCGAGCGGCTTGTGCAGCGACAGCCGGCCGCTGCGGCGGTCGCGCACATAGAGCCCGTCCTGCGCCGCGATCAGCTGGCGGTCGCCGTCGATCACCGCCAGCGCGCTCGCCATGAAGGGCAAAGGATGGACGGTCGCCTCGTCGGCATCGGTGGGCTTTTCGAGCAGCGCCTTGCCCTCGATGTCGAACCACCAGGCGGTGCCGGTCGCCGGATCGTAGGTCGCGCCCTCGCCAAGCCGGCAGGCGACGCTGGAAAACACCCCGACGCTCGCATCCCTCATCTCGATTCCCTCCGCTAGGATCAGCCCGCCCGAGGCAAGAACGCCGGCGGGTGGCAAGTCAAGCGACAAGCGCGCCGGCAACCTCCGTGCGGTCGCGACGGGGATCGAACGGGTGCATCGAATGCAGCCGGAACGGCGCGCCGGGCTCCGGCTCGACGAAGATCGCCAGCCGGTCGATGGTGAGGGGGGCGCCGTCGAGCGCGCCGAAATGCTTGGCGAGCCGCTTCTCCACCTTTGCGCGATCCGGCTTCTCGACCGAGCCGGTCAGCGTCATGTGGAAGCGGAAATCGTGGAACACGTAAGGGTAGCCCCACTGCGCCAGCTGCTCGCGCTGGCGCTCGCTGAGCTTGTCGGGATCGCGCCGGCTGATCTCCTCCTCGCTGATCGGCGCCCGCAGCGGCTCCAAGGTGCGCACCACGGCGTCGGCGAGTTCGGCCAGGGCGACCGGTGGGGTCTCGGGGACGAAGGCGAAGAAGGATCCGAGCCTGGCAATGACCAGCCGGTCGATGTCGAACGCGTCCCGCGAGGCGCAGAAGGCGGCCAGCCGGGCATCCAGGTCGACGAGGTCGACATCCTCGGCGAGGCGGAACGGCGCCTTCATCGTGGCGTGGAAGCCGTAGCGGGCTGGCTGTTCCACCAGCGGATCGAGACGCTTGTCGCGCGGCCGGGTCGGCTCGCCGTCGAAGGCGCTGCGGCCCAGCCATTCCGCCGCCGCCCGGGTAAGGGCAGCGCCGGCGGGCGGCGTGAAATAGATGGCGGCGCGCATGGGCGGGGTCACAGTCAGCTTGGTGGGGCGGTGGCCGTAGGAGCCTCGTCGGGGACCACATGATGTGGCGGCGGGGCGGACATAGGCCCTCCGACCCGATTTGCCCAGCGCTGGCCGCTTCGGGTGGTGCCCTCAGGGCCAGATCGGGTTCGACCAGGCGCGTTTGCCGGCGGCATCGGTGACCACCAGCCGGCACCAGTCGCCGACGAAGCGCGTCAGCGGCAGGCTGGCGCGGGTTAGCTGGCGGCCGGTGACGCATTCGGCCCGCGAGCCGCGCCCGACGAGCGACACCGTCACCGCCGGAGACATCGCGACTTCCAGCTGGTCGGCTTCGACAGCCACGTCGAGGATGGTTGGGCCTTGCGTCGAGTAGTAGGCCCCGGCCTTCATCGCCGCGAGCAGCGCCTCGGGCTCGTTGGCCTCGGCCCTCACCATCATCCAGCCGCCATTGTAGTCGGCGAGCTTGAAATGCGCGTCGTCGGCGGCGTAGCCGGTCAGACGATGGCCTTCGCTGAGCAGCGCGTCGAGCAGCGTCGTACCGTCGCCGCGGGCGCATTCGACGTCGCAGCCGGTGTTCCAGATCTCGACAGCATGGGCGATGCCGGCCATCTGCCGCCCGTCTTCGATGCTCAGCGACGACCATTGCGGATGCGCGATGCCGAGGAAGGCGCCGGCGGCCACGGCGCGCCTCGCCAGCGCCACCGCGTCCTCGCCCTCGCCGAGCGGCGCGAAGTCCAGCGGCAGGCCGCAGGCCAGCAGGTGCCAGATCTCGCCGTGGCTGTTTTCGGGGGCATGGATCTCCGCGCCGAAGATCGTCGTCAGGCGGTTGCTGCGGAAGCCCGTCGTATCGGTGACGGGAAAGCCGAAGCGCTCGAGGAAATGGTCCGACAGGCAGAGGAAGTCGTAGCCGGCCTCCTCGTAATGCCGGCAGACCGCCTGCGGCGGCAGCGCCCCGTCGGAGCGGTCGGAATGGGTGTGGATATTGCCGCGAAAGAAGCGGCCTGTGCCCGTGAATGCGGTCAGTCCGGTCATGTCGTTTCCTGCTCTTGCCCGCCGGCGGGTTAGCGGCGATTAATATCGGATTGATGACGGATCGCATCCGGAACACCCTGCCGGCCACCCGACGGAAAGTGGCGGCAGGGCGACATCGAAGTGTCACGTGCCGATGCTACCGCACCGGCGCTCCGAGCGAGACGACTGGGGTTGACCGCCTTCGCCGAACCGGCGGAAGGCCAGAGAGGGTTTCCGCATGAACAGGTCCTGCAAACGCGTCGCGGCACTGACCGCGATCCTGTCGCTTTCCACCAGCGCGGTCTTTGCCCAGGCCGACGGCGCTGCCATGTCGATGGACGAACTCGTCGCCGCGGCGAAGGAGGAAGGCCAGCTGACGACCATCGCCCTGCCGCACGACTGGTGCAACTACGGCGAGATGATTTCCGGCTTCAAGGCGAAGTACGGCATCGAGATCAACGAGCTCAACCCGAATGCGGGATCGGGCGACGAGATCGAGGCGATCAAGGCCAACAAGGGCAATACCGGCCCGCAGGCGCCGGACGTCATCGACGTCGGCCTGTCCTTCGGCCCGGCCGCCAAGGCCGAGGGCCTGCTGATGCCCTACAAGGTCGCGACCTGGGACGAGATCCCGGACGACGCCAAGGACGCCGAGGGCCACTGGTACGGCGACTATTACGGCGTGCTCGCCTTCCAGGTGAACAAGGACATCGTCGACGAGGTCCCGCAGGACTGGGCCGATCTGCTCAAGCCGGAATACGCCAATGCCGTGGCGCTCGCCGGCGACCCGCGCTCGTCGGCGCAGGCGATCCAGTCGGTCTACGCGGCGGGCCTCGCTGCCCAGCCGGACGGTGACGGCAAGGCGGTCGGCACGGCCGGGCTCGACTTCTTCAAGCAGCTCAACGAGGCCGGCAATTTCGTGCCGGTGGTCGGCTCTACCGCGACGCTGGCGCAGGGTACCACCCCGGTTCTGATCCACTGGGATTACAACGCGCTCGCCTCGCGCGACACGCTCGCCGACAACCCGCCGACGGAAGTTGTGGTGCCGAACTCCGGCGTCGTCGCCGGAGTCTACGTTCAGGCGATCAGCGCCTTTGCGCCCCACCCGAACGCCGCCAAGCTGTGGATGGAGTATCTCTATTCGGACGAGGGCCAGCTGACCTGGCTGAAGGGCTACTGCCACCCGATCCGCTTCAATGCCATGTCGGCCGCCGGCAAGATCCCGCAGGAACTGCTCGACCGGCTGCCCCCGGCCGCCGCCTACGACAAGGCGAAGTTCCCGAGCCTCGAGGACCAGGACGCCGCCAAGGCGGCGATCACCAGCCAGTGGGACAGCGTCGTCGGCGCCACCGTCCAGTAATCTCGGTCTGAACCAGGGGATCGCCGCCTTGCGGCGGTCCCTTCATGCTAGGCGTCGGAGCGGGGAAGCATGGCGTCAGTCGTCGACGGAGTTCTGCCGGATGCGCGGTCGGTCGCGGGGCCGCCCGCCAAGGGGCCGTCGGCTTCGCTGGCCTGGCTCGGCGTGGTGCCGTTCTTCCTGTTCGCGCTGCTCTTCCTGGTCGGCCCGACGGTCTATCTGGTGTTCGGCGCCTTCCAGGATCCGAGCGGGGCGCTGACGCTCGCCAGTATCGCGGGCCTGTTCACGCCGCAGATCATGGCGGCCTACTGGATATCGATCAAGGTCAGCGTCGCCTCGGCGGCGCTCGGCGCGCTGATCGGCTTCTTCATTGCCTATGCGATCGTCCATGGCGGGCTGCCCGCCTGGATCCGCCCGACCATCCTGACCTTTTCCGGCGTCGCGTCGAACTTCGCCGGCATCCCGCTCGCCTTCGCGTTCCTGGCGACGCTCGGCCGGCTGGGCCTCGTCACGGTGTTCCTCAACGAGAGCTTCGGCATCAACATCTACCGGCTCGGCTTCAACCTGCTGTCGTTCTGGGGCCTGACGATCACCTACCTGTATTTCCAGATCCCGCTGATGGTGCTGATCATCGCGCCGGCGCTGGACGGGCTGAAGAAGGAGTGGCGCGAGGCCTCCTCGATCCTCGGTGCCACCAGCTGGCAGTACTGGCGGATGGTCGGTCTGCCGGTGCTGGCGCCGTCGATCCTCGGCTGCTTCCTGCTGCTGTTCGCCAACGCCTTCGGGGCGATCGCCACCGCCTATGCGCTGACCGGGTCGTCGCTCAACATCGTGCCGATCCTGCTCTACGCGCAGATCCGCGGCGACGTGCTCTACAACCCCAATCTCGGCTATGCGCTGGCGTTCGGAATGATCGTCATCACCGGCTGCTCGAACCTGCTCTATCTCTGGCTGCGGGCCCGCGCCGAACGGTGGCAGCGATGAAGGCCTCGACCGTCGGCCCCTATCTCGTCGTCCTGATCGGGGCGCTGTATTTCCTGTTGCCGCTGGTCGCGACCTTCGAGTTCTCGCTGTCGATGCTGCGCGGCATCTGGAGCTTCGAGGCCTATCGGGTGGTGTTCGCCGACCCGCGCTTCCGCGAGACCTTCCTGTTCTCGATCGTCGCGGCGTCTGCCACGATCGTGCTGGGCGCGCTGCTGGTCGTGCCGACCGCCTACTGGGTGCGGCTGAAATTCCCCAGGCTGCGGCCGGTGGTGGAGTTCATCACGCTCTTGCCGCTGGTGATACCGCCGATCGTCCTCGTCTTCGGCTATCTCAGGCTCTACAACTCCTCGTCCTTCCTGCCGTTCACCGCCACCGCCAACGGCACCAACCTGCTGCTGGTCTTCGGCTATGTGGTGCTGTCGCTGCCCTACATGTTCCGCGCCGTCGATACCGGCATGGCGGCGATCGACATCCGCACGCTCACCGAGGCCGCCGAGAGCCTCGGGGCCAAGCGCCGGACCATCCTGTTCAAGATCATCCTGCCGAACGTCCGCGCCGCCGTCCTGTCCGGCGCGTTCCTGACGTTTGCGATCGTCATCGGCGAATTCGTGCTGGCGAGCCTGCTCAACCGGCCGGCGTTCGGCCCCTATCTCGCCCTCGTCGGCGCCAACCGGGCCTACGAGCCGGCGGCGCTGGCGGTGATCGCCTTCGCCATCACCTGGGCCTGCATGGCGCTGATCCAGCTGTCCGGCCGCAGGGCGACCGGCACGCGCCGTCTGCCCCGTTCCCTGTTCACCCTGTCCAGGCGTGCCGCAAGATGAGCTTTCTCGACATTTCCGGCGTCACCAAGAGCTTCGGCCCGAACACCGTGGTGCACGGCTTCGACCTCGCCATCGAGAAGGGCGAGTTCGTCTCGTTCCTCGGACCCTCCGGCTGCGGCAAGACGACGATGCTGCGCATGGTGGCGGGCTTCGAGACCCCGAGCTCCGGCACGATCCGGATCGACGGCGAGGACGTGACCCACCAGCAGCCGAACCGCCGGCGCATCGGCATGGTGTTCCAGGCCTATGCGCTGTTTCCCAATCTCTCGGTCGCCGACAATGTCGCCTTCGGCCTGAAGGTCGCGGGCCGGCCGAAAAGCGAGATCGCGCCGCGGGTGGAGGAGATGCTGCAGCTGATCAAGCTGCCGCATCTCGCCGACCGCTATCCCTACCAGCTCTCCGGCGGCCAGCAGCAGCGCGTCGCGCTGGCGCGGGCGCTGGCGCCGAGCCCGCGGGTGCTTCTGCTCGACGAGCCGCTGTCGGCGCTGGACGCCAAAATCCGCCTGTCGCTGCGCGAGGAGATCCGCGCCCTGCAGCGCGAGCTCGGGATCACGACGATCTTCGTCACCCACGACCAGGAAGAGGCGCTGTCGATGTCCGACCGCATCGTGGTGATGAGCGAGGGCCGGATCGAGCAGTGCGGCGCGCCGTTCGAGATCTACAACCGGCCGAACAACCGCTTCGTCGCCGGCTTCGTCGGCACGCTCAGCCTGATCGAGGGGGTGCGGGCGGCCGGCGGCAGCGTGACGGTGGACGGCAGTCCGGTGACGCTCGCCGAGCCGAGCGTGGGGCCTGCCGGCTCGGCGGTGACGCTGGCGCTGCGGCCGGAGGCGGTGAAGCTCGAGCCGTCGCCGGAGCGGATCAACCGGCTGAGCGGGCGCGTCGAGGACGCGCATTTCCTCGGCTCGGTGGTGCGGCTGCGGCTCTCCGTCGCCGGCGGCACGATCCTCGCCGACACGTTCAACCGCCCGACGGCGCCGCCGCCCGTCCGCGGCACGGTGGTCGACCTGTATTTCTCGCCGCACGACGTGTTCGCGCTGCTGCCGGGCGCCGCCCCGGCGGCGATGGCGGCGGTGGCCTGAGCCGACCTGCCCTACTAAGCGGCGGGGCGGCTACTGAAACACCACGGTGCGGTGGCCGTTGATCATCACCCGCTGTTCGAGATGCATCTTCACCGCACGGGCGAGGACGCGGCTTTCGACGTCGCGGCCGACGGCGACGAGATCGTCGGGCGACATCGCATGCGTCACCCGCTCGGTCTCCTGCTCGATGATCGGGCCTTCGTCGAGGTCGGCGGTGACGTAGTGGGCCGTCGCGCCGATCAGCTTGACCCCGCGCTCATGCGCCTGGTGGTAGGGCTTGGCGCCCTTGAAGCTCGGCAGGAACGAGTGGTGGATGTTGATGATCTTGCCGGAGAGCCGGCGGGAGAGATTGTCCGACAGCACCTGCATGTAGCGGGCGAGCACGACAAGATCGGCATCGCTCTCGCGCACCAGCGTCAGGAGCCTTTCCTCCTGATCGGCCTTGGTCTCGCGCGTCACCGGCCAGTGATGAAACGGCACGCCTTCATACTCGGCGGTGCGGCGGGAATCCTCGTGGTTGGAGACGATGGCGACGATCTCGGCGCGCAGCCAGCCGACGCGGATCTGGTAGAGCAGGTGCAGCAGCGCGTGGTCGAACTTCGAAACCATCAGCACGATCCGCGGCACGCGCGACAGATCGGTGATCGTCGTCTTCAGGTCGAAGCGCGAGACGACCGGTGCCAGCTGGCGCTCCAGCGCGTCGCGCCGCGTTCCGGCCGGCGCGGTGAAGGCGATGCGCAGGAAGAAGCGGTCGCTCTGGCGGTCCCAGAACTGGGCGCTCTCGGCGATGTTCGCGCCCGCGTCGGCAAGTTCCGTCGTCACCGCGGCGACGATGCCGGGCTGGTCCTTGGAGGACAGCGTCAGGATGAAGGCGTTCTCGGTCATGGCAGGCCTGTTGGTCTCGTCCGCGGGGCGCGGCGATCGTCACCGCCGGCTTGCCGGCAAACGAATCGCGCTGGTGGCGCAGCATAGGCTGTGCACTGCAGCAAAGCATGGCGCGCCTGCGACGCGGCGCTGCGCAGGCCGGACATCGCTTCCGGCCGACTGTCCTGTGCTCAGGCGAATTGTGCTCGCCGGGGCACAGGGAGCGTTAAGCAAGCCTGAAGGGGATGCTGTCAGTTTGACAGGCCAAGCCGGGCGCGCCTAGCTCATTGAAACCACACCGAGGTTCGCCCCGTGACCAGCAACCGCCTTCGCCGGTTCTGCCTGATCGACGTCCTGAAGCCGGCGATCGCCGCCTGTCTCGCCCTGTCGCTCGTCGCCTGCCAGTCGACGGAACTGACGTCGACGGGCCTGCTGCCCTATGCCCGGACGAGCACGCCCAGCACCTTCCTGGGCGAGCCGGAGATCCGCGGCGCCTCGACGCTGGTGCTCGACTACCAGAGCGGCCGCACGCTCTATGCCGACGCGGAGGACGGGCTGCGCTACCCGGCGTCGCTGACCAAGATGATGACGCTGTATCTCCTGTTCGAGACGATCCAGAGCGGCAAGCTGTCGCTCGGCAGCGAACTCGTCGTCAGCGAGAACGCCGCGGCGCAGGTGCCCTCCAAGCTGGGGCTGAAGCCCGGGTCGACGATCCGCGTCGCGGATGCGGCGCAGGCGCTGGCGGTGAAGTCGGCGAACGACGTGGCGACGACGATCGCGGAGAATCTGGGGGGCTCGGAGCCGGCCTTCGCCGCGGCGATGACCGCCAAGGCTCGCTCGCTCGGCATGCGCCACACAAACTTCGCCAACGCCTCGGGCCTGCCCGATCCGCGCCAGGTCTCGACGGCGCGCGACATGGCGACGCTCGCCCGCGCGCTGCTGTCGCGCTTCCCGGCCTACGCGCCGATGTTCTCGAAAACCGGCTTCGACTATGGCGGCCGGCACTACACCGCGACCAACAAGCTGCTGGGCAAGGTGCCGGGCGTCGACGGCCTGAAGACCGGCTATATCCGCGACTCCGGGTTCCACCTCATCGCCACCGCGAAGCGGGGCGGGCGGCGGATCCTCGTCGTGGTCATGGGCGGCAAGACAGGCCGCGAGCGGGATGCCTATGTCACCGAGCTGATCGACCGCTATCTCGGTGCGGCGCCGGTGGTGGCCTATTCGGATGCCGCGTCCTATTCGCCCGGCATCGCCGTCGAGTAGGGCGAGGGCGCTAGCGCGGGGGCTGTCGGGCGACCGCGTTGTAGCCGTCGACGAAGCGGCGGTCGTTCCAGTCCTTCCAGCGCCAGACCCAGCGTCCCTCGGCGCTGAATCCCCATTTGTCGGCGACGGCGCGTTCGTCGGCGGTCGACAGCAGCGTCAGCCAGTGGCGCTGCGGCCGGTAGGGCTCGAGCGGCGCGCCCTCGAGGGCGTGGCGGATGTTGCCGGCCAGGACCGGGCCCTGGCGGACGGCGAAGACCCCGGCCTTGGGGCGCGGATCGGGCAGGGCGGCGATGTCGCCCGCCGCGAACACCGCGGGGTGCGAGAGCGAGCGCAGCGTCGCGTCGACGGCGATGAAGCCGCCCGCGTCCAGCGCCAGGCCGGAGTTCCGCAGCCAGGGCGCCGCGGCGCTCTCGGTGGCCCAGAGGACGGTGTCGACCGGGATGCGGCGGCCGTCGGCGGCGCGCAGCTCGCCTTCCTCGAAGCCCGTCACGTCGAACAGCGTCTCGAGCCGGATGCCTCTTCGTGCCAGCGAAGCCGTCAGGCGGCGGCGGGTCCGCGGGCTGCGCTCCGCAAGGATTTCCGGGTCGCGGCCGACGAGCAAGACCGTCGCATCCGGGCGTTGTCCCGATCCCTCTAGGCGCCTGTGGAGCGCGAAGGCGAGCTCGACGCCCGCGGGTCCCGTCCCGACGATCGCCATGGTGAAGCGGCCCTTGCCGGTGCGTGCTGCCGCGAGGATACGGTCGAGGCGGGCCGCGAAGTCGGCGATCGGCTTGACCGCCAGTCCCGCGGCCGCCGGGGCTCGGTTCGGCACCGAGCCGATGTCGATGGACAGGATGTCGTAGCCGATCGTGCCCTGGTCGCGTATCGCGAGCGTCCGCGCCACCGGATCGAGGCCGATGGCCTCGCCGCGGACCAGCGCGGCGCCGGCGTAGCGCGCCAGCCCGGCGGCATCGATCAGCAGTTCGTCATAGGCATAGAGGCCCGCGACGAAGCCGGGCAGCATGCCGGAATAGGGCGTGCGGACGTCGCGGGTGACGAGGGTCAGCCGGACGCCCGGCACCGGCCGTTCGCCGAACGCCTTGAGCACGGCGACCTGGGCGTGGCCGGCGCCGAGCAGGATGACGTGGCGGAGCGGGTGGGGTGGGGTCAGGCGATGATCCTCGTCGCGGCAGGCAAAGCACCATCCCGGCGCGCCCTCTCCAGATAGGGCCGGGACGAGGCAAGGTCACGTCGGCGCATGCGCGGGAGGCGGCTTCTCCGGGCCGCGGCCGCCCCGGCGCCACAGCGCGACGGTGATCGGCTGCCGGCGGCCGCGGATGTCCACCCGTTCCACCGCATCCGGCTCGCCGAAGCCGGCAAGCCCCTTGTCCAGCGCATCGAGCAGTTCCGCCGATACGGCCAGCGTCGCCTCGTGGGCCTTGGCGACTTCCATCAGGCGGCTCGCGACGTTGACGTTGTCGCCGCTGACGGTGATCTGCTGGTGGGCATCGTGGCCGAGCCGCGACAGCACGACGGTGCCGTAATGCAGGCCGAGGCGGACGCCGTTGCCGCCGGAAGCCCCGGCCGCCGTGCGCAGCCAGGTGCCGACCTGCCGCGCCAGGGCAAAGGCGGTCGCCAGCGCTTCTTCGGCGGTCTCTCGCGTCGCATCGGGCACGCCGAACACCGTCATCGCGCCGTCGCCCATGAAGTTCAGCACCACGCCGTGGCGGGCGGCCGTCTCCTCGACCACGATCGTGTGGAACTCCTTGAGGAACGTGCGCGTCCGCAGCGGCCCCAGTTCCTCGCTGCGGCTGGTGAAGCCGGACAGGTCGATGAACAGGATCGCCGCCGGCTGCTCCACCGGTTCGCGCAGGAACTGCGGATCGCGCGCGATGCGCCGGGCGAGCGCGGGCGGCTGGAAGCGGCGCAGCGCGCGCTCGGCGTCGGCGAGCCTTCCCGTGACCCGGCGATCGTGCATCTGGCGTGCGAGGACGGCAATGCCGATCGGCGGCAGCGCCGCCGCCAGCGGCAGCCCGGCGCTCAACCAGATTCCCTCGCCGAAGAGCACGAAGGTCGCGCCGATCCAGAGGAACACGGCGCCCGCCGCGGTGACCAGCCCGGCGGTGAGCGGCAGCAGCGCCACCAGCGCAACCCCGCCGGCGGCGAGAAGCACCGCCGCGGCGGCATCGACGTGGCGGACCCTGCCGTCGCGGACGAGGCCGGTGCCGTCGAGGAGATTGGCGATGCCGTTGGCGAGGATCTCGACGCCGGGCGTGACGGGATCGAACGGCGTCGGGAAGGTGTCGCCCACCGCCGTCGCGGTGACGCCGATGACGGCGACGCGGCCGACGAGCACCCCGCCGTTTCCGGCCAGGACGCCGGCGGCGCCGACGGTTTCGATCGTGCGCGCCGGGCCGTGGATGCGCAGCGGCAGGTTCCAGCCGAGATCGAGCGGCACGGTGGCGCGCCGCGTCGCGACGGTCTCGCGGGCGAGCACCGGGTCGGCGCCGTCGTAGAGCCCGACCGCCCGCAGCGCGAAGCCCGGCATCGGACCGCGCGCGGTGTCGAAGACGAGGGGCAGATGACGCGGCGTGCCGGCGGCGTCGGTGACGACATTGGCGAAGCCGACCGAGGCCGCCTGGACGAAGGCGGGCAGGGGCCAGAGCTCCCCGGCGGTGGCGGGAAATCCGCTCTGGGCAGGGATGCCGCGATCGAACTGCCCGGCAGCAGCGATGACCGTGGGGATCTCCGCCAGCGCGCCTGCGAGCGCCGCGTCGGCCTCGGGGGTTGTCGGGTCGACCAGCAGGAGATCGATGGCGAGCGCCCGTGCGCCGGCGGCGCGGATGGCCCGCACCAGCGCGGCGAGACGCTCGCGATGCAGCGGGTATCCGCCTTGCGAAGCCACGGTCGCATCGTCGATCGCGACGATCGCGACGGTGGCGGGCGGCGGCAGCGGCCCGGCGGCGAGCAGCCGGAGATCCGCCAGCGGTTCCTCGATGCGGTCGACCGGGCTGCGTTCACCCGCAAGATGCATGGAAGCGAACCAGCCCGACCAGGCGATGGCTGCCAGGACGGCGGCGGCGGTCCACAGGAGGTATCCGGTGCGCCGCCGCCAGATCATCGTCCGAAGCGGGCGAGGAGCCGCGCTACCCGCTCCTGCGGCCAGCGGCGCACGACGAGCGGTTCGCCGGGGCGGACGTCGACGCCTTCGCCGGGCCCGAGCGTCACGGCGCCGGGACCCTGGCGCGCGGCGACCCGCACCGCGCCCCGCGAGACGAACACCGCGGTAGTGCCCGCCTCGACGTCGACGGCGTAGATCGTGCCGCGCACCGAGGCGATGGCGTGCGGCGTCAGGATCTGGAAGCTGCGCGGCGGGGTCAGGTCGACCAGCACGGCGCGGCCGGTAAGGGCGACACTGGTGGGCGCGGCGTTCGCGGCGGGTGCGCGGATGGTGATGTCGGCGGCGGCTTCCGCCTCGATCAGCAGCCCGCCCGGACAGCGGATGACATCGCGGGGCGGATTGCCGGCACTCGCCGACGTGCAGCCGGAAGCCTGCTGCGCCGCAGCGGCACCGACCGAGAGCAGGAGAAAGGCGAGGCTGGCCGCCATCCTTGCCGCAACATCCGAGATCATGACTCAACTCCTCGAGCCCACGCCCCCGTGGGGTGCACGTGACAGGCCAGTATGCGCCGGCTTGGCGCCGTTCCCAAGCTTTGCGCCGCCCGCAACCGGGGCGCGATCGCCGTTCAGCCGGCGAGGAAGCGGGCGTAGCTCGCCAGATCGACATTGCCGCCGCTGACGATCACGCCGACCCGGCGGCCCTCACACGCCACCGCGCCGCTGAAGGCGGCGGCTGCCGCCAGGCATCCGGTCGGCTCGACCACCATCTTCATCCGCTCGGCGAAGAAGCGCATCGCCTCGACCAGCGCTTCGTCGGACACGGTCACGATGCGGCTCGCCAGTTCCCGGACGATCGGGAAGGTAAGCTCGCCGAGATGGGTGGTCAGCGCGCCGTCGGCGATGGAGCGCGGCACCGGGATGGTGACGATCTCGCCTTTGGCGAGCGACTGGCGGGCGTCGTCGCCGGCCTCCGGCTCGACGCCGATCACCTGGCAGCCGGGCGACATCGCCGTGGCGGCAATCGCGCATCCCGACAGCAGGCCACCGCCGCCGACGCAGACGAGCAGCATGTCCAGCGGTCCGGTTTCCTCGACGAGCTCGGCAGCCGCCGTGCCCTGGCCGGCGATGACGTCGAAATGGTCGTAGGGCGGGATCAGCGTCAGCCCGCGCTCGGCCGCCAGATCGCGCGCCAGCGTCTCGCGGTCCTCCTTATAGCGGTCGTAGGTGATCACCTCGGCACCGTAGCCGCGGGTCGCCGCCATCTTCATCGCCGGCGAATCGAGCGGCATCAGGATCGTCGCCGACACGTCGAGGAGCCGGCTCGCCAGGGCGATCGCCTGGGCGTGGTTGCCGGAGGAATAGGCCATGACGCCGCGGCGGCGCGCCTCGGGCGGCAACGCCGCAATGGCGTTGTAGGCGCCGCGGAACTTGAAGGCGCCGGCCCGCTGCAGGTTCTCGCACTTGAAGAACAGCTGGCCGCCCGTGCGCTCGTCGGCGAAGCGCGACGTCAGCACGGGCGTGCGGTGGGCGATGCCGTCGAGACGGCTGCGCGCCGCTTCGATATCGGCGAAGACCGGCGGGGCGGTGCTGCTGCCCGCTTCCAGAGTCGAAACTGTCATGAAGATGTCTCCGCGCGTTCCAAAAGCGCCCGTCCGTCGGCGTTGCGCATTGCGGTGCATGATAGCCGGGCGCGGTAGCTTGCCAAGCACGTCCGTTACATCGCTAACCGCCGAGGCGGGACCCGGCTTTCACTCCGGCTGCCGCATCGGCTATGCATGCACCTGTCTTGCCGACGCCAGCCGCAGAAAAAGAGCCTGTCGGGTCGAGACGCCGCCAGGGAGGTCCGCCGATGCCGCGCTTTTCCGCCAATCTCGGGTTCCTGTGGACGGGCATGGGCCTGCCGGACGCGATCCGCCGCGCGCACCGCGTCGGCTTCGAGGCGGTGGAATGCCACTGGCCCTATGAGGAGGACAGCGGCGCGGTGCGCGCGGCGCTCGCCGAGACCGGGCTGCCGATGCTCGGCCTGAACACGCGCAAGGGGCCGGATGCCGGCGACTTCGGCCTGTCGGCGCTGCCCGGCCGCGAGGCCGAGGCGCGCGCCGCGATCGACGAGGCCTTCGCCTATGGCGCCGCGATCGGCGCTTCGGCCGTCCATGTGATGGCCGGCAGGGCGCTCGGCGTCGACGGGGCGGCGGCGACCTTCGAGGCCAATCTCGTTCATGCCTGCGACGTTGCGGCGGGACACGGCATGACGGTGCTGATCGAGCCGCTGAACCATCGCGACGCGCCGGGCTATTTCCTGGTCGGCATCGAGAAGGCGGCGTCGATCATCGAACGGGTCGGCCGGCCGGAGCTGAAGATCATGTTCGACTGCTACCACACGCAGATCACGCAGGGAGACCTCCTCCGGCGTTTCGAGGCGCACCGGGCGCTGATCGGCCATGTGCAGATCGCCGCCGTGCCGTCGCGCGCCGAGCCCGACGAGGGCGAGGTCGCCTATGACTGGCTGCTGCCCCGGCTCGGCGCGCTCGGCTATGACGGCTTCGTGGGCGCCGAGTACCGGCCGCGCGCCGGCACCGAAGAGGGGCTCGGCTGGCTGGCGCGGATGCGGTCGGCCTGAGCGCGCCGCCGATGCGGATCGCGACCTTCAACGTCAACGGCGTCAACGGGCGGCTGGCGGTGCTGTTGCGCTGGCTGGAGGAGACGACGCCGGACGTCGTCTGCCTGCAGGAGCTGAAGGCGCCGGACGGCAAGTTTCCGGCCGCCGCCCTGGAGAAGGCCGGCTACGGCGCGATCTGGCACGGACAGCGCAGCTGGAACGGCGTCGCGATCCTCGCGCGCGGCGCCGAGCCGCTGGAGACGCGGCGCGGCCTGCCCGGCGAGGACGAGGACGAGCAGAGCCGCTACATCGAGGCGGCGGTGCGGGGCGTCCTCATCGGCTGCCTTTACCTGCCCAACGGCAACCCGGCGCCGGGCCCGAAATTCGACTACAAGCTGCGCTGGTTCCGGCGCCTCGCCGACCACGCGGCGATGCTGATGGAGACCGGGGCGCCGGTGGTGCTGGCCGGCGACTACAACGTGATGCCGACCGAGCTCGACGTCTACAAGCCCGAGAGATGGACCGACGACGCGCTGTTCCGGCCGGAAGTGCGGGCCGCCTATGCCGAGTTCCTGGGGCGGGGCTGGCTGGACGCCATCCGCGCGCTGCACCCCGACGCGGTGATCTACACGTTCTGGGACTATCTGCGGAACGCCTATGGCCGCAATGCCGGCCTGCGGCTCGACCATTTCCTTCTCAGCCCGGCGGTCGCGCCACGGCTCGCCGCCGCCGGGGTCGACAGGGAGGTGCGCGGCTGGGAAAAGGCGAGCGATCACGCGCCGGCCTGGATCGAACTCGCCGAGGCGCCGTTGAAGCGGCGGCGGCGCCCGGCAAAGGAGAGCTGACATGGGTGACGGCGCCTACGACCTCGACCGGTTCGTCCAAGCCCAGGAACCGGTGATCGCCACGGTGCTTGCGGAACTCGCCGCGGGCGAGAAGCGCAGCCACTGGATGTGGTACGTCTTCCCGCAGCTGCGCGGCCTCGGCCGCTCGCCGACGGCGCAGTTCTACGGCATAGGCTCGCGCGGCGAGGCGCGCGCCTTCCTCGACCACCCGGTGCTCGGGCCCCGCCTGAAGCGCTGCACCGAGACCGTGCTCGGCGTCGACGGCCGCTCGGCGCACGCGATCTTCGGCTCGCCGGACGACCTGAAGTTCCACTCCTCGATGACGCTCTTCGCGGCGGTCGCGCCGGACGAGGAAGCGCTGTTCCGCCGCGCGCTCGACCGCTATTTCGACGGCCGGCCGGACGCCGGGACCCTGGCGCTGCTCGGCCGCGCCGGGAACGGTCGCCGCTGAGCGGGCGAGCCGGGCGCGGCGCCGCCCGTCAGGACCAGCTGGTCAGCATCAGCGGCTCGGTCAGCTGCACGATCTGGTGCTGTTCGTCGGCGTCGACGATCTCCATGCTGCGCAAGCCGTCGAGCCCGTCGTCGACGACGATCTGGCGCGGGTGGCGGATGAGATGGTCGACGCCTTCGAGGGCGATCTCCAGCAGGTCGCTTCTCGGCTCGTAGGCGATGCCGATCAGCGGCAGCGACGTGGCCGCGACCTGGTGGCCGAGGGCGAGGCCCGACACCTCGATGCCGGCCCGCTGGCCCGCCAGCCCCTTGGATACCCGGTCGCAATATGACTGCCATTCGGTCTTTTCGAGCATGCGGATGGACATCGTCTCATCTCCCCTGATCGATGTGGGACGCCGGCAAGCGGGGCGTCGGCACGAATATTCGCACAGCACGCGGTGATCCGGATGATCGGGATCAATATCCGCCGACTCAGCCCGGCCGCGCAACGCCGTTATCGAAGGGGGGTGTCGTCGGGTCTCCGGTGACCGCCGTCCGCACGTTCCGGCTCTGGCTCCGGCCGTGTCGCGACGAACAAGCCGGCCCCGGCCAAGGCCACGAACTGGATCGCCAGAACCGTCGCGCCGACCCCGAGCAGCCAGCTGGCGGCGAAGGTGACAACCATGACCGCCAGCGCGGTGCGCTTGGCGCGCCGGCCGATCGTCCTGCCGTTGCGCCAGTTGCGGATCGGCGGACCGAGATGCGAATGGCCGACCAGCCAGGCTTCCAGGCGGGGCGAGCCGCGGGAGAAGGCGAAGGCGCTGAGCAGCAGGAAGGGGGTGGCCGGCAGCAGCGGGAGCACCGCGCCGGCGGCGCCGGCGACGAGGGAAAGACCTCCCAGAAGGAGCCAGAGCCACCGCATCAATCGTCTCCCGGCTCGCCCGGCCGTCACTGCTGCTGCAGATAGGCATCGCGCGGGCGGGGAGCCACATAAAACTAAACCGTCCGTCCCGCGCCCGCCCGCCGGATGCCCCGGGGCCGCGTCCCGTCTTGCACGGTTTCCGCCGCGTGCTAGCTGTCGGCCGGGCAGCCTCGGGCAGGACAATCGATTGAGCCGACATCTGACGCATTCGCCGCTTCGCTCGCGCGGCAGCACGGCGCCGGGCCTTGCGCCGCGGCCGGCAAACGGGGGCTGCCGGTGACGTCCTGGCTGCACCGGCAGCGGCTGGAGGCGGTGCTCGCGGCGGTGCGCGGCTGCGGCGCGCGCAGCGTGCTGGATCTCGGCTGCGGCGACGGCGACCTGCTGGCGCTGCTAGCGGACGAGCCGCAGATCGAGCGGCTGGTCGGCATCGACCTGTCGCAGGAGGCGCTGGCGCGGCTGCGCACGCGGCTCGGCACGAAACTGACCGAGACGGCCGGCCGCATCGCGATCGTCCACGGCTCGCTGATCGAGGCGGGGCCGCGATATGCCGGCTTCGACTGCGCCGTGTTGGTGGAGACGATAGAGCATGTCGACCCGGCCCGCCTCGGCTCGCTCGAGCGGGCGGTGTTCGCCACGATGCGGTCGGCGACGGTGGTGGTGACGACGCCGAATGCCGAGTTCAACGCCCTCTTGGGGGTGCCGCTCAACCGGTTCCGCCATCCCGACCATCGCTTCGAATGGGACCGTCCACGGTTCCGCCAGTGGGCGGAGGGTGTGGCGGCGCGGAACCGCTACCTCGTGACCTGCTCCGACATTGCCGGAAACCACAGGGACTTCGGCGGCGCGAGCCAGATGGCGCGGTTCGTGCGCCAGGAAGTCGAGGTCTCCGAGGCGCCCTGACCCGGGAGCCGGGAACGCGGGGCCTCCGGCGGCACGATACCGGACGAGGAAGGCGCGGGGGCGTCGGCCCGTCCAGCTAGTCAGGCGAAGCGCGCGCGACAGGCAGCGCGCGCAGGACTTCCAGCACCTTGCCGTCCATCTGCGCGACGTTGAAGCGCATCATGTCCGGCGCGGTCTGGGCGACGCTGAAGACGTTGCCGGGCGCCAGGACGACGCCCTGGCGAAGGGCGAGCCGGGCCATATCGGCGGCGTCCTGCCCGTCCGGCAGCCGGCACCAGAGGGTGAAGCCGCCGCGCGGCAGCGTCCATGGCGCGATGCCCAATCCGGCAAGCGCCGCGACGGCGTCCTTGCGCCGCCGGGCGAGGCGGGTCCTGAGCGCCGCCATGTGCTTGCGGTAGCTGCCGTCGCTGAGGGTGGCATGCACGAGCCCGGCGGCGAGCGGGCTCACGCCGCCGAAGCAGGTCGCGACCTGCAGGTCGATCAGCCCTTCGATCCAGTCGCTGCGCGCCGCGATGTAGCCGCAGCGCACGGAGGCCGAGAGCGTCTTGGAGAAGCTGCCGATCCGCACCACCCGGGCGAGGCCGTCGAGCGCGGCAAGCCGGGTCGAGGGCTCGGGCTCGAAATCGGCGAAAATGTCGTCCTCGACGATCGTCATGTCGGCCGCGGCGGCCATCGTCAGGATGCGGTGCGCGACCGCCGGCGAGAGGGTGGCGCCGGTCGGGTTGTGGATGGCGGAATTGGTGACGTAGAGGCGCGGCCGGTGGGTTTCCACGGCCTGCGCGAACAGAGCCGGGTCCGGCCCTTGTGGCGTCCACGGCACGCTGACGATGTGGACGCGGTGGGCGCGCAGCAGCGCCTGGAAGTTGAAGTAGCAGGGATCGTCGAGCAGCACCGTGTCGCCGGGCTGCAGGAAGAAGCGGCACAGAAGGTCGAGCGCCTGGGTGCCCGAACCGGTCAGCAGGATACGGTCGGCGCCGGCCTCGATGCCTTCGGCGGCGAACTGGCGGGCCAGCAGCCGGCGCAGGTCGAGCGAGCCGCGCGTCGGCCCGTAGTCGGCGAGCACCGCATCGTCCGCCCGGGCGAGGCCGCGCAGGGCCTTGCGGAGCGACGCGTTCGGCATCCAGTCCGCCGGCAGCCAGCCGCAGCCGGGACGCGATACCCCGGCGCCGGCGTCGAGCGACTGCCGCGACACCCAGAACGGATCGATCTCGCGCTCCAGCCGGGGCTCGACCTCGGCGAGCAGCAGGGGCGGCAGGGAGCCGGCGACGAAGAAGCCGGAGCCCGGCCGGGAGCGGATCAGGCCCTCCGCCGCCAGCCGGTCGTAGGCCTCGACCACCGTCGACGGCGAGACACCCATCGCCGCCGCGAAGCCGCGCACGGAGGGCAGCTTCTCGCCGGCGGCAAGGCTGCGCGTCGCCATGCGGCGGCGGATTTCGTCCATCAGCGCGACGGTTCGCGTCGCGGTACACTCGGGGGCGGTCATCGGGTAACCGTTCGGCTCGTGTAATCCATACAGTTTGGCCGAACCGTACCGAACCGTTTCTGTCGAAGCCAGTGCCCGCGGCCTAGGAAACCGGCTCATGCGGGAGGGCACGACCATGGATCGAACCTATGCGGGCTGGGGCAGCGGGCTGCTCGGCGTCGTCATCTTCAGCGGCTCGCTGCCGGCGACGCGCGTCGCGATCGGCGGCTTCTCGCCGCTGTTCCTGACCTCCATCCGCGCCGTCATCGCGGCGCTGCTGGGCGCCGGCCTGCTGCTGCTGCTGCGCCAGCGGCGGCCGGCCGCCGGCGACCTCGCGCCGCTCGCCATCGTCGCCGCCGGCGTCGTGATCGGCTTCCCGCTCCTGACGGCGCTCGCCCTCCAGCACGTCACCGCCGCCCATTCCATCGTCTTCGTCGGTCTGCTGCCGCTGGCGACGGCGGGTTTCGCGGTGCTGCGCGGTGGCGAGCGGCCGAGGCCCGCCTTCTGGCTGTTCTCGGTCGCCGGCGGCCTGTCGGTGGCGGGCTTCGCGCTGGCACAGGGCGGGCCCGCCTCGCTGGCCGGCGACCTGATGATGGTCGGGGCGATCCTGCTCTGCGGCCTCGGCTATGCGGAAGGGGCCAGCCTGTCGCGCCGGCTGGGCGGCTGGCAGGTGATCTCCTGGGCGCTCATCGTGGCGCTGCCGGCGATGGCCGCCGTGGCGCTGGCGACGCTGCCCGCGACGTTCGACGGGGTCGGCGCGCCGGCCTGGTGGGGGCTCGCCTATGTCTCGGTGTTCTCGATGCTCGTCGGCTTCGTGTTCTGGTACCGGGGCCTGGCGCTCGGCGGCATCGCAGGCGTCGGCCAGCTGCAGCTGCTGCAGCCGTTCTTCGGGCTGGCGCTGGCGGGGCTGCTGCTCGGCGAGCCGGTGGCTCCGACGATGATCGCGGTCACCGGGCTGGTGATCGCGTGCGTCGTGGGCGCAAAGCGCTTTGCCTGAACATGGCCACAGAGGCCACGCCGGGCGCTCGATGGGCCTCTGCGGCTAGGAACCCGCGTCCTCGCCCTCGCGGGCCTGCGACCGGCGGACGCGCAGCACGTCGGCGACGAAGTTGCGGGCGAGATTATGGTAGAGCGGCGTCCCGGACACCAGGCGGGCGGTGCCGAAGCCGAGCAGCGAGGCGAGCATCAGCGGGATGACGTTGCCATGGTTGCCGGTCATCTCGAGGATGATGACGAAGGCGGTCATCGGCGCCTGGACGACGCCGGCGAAATAGCCGGCCATCGCCAGCGTCGCGGCGAGCGCCGACCCCGCCCCGACCAACACGCCGATGGTGGATCCGAGACCGGCCCCCACCGCCAGCGACGGGGCGAAGATGCCGCCGGGAATGCCCGACGCCATCGAGGCGAGGCCGGCGACGAACTTCTCGGCGAAGAACAGCAGCGGCAGCGGGTCGCCCTCGATCGCGCGGCGCGCCTGTTCGTAGCCGGTGCCGTAGGTGGCGCCGTCCGACAGGAGGCCCACGGCGGCGACGACCACCCCGCAGAGGGCGGCGGCGCCGACGGTGCGCGGCATCGGGGCGCTGGCCGACCAGCGCCGGATCCGGCGCAGCAGCCAGAGCGCGCTGGCGGTGAAGACCGCGCCCAGGGCCCCGCCGGCGACGCCGCAGGCGATCACCAGTCCCCAGTCCTGCATGGTGCTGGCCACGGCGTCGCTCTCGCCGAAATAGGTGTAGTTGCCGGTCAGCCCGAGCGAGGCGAGGCCGGCAAGCACGACGGCGGAAAGAACGAGGCCGTTGGTCCGCGCCTCGTAGGCGCGGCCCATCTCCTCGATCGCGAAGACGATCCCGGCCAGCGGGGTGTTGAAGGCCGCGGCTATGCCGGCGGCCGAGCCGGCGAGGATGAGGCCGCGCGCCTGGGCCATGCCGCCGAAGCGTCCCGCCGCCAGCATGATCGCCGCCCCGACCTGGACAGTGGGTCCTTCCCGCCCGATCGAGGCGCCGGACAGAAGCCCGAGCAGCGTCAGGAGGATCTTGCCCGCCGCGATGCGCAGCGACAGGAGCTGCCCGCGATCGGCATCGACGTCGAGATGGCGCGCGGCGATTGCCTGGGGAATGCCGCTTCCCTGGGAGTTGGGGAAGAAGCGCAGCGCCAGATAGGCCGACAGGGCAAAGCCGGCCGGCGGCAGCACCAGCATCGCCACCATCCCGTAACCCGCGGTGGACCGGACGGATTCGAAGGCCTGGTGCGCGGCATCCGCCAGCAGCGCGAAGCCGACGCTGACCAGGCCGATCGCCAGCGCGCCCGCCCAGAAGACCAGGCGCGGACGCCAGACGCGCTGCGATCCCCAGAGAATGCGGGATCGCCGAAGCATTCGCGAGCGGCGCACGGGTGGGCGGATGGGCGCTGGATCGTGCCGCTGCATGGCAAATGTCGCTCTCGGCTGGTGACGCGGCGACAATGACGAACGAAACGGCGCGAGTCGAACCCGATCCGGCACCGCAGTGGACTTATCCCTTGTCGCCTTGCGGCCCGGGCGGGAATGCATCGATCCGTGGGGCAGGAGAGGCCGGCCTCGCGGCGCGGCCTCGATCCGAAGCCGGATACCGGAACGGGGACGATTTCGATTCCCGTCTGCCCCTGCTCGGCCGATGCCGTGCTTTCTGGCTGCGTGGATCGAGGACGTTCTCAGCCTCCTGCCGCCCGCCGCCTTCCTGATCGCCGAGAAGTTCTCGCGGCGGAGCCCGAGCCGGCGGTTCCCCTACGGGCTGCAGCGCTTCAACTCGATCGCGTTCCTCGCCAGCGCCGTCGCGCTGACCGTGCTCGGCGGCCTGCTCTTCGTGGAATCGGCATGGAAGCTGGTGATGGCCGAGCATCCGACCATCGGTTCGGTCGCCCTCTCTTCGTGACCGGCGAGATCGTCGGCCCCGACGCCGACCGGGTGAGCGCCGAGATGCTGGCCTTGCTGGAGGAGATGGACTGGCGCCTCGTCGACCTCTCGCTCCGCCCGACGGACGACTCCGCCTATCCGATCCTTGGCGGGGAGGAGCCTTCGGCCGGCATCCGGCTGTAGGTGGGCGCCGGCGCAGCGGTCCGTCCCGCCCCGCCCCGCCTTGCGCTGCATCAACACGGCAAGGCCCTGGCTCGGCTATCGAGGCTGAAAGGACGGCCGAGCCGCCGTCCGTCCAGACCCAGATCCAGCCGTCAGACGGAGACGACAGCCCATGACCCGCATGATGAAAGCCGCCATATTCGTCGAGCCCGGCCGCATCGTCCTCGACGAGAAGCCGATCCCCGAGATTGGCCCGCTCGACGCGCTGATCCGCGTCACGACCACGACGATCTGCGGCACCGACGTGCATATCCTCAAAGGCGAGTATCCGGTCGAGAAGGGCCTGACGATCGGCCACGAGCCGGTCGGCGTGATCGAGAAGCTCGGCTCGGCCGTCAGCGGCTACCAGGAGGGCCAGCGGGTCATCGCCGGCGCGATCACCCCGAGCGGCCATTCCTATGCCTGCCTCTGTGGCTGCCATTCGCAGGACGGCGCCGGCACGCGGCACGGCTTCAAGCCGATGGGCGGATGGCGCTTCGGCAACACGATCGACGGCTGCCAGGCCGAATACCTGCTGGTGCCGGACGCCATGGCCAATCTCAGCCCGGTGCCCGACGCGCTGACCGACGAGCAGGTGCTGATGTGCCCCGACATCATGTCGACGGGCCTGTCGGGCGCCGAGGGCGGCAAGGTGCGGATCGGCGACACGGTGGCGGTCTTCGCGCTCGGGCCGATCGGGCTGTGCGCCGCGGCCGGCGCCCGGCTGATGGGCGCGACGACGATCATCGGCGTCGACACGGTGCCCGAGCGGCTGGCCATGGCCCGCAAGCTCGGCGTCGACCACGTCGTCGACTTCAAGGCCGGCGACCCGGTGGAGGCGATCATGAAGCTGACCGACGGCCGCGGCGTCGACGTCGCCATCGAGGCGCTGGGCACGCAGCAGACGTTCGAATCCTGTCTCAAGGTGCTGCGGCCGGGCGGCACGCTCTCCAGCCTCGGCGTCTATTCGGGCGACCTCACCATTCCGCTCGGTCCGTTCATGGCGGGGCTCGGCGACCTGAAGATCGTCACGACGCTCTGCCCCGGCGGCAAGGAGCGGATGCGCCGGCTGATGGACGTGGTGGCGTCGGGCCGCATCGACCTGCGGGCGATGGTCACCCACCGCTTTCCGCTGGAACGGATCGAGGAAGCCTACGAGCTGTTCGCCAACCAGCGCGACGGCGTGCTGAAGGTGGCGATCACGCCCTGACCCGGCCGCTGGGGCGGCCGGCCGACCCGGGGCGCCGCCGGTGTGCCGGCTACATCAGCCAGGCGTGGTCCGGATCGGCGATGAAGCGCCATTTCCGCAACGGGCCCGCCATGACGTTGAGATAGTACATCTCGTAGCCGTGCGGCGCGCCGCAGGGGTGGTGGCCACGCGGCACCAAGACGACGTCGTGGCTCTTCACGGTCATCGTCTCGTCGAGCGCGCCGTCCTCGGTGTAGACGCGCTGGACGCCGAAGCCCTGGGTAGGGTTCAGCCGGTGGTAATAGGTCTCCTCGAGATGGGTGATCTCGGGGAACCGGTCCTCGTCGTGGCGGTGGCTCGGATAGCTCGACCAGTGGCCGGCCGGGGTGAACACCTCGGTGACCAGCAGCGAGTCCGCGACGTCGTCGGCCTCCATCGCGATGTTGTTGATGAAGCGGGCGTTAGAGCCTTCGCCGCGCTGGGTGAGGGTGATCCCTTCCGGACCAATGCGCCGCGCCGCGTGACCGCCTTTGCCGGGCGCAAGGCACAGCGCCAGCGTGCAGTCGGTCTCGGCGACGGCCTTCCAGTCGCTGCCGTTCGGGACGTAGAGGCAGTGGGGCGGGGTCTTCTCGAAGACATCCATGCGCTCGCCGAGGACGCCCCAATCCTTGCCGGCGGCTTGGATGGCGGCCTTGCCCTCGACCATGACGATGATCGCCTCGTTGCCGCCGAGGCTGCCCTCGGCGCTCTCGCCGGCGGCAAGGCGCCAGAGCTTGAAGCCGACATAGGTCCAGCCGGCGCTCTCAGGCGTGATGTCGTGGACGAGACCGTGCCCGCCGAGCGGCTTGCGCAGGAGGTTCATGCCGCGGCCTCGCTGCGATCGAGCCCCGCCTCACGCGCCATGGCGCGCAGCGCCTTCAGGCCCATCGACTGATAGTGGCGGGGATTGCGCTGGGCCGGATCCTGCTCGGCCTCGATGACCAGCCAGCCAGCATAGCCATGCTCGGCGGCGATGCGCAGGACGGGCAGGAAATCGACCCCGCCTTCGGGATCGCCGGGCACGGTGAAGACGCCGCGTCGCACGCCCTCCAGGAAGGAGAGCTTCTCTTCGCGCACCTGCCGCATGATGTCGGGCCGGACGTTCTTGGCGTGGAAATGCGCCACGCGGGCCATGTGGCCGGACGCCACCGCTTCCGGATCGCCGCCGCCGAAGAAGCAGTGGCCGGTGTCGAACAGGAGCTTCGTCGCCGGGCCGGTGTTCGCCATCAGCCGGTCGATCTCGTCCGGGCTCTCGACCACGGTGCCCATGTGGTGGTGATAGGCAAGGGTGATGCCTTGAGCGGCCGCGAATGCCGCCAGCGCCTCGACGCCCGCGCCGAAGGCCGGCCAGTCGGCCTCGGCCAGCACCGGCTTGTCGTTGACCGGAACGGCATCGTTGCCGTGGATGGCGTTGGAGGTCTCGCAGACGATGATCACGGTCGAGCCGACCGCCTTCAGGAGGTCGAGGAAGGGCTGCATGGCCGCCTTCTCGGTCTCGACGTCCCGGGTCAGGAGGTTCAGCGAATGCCAGCCGGAGACGTAGCGCAGGCCCCGTCCGCCGAGCTCGCGCGCGATGCCTTCCTGCGTCACGGGCAGCTTGTGGCCCTTCTCGATGCCGTCGAAGCCGATCGCAGCTGCCTCGTCGAGGCACTGTTCCAGCGTGATCTCGGCGCCGAGCGTCTGGTCGTCGTCGTTGGACCAGGCGATCGGGTTGGTTCCGTAGAGCGTCATGAGCGTTCTTTCAGCTGGTCTTCATAGGCCTGGCGCGCGGCGAGGACCTCCGGGCGTTCCGAGGTCTCCGGGACAGCGACGTCCCACCAGTGCCCGCCATGCGGCGTCGAGGGATAGGGATCGGTGTCGACGACGATGACGAAGGGGCCCGTCCTGGCGGCGCGGCTGGCGAGCGCCGCTTCCAGTTCGCCGATGCTTGCCGCCTTCACCGCCTCGGCGCCCAGCGCCCGTGCATGGGCGACGAAGTCGATCGCCGGGGCGTTCGGCATGCCGGTATGGGCGTAGAGATTGTTGAACTCGGCGCCGCCGGTGGCGACCTGCAGCCGGTTGATGCAGCCATAGCCGCGATTGTCGGTGAGGACGACGGTGAAGGGCACGCCCATCATTGCCGCGGTCGCGAGCTCGGAATTGGCCATCATGTAGCTGCCGTCGCCTAGCATGCAGATGACGTCACGGTCCGGTTCGGCCAGTTTGATGCCGAGCGCGCCGGCGATCTCGTAGCCCATGCAGGAATAGCCGTATTCCATGTGGTAGGCCCCGGCGCGGGGCGCCTTCCAGAGCTTGTGGAGCTCGCCCGGCATGGTGCCGGCGGCGCACATCACGACCGTGTCGTCGTGGCTCGCCCGCTGCACCGCGCCGATCACCTGCTGGTCGGTCGGGAGCGCGTTGCCGCCCGCGGGGGCGTCGGTGAGCGGGTCGACGGCGGCGAACCATGCTTGCTTGAGGCCGGGCTCCGGCGCCGGCGCGCGATGGCCTTCGAGCGCGTCGGTCAGCTGTTCCAGCGCCGAAAGCGCATCGGCGCAGAGCGGCTCGGCGCCGTGCTTCATCGCGTCGTAGGCGGCGACGTTGATCGAGACGAGGCGGCGCTCGGGGTTCTTGAACAGCGCCCAGGAACCGGTGGTGAAGTCCTGGAAACGGGTGCCGACGCCGATGACGAGTTCGGCGCAGGCCGCCACCGTGTTGGCCGACGAGGCGCCGGTGACGCCGACCGGGCCGTAGTTCCATTCGTGGTCCCAGGCGAGCGCCGACTTGCCGGCCTGGCTCTCGACGACCGGGATGCCGAAGCGTCCGGCGAACGCCGCCAGCGCATCCGCGGCCTCGGCGTAATGGACGCCGCCGCCGGCGACGATCACCGGCTGTCTCGCCGCGCGGATCAACCCGGCGACGTTCTTTACCTCGGCCGGGTCCGGTGCCGGGCGGCGGAACGGCCAGGTCTTCTCGGCGAAGAAGCTCTCAGGCCAGTCGTAGCTCTCGGCCTGCACGTCCTGGCAGAAGGCCAGCGTGACCGGACCGCAATCGGCGGGATCGGTCATCGTGCGCATGGCGCGAGGCAGGGCGGTGAGCAGCTGCTCGGGCCGGGTGATGCGGTCGAAATAACGGCTGACCGGCCGGAAGCAGTCATTGGCGGAGACCGTGCCGTCGGCGAAATCCTCGACCTGCTGCAGCACCGGGTCCGGGCCGCGCCCGGCGAAGACGTCGCCCGGCACCAGCAGCACCGGCAGGCGGTTGACGTGGGCGAGGGCGGCGGCGGTGACCATGTTGGTCGCGCCCGGCCCGATCGAAGACGTCACCATCATCGCGCGCCGGCGCCGCCGCTGCTTGGCATAGGCGATGGCAGCATGCGCCATGGTCTGCTCGTTCTGGCCGCGATGCGTCGGCAGGACATCCTGAACGCCGGCCAGGGCCTCGCCGAGCCCCGCGACGTTGCCGTGGCCGAAAATCGCCCAGCAGCCGGCGATGAAGGGCTCGCCCGACGGGGTCATCTGCGCGGAAAGCCAGCGAACCATCGCCTGCGCCGCCGTCAGTCGGATCGTCGTCATGCGGCGCGCTCCTTGGCCTGGTCTCGGGCTGCGTCCCAGAGGGTGCAGAGCCGCGAAAAGTTCTGGGTCATCCGCTCCACCGCCGCAGCGTCGTCGATCATGCCGGCGAGCCAGTCGCGCGCGGCCGAGCCGAAGATGGTGCGTCCGACGGCGAAGCCCTTGACCAGCTCGTGCCGCGCCGCCTCGGCGAAGCTCGCGGCGAGGTCCGCCTCGCTGGAGTCGAGGCCGAGGACGACGATGCCGCGGCAATGCGGATCGTGGTCGGCGATCGCCGCGCAGGCCGCCTCCCACGCCGCCGAGCTGGTCAGCGGTTCGAGCTTCCACCAGTCGGGATAGATGCCGATCTCGTAGAAGCGGCGGATCAGGCTCGCACTGGTCCGGTCGTCGACGGGTCCGAGCCGGGACGGGATGATCTCCAGCAGGAACTCCAGCCGGTTGCGCCGGGCGGCGCGATAGAGCCGCTTCAGCGTCGCCTCCTGGTCGGCGCGCATCGCGTCCGTGTCGTCCGGGTGGCAGAAGCACAGAACCTTGACGACCTGGTGCAGCGGCCATTCGACCAGATTGCCGCAATCTTCCCCGAATTCCGGCTCCAGCGCCAGCGGATGCGACCCCGGCCATTCCGCCGGGCGGCCGACCCAGAGCCCGGCGCCGGCAGCGGCGTGGAGGGCGGTGCGCCCGAGCCGGTCGTCGCAGAGAATGCCGTAACCGTGGCGGCCGCCGGCAACCTGTAGGGCCGCTTTCAGGCACAGCGCCTTGAAGGCGCCGATGCGCTCCGGCGTCGCGCCATCCAGATCTTCCAGCTGCATGCGGTGGTCGAAGGCGAAGACGCGCATCACCGGCCAGTCGACATGCCGGTTGGTCGACCAGTGGATCTGCTCGAGTTCGGCGTCGTGGCGCAGCGCTGGCGTGCGGATGCCGCGCGCGAGGAAGAACTGCAGTTCCTCGAGGCTCGGATAGGCGGGCGTGCAGCCATGGCGCGACACCGCGAAGGCGCCGCAGGCATTGGCGTATTCCAGCGCCTTCGGCCAGCTCTCGTCGTCGAGCCAGCCTTTCAGCAGGCCGGACATGAAACCGTCGCCGGCCCCCAGCACGTTGAACACCTCGATCGGGAAGCCAGGCCCCGCCTCGCCGTCGTCGAGATCGTCGGGGATCGCCCCGGCAAACGCGACCGCCCCGGCGGCGCCGCGCTTCAGCACCAGCGTCGCGCCGGTCAGCGCCCGCACGGCGCGGAGCGCGGCCAAAGTGTCGGTGGAGCCGCCGGCGATGTGGAACTCCTCCTCGGTGCCGACGATCAGGTCGAACAGGCCGAGATGGCCCTGCAGCCGCGCGGTGACCGCCGCGCTCTCGATGAAGCGGTTCTCGCCGTCGCCATGGCCGGAAAGGCCCCAGAGATTGGGCCGGTAGTCGATGTCGAGCGCGGTGCGGGCGCCGCTGCCGCGGGCGATGCGCAGGGCCTTGAGGACGGCCGCCTCGGTGCGCGGATGCGACAGATGCGTGCCGGTCGCCACCACCGCCCGGGCCTCGGCGATGAAGCCGGGATCGATGTCGTCCTCGCAGAGCGCCATGTCGGCGCAGTTCTCGCGGTAGAAGATCAGCGGAAAGCGGTGCTCGTCGCGGATGCCGAGCAGGACGAGGGCGGTGAGGCGCTCCGGGTCGGTCGTCACGCCGCGGACGTCGACGCCCTCGCGCTGCAGCTCCTCGCGGATGAAGCGGCCCATGTGCTCGTCGCCGACGCGGGTGATCAGCGCCGATTTCAGTCCCAGCCGCGCCGTGCCGGTCGCCATGTTGGTGGGCGAGCCGCCGAGATATTTGTGGAAGGACCCCATGTCCTCGAGCCGCCCGCCAATTTGGGCACCGTAGAGGTCGACGGACGAGCGGCCGATGGTGATGACGTCGAGGCGCTTCACACCGTGCCCCCGAGACTTGATTCCAGCTGGGCCATTTCCTGGCCGCCGGCCATCAGGTCCTGCAGCTCTTCCGCCGTGATCTGGCCGCGCCGGCTGGTGCCGAGTGTCTTGCCGCGCGACAGCACGGTGAAGCGGTCGCCGACGGCCATTGCGTGGCGCACGTTGTGGGTGATGAAGACGATGCCGACGCCCTGCTTGCGGACCCGGTCGATGGTGGAGAGGACATTGGCGGTCTGGCGGACGCCGAGCGCCGAGGTCGGCTCGTCGAGGATCAGGACCCGCGCACCGAAATACACGGCCCGGGCGATGGCGACGGTCTGGCGCTCGCCGCCCGACAGCGTGCCGACGGCTTGGTCCGGCTCACGCAGCGCGATGCCCATCGACCGCATGTGCTCCATCGTCACCTGGTTGGCGTGGTCGATGTCGAAGCGCTTGAACAGCCATTTCCCCTTGGTCGGCTCCCGCCCCATGAAGAAATTGCGCGTCACGCTCATCAGCGGGATCATCGCCAGGTCCTGGTAGACGGTGGCGATGCCGGCGTTCATCGCGGCGCGCGGGCTGGAGAAGTGCATCGGCTTGCCGTCGACGAGGATCTCGCCGCGGGTCGGCTTGTGGACGCCGGACATCGTCTTGATGAAGGTCGACTTGCCGGCGCCGTTGTCGCCGAGCAGGCAGTGGCACTCGCCGGGACGCACGTCGAAGCTGACGCCGGCGAGCGCGACGATGTTGCCAAAGTGCTTCTCGATGTCGCGCATTTCCAGGATGGCTTCGCTCATCTCAACGCTCCCCCGTCACGCGCTTGCGGATCAGATTGTTGAACACGACGGCGATGAGCAGCATCGAGCCGAGGAACACCTGGTACCAGTCCTGGTCGATGTCGGTGTAGGAGAGGCCGATCATCACCATGCCGAAGATGATCGAGCCGAAGAAGGCGCCGATCGCCGAGCCGTAGCCGCCGGTGAGCAGCGCGCCGCCGATGACCGCGGCGATGATCGCCTCGAACTCGCGCTGGAAGCCGCGCCGCGCGTCGGTGGAGCCGGCGTCGAGGACGGTGATGATGGCAACGAGCGCGGCGCAGCAGGCGGTGAGCATGAACAGGGCGATCTTCACCTTGCGCACCGGCACGCCGGAATTCGTCGCGGCGGTCTGGTCGCCGCCGGAAGCGAAGATCCAGTTGCCCCAGGGGGTGCGCAGCAGGATCCAGGTCGCGACCGCGGTCAGCCCGACGAACCAGACGATCTCGACCGGAATGCCGCTGACGCGGGGCATGCCGTTGGAAAAGCTGCCGACGACGCCGATATGCGCGAGCCAGCGGAACAGTCCCTCGAAGGCGTCGCCCGAGAAGTAAGGGAGCAGCCAGTCGCCCTCGACGGCTCCCTGGATGCCGCGAAGCTGGGTGGCGCCGCCGGTCGCCCATTTCAGCCCGACGAGGCTGAGGCCGCGCAGAATGAACAGGAAGGCGAGGGTGACGATGAAGGAGGGCAGGGCGGTGCGCAGCACGATCTGCGCGTTGATGCCGCCGACCATCGCCGCGACCGCGAAGGTCATCGGGATCGCCAGGCTCAGCGGCAGGTCGTAGAGCGTCAGCCCGACGCCGAAGATCAGGCCGGCGAAGGCGACCATCGAGCCGACCGACAGGTCGAACTCGCCGCCGATCATCAGGAGGGCCGCGCCGAGGGCAAGGATGCCGAGCTGGGCTGCCGGCGTCATGAAGTTGATCACCCCGGCGGGGCTGAACATCACCGGGTCGGCGGTGAAGAGGAAGAACACGGTCACCAGGACAAGACCGGCAAGGGCGCCGAGTTCGGGGCGCTGCATGATCCTCGTCAGCCCGGAGACCTTCTTCAGCCGCTCGTCGTCGAGCGTTTTGTCGGCGGCCATGGTGATCCTCGTCTCTGGACCGTCGGCCGATCGCCGAACGGTCTGGTTCGCAGGCGCGGGGCCGCGCCCGGCTTGCCGTTAGATCTGGCAGCGATCGGCGTCGGAAGCGGCGCGGGCCGCCTCCGACGCAATCGATCAGCGGATGCCGCGGGCCGACAGGTCGATCACCTTCTTGGCGTCTTCCTGCTCGACGAGGTTCGGGCCGGAGGGCACGTCACCGCCCGGCATCAGGCCGTACTCGGCATTGAGGGCGAGGAACACGACTGGCAGATAGCCCTGCAGGAACTGCTGCTGGTCGATCGCGAAGGCGGCCTTGCCGTCAGCGATGGCCTGGAGGAAGTTCGCCGAGAGGTCGAAGCTGGCGACGCGGATCTCCTCGCCACGGCCGGTGGCCTGGACGGCCGCGACAGAGGGCTCGCCCGCCGTCGAGGCGCCGAGGGCGAGGATCGTGTCGATTTCCGGATCGGAATCGAGCGCCGCCCTTACGCGCGACTCGACGTCCTGCGGGTCGTTCGACGTGGGCAGTACCGAGACCTCGCCGAAGCCTTCGGCAAAGCCCTCGCAGCGCTGGTCGAGCGAGACGTTGCCGACTTCCTGGTTGACGCAGATCGCCTTCTTGCCGCCGAGCTCGGCAAGCCGTTCGCCGGCGATGCGCCCCGCATCGCGCTCCGACTGGCCCACATGCAGCCGGGCGCCGAGATCCTTCGACACGTCGCCGCCGGAGTTCATCGAGATGACCGGGATGCCGGCGTCGACGGCACGCTTGATCGACTCGCTGAGCGCATCGGCATCGGGGATGGAGACGACGAGACCGTCCGGCTCCTGGTTGACGGCGGCGTCGATCAGCGACGCCATCGCCACCATGTCGAAGGTCTCGGGGGCGCGGTAGGTGACGTTGGCGCCGGTGTCCTTCGCCGCCTCCTGCGCGCCGTTCTGGACGACCGACCAGAAGGCGTCGTTGGCCTGGCCGTGCGTCACCACGATGATCGATTGGGCCAGGGCCGAGCCGCCGGAAAGGGCAAGCGCCAGCGACGCGATTGCGAGAATGCGTTTCATCGTGTTCCTCCCGTTGAGACGGCAGGCACGCGCCTGCCCCGGCGTCCTCCCGACGCCTGGTTGGAATAATTATTCCATTTCGTCGGCTAACGCAAGCGGCCCGCCCGAGCCCCGCCGGCGCGCGCCGATGGCGACGGCCAGGGCCAAAGAGAGCGAAAGCGTGGCGGACAGGCCGCGAAAAGCGCCGAAATCGGCTTCGGTGACGGTGAGCACCTGGGCGCCGATGCCGCTCAGCGGGCTGAGGACCGTGTCGGTGATCGCCACGACGGCGAGGCCGCGCGCCTGCGCGTATTCCGCCAGTTCCACCGTCTCGGCGCTGTAGGGCGCGAAGCTGACGGCGAGCAGCGCGTCGTCCGGCATCAGTGCATGGCGCCGGTCGAGGCGCCCCAGCCCGTCATGCAGGAGCGATGGCACGGCCATCTTGTCGAAGACGTAGTCGAGATAGGCGGCGACGGCGAAGGCGCGGCGCAGCCCGACGACATGGACGGTGCGCGCCCCGGACAGCGCCGCGACGGCACGGTCCAGGCCTTCGGCGTCGATGTTGCGGGCGAGGCGCTCGAGCGAGAGCTGGCTCGTCTCGATGAATTCGGCGAGCAGCGCCGCGGGGCTTTCCGATCCCGCCTCGCCGAGGTTACGCAGCCGCGTGCCGTAGTCCGGCCAGACCTGCGCATAGCCCTCGCGGAACAGGCGCTGCATCTGCGAGAAGCCGGAGAACCCCATGATCTGGCAGAAGCGCATCATCGCCGAGGGCTGCACGCCGGCCGCCTTAGCCAGTTCGCCCACGGTGGACAGCGCGATGCGATCGGAGTGCCCCGCCAGATATTCGGCGCACTGGGCGAGCCGCTTCGGCAGCGTCCCCGACACTTCCTGCAGGCGCCGGTGAAACGCCTCGATGCTTTGTGGTGCGCTTTCGCCCGGCATGGCTGCGGCTCCTGTTCGGCGCGACTATCATCGATACGCCGGAGAAAGAAAATAATGGAATGAAAATTCCACAACTGATATGACGGCCGCCGAAGGGGAGGAGGGCGCATGGCAATCGGCATCGGCCTGATCGGCACCGGGTTCATGGGCAAGGCGCATGCTCTGGCATGGCGCAACGCCAATGCCGTGATGGGCGGCCTGCCGGCGGTGCGGCTCGTCCATCTCTGCGACACGCCGCTCGAGAAAGCCCGGGAGATGGCCGGGCAGTTCGGCTTCGAGACCGCCGGCGATGACTGGCAGGCGCTGATCGCCGATCCGGCGGTCGAGGTGGTGTCGATCACCACGCCGAACGCGCTGCACCGCCCGATGGCGGAGGCGGCGCTCGCCGCCGGCAAGCACGTCTGGTGCGAGAAGCCGCTCGGCGTGACGCTGGCCGACGCCGAGGCGATGGCCGCGGCGAGCGGCGACCGCCTCACCCTCGTCGGCTACAACTATTTGCGCAATCCGGCCTTCACGCATGCCTGCCGGCTGGTGGCCGAGGGCAGGATCGGCCGGCTATTCCACCTGCGCGGCTGGGTCGACGAGGACTACCAGGCGGACGAGACGCTGCCCTGGACCTGGCGCTGCCGGGCCTCGGAGGCCGGTCTTGGGGCGCTCGGCGACATCGGCGTGCATCTGGTCTCGCTGCTGACGGCGCTCGGCGGGCCGATCGACTCGGTCGTCGCCGAGATGGGCGCGGCCTATGCGACACGGCCGCTGCCGGAAGGCGGGGAAGGGGTGGTCGAGAACGAGGACCTCGCCAGCGCGCTGGTGCGCTTTCGCGCCGGCTTTCACGGTGCGCTGACGATCTCGCGCGCCGCCTGGGGGCGCAAGGGCAGTCTCGGTTTCGAGGCGCATGGCAGCTCGGGCATGATCGTCTACGACCAGGAGCGGATGAACGAGCTGCAGCTCTATACCAATGACGGCCCGAAATCCGAGCGGGGTTTCCGCACCATTCTCACCGGCCCCGAGCACGCGCCCTACGGCGCCTTCTGCCCGGCGCCGGGCCACGGGCTCGGCTTCAACGACCTGAAGACCATCGAGGCGGCGCAATTGCTGGCGGGCCTTGCGGGCGGGCCGAGGCCCGGCCCGGACTTTGCCGAGGCGCTGGAAATCGAGCGCGTCGTCCATGCGATCGCCGCTTCCGCGCGGGACGACGGGCGACGCGTGACCGTCGCGGCGGTGCGCGGATGAACGCCGCCTTTCCCCTTGCCGTCTGTGCCGAGCTGGTCTTCACCGACCTGCCGATGCCGGAGCGCGCGGCGCGCCTGGCGGAGATCGGTTTTGCGGTCGAGATCTGGGACTGGTCACGCCACGACGTTGCGGCGCTGGCGCGAAGTGGTGCGCAGTTCTCGTCGATGACCGGCTATCTGCGCGGCACACTTGCCGACGACGCGGGCGCGGACGAACTGCTGGCGACCGCGGCGCAGTCGGTCCCGGTGGCGCTGGAGCTCGGATGCCCGCGCCTCAATCTCCACGGGACCGGGCTGGACTCCAAGGGCCTGCCGGTGGTGCCGGGTGCCATCGCCAGCGGCGCCATGTGGCTGAAGGCCCGCGACACGCTGAGCCGCCTCGCCGATCTCGGCGAGCGGTCCGGCGTCACCTTCATGCTGGAGAACCTGAACACGGCCGTCGACCATCCGGGCGTGCCCTTCGCACGGGCCGAGGACTGCCTTGCGCTCGTCGCGTCGCTCGCCCGGCCGGGCATCAAGCTCAATCTCGACCTCTACCATGCGCAGATCGGCGAGGGGAATTTGACCGAACTCTGCCGGCGGGCGCTGCCGCACATCGCCGAGATCCAGGTCGCCGACGTTCCCGGCCGCCACGAGCCCGGGACCGGCGAGATCGCCTATCCCGCCATCGCGCGCGCCCTCCACGCGATGGGCTATCGCGGCACGGTCGGGCTGGAGGCGCTGCCCGAGGGCGACCATCTCCTTGCCCTGCAGCGCTTCCGCGACGCTTTCACGCTTTGACCCACCCTCCTGAACGGAAACCTGACATGTCGCTTTCCATCGCAGTCCTCGGCGCCGGCCGGATCGGCAAGGTCCACGCCGCGGCGATCGCCGCAACCCCGGGCGCACGCCTTGCCGCCGTCGCGGACGCCATGGCGCCGGCCGCCGAGGCCCTGGCCGCCGCCTATGGCTGCCCGATGCGCACGATCGCCGAGATCGCGGCCTCCGGCGACGTCGACGCCGTGGCGATCTGCACGCCGACGGATACCCATGCCGAGCTGATCGAGATGTTCGCGCGGGCGAAAAAGCCGATCTTCTGCGAGAAGCCGATCGACCTGTCGCTGGAGCGGGTGCGGCAGTGCCTCGCGGTCGTCGCCGAGACCGGCACCAAGCTGATGGTCGGCTTCAACCGCCGCTTCGATCCGCATTTCGCCGCGGTCAAGCGCGCCATCGACGAGGGGCGGATCGGCGCGGTCGAGCAGGTGCTGATCACCAGCCGCGACCCCGGCCTGCCGCATCTCGACTATTTGCCGCGTTCGGGCGGGCTGTTCCGCGACATGACGATCCACGACTTCGACATGGCCCGGTATCTGCTCGGCGAGGAGATCGAGGCGGTGATGGCGACGGCCTCCGTCCTGGTCGATCCGAAGGTGGGCGAACTGGGCGATGTCGACACGGCAAGCGTCATCCTGACCACGGCGAGCGGCCGGCAGGCGGTCATCACCAACTCGCGGCGCGCCACCTACGGCTACGACCAGCGCATCGAGGCGCATGGGTCGGAAGGCATGGTCGCGGCCGAGAACCAGCACGAGGCGAACGTCACGGTGGCATCCGCCGCCGGCTACACGCGGCCGCCGCTGCAGAACTTCTTCATGGACCGATATGCCGCCGCCTATGCGGCGGAGATCGCCAGCTTCCTGGCGGCGGTCGAGAACGACGCGGCGATGCAGCCCTCGGGCGAGGACGGGCTGATGGCGCTGGCGCTGGCCGAGGCCGCCAGCCGCTCCGTCGCCGAGGGACGGCGGGTGCCGATGGCGGAGATCCTGGGCACCTGAGGGACGGCCATGGCGGCGCCCGCACGCGCCCGGTTTACAACGGGATCGGATTATCGAACTTGGCGGAGCCGGCGGCACGGTCGCATGAGGGGCGCAGGCGTTGCCTGACGGCTTTCGCCTAAAGCGGCGGCGCGGGTTGCCGCTTGCCGCTTTTTCGCCCTAATGTTCCGAATCGGAAACGGGAAGGATCGATGATGGCTTTGCTGAAGAATTCGGGCTGGATGGCGGCTCTGGCGGTGTGCGCGGGCGTTGCGACGGGATCGGTATACGCGCAGGAGATGAGCTTCTTCCGCGTCGGCACCGGTGGTACGGCCGGCACCTATTTCCCGATCGGCGGGCTGCTCGCCAACGCCATTTCCAACCCTCCCGGCGCTCGCGCCTGTGACGAGGGCGGCTCCTGCGGCGTTCCGGGCCTCGTCGCCACCGCGGTCGCGTCGAACGGCTCCGTCGCCAACATCAACGCCATTGCCGGCGGCTCGCTCGAGTCCGGCTTCTCGCAGTCGGACGTCGCCTACTGGGCCTATACCGGCACGGGCGTGTTCGAGGGCCAGCCGGCGGTCGAGAGCGTGCGCGCCATCGCCAATCTCTACCCCGAGAGCATCCATCTCGTCGCGCGGGCCGATTCCGGCATCAAGAGCGTCGCCGACCTCGCCGGCAAGAAGGTCTCGATGGACGAGCCAGGCTCGGGCACGCTCGTCGATGCGCGGCTGATTCTCGAGGCGTACGGCCTGAGCGAAGACGACATCGAGCCAGAATTCCTCAAGCCCAACCAGGCCGCCGACCTGATGCGCGACGGCAATATGGACGCGTTCTTCTTCGTCGGCGGGTTCCCCGCCGGCGCCATCGCGGAGCTCGCCACCAGCCTCGACATCACGCTGGTGCCGATCGCCGGCCCCGAGGCGGAAGCGATCCGCGAAGACTACGCCTTCTTCTCGACCAACACGGTGCCGGCGGGCACCTACGAGGGCGTCGACGCGGACGTCCAGACGCTCGCCGTCGGCGCGCAATGGGTGACCAGCGCAGAGCAGCCCGAAGAGCTGATCTACCAGATCACCAAGGCGGTGTGGAACGAGAGCTCGCGCGCGCTGCTCGATTCGGGTCATTCGAAGGGCAAGGAAATCCGCATGGAGACCGCGGTGGAGGGGGTTGGCATTCCGCTGCATCCCGGCGCCGAGCGCTTCTATCGCGAGGCGGGCCTCGAGATTCCCGCGGCGCCGGAAGCACCGGCCGCGCAGTAAGCGTTCAGTCGCGACGAAAATGCTGCGGGATCGGCTTTCGGGCCGGTCCCGCATGGCTTTCGGGCACAAGCTTAGGATTTGACGATGACGGCGCCGGACGTGACCTTCGACGAAGCCAAGGCGCGCGAACTGGAGGAAAAGTTCGACCCCGAGGTGCGCTTCCGCCCGCTGGGGCCGGTGGCCAGCTGGATCGCCGCGCTGGCGCTGTTCTCGCTGTCGCTGTTCCACTACTACACCGCCGGCTTCGGGCTGCTACGCGAGGTCACCCATCGCGGCGTCCACATGGCCTTCGTGCTGGCGCTGATCTTCCTGGTGTTCTCCGGCAAGCGCGGCGACGACAAGCTCTATGGCGGCTCGCTCTGGCGACCCGCCGGCATTCCGGTCGTCGACTGGGTGCTGATGGCGCTCGCGGTGGTCTCGACGCTGTACGTGCCGTGGGTCTTCCACGATCTCGCCTTCCGCGTCGGCAATCCGCTGGCGATCGACGTCATCATGGGCTCGATCCTCATCGCCGTGCTGCTCGAGGCGACGCGGCGGTCGATGGGCTGGCCGCTGCCGGTGATCGCCATCATCATCATGGCCTACGGCATGTTCGGGCGCTATGCGCCGGGCCTCCTGGTGCATCCCGGCGCGAGCTGGTCGACGCTGGTCAACCACCTCTATTTGACCAGCCAAGGCATCTACGGCCTGCCCGTCGGCGTGGTCGCGACCTACGTCTTCCACTTCGTGCTGTTCGGCGTGCTGGCGACGCGCATGGGGCTCGGCCAGCTGTTCATCGACACGGCCACCTCGATCGCCGGGCGGTTTTCCGGCGGCCCGGCCAAGGTCTCGGTGGTCGCCTCGGCGCTGATGGGCTCGATCTCCGGCTCCTCCATCGCCAATGCCGTGACCACCGGCTCGCTGACCATCCCGGCGATGGTGCGCATCGGCTATCCCCGCCATTTCGCCGCCGCGGTCGAGGCCGCGGCCTCCACCGGCGGTCAGATCACCCCGCCGATCATGGGGGCCGCGGCCTTCCTGATGATCGAGTTCCTGGCGATCCCCTACACGCACGTGATGATCGCCGCGCTGGTGCCGGCCTTCATGCATTTCTTCGGCGTGCTGATGCAGGTGCATTTCGAGGCCAAGCGCCGCGGCCTGCGCGGCCTGACGCGCGAGGAGATGCCGCAGATCTGGCGCGTCCTGAAGCGCGACTGGCCGACGCTGATCCCGCTCTTCGTCCTCGTCGCCATCCTGATGAACGGCTTCACGCCGTATCTGGCGGCGTTCTGGGGCATCACCGCCTGCATGGTCATCGGCCTGGTCAACCCGCGCCACCGGCTGACCCCGCTCGACATCTTCGACGCCTTCGTGACCGGCGCGAAATATGCCCTCGCCGTCGGCGCGGCGGCGGCGACGGTGGGCATCGTCATCGGCGTCGTCACGCTGACCGGCGTTTCCTTCAAGGTCGCCTACATCGTCACCTCGACGGCCGCGTCCTGGGCGGCTGCGGCGGAAGCGGTGATGCCCTTCGAGCTGATGGGCACGGCAGCGCTGACGCTGCTGATGACGCTGATCCTCACCGGCGTCGTCTGCATCATCATGGGCACCGGCGTGCCCACCACCGCGAACTACCTGATCATGGTGACGGTAACGGCGCCGATCCTGGCGCTGCTCGGCGTCGAGCCGCTGGTGGCGCACTTCTTCGTGTTCTACTACGGCATCCTCGCCGACATCACCCCGCCGGTGGCGCTCTGCGCCTACGCCACGGCGGGCATCGCCGGGGCGAACCCGTTCACCGCCGGCAACACGGCCTTCCGGCTCGGCATGGGCAAGGCGCTGGTGCCGTTCGTCTTCGTGTTCTCCCCGTCGCTGCTGATCATGGTTCAGGATTTCAGCCTGCAGGAATTCGCGCTGGCGACCTTCGGCTGCGTCCTCGGCATCACCGCGCTGTCCGCGGCGTTCTCGGACTATCTGCTGGACCGGCTCTGGTGGTGGGAGCGCGTGCTGCTCGGCTTCGCGGCGATCCTGCTGGTGGCGCCGGAACTGACCACCACGATCATCGGCACCGCGATCTTCCTGCCGATCGCGGCACGGCCGCTGTTCTGGAAGCGGCGGGACGCGGTGCCGGCGTAGCCGCCGGCGCCGCCGCCGAGGCGGCCGGCCGCGCGCCCCGGCCGTCCATCCGGGGTGCGGATCGGGGCATCCGCGAAAGGGGCGACGGGTTTCCCCGTGCCCCTCTCGCCTGTCACAGCTGGCCGATGTCGGGCGGCGAGGCGCCGAACCAGTTCTTCTGCATCAACAGCCGCGCCTCTTCGGCCGCCCTTGCGTCGCCCCGCATCTCGGCTGCGCGCAGCAGGCCGGCCGCCACCCAGCCATTGTTGGGCGAGCGCTCCAGCGCCGCGCGGAAGGCCGCCTCGGCCTCCTCGGCGTTGCCCTGTTCCAGCAGGGCGGCACCGAAGGACTGGTGCAGCGGATAGTACCAGAAGGGCGGCTCCATGTAGGGGATCTGGTCCTGCGTGGCGGCGAGTTCGGCAAACACCGCGGCGGCCCTGGCGTGGTCCCCCTCCGCCTGTGCCACCCGGGCCTCGATCACCCTGGCCGCGATGGCGAGGATCGTCGGGCCGGGGACGCCCTGCGCCGGCATCGCCTCGATATCCGGCGTGGCGCCCAGGGCGTCGATCGCCGCCGCCTCGTCCAGCGCTGCCTGTCGCTGCCCGGTCCGCGCCAGGACGACGCCGCGGGCGTAGTGCCAGGCGGCCCGCACGAAGGGGAAGTCGGCCGAGGGCTCCGGCAGGGCGAGCACCGTCTCGGGCGGGGAGAAATGCGCGTGGACGTTGTAGGGCGCGGCGGCGATGGGCTGGGTCCAGGGAACGTCGCGCTTGGCACGGTCCGAGACCATGCCGGCGAGCGCCTCCGCCGCCTTGAGGGCGGTGGTGCCGTCGCCGCCCATCAGGGCCGAGGTCAGGATGAAGTGGACGTTGTGGGCGTGATAGCCCTCGGCATAGAGGAGGCTCGCCCCGCCCTCCTGGAGCAGCGCCTCGTCGGCCTTGGCGGCGCGGATGTTCGCGTCGAGGCTCTCGCGCCAGCGGCCGGTGCGATACCAGATGTGGCTCGGCATGTGCACCAGGTGCCCGGCCCCCGGCATGAGCGCCTCGAGCCGTTCCGCATGCGGTATGGCGCGCTCCATGTAGTCCGACGCCTCGACGGCATGGATGTAGAGATGGATCGCCCCCGGATGGTCCGGTTCCGGCACCAGCGGCCCGAGCGGCGCATCGCCGAGCGTCGCTTCCAGCAGCGCGATCATCCGGGCGGTGCGGCCCTTCGGGGTGCTGCCGTCTTCGGCCCAGTAGTCCCACGGGCTGAGATTCATGATCGCGTCGGCGGTCAGCACCGCGATGTGGGCATCGTCGGGAAACCGCTCCTGCACCGCCTGCATCGCGTCGGCGTAGGCTTCGTCCAGCGCCTTGCGGTCGGCCGATGGGTCGGCGGAGTGGCGCTTCGCCAAGGCCTCGATCAGCGCCGCCTGCTTCTCGTCGGCCCCCGGCAGTCGCTGCCGCGCCGCTTCCAGCGCCGCCAGCGCGCGGACATTGGCGTCTTCCAGCATCGGGTAGTTGATGTGCGGGCCGAGGACCCACGCCTCGCCCCAGAAGCACATGGCGCAGTCGGGATCGAGTTCCTGCGCGGCCCGGAAGGCGCGGGCCGCCTCGGCATGGTTGAAGCCCCAGCCGAGCCGGTAGCCCTGGTCGAAATAGGCGCGGGCCTCCGGCGTCATCTGCCCGGCCGCCGCCCAGCTCAGCTTGCCGAGATTGTCGAAGAGCGGCGGGCGCGCCGTGCTGCGCGGCGCCGCGGCGCTCGACGGCAGGTCGCGGGCATAGGTGCCGATCTCGGTGCGGCCGGGCTTACCCTGGGCCGTGGACGGGGCCTCGGCCATAGGCTGGGCGCCGGCTCCCGACAGCTGGGCCATCTGCCACAGCCGGTGGAGGTGATGGGCCTGCGAGCCCTGGTGGCTGCCGAGCGGACAGGCTGTCGCGGCGGCCCCGGGCAGGAGCCCGGCGAGGGCGACGGTTGCGAAGAGGAGGGTGGGCGTGGGGAAGAAACGGCGCCCAGCGTTTGCTTTCGTCATGACGAACTCCATGAGTTGGTTCATGCCAGGACGCGAGCGTCCAGCTCGCGCCGGTCTCAGGGATCGAAAGTCAAAGTGCCCGTTTGGCTGCAGCGGATCGCGCCTCGCGGGCGGCTCTCGCCGGTCGCGCGGCGATGGCGCCAGTCCCACGTCCGCGGCCGACGGCGCAATTCTACACCTTGTGCGGGGAGGGCGCCATCGCCCGCCAGGTGCAAGCCTCCTCGGCTGCCCCGACCCGGATCTGCCGCTTCCAGGCGAAGATCGGCCGATGCCGGATGCCGGCGCTGGAACCACTCCGGGCATTCGCAGCGTTCATGCTCTTCCAAGGAGGAACAGTCATGACAGCCGACAAGCCCGACATCCCCGCCGACGAGAACGACCGGCAGGACCCGAAGGCGCGGGAGCGCGAGACGGAACGCGCCAAACCCGGCCGGCACGGCGACGGCGCGACGCCGGACAAGGTCGACGAGACGATGGCGGACGGGCTCGATTTTCCGGACGACGACCCGGCGCGCGAACGGTCACGCTGAACGGGGAGGCCGCTCCTGCGCCCGGGAGCGGCTCAACCGTTTCTCCGGGCGCAGGCGGGGTGGAGGTCGGGGCCCCGGCGTCTCCTCCCTAGTCCCTTTGCGGCTCGCCGATCAGATCGGACAGCATGATCGGGAACCGCCGGAGCCGCCGGCCCGTCGCGTGCCAGACGGCATTGGCGATGGCGGCGCCGGTGCCGGTGATGCCGATCTCGCCGACGCCCTTGATCCCGAGGGCGTTCACGTGGGGATCGTCCTCGTGCACGAGGATCGCCTCGAGCGAGGGGACGTCGGCATTGACCGGGATATGGTACTCGGCAAAGTCGGCATTCATGATCCGCCCCGAGCGGTGGTCGACGACCGCATGCTCGTGCAGGGCGAAGGAGATGCCCCAGATCATCCCGCCGAACAGCTGGCTCTCGACCAGCCGCGGGTTGATGACGCGCCCGGCGGCGAACGCGCCGACCAGCCGGCTCACGCGGATCTGCCCGAGATCGGGATCGACCTTCACCTCGGCAAACACCGCGCCGTGGGCGTGCATGGCGTAAGCCTCCTGCGAAGCACCGTCGACGGCACCCTGGCCGCTCGCGTCAATCTCGGCGAGGCCGGCACGCTCCAGGATGGCCGCGAAGGACTCGCCGCGGCTTTCGTCGTCACGCCGCACCAGGCGCCCGTCGCGGGCCAGCGTGCCGACATTGCCGGCGCCGAAGAGCGGCGAGCGTTCGTCGGCCATCGCGATGTCGGCCAATCGGGCGAGCACGTTGACGCCGGCATTGTGCAGCGCCAGCCCGGCGGTCGCGGTGTGGCCGGAGCCGCCGGCGATGCCGGCGTCGGGGAGGTCCGACGTGCCCGCCCTGAACTCGACCGCGTCGATGGAGAGGCCGAGCGCGTCCGCGCCGATCTGCGCCAGCGCCGTCCAGGCGCCCTGGCCCATGTCGTGGGCGCCGGTCTCCAGGAGCGCCGGCCCGTCGCGGCGGATCACGGCGCGGGCGTTCGCCTGGAACATCACCGCCGGGAAGGTCGCCGTGCCGACGCCCCAGCCGACGAGCAGCCCGTCCGTATCGCGCATCTGGCGGGGCTCGAGGGGTCGTGCGGTCCAGCCGAAGCGCTCGGCCCCGTGCTCGTAGCAGTCCCTGAGGCGTTTCGACGAGAACGGCTTGCCGGACATCGGCTCCACGTCCGCGTAATTCCTCAGCCGGAACGCCAGCGGGTCCATCGCGGCGGCATAGGCGGCCTCGTCGATGGCGCTCTCCAGGGTGATCGAGCCGCTGGCCTCGCCCGGCGCCCGCATGAAGAGCGGCGTGCCGGTGTCGAGACGCACGGCGTCGTAGCTCGTGCGGATGGCGGGGCTCGCATAGAGCGTGTGCGCGACGTCCGCCGCCGGCTCGAAGAAGTCGTCGAAGGTGCTCGACGCCGTCCTCGTGTGGTTCGCGATGGCGGTGAGGGCGCCATCCTCGGCGATGCCGATGCGCAGCGACTGGCGGGTGGCGGCGCGGTGGCCGACGGGGCCGAACATCTGCTCGCGGGGCAGCACCAGCTTCACCGGGCGGCCCGTGTGTCGCGCCGCCATGATGCCGAGCACCTGCGGGCCGGCCGGGAAGCCCTTCGACCCGAAGCCGCCGCCGAGATAGGGGCTGCGGATCGCGATATTCTCCGGCGGAATGCCGAACAGGCCGGCGAGGCGCTGCTGCGCCATGGCCAGCCCCTGCGTCGGCATGTCGAGCGACAGCCGGTCGCCGTCCCAGGCGGCGACGACGCAATGCGGTTCCATCGCGTTGTGGTACTGCGCCGGGGTCTCGTAGGTCGCCTCGACGCGGCGATGCGCGCCGCGCAGGCCCGCCTCCACATCGCCCTTCTCGGCGAGCGAGGGGCTGCCGACGCCGACCGCTTGCGGCACGAAGCTCTCGGCCCCGTCGAGGCCGACGCGGGCGGCATCCACCTCGTAGCGCGGCGCAAGCAGCAGCGCGCCCTCGCTCGCCGCCTCCAGCGTCTCGGCGATCACCACGGCGATGGGCTGGCCGGCATAACGGACCCGGTCGTTCTGCAGGAGGTCCAGTCGGAACATGAAGGGGTTGGTCTTCGCGTCCGGGTCCATGGCGAGGGCCGGTCGGTTGCCCGTCGTCAGCACGTCGACGACGCCCGGATGGGCGCGCGCCGCGGCCTCGTCGAGGCCGACGACGCGGCCCCTTGCGATCGTGCTGGTGGCGCAGACGGCATAGAGCATGCCGTCCGGGTGGTTGTCGGCGGCATAGGTGGCGGCGCCGGTGACCTTCAGGACACCTTCGCGGCGGGTCAGGCCCTGGCCGCTATTGGAGCCGTGCCGGCGGTGCTGGGAGTTCTCGGTCAGGCGGATATCAGACATGGTGCATACCTGCGGGAGCCGGAGCAAAGGGGGAGGCGGGCAGGGCGGGCAGCCGCGCGGGCGTGCCGGCGGCCGCCTGCTGCAGGGCGCGGGTGACGGCGCGGCGCGCCAGCTCGATCTTGTAGGCGTTGTCGCCGGATGGCGCGGCGCCGACGAGCGCCGCGCGCGCGGCACGCTCGAACGCCTCGGGGCCGGGCACCTGGCCGGCGAGCTCGGCTTCCGCCGCCTCGCAGCGCCAGGGTTTGGCCGCAACGCCGCCGAGCGCGATCCGCGCCTCGGCGATGCGGTCGCCGTCCATCACAAGCCCGGCGGCTGCCGAGACGAGCGCGAAGGCGTAGGAGGTGCGCTCGCGCACCTTGAGATAGCGGGAATGCTTCGCAAAGGCGGCGGCTTCGGCCGGCAGGCGCACCGCGACGATGATCTCGCCCGGGCGCCGGACCGTCCGCTGCTCGGGCGTCGTGCCGGGCAGGCGGTGGAAGTCGGCAAGCGGCACCTCGCGCCGGCCGTCGGCTCCCTCGAGCTCGACCACCGAGTCCAGCGCGGCCAGCGGCACGCAGAAATCCGACGGGTGGGTGGCGATGCAGTGCTCGCTCCAGCCGAGGATCGCATGCGCCCGGTTCTCGCCCTCCAGCGCGTCGCAGCCGCTGCCCGGCGCCCGCCGGTTGCAGGCGCTGGCGGTGTCGTAGAAATAGCGGCAGCGGGTTTCCTGCATGAGGTTGCCGCCGACCGTCGCGGCGTTGCGCAGCTGGGCGGAGGCCCCCGACAGCAGCGCCTCGGCCACCGCGGGGAAGCGGGCGGCGAAATCCGGGTCGTGGGCCAGATCGGCGTTGCGCACCATCGCCCCGATGCGGGTGCTGCCGTCGGGCAGCATCTCGATCGCCGCGAGGTCCGGCAGATGGGTGATGTCGACGAGACGGTCGGGGCGGGCGATGCCGCCCTTCATCAGGTCGAGAAGGTTGGTGCCGGCGGCGAGGAAGACAGCGCCGGGCTGCGAGGCGGCGGCGATCGCCTCGGCGACCGTCGCGGGGCGGACATAGTCGAACCGGTTCATGCGGCTTTCTCCTGGTTGGTCCCGGCCAGCCGGCCCTGCGCGTCGATCACCGCTTCGGTGATGCCGGCATAGGCGCCGCAGCGGCAGAGATTGCCGCTCATGCCCTCGCGGACACGCTCCGGATCGGTGCCGGCCTGGCCCTCGGCGATGAGGCCGACGGCGCTCATGATCTGGCCGGGCGTGCAGTAGCCGCACTGGAAGCCGTCATGCTCGATGAAGGCGGCCTGCACCGGATGCAGTTCGCCGTTCTCGGCGAGCCCCTCGATCGTCGTGATGGCCGCGCCGTCGAAGCTGATCGCGAGGGCGAGGCAGGAATTGATGCGCCGGCCGTCGACGAGGATGGTACAGGCGCCGCATTGTCCGCGGTCGCAGCCCTTCTTCGTGCCGGTGAGGTCCAGCCGCTCGCGCAGGAGGTCGAGAAGCGTCACGCGCGGGTCGTCGATATCGACATGCCGCGCCTCGCCGTTGATTGTCAGGCTTAGGGAATGGTTCATGCGCTCACCCGTTCGATGATATCTCGGAGCCAATGGCGGCGGCCGTCGCCGCCGGTCACCGCAGATCGCCGCGCCGGGACGTGAACCCGAAGGCGGGATCGGCAGCGACCGTCGGCGCAAACCGGAATATACGGAGGGGCCCTCCGTTTACAAGTCTCGAGGAGTTCGAAATTTCCAGATGGCATTGAAGTCCGCCAAGGCAATGCGCAAACCCCGCGCCGATTCCGTCCGGAACCGGGAACGCCTGCTCGCCGCGGCAGCGGAGGTATTCCGCACGGGCGGGGCAGAGGCGAGCCTCGAGGCGGTTGCCCGATGCGCCGGGGTGGGGATCGGGACGCTCTACCGGCATTTCCCGACACGGGACGCGCTGTTCGAGGCGGTCTACCGGCGGGAGGTCGAGCAGCTGGCTGCGCTCGCCGACGAACTCGCCAAGGCGGCGGATCCGGTCGCCGCCCTGCGGGAATGGCTGCGCGCCAGCATCCGGCTGGTCGCGACCAAGCGCGGCGCGCTGACGGCCCTGGCGCTGGCGGTGGACAGTTCGTCGGACGTCTACGCCTATTCCCAGGCCAACCTGACCCGGGCCGCCGGCATGCTGCTGAAGCGCGCCATCGCGGCGGAAGCGATCCGCGCCGACGTCACCGCCGAGGACATTCTGCACGTGGTGATCGGCATGTCGCTGATGGGCAAGGATCCGGGCTGGGAGGAGAACGTGATCCGCCTGATCGACATCTTCGTCGACGGGCTGAAGACGTGAGCGGATCGGCTTCGCCGGCCCCGACGGACGGTGCCGGCGAGGCGGGCGAAGCGGGCGGGGCCCTTCAGCTCACGGTCGTCCGTCCAAGGAAGCCGAGTAGACCTGGCCGGCTTCGGGGCTGAACGCCGGGAGGTTGGCGGGAAGCCCGTGATGGAGGTGCCCGGCCAGTTAATTGGCGGCATCGGCCGGCGCTGGTCGTCGGAAATCGCACGCCGAGGGGGGCCAGACAGCCTGCGACCGGGGCACGCGATGCCGTCGCGACGATCAGGTCGCCGGATTCTGCCCGTTCAAGAGCCGCCGTCAAACCGTCTGGCCGAACAGCGCGCCGATCCCGGCGGTGAGCGCCATGGCGGCCGCGCCCCAGAAGGCGACGCGGGCGGTGCCGCGCCAGATGTTCGCGCCGCCAGCCCTGGCGCCGATGGCGCCGAGGATCCCGAGGAAGGCCAGCGAAGCCCCCGAGACGATGGGGATGAGGAGGTCCGTCGGGGCGACGAAGACCATGAGCAGCGGCATCGCCGCACCGATGGCGAAGGTCGCCGCCGACGTCAGCGCGGCCTGGACCGGGCGGGCCGTGGTCACCTCCGAGATGCCGAGCTCGTCCCTCGCATGGGACCCGAGCGCGTCGCGAGCCGTCAGCTGGACGGCGACCTCGCGGGCCAGTTCCCGGTCGAGGCCGCGGCCGACATAGATCTGCGTCAGTTCCTCGAGCTCGCCCGCGGGATCGTCGCGCAGCTCCGCGGCTTCGCGGGCGAGGTCGGCCCGCTCGGTGTCGGACTGCGACGAGACCGAGACATATTCTCCCGCCGCCATCGACATCGCGCCGGCGACGAGACCGGCGACGCCGGCGATCACGATGTCGGGGGTTGCCGCCGCGGCGGCGGCGACGCCGACAATCAGGCTCGCCGTCGAGACGATGCCGTCATTCGCCCCGAGGACAGCGGCGCGGAGCCAGCCGATCCGCTCGACGAGATGGTTTTCCGGGTGAGACAGGGTTCGCGGCATGGGCGTCTCCAGACGGGCCAGGATCGGCAGGGTCGCGGCCTGTCGCGCCGCCTCTCCCGCGACGACCACTGGGCCGGGCTGTCCCGGAAACGCCGCGACGGCCGCGGCGATCCGGACACGAGCCGGCCTTTACCCTAGCGGCTTCTTCCGGGCGCTGCATTGATGCGGATCATCGTTTCCCGCCGCAGCGTCGTCATCCGGCGCAGGGCATCGGTCCGGAACCAGAAATGCTGGACCAGCGCACCGGCGACGTGCACGCCGACGAGGATCAGCAGCGGCGTCCAGAGCAGCGTGTGGAGGTCGGCGAAGGTCTCGTTGCCGGTGATCCAGGCGAGGAGCCCGAAGGCCGGCATGGCGAGGAGCGTCACGTAGAGAAGCACATGGGTGACCCGGGCCAGCCAGTACGTCCACGTCGGCTCGTCGGGATCATGCGGCGGCCGTCCCCGGGTGGCGCGGGCGATGACGCGGATCGCCATGGCGACGAGGATGGCGGAGCCGCCGACGATGTGGACCCAGCCGAGCGTCGAGTCGAAGGCGCTCAGGCGCTCGCCTCGAAGGTCGCGTCGAACAGCGCCTCCATCGACTCGCTGTCGATGTATTGCAGGATGATCAGGCCGACGACGAGCCAGTGCAGGACGACCTGCAGGCGCGACCAGCCTTGCCAGGTCTGGCCGGTCACCGGCCGTGAGAGGGTTTGTTGGGACATGGCGGGGCTCCGGCGAAATAGATGACGGGACCATCCTAGCCCCGCCCTCTGACGGGCGGATGTACCGGATTATACCGATCGGCAATCTCCGCTCCGTCGCGGGGACGCAGCCTGGTCGTCTGTCTCGCGGCCCGCTCCGGCAGACCGTCGGCCCTGCCGGGGCCGTCGGTTGCCGGAGCCGGGGCCGGACCGGCTAGTCCGCCGCGCGGCCGGCGCCGCGGGACGCTTCCACGGGCGCTGCATCTCCGCGCGTTGCGACCAGCGAGGCGATGATGCCGGCCGCGAGGATCGCCAGGGTGACGCCCAGCGAGATCAGCGGCGGCACCTTGTCGATGCCGAGGAGATCGGCGGCGAAGACCTTGCCACCGATGAAGATCAGCACGCCCGCCAGGGCATATTTGAGATAGGCGAAGCGGTGCGCCATGGCCGCCAGCGCGAAGTACAGCGCCCGCAGGCCGAGGATCGCGAAGATGTTCGAGGTGTAGACGATGAACGGATCGGTGGTGATCGCGAAGATCGCCGGCACCGAGTCGACCGCGAAGATCACGTCGGCGATCTCGATCAGGACGAGCGCCATCAGCAGCGGCGTCATGAACAGCACCGGCCGGCCGGTCTTCGGGTCGGGCTGGCGGACGAGGAAGCGCGGGCCGTGGAACTCCTCGGTCACGCGAAAGCGCCGGCGCATGAACCGGATGACCGGGTTGTCGCCGATCGGCTTCTCCTCGCCGGAGGAAAACAGCATCTTGATGCCGGTGAGGACCAGGAAGCCAGCGAAGAGGTAGAGGACCCAGGAGAAGTTGGTGACGATCGCCGCGCCGGCGCCGATCATGATGGCGCGCAGGACGATGACGCCGAGGATGCCCCAGAACAGCACGCGATACTGGTAGACCCGCGGCACGGCGAAGTAGGAGAAGATCATGGCGATGACGAAGACGTTGTCCATCGCCAGGGTCTTCTCGACCAGGAAGCCGGTGACGTAGTTGATCGCCGGCTCCTCGCCGAGCGTCCACCAGACGAAGCCGCCGAAGGCGAGACCGAGGGTGATGTAGAAGGCGGAAAGGCTGAAGCTCTCCTTCACGCCGATCTCGCGGTCGTCCTTGTGCAGGACGCCGAGATCGAAGACGAGGAGCGCGACGACGACGGCGACGAAGCCGAGCCACATCCAGGCGGGCTTGCCCAGCCAGTCGGCGAACAGAAACGCGAATTCCATGACGGATCCCTCTGCGGCCGGCATATGCGAAATCGGGAAACGGTCCGACATCGCAAGAGAGCCGGCGCTCTTGCCAGAGGGGCCCGGACCAGCGGGACGGCCAGCACTTGGGTCCGGCAGGAACGGCTTTCAAGCCGCATCCGATCACGGCCGCGTTATTCGGTGTCGCCGGGGGAGAGGGCCCCCCTTAGGGGATAGCGCAGGAGGATGGCGCCCCCGGGTCCTGCCGCGACACGACGCCGACACCGTCGGAAATCGTGTCGCTGGGAAACAACACCACGCACGTGCCCGTCGTCAGTCCGCCCAGCACCTCCGCCGTGTCCGCATCGCGGTGGCCGATGTCGACCATGCGCAACGCCGCCCGGCCGTCCTCGACGGCATAGACGCTCCACCGGTCGCCGGTCCGGAACAGCGCGCCCAGCGGCAGGCGGCGGACGTCCTCGCCGTGCCACAGCACGATCTTCACGACGACCCGGTAGCGGTGGCCGGGCAGCAGGGCCTGCTCCGACGCCGAAAGGATGTCGAGCCTGACATTGACGCGCTGCTCCTCGATGCCGAGCGCCGAGACCTTGGTGAAGGCCGTCGGCTCGATGCGCCGCACCCGCGCCGGCAGGTCCGGGCCGCCCCAGTCGGTGATGACCGCATCGGCGCCCTCGCGGACCCGCACCGCGTCGGAGGAGAGGAGGTCCACAACCACTTCCAGCCGGCGGGGATCGCCGATCTCGGCCAGCGAGGTTCCGGTCTGGACAACCGCCTCGCTCTCGATCGGCACTGCGACGACGACGCCGTCGATCGGCGAAAGCAGCGGGACGCAGCGGTCGGACGCGCCGCCCGCCGGCACGTCGCCTGGCTGGATCAGCCGCGCCTTCGCGCTCGCCAGCTCGCTCTGGCGTAGCGCCACCTGGCTCTGCGCCCGCTGCAGCGTCGCCTGCTTGATCTGGACATTGGTCGCCGCCGTCTCCAGCGCCGCCGCGGAGATCGTGTTGTTCTCCCGCAGCCGCTCGGCGCGCCTGAGGTCCGATTCCGCCTGCTGCAGGTCCGCATCGGCCATGGCCAGCTCGTTCTCGGCAAGCTCCACCGCGGCAGCCGCAACGCCCACCGCAGCGTTCAGCTCGCGCTCGGAGCGCGTGTCGATGAAGCTCGGCTCGATCGGATGCAGCGTCGCGATAAGGCTGCGCCCTGCCTCCAGCCGGTCGCCGACATGCAGCGGGCTGCGTTCGGTCCGCGCCGCATAGGGTGCCGAGACGGTATAGATGTCGCGGAACTCGGCCATGCCCTCCTCGTCCACCGTGACGGTAAGCGGCCCCTCGGTGACGGCGGCGAGGTCGACCGGCACCGGCTTCTGGCGCAGCGCCTCGTAGGCGGCAAAGCCGATGGCCGCCGCCACGGCGCCGAACAGGAGGAATTTCAGCAATCGGGCCATGGTTCACTCCCTCGTCTTGAGGACGCGGATCAGTTCGAGCCGGTCGATCCGGCGGCGCACCAGCAGGGCGGATGCCGCGGCCGCCGAAAGGACGATCAGGCTCGCCGTGGCGAAGGTGCTGGTCTCGAGCACCAGCGGCACCTGGAAGAGGTCGCTGGCCAAACCCTGCGTCACCAGCATGGCGAAGCCCGCGCCGAGGGCCCATCCGAGCGGCTGGGCGATGAGGACGACGAGCACGAGTTCGGTGAGCAGAACCTGCGACACCTCCATCCGGGTGAAGCCCAGCACCCGCAGGCTGGCCAGTTCCCGGGCCCGCTCCGACAGCTGGATGCGGGCCGAATTGTAGATCACGCCGAAGGCGATGATGATCGCCAAAGTGAGGTAGAGCGTGGTCATGATCGATATGTTGCGGTCGATCGTCTGGCGGAACTTCTCGCGCGACAGCGTCTGCAGGCCGAGCGAGGCGATCGCCGGCGTCGATTTGATGGCGGCGTAGAGCGGGCCCAGCTCGCTGGTGTCGACGGCGAGCTGGGCGCCGCCGACGCGCGGGCCCTCGCCGGTCAGACGGTCCAGCGCGTCGATGTCCATGTAGACGGCAAGACCCAGATAGCTCCGGACGACGGCGCTGACCCGCACCGGCGCGACGGTCTGGCGCCCCGTGAGAATCTCGACGGTCGCCGTCTCGCCGGGCGACAGGCCGAGAACTTCCGCGACCCGCTCGGAGATGACGATGCCGTCGGCCGGCAGCTGCATCGGCTCGAGATCGGCGCCGAGGACGCGCGAGAGCGTCGTCGCCGCGGGCTTGCCGGTGACGACGAGCCGCCGCGACCGGTTGCCGTTGCGCAGGATCACCGGGACGCCGAGATAGGGCTCGGCGGCGGTCACCCCCGGCAGATGCCGGACCGCGGCCATGACCGCCGGTTCCACCGGATCGCCGAAGGCGATGCTGGCATGTTGCCGGTCGGCGCGGAAGAACACCGTCTCGACCATGAAGTCGACGGAGTCGCCGGTGAACAGCGCCGTCACCAGCAGTCCGACGCCGAGCGCCATGCCGAGGCTGGTCAGCATCGCCCGCACCGGCCTGTGCAAGAGCTCGCGGAACGCCATTACGGTGAGCTTGGAGAAGGGCCGCCCCAGCCCCATCCGCCCGAGCACGGTGCGCCGGAAGCGGGCGGGGGCGGGCGGGCGCATCGAGATCGCCGGATCGAGCGCGAGGACGGAGAGGATCGCCCTCATCGCGCCGGCCAGCGCTGCCGCCACCGAGATCGACGCGGCGATGGCGTAGAGGTCGGGGCTCGACTGGAAGACCAGGAACGGGAAGGCGAAGAACTCGCTGTAGAGCCGCGCCATGCCGCGGCCGAGCCAGGTGCCTGCGGCACTGCCGATGGCGATCCCAACCAGCGATATGGCTATCACCAGCTTGGCATAGTGCCAGGCGATCGTCCGGTCGAAATAGCCGAGCGCCTTCAAGAGGCCGATCTGCTCGCGCTCGAGCGCCACCAGCCGCGTCAGCACGATGTTGATCAGGAAGGCGGAGACGGCGAGGAAGATCGGCGTAATGATCCGCGCCATCCCCGCCAGCTGTTCCAGTTCGGCGTCCAGGAAGGCGTGCGACATCTGGTGCTGGCGCCCGTAGGCGGCCATGCCGCCATAGGGCTTCAGAAGCCGGTCGACCGCCATCAGCACCGCCGGCTCGCTGGCCCCCGGCATCAGCCGCAGCACCAGATTGTTGAACGCGTCCTCGCGATCGAACAGCGGCGCCAGCACGTCCTCGGGCATGTAGAGGATGGCGAAGCGGCGGGCGTCCGGCACCATGTCGCCGGGGCCCATCGTGTAGATGAACTCCGGCGACAGCACCGTCGCGGTGACCCTGAGCCGCTCCTTGCGGCCGTTGAGGATCGCCGAGAAGCTGTCGCCGATCTGCAGCCGATGCGCGATGGCGAAATCCTCGTTCACCGCCACCTCGTCGGTGCGGCCGGCGTCCGGCAGGCGGCCCTTGCGCACCAGCAGGCGGTTGACCTGCGGCTCGCCCCGGATCGGCAGCGAAACCACCTGGCCGGAGGCCGGCTCGCGCATATCCGGCATGTCGAGCAGCACACGGCGGCTGATCCGCATCTCGAAGAAGGCGACGCCCGGGATCTCGGCGATCGCCCGCCCGAGGGACAGCGGCGCCCGGTTGGCTTCGGCGAACACGTGGGCGAAGCGGTAGCGCTCGTAATAGGCCTCTCGCGTCAAGAGCAGCGAGCGATGCGCGCCGATGGCGATGATGATCGTCATGACGCCGCAGGCCATGACCAGGGCGATCGCCATGCCCTGCGCCCAGAGCCGGACGAGATCGCGCAGCAGCTTTCGGTCGAGCGCGCTCACCGCGGTCACCACGTCACCTGGCTGGGGGCGAGGCGCGTCTCGTTCCGGCGCACGCTCTCGATCCGCCCGTCGATGAACTGGAACACCCGGTGGGCAATCGCCTGGATGCCGGCATTGTGGGTGATGATGGCGGTGGTCGTGCCGAGCGTCTCGTTGATCGACGTCAGCGCCTCGAGCACCTTGATGCCGGTCGCGGAATCGAGCGCCCCCGTCGGCTCGTCGCAGAGCAGCACTTCGGGCTGCTTGGCCACCGCCCGGGCGATGGCGACGCGCTGCTGCTCGCCGCCCGACAGCTCGGCGGGGAAGTGGTCGCTGCGCTCGGCGAGCCCGACGAGGTCCAGCGCTTCCATCGCCGTCATCGGGTCATGGGCGATCTCGGTCACCAGCGCGACGTTCTCGCGGGCGGTGAGGCTCGGGATGAGATTGTAGAACTGGAAGACGAAGCCGACATGGTTGCGGCGATAGAGCGTCAGCTCGCGATCGCTGGCGTCGGTCAGGTCCTCGCCCCGGAAGCTGACGTGGCCGCCGCTGGCGCGGTCCAGCCCGCCCATGATGTTGAGCAGCGTCGACTTGCCGGATCCGGACGGCCCCAGCATGACCACGACCTCGCCGGCGGCGAGTTCGGCGCTGACGCCGCGCAGCGCCCACACCTCGTTGCCGCCGGTCCGGTAGACCTTCGTGACATCCTGCATGGCAAAGACCGGGCCGTCGGACATGCCCTCAGATCAGCCGCTGGAGGAACGCTTCGCCTTGACCTGCCTCAAACCGGATTCGGGGCCGGCGGCGTCAAGGTCGCGAGGACCTGGGTGATCAGGCCGTATTTGGTCTGGGTGACGCGCAGCTCGCGATACCAGTCGACGAGGTCGCCCCACGGCCCGTTGACCTGGGCGAGGCCGGAGATGAACGCCACCACCGTTCCGATTTCGGTTTCGCCGTGCGCCACGAAGTATCCGCCCACCCCCAGGACGGCCGCGACGCCGAGATGATGGAACAGGTTCATCGCGAAGTTCATCGAGTATTTCAGCTTGAAGATGCCCATGTTCAGCGCGAACACGTCGCCGATCTCCCGGTCGTAGGACCGCTCCGCCTGGCGCGCGTCGACGGGGGCGTCGACGATCTCGATGCTGAGGGTGCGCAGCGTGGCGATGCGCCGGCCGACGCGCCGGTTGATGGCGTTCTGCATCAGCGGAACGAAGACGATCTGCGGCGAGAAGACCGCCGCGGCGACCAGCGCCATCAGCGGGTTGAGATAGGTCAGGTAGCCGAACACGCTGAGCAGCAGGCCGCCCTGCAGGAGCGGCTCGGAGATGCTGACGCCGACGAAGCTGCCGATCGGTTCGGCTTCGCTGAGCACCAGCGAGACCTCGACGCCCGGCGGCAGCGGGCGGCGGACGCCGTCGCGGAAATGGCCGATGTCGCCGAGGATGGCGGCCCTGAGCCAGCGCACGGCGCTTTCGCTGGTGCGGCCGCGATAGATGTTCATGCCGAGTTTCAGCAGCCCGAGCGCGATGGCCAGCAGCGCGTAGAAGACCGCCAGCCACGCGATCCTGATCCAGTCGACGCCTTCCGTGGCGTCGTTGACGATCCGCCGCTGCAACTCCAGCGGCAGGATGTTGACCATGAAGACCGCGCCCGAAAGCACGACGAGCACGATCTGCTCGCGCCAGCCGCTGTGGAAGATCAGGCCTGACAGATTGCGGGGAACGGCGAGGGCGACGACCTCGCCGGGGAGCGGCGCCGCCACCGTCCCGCCGGGATCGGACATGCCGGGAGACGCCTCGGCGAGGTTGCGCATGGCCCGGTCCGCCAGTGCCGCCGTCCCGCTCGCGGGGATCGGCGTCGAACCTGGCGGCCTCCCGTCAGTACGTCTGCGTGGTTCGGCAGGTGCTCGCACCGACGAGGGCGTAGGCCGGGCAGAAGCGCACGGCCGCCGTCGCGACCAGGATGACGGCCACGGCATAGCCGACATAGGACCAGGGAGCGGCCAGGTAGGCATAGGCGGCAAACGCCACCACCGCCGCCAGGACGATCCGGACGACCCGGTCGGTCGGGCCGACATTCGCGGTTCTAAACAGGGCCATGTGAGCCTCCTCTGGAACGGGACCCCCGCAAGGGGCACGCCGGCGCAGGCGTGCAGGCCGATCATTGCGCTGCGCGGCGCCAACCCCATTGATCTCGATCAACGGCCTGCCTTCGGATCCGGGCACTGTCGCGCGGGAATTCTCGTCACGCGGCCGGCGGAGAGGCTAGTATCCGGCGCTGTCGCCCTGCCGCCGGAGAGCAACCGTGTACTTTCTCGCGCTCGCCACCGACTACGACGGCACGCTCGCCCATGACGGCCGGGTGGTGAAGCGGACCGTCGCTTCCCTCAAGCGGCTGCGGGAGACCGGCCGGCGGCTGATCCTCGTGACCGGGCGCGAAATTCCCGATCTCCAGCGGCTGTTTCCCGAGACGGTCCTGTTCGACCGCGTGGTGGCGGAAAACGGCGCGCTCCTCCTCGATCCCCAGACCGGGCAGGAGCAATTGCTGGCGCCGCCGCCGCCGGAACGCTTCGTCCAGAGGCTTCGCGAACTCGGCGTCGGGCCGATCTCGGTCGGACGCGGCATCGTCGCGACGTGGGAGCCGCACCAGGGCGCCGTCCTGCAGGCCATCCGGGAGCTGGGCCTGGAACTGCAGATCGTCTTCAACAAGGGAGCGATCATGATCCTGCCCGCCGGGATCAACAAGGCATCTGGGCTTCGCGCCGCGCTCCGGGAGCTGGACATCTCCGCCCATAACGTCGTCTCGGTCGGCGACGCGGAGAACGACCATGCGCTGCTGGCGGCCAGCGGCTGCGGCGCGGCCGTCGCCAACGCCGTCCATTCGGTCCGCGAGGAAGCCGACATCGTGCTGGCGGGCGACCACGGCGCCGGCGTCGCCGAGCTGATCGACCGGATCATCGCCGAGGACGCGGCCCTGGCGCCGCCCGGCCGCCGCGGCATCCGCGCCGGCACCGACCAGGACGGCAGGGAGGTCCTGCTGGCGCCATCGGGCGGCGGCGTGCTGATCGTCGGGCGCTCCGGCAGCGGCAAGTCGTGCCTCGCCACGGCACTCACCGAGAAGATGGCGGAGCGGCAGTTCGAGTTCTGCGTCATCGATCCGGAGGGGGATTATATCGACCTCGAGCACGCGGTGTTCGTCGGCACGCTGCGCGCCCCGCCGCCGGCGGCCGAGGCGCTGAAGCTGCTCCGCGACGACACGGTCAATCTGGTCGTGAACACCCAGGCGCTGCCGCTTTGCGAGCGGCAGGCGCTGATCTCGGCGATGCTCGCCCAGATCGCGCGCCAGCGTCAGCGCACCGGCCGGCCGCACTGGCTGCTGATCGACGAGGCGCACCAGGTCCTGCCCGCCGCCATCGGGGACGGGGAGGCGCCGGCGCCGGTCGAGGTCCCGGCGGCGATCCTGATCACCGCCTATCCCCATGCCGTCTCGCCCGCGGTCCTGCGCGGCATCGACGTCGTGCTCCTTGTCGGCGATCCCGACGACGAGATGGCGGCGGCGATCGCCGGGGCGATGGGGGTCGCGGTGCCGCCCCCGATGCCGGCATGCGGGCCCGACGAGGTGCTCTACTGGCAGCCGCGCTCCGGAGAGCCCGTGGCCTGCTTCAGGGCGGCGACGCCGGTTCAGGTGCACCGGCGTCATCGCGGCAAATACGCCGAAGGCGACGTCGGCGCGGATCGCAGCTTCTATTTCCGCGGCCCTCACCAGGCGATGAACCGCCCGGCGAGGAACCTCTACCGCTTCGTGGACATCGCGGCGGAGGTGGACGATGCGACCTGGGAACATCACCTGCGGGCAGGGGACTATTCCGCCTGGTTCCGCCACGTGATCCGCGACGAGGATCTGGCGCTGGAGGCCAGGCGCGTGGAGGAAGACCCGACCCTGCCGCCGCAGGAGAGTCGCCGCCGCATCCGCAAGGCGATCTGGCGGCGCTACGCGGCTCCCGCCGACTGACGCAGCTCGGGGCAGAGCACCGCCGCACCCTGGAACCGCCCGGCCCGCAGGTCCGCCAGCGCGTCGTTGGCGGCGGTCAGCGGATAGACGGTGGTTCGCGTCGTAACGCCGGCGCGCGGCGCGATCGCAAGGAATTCCGTGGCGTCCCGCCGCGTCAGGTTGGCGACCGAGACGACGCTGCGCTCTTCCCACAGCAGGCGGTAGGGGAAGGCCGGGATGTCGCTCATGTGGATGCCGCCGCAGACCACGCGGCCGCCCTTGCGCACGGCCGAAAGCGCCGCGGGCACCAGCGCCCCGACCGGCGCGAAGATGATCGCCGCATCCAGTTCCTCCGGCGGCGCGACGTCCGAACCGCCGGCCCAGCTGCAGCCGAGCGACAGCGCATATGCCTCGGCCTCTGCGTCGCCGGGCCGGGTAAAGGCAAAGACCGAGCGGCCCTGCCAGAGGCAGACCTGCGCGATGATGTGGGCGGCGGCGCCGAAGCCGTAGAGCCCGATCCGCTTCGCGTCGCCGGCGGCGCGCAGCGACCGCCATCCGATCAGCCCGGCGCACATCAGCGGCGCCGTCGCCACCGGGTCGGCCTCGACGGGCAGCTCGAAGGCGAAATCCGCGTCGGCGATGACATGGGTGGCAAAGCCGCCGTCGCGGGTATAGCCGGTAAACAGCGGACGGTCGCAGAGGTTTTCCTGCCCTTCCAGGCAGTAGCGGCAGGCGCCGCAGGTGTGGCCGAGCCAGGGCACGCCGACCCGGGAGCCGACCCTCGCCTGGCGGACCTCGCTGCCCTGAGCCTCGACGATGCCGACGATCTCGTGGCCGGGCACGATCGGCAGCCTTGGGTCAGGCAGTTCGCCGTCGACGACGTGCAGATCGGTGCGGCACACGGCGCAAGCTTCCACCCGCACCCGGATCTCGCCCGGTCCCGGCACCGGGTCCGGACGTTCCTCGAGCCGCAGCGGCTGCCCGGGAGCGTGGAGTGTCATGGCTTTCACGGCGCGCCTCCGCAGCTGGGGCCCTGTCGCGGCGACCGAGGCGGGATCGCCCGGACCTCACCGGAGGCTGGCCCCGGCAAGCATCCTATTCCTTCCATGCGCCGGCGCGGCGGCGTTTGATCTCGCGCAAGCGGCAGGAAAGACCCGCGCCGGCGACCCGGTCGCGGCGGCCGCGTCGGCCGGCGAGGGGAGACGCGTGCCCCCGGTTGATCGGAATCAATGCCATCCCGCGGGCGCCGCGCTTTCGTCGCGGGCTGAGCGCGCGCCGCGCCGACGGCGCTGCGTTCATCGACCATCAACCCGGCCTGACCGTGCCGCTTCGTCAGGCACTCGTGACAGGAGATTGCATCATGGCCGACACAGCAACCAGATTTCCGGTCAAGAAGGAAACGTCGCCGGTCCCGGCTCCCGCGACGGGGCGTCTCTGGTCGCCCCTTGAGACCGTCCGCAACGAAATGGACCGCCTGTTCGACGTCTTCGGCGGGCGTTCCCGCGGGGCGCTCAGCCGTGCGGGCTTCGATTTCGACTGGCCGCGCGAGACCGTCTTCGGCGGCGGCATGCCGGCGATCGACGTGGCGGAAAAGGATGACGAGTACGAGATCACAGCGGAACTGCCGGGGCTCGACGAGACGGACATCGAGGTCAAGCTGGCCAACGGGCTGCTGACCATCATGGGCGAGAAGAAGGAAGAAAAGGAAGAGCGTCGCAAGGACTACTACCAGTCCGAGCGCCGCTACGGATCCTTCGTGCGCTCCTTCCCGCTGCCGCAGGGCATCGACCGTGACGCGATCGACGCGAACTTCGCCAAGGGCGTCCTCACCGTGCGGCTGCCGAAGACCGCCGAGGCCCGCGCCGAGGAGAAGAAGATCGAGGTCAAGCCGGGCTGACGCGCCGACAAGGCAGGCGCCGCCGACGGTTCGCGCGGCGGCGCCTGCCGCCATTTTCCTCATGCCGCGAGAGGTTCATCCGGTGTTGAGGGAGCGATCCCGCGGGACCGGGCTGCCCCGGGACAGAAACGTGCATCAGCCGCCGCGGCGAAGTGCCGGCTCTGCGACGTCGTCAGCGTCCACCCGGTCGAGCCCGGCATGCATGTCGCGGAACAGCCGCGGCGCCATGCCGAAACGGCGTTCGAAGGCTTCCGACAGCCGCGCCGTCGGATAGAGGCCGACCTTCGCCGCGATCTCCTTCAGCGACAGGCCGCGCGACAGCAGCAGGCGCGCCGCGTCGAGCCGCGCCGTCTCGACGAAGCGGGCGGGCGTCATGCCGGTCGCGGCGGCGAACTTGCGATGGAAGCTGCGTTCGCTGAGCCCGGCGCGGTCGGCCAGCGAGGGTATGTCCAGCGGCGCGTCCAGATTGGCCTGCATCCATCCGATCAGGTCGGCGAAGGGGCTGTCGCCCTTGATCTGTGCGGCAAGGACCGGGCTGAACTGTGACTGGTGGCCCGGGCGCCGGGCGTAGAGGATCAGCCGCCTCGCCACCTCGCCGGCGGTCGAGGCGTCGAGGTCGCGGGCCACCATGGCGAGCGCCATGTCGATCCCGGTGGTGACCCCGGCCGACGTCCACAGCCGCCCGTCGACCACGTAAAGCGCATCCGGATCGACGGTGACGTGGGGATAGCTGGCGGCAAAAGGCTTGCAGGCGTCCCAGTGGCTCGCGACGCGGCGACCGTCGAGCAGCCCCAGCGAGGCGAGGAGGAAGCCGCCGCTGCACACCGAGCCGAAGCGCTCCGCCGTGCTCGCCAGCGCCGGCAGGGCAGCTCGAAGCATAGGTTCCGCCACCGCCGCAAGCAGCGGTTCCCGCTCGGCGCCGGCGACGAGAATCGTGTCGCCGCTCCGAAGTGCCGCGATCCTTAGCGTCTCGACCGCGATGCCGCTGCTGCTTTCGACCGTGCCGCCTTCGGCCGATACCAGCCCAACATCGTAGAATTCGCTGCGGCCGGACTGGCGCAGGACGCGATTGGCGCCGGTGAAGACCGAAGCCGGCCCGGCGGTGTCGAGGAGCTCGAAGCCCGGATAGACGACGAAGACGACGCGGTGCATTGGCAGGAAATACGCCCTCTTTGTCATTTCCGCCAGGGTCCCTGCCGCCTAGCCTCACCCTGCATTGCTCCGGATGGGGAGCGGCTGACATGGTGGCGGGCGGGCAGGATGAATTGGCGCATCGGCATTTGGGTGGGGTCCGGCCTCGTCGTCCTTTGCCTGTTCGGCTTCGGCGGCTGGATGCTGTCCCTGCCGCCATCGCCCGCGCCAGCGGTGGCGCCAGCCGTCGCGCCCGAGGAACACGCTGCGGCGCTTTCGGCACTGCGGCCGCGCAAGCGCTCGCGCCCCCTCGTTGCCGTCCTCGGCATCAACGATGCGACCGAGACGACCGACTATCTCGTCACCTACGGCATCCTGCGCCGCGCCGACGTCGCGGACGTCATGGCGCTTGCCACCGGACCTGGCCCCGTCCGGCTCTATCCGGCGCTGACGGTCGAGCCGGACGCCACGACCGCCGCCTTCGATGCGGCGCATCTCGGCGGGGCCGACTACGTCATCGTTCCGGCGATGAGCCGTGACGACGATCCGGCCGCCCTGCAGTGGCTGCGCAGCCAAGCGGCCAAGGGCGCCTTCGTCATCGGCGTATGTGCCGGGGCGAAGGTCGTCGGCGAGGCGGGCCTGCTTGAGGGCAGGCGGGCGACGACGCACTGGTACTATCGCGAGGCGCTGCGGGCGATCAGTCCCGGCATGAGTTATGTCCCCGACCGCCGGTTCGTGATCGACGGCAGCGTCGCCACGACGACCGGCATCACCGCCTCGATGCCGATGATGCTGACCTTGATCGAGGCGATCGCCGGCCGCGCCCGGGCGGCGGCGGTGGCGGTGGACCTCGGCCTCACGGAATGGGACGCCCGGCATGCTAGCGCCGCATTCCGGCTTACCCGGCCCTTCGCGGCAACGGTGCTGCGCAACCGCCTGGCCTTCTGGCGGCACGAGGAGCTCGGCATCGACCTGCGAGCCGGGATGGATGAGGTGGCGCTGGCGCTCGCCGCCGATGCCTGGTCGCGGACCTATCGCTCTCGGGCGGTGACGTTCGCGGACGGGCCCGTCGAGACCCGCAGCGGCATCCGCATCCTGCCGGATCGCCCGGCCGCTTCCCGCGCCGGGGAACCGTCGATCCTCGCGATCGACGACCGCCGTCCGGTCGAGGCGCTGGACGCGACACTCGCCGCCATCGCCGAGCGATACGGGGCGTCGACCGCCCGGGTCGTGGCGATGCAGCTGGAATATCCGGGCGCCTGGAACGGCCCTGACAGCAGCGGCGGCGCCGCCACCGCTTCGGCGGTATCCGCCGTGCCGCGCGCTGGCAGCAGACACCGGCCAGGGAGGTCGCCATGACGGACATTCACCGCGGCTTTCGGGATGCCGACCAGGCGGCGGAATCCGAGGCGCTGTTCGCCTTCCTGGATTCGGCGGATCGCCTCGAGTCCATCGCGATCTGCCGCCGACAGATGCTGGCGCTCTGCCCGCCGCGGCCGGGAGACCGGATCCTCGATATCGGCTGCGGCATCGGCCATACGACGCTCGCTCTGGCTGGAAGGGTCGGGGATGCGGGCGCGATCGTGGGCATCGACAAGAGCCGCTCGCTGGTCGCCGAAGCGCAGCGGCGCGCCGTCGCGCTCTCCGCTTCCGTCACCTACCGGATCGGGGATGCGTCCCGGCTGGATTTCCCGGACGACCATTTCGACATGTGCCGGACGGAGCGCGTGCTGATGTATGTCGAGACGCCGGAGCGTGCGCTGGACGAGATGGTCCGGGTGCTTCGGCCGGGCGGCCGCTTCGCCCTGTTCGAGTTCGACTATGACTGCATCGTGGTCGATGCCGGCAACACCGCGCTGACGCGGCACATCCTGCGGCAGGTCGCCAACTCGATCCCCAGTCCCTGGATCGGCCGCCGGCTGCCGCGGCTCCTGCGCGAGCGCGGCGGACGGGACATGACGGTCGTTCCCCACATGGTGGCGACGCCGCTCGCCATGTTCCGCAGGGTCATCGGCGGAACGGTCGGCGCTGCGGTGGAGAACGGCGCCCTCGAGGCAGGCGGGCTGGACGAATGGTGGCGGGATCTGGCGCGATCCGACACGGACGGCCGGTTCTTCGCCGGATTCTTCGGCTTCATTGTCAGCGGTCGCCTGGCAGTGGAGGAAGCCGGACGCGGAGGCGGCAAGGAGGAACAGGGCGTCGGTGACGCGGAGCGAGGGCAGGGCATGACGCTCGCCCGGCCATCGGCAGCATTCTGCCGTGAACCGCCTCGGCGGTGGGGCAAGGACCGCCACGCCGCATTGTCGCATGCCTCGATACGGTCGCTAGCGGCCGGCGAACCCACCAGGGGCTGATTTGAGCAACGCAGGCTGGTGCGCCCGGAGCCCCTGGCGGGCGGGCCGGCTCGAAGTGGAGAATGGTGATGACCGAACTCGTTCCCTGCCTGTGGTTCGACCGCGGCGAAGCGAAGAAGGCGGCGGAATTCTATGCCGCGACATTTCCCGACAGCACGGTCGACCGGGTGAATGCGGCGGTGGCCGACTATCCGAGCGGCAAGGAAGGCGACGAACTGACGGTCGAGTTCACCCTGCTCGGCCGGAAGTTCGTCGGCCTGAACGGCGGACCGATCTTCACGCCGAACGAGGCCGTCTCCTTCATGGTCGTCACCGCGGACCAGGAAGAGACCGACCGCTACTGGAACGCGATCGTCGGCAATGGTGGGCAGGAAAGCGTCTGCGGCTGGTGCAAGGATCGCTGGGGCTATTCCTGGCAGATCACGCCGAAGTTGCTGCTCGACCTCACCACCGGGCCCGATCGCGGCAAGGCCAAGCGCGCCTTCACCGCGATGCTGGGGATGGGAAAGATCGACGTCGCGGCGATCGAGGCGGCAGCGAGCGAGGCCTGACCGGCCGCAGGGCACCCGCCGGCGGCCAAGCGGCGTCAGCCTGGCTTTGCGAAGGACGTACCACCCCCGCAGGTCGCATGCAGAAAAGCATCGGGGGCGGCGAAGCGGCGCCCGCGGATGCCGGGCACGCCCTTTGCGGCCCGGCCTACCGTCCGAGGAACAGCGACAGCTGCGGTGCCTCGATCATCGAACGGGTGACCCCGCCGAAGATCCATTCGCGCAGGCGGGAGTGGCCGTAGGCGCCCATCATGATCATGTCTGCCTCGACGTCCGTCGCGTGCTGGCGCAGCACGTCGGCGGGCGGGTTGCCGCCGCTGGGCAGCCGGTCGACGGTGACCCTGGCGCCGTGGCGGGTGAGATAGGTGGCGATGTCGGCGCCGGGCTCCGGCCCGTCGCCCCATTCGCTCGCCACCGGATCCACCATCGTGACGTGCACCATCTCGGCCGCCGCGAGGATCTCGATGCCCTCCCGCACGGCCCGCGCCGCCTCGGCGTGCGAGGACCAGGCGACCAGCACGCGCTTCGGCTGCAGCGTCGCGTCGCCCGCCTGCGGCGCCATGAGCACCGGGCGCTGGGCTTCGAAGAGCGCGCCCTTCAGGGTCGCGGCCTTGAACGGCTCGCTCGACCGCGCGAGTTCGGGACCGACGAAGACCAGATCGGCATAGAGCGCATGCCGCCCGACCTCCGAGGCGACGGCGGCCTGCTCGGCAAGGCGGCAGTCGAGATCGGTGGAGACATCGCTTTCCGCCAGGATTTCGCTGACGGCGGCCGCTTCCTTGGCGAGAGTCTTCGCCGCCTCTTCCCGCTCCAGAACCCAGGTTTCCGCCACCATCGCGTATTCGCCCAGCGGCGGCGGTGGCTCGATGCCGAGGACGAGCACCGAAAGATGCGCCCGGTTTGCCTCGCATAGGCGAAGCGCCGCCGCGAGGTCGCGCTCCGGGCTCTGTGGACCCACGGCGCAAAGCATCGTCCTGAAGCGCATCTTCGATCTCCCGGCAGCCATCGGACCCGTGGGTCCCGCCTGCCAGCAAGTTGGCGATATCGACTGAACTCCACATTGCGCCAGATCAAAGCGGCGCTGGCATGCGACCGGTGCTCGCGCGGTCGCCATCTGCGGAACCGGCGCTGCCCGGGAGCGGCACGCCGTGCCGGCCCGGCGGCGGCGAGGGCGGGGCCGCCCCGCGGTCAGTCGGCGGATTGCGGCCGGCGGTGCGGGCGGTTGGCCTTGAACGCCCGGGCGGCCGGCGCAGTTTGGCGATCGGGGGCAGAGATTGGGAGGAGACCGCGCGTGAATCTCTACACGAAACTGATGAAGCGCCAGAGCGAGGGCAAGCCGATCCGCGTCGGACTGATCGGGGCCGGGAAATTCGGCTCGATGTTCCTGTCGCAGGTCCGGCACATTCCCGGCATGCATCTCTACGGCATCGCCGACCTGTCCGCGGCGCGCGCGCGGGAGGCGCTGGCCCATACCGGCTGGGATGCCGACGCCGTGGTCGCCAGGGACAGCGAGGACGCGCTCGCCTCGGGTCGAACCTTCGTGACAGAGGATCCCGAGGCGCTGATCCGTGCCGCCGGGCTCGACGTCGTCATCGACGCCACCGGCAGTCCCGCCGCCGGCATCCGCCACGCGCTTCTGGCCGCAGGCCAGGGCCGGCACATGATCATGGTCAATGTCGAGGCCGACGTTCTGGCGGGGCCCTATCTCGCCCGGCAGTTCGACAGCGCCGGGCTGGTCTATTCGATGGCCTATGGCGACCAGCCGGCGCTGGTCTGCGAGATGGTCGACTGGGCCCGCACCTGCGGCTTTCGCGTGGTCGCCGCCGGCAAGGGCACGAAATACCTGCCGTCCTACGCCGCCTCGACGCCCGATACCGTATGGGGACACTACGGGCTGTCGCCGGAAGACGCCAAGGCCGGCGGGATGAACCCGCAGATGTTCAATTCCTTCCTCGACGGGACGAAGTCGGCGCTGGAAATGGCGGCGATCTCCAACGCCACTGGCCTGCTGGCGCCGCGCGACGGGCTGAAGTTTCCGCCGGCCGGCACCCATGACCTGGCCGAGGTGCTGAAGCCGCAGGCAGCAGGCGGCGTGCTGGACGAGGCCCGCATGGTGGAGTGCGTCTCCAGCCTGGAGCGGGACGGCCGGCACGTGTTCGGGGACCTGCGCTGGGGCGTCTATGTCACCTTCGAGGCAATGGAGGATGGCGGCAGCGGCGCCGATTACGTGCGCCGGTGCTTCCGCGAGTACCAGGTCGTCACCGACAGCTCCGGCCGCTATGCGACGCTGTTCCGCCCGTCGCATCTGATCGGTCTGGAACTGCCGATCTCGGTGGCCAGCGCCGCCCTGCGGGGCGAACCCACGGGCCGCACCGAGGCGTTCGTCTCGGATGTCGTGGCGGTGGCCAAGAAGGCGCTCAGGCCGGGCGATGTCCTTGACGGCGAGGGCGGCTACACGGTCTGGGGGCGCCTCGCCCGCGCCGAGGATTCGCTGCGACGAGAGGGCCTGCCGATCGGCCTTGCCCACGGCGTGGCGATGAGGCGGGCGGTGGCCGAGGGCCAGATGCTGACATGGGCCGATGTCGACGCGCCGGCGAGCCAGGCCGTCACGATCCGGCGCGCGATGGAGGACGAGGCGCGGCAGGCGCTGGGGTGACGTTCCGGCCCCGGCGTCATGGCGCGCGCCGTCCCGGCGGGTCCCGGCCCGCAGGAGATGGGGCCGGAAGGCCGGTGCGGTTCGCAGCCCCGCTGGCCTCGCCGGCCCGGAAGCCGCTTCAGGCCATATGGGCGCCCTGGGCGGCGGTGAAGATCGTGTAGATCGACTGGCTGGCGGTCAGCAGCAGCCGGTTGCGGTGCTCGCCGACGAAGGCGAGGTTGGCGCAGCCCTCCGGCGTCTTGATCTGCCCGATCTTGACGCCGTCGGGAGCATAGACGTGGACGCCGTCCTGACCTTCTCCGGCAAACCCCGTGGCCGCCCAGACATTGCCGTCCACATCGGCGCGCAGCCCGTCGTGGAAACCGTTCTCGAGGGTCGCGAAGACGCGCCGGCCGGTCAGCCGGCGGCCGTTGTCCTCGACGGTCCAGGCGATGATCCGGGACGGCTCGGGATGATGCGTCGCGGCCGAGTCCGCGACGTAGAGGGTCCGGTAGTCGGGCGAGAAGCTGAGGCCGTTCGGCTTGAATATCTCGTCGGTCAGCCGGGTCACCGTCCCGCCGGCGGCGTCGATGTGATAGACGCTGGTCGGCAGCTCCAGCTCCCGGACATTGCCTTCATAGTACCAGTGGCTGCCGTAGCCGGGATCGGTGAAGATGATCCCGCCATCGTCGGGATGGACGACCGCGTCGTTGGGCGCGTTCAGCTGCTTGCCCTCGAAGGTCTCGGCGAGCACCTCGGGCGGGCCCTGGCGGCCATAGCGGACCACCCTTGCCGTGGAATGCTCGCAGCTGATCTGCCGCCCCTCGCGATCGAACGTGTTGCCGTTCGAATAGTTGGACGCGTGCCGGAGCGGCGTCACCGCGCCAGTGACCTCGTCCCATCGCATCTGCCGGTTGTTGGGTATGTCGCTGAAGACAGCATAGCGGCCGACGCCGTTCCACGCCGGGCCCTCGGCCCATAGCGCGCCGCTCCATTGCCGCTGCAGCGGCGTGTTGCCGATCATGTACTTGGAGAAGCGCGGATCCAGCACCTCCCAGGCGTCGTCCGGGTAGCGGGATGGCTGCGGGCCGGGGGGCTCGGCCTGCGCGCGGGCAATGCCCGGGATGGCGAGCGCTGCGCCGAGTGCCGCGCCGCCGGCCAGAAGTGCACGTCGATCGATGTCCATGTCTTCCTCCCGTCGGCCGTCTGCCGATCTTGCGGCCGACTTGCGTTCTCTCCCATTGATCGGCGATCGAAGAGTAGGTTGCGCGGAAAGACTTGGCCAGATGCTTCGGGCCGGGAGTGCCGGTGCCAGCCGGCGCCCTACTGGGGAGCGGCGGTGTCCGGGCTCCTGAGCACCGTCTCGGCCGTGCCGGCGCGCAGCAGCTGGTCGATCTCGCGGGCCGGCATCGGACGGGAAAGCAGAAAACCCTGCAGCTGGTCGCACCCCATGGCGGACAGCAGCTCCCGCTGCTCGGCCGTCTCGACGCCCTCGGCCGTGGTCTTCATGCCGACCGCCTGCGCCAGGTCGACGATCGCCTGCACGATAGCCTCGTCGCCCTTGTCGGTCCCGAAACCGGCCACGAAGCTGCGGTCGATCTTCAGGCGTTCGGCATGCAGGTCATGCAGCCGCCCCAGCGAGGAGAAACCCGTCCCGAAGTCGTCGAGCGCAAATCTGACGCCGAGCCGTCGCAGATGGGCGATGTTGGTCTCGATGTCCGTCGCCCGCTCGCAGAAGGCGCTCTCGGTGATCTCCAGCTCCAGCCGTCCGGGAGCCATGCCGTTCGACAGGAGGATCCTCTCGACCCGGGCTGCATAATGGGAGTCGCGCAGCTCAACCATCGAGGCGTTGATCGCCACGGTATCCACCAGCCAGCCCCGCGTGTCGATGCAGACCCGCTCAAGGACCCAGGCCCCCAGCTGGAGGATGAGGCCGGACTCCTCCGCCACCGGGATGAACACGGCCGGAGAGATCGGCCCCTCGGTCGGATGATGCCACCGCACCAGCGCCTCGAATCCGGAGATCGTGCCGTCGTGCGCGCGGATGAGCGGCTGGTAGTAGACGTCGAGTTCGCCAGGGTTCTCCAGCGCCGCCCGCAGGTCCCGCTCCATGTTGCGGCGGCGCGTCGCGGCTTGGTCGAGCTGCGGATCGTAGAGCGTGAAGCTGCTGCGTCCGGAGCGCTTGGAGTGATAGAGGGCGACGTCGGCCCGGCGGAACAGTTCCTCCCGATCGTCTCCGGGCTCGGAGGCGCGGGCTGCCCCGACGCTCGCGCCGATGAAGACCTGGGTGCCCTCGACGTCGAACGGCCGCCGGGTGGTCTCGATCAGTTTGGCGCAGAATTCCTGGACGGCCTGCGTCGACAGCAGCGAGCGGGTGAGCACGACGAACTCGTCGCCGCCGACCCGCGCCACCGTATCGGCTTCACCGGTCAGACGCCTCAGGCGATCGGCGAACTCCCGCAGCAGTTCGTCGCCGGCGGGGTGGCCCAGCGTGTCGTTCACCTCCTTGAAGCGGTCGAGGTCGAGATAGATCAGCGTGAGGTGGCCGCCGGTCCAGCGCTCGCCGATCGCGGCGTCGAACCGTTTGGCCAGCTGGGCGCGATTGGCGAGACCGGTCAGGAGGTCGTGGTGGGCGAGATGGCGGACTTCCGCTTCGCTCAACGACAGGGTGATCGACCGCCGGCGGAGCGCCGCGAGCAGGCCGGCGAGAACGACAAGGCTCGCCAGGGCAATGCCGAGCATCACCGGGCCGACGCGCCACAGCACCGTCGAGCCGGGGCTGAACGGCGTCCAGACGAGATAGCCGAACGGCAGTCCGTCGTCCGTCAGAAGGGTAGCGGATGCCGAGCCCGCCGATGCATCGGGGATCCAGGAAAACCGCATGTCGTCCAGCAGGTAGTCGCGTTCCAGCCCGGCCACGAAATCGCCGTCGAGATACCGCGCGGCCACGTGCATGTATTCCTCGCCCGGCACCTGCACCAGGTCACCGGAGTCGGAGACGATCGGCTTGACGCTGAGAATGGCGGGGCGGCCGGCGATGTTGACCAGGTCGGACTCCCCGATCGTCAGGGTCCGGTCGGACACGCCGTCGGTGTCGCCCGCCGTCAGGCGCGCCCGCAGCGCCTCTACGAGGGGCAGGGTCTGCGCCTGGACGGCGGCGAAAGCCGACGGATCCTGTTCGGCGCCGTCCGCAAAGGCATAGACGGAACGATCCTCCTCATCGAGGACGTAGGCATGGTCGTGCCCGAAATAGCTGGCCATCCAGGACCCGAGATTCACGTCGATCCAGTCCGACTCCCCCGGGTTCCGGACCTCCCTGACGGCATCGTCCCAGACCGTCACGCTCTCCTGGTCGTGAGCGATCTTCGAGCGGATCTCGGCGACCACGACGTCCACCAGCATGTGCTGGCGGTCGGCCGAGACGCGATCCGACCCCGAGGCGGACCACCACAGCAGCGACGCCGCGACGCCATTCAGCAGCAACGCCGCAGCCAGTATCGGCAACATCGTCTTCAGGATGAACAGGCGCCGGCTTGGCTGGGCAAAATTGTCGATCATCGGGTGTCCGTTCCGCGCCAGACGGCGAGGGCCTTCTGCGATCGGTCCGGATGGCCGCCCGAGGAAAAGCACGAGAGGCCATCTCTAGCACGACCGGAGCCTCGCGAGGGCTGGAATGTGAGGCCTCTGTTGCCGCACCGGTCCCCACATCCCGCGAGAACCCCGCGGCCTGCCGGTCCTTTACGGTCCGGCAGGCGGTCGGAGCGCGGCGATGCGGATCGACTGCCGGCGTACTGCGGATGCCGCTAGGGCATATTCTCCCGTGACTTCGTCAGATGCGGCCCGCCGTCGCAGCGATCATGCAGAGGCCGGAGCCGCGGGTCTGGCGTCGGCCGGATCGCGGAATTCGTTTCCGGAGGCTGCCGTGATGCGCGCCGGCGATCCCGACGCGGCGAGGGTGGCAGCCGCCCACACCGGCTCGCACCGGAAGGTCCCGGCGAAGCCGCGCTCGCCGGCATGACTGATCCGCAGCGTCCGGCTGGCCGGCACGCGCACGAGCCAGCCGAGCGCGATCGAGCGGTCGAGGATCGCGGCGCCGAGCCTGCCGGCCAGATGCGCGCGGCGCTCGCTCCAGTCGAGGCAGGTCCGGCAGAGCGGCCGCTTGCCGGCGCCGAAAGTGTCGACATCGATGCCGAAGTCCGAGAGGAATCGGCGGCCCTCGTCGGAGACGATGCCGATGCCGTCGTCGATGTGGATGAAGCCTTGCCGCTGCAGCGCATCGGCGATGGCGACGCCGAGCCGGCCGGCCAGATGATCGTAACAGGAGCGGGCAAGCCGCATCGCCGCGTCGCGGGGGCCGCGCACGCGGGATGGTCCTGAAGCGCTGGAAAGCGCCATCAGCCCCTCCAGCGCTTCGGCGATCTGTGGCGACGCCAGGCGGAAATAGCGATGCCGGCCCTGCCGCTCGACGGCGAGGAGGCCGCCGTCCTGCAGCCTGGCCAGGTGGCCGCTGGCGGTCTGCGGGGTGACGCCGGCATGGGCGGCGAGTTCCCCTGCAGTCAGCGCGACGCCGCCCATCAGCGCCGCCAGCATGTTGGCGCGGGCGGGATCGCCCATCAGGAAGGCGGTCGCGGCGATGCTGCTGCCGGTCGGGGGATCGATCATGAAAGCCAGGATAAGCGGCACCGGGCCGCTTGTCAGGAGGCGATGCTTCGGTGAAGACCGTAGCATCGTGGCCAGGCGATCCTCTAGCTTCCGCCAACGCCCAAGCATCTCCTCAGGACCCGAAAGCCCCCAATGGCGGACCATCCACCGCGCCTTGCCATCAGCCTCGTCATGCTGCTCGCCCTCGCGACGCTGTGGGGCGCCTCCTACAGCTTCATCAAGATCGGGGTCGAGACCATCCCGCCGGTGACGCTGATCGCCACGCGCACGCTGATCGCCGGCGGCCTGCTGCTGGTGATCCTGCGCCTGCGCGGGCTTCGCCTGCCGACGGACGGGCGCAACACCAGGCGCTTCCTGATCCAGGCCTGCCTCAACACGGTGATGCCGTTCACGCTGGTCGCGTGGGGCGAGCAGCATGTCGACGCCGGGCTGGCGGTGATCCTCAACTCGCTGACGCCGGTCTTCGCCTTCCTGATCAACGCGCTGGTGACCCGCCACGAGACGGTGACGGCCCCGAAGATCTTCGGCGTCGCCGCGGGCCTCGCCGGCATCTGCCTGGTCGTCGGCCCGGCGGCGCTCGCCGGCTTCGGGACGGCGCTGACGGCGCAGCTCGCCATCGTGCTGGCGGCCGTCGCCTATGGCGCGGCGGTGACCTTCGGGCGGACCTTCCGCGACCTCGATCCGATGATGCCGGCGGCCGGATCGCTGATCTGGGGCGCGGCGATCCTCATCCCCGTCAGCCTCGTCGTCGACCGGCCCTGGACGCTGGCGCCGTCGCAGGAGTCGATGCTCGCCCTCTTGGCGCTATCGGTGTTCTCGACGGCGCTCGCCTTCGTCATCTACTTCACGCTGCTCAAGCGCCTCGGCTCGGTCGGCACCACGGCGCAGGCCTATCTGCGCGTGCCGATCGGCGTCGGCATCGGCATCGTCTTTCTCGGCGAGCTGCCGCAGCCGAGCGCCTGGCTCGGCCTGGTGTTCGTCGTCATCAGCGTCGTCGCGATGACGCTGCCGGCGGGGCGGCGGCTCCGCGCGGCGTGAGGCGGCCGGCCGCGGCGTCGGCGTCCGGCGCGCGGTGCGCCGGACCTTTGCCCTCTTGGGCATCGGGACGGCGTTGGCGCCCGCGACGGCAACGGCCAGCCACATAGGGTCAGTCGGCCGCCGCCCAGAGGAGGCCGCGGCGCAGGATCTCCTTCATCTGCGGCACGGCGAACTCCGAGACGACGTGGCCGAGCGAGGAATAGAAGACCCGGCCCTTGCCGAAGCGCGTCTTCCAGACCACCGGCATCACCACGCCGTCGATCCAGTCGGCATGATCGCCGGCAAAGCGGGTCGTCGCCAGGACCTCGATCGCCGGATCGACATGCATGAAATACTGTTCGGAGTGGTAGTCGAAGCTCTCGATGCCGGCCATGATCGGATCGTCCGGGCGGGTCACGTCGACCCGATAGTCGATGATGTTGCCGGGATGAGCCACCCACTGGCCGCCGACCATGAACTGGTATTCCGGCTGGTCGCGGAAACTGTCGGCCATGCCGCCGTGGTAGCCGCCGAGACCGACGCCGCCCTTCACCGCCGCAACGAGGTTCGAGAGTTCCTCCTTCTCGATCTTCGACATGGTGATGATCGGCACGATCAGGCTGAGGTCACGGATCGACGGGTCGGCGAAGGCCTCCGTGGTGTTCTCGGTGAACACCTTGAAGCCTTCCTGCTCGAGCATCTCGCCGACGATCTCGGCCCCCTCCCTGGGTTCGTGGCCGCTCCAGCCGCCCCAGACGATGAGTGCTTCCTTCATGGTGATGTTCCTTTCGAATCGGGTCGGGGTGAGGGTCAGGCGGGGCGGTCGAGAGCGGGGCTCTCGGCCAGCGGCTGCGGGCGCTCCGGCCGCGTCGTGATGTCGATGGTCGCGCCGTCCTCGGCCGCCCGCCCGATCGCCTCCATCACTTCCAGGACATGCAGAGCGAGGTCGCCGTTGGCGCGGTGCGGCCTGTCCTGGCGGATGGCGGCGGCCATGTCGGCAAGGCCGAGCGAGCGGTGGTTGCCGTCGGCATAGGGCCGCTCGACGGCGACATCGGTCCACTCGCCGCCCTTCCTGAGGAACTTCACCTCGCCGCCGAAATGGTTGGGGTCGGGGACGATCAGGCTGCCCTCGGTGCCGTAGACCTCCAGCGGCAGATGCTTGTGGGCGGCGACGTCGAAACTCATGGTGATCGACGCGACGGCGCCGGAATGAAACGCCAGCATGCCGACCACGTGGGTCGGCACCTCGACCTCGATCGTCTCGCCCTTCTTCGGCTCGCTGGTGATCGTGCGGGTCCGCCGCGGCGCCGGCGCCATGCCCGCGACGCGCGCGACCGGGCCGAGAAGATTGACGAGATCGGTGATGTAGTAGGGCCCCATGTCGAGCATCGGGCCGCCGCCGCGCTTGTAGTAGAAGTCCGGATTGGGGTGCCAGCGCTCGTGGCCCGGGCACATGAAGAAGGCCGTCCCGCCAACCGGCTGGCCAAGGTGACCGGCATCGACGAATTCGCGCGCCGCCTGATGCGCGCCGCCGAGGAAGGTGTCGGGCGCCGAGCCGACCCGCAGGCCCTGCCTGGCCGCTTCCTCGACCAGGCGGGTCGCGTCGGCGAAATCGATGCCGAGCGGCTTTTCCGAGTAGGCGTGCTTGCCGGCCTTCAGGATGTCGAGGCCCACCGCGACATGGGCGCCGGGGATCGTCAGGTTGAGGACGATCTCGATCGCCGGATCGGCGAGCAGCGCCGCGACGCTGACGGCCGGAATGCCGAACTCGGCCGCGCGGCTCTCGGCCGCCGCCATGTCGCGGTCGGCCAGGGCCCGGATGTCGAGAACCGGGAAGGACCTGGCGGCCTTCAGATAGGCGGCGCTGATATTGCCGCAGCCGATGATGCCGATGCCGACGGGTTGCATGATGATTTCCTCCCAGAAAATGCGCTGCCCTGTCTGAACGGGCGGCTCAGCCGGTTTGCACCGGACCGGTCGTGTTCCATGGCGAGCCGTAAAGCTCGCACAGGGCGATCGCCGCCGCTCCCTGCGCCCAGAGGACGTCCGAGAACGGCTCGACGACGATGTCGGTGACGCCTGCCAGCGGCTCGGCCACGGCCTCCTCGAAGCCGCACCCGATCGCCTTGATGAACGGCTCCCCGAGCGAGAGCAGCGAGCCGACGAGGACGATCTTCGGCGGCGCGAACAGCGACACGATGTTGGCGACCGAGATGCCGACGAAACGGCCCGCCTGCGCGACCTGGTCGTGGACCGCGCCATCGCCCTTGCCGAGATGTTCGACCGCGTGCCTGAGGCCCCGTCCGGCAAAGGCTGCGTCGGCGATGGCGGGGTCGGCTTCCAGCCCTCTGACGATCGCCTGTTCGGATGCCAGATCGACGAGGCGCAGCAGCTTGCCGGCCGGCGTCGTGCCGATCACCATCCGGCCGATGTCGAGGCTCAAGCCGCGGGCGCCGCGGAACAGCTCGCCGCCGTGCAGGACGCCGAGGCCGATCGCCTGTTCGAGCGAGACGACGACGAAGTCGGCAAGGTCGCGGCAGCAGCCGAACCATTGCTGCGCCAGGGTCGCGGCGTTGACGTCGCTCTCGACGATGACCCGTACGCCCAGCCGGCGGGCGACCTCCTCGCCGAAGGCGATGTCGCGGGTGCTGAAGATCGGGCTGATCCGGACCCTGCCGGTCGCGTATTCGACGATGCCGGGCATCGTCGTGCAGACGGTGTCGATGGCCTTCATGGTCAGGCCGGCGTCGACCACCGCGCGCCGGATCACGTCCTCGACGATGTCGGCGACGACCGACACCGGCTGCCGCCGGACCCGCAGCGGCATCTCGAGGCTCGACAGGATCTGGCCGCAGAAATCGGTGACCGCGACGGTGATCTGGTGGAGCCCGACCTTCACCCCGACGACGCGTGCCGCTTCCGGGTTCAGCTGCAGCATCACCCGCGGCCGCCCACGGGTCGGCTCATGAATGCCGCCGACGGGTCGGGTTTCGATGATACCGTCCTCGATCATCGAGCCGGTGATCGCCGAGACGGTGGTCGAACTCAGGGCGCCGCGACTGCAGATCTCGACGCGCGAGATCGGCCCGTAGCGCCGGACGATGTCCAGGACGTGAAAGCGGTTGATCTCCCGCATCAGCTCCGGATCGCCGGTCTTCATATCGATTGGCACGCCATTTAATTCCGATGCCGGAAATAAGCGCGTCGAAAATCCCCGTGTCAATCACCGCTTGAGCCGGACATCCGCAAAAATTCGCGGGCCCGCTTGACAGATTGCCGGGAAGGGCATCGTATTAAATCCGCAAAGCGCGAAAAATCGCGGGCAAGGGAGGAAATCAATGTCGATGAGAATCCGAGCGCATCTCGCGCGCGGCGCAGCCGTCTGCTGCCTGATGCTCGCCGCCCCGTTCGCGGCAACCTTCGCACAGGCCGAGACCACTGTGCGCCTGATGCATGTCGAGGCCAACCCTGCTTATGCGGCTGTCTGGCGCAAACTTGCCGACAGCTACGAAGCATCGCATCCGGACGTGAAGGTCGACCTGCAGTTCCTCGAGAACGAGGCGTTCAAGGCCAAGCTGCCGACCCTGCTCCAGTCCGACGACGCGCCCGATCTCTTCTACAGCTGGACCGGCGGCGTCCTGAAGGCGCAGTACGAGGCAGGCGCGGTCCAGGACCTTACCGAAAAGATGAAGGCCGACGGCGGCGCCTGGGAGAAGAGCTACATCCCGGCTGCCATCCGCGGCGTCACCATCGACGAGCGCATGCTCTGCGTGCCGCTGAAGATGAGCATGATCGGCTTCTTCTACAACAAGCCGATGTTCGAGAAGGCCGGCGTCGACGGCGCGGCGATCAAGACCTGGGACGACTTCCTCTCGGCGGTCGAGAAGCTGAAGGCGGCGGGCATCACGCCGATCGCCGGCGGTGGCGGCGACAAGTGGCCGCTGCACTTCTACTGGTCCTACCTGGCCCTGAGGCTGGGTGGCCAGGAGGCCTTCGCGCAGGCCAAGGCCGGCGAGGATGACGGCTTCACCGCCGAGCCCTTCGTGACGGCCTTCGAGAAGCTGAAGGACCTCGGAGCGCTGGAGCCGTTCCAGGCCGGCTATCTGGGCACCCGCTGGCAGGACACGCTGGCGCTTTTCGGCGACGGTCGGGCGGCGATGCTGCTGACCTTCGACGACAGCGCCAACCGTCAGAAGGCGGCGGCCGCGGACGGCGAGGGCATCGCCCGCGAGGATCTCGGAACCTTCGCCTTCCCGGTGGTCGAAGGGGGCAACGGCAAGCCCTCCGACACGTTCGGCGGGGTCAATTGCTGGGCGGTCTCGCGGAACGCCTCGCCCGAGGCGATCGACTTCGTGAAGTTCCTCACCAGCGAGGAGTCGGAGCGGACCATGGCCGAGGCCGGCATGCTGATCCCGGCGGCGGTCGGCGCGGCGGCCGGACTCAAGGACCCCATCGTGAAGGGCTTTGCCGACACGCTCGAACAGTCCGAGTTCCATCAGCACTTCCTCGACCAGGATCTCGGTCCCTCGGTGGGACGCGTCGTCAACGACGTGACGGTCGAGGTGATTTCCGGCGCGATGGAGCCGGAGGAGGCTGCTCAGCAGATCCAGGACGCCTACGAGCTCGACCAGTAGCCTGTGGCACTCCGGCCGGGCCCATCACCCGGCCGGACCCATCGCGAGGAGCACCGTTGATGGCGAACCTCACAGGTCTCGTCTCGAACAGGAGCCCGCTGGTCCGCAGCGGCGGGGCGAGCCGGCGCAGGTCGCGTCATCGCAATATCGGCAGCGTCTGGCCGGTGCTGGTGCTGTTCCTGCCGCCGGCGATCCTGCTGTTCACCGTCTTCGTCATCCTGCCGATGGGCGAGGCCGGCTGGTACAGCCTGTTCGACTGGAGCGGCTACGGCCGGCCGGAGGACTTCGTCGGCCTGCGCAATTTCGAGATCCTGCTGGGGAACGGCGCCTTCCGCACCGCGCTCACCAACAACGGCCTGATCATCGTCGTCTCCATCGTGCTGCAGTTGCCGCTGGCGCTGTGGCTGGCGACGCTGGTCTCGCATCGCATTCCGGGCGCCACCGCCTTCCGGCTGATCTTCTTTCTTCCTTACGTGCTGGCAGACGTCGCGGCCGGGCTGATCTGGCGCTTCATCTACGACGGCGACTATGGGCTCGTCGCCTCGATCGCCAGCTTCTTCAACGTCGCGACGCCCTACGTCCTCGCCGACCGGGGCATCGCGATCTACGCCGTGCTGGCTGTCGTGGTGTGGAAGTATTTCGGCTTCCACATGATGCTGTTCATCGCCGGGCTGCAATCGATCGACAAGTCGCTCTACGAGGCGGCCGACCTCGACGGCGCCACCGGCTGGCAGAAATTCACCAACGTCACGCTGCCGCTGCTCGCCCCGACCATCCGGCTGTCGGTGTTCTTCGCCGTCATCGGCTCGCTGCAGCTGTTCGACATGATCATGCCGCTGACCGGCGGCGGGCCCTCGAACTCGACCCAGACGATGGTGACCTTCCTCTACACCTACGGGATCACCCGGATGAAGGTCGGCTTCGGCAGCGCCATCGGCGTCGTGCTCTTCGTCATCTGCGTGACGCTCGCCTTCGGCTACAGAAGGATCTTCATGAAGAATGACTGACCTCACCGCCCCCGTACCGGCCGCGCCGGTCGCCTCGAGCTATGCCGAGAGCCGGCGGCCGCCCAGCTTCGTCGGCCGGCTCTATGTCTACGGCAGCCTGTTCCTGGTGGCGGCCATTGTCCTGATCCCGCTGGTGACCACCGCCCTCGGCGGCTTCAAGACGCTCGGGGAGCTCCGGGTCAACCCGTTCGGCCTGCCCAGCGAATGGCAGTGGTCGAACTATACCGACATCCTGTTCAGCGCCCGCTACTGGCAGATGCTGACCAACTCCTTCATCATCGCCACGCTGACCACCGTCCTGACGGTGGCGGTCGCGGCGATGGCGGCCTTCTCGCTCGCCCATCTGCGCTTCTTCGGCGCCGGCTTCCTGATGAATTACTTCCTGATCGGGCTGATGTTTCCGATCGCCACCGCGATCCTGCCGCTGTTCATCCGGATCCGCGACCTCGGCCTTCTCGACAGCTACATGGGCGTCGTCCTGCCGCAGGTCGCCTTCGGCCTCGGCATGGCCATCCTGCTCTTCCGGAATTTCTTCCGGAACGTGCCGCGGGAGCTGTTCGACGCCGCGCTTGTCGACGGCTCGGGCTACATCAGTTTCTTCTGGTACATCACCCTGCCGCTGTCGCGCCCGATCCTGGCGACCGTCGCCATCGTCGCCTTCGTCAACTCCTGGAACAACTACATCATGCCGCTGATCATGCTGAACAGTCAGGACAAGTATCCCTGGCCGCTCGGCATCATGGTCTATCAGGGCGAGTTCTCGACAGACTGGCAACTGGTGCTTGCCTTCATCACCCTGACGATCCTGCCGACCATCATCGTCTTCTTCGCCGCCCAGAAGCACATCGTCGCGGGGCTCACCGCCGGCGCCGTCAAGGGCTGAGGCCACCACGGCGGCGAGGTCCGACCGCTCACCAGAGGGAACATCAGGCTATGGCGACGATCGCGATGGAGGGGGTCCGCAAGTCCTTCGGCCACCACCCGGTTCTGCACGGTGTATCGTTCGACATCGCGGACGGCGAGTTCGTCATCCTCGTCGGTCCGTCCGGCTGCGGCAAATCCACCCTGCTGCGGATGATTGCCGGGCTGGAGGAGGTCAGCGACGGGTCAATCCGGATCGGCGAGAGGGTGGTCAACGACCTGGCGCCGAAGGACCGCGACATCGCGATGGTCTTCCAGAACTACGCGCTCTACCCGCATATGACCGTCGCCGAGAACATGGCCTTCTCGCTGAAGCTCGCCGGCGCGCCGAAACCGGCCAAGGCGGCGGCGGTCAGCCGCGCGGCGGAAATCCTCGGCCTGACGCCGCTGCTGGAGCGCTATCCGAAGGAGCTCTCCGGCGGCCAGCGCCAGCGCGTCGCGATGGGGCGGGCGATCGTCCGGGATCCCAAGGTCTTCCTCTTCGACGAGCCGCTCTCCAATCTCGACGCGAAGCTCCGGGTGCAGATGCGTTCGGAGATCAAGTCGCTGCACCAGCGGCTCAAGACGACGATGGTCTACGTCACCCACGACCAGATCGAGGCGATGACCATGGCGGACCGGATCGTCGTGATGAACGGCGGCCGGGTCGAGCAGATCGGCCGTCCGCTGGAACTCTACGAGCGGCCCGACAATCTCTTCGTCGCAGGCTTCATCGGCTCGCCGTCGATGAATCTCATCGAGGGCGTGGTGGAGGCGGTCAGCGGGGCGCCGCACTTCCGCTCCGACGACGGCATCGTCCTGCCCCTGCCGGCCGGCCTGCTCGCCGCGGCGGGCGACAAGGTCGTCTACGGCATCCGGCCCGAACACATCGCGCCGGCCGCCGGCGGCGAGGCGGCCGACGGGGCCGCCGAGATCGCCCTGGTGGAGCCGACCGGCGCCGAGACGCAGGTCTTCCTCAAGCTCGGCCGACGCGAACTTCTCGGAGCCTTCCGGGACTGGCCGATCCAGTCGCCGGGCGAGAACGTCGCCTTCCGCCTGCAGCGCGACAAGATCCATCTCTTCGACCAGGCCACCGGCCACCGTCTCGTGGCAACCGCCGGCACCGCCTGATCGCGCGGCAGCCGGCCGAAAGCCCTCCATCCGCGCGCCCGGCTGCTGCCTGGAAGCTGAAGATGAGGACGTATTAGCCGGTGGCGCCCGTCACGCCAGCCAACCCGGCAGGTAGACCGGCGCAAGTCCCGACACCACCGCCTCGGCGCAGTCGGCAAGCGTGCCGAAGCGTACCGCACAGCCCGAGAGGCCGGGCCCGTAATGGGCGTATTTGCCGGAGTTGGTCAGCACCGTTCTCGCGTCTGCCGGAAACACCGGACGCGTGATCGAGCACCAGCAGATGTCGGGGATCATCTCGACGCCGGAGGCCGCGAGGCGGGCACGCGTGCCGTCGGCTTCCGCCGCGGCGAGGACCTGTCGTCCGGCCGTTACGATGGCGGTGACGCGAGGATCGCGGCGTCGGCCGCCAAGTGCCACGGCAAACGACCGGCATTCCTCGATCGAGGCGTGCGGGCTGCCGATCGCGACGAGTTGCACCTCTTCCGGCCCGTCGTTCAGGGCTCGCCAGCCGGTAGCCAGTTCGGCGAGGGTGATGACGCTGCGGGGGGCGCCTGGCAGGGCCGCGCCCTCGGCCTCCGGCGTCACGCCCTCGATGTGCAGCATGGGCGCGGCGGCGGTCGTCCCGAAGGCGGCGCAGAGCGCCTTCAGGTCGTCGCGGCCGGGATTGCCCGCCGCCAGGCCGCGCAGCAGCGGAACGCGGTCCCGGGCGGCGTGGCCCGCAAGATAGCCGATCAGCGGCCACACGGCGGCGTCGGCGCCTTCGGGCAGGTGAACATCGATCACCAGGCGGGCACGACGCTCGGCATCCAGAAAGGCACCCGCGAGGGGCGCGCGGCCGGTGAGGGCGATGCACAGGTCAAGGAAATCCGGATGTTTGGCGGTGCGGGCGCCGAGGACGCTGTTGGCGAAGATCACGGCGTTCGATTCCGACCAGCCGATCGCCTCTCCCGCCTCCGGGGCGTCGTCGAGGAGATAGGGCGCACAGGTAAAGGTCGGGCGGCAGCCCATGCGGACATAGGCGTCGGCGAGCGAGGCGGCCGGCGTGCCGAACGCGGGCGGCACGTTCTGCCGCCGCCAGTTCTGGAGGTCGACGGAGATGGCGTTCATCGTGGTGGGAACGCGGACACGCCCGCCTTTGGCCTCCATGGTTTCGGCGAACAACAGGTTGGCGGCGCCGGCGTAGATGCAGCCGTCGATGTGGGCGCGGGTCACGTCCGTCAGTCCGGCGGCACCTTGCTGGCGGGCCATGGCGGCGATGATGCGCATGGCGAGGGCGGCAGCCTCGCCCATCTCGCCCGCCAGCATGGCGCGGTCGTTGCCGGACAGGGGGAGCGAGACATCCGGCGCGGGCGCGACCGGGATCTCGATGCCGTCCGCCAGGATGGCATCTTCGGTGACGCGGGCGGATCCGGCCCGGGCGAGGGCCGCGAAGGCTGGGGGCGACAGGCGCAGGACGGGAAGCGTTTGGCCGAACATCTCGGCGGCGACGACCGCCCCCAGCGTCGCCACGTCCTCGGGTTCGGAGAAGACGAGGGCCGCCGGGGCGCGGCCCGCCAGCGTCAGTTCGAGGATGACGCCCGATCCCGAGCAGGAGCCACGGCTGGTCGGCATCATCACGACGGCCCCGGCAAGTTCGGCGCCATGCTGGGGGTGATGTGTATCGATGACGCGGCCGGTCGCCGGGTCGACACCGCCCCAGAAGCTCAACGCCTCGGAGAGGGCGACGACGGGTCCCTGCGCGCAGCCGGGAACGATCGCAAGGGCGGTCTCGAACTTGCTCATCTCACGCGCATTCCGCATCTACTCCTTGTGCGAGGCACGGCGGCTCGCTCCCAGCGGAGCGGCCGATGCACCGGCGATTCCGGCGCAGTTTCAAGCCGCATACGCTCGATCTCCGGCCCGGCAGACAATCGCGGGGTGCCAAAACACCGCGCTTGCTCTATGACGGCGGGTCCGCGGTAGCGCCTGGCGTTCACTACGATTTATTCCCTCCGGATACGATGGTGGATCACGCGCCTGCGATCCGCTCCTCGGGTGTGCTCATGTTCTCGGAAAACCCGACACGTATCGTCGTCACCGGCATGGGTGTCGTTTCGCCCCTTGGCGTCGGCGCGGAGCCGGCGTGGGAACGCCTCACGTCGCACCGATCCGGCATCCGTCGTCTCCCGGACGCGGCCGTGCCCGACGTCGCATCGAAAATCGCCGCGGTCGTGCCCGACCGAGCGGAGGACGAATTCGGCTTCGACGTCGAAGCGGTGGTGCCGTTCAAGGACCGCAAGAAGATGGATCGTTTCATCCACTTCGCGCTCGAGGCCGCCCGGCAGGCGGTGGTCCAGTCGAACTGGTATCCGGACGAGGGCGGGAAGGACCGCACCGCGACGATCGTCGCCTCCGGCATCGGGGGATTCCACAGCATGCTGGATGCGGTGACGACGGTCCAGACCCGGGGCGCGAGGCGCCTGTCGCCGTTCACCGTGTCGTCCTTCCTCGTCAATCTCGCCGCCGGCCAGATCTCGATCCAGTATGGGTTCAAGGGGCCGCTCGGCGCGCCGGTGACGGCCTGCGCCGCCAGTGTCCAGGCGATCGGCGACGGAATGCGCCTGATCCGGTCCGGGGAAGCCGACGTCGTGGTGTGCGGCGGTGCCGAATCCTGCGTCAGTCGCGTGACGCTCGGCAGCTTCGGCGCGGCCCGGGCGCTGTCGACGGGGTTCAACGACCGACCCGAACTCGCCTCGCGGCCCTTCGACCGGGCCCGGGACGGTTTCGTGATGGGGGAGGGCGCCGGGATGCTCGTCATGGAGAGCCTGGAGCATGCCCGCGAGCGGGGGGCGACGCCGCTCGGCGAGATCATCGGCTATGCGACCACGGCGGACGCGCATCACCCCACCGCGGCGCGGTCGGACGGCGCCGGCGCCCAGCGCGCCATGCGCCTTGCCCTCGGCATGGCGCGTGTCCCGCCGGAGGCGGTCGACTACATCAACGCCCACGCGACCTCGACGCAGATCGGCGACGCCAGCGAGCTTGCCGCCATCAAGGCAGTGTTCGGCACGGGCCGCGGGCCTGCCATCTCGTCGACCAAGTCGGCGAGCGGCCATCTCCTGGGGGCGGCCGGCGTATTCGAGATCATCGTCACGCTGCTGGCGCTGAGGGACGGCCGGCTGCCGCCCAATCTGAACCTCACGGATCCCGACGAAATGGCCGAAGGACTCGACCTGATCGGCACGACGACGCGCGCCGCGGACGCGCGGATCGCCCTGTCCAACGCCTTCGGCTTCGGCGGCGTCAACGCCTCGATCGTGCTGAAGCGGTGGATGGACGAGTGACAGGCCGGCGCCGCCGGACGGCGCGACGCGGGCGGACGTTCATCCCGGCCACGCGTCCTGTTGCCAACGGCTTTGCTCCGGCACTTATATATCCATAGCGCTCTTCTCGCCGGCAGCGGCATCACGGGAGTCGATGGATGAGGTTTCTGCCGCTGTTGTTGCGAAAGGCTGTGCGCAAGGGGCGCCTCACGGTCATCGGTCCGCACAACGAGGTGGAGACGTTCGGCGGGACGGAGCCGGGCCCCATGGCGACGATCCGCATCAGTGACCCGGCCTATGACTGGAAGATCGCCTTCAATCCCGAGCTGAAGGCCGCCGAGGCCTACATGGACGGCGCGCTCACCGTCGAGGAGGGCGATGTCCACGACTTTCTCGAAGTCTTCTTCGCCAACAAGCGCAGCTTCGATCTCAGTGCCGGGCAGGCGTTCTGGCGGACGGTGGCGCGGCGCGCCAAGCGGCTCCACCAGCACAACCCGGTCTCGCGATCGCGAGCCAACGTCAAGCACCACTACGAACTCGGCGACGATCTGTACCGGCTGTTCCTGGACGACGCCACGCAATATTCCTGCGCCTATTTCCCGCGGGGCGACGAGACGCTGGAAGAGGCCCAGACGGCGAAGATGCGCCATGTGACGGCGAAGCTGAACCTCGCCAGGGGCCAGCGCGTCCTCGACATCGGCTGCGGCTGGGGCGGGCTGGCGCTCTACATGGCGCGGGTGGCGGATGTCGAGGTGCTGGGCGTGACCCTGTCACCGGACCAGGCGCGGGTCGCCACCGCCCGTGCGCAGGCGATGGGCCTTGCCGATCGCGTCCGGTTCGAGGTCCGGGACTATCGCGAGATCGACGAGAAGTTCGACCGGGTCGTGTCGGTCGGCATGCTGGAGCATGTCGGCGCGCATCATCTCGCCGGCTATTTCCGGACGGTGCGGGACCGCTTGCTGCCGGACGGCGTCGCGCTGATCCATTCCATCAGCACCAAGTCGCCGCCGGGCATAACCGGGCCGTTCATCCGCAAGTACATCTTCCCGGGCGGCTACAGCCCGTCGCTGTCGGAAATCACCGCCGCGATCGAACTCTCCGGCCTGTGGGTGCTCGACGTCGAGGTCTGGCGCAAGCACTACGGCTTCACGCTGCGGGAATGGCGGCGACGCTTCGCGGCGAACCGGGCGGAGGTGGTCAAGCTCTACGACGAGCGCTTCGCCCGGATGTGGGAGTTCTATCTCTCGGCGTGCGAGTGCGTGTTCATGTACGGCTCGGGCAACGTCGTCCAGATCCAGATCGGCCGCGAACGCGACGGGGTGCCGATCAGCCGCGAGTACATCGCGGAAGCAACGCGGGCCTACCAGTCGATCGATGCCCGTGACGGCGTGGGGTTGCCGGTTCCGACGTCGTAGCCGCCGGAACGGCGATCTTCCTGCCCGTCTCAGCCCAGTCACGGGTCGGCCGGCTCGACCGGCGAGCCTCTCAGATTGGCGATGTCGTCCGCGGGATCGCTTCGGCGAGGTAGTCGATCAGCGCCCGGATGGCGGGGGTCAGGCCGCGCCGGGAGGAAAACACCGCGTAGACCGTTCCCTCGGCCGTGCTCCATTCGGGGAGGACCCGCTCGAGCATCCCTCTCTCGCGGCCAGCGCGGTAGATGTGCTGCGGCAGCAGGCCGACACCCAATCCCGCTTCGGCTGCCATCCTCAGCATTTCCAGATTGGTCGAGACGAGCCGCGGTGACACCTCGATCTGCTGGCGTTCGCCGGACCGGTTGACGAGGATCCACGTGGTCTCATGCGGCATCACCAGGGCGGGCAGGAGGGGCAGGTTCTCGAGGCTCGGCGGTGCATCCAGCGCGGCGAGATAGGCGGGCGCGGCGGCAAGGACGCCCGACTCGCGAGCGAACCGGCGGACGACCAGATGGGCGTCGGCCTCCACCTCGTAGCGCGCGCGAAGCGCGAGATCGATCCTGTCGCGAATGAGATCGGCGGGGCGGTTCAGTTCCTCGACATGCAGGCAGATCTTCGGATGCAGCCGCAAGAAGCCCGGCAGGATTTCGGCCAGCATGCCGTGGATCAGGCCCTGCGGACTGCCGAGGCGCAGGACGCCGTTCGGTTCGGCCCGGGCGGACGCGGCGACGGCCACGGCGGCTCGCAGTCCCCCGACGATATGCTGCGCCTGCTCGAAGACCTGCCGCCCCACTTCCGTGGCCCGCACGTCGCGTGTCGAACGCTCCAGCAGGCGCACGCCGAGGCGCTCCTCCAGCCGCGCCACCCGCTTGCTCAACGTGCCCTTGGGCAGACCGAGCCGACGGGCCGCCGCAGAGAAGCCGCCATGCATGAGCACGGCATGCAGGGCAACGTAGTCGTTGGCGTCATCCATCGGCCTGTCCCTGTTTCGCCTGGGAAACGTCGCGTCGCTCCAGGGACGGCTAATCGTGCCGGATTATTCCGCATAGATAGGTGTCGTGACCGCAGTCAAATGGGAGCTGCCGTCGCGCGTAACGAAGTCGTCGACCGCGACGGAGCGGTCAATACTTGTCCGATCGCGATAGCGACCGCACGTGGTGCCCGGTCGGCGATGTCGACATGCGGGCCGGAGGACCACTGGGCTGGCCCCCATATCCGCAAACGAACCAATCCGCCGAGATCGGCGCAGGTGCCCTCATGCCGATCTGAGGATCGGCGGATGTGGAATCGGCGCTGCATCGCCCGGATAACCCCGACAGTTTCGGCCCGAAGCGGCCGGGCTGACGAGTTCATCCACATGCCGGCCGCTTGCGCGCGCCCGGAAACAGGAGATCACGCATGAGCAGGATGGGAATGACGATGATGGCTGCGCTGACGGCTGCCACCCTGGCCGCGACGACCGAGGCCCCACGGGCGGAGGCTTCATCGCCTCCCGTCAAGAATGTCGTGCTGGTCCACGGCGCCTTTGCCGACGGGTCGGGCTGGCGCGGCGTCTACGACGAGCTGACCCAGCGCGGCTACCGCGTGACCATCGTCCAGAACCCGCTGACCTCGCTGGCCGACGACGTCGCCGCGACGAAGCGGGCGCTGGACCGCCAGGACGGGCCGGCCATCCTGGTCGGACACAGCTGGGGCGGCACGGTCATCACCGAAGCGGGCGTCGACGAGAAGGTCGCCGGCCTCGTCTACGTCTCCGCGCTGTCGCCCGATGCGGGCGAAACCACCGCCCAGCAGTACGAGGGCTTCACCACCCCGCCGGAATTCGTCCTGGAGACCCATGACGACGGCTTCGGGTTCATCAAGGCGGACAATTTCAAGGCCGGGTTCGCGGCCGACACCACCGACGCGGATGCTGCCTTCATGCGGGACTCGCAGGTGCCGATCGCCATGTCGGTGTTCTCGACCCCTCTCCAGCACGCGGCATGGCGCACGAAGCCGAGCTGGGCGGTGATCGCCACCGACGACAAGGCGTTCGACCAGAAGATGCTGCAGGCGATGGCCAAGCGCATCGGCGCAGACGTCACCGAAGTGCCGGCCAGCCACGCCGTCTTCAAGACCCAGCCGAAGGTCGTCGCCGACGTGATCGACCGGGCTGCCCGGCAGGTATCCGCCGAGACGCAGCGCCGGGCTGCCGCGTCCGCGCCGGACGGCACGCCGCAGTAAACCGGCGGGCCCGGCGCTCAGTCCGCCGCGGGGCCTCGGCCCCGGGCGCCTGGGTGCCGGACTGTCGGGCGGGCCGATCGGCGGCCGCCGCGGCTGCCGACCGGCGGCGCGTCGCGCTCCCCGCGCCGACGCGCCTGGTGCAGCGCGCGTTCCGCGGAACGCAGGCGGAGCTCATCGGAGGCAAGCCCCGCGAGTGCCAGCAGGGCCTTCTCCTCCGTCTCGCCCAGAACCCGGGGCTCGTAGTCGATCACGCAAAGCGATCCCACGGCGAAGCCGTCGCCGTCGCGGACCGGAACCCCGGCATAGAACCGGAAGCCCGGCGGGCCGACCACCGCAGGGTTGGCGGCAAATCGCGCATCGCTCGCCAGATCGGCAACCGCGAAGATGCCATTCTGAAGGATCGTATGGTTGCAGAACGACCAGCTGCGCGGCGTCTCGGGAAAGTCGAGCCCGATGCGCGACTTGAACCACTGCCGCGTCTGCGTCAGCAGGGTCAGCAGCGCGACCGGCGCATCGAGGGTCTGGGCCGCGAGCCATGTCAGCCGATCGAAGGCCTCCTCCGGGACGGTATCGACGAGGCCGGACCGTTCGAGCGCGACCAGCCGCTGACGCTCGTTGAGGGAGAGAGGGAATATTCCCTCTGTAGGAAGCGTCTCTCTTCCGTCGGCGTCGGCGAGCGCCTTACGGAGCTCCGCCGCCGCCGCTTCCGGGGTGCCGACATGGCTGACCCGGGCGCCGCCCTCCGACGCTGGGGGTGGGGCGGCAACGGTGAGGATTCGGCTCCGGCCCAGGGCCGGATCGTGCAGGAGGCTTGGCAGCAGGGCGCGTCGCGACGGGTCGCAGTCGTGAAGGTCGACGACGATCGCAAAGGGTCGCATCGAGCCGATCGCGAGTAGCGCCGCGAAAGGATCGGCGAAGCCCTCGACCGCAAACTCGGAGATTCCAGAAAACAGCCTGTCGTAGACCGTGAGCCGATCCGCCGCGGCGATGATCACCACCATCGCCGACGGCGGGGCGACGGCCGCCGCGGGACCCTCGATCAGCGCCTCGACATCCGCCCGATAGACGCGGCGATGCCCGCCCGGGGTCTTCCACGAGGGGATCGATCCGCCCTCGATCAGTAGCTGGGCGGTGCGCACGGAGACGCCGAACAGCCTGGCGGTTTCGGCCGTGGTCAGGATGTCCTTGTTGGTCATGGGAATGGCCACCGAAAAAGGAAGAGATGCGGAGCGCACCCGGCGAATGCGTACCCCGTGTTTCAATTGAAAGGCAAAACAGCGCCGGTAACTTCGTGGTGAATTGATGGAAATGATAGAATTGATACTTTGGCGCTCTCGCCCGTGTATTGATGCGGCGTCGCGCAGGTATAGTGCCACGCGCCGAAGCAACGGGCGGCCTCCCGCGAGCGATGCGCTCGGTAAGACAAAGGAATTCTTCCATGACGACCAAGGCCGTTTCCGACGATCGCGAGCACCGGGGCAGTAACCCAGGGCACGCAGGCGATGCGCCGAAGCCCGCTTATGACTTCATCGTCTGCGGCGCGGGCGCCTCGGGCTCGGTGGTCGCTCGGCGGCTTGCCGAAAACCCCGACGTGGAGGTCCTCCTCGTCGAGGCAGGCGACAGCGACGAATCCGAAACCGTGCTCGATCCGGCGTCCTGGCCGCTCAATCTCGGCAGCCAGCGGGACTGGGGCTTCCAGGCGGAGCCGAACCCGAACCTGAATGGGCGGGCCTTGCCGATGTCCATGGGAAAGGGTCTCGGCGGCGGCTCGAGCATCAACGTGATGGTCTGGGCCCGCGGGCATCGCAGCGACTGGGACTTCTTCGCCGCTGAAGCCGGCGATACCGCCTGGGGATACGACAACGTTCTCGACATCTATCGCCGGATCGAGAACTGGCAGGGTGAGCCGGATCCGCAGTATCGCGGGTCGTCAGGCCCCGTCTGGGTCCAGCAGGCGTCCGATCCGAACCCCATCGCCCATGCGATGCTGGATGCAGCCCGCGAAATCGGCATCCCGACCTACGATCATCCGAACGGCCGGATGATGGAGGGGCCGGGCGGTGCCGCCCTGTCCGACACGCTCGTCCGCGACGGGCGCCGGCACTCTCTCTACCGCGCCTATGTCCATCCCTGGCGCGACCGGCCCAACCTGACGGTGATGACCGGAACCACGGTGCTGCGCGTGCTGCTCGACGGAAAACGGGCGACCGGGGTCGAGCTCCTGCGCGACGGCGAGATCTTCAGGGTCGGCGCCCGTGGCGAGGTGGTGCTGTCGCTGGGCGCGATCCAGTCGCCCAAGGTGCTGATGCATTCCGGCATCGGCGACGAGGCCGAGCTGGGCCGCCACGGCATCCCGGTGGTGCAGCATCTGCCGGGCGTCGGCCAGAATCTCCAGGATCACGTCTCGTTCGGCTGCACCTGGGAGTACCGCGAGCCGATCGCTCCCCGCAACAACGGCAGCGAGGCGAAGCTCTACTGGAAGAGCCGTCCCGATCTCGACGCGCCGGACCTGCTGTTCTGCCAGGTGGAGTTCCCGGTGCCGAGCGAGCGGACCGCGGCGCGGGGCGTTCCCGAGCACGGCTGGACGATGTTTGCCGGGCTCGCGCGACCGGCGAGCCGGGGACGGTTGCGGCTCCAGAGCGCCGACCCGCTGGCGCCCCTGGCCATCGATGCCAACATGCTGAGCGATCCCGCCGACGTGACGGCGGCGCGCGCCTGCGTCGAGCTCTGCCGCGAACTCGGCAACGCCGAGGCCTTCAAGCCGTTCGTCAGCGCCGAAGCCATGCCCGGCGAGGTCAAGGGGCCGGCGCTCGACGACTATATCCGCGACGCTGCCGTCACCTACTGGCACCAGTCATGCACGGCGAAGATGGGGCGCGACGCCATGTCGGTGGTCGATGCGTCGCTGCGGGTCTACGGCATCGACGGGCTGCGCGTGGCGGACGGCTCGATCATGCCGCGCGTGACCACGGGGAACACCCAGGCGCCGTGCGCGATCATCGGGGAGCGGGCCGCCGAACTGGTCCTGATGGCACATGCCGCCTGAGCGAGAGGATGCGGCGGCTGTGCGCAAGCCGCCGCCGCTTCACGCCCGGAAACATCGGCGTCTCCGGGGATTCGGCAGCGTCCACCAGAGCGAACCGATGATGCGAGGTTGCAGACGTAAGCCGAGGTCGCCGTCCGGAAATACAGCTGTCACCAGGATCTTCGATCCAGGGGCGGGCGTCGCCCGTGCCGGAGGACCGTCTCGGCCGAGAGGCGAAACGACCTTCGCATCCGTTCGGCGCCCGCAAGTCGGCGCGGCGACACAGCCGACGGGCGCGACCGGGCATGCCGCCCGGATCGCCCGATCCGGTGCCGCCCGTTCCCTCGAATGTCGAGAAAGCGTGATGATCAACCAGCAACAGGCTCGCGCTGCAAGGCGCGAAGCGAAATGGTTGCCGCGGCTCGTCTGTGGCTGCCGCGACCTGCCGGACATCGTCAAATTTGCCCGCATCGCCGCCCATGCCCCGGCGCCCGCCGCCTGCCGCTACGGGGCGGCGGACGGCTCGCCGTCGGCGGCCGCCGACGAGGGCGACGTCGCCATCGACATGGGACTTGTCTCCGTCGATCAGGCGATGATGGAGGCCGCCTTCGCCTCCGAGGTGTGCGCCGACCTTTCGCTGGCCTGCGCCGTCTATGTCAGCGGTGCGGACGGCGTTGCCTGGGCCGGGCCGGGTGCGACCGTCGAGGGCCTGGTGCAGGCATGCAGCGTCGAGGACATGGTGCCCGGCTTCGCCGGCCCCTTTCCGTCCGATGCCGGCGACGGCTCGCTGCTGTCCGCACTGCTGTGCGATCCCACCCCGCTGGCGCGACTCCAGACGGTCAGCCTCTGCGGCCACATCCAGTGGCTTTCCCTGCAGGGGCAGCCGGAGATGCTCGAGCGGCTCTGCGCGGGAACACCCGACGCCGGCATCATCAGCCGGCTGGAATTACGGCTGCAGCCGGCGGCGGTCTCGCGCGGCTCGGCTCCCTTGTCGAGCGTCCGGCCGGAAGGGCCCCTGCGATGTTGGGGCTGATGCAGAGACCGGCGACGCGCGGGGTGCTGGTCGCCTTTGTGGCGGCCGGCATCGCTTCGCTGTCGTATCTTTCGCTCGCGGACGGGCGGAGTTTCGCGGAGCCGACTGCCCCGCGAAGCAACCCCGTCGGCAGTTTGTCCGCGGACTGGCCGGAACCGATAACCCCGCTGTCGCCTGTCACGCGGACGAGGGCCGAGCTGGTCGAGCTCGGGGCGCGGCTGTTCTCGGACCGGCGTCTGTCGGCAGGCGCCAGCCGCTCCTGTGCCAGCTGCCATCAGCTCGAAGCCGGCGGCGATGACGGCCGGCGGCGAGGGGCCGGCGCCGACGGCCGGCCGCTCCTCTTCAATGTCCCCAGCATCCTCAATGCCTGGAAGAACTATCGCTACGGCTGGCGGGGCAACTTCGCGACGTTGGAGGAACAGAACGAGGCCATCCTGCTGGACCCCCGGGTCATGGGCGGCTCCTGGCCGACGATCATCAGGGCGTTGAGCGACGATCGGGACTATGTCGCCAGCTTCCGGACGCTCTTTGGCCAGGCTCCGGATCGGCGAGGGGTCCTAGAGGCGCTGGGCGCCTTCCAGCGCTCGCTGACGACGCAAAATGGCCGTTTCGACCGCTATCTGAGGGGAGACGAGGAAGCCATCACGGAGGAAGAGGAGCAGGGATACGCGCTGTTCAAGTCCTACGGGTGCATCTCCTGCCACCAGGGTGAGAATGTCGGCGGCAACCTCATGCAGCGTTTCCCGCTTTTCCCGCAGGGCTTCGGCCCGGCGGAAAGAGACGGAGGGGAGACGGAAAGGACGGCGAACCTTGGGCGGTATTCGATCACCGGCAAGTCCGCCGACCGTTACCTGTTCCGCGTGCCCAGCCTGCGCAACGTGGCCCTCACGGCGCCCTATTTCCACGACGGTCGCGCCGCGATGCTAGACGATGCCGTCGCGGAAATGGCGGCCAGCCAGTTGGGTCGGACCATTCCGGCGGGCAAAGTCAGCCTGATCGTGGCGTTCCTGAAGACGCTGGGCGGGCCAGACACGACGGGCGCCGCCCGTGGCCGCGCGGACGACCCGTCTTGAGCCGGCTGCCCTTCTTTCTGGCTTCCACGGCAGGGATGCTCGCCATCCTGACGACGCTGTTCGTCCTTAGCGTGACTCCGAACGATGCCGAGCATCAGAGAACCCTTGAGGCGCTGCGTTCGATCGACATGAGCAACGCTTCGCTGCAGCGCGACGTGCTGCAGGCGCGAAGCTCGATACTGCGCAATTACGATCCGTTGGTCCGCAGCCTTGCGGCGATGCGGCAGGCGTCGGCCGCGCTCAGGGGCGACCGGCAGGAGACCGATGCGGAACTGGCTCAGATCGCCGCCGAGCTAGACATGTCATTGAACCGCGCCAGCGATCTGGTCGAACGCTTCAAGTCGGTGAATTCCGTCATGCAGAACTCGCAGATCATCTTCAGCGACGCGCTCGAGCTGCTGAAAGACGGCGTGTCGGAAAGGCACGGGGAAGCGCAGATGCGCATGACCGCCGTCGCCGGCTGGGTCTCCCGCTTCACCCGGGAGCCGACCGAAGAAAACCGCGCCGGGCTGAACCTGTCGCTGAACCGCCTGCATTTCCCCTTCATCGATGCGTTTCGCGGGCCCATGGCGCGCACGCTCATCATTCACGGACGGGTGCTGGCGAACACGTTTCCCCTCGTCGATGCGATCGCCTCGGACCTGCAGGTCGTCCCGGTCGCGGCTCTCGTGCAGCGATACCAGGAGCGATATCTGGAACGCCACGCAGAGGCGCTGGGACGGGCATCGAGCTTCCGCGTCATTCTCTACGGCATGGCGCTCATCCTGTGCGCCTATGTGGCGTATCTGTTCGTGCGCCTGCAGCAGAATGCGACGACCCTGCGCGACCGGCTTGCCCTGGAAGCGGCCATCGCGACGGTTTCGACCCGCTTCATCGACCTCTGCCCCGGCCGGCTATGGCAGGAGATGGAGGCCGGGCTTGCCGCCCTCGGTCGCGCGACAGGCGTCGACGTGGTCCGTGTGCTCGTGTGCGACGGGGCGCCGGCCGGCGGCTGTACGCTGGACGGTCGCGATCCGCACGAGGGGATCTCGCTCCTGCGGCTGGCCGAGCACTGGCGCGGCCGGCGCGAACCGTATGGCGGGATCGTGGTTCCGCAGGTCTCCATGCTGCCGATCGGCGGCTGCCGACGGAGCCTCGAGCGCCGGGGCTACCGTTCCTGGCTGGCCCTGCCGCTGCAGAATGCCGAGCGGCAGTTCGGTTTTCTCAGCTTCGCCACCACGGCCAGAGGGCGGCCCTGGCCGGCGGACGAAGTCGCCCTGCTGCGCACCGCGGCCGAGATCTTCACCAACGCGCTGCAGCGGGCCGAGGGCGAGCGGGAGCGGGCGTTTCTCGAAACCCGGCTGGCGGAGTCGCAGCGGCTGGAATCCCTCGGCACCTTGGCCGGAGGAATCGCGCACGAATACAACAACATCCTGGGGGCGATCCTCGGCTATGGCGAACTGGCGCTCTCCGAACTGGATGCCGAGGGCACGCCGCACCGGCAGGTCCAGCAGATCGTCCGCGCCGGCATGCGCGCCCGGACCATCACCGACCAGATCCTCGCCTTCAGCCGCCGTCGTGACACGCGGCATCGCCCCATGCGCACCGTCCCGGCCGTCACCGAGGCGCTCGAACTGGTGCGGGCCTCGCTGCCCGGGACGATCGAGATCCAGACCCGCTTCGGGGACCGCGACGGGGTCATCATGGGAGATCCGACGGAAATGCAGCAGGTGGTGATGAACCTTTGCGCCAACGCAGCCCACGCCATGGAGCGCGAGGGCGTCGTCGAGGTGAGCGTCGACGAGATCGCCCTGCGCCGGCCGCGCGAACTCTCGCACGGGCGGCTGCAGCCCGGCCGCTACGTTCGTCTTGGGGTTCGCGACAGCGGTCACGGAATGAGCGCCGAGACACTTCGCCGAATGTTCGAGCCCTTCTTCACGACCAAGACGATCGGCGAAGGCACGGGGCTCGGCCTGTCGGCCGTGCACGGCATCGTCACGGCCCACAAGGGCATCATCAATGCCAGCAGCGAGGTCGGGAAAGGGAGCCGGATCGAGGCCTATTTCCCCCGCAGCGACCTCCTGCCCGTCGAGGAACGGGACGCGGCCGCGCTGGACCGGGAAATCCCGAGAGGCAGCGGCGAGGCGATCCTCGTCGTCGACGCAGACGGGCAACGGCGGATGCTGCTGGAGGAGATGCTGGCGCATCTGGGCTACGAGGCCGTCGGCTTCGCCCAGACGGAGCGAGCGCTGGATGCCCTGGCGCGGAACGGCGACCGGTTCGACCTCGCGCTCCTCGACGAAGCGGTCGTCGGGTCCGGGATGCAGGATTTCCGGTACAGCCTGCGGGGCCGGATGGCGAATCTGCCGGTCCTCGTCATCGCCGAGCGCGGCTCCGGCGGGACGGGCGATACATCGGGCCGGCGGCTGGAAAAGCCGTTGCGCATGGAAGCCCTGGCCATGGCCCTCTCGCGGCAGATCCGGCGCACGACCGTACTGGAAGCCTCCCCATCTTGATCAACGCCCCGTCGGACCTGACGCAGGAAAGACCCCGAGCCATGAGCGGAAGACACATACTCGTCGTCGACGATGATCCCGCGATGCGTGATCTCATCGGCACCTATTTCAACAATCACGGCTACGACGTCAGCACCGCATCCGACGGTCAGGCGTTGAAGCGCGTGCTCAATGCGCGCCCCGCCGACCTGATCATCCTCGACCTGCAGCTCTCGAAGGAGAACGGGCTCGACCTGATGCGCGGCATCTCGTCCGACAGCCAGGTGCCGGTGATCATCATCACGGGCCAGCGAAGGGACGAGCCGGACCGGGTGGTCGCGCTGGAGCTGGGGGCCGACGACTACGTCACCAAGCCCTTCAGTCTCCGGGAGCTGATGGCCCGGGCGCGCGCCGTGCTGCGGCGATCCGAACGTGCGGACGGGCGCTCCCGGGAAATCCAGCAGCGGATCCGCTACCGCTTCGCCGGTTTCGAGCTCAGCGTCCGCATGCGTCGCCTGACGTCGCCCGATCAGACGCTGGTCAAGCTGACGGTGGGCGAGTTCAACCTGCTGACCGCCTTCCTGCGGGCGCCGCAGCAGATCCTGAGCCGCGAACAGCTCATCGCCGCGACGCGGATGCATGACGAGGAGGTGTTCGATCGCAGCATCGACGTGCTGATCCTCCGGCTGCGACGCAAGCTGGAGGCCGACCCGAGCAATCCACAGCTCATCAGGACGGAACGCGGCGTTGGATATCTGCTGAACGCCGAGGTCGAGGCCGTGCGCTAGCGCGGCGCCGGCGAGCCGCCGTTACGGTTGTAGCCAGACGCGGCAGCACTGAAGCGTCCCCGACACGGACGGCGTCCATCGATGCCGACGATCAGCTGCGGGACGGCCGGCGCGCTGGCCGCCCCGATGCGCGTCCGGATCGGCCCAGTACAGGGCTCTGCGAACGACGCGTCGCGGCCCCCGCAGGTCTCCCCAAACACGAGGAACGACCGTGAACATACTCATTGTGGGCGCCGGCCTCGCCGGTCTCTCGCTGGCGCGCGCGCTGTTTCTGCGGGGCATTCGCGCCGATGTCGTCGAGCGGCGCCTGGATTGGACGGCATCGGGGTTCGGGCTGTTCCTGCCCGGCAACGCCTCCCGCGCCTTCGCGCGCCTGGGGCTCCTGCCTGCGATCACCGAGGCGGCCGAGCCGATCCACCGACAGGATTTCTACGACCAGCGGGGCCGGCATCTCGGCAGCATCGACGCCGAGGCGTTCTGGGCGGGCTGCGGACCGTGTCTCGGCATGCCGCGCGCCATCATGCACGCGATCCTGCGGGACTCCGTCGCCGACCTGCCAATCCGCGCCGGCCGGACCGTCGCCGCGCTTCGGCAGGTCGACGGCGGCTGCGAGGTTACGTTCGACGATAACAGCGTCGCGACCTACGACCTCGTCGTGGGGGCGGACGGCCTGTTTTCCACGGTGCGCCGGCTGGCCGTCGATCCGGCGCCGCCGACCTACACGGGCAACGGATCCTGGCGCTTCTTCGCCCGCAACCTTCCGGGCATCGACGCGTGGACCGTGATGGTGGGCAAGGGCCGCACCCTGCTGGCGGAACCGGTCGACCGCTCGACGCTGTATGTCTACATCGAGCGCACCCAGCGGGCGGGCGACCCGCTGGAATTCGCGACGGGCGCCGAGCTTCAGGCGCTCTTCGCCGATTTCGGCGCGCCGCTCGGGCCGCTGCTCGAGCAGCTCCTGCCCGCGACGCCGCTGCATTTCAGCCGGATCGAGACGGTCCAGCCCCGGACCTCGGTCAGCGGCCGTGTCGTGCTGATCGGCGATGCCGCCCATGCGACATCGCCCAGCATGGCGGAGGGCGCGGGCATGGCCTGCGAGGACGCGATCCTGCTGGCCGACGCGATCGCTGCGAAAGATGACCTCGATGCCGCGCTCGACCGTTATGCCGCGCGCCGAAAACCGCGCGTGGAATGGGTGAAGGCACAGTCGGAAACCCGCGACCGCATCCGCCGCCTGCCGACCCCGATCAGCACCAGGCTGCTCCGGTACGCCGGCATGGCCATGTACCGGCGCAGCTACGCGCCGTTGCTGGCGGAGGCCTGATGGATGCGAGGAAGCCGGCTTGTCGTCCTCGCCCTGACGATCGCTTCCGCCACGATCTGGATGGGAAACCCTCCGACAGCCTGAGCGGCGGTGTCTTCGACCGGGTTTGCGCCGCTGCTGCGGCGTCCTGGATCGCGCCGATCCTGCTTGCCGTCGCCATGGCGGCGACGCGGATGGCGCCGTGCACGCCGGAGCAGGCGCTTCCGCCGGGCCGGTGCGGCATCCGGGCTGCGCCGCCATGCCGGCCCTCCCATCCGCGGCAGCCTCGCTCGCCGCCGCGGGCGCTCTCGGGCACCTCATCGGGCGCATCCGACCCGCTCCCCATGGCGCCTATCCATCGGGCTTCGATCCGCCGGTCTTCGACGACCGCCTCGCCTCCGTGCTGTCGGGGGCTCCTGACCGAGCAGCGACGTCGCCGGCTGGGCGGCTGGGCGCCGCGATGACCGTCGTTGCGCATGCGGGCCATGCTAGGCGACGCCGTCGCGCCGGTTGCCGCCCGTGAAGCGGCTGTTTGCTAGCCGTCCTGGCCGTCCGGCCTCGCCTCCGCCCATTTCAGCAGTGCGTCGAGCGCCGGGCAGAGCGACTGGCCCCATGCGGTCAGCCCGTATTCGACCTTTGGCGGCACCTGGTGGTGGACGAGGCGCGTCACGATCCCGTCGGCCTCCATCTGCCGAAGCTGCTGGATCAGCATCTTCTGCGAGATGTCGGGGATCGCCCGCTCGAGATCCGAGAAGCGCAGCAGCCGGCCGCCGAAGAGATGGAAGAGGATCACCAGTTTCCAGCGACCCTCCAGCATCCGCACGGCACCCTCGACACCGGACGCCGCGCTGAACGGCGTGTGCTCGACCGGCTTACCTTCAGGTGCGTACCTTACGTTTTCGTGCGTACTTGTCATTCCTCGAGCTTAGAATGATCTATTCGTCACCACAACAGCACTTCACAGGAGATGACATGCTGAACGTGCCCGACGCACTGGCCCTCTACTTCGATATGGCCGCCGACGCCACGATGGCGGAACTCAGCACCGTGTTCACGGAGGACGCGGTCGTCCGCGACGAGGCGCGGCAGCACCGGGGCCTCATGGCGATCCGCGACTGGCGTGTCGAGACGATGGCGCGCACGCCGTTCACCGCCCGGCCCCTGTCCGTCGAGCCGCAGGACGGCGTCCTCATGGTTCCGGCCAGGGTGACGGGATCCTTCCCCGGCAGCCCGGTGACGCTCACCCACCGCTTCACCCTTCGCGGCGGCCGCATCGCCGCCCTGGAAATCGGCTGATGGGTGGCGGCTGGATCGACCTCGAAGGTCGCCGGGCTGTCGTGACCGGCGGCACCAAGGGCGTCGGCGGGGCCGTGGTCGCGGCGCTGGCCGGTGCCGGCGCCCGCGTCGTGACGGGCGCCCGCTCGCGGCCGGCAGCCTTGCCCGAGGCGGTCGGCTTCGTCGCCGCCGACCTGATGTCGGCCGAGGGCTGCGCCACGTTCGCGCGGGCTGCCGAGACCGAACTGGGCGGCGTCGACATCCTCGTGAACGTGCTCGGCGGATCGAGCGCGCCCGGCGGCGGCTTTGCGGCGCTCAGCGATGAGATCTGGACGAGGGAGATCAGCCAGAACCTGATAGCGGCGGTGCGCATCGACCGTGCCCTGGTGCCGGGAATGGTGAGCCGCGGCACCGGTGTGGTGATCCACGTCACCTCCATCCAGCACGAACTGCCGCTGCCGGAGTCGACGATCGCCTACGCTGCCGCCAAGGGCGCGCTCGCCACCTACAGCAAGGCGCTGTCGAAGGAGGTGGCGCCCAAGGGCGTGCGCGTGGTGCGCGTCTCGCCCGGCTGGGTGGAGACCGAGGCGGCCGTGCGGCTGGCCGAACGTCTCGCGGAACAGGCGGGGACCGACTACGAGGGCGGCAAGCGCATCATCATGGACAGTCTCGGCGGCATCCCGATCGGGCGCCCGGCCACGCCCCAGGAGGTCGCCGACCTCGTCGCCTTCCTGGTCTCGCCGCGCGCCGCCGCCATCAGCGGGACGGAGTATGTGATCGATGGCGGGACGGTGCCGACGGTCTGATGCCCGTTGACCGGCCTGGCGGGGGCACGCCCTGGACACCCCGCCGCCGCGGCGCCGAAGCCGCGGTCGGCGAGGCAGAGGGTTCCGGCACGTCCCCGAAGGGTTCGGGGTCACGGATAGCGAGAGTACTCGTCGGCGGGCCACTCTGCCGGCGAGCGGCGGTTCAGACCGGCCGGCAGGAAGGTGCGGAAACGGCGGTCGGCCAGCACCATCCCCAGCCACATGACGATGCCGAGACCGAGGCAGATCAGCTGCGGCGGCGAGCCGAACCCGTCAATGCGGAAATGCGTGGCGATCGCGCCCCCGAGGAAGCCGGTGGTGAGGACCGCCCCGAGCGGTGCCAGGCGAGGGATGATCAGCAGCAGGGCGCAGGTGAGCGTGAAGACCGCGACGCGCGGCCCGCTGTCGGCTGAAAATCCTGAATGCGTCATGGCGTCGACCATCATCGGCGGCGAAGCCAGCTGCAGAGAGCCGTCGACGAGCAGGAGGGCGGCGACGATCGTCACGATCGATCGACCAACGATAGAGGTGCGCATTGCAAGCGATCCTTGCGTTCATTGGGAGGAGCATCGGCAGCGAGGGACAGGTGGGCGGCCTCGTATTGACGCGGCTGCCTTACGGTCTCGGCCGCGGCGACATGACGGAATAGATGCCATCGAAAGGCGGCGGGCCGACAACCGTGGAGCCCTGGCTCTCGTTCGACTCCAGGATGGCCTGAAGATCGTCGCCCTGCAGCGAACCGATGAACCTGAACATCTTCTCGAGATGTCCGGGCGAGAAGACGAGCAACATGCGGACCGGACCATCCGAGAGATTGCACCAGGCATGGGGCGTTCCCCGTCTGACGGTCGCCGCATCGCCCGCCGACAGTTCCACGGCTTGGTCACCCCGGACGAGATGGACGCGGCCTTCGAGAACGACGAAGTGTTCCTCCTCGTTGGCGTGCACGTGCATCGGGACGCCGTTCCGGGGATCGGCCACCAGTTCCAGCATCGTGTAGAGGCCCGCCGTGTCGGCGGCAGCCGTGCGGATGATGAAGCGCTCGCCCGGCGTCACCTCCCGCCAGTCAGGGCCGGCGCCGGAGGCAAAGGGCGTTTTCCTTGCTGTCGGGTTCATGCAGATCTCTCTCGATGGATTGACGTTGCGCCGACCCTGAAAGTTGCGCGTTACAGCTCCGCATCGAAAACCATGTTCAACGTTTCATTCGAAGCTCTGCGTCGGAGCAGGCGCCGGGCAGAACAAGGCCCGCGAGGCTCCGTTTGCGGTCGCGGCGGCGGCAGTTGGCGCGGTGATTGCCGCCGCTCGACGCGCGGGGCCCAAGCAACGCGGCGCCCGCGCCGGTGTCGCTCGCCCCATAAGCGAGGCCACGCCGCGACGGCCTCCGCGTCGCGATCCGCGAGGAACGGCGGCGTTCCCCTAACCGGTTCACAGCCGGCAGCTGACCAGGCGCTCCGCATTGCCGTTGTAAACATTGCCGGTCGCTTCGAAACACGAAGGCAACGCCGGCGCTGGAAAACCGTCCCCGAAGCAACCCGAGCGGGGTTGCGCTAACCAGGATCGGGATCGGATCAGTGTTCGGACGGATTTCATTCGAGCGGTCGGCCGCGCCTGCGGCCCATCCTCGCAAGCAGCCCGCCGGCGAGGGCGAGACGAAGCGCCATCGGTTGCGTCGCTTCTGGCACCATGTCCTGGCGCAAGCCCGGCGCCTCGCACGGGACCACAAGCAGCGGCTGCGGAACAGGCGCGACGTGGAACTCCTGCTGCAGATGCCGGAATACCAGCTACGCGACATCGGACTGCAGCGGCTGCCGGCGGGCTACTTTGCGCGGATCACCCCGGCGCCATGGGCAGAGCCGACCCGGGGCGGGGGCCCCCGCCCATCCCGGCTTCGTCCCTCTCCTGTCGGGGAGCGGAAGCGCACTCAACGATAGCGTCGGGCACGACATGGCAGGGTAGAGTCGTCGGCGGGTCCCGATGGGCGCCGAAGCAAGCCCGGATCAAGGCGCTGAAGCCGATCACCGTAGAGAACAGCCACACGATCCTCGCGTCATCGCCCATTAATGAAGAGGACCTGGAATTGGGCGAAAAGACCGGGCCTGACTGCCGGGCGCGGAGGTTTACGGGAAGGCCGGACCGATTCAGTCACCCGCCGGCCTTCCGCATGGCAGCGCGCGGCGTCGACTAGTTGCGCTACACCATCCGGTTATCTGCGGCTCGCGTCTGCGCCTGAACCCGGCTCATAATCGCCGATCGGGATTTCGGCGATGGCGTGCAGCCCCTTGACCGCTTTCCGTGGCACCACCGGAATGATGCGGCGGATGGCGGAAGGCGTAGCAAGGAGAAGGGGCCCCAGAAGAAAGCGTAGTGAAATAGCGAACTCGGAAGAGGGAAGGAGGGAGCTGATACCGGCCGGTGCAATCTGCCGGCTCGCCCTGACGACGCCGTCCAGCGCAGACTGGTAGTCCTGGAGCCCGCGCGCAGGATCATCCATCGCCTCGGCCAATTCTCCGGCGAGAACATAAGCGCTGGAGACGGCAAGGCTGGAGCCTCCACCGACCGCCGGTGCCGGGCTGTAGCCAGCATCCCCCACCAGTGCGATCCGGTCCTTCACCCAGCTCTCCATGTGGATCTGGCTGATGGGATAGAAATAGAAGTCGCGTGCATCATCGAGAAACTCGAGCAGCCGCGGCACCTCCCAACCGTCAGCTTCGAAATGTTCACGTAGCAGACGCTTCTGCCCCTCGACGTCGTCATGGCCGATACCGAGTGGCTCCGGGCAGCGAAAGGCGAAGATGACTGCCAGATCCCCGGTCTGCCGGATCGGCGCGGTCGCGACGGTCTTGCCGACCGCAACATACTGGTGAAGCGTGTTCTCGACGCCGAGGAAGTCTGGTGTCGTATACCCGCAGACGTAGCCACCCATGTAACGGCTAAGATGCGCCTCCTCTCCGAAGGCGAGGTGTCTCACGTTCGAATGCTGGCCGTCAGCACCAATGACGAGGTCGAAATCTCGCTGGCCGTGCTTCTCGAACGTCACGACGACACCGTCGGAGCGTTCCTCCAACCGAGTGATCGTGTCGCCGAAGATGTACTCGACGCCACCCTGACTCGCAGCGTGCACAATCGAGACCAGCTTGCCGCGCAATATCTCGACGTGTCGGCCGCCGAGCTCTACCAGAAGTTTGCCAACATCGGCTTCGAACGGATCATGGCCGGGGGCGATTATGATGGAGCAGTCGTTGCGGGTGCGCGCAGCCTCTATCTCCGGCAGCAGTCCCATTCGCTCGACGACGTCAACGGCAGAGCCCCACAAATCAATGGGCTGACCACCAGTCCGGAGTTCGTCTGCCCGCTCAACAATCACCGGATGAAAGCCATAGTGATGCAACCACCAACCGAGGATCGGCCCAGCCACACCTGCACCTGAGATCAGCACGTTCTTGTTGCCGGGCATGTGCATCTCCGCATATTATAATACGATTCTGTATCGAAACTTATTGCCTCAAGTTCCTGCGGATGTCAAAAGGCTGCGGCTCGCGCACTTCGCACCCTCTCCGCGCGCTCGATCGGCGGGCCGCTGGAAGTCAGGATCGCGTGTAGGCCAGGCTTCCGTTAGCAGCAGCAGGAGGTTGAGGGAGCTATGAGGAGACTACTCATCGTCGTGCTAACCCTGGCGATCGGCGGGTGTGGCGCAAGGCCAGGACCCGAGGCCCTTCAGGCGACCGGCAGAACAGTGCCCGATGCCAGACTTGTCCCTGTATTGGTGGCGACGGATCGGTCAGTTCCTGGCTCGCACGGAGAAGCGCACGGCAGTTCGCGGGGGGCGCTTCGTTACGAGAAACTGGTCGTCTCGATCCCGCCGGGCCATCAAGCGGGATCGGTTGAGTGGTCGAAAAACCGCGAGCATGATCCTTCGCACAGCTTCGTCGTCGCACATCGCTCGATCCTGAATGAGGATGAATTCGTGGGCGAGGCGGCAATGGGGGTACGACGCGGCGGCCAGTTGGGCGTGTTTGTCCACGGCTACAACGAGACCTTGGCCGAGGCGGCGTTTCGCCTTGCGCAGATCACTGTCGATCTAGACTCGGAGGAAGCTGTCGTCCCGATCCTCTTTTCCTGGCCATCGGAGGGCGCGGTCATGGGGTATGTGGCGGATCGTGACGGCGTGACCTACGCTCGGGACGATCTGGTGCACGTCCTACGCCTGCTGGCCGATCTTCGGACAGGCGGGCAGATTTCCCTGTTCGGCCATAGCCTGGGCGGCTGGCTTGTGATGGAAGCACTTCGCCAGCTTCGGCTGCAGGGCCGCCACGGCGTCCTGGCCCGCTATCAGGTTGATCTCGCGGCGCCGGATATCGATGTCGACGTCTTTCGAAAACAGCTTGCGGTGGTGGGGCGGCTTGATCCCCCGATCACCCTTTTCGTGGCGCCCGATGATCGTGCACTTGCAGTATCGACGCATGCTGCAAGAGGACACCCACGGATCGGGGCGGTCAACGTCAACGATCCGGCCTTGCAGGAAGCGGCGCAGAATCTCGGCTTGCGAGTGATCGACATCTCATCCGTTGAACCGGTCGGCCGCACGCGACACAGTCGCTTCGTGCGGTTGGCCGCCGTTGCGTCAAGGGTTCCTGCATTGACCAGCCCTGGGGCCGTGGAAAGCGCAAGACAGGGGGCCTTCGTGCTGCAGAACGCCGCCGCGGCCTTGTCGCTTCAAGCAATCTCGTCAACGACCGATCCCGCCGTCCGCTAGTCGAGCGAGCGTCGCTCGTCCTGCCGGACCCTTGCCATCACGAACGGGTTGCTGTTCGCCTCCTCGCCGGACTGTGGTTCCGGCGAGGAGGCCGTCATGTCGTGTAGCCGCCTTCCGTTACGGCTCGGCAAAGAGCTGCAGGAAAAGCCGATCGATATAGTCGCGCACCTCCTCGATGGCCTCCGGAGCGCCGCGCAGAAGAAGACGAGTGATCATCGCGCCGATGAACATGTCCATGATGATCTCGATATCTGCATCCGGCCGCAGGGCCCCTTCGGCTTTCGCGCGATCGAGGATCTTTCCAAACAGGACGCGTCTCGGTTCCATATAGGTCGCGTCGTACGCCGCCATGATCTCCGGATGATCGCAGACCGAACCGATGAGCCGCGCCATCAGTCGGGTGTAGCTCAACATGATCTTTATCGTCTCGGGCCTGCGGTACACCTGCATGATCTCATGCAGGCTCATCGTTTCCCACGGCCCAAGCGAGGATTCGGTGCGCTCTCGGATGTGTCTCACCGCGCTGACCAGCAGATCCGTCTTGTTACTGTAGCGACGATAGACGGCCGCTCGCGTCGTACCGGCATGCTTCGCGATCTTCTCGATGCTCGCTTCGTCGACACCGACATCCATCAGCAGTTCGAAGGCGGCCTCCAGAATGGCTTCGTCGGTCTGCCGGTCACGGGGCCTGCCGACGGACCTGTTTCCATTGTCGTTCTGCACGGCCGTTTCCTCGTGGGCGGTTGGTCGGAACTGGAGCAATGCCGCCCGGTGCGGGGGAACGGGCGGCCTTCGCGTCGAAACGCATCGAGAGACGCCGACCTTTATAATATGGGCCAGGATCGTATTGAAAGAGGAGCCACCATCTGCAAGATGGGCAGGATGTCCACCGGTTTGTTCGGGGAAGCCCGGCCGGATGAACCGGCCCAAGCGGATCGATCGCCGCCCGAACGAGAGGGACGTGTATGCTGGAGCGGCTCAAGGCGCTTTTCGGCAATTCCTGGTTCTGGCTGGCGCTGGCGGCGGCTGCGATCGCCGGCGGCTGGTATCTGACGCAGCGTCTGTCGGAGGAGGAGCTACCGGCAGGCGTCGCGTGGGGGAATGGCCGGATCGAGGCGGTCGCCATCGACATATCGGCCCGCACCGGCGGCCGGATCAGGGACATCCTTGTGCATGAGGGCGAGACCGTCTCGGCTGGCCAGGTTCTCGCCCATATGGATACCCAGCAGCTGGAGGCTCAGTTGCGCGAGGCACAGGCCCAGCTACGGCGCGGACGGATCGGCAGGGAGGTTGCCGAGAGCGGGGTAGATCAGGCCGTGGCCGAACGCTCGGCCGCCCTTGCGGTCGTCGCGCAGCGCGAAGCCGAGCTCGGCTCTGCCGAGGGCCGGCTCAGCCGCTCACAACATCTCGTCGAGCGAAATGCCGTTTCCCAGCAGACGGTGGACGACGATCGGGCGCGGTTCGAAGGGGCGCGCGCTGCGCTCGACGCCGCACGCGCCCAAGTCGCCGCCGCCGACGCAGGCGTCGCCACAGCACGGGCGCAAATCGTTGACGCCCAAGCCAGCATCGAGGCGGCCGAGGCGGCCATAGAGCGCATCCAGGCCGAGATCGACGACAGCGCATTGCGCTCGCCACGGGATGGTCGGGTGCAGTATCTCGTGGCCCAGCCAGGCGAGGTGGTCGCCGGCGGCGGCCGGGTGCTCAACCTCATCTATCTCGGCGATGTCTACATGACCGTCTTCCTGCCCACGATGGAGGCCGGACGCCTCGCCATCGGCTCGCAGGCGCGCATCGTGCTCGACACCGCCCCCGGCGTGATCATCCCGGCGGAGGTTTCGTTCCTCTCCGATGTCGCGCAGTTCACGCCCCGCACCGTGGAGACAGCCGAGGAGCGGCAGGGCCTGATGTTCCGCGTTCGGGTGCGCGTTGCGCCGGAGCTCCTTGAAAGGCATGCCGACTACGTCAAGCCGGGCCTGCCGGGCGTCGCCTATGTCAGGACCGATCCGGCGGCGGAATGGCCTGAAAGCCTGCGTACGGGGCTGCTCGAATGAGCGGGCCGGCGCGCCCCGGCGAAGCTCCGGCTCTCGCGGCGCGGGTGCGGGCCGTCACCCACGTCTTCAAGAAGACCCGCGCGCTCGACGACGTCTCGATCGACTTCCCGGCGGGAAAGATGCTGGGCCTGATCGGGCCCGACGGCGTCGGGAAATCGACGCTCCTCTCGCTGATCGCCGGGGCGCGCAAGGTCCAGAGCGGCGAGGTCGAAGCCTTGGGCGCCGACATGCGAAAGCCACGTGATCGCAGCGAGATAGGCCCCCACATCGCCTATATGCCCCAAGGGCTCGGCAAGAACCTCTATCCGACCCTGTCCGTGTTCGAGAACGTGGATTTCTTCGGCCGTCTCTTCGGCCATGCCCGCAAGGAACGCGAGCGCCGCATCCACGAGCTCCTCGCCGCCACCGGTCTCGATCCCTTTCCAGATCGCCCGGCCGGCAAACTCTCTGGCGGCATGAAGCAGAAGGTCGGCCTGTGCTGCGCGCTGATTCACGGCCCAGACCTCCTCATCCTCGATGAGCCGACAACCGGCGTCGACCCGCTGGCCCGGCGGCAGTTCTGGGAACTGATCAACGACATAAGGGCGAACCGGCCGAGCATGGGGGTGATCGTTGCGACCGCCTATATGGACGAGGCGGCCGAGTTCGACTGGCTCGTCGCCATGGACGGCGGGCGCGTGCTCGCGACGGGCACGCCGACCGAGCTTCAGGAAAAGACTGCGACTTTCTCGCTCGACGAGGCCTTCATCGCTCTCTTGCCGGAGGAAAAACGCAGCCAACATCGCCAGGTCGAGATTCCGCCGCGCCCGCAGAGCGATGGCCAAGAGCCGGCGATCGAGGCCGATGGGCTGACCATCCGCTTCGGCACCTTCACTGCGGTGGACAATGTCAGCTTTCGCATCCCTCGCGGTGAGATCTTCGGCTTCCTCGGATCGAACGGCTGCGGCAAGACGACGACCATGAAAATGCTGACCGGCCTCCTGCCGGCCAGCGAGGGCACCGCGAAGCTGTTCGGGCGCGAAGTCGATCCGCACGATATCGATACGCGCCGGCGCGTCGGCTACATGTCGCAGTCCTTCTCGCTCTATTCCGAGTTGACCGTTCGGCAGAACCTCGACCTGCACGCCCGCCTCTTCCAGATGCCGGCCAAGGACATACCAGGCCGCATTAAGGAGATGGCGAAGCGCTTCGATCTGATCGGGGTGCTGGAATCGCTCCCTGACGCCTTGCCGCTCGGCGTCACCCAGCGCCTGTCGCTGGCCGTCGCCATGATCCATGCCCCCGAAATCCTGATACTCGACGAGCCGACGTCCGGCGTCGATCCCATCGCGCGCGATGCGCTGTGGCAGAGCTTCGCCGATCTGTCGCGCAAGGACGGCGTGACCATCTTCATCTCAACGCACTTCATGAACGAGGCGGAGCGCTGCGACCGCATCTCGCTGATGCACGCCGGCAAGGTGCTGGTGTCCGAGACGCCAGCCGCCATCGTCGAGAGGCGTGGCAGCACCAATCTCGAAGAGGCTTTCGTCTCGTATCTGGAGGAGGCGATCGAGGAAGGGGCCGCGGCCGCCAAGCCGAAAGCGGATGCCGCCGCCGCTACGGATATCATCCATTCGACCGGGCCCGGACATCAGCCAGCGCAGAGGCGCTGGCTCGATCCGCGTCGCATGATGAGCTATGCCCGGCGCGAGGCGCTTGAACTGCGCCGCGACCCGATCCGCGCCTCCTTCGCCTTCATCGGCAGCTTGGTGCTGCTGTTCGTCCTCGGCTACGGCATCAGCATAGATGTCGAGGACCTGTCCTTCGCGGTCCTCGATCACGACCAGACGACGATGAGCCGCGACTATACACTCGACATCTCGGGCTCACGCTATTTCACCGAGCGCCCTCCGATCCTCGATCATGCCGACATGGACCGGCGCATGCGCAGTGGCGAACTGAGCCTCGCCATCGAGATACCGCCCGGCTTCGCGCGCGAGGTGGCCGCTGGCCGCCACGTGGAAATCGGCGGATGGATCGACGGCTCCATGCCTTCGCGCGCGGAGACCGCGCAAGGCTACGTGGAGGGGCTGCACGCCCACTGGCTGATGCGGCAGGCACGGCAAGCCCATGGAGACCGGGCTGGCTCGGCGAGTTTCCAGCTCGAGACGCGGTTCCGCTACAATCCCAATGTCGAGAGCCTCATCGCCATGGTGCCGGCCGTCATTGCCCTGGTGCTGATGTTCATCCCCACCATGCTGGCGACGCTTTCGATCGTGCGGGAAAAGGACCTCGGCTCCATCGTCAATCTCTACGTCACGCCCGTGACCCGCCTGGAATTCCTGCTCGGCAAGCAGATCCCCTATGTCGGCCTCGCCATGGTGAATCTCGCGATGCTGACCATCTTTGCCATCTTCGTGCAGGGCGTGCCTTTCACCGGCAGCTTGCCGGCGTACGCGATGGGAGGCCTGCTCTACGCCATCGCGGCGACCGGGCTCGGGCTGTTCATCTCCAGCTTCATGAACAGCCAGATCGCCGCGATTTTCCTCACCACCGTCGTCACCATGACGCTGGCCGTCCAGTATTCCGGCATGATCGACCCGATAGCCTCCATGGAGGGCGAGGCCGCGCTGATCGGGACGATCAACCCCGCGAGCCATTTCGTGACCGTTTCGCGTGGCGCTTTCTCCAAGGCCTTGGGCTTCGGCGATCTCACCGCCTCCCTCCTGTCATTGCTCGCGGCTGGCCCCGTGCTGCTCTTGCTGAGCGCGTTCTTCCTCCGGAAGCAGGCGCGCTGACCCATGCGGATATCGACCATCTGGCGTCTGGGCATCAAGGAGTTGTGGAACCTCCTGCGCACGCCAGCCCTGCTGGTGCTGATCGGCGCGGTGTTCACGATCCAGATCTATGCGGCGGCAGTTGCGACGCCTTTCACACTGAACAAGGCGACGATCTCCATCGTGAACGAGGACGCCTCGCCGCTGTCGGCTCGCATCGCCTCGGCCTTCTACCCGCCCCATTTCGGCCCGCCGCAAGCGATTACCCTTTCGGAGATGAATCAGCGCATGGACGAGGGCATCGACACCTTCGCGCTCGTCATCCCGCCGAACTTCCAGCGCGATCTTCTGGCCGGGAGCGAACCGGCCATACAGCTGAATGTCGATGCAACGCGCATGACCCAGGCCTTCACCGGCGCGGGCTACGTACAGGCCATCGTATCGGGCGAGATCTCTGAATTCGTCCAGCGCTACCGCGCCGCCGGAGCCGCGCCGGTCGATCTGGTGCTGCGCGCGCGCTTCAACCCCGAACTCAATCCCAATTGGTTCAGCGCCATGATGGAGGTCGTCAACAATGTCGCGCTGCTCTCGGTCATCCTGGCCGGCGCGGCGCTTATCCGTGAGCGCGAGCACGGCACGATCGAACACCTTCTCGTTATGCCCGTGACGCCTGCGGAGATCATGCTCGGCAAGATCTGGCCGATGGTGGTGGTGGTGATGGGTGCGGCCTTCTTCTCCATCACCGTCGTAGTGCAGGCATGGCTGGCCATCCCTGTGGCGGGCTCGCTGTGGCTCCTGATGCTCGGCATGGCGCTCCAGCTCTTTGCGACGACTTCGCTCGGCATCTTCCTCGCCACCATCGCTGGCTCCATGCCGCAGTTCGGGCTGCTACTGATGCTCGTGCTGTTTCCGCTCCAGATCCTCGCCGGCGGTCTGACGCCGGTCGAGAATATGCCCGCAGGCCTGCGCATCCTCCTGTCGCTCGCGCCCGACACGCATTTCGTCTCGCTGTCGCAGTCGATCATGTTCCGCGGCGCTGGGCTCGACGTCATCTGGCCGCAGCTTCTCAGCCTCGTCGCCATCGGCCTCGTCCTTTTCTCGTTCTCGCTGTGGAGATTCCGCCGGTCGCTGCGTTAGGATCCGTCTGTCCATCGGGCACCGACCGGACGAGCCACAATTAGAAGGGTCATCGGCGCTCTACGTTGCGACGATGCGTGGGCATCTCCCGGGGCGATCGGCTTCCAGGCGCGTGTCCGGTTGCGTGGGACATAGATGACTATCAAGGGGCAAGCGCGGGGAGCCCCATCCGGCAATGGCGCCTTCGAATTCCTCCGCCGCCTGCCAGCGGATGCCGCAGCCGCCTCGCGCGCATAGTGCGTCGGGGACACACCGACGCTTCGCCCGAAGGCCACGTCGGAGGCTGGTCGGGTCTGACGCACTTTCGGCGCCTGTTCGGCCGCCGCGTCCGCCGACATGCCCACTTTGATCTCGTTGAACTGACGGCTGCTTACACTTTTTGTCTTGCGGACTGATCGGAGTGGGGCAGTGAGCCGCGGCCCGCCGGTTCACCCTGTTGCAGAGACGATCGATACGTCGCCGACAGGTCATTCATCGAAACGTCGCAAGATCGTCACTGAGGGTTATCAATGGGACGGTAGGCCCTCCTCATTCACCAGACTGAGGAGTGGACATGTTCGACAGAGCGATCAAAGCTTGCCTTTTGACAGGACTTGCCCTTGGCAGTCTCGGCGCGATGCAGGCGCAGGCTGCCGGCAGACCCGACATCGTGGTCGCCGTAGCCGACAATCCGCCGACGCTGGAGCCGGCCAAGGAAATGTCGAACGTCGGCACCCGGATCACCTACTCGGTCTTCGACACGCTGATCCGCCGGGACTTCCTCTCGGGTGAAGGCGGCGGCGGCGCCAAGCTCGTGCCCTCGCTCGCGACGAGCTGGGAGCGGATCGACGACACGACCCTCGAATTGAAGCTTCGGGAGGGCGTCACGTTCCACAACGGCGCCGCCTTCAACGCCGACGACGTGGTCTTTACCTTCTCGCCGGAACGCCTGATCGGGGAGGCTTCCCCGCTGCCACAGGGCCGGGCCTATTTCGGCGTTCTCGACCGCGTCGAAAAGCTCGACGACTACACGGTCCGCTTCGTCACCAAGGCGCCGGATCCGTTGCTCGAACAGCGCCTCGCCTCCTGGGCGTCATGGATCGTCGACAAGGATGACTGGCTTGAGAAGGCCGCGGGCAAGGGCTTCGCCCAGTTCCCGGTCGGCACCGGCCCCTACATGCTCGACGAGTACCGCGCCGATCAATACATCCGGCTCGATGCGTTCGACCAGTACTGGGATGGCCGGCCGACGGCGGCGACGGTAACATTCCGCAAGGTGCCGGAGCCGGCCGCTCGCATCGCCGGCCTCGTCAGCGGCGAGTTCGATATCATCACCAACGTCGCGCCGGACCAGATCGCCCAGATCGACGGCTATGACGATATCGAGACCCGCAGCGTCGTCCTCGCGAATTCGCATGTCCTCGTCTACAACACCGACCATCCGGTCCTGGCCGACAAGCGCATTCGCCAGGCGATGAACTTGGCGATCGACCGCAATCTGCTCGTCGAAGCGCTCTGGAACGGCGATGCCGTGGTGCCGAACGGTCACCAGTATCCGGAATACGGCGACATGTATCAGGCCGATCGTCCGGGCTTCGGCTACGATCCGGAAAAGGCCCGGCAGCTCCTCGCAGAAGCCGGCTACAACGGCGAGACGATCGTCTATTCCACCGAGCCGCAATACTACCTGAACGCCCTGCCCGCCGCCCAGGCGATCCTGGAAATGTGGAAGGCCGTCGGCATCAATGCCGAACTCAACGTGACGGAGGACCTCGACTCCCTCCCGAACGACGAGCTGATGGTCCGCAACTGGTCGAATTCCACCCGCTATCCCGACCCGGTCGGCGGCCTTTGGAACACCTGGGGCCCCTATGGTTCGGCCCAGAAGACCTGGGAAAGCTGGACGCCCGAGACGTTCAACCAGATCGGCGCACAGCTCGAGACGACGCTCGACCACGACAAGCGCTTCGAACTTGCCGTGGATCTGATGGACACCTGGGAAGACGACGCCCCTGGCACGATCCTCTACCAGCCGCTGGAGACCTACGGTGTGCGCAAGTCCCTGAAATGGCAGCCCTACACGTTCTACTACATGGACCTGCGGCCATCCAACCTGAAGGACGAGGCCGAAGGCTCGTGAATCTCTCCCTTTTGCCAACGGAAGGCGCCGGCTTTGCCGGCGCCTTGCCCGTTTCGGGTGTTTCGATCGATCCCGCCTGTCCGGTCCTGTCGGTCGAGGCGATGACCGTCGGTACCGACACGGTCGATCTCGTGCTCGACGCCTCGCTGCACGTCGCTGCCGGTGAAACGCTGTGCCTCGTCGGCGAAAGCGGCTGCGGCAAGAGCCTGACCTGCCTCGCCGCGATGGGACTTCTGGCCGATCCCGTGCGCCTGAAGGCGGGCCGTATCAGCCTGCTCGGCAAGGATCTGACGGGCCTTGACGAGCGAAGCCTCCGGCAGATGCGCGGCCGGGACATGGCGATGATCTTCCAGGATCCCGGTGCTTCGCTGAACCCGGTGCAGCGGGTCGGCCGTCAAGTCGCCGAGGCCCTCGTCGTGCACGATGGCGTATCGTGGAAAGCTGCCATGCGACGGGCTGTCGAACTTCTCGACAAGGTCGGAATCCACGACCCGGAGAAACGCGCAGTCGCCTATCCGCATCAACTGTCGGGCGGCATGTGCCAACGGGTGATGATCGCCATGGCGCTCGCCTGCCGTCCACGTCTGATCGTCTCCGACGAGGCGACGACGGCGCTCGACGTCACCACCCAGGCGCAGATCCTGAAGCTGATGAAGACCCTGCAGAACGAGACCGGGACGGCGATGATCTTCGTCACGCATGATCTGTCCGTCGTCGCAGAGATCGCCGACCGCGTCGCCGTCATGTATTCCGGCCGGATCGTCGAGACGGGGACGGTCGACGACATCTTCGATCACCCCGCCCATCCCTATACGCAGGGCCTGATGAACTGCCGCCTGCACGCATTGTCGGCAGCGGCGGACGGGCAGCTCGCGGCGATCGGCGGGACGGTGCCGCGGCCGGCAGCGCGTCCCAGCGGCTGCGCGTTCCGTCAGCGCTGCGAGAGGCAAGTCGACCGATGCGCGACCTGGCCGGCACCACGGTCCTATGCAGGGTCACAGACGGTCGCATGCCATTTTCCGGGCCAGCCATGACGGACGGCCCGATGCTCGCGCTTCACGCCGTGAGCCGGCATTATGGTGGCCGCCAGGCCTGGCTCCGTCGCGGCGAACCGGTCCGCGCCGTCGAGGGCGTCACCCTGACGCTCAGCCCCGGCGAAACCCTCGGGATCGTCGGCGAAAGCGGCAGCGGCAAGTCGACGCTCGGTCGCATCGCTGCAGGCATCGAGGCGCCGAGCGCGGGCCGGGTCACCTTCGACGGCGAGCCTTACGGAGCAATCGATACGGCCGCTTGGCGCCGGCAGCGCCGCATCGTCCAGGTCGTGTTCCAGAACCCCTCCCAAGCCCTCGATCCGCGGCTTGCGATCGCCGCGCAGATCCAGGGAGCGATGGCCGCCCATCGGATCGACATGGTGGAGGACGGCGACGACAGGACGCACACACTGCTCGCCCGCGTCGGCCTTGCCGGGCTCGGATCGCGTTTTCCGCACCAGCTTTCTGGCGGCCAATTGCAGCGCGCCGTCATCGCCCGGGCGCTCGCTTTGTCGCCGCGGTTGATCGTCTGCGACGAGGCGGTCAGCGCGCTCGACGTCTCGGTTCAGGCGCAGATCCTGAACTTGCTGAAGGATCTGCAGGCCGAATTCGGCGTCGCGTATCTCTTCATCTCCCACGATCTCGGGGTGGTGCGCCACATCAGCCATCGCATTGCCGTGATGCAGCGAGGGCGGATCGTCGAGACGGGGCCGGCAAGCGAAGTCTTCGTCCGCCCGAGCAACCCTTACACGCAATCGCTGATCGCGGCGTTGCCGGCGGCATCGCCCGCGATGCGCCGAGCCCGCGACGCGGCGGCCCAGGCCGCTTAGGAACCCGCCACCATGCATTCCTCCACCACGACCAGACCGGCTATCGTCGCCCATCGGGGTTTTTCGGCCGCCCATCGCGAGAATTCGCCTGATGCCTGGCAGGCAGCGCACGAAGCCGGCGCCGACGTCATCGAGGCCGACATCCGCATGACCCGTGACGGGACGCTCGTCTGCTGCCACGACGCCGATCTCAGGCGCCTTGCGGGCCGTCATGAAACGATCACGGATCTCGACGCGGCAGACCTTGCGGCCGTTACCGTGGAAGGCAGCGCCGCGGCGCCGCCTTTGGCGCTGCTCTTCAGCCTCCTGCCGGTCGCGCAGGCGATCCTCTTCGACGTCAAGGATGAGCGCCCAAAAGCGCTCGACCGCCTCCTCGCAGCAGCGAGTGCCAGCGGTCGCGACAAACTTTTCTTCGGTCTCCACGACATCGCCTCGGTGCGCCACGTCAGGGCCCGGACGAGCGCCGCCATACTGGGCCTCTTGAAGAAGCCTGACGAAGAAGAGGCGTTCTTCGCGGCCGGCGGCAGCATCCTGCGGCTGTGGGAGGGCGACGCGATCCCGGAACGCCTCCGTGCCGTGAAGGGCCGGAACCGCCGGGTCTGGGTCACCACGGGTCATCATCAGACCGGCCGCGACGTCGGCGATTTTGCACCCGACGTGCTGCGCCGCATGGCCGCCGACGGCGCTGCCGGCTTCCTCGTCAACGATCCGGCCGCAGCGCACGAGGCACTTGCCGGCCTTCGCCTGGAGGAAAGCGCATGAGCCAAGGCTCGACTCTCCTCGTCTGCTTCGACGGACTGCGGCGCGACCATGCCACGGCCGAGCGCATGCCGAATCTCGCCCGCTTCATGGCTGGCGGCGTCGACATGATCAATTCGCGCAGCGTCTTCCCGAGCGAAACCCGCGTCGCCTCGACCAGCACCGTCACCGGCTCCGCGCCGGGCGAGCACGGGCTCGTCGCCAACCAGTTCATCAATCCCGCCGTCCTCCCGGAAGGCCTCTTCAACACGGCAAAACGCGACAATCTGCTGCGCGCCGACGCGCTCGGCGTCCTCGTTGACCGCGAGAGCCTTGGCCAGCGTCTGGCGCGTGCCGGCAGGCGGTTCGCCGTCGTCAGCACCGCAACGCCCGGCGCGACCTTCATGATGAGCTACGGCGCAGGCGGTCTCGGCCAGCCGGTTTTCTCGGTGCACGAGGGGGTCGGCACCCACGAGGTCATGAGGCAGGCCGAAGAACGGTTCGGTGCGATCCCTGAAGGCGCGACGCCCAACACGGCGCGGATCGACTATGCGACGCGGGTCCTGACCGACCTCGTCTATCCGACGCATGGACCCGATCTCGCGGTCTTCTGGATGTCCGATCCGGACATAACCTCGCACGGCTATGGCATCGACGGCCCCGAGACGATCACCGCGCAGCGCGGCTGCGATGACGCCTTCGGCCGCATCCTGGATTGGTGGCAGGCCGGCGACGGACCGGAGAACATCATGGTCATGTCCGACCATGGGCAGATCACCGGCGCAGGCCGCGTCGATCTGAGGTCAGCCCTGCCAGACCATGCGGACTATCTGGCGCCCGGCTATTTCTCCGGCCTGTATCTCCCGAAGCCCTCCCGCAAGACGATCGCGAAGACCGTCGAGGAACTGGCTGCCGAACCCTGGTGTGGCCTCGTCTTCGTCAACCTTCCCGGGGAACCTCAGGCCACCGTGCCGGGTGCGATTGCGGCCTCGGCCATGGGCGGCGGCCATCCTCGCTCGGCGCCCGTCTCCTTCACGCTTCGCGCGTCGGCGGGCCTGCCCCCCGGCTCGGCGGAAACCTGCCTTTTCGTCGGTGGCATCGAACCCGGTGGCGGCATGCATGGCGGCCTTACCCGGGGCGAACTCTCGACCGCTCTGGCCGCGGCCGGGCCGGCGTTCCGACATGACGTGCAATCGGCGACCCCATGTTGGCTGCCCGACATCGCGCCGACGCTCCTGACGATCCTCGGCCTCGCCACCGAAGGGACCGGCGGCCGGATCCTGGGCGAGGTTCTGGCAGACCGCGACGGCGAGCCGGCGTGCGTCGAGCGGCGCACCCTCACTGCCTCGGTCGGCAGCCACGAACAGACCGTCGAGCAGTGGCTCGTCGACGGCCGCGCGATCACCGATTTCGGCTGGTCGCAAGGGCCCGGGGACCCGCTGCGATGAGCCCGCGTTTCCTCCTGACGAAGCTGCTGCGTGCGTTCCTAACGCTCGTTCTCGCCGTCACCTTCGTCTTCGTCGTGCTTCGCATGTCCGGCGATCCGGTGACGCAGATGCTTCCCGACGACACGCCGGCCGCCGTCATAACGGAATACCGCGCGATGTGGGGGCTAGACCGTCCGCTGCCGGAGCAATATCTGCGATATGTCGCGGGCATCTTCCGGGGGGATTTCGGCTTTTCGTTCCGTGACGACCGGCCGGCGTTCGACGTCGTCCTGGAGCGCCTGCCCCTCACGCTCCAACTGGGTCTCACGGCACTCGCCTTAACGCTTCTTCTCGGGCTCGGCGCGGGAATCCTGGCGGCGCTGAACCGCGGCACGACGATCGACCACGCCACCATGGCTTTCACGATCCTGGGCCATTCGATGCCGAACTTCTTCCTCGGCATCCTGATGATTCTGCTCTTCGCGATGACATGGCGCGTCCTGCCGAGCTCGGGTGCCGGAAGCTTCGAGCACCTGATAATGCCGGCGGTGACGCTCGGCACCAGTTACGCTGCCACGGTCGGGCGCTTCACCCGCTCCTCGCTGCTGGAAGTCCTGCACCAGCCCTTCATGCGCACGGCCAGGGCCAAGGGCGTGCCGTTCCGGCGCCGGATCATGAACCACGCATTGCCGAACGCGGGCATCCCCATTGTCACCGTCGTCGGTCTTCGCGTCGGCGCGCTGATCGGGGGCGCCGTGGTTGTCGAACCGGTCTTCGCGTGGCCCGGCGTTGGTCAGCTTCTCGTCAATGCCGTCGCCTTCCGCGATCTCGCCGTCGTCCAGACCGTCGTGCTGCTGATCGCCTTCACCATGATTGCCATCAACTTCCTGGTCGACATCCTCTATGGCTGGCTCGATCCCCGCATCGGCGCCGGTCGACGCGAGGCGCGGGCATGAGCGCGGTCACCGATCCCGTCGCGCCCAAAGCGAAATCGCGACCGCGCCGACGCCGCCTGCCGATCGTCGTCGCCCTTTGCAGCGCATGGCTCGTCCTCGTCCTCGTCCTCTCTCTCGGCGCAGACCTGATCGCGCCGTACGGCTATGCCGAGCAGAGCCTCCTCAATCGCCTCAAGCCGCCCGCCTTCCTTGGCGGCGACCCCGCCTATCTCCTCGGCACCGACGGGCTCGGTCGCGATGTCTTCTCACGACTCCTCTACGCCATGCGCACCAGCGTGCTCATCGCGTTCTGCGGCACGCTGATCGGCTCCGTGGTGGGCACCATCCTTGGTTTCCTCGCCGCCCATTTCCGCGGCTGGTTCGAGGAACTCGTCATGCTGTTGGTGGACTTCCAGGCGTCGATGCCGTTCCTGATCATCGCGCTGGCGATCCTCGCCTTCTTCGGTAACAGCTTCGAACTGTTCCTCCTGGTGGTGGGCTTCTACGGCTGGGAGGTCTATGCGCGCCTGACGCGCGGACTGGTCCTGCAGGCCAACGCGCAAGGTTACGCCTTTGCCATCCGCACCCTCGGTGTCCATCCGTTTAGCATCTACGTAAGGCACGTGCTGCCGAACATCCTCAGCGTTCTCGTGGTGCAGGTGACGCTGAACTTTCCCGAACTGATCCTGCTGGAGACGTCGTTGAGCTTTCTCGGGCTTGGCGTCCAGCCACCGCAGACCAGCCTGGGTCTGATGCTCGGCGAGGGGCGGAATTATATCGCGACGGCTTGGTGGATGGCGATCCCGGCGGGCGTCGTGATCTTCCTGACGACGCTGTCGGTCAGCCTGCTCGGCGACTGGCTGCGCGACCGCCTCGACCCAACACTGCGGACTGCAGATGAGTGAAGGCGAAGCCTCGGGACCGAGCGCACCCACGCGCAGTTGTGCCGCCAGTTCGTCTTGAGCGGCTTACAAGTGCAGCTAGCGCGATCGTCCGCTTGGCGGACCATCATACAGGTTTGATCAACGCATGAACCGCGGCCGGTGGAGTTCCCCCGGTTTGATGGACGCGATCCGATTTGTGGGAGGAGAGTGTCACCATGCCGAAAACGCGGAGCCCTATATCTCCGGGCCGGACACATCGAAGGGGTAGCGGTGGGAATATGGCGCCAACTTCTTGAGTTGGCGCCATAGCCTGTCGTCGTCAGAAGCGAAAGGACAGGCCGATCGACCCACGATGGCTTTCCGAGTCCTCGCCGAAGGCGCCATCGTAGCGCAGATGACTTTGGACGCTATCGGTGATCCGGGCGCCGAGGCCCGCACTAAAGGCGGCGTCTATCTGGGCGTTGCCGCCGTGATCGGGCTCCTGGTGGTCGGTCTCGCCGACCGGCCGGGGCTGTCAGCCTTCGCCAACAGCCGGATCGACACCGTCCTGCGGCTATCCGGCTCGGCGCGCGAACAACGACCCGCCATCGCGGTGCTGCCCTTCGACGACATGGGCGAGGCGGCCAGCGACCAGTATTTCGTCGACGGCCTGACGGAGGACGTCATCGCGGAGTTGGCGCGCTACGCCGATCTCCAGGTGATCGCGCGGAATTCCACCTTCGAGCCACCTCAGGCGGCGCAGATGTCCGCAGCGTCGACCGTCTCGTCTGGCTTGCCCGGCCACGATTCCATGAACTGCCGGACGACCTTCTGAAGCTGCTCGGGCCTCGCACCACCATTTGCCTGCACCACGAGACCGTTGGCGACGGTGATCACATAGCTGCCGAGGCTATCGGTGTCGGTATCGGCCGGCAGGTCGCCCTCGCTCTTCCAGCGCTCCAGCCGTTCGCGGAGCCGCTGCAGGTTGGAAAACCGGCGCGCCTGAAGATCGTCCTTGACGGAGTCGCCGTCCGGGCTGCAGACCAGCGCCCCCTGCACCATCAGGCAGCCGGTGGGGGTGCCGTCGGGCGCTTCCGCGCCAGTGAACAGCATCAGGAAGCCTTCGATGGCGCGCCGGGACGAAGGCTGGTTGAGGATCGTGTCGAGATAGGCGATGCGCCGTTCGGCGTAGCGATCGACAGCCTTCCGGAACAGCTCTTCCTTGTTGCCGAAGGCGGCGTAGAGGCTGGGCTTGGTGATGCCCATCGCCTCGATGAGGTCGGCCAGCGAGGTGCCCTCGTAGCCCTGTCGCCAGAACAGGAGAATCGCCTTGTCGAGCGCCTCGTCGACATCGAACTCCCTGGGACGTCCTCTGGTCATGTCGCTTCTTTCCGGGTCCCCGCATCCTATGCCGATCTTGGCTATCATATGGGGATATCCCGGCTTTTTACAAATGTAACGGCCTGCCGAAGGCGGCGCCCGCCGCCGGCTGCGGGCGCCTTACGGTTGGGCCGGAGCGGGCGCGTCGGCCGGCGCCGCGGCGACGCGTACCAGCGGCCGCCCGCCGGAGAGCTTGCGCACCAGCACGTAGAACACCGGGGTCAGGAAGATCCCGAAGATCGTGACGCCCAGCATGCCGGCGAACACCGCGACGCCCATCGCCGCGCGCATCTCGGCGCCCGGGCCCGTGGACAGCACCAGCGGCACCACGCCCATGATGAAGGCGATCGAGGTCATCAGGATGGGGCGCAGCCGCAGCCGGCTGGCCTCCACCGCCGCCTGCCGGGTCGCCATGCCGGATATCTCCAGGTCGCGGGCGAATTCCACGATCAGGATGGCGTTCTTGGCGGACAGGCCGACGAGCACGATGAAGCCGATCTGCGTGAAGATGTTGTTGTCGCCCTGGTCGAGCCACACGCCGACCAGCGCTGCGAGGATCCCGGTCGGCACGATCATGATGATCGCGAAGGGCAGGGTGAGGCTCTCGTACTGGGCCGCCAGCACCAGGAAGACCAGGAGCACGGCCAGCGGGAAGACGATCAGGCCGGAATTGCCGGCGATGATCTGCTGGTAGGTGAGGTCCGTCCACTCGAAGCCGACGCCCTTGGGCAGCGTCTCCGCCGCGACCCGCTCCACCGCGGCCTGAGCCTCGCCGGAGGAATAGCCGGGCGCCGGTCCGCCGTTGATGTCGGCGGCGAGGAAGCCGTTGTAGCGGCTCGCCAGTTCCGGTCCGGCCGACGGCTTCACCGTCATCAGCGCCGACAGCGGCACCATCGCCCCGTTCGACGAGCGCACCTTCAGCCGGGCGATGTCGTCGGGTTGGCTGCGGCTGCCGGCATCCGCCTGCACCCGTACCGAGTAGGTGCGGCCGAAGGCGTTGAAGTCGTTGACGTAGAGCGAGCCGAGATAGATCTGCAGCGTGTCGAAGACGTCCGTCACCGAGACGCCCAGCTGATGCGCCTTGGTGCGGTCGAGATCGGCAAAAAGCTGCGGGACGCTGATCCGGTAGCTCGAGAACATGCCGGCGAGCTCCGGCGCCGCGCGCGCCTTCGCCAGGAAATCGTTCGTCGCCTGGTTCAGCGCCTCGTAGCCGAGGCCGGCGCGGTCCTGGAGCTGCAGCTTGAAGCCGCCGATCGTGCCGAGGCCCTGGACGGGCGGTGGCGGGAAGACGGCGATCGTGGCTTCGCGGATGCCGGCATATTTCTGGTTGAGTGCGCCGGCGATGGCGCCGCCGGGCAGGCCCTCGCGTTCCTCGAACGGGGCTTCGGTGACGAAGACGACGCCGGCGCTGGGGCTGTTGGTGAAGCCGTTGATCGACAGGCCGGGGAAGGCGACGGTGCTGTCGGCGCCCGGCTCGTCGAGCGCGATGTCGCTCATCTCCCGAATGACGTCCTCGGTCCGGTCGAGGCTGGCGCCGTCGGGGAGTTGGGCGAAGCCCACGAGATAGCCCTTGTCCTGCGCCGGCACGAAGCCGCCGGGCACCTGGTTGAACATGAAGACAGTCGCGCCGACGAGGACGAGATAGACGCCCATGACGATCGTCTTGCGGGAGAACAGCCGGCCGACGGAATTGCCGTAGGCGCGCGAGCCGAAATTGAAGCTGCGGTTGAAGCCGCGGAAGAACCAGCCGAACACGAAGTCCATCGCCCGCGTCAGGCGATCCTTCGGCGCGTCGTGCCCCTTCAGGAGGAGGGCGGCGAGCGCCGGCGAGAGCGTCAGCGAATTGATCGCCGAGATGACCGTCGAGATGGCGATCGTGACGGCGAACTGGCGGTAGAACTGTCCGGTGAGGCCCGAGATGAAGGCGAGCGGCACGAAGACCGCGACGAGGACCAGCGCGATCGCGATGATCGGTCCGGAGACCTCGCGCATCGCCTTGTAGGTCGCCTCGCGAGGGGCGAGGCCCTCCTCGATGTTGCGCTCGACATTCTCGACGACGACGATCGCGTCGTCGACCACGATGCCGATCGCCAGCACCAGCCCGAACAGGCTGAGCGCGTTGATCGAGAAGCCGAGCACATAGAGCGCGCCGAAGGTGCCGATGATTGAGACCGGGACGGCGATCAGCGGGATGATCGAGGCACGCCAGGTCTGCAGGAAGACGATGACAACCAGCACCACCAGCACGATGGCCTCGAGCAGCGTGTGCACCACGGCCTCGATCGAGGCGCGCACGAACTGGGTCGTGTCGTAGACGATCTCGTACTTGACCCCTTCCGGCATGTTGGCCTGCAGCTCGTCCATCGTCGCGCGGATCGCGTCGGAGACGCCGATCGCGTTGGAGCCGGGCGACTGGAAGATCGGCAGGGCGACAGCCGGCTCGCTGCTGAGCAGCGAGCGCAGCGAATAGCTGGAGACGCCAAGTTCGACCCGGGCGACGTCGCGCAGCCGCACGACGGCACCGTTCGGAGCGGTCTTGACGATGATGTCGCCGAAGGCCTCGGGCGTGTCGAGCCGGCCTTGCGCGTTGACGGAAAGCTGCAGCTCGATGCCGCCGTTCGTCGGCGGCGCGCCGATCTGGCCGGCCGCGGCCTGGACGTTCTGCTCGCGGATGGCGGCCACGACGTCGCTGGCCGACAGGCCCTCCTCGGCGACCTTCTGCGGATCGAGCCAGACGCGCATCGCGTAGTCGCCCGAACCGAACACCTGAACGTCGCCGACGCCGGCGATCTGCGCCAGCCGGTCCTTGACGTTGATGACGGCGTAGTTGCGCAGATACTTGATGTCGTAGCGTCCGTCCGGCGAGACGAGGTGCACCACCATCATCAGGTCCGGCGAGCTCTTGGTCGTGGTGATGCCGAGCGAGCGGACCTCTTCCGGCAGCCGGGGCTCGGCCTGGCTGACGCGGTTCTGGACGAGCTGCTGGGCCTGGTCGGGATCGGTGCCGAGGGCGAACGTCACGGTCAGGGTCAGCGCGCCGTCGGCGGTCGCCTGGCTGGACATGTAGAGCATGCCCTCGACGCCGTTGATCTCCTCCTCGATCGGCGTCGCCACCGTCTCGGCGATGACCGTCGGATTGGCGCCGGGATATTGCGCGCGCACCACGATCGAGGGCGGCACGACCTCGGGATACTCCGAGATCGGCAGGGCCTGCATGCCGAGCAGGCCGCAGATCAGGATGAGCACCGACAACACGCCTGCGAACACCGGGCGATCGATGAAGAAATTCGAGATGTTCACGGGGGATCTCTCCGTTCGCCGGCAGGGGCGTTTCGGCGGAAGGTGCCCGGCAGGGCAGGGCGTCACGACGGCAGGCGGGACTTGGAAGGCTCCGGATGGACGGACGGCCCGGCCTGGGGGAAAGCCGGGCCGTCCTTGCCCGTCGCGACCTAATCGGCGGAGGCCAGCGCGACGGGTTCGGGATCGACGAGGGTGCCGGGCGTCAGGGACTGGATCCCCTCGACGACGATCTGCTCGCCGGGCTTCAGGCCGTCTTCGACGACCCGCAGCCCGTCGACCGAGGCACCCAGCCGGATCGTGCGATACTCGACCGTCTTGTCCGCGCCGACGACCAGCACGTATTTGCGGTCCTGGTCGGTGCCGACGGCCCGCTCGCTGATCAGCAGCCTGTCCTGCGGCTTGGGCTGTCCGAGGCGGATGCGGACGAATTCGCCGGGGATGAGCGCACCCTTCGGATTGTCGAGCGCGGCCCGGATCCGCAAGGTGCCGCTCTGCGGATCGACCTCGTTGCCGATGAGCTGGACATGGCCCCGCACGGCCGCCTTGGCCCCCGTGGAATCGAAGCGCTGCACCTCGACCGGGATGTCGCCATAGGCGGGCAGCGGGCCGTCCTGCTCCGGCAGGGCGGACAGGATCTCGGCGACGTCGCCGGCACTGACGTCGAACCCGGCATAGATCGGGTCGACAGAGACCACCGTCGTCAGCACGGCGGAGGAGAGCCCCGCCGCCACGAGATTGCCCGCCGTCACCTCGATCTGGCCGATCCGGCCGTCGATCGGGGACCGGACCTCGGTGTAGCCGAGGTCGAGTTCGGCGGTCCTCAGCGCCGCCTTTGCCGCGTCGGCGCTGGCGACCGCCTGGTCGGCGGCGCTGGAGCGCTGGTCGAGCGTGCTCTGCGAGACGGTACGCGAGGTCACCAGCTGCTCGGCTCGGCCGACCTCCAGCGACGCGAGCCTGACCTCCGCCTCGGCCGCCTCGACATCGGCGCGCGCACGGGCGACGGCTGCCTGATACGGCGCCTGGTCGATGGTCGCGATGAGATCGCCCTTCTTCACGAGCGCGCCTTCGCGGAAATGGTACGACTGGATCGCGCCGCCGACGCGGGGCCGGATCTCGACCCGGTCGACCGCTTCCAGCCGCCCGGAATAGTCACGCCAGAGCGTCACCGATCGTGGTGTCACCTGGAAGACCGGAACCTTGACCGCTTCGGGCGCCAGGGCGACCGCTTCACCGGCGGTGGCGCGGTCGGTCTCGTTCAAGGCCGCCGTCGTCGCGCCCGCCGCAATGGCGACCGCCAGGCTCGCGCTCCAGAGGAGCCGCCGAGAGACTATCTGTTTCATGAAGGGAATTCTCTCGCGAAGGGTCGGATAGCAACGGAGCGTTTCGCGGGGGTTAGCTCTGGCCGGCTGCCCGCCATGGAACTTCAAAAACCTGTGGCATTGCGGTCGGCCCCGAGAGCCGGAGCTGCCGGCAAGGACCGCCGGGCAAAGGGAAGCAGAGGTCGCGTGATGGATGATGCCACCCGGGCGTTGACGTCATGCCCGGGTGGCATCAAGCTGGTAGGTCAGAAGCCGGTGACGTCGGTGGGGCGTACGACGCTTGCGCGAGCAGCCTCTTCGGAGCGCTTGCGCGCGTACTCCGAGCCAGGAACGGTGGCGGCCGGCCGAGCGGCTGTCGCGTAGCCGTAGGTCGTGGGCCGAACCGTCGCGCGGGCAGCGGCATCCGGATATCCGGCCGCGACACGCTGGCGTTCAGCAAAGCCGTTGGCGCGGCTCGTTGCGTCCGAGCCCGGCACATACTGCGCCGAAGCCATGGTCGAGGCGAACAGCACCAGTGCGACGGCGCTGGTGGCGAGAATGCGGATCATTGTCCTGTCCTTCATGTTCGTGCCGCGCTTTTCGCGGCGTGATCGGTAAAATCTGTACCGATCGGTAGGGAGAACATGGATGCCGGCGCCGGACGGTTCAAGGGACTATATAACGATTGGTACAGAAATTTTTTGCGTCGTCCCGGAGCGCTTCCAGCCGGGGCTCAGCCTGTCTCTCGACCCCTACATGCGCGGCCGCATGGATGACGGCGACGAATCCCACGCTGCACCCTACGCCCTCGGCGAGCCGCCGGGGGGCGGAACCGTGGCCGGGGTCATCTCCTCGGACATCGATGCCTTCCGTTCGGGCGACCTCGTCCTCGCGAATGGTGGCTGGCAGGTACGCGGTCTGGAACGGGTGGGACCTCTACGCGCTGCCGCAGGACATGGCCTGCCCCTCACTCGCTCTCGGCATCCTCGGCATGACGGGATTCACCGCAGTATGGGCTGACTGTCATCGGCGCATCAAGGTCCGGCGAGACGCTGGTTGTCGGGGCGGCCACGGGCGCAGTAGGCGCGGCCGTTGGCCGGATAAGGAAGTTAGTCGGCTGCCGCGTGGTCGGCATAGCCGGCAGGCAGCGCAAGTGCCGCCATGCGGTCGAGGTCCTGCTCCGAAAATGCCGGAACCACCGAGACCTGGACGGACCCAGGCAGATGCCGGTGTCGAGCTGGCGCACGGCGAAAATGCTCCGCCTGAGGGCCGGCAGGCTCCATGGCGACGTTCTCAGGCAGGCCACTGCCGGAGACGGGGTGCGCGGGATGGATCCTGGTCGTCGCGAATGGTCAGAACTGGTAGGTGACGTTCACCTTGAACGAGCGGCCGGGCTCGGAATAGTAGAGGTCCGGCTGCGACGGGCTGTCGGGGACATTGACCGCGTCATAGTAGGTCTTGTCGAAGACGTTGAAGATGCCGCCCGCCACCTTGAAGCCGGGCAGGGCCTCCGGCGCGTACCACGCCGTCAGATCGACCACCCCGTAGCCGGGCGCCTCGTAGCCCTCGTCCACCTTGTCGCGGCGCGCCGCCAGCTTGGTCGAAACCTCGCCGCCCCATTCGAGTCTGGCGTAGCCAAGGCCGAGGATCGCGGTCAGCGGCGGCACCGAGTCGAGATAGGTATCGTCTGTCAGGTTGCGCCCTTCGGCGTAGGCGAGCGAGCCGCGCGCAGTCCAGTAGTCGAGGAAGCGGACATGGCCGCCGAGCTCGACGCCGGAGATGCGGGCATCGGGGATGTTGCGGTAGCTGGAGATGCCGCCCTGCGGGTAGAGCGGGTTGCAGTTCGCCGGCTCGACGAAGCAGGACGGCGCCAGCTGCACGACGTCGATGAAGTTCTCGTACTCCGTCCGGAAGACGTTGACGTGGGCACCGTAGTCGGCGGTCTCGTACTTCATCCCGATATCGAAGCCGTTGCTGCGTTCGGCCTCCAGTTCGGGATTGCCGGCGCGCAGATAGGTGCCGACCGCGCCGAAGCGCGAATAGAGTTCGCCGACGGTCGGGGCGCGGAAGCCCATCGACCACTGCGCATAGGCGGTGAGTTCCGGCAGGAGGTCGTATTCGACCAGGATCTTCGGCGAGACCGCCGTGTCGCTGGAATCGGGCGGCAGCGTGCCGTCATAGGCGGCGCTGCCGGCATATTCGTCGGTGAGCTGCGGCGTCTCCTCGTACCAGTCGAAGCGCAGGCCCGGCGTCAGGCGCAGGCGCCCGTCATAAAGGCCCATCTCGTCCTCGGCGTAGAAACCGACGGAGTTGCTGTCGACCTCCGGCGTGTCGGCCTGGTTGCTGTGCAAATTGTTGCAGGCCGTGAACGGACCGGTATAGGGCCGGCGGCAATTGTCCTCGCCGTAGGAATACTGGGTGGTCGTCGCGGTCCGCAGCTCGGTGCCGAAGGTCAGTTGGTGCGAGACGATGCCGGTCTCGAAATTCTCCGTGGCGTGACCGTTGAAGCCGAAGGATTCCTCGGCGAGGCTGTTGTCGCGGTAATAGGGACCGACAACGGAGGCGGAGCGATAAGCGTCGATCGTCGAGTGCCGCTCGACGTTCTGGTAGTAGAGGACCGCCGAAGCCTCATCCAGCCAGCTGGCGCCCCAGTCCGGCGACAGATAGTCGTAGGTCAGCGCCGCCCGTTCGCGCTTCACGTCCTCGCCGGAGGAATAGTTCCCCGCCAGATAGTTTCCCGTCGCGCCCTGGCTGGTGCGCGTGTCGATGTCGTCGTCGCGGCTGAAGATCTCGCCGGTGACGCCGAAGCGGTGCCCGCCTTCGACATATTGATGCAGCTTGGCAAGGATATTGTACTGGTCGTAGTCGAGCGGGTTGGGCTCGGTCCGCGTCGCGCCGAGCGAGTCGATCTCGCCCCGGTTGTCGATCTCGTGGCCGCCGCGATAGCCGCCCTGGATCAGGGCGTAGGTGTTCTCGACGCGGATCGCCGCGGCGTTCGAGGTGAACCAGCTTTCGTCGACGGAATCATAGCCGTTCTTGGTGAGGCCCCCGAGGGTCCTATCGCCCGGTAGGAGGTCCTCCGGGTCGAGCGTGCGCAGGGCGAGGACCCCGCCGAGGGCGCCAGAGCCGAGCAGCGGGTCGGCGCCGCGCGTCAGGTCGAGCGCCGAGAGCGAGCTGAAGTCGAAGCTGTCGGCGCCGCCATTGGCGCCGCGGGTCGCGTCGGCGAGGTAGGGCACACGGATCCCGTCGATCGTCGTGAGCACGCGCGGCCCTTCCAGGCCGCGGATATTGATCGAGCGCGTGGTGCGGTTGAAGCTGATGCCGGCTTCCTCGGTGCGGCCGAGATCCTCGATACTGTCGATCAGCTTGTTGTCGATGGTGGCACGCAGCGTCGTGCTGGTCGTGACGGTTCCGCCGACACCTTCGCTCGCCGCCGCTTCGCCGGACTCGATGATGACCGGGTCGAGGACGAGATTGTCTTGCGTGGTGACGGTCTGCGCCGCCGCAGCGCCCGTCAGCAGGGCGGAAACCGCCGCGCCCGTCATCATCGCCCGCATCATGTCACGCATCGTCATCGCCCCTCGCGCAGCGCCCCGGAGCCTGCGCTCTCTGGAATTATTCCACGTTATACATCAATGGATTTCCGGTATTACGCTAGATACTGAGGCAAAAGTTGGAGAGTCAATCAGAAAGATTCGTTTAGTCTATATTATATGAATTCCAGATTTGATATATTCTAATTTAGAGGAATTCTACTCTACAAAAGCTTCGACGTCTTCTTGACGGACGAGGGCGAATACGACAATCAGGCTGATGTATTCGGCGCTGGCTGCGGTCGGCTCCGTGCACATCCGAGCCAGAGGGATCGACAATGCGCCTGTCCGCCATCGCTACCGCCGCCGTGCTGTGCGCCTTCGCCGTGCCGGCCGGGGCGCAATCCGCCGAGCCGCAGCGGGTGATCACGATCGGCGGGGCGATCACCGAGATCCTCTATGCGCTGGGGGAGGAGGACCGCGTCGTCGCGGTCGACACGACGAGCCTCTATCCGCCGGAGGCGCTCGCCGAGAAGCCCAATGTCGGCTACATGCGCCAGCTCTCCGCCGAGGGCGTGCTGTCGCTCTCGCCCGACCTCATCCTGATGGATAACGGTGCCGGCCCGCAGCAGGCCGTCGACCTGATCGATGCGGCCGGGGTGGCCGTGCAGCACGTGCCCACTGGCTACACGGTCGCGGAACTGACCGAGAAGGTCCGCACCGTGGCCACCGCCGTCGGCAAGGCGGAGGCCGGCGATGCGATGGCCGCGGACATCGCGGCGGGCTTCGAGGCGCTGGCGGCCGATCTGGCCGGTATCGAGGACAGGAAGCGGGTGCTGTTCATCCTGTCACTGGTCGACGGGCGGATCAACGCGGCCGGCAGCGGCACCGGCGCCGACGCCGTCATCCGCCTTGCCGGTGCGGAAAACGTCTTCGGCGACGTCGAGGGCTACAAGATCCTGTCGTCCGAAGCCGTCGCGGCGCTCGAGCCCGACGCGATCCTGATGGTGACGCGCCCCGATCTCGAAGCAGTCGACCCGCTGACGGTGCCGGGCCTGGCCGCGACGCCGGCCGGTCAGACGGGCACCGTCATCCGCATGGACGCGCTGCACCTCCTCGGCTTCGGTCCCCGCACGCCCGGCGCGCTGCGGGAACTCGCGGCGACGCTCTATCCGGGCGTCGTTTCCGCCGAGGCGGCGAATGTCCGTTAGTCCGGCGCTCGCGGGGAGCCGGATGCCGCGCGCCACAGCCCTTTCCGGCGATCGCAGTGCGCGCGCGACGATCGGGCTCGGCGTGCTTGCCGCGCTGCTCGCAACGGCCGCGCTGCTGGCGCTGGCGGTCGGCCCGGCAATGCTGTCGCCGGCGACGGTCATGCGCGTCCTGCTCGACGGACCGAACGGTACGACCGAGACGATTTCCGACCGCGTGATCGTCTGGCAGATCCGGCTGCCGCGCGTGCTGCTCGGCGCGCTCGTCGGCGCCTCGCTCGCGACGGTCGGGGCTATGATGCAGGGCCTGTTCCGCAATCCGCTGGCCGATCCGGGCCTGATCGGCGTCTCTTCTGGCGCGGCCTTCGCGGCGGTGGCGACGATCGTGCTGTCCACCGGCGTGCTGGCGCCTTACGCCGCGCTGTTCGGCATCTATGCGCTGCCCGTCGCGGCCTTCGGCGGCGGGCTTGCCGCGACGCTGGTCATCTATCGCATCGGCACGCTGGCCGGGCGCTCCTCGGTCGCGCTGATGCTGCTGGCCGGCATCGCGCTTGGGGCGCTGGCGGCCGCCGGCACCGGCTTCCTCATCTACATGAGCAACGACGAGCAGCTGCGCGACCTGACCTTCTGGACGCTCGGCGGGCTCGGCGGCGCCAGCTGGGCGAAGCTGGCGGCCGCGGCGCCGATGATGGTCGCAGCTTTGGTCTTCGCGCCGCTGGTCGGCCGCGGCCTCAACGGCGTGGTGCTCGGCGAGGCCGAAGCGTTTCATCTCGGCGTGCGGGTGCAGGCGCTGAAGCGCGTGACGATCGTGCTCGTCGCACTCGCCACCGGCGCCGCCGTCGCTGTTTCAGGCACGATCGGCTTTGTCGGCATCGTCGTGCCGCATCTGCTGCGCCTCTGGCTGGGGCCGGATCATCGCTATCTGCTGCCGGCCTCGGCACTGTTCGGCGCGAGCCTTCTACTGTTCGCCGACATGGCGGCCCGCACCCTGGTCGCGCCGGCCGAGCTGCCGCTCGGCATACTGACGGCGGCGATCGGCGCGCCGGTGTTCCTGTGGATCCTGCTGCGCCGCCGCGGCGTGGCGGACTATTGAGGGCAGGGGCATGATCCGCATCGACGAAGCCAGCGTCCACTATCGCGGCCGGGCCGCGCTCCATACCTCGTCGCTCGACGTCGAGCCCGGCGCCTTCACGATCGTCGTCGGGCCGAACGGGGCGGGAAAGTCGACGCTGCTGAAGCTGATGGCCGGCGAGATCGCACCCGACGAGGGCAGCGTGCTGCTCGAGGATCGGCTGCTGTCGAGCGTCCCGGCGCGGGAACTGGCCCGCCGCCGCGCGGTCCTGCCGCAGAGCTCGGCGCTCGCCTTTCCCTTCACCGTCGCGGAAGTCGTGCGGCTCGGGCTCGATGCCGGCGGACGGACGAGCCGGGTCCAGGACATCGTCGACGCGCTGGATCGCGTCGATCTGGCAGGATTTTCGGGCCGCTATTACCAGGAGCTGTCGGGGGGCGAGCAGCAACGGGTGCATCTCGCCCGCGTGCTCTGCCAGATCGGGCCGGCGGTCGTCCACGGCACGCCGCGCTACCTCTTCCTCGACGAGCCGATCTCCAGTCTCGACATCCGCCATCAGCTGGCGGTGCTGTCGATCGGGCGCGACTTCGCCCGCGCCGGCGGCGGCGTCGTCGCGGTCCTGCACGACCTCAACCTCGCGGCGGGTTTCGCCGATCGCCTGGTCGTCCTGGCGCATGGCGCGATCGTCGCCGACGGCTCGCCCGCCGACATTCTCACGGACCGGCTCATCGAGAGCGTCTTCGACCTCAAGCTGCGGGTCGGCGCGCTGCCGCCGCCCGGCATTCCCTTCGTCCTGCCGCAGAACGCGGCCTGAAACCCAGGAAAACGCCATGGAAGCCTCTTCTCTCGCCGCCGCGCCGACACCGGCCGTGCCGTTCTTCGCGACAGGCAAGCGCTCGCGCGATCTCGCTCGCGAACGCGGCCTGTCGGAAGCCGAACTGCTGGCCGAACATGACGGTCCCGAAGTGGTCCGCCTGCGGCCGGAGATGGCGGCGATCGTCGAGGCGCTGCCGTCGCTCGGCGAGGTGATGTCGCTGACCCGCAACGAGGCGGCGGTGCACGAGATCGTCGGGACCTTCGGCGAGATCAGCCTGTCGGGGCACATGGGGCTGGTGCTCAACCCGCCGCTCGACCTTCGCCTGCTGCTCAAGCACTGGCACCACGCCTTCGCAGTCGAACTGCCGGACGAGAAGGGCCCGCGCCGCAGCCTGCAGATCTTCGACGCGGCGGGCGAGGCGGTGATCAAGATCCATCTGCGACCCGCCTCCGACGTCACCGCCTTCGAGGCGCTGCGGGAGCGTTTCGCCGACCCGGCGCCGCAGCCGCTCTCGGTCGTTGCCTATCCGGTCGAGGAAGTCACCGGGACAGCCGATGCAGAGGCGTTTCGCCGCGAGTTCGCCGCCATGCGCGACGTCCACGAATTCTTCCCGATGCTGCGCCGGCATGGGCTCGATCGCCGCGGCTCGCTCGACGTGATGGGTGATGCGCATGTGCGGCGCCTGGGGAAGGGCGCGGCGACGGCGCTGCTGAATGCGGCGAGCGAGCAGGCCCTGCCGATCATGTGCTTCGTCGGCAGCCGCGGCTGCATCCAGATCTTCACCGGCAAGGTGAAAACCATCAAGGCGATGGGGCCGTGGATCAACGTGCTCGATCCGGGCTTCGACCTGCATCTGCGCGAAGACCTGGTGGCCGAGGCCTTCGAGGTCCGCAAGCCGTCGAAAGACGGCGACCTGACCACCGTCGAGCTCTACGATTCGGAGCGCCGCCTGATCGCGCAGTTCTACGGCGAGCGGCGCCGCGATCATCCGGAAGAAGCCGCCTGGCGGCAACTGGCGAGCGAACTCGCCACCGGCTGAGCTTCGCCGCGGGTATGTAGACGTACCGCTTCAACAGGCTCCCAGTCCCGTCGACAAGGCGAAGATCCGCCGGCGGCAGGAACTGCCCCGAATCGACCTGCTCGCGCAGCCGGGCATCGAACCACCGCGACAATGGCCCGCGGGACGTCTTCCTCCCGTCTGCAGCGCGTGTCTGCGGGTGCCGCGCCCTCAGCATGCGCCAGCGGAGCATGGTACGAACGGCAGGCGCCACTTGCGGGATTGCCTGTCAGGAACGATCTCAGCCGGACCATTCCCAGAGGCACCTCACGCTTTGACCATTCAGCTTCCGTTCGACAACTCGTACGCGCGCCTGCCGGACCGCTTCCATGCGCGCGTTACACCGACCGCCGCGGGGACCCCGAGGCTCATCCGGGTGAATGCGGAGCTGGCCCGTCATCTCGGCCTCGATCCCGAATGGCTCGCCGGCCCGGACGGCGTCGAGGTGCTTGCGGGCAGGCGGGTTCCGAGCGAGGCGAACCCGGTCGCGATGGCCTATGCCGGACATCAGTTCGGTCAGTTCGTTCAGCAACTCGGCGATGGTCGTGCGATCCTGCTCGGCGAGATCATCGACAGGGACGGGATCCGACGCGACCTGCAGCTGAAGGGCTCGGGCCGGACACCATTTTCAAGGGGCGGCGACGGCCGGGCGGCGCTAGGGCCCGTCCTTCGCGAGTACATCGTCGGCGAGGCGATGGCCGCTCTGGGGATTCCGACGACCCGTTCGCTCGCGGCCGTCGCAACCGGTGAGCAGGTCGTCCGCGAAAGGATGCTTCCGGGGGCGGTGCTCGCACGCGTCGCGTCCAGCCATGTGCGCATCGGCACCTTCCAGTATTTTGCGGCGCGGGGCGATGTCGACGGGCTGAGGATCCTCGCCGACTATGTCATCCAACGGCACTACCCGGAGGTGGCCGGCACGAAGCAGCCTTATCTGGAACTCCTGGACCGCGTGGTCACCCGACAGGCGGAGCTCGTCGCAAAGTGGCTGCTGGTCGGTTTCATCCACGGCGTGATGAACACCGACAACGTGTCGATCGTGGGCGAGACCATCGACTACGGCCCCTGTGCCTTCATGGACGCCTATGATCCAGCCACCGTCTTCAGCTCGATCGACCGGCAGGGTCGCTACGCCTATGGGCGGCAGCCGGGGATCGCCGAGTGGAACCTGACGCGGCTGGCAGAGACCCTGCTGCCGCTGATTGCGGAGCAGCAGGAGGAGGCGGTCGTTCAGGCGCAGGAGGTGCTCGCCGCGTTCGCCCCCCGTTTCGAAACGGCTTTCCACGGCGGGCTGGCGCGCAAGCTCGGCCTTTCCAGCCCGCTGGCCGAGGACGTGGCGCTCGCCGGCGATCTCCTGAAGGCAATGGCCGAGAACCGCGCCGACTTCACCCTGACGTTCCGACGCCTCTGCGACGCCGCCAAAGGACCGGAAGAGGACGCGGCGGTGCGGGCTCTGTTCGATGATCCTGCCGCTTATGAACGCTGGGCCGTGCGGTGGCGGCAGCGATTGCAGGCTGAACCGCAGGACGTCGGCACCCGGCGCGACGCCATGAGGGCGGTCAATCCAGCTTTCATCCCGCGCAACCACCGGATCGAGGCGGTCATCGACGCGGCCGTGGAGCGGGACGACTTCAGCGCCTTCGACGAACTCATGGCGGTACTCGCGCGCCCCTACGAGGATCAGCCGGAATTGGCCCGTTATGAGAACCCGCCTGAGCCCCACGAACAGGTCAGCCAGACGTTCTGCGGGACCTGAGAGAGAGCCTCCGGCAGCTTCATGAAGCTGAAGCTGCGTGAGGACGATGATGGACGAAGCGCTGTCACGTCGACTCGATCGAGCGACCCGGGGGCTCAAGGACAACCGTCCTTGAGCCCCATTGCGCGTTATCGTCAGGCCGGATCAATCACAGAGAGCACGATCTTGCCCCGTATATGACCATTGCCAGCGCGCTCATGTGCCTCGCGGGCGTTGGCAAGGGGGAAGCTGCTGTCGATCGCGACGCGGATCGTCCCGTCGTCGAGCAAGGGCCGGATCTCCTCCAACTGCTTGCCGCTTGCCCTGACCTGCGTCGTCGAGAGCGTGACGCCGCGCTCGGCCGCTTCGTCGCCCCCAGAGGCGCCGAGACCAAAAATCGGAAACAGCGCACCGCCGCGCTTGAGCGTGCGCAGGAAGCGGGCGGTCGTCGCCCCGCCGATCGCGTCGACGACGAGATCGACATCGCGTGCGACATCCTCGGGAGTCACCTTGGTGTAGTCGATGAACTCATCGGCCCCCAGATCACGCAGGAATGCCTCATGGCTACCCGACGCCACGGCCGTGACATGCGCGCCCTTCCACTTCGCGATCTGAACTGCAAAGTGCCCGACGCCGCCAGCCGCCCCGTTTATGAGGACGCGTCGTCCGTCAAGCGGAACTGGCAGATGCTGGTCATGTTGGATGGGGTTCGCAACGTTGTGCCCCTGCGCTACCAGGAATTGCCACGCCGTAAGCAGCGACATAGGCGCCGCCGCAGCATGTAGATGATCAATATTGGCTGGCTTGCGGGCAAGGTCGGAAGACGGAACGCTGACATACTCGGCATAGGCGCTCGCGAGTCCATCCGGGAACCGAACCATCGAGTAGACGGCGTCGCCTACGGCGAACCCCTGGACGTCCGGTGCGGCCTCAACGACCACGCCCGAGATATCCGTTCCCAGGATGATCGGGAATTGCAGAGCCGGCCGCCACTCGGGCGGCAGGATCTTCATGCCGTCGCGCAGGTACCAATCCGGTGGATTGAGGCCGATGGCATGGACGCGGACGAGCACCTCGCCAGCCTGCAAGTCAGGCCGCGGCGCGTCCTCGTATTGCAGCACATCTGGTCCACCGAACTCATGCTGCCGTATTGCTTTCATCGTCCGCGCTGTCATTGCGATCCTCTTTCTCCCACGACGCGACGATCGTGAGCTGGCATTTGGAACGACATCGGCGGCCGGGTTCCGAGGGCACCGGGCCGATGCTCCGAGCGACCAAGTTATGATGTGACGTCGATGTTGATAATGCCTGCGATAGGCGCTTTAGTAGTGCCATGAAGGAACAAATGGGTTTGGATCGGCTGACGGGTCTGATCGCGTTCGCGAGAGCAGGCTCAATGGGCAGTTTCACCGCCGCCGCGCGGGCGCTTTCCATCTCGCCGTCGGCCGTCAGCAAAAGCGTACAGCGGCTCGAGCTGCGGCTTGGGGTGTCGCTGTTCACGCGCACCACCCGTTCCCTGACTCTGACGCCGGAAGGCCGGGACCTGCATGAACGTGCACTCAAGCTCCTGCGCGATGCCGAGGAGATCGAGCAGGTCGCGATCATGGCGCGGGCGGTACCATCCGGTACGTTGCGTATCGCCGTATCGCTGCCGATTGCCCTCCACCTCATTGCGCCGGCCCTGCCGGCATTCCGTAAACGATACCCGGACGTCATCGTCGACCTGCGGGTCAACGATCAGATCATCGATATCGTGGAGCAAGGGATCGATGTGGCCGTGCGGATCGGCGAACTCGCAGACTCGCGCCTCCTGTCCCGCCGCCTCGGACCCTACCGACTTTGCGCGTTCGCAGCGCCCGGCTATCTCGCAATGCGCGGCACGCCATCGCATCCGAACGAGTTGGAGGGACACGCCACTGTCAACTTTCGCTATCAGAGCACGGGGCAGATCTATCGCTGGCCATTCCGGATCGGGAGCCGCGAGGTCGAAATCGTGCCGGCATCGGGAATTATCGTGGATGCGAGCGAAGCGCTGGCCTCCACTCTTGTTGCCGGCGGCGGGATTGGCATCCTCGGGACGTTGATCGCGGCTCCCTACGTCGCGCGCGGCGAACTGGTGCCCGTGCTGCCCGCATTTGCCGTCGAACGAAACGACATAACTGCGCTCTGGCCCGAAAGTCGAGGGTCAAACCCTGCCGTGCGCGCCTTCCTGAACTACCTACAGGAAATCGTGGTGAGCTAGCCGCCTGAGATACGCCGAGGAGTTCGTCGGGCGAAAGCTGTCGACCCAAGGCCGGATCGCCTGTCCGGTGGAGGCAAGCTCAAGTCCGGATTTGCGGCCCGCAGGCTCTTTCCGGCACACGTTGAGAACTCTTCAGCGGTTCCTACGCCAGACAAGGCGACAGCACGCCGTCCATCCAACGCATGAAGGCGTCGGCCACCACGTTGCGGGCACGGCCTTCGAAGACGTTCGCGAACGCCCGGTGCAGGTCGACGATCGCCTGTTGGAGCGGGTGGTTCGGGTCCTGGCGGAGGAACGGAAGTTCCGCCTTCAGCGCCGGGATCTCCCTGATCTGGTCGAAGGTGGTCAGCCTGCGCGGCTCGGAGCGGTGCCGCTCGAGATGCGCCCTTCGGGCGGTCGATCCTGTCCCGGCCCTGAAGGACCGGGTTTGCGGATCAACAAGAACCGATCAAGCCGTCCTGGCCTCGATCAGCGTTCGCAAGCGCTCCGCGTCCGCGGAGGTCGCGGGATTGTAGACGATCATGCCAAGGTCGGGCCGCCCCTCGACTGCAAAGGAGGAGAACTCCAGATCGAGAGAGCCTGCGTCCGGGTGGTGGATGCACTTCACGCCCTCGCCGTGAGCGACCACGTCGTTGTCCTGCCACAGCGTCTCGAACTCGGGGCTCGTCCGGCGGAGATCGTCGACGAGCGCGGTTGCCTCGGCACTGCGGCTCGCCCCCGCCCGTGCCACGTCCGCCCGGAACGCGCCCACCACGAATCGAGCGACGCTCTCCCAATCCTCCCGCTTGTCGCGCATGCGCTTACTGCTGAACATGAGGCGCAGGATGTTGCGCTCCTCCCTCGGCAGCCTGGAATAGTCGGTCAGCAAGGCGGCGGCTGCCCGGTTCCAGCCGACGACGTCCCAGGTCGCTGTCTTGATGATGGCGGGACTGAGTGGCATCGCGTCGAGCACGCGTTGCAGCCGTGGGCTGACGCCGTCGGCTGGCTGGTAGCGCACCTCCGGCGGGCGGCCCAAGCCCAGCATGTAAAGATGCTCCCGCTCGGGTTCGGTAAGCATCAGCCCTTTGGCGATCCGATCCAGCACGTCGGCCGAGGGCGCTCCGCCGCGGCCCTGCTCGAGCCATGTGTACCAAGTCGGGCTGATGTTCGCGCGCGCGGCGACCTCCTCCCGGCGGAGTCCGGGCGTGCGACGGCGGCCGCCGACGAAACCGAACGACGCCGGGTCCAGGCGGGTCCGGCGATCGCGCAGGTAGATGCCGAACTGGTTTGCCGTGTCCTCGGGCATGGGTGATCCTGTTGAAGCCTATACCATGATAAGATCACTACTTTACCATGCTGGCCCCCAAGGCGACATTCCTCTCCTCTGACACGAGGAGTCCCCATGCGCGTTTTCTTGACCGGGGCAACCGGCTTCGTTGGTTCCCGTATCCTTCCGCAACTGCTCGCCGCCGGCCACCAAGTCATCGGCAACGCTCGGTCCGAGGCCGGTGCCCGTCGGCTGGAACTGGCCGGCGCCGCTGTCCACCGCGGCGACCTCGACGATCCGGCGGGACTCGCCACTGGCGCCGAGGCTGCCGACGCCGTGATCCACACGGCGTTCGACCACGATTTCTCGCGGTACGCCGAGAGCTGCGAAAAGGACCGTCGGGTCATCGCGGCGATCGGGGACGTACTCGCTGGGTCGGATCGGCCGTTTCTCATAACCTCGGCCGTCGGCATGGGCAGCCCTGGAACGGGGCAGTTCGCGCGTGAGGACGTGCTCGACCGTGACCACCCCATGCCCCGCATCGCCAGCGAACTCGCGGGCCTGGCGGTCGGGGAGCGGGGCGTCTCCGTAGGGGTCGTTCGATTGTCGCAGATCCATGATCCGGTGAAGCAGGGCCTTGTCTCGCCCTTGATAGAGCTTGCCCGGCAAAAGGGCGTCTCGGCTTACGTCGGGGACGGTGGCAACCGCTGGTGCGCCGCCGCCGTCGAGGACGCCGCCCGCCTGTACGTCCTCGCGCTCGAGCGACATGAGCCAGGTGCCCGCTGGCACGCGGTCGCCGAGGAGGCCATTTCCGTGCGCTCGATCGCTGAGGCGATCGGCGCCGGGCTGGACGTGCCGGTCTCTTCGTTGACGGAAGATGATGCGGGGGAGCATTTCGGGTGGATGGCGGGGTTTGCGGCCTTCGACATGCCGGGCTCGGCTGCGCTCACCCGTGAACGGCTCGGTTGGGTGCCCAAGGGTCCAACGCTTTTGGAGAACCTGGCGAGGATGGACTACTCCGCCATTCCCGACTGAGGACCAGGCCTATCAAGATCGCGAGGAGCGCTTCGTCGACTTGCCAGTTCTCGTGCTCCTCGAAGAACCTCAATAGGGCCTCGAGCGCGTTCCATCTGTGCGGCTCCAATCCAACAAATTAGTCCGATGACCGTCAGGACCATGGCGTCGCGTGCCGCCGCATTATCGAAAATTCTCATGTGGTCCCGCTTTCAGCGCACGTCAGCATAGGCCGACATAATGTTGAAATAACATTGTCTGCACTTCGCCCCGAAACGCGGATGGTCAGGCCCGTCTCAGCCGGATCGCTGGGCACCAGCGCTGCATTCGAAGGATGCGCCCATCCGCCTCAGCGAGCGCGCGCTTCATTGCGGCGGGGCCGAACTTCATCTCGACAGTGGGCACGGAGCGACTCCAATGGATATGCCATACGAAAGAAGGACCGAGCCATACCAAGAGGCTCGAAAATTCGCGACGACGTGAATTGTCGGAACGACAGGCCCGACACGTTGGCAATCACGCGGGCAAGGAGCGTATAGCCGGTATTGCAATACATGAAGCGAGTGCCGGGGAGGAAATTCAGCGACGTTTGCTGTCTCACGACGTGGAGAACGTCGGCATCGCTGATGAGGTCTTTCGAGTATCGCCAGCCTGAGAAGCCTAGAAGCTCCCATTGGTCACGGAGGCCGCTCGTGTGATGCAGCAGATGGTCGAGTGTTATGCGCTCTCCAAAGTCTGGCACCTCGGGAACGAGCGACCGAACGTCATCTTCGAGTGTTAGCTTGCCCTCCTGCGCTAGAAGGTAGACCGCCATTGCGGTGAACTGCTTCGAGACTGAAGCGGCATGGAAAACGGTCGACGTCTCGACTGGAATGCTATGGTTGAGATCGGCCGCACCATAGCCTCCTTGGAAGAGGACAGCTCCGCTTCGGACGACAACCGCAGCCACTCCCGGAACATTCGGACGTGACCACTCCGCGAAGAGTTCATCGAACTGGCTGGTCATGCGACCCTCCTGCGTTTCAGCGGCGGAGACGGCATCTGCTGCTTTCGGCTAGCCAAGCGGACCCTTGCTTCGTCTTGAATGGGGCCGACAGCCCTCCGTCCGCTGATGGGAAGCAACAATGGCAAAGCTGAATCAACGGCAAAACGTCTTGACGTCGTAGTGATGGCTTTCCAATGGTTCACCATGACTCTACCCAACGATCTTGCCGATTGTCTCGTCCTCAACACAGTCGCCAGCGCGCGTTCGCTCCTCAAGCGGTGGGATGCAAAGCTCAAGCCATACGGCGTGACGGTTCAGCAGTTCTTTCTCCTGGCGGCCATCCGGTTCCTGCCGGAGCAGCCGGTCATGACCTTGGCCGAGAGCATTGCTCTCGACCGGACCAGCCTGACGCGCAATCTCGATCTCCTTGAGAAGAAGGGGCTTGTCCAACGCATTCCGGGTTTGGCCAGGAGCCGGCGGGTCTGTGAACTGACATCAGCGGGCGGCCTCCTTCTCAACCAGCTTCTGGCGGCATGGCCGGAAGCACGCATGAGCTCCTTGGAAGGCATCTCGGAAGAGGAGGCGGAGATTTATCTGCGCGTCGTGCGGCGCCTGGCTACGCAGTGACGAAGCGACCTTATTGCGTCTAACTCATAGTGTGTATATGCACGCCTCGAGTTAGGAACGGGATGCCGGTGATGTCGATACCGATCGTTGTAACAGGCCTCGGGGCTGTGTCCCCGTTGGGTGCCGGAGTTGATACAAATTGGCGTCGGCTGATCGAAGGGCGAAGCGGCGTCGTCATCAATACCCGTTTCGACACGACCGATTGGAGGTGTCGGGTCGCCGGGCTCGTCCCCGCGATCATGGAGGATGCAGAGGGCTTCGACCCGGAGCGTAGCATGGATGCTCGCGACAGACGCCGGAGCGACCTCTTCATCCAATACGCCATGGCGGCGGCCGTCGAGGCGTTGGATCACGCCGGTTGGCGGCCGACAAAGCCTGAGGACCAGGCGCGCACGGCGACCCTGATCGGCACGGGGGTGGGAGGCGTACCCGCGATCACCGACGCGAGCGAGATGGTGCGAGCGGGTGGCGTTCGCCGGCTTTCCCCCTTCGTTGTTCCCTCGTTCCTCCCCAATCTTGCGGCCGGTCAAGTGTCGATCCGATTCGGTTTCAATGGACCTGCGGGCTCTCCGACGACGGCCTGCGCCGCCTCCGCCCAGGCGATCGGTGATGCAATGCGCCTGATCCGGTCAGGCGAGGCCGATATCGCGCTCTGCGGTGGCACGGAAGGTTGCGTGGATCCGGTCGCTATCGGCGGGTTTACCGCGGCCAAGGCGCTGTCCTTCGGCTTCAACGACGAGCCGCAGCGCGCGTCTCGCCCCTTCGATGCGGACCATGAGGGGTTCGTCTTGTCGGAAGGCGCGGCAATGCTGGTGATCGAACGGCTCGACCATGCAGAGCGCCGCGGAGCTCAACCGCTGGCGTTCCTGTCGGGCTACGGCACCACGACCGACGCCCACCACGTAACCGCCGGCTGGCCGGATGGCCGCGAGGCAGCCCGTGCGATGGAAATTGCGATCGGAATGGCGGGGCTGACGGCCGAGGACATAGGTTACGTCAACGCGCACGCCACATCGACCCCTGTAGGCGATGCGGCGGAATTGGCCGCGCTGCGTCGCGTCTTCGGACCCGCTGGGGGCGGTACGCCGATCGGTTCCACGAAGTCGGCGACGGGTCACATGCTGGGCGCAGCGGGGGCGATCGAAGCGGTGTTCTCGGTTCTTGCAATCCGGAATGGGACCTTGCCGCCGAGCCTGAACATCGATCGCCCGATGCCGGAAGCCGATGAGTTCGACCTGCTTTCGAATGGCGCACGTTGCTCGGCAGTAGATCACGTCCTTTCCAACGCCTTCGGCTTCGGTGGCGTGAACGCCGCGTTGGTGTTCAGTCGGTTCAACTAGGGCTGCGAGAAAAGAGGGGCGAAGGCCATCTCGCCCGAAATGAGCTTCGCGGACTTGATGCCCGCTCTCAAGCGACGGGCAATGACAGGTGACTCTCGCGAAGGGTGGATCGCGATCCGGCAGCTTTAGAGTTGAGGCTGGTCAAAAGAAGCCAGCCAGTCGGCATCTCCCCCTTATGCCCGATGGCCGACTGCAATGGCGGGCGGGAACTCCATTGGCAATGTAGTCGATCAGCGCTCGAACTGCCGGTGACGGGTCCCGCCGTGTCGTGACAACCGACGCCCATACCGTCTCGATTTTCACCGCCTCTGTTGAAATTGACAGCATGTTGCTATATCGGCAGCTTGTTGCGAAGATGGGAGGCATGCAGATGTTCGATGGCATTTGAACCCAAGCCCCATCAGGTCCTGACCGATCTCATCCTGGAGGTGTTCCGACTGAACGGGGCGCTGTTGGCGACCGGCGATGACCTCGTTAGAGACCTTGGTCTGACCAGCGCGCGCTGGCAGGTGCTGGGAGCCGTCGCGTCATCCGCGGTGGCGATGCCGGTCGCCCATCTCGCGCGGAACATGCGCCTGACACGACAGGCCGTTCAGCGTGTTGTCGACGACCTGGTCGGCGTCGGCTTCGTTCGTCTCGAAGACAACCCGCATCACCGACGCGCCAAGCTCGTGTCGCTGACGGAGCAAGGCGAAAGTCTCTACGACCAGGCCATGGCCCGCCAGAGGGGATGGGCCGAAGCGGTGCTGGACGGATTGTCGCTCACGGCGCTCGGCGACGCCACCGACGCCCTGCGGGAAGTACGGCGTCGCCTCGACGAACAACAACCCAACTGTGACGGACAGTGAGTGGAACCATGACGGAAGCTTCCATGGGCAAGACGGACCCGGCCATTCTGGCGACCATGCGGCCCGCCCACCAAGGGCTGCGCGTGCCCGACCGGGAGGCTGCAATCGCATGGTATTGCGACAAGCTTGCCATGAGGGTGACGCGTGCATTCACGCTAGGTCCGTTGACCTTTACGGAGCTGGAGTTCGCGAGCGGGGGCGAGTTCAAGTTGGAACTGGCTTCAGGCGGCGGCGAAGACGATCGCCCTGACGGCGAAGGACTCATGGAGAGCTTCGCCCGCCACGGGTGGCATCATTTTGCCCTCTGGGTAGACGACGTGGACGAGACGGTGAGCGTCCTTCGCAACCGGAATGTGCGGATCACCCTTGATCCCACCGACAACCAGGACTGGAAAGTGCGGGTCGCCTTCTTCAGCGATCCGTGGGGCAACGTCACCGAGCTGCTGCAACCGATCTGACGCGACAGCATCCCGCATGGCTTTTCGGCCGGCGTCATCCGGCCGCCGGGCAGCAGAGGACCAAGCGATGGTGCGATCGGTAGCTTGAGAACCTGACACCAACTGCGCCAGCCATCGCAGCCGTAGGTGAGCCGCTGCATCGTCCGCTTGCGAACGGGACCGACGGCCAATCGGATCGGGCCGGAAGGGTCGAAACTCGCCTAATCTTTCCATTCTGATCGTGGAGCTCCTGATCGACCTCGTGCGGGCAGATCCGGCAATGCGATTGTCGGCAGGCGAAACGTCGTAACCTGTTCTGAGGTGCCTACGTGAACGGCTGCTTTTAGGAGGCGGAAAAACCCGGCCGGTTTCAACGGACGGATTTCCTGAGAAAATCGAGAAGGCGCGGATCGGCGCCATAGGCGACGTTGACGCGGATCGCGGCACGGGCATGGGCCGACCGGTTCGGTGAAAAGATCGATCCGGGCGCCAAGAAGATGCTTTCCTGGGCTGCCGCCTGACACAGCGCGTTCTCGTCGATGCCCTCCGCGAATTCGGCCCAAAGATAGAAACCGGGGACCTTGCACGGGCGAACCGTCAGGCCGATGGTTTCCAGTTCGTCCGTTACCAGCTGGTTGGCGCTTTCGACGCGAGACCGCAAACGCCTCAGATGGCGCAGATATTGTCCGCCCTGGATGAGGTTGAAGACGAAGCGCTCGACATAGCCCGAGGTCGCGACGCCGGTCAGCATCTTGATGTCCGTCAGCGGTTGGACGAGCGAGGGATGTCCCGCCAGGAAGCCGCATCGCAGGCTCGCGGACAGCGTCTTCGAGAAGGTCCCGACATAGATCACCCTGTTGAGCTGATCGAGGGCGGCCAGGCGCGTCATCGCCGGCGGCACGATGTCCGCAAACGCATCGTTCTCGACCACCAGCGTTCCCCACTGTTCCGTGGCCTGGAGGATGCCGAACGCCACGGGTGGAGACAGCGATCCGCCGGTCGGATTGTGCGCCTGCGACTGCGTGAAGAAGAGCTTGGGGCGCGTGGTAGCGAGCTTTTGCCTGAGATCGTCGAGGTCCGGCCCGTCCTGCGTCCGGTTCACGCCGATCATCCTGACCTTCGCCAGCGCCAGTTTTGCGAACAGCGGATAGTAGCCCGGATCGTCCACGAGCACCGTATCGCCGGGCTCGAGCAGATGCCGGATGATCAGGTCGTGCGCATGGTTGGCGCCGTGCGTCAGCAACACCCCGTCAGGGGCGGCGGCGATCGAGCGCTCCATCAGCATCAGGCGAAGGCGTTCGCGCAGCGGCGCAAAGCCCCGAACGCTGCCGTAGCCGAAATCGTCGGCGTCGGGTCCGGTGGCCCGCAATCCCGAAAAATGACGCCGCAGCTCCGATCCTTCCATCCATGACGCCGGGGGCCGCCCGTCGCCCGGCCGCACCTCGTAATGACGGTCGAGCTGCTCGCGCAGCAGGGAGACGCGATCGATGGCGGCTGCCAGATGCGGGGAGGCGGTGCTTGCCTGTGGCAAGTCACGTCGAGACACGTAGTAGCCCGATCCAGGTCGCGCCTGCAGCAGCCCCTGGGCCACGAGCTGGTCGTAGGCCTCGGCCATGGTGTTCTTGGAGACGCCGTGGGCCTGCGCAGCTCGCCGCACCGACGGCAACCGCTCGCCGATCTTGTAGGCACCTTGCAGCAGATTCGCGGATACGGTTTCGACGATGGCCGCAACCCGCGTGCGCTCAAGCGCCATGCAAACCGTCCCCCCTTACTGGATGGGACAGTACTGGTCGAAACACCCGTAATTGTCCCTTGATTGTCCCGGATATTCTAGGACAATTCCACCAAGCATCCAAGTTCGAGATGTGCAGGGAGGAAGAATGGATCGGCCGACGGACGCCCCTCGGCAGGCGGTGAACTCACGCCTGGAAGGCTATCGCAACAAGACGCCCGAGCAACGCCTCGCGATGTTGGCTGAGGCGACGGGCCTCGGCGACAGCGACGTCGCGATCTTCGGCCAGTCCGGCGCTCTCGACCCGGTCCGCGCGAATGGCATGATCGAGAACGTCATCGGCACGTTCCAGCTGCCGCTCGGCATCGCCACGAACTTCACCATCAACGGTCGCGACTATCTGGTGCCGATGGTGGTCGAGGAACCCTCGGTCGTTGCAGCTGCCTCCTACATGGCACGGATCGCCCGCGACAATGGCGGCTTCCAGACATCGTCGACGGCGCCCGTCATGCGCGCGCAGGTCCAGCTCGTCGGAATTACCGACCCGCACGGCGCCCGGTCGAAGCTGCTTGCGGCGCGCGAGCAGATCCTCGCCATCGCCAACAGCCGGGACGCGCTGCTGATTAAGCTCGGCGGCGGCTGCAAGGACATCGAGGTGCACGTCTTCCCGCAGACGGCGCGTGGCCCGATGGTCGTCCTGCATCTGCTCGTCGACGTCCGCGACGCGATGGGAGCCAACGCCGTGAACACCATGGCCGAGGCGGTGGCGCCGACGGTCGCGGAACTGACAGGCGGCACCGTGCGCCTGCGCATCCTGTCGAACCTGGCGGACCAGCGACTGGCCCGCGCCCGCGTTCGCGTTCCGGAACAGGCGCTGGCCACCAAGGAGTTCTCCGGGCGCCGCATGATCGACGGCATACTGGAAGCCTACGAACTCGCGGTGATCGACCCCTACCGGGCGGCGACCCACAACAAGGGGATCATGAACGGCATTGATCCGGTGATCGTGGCGACGGGCAACGACTGGCGGGCGATCGAGGCGGGCGCGCACGCCTATGCCGCGCGCAGCGGTTCCTATACCTCGCTGTCGACCTGGGAAGTCGACAGCGCGGGGGCTCTCGTCGGGACCATCGAAATGCCGATGGCGGTGGGCCTCGTCGGCGGCGCGACCAAGACGCACCCGGCGGCCCAGGCCGCCTTGCGGGTCCTCGGCGTCAAGACCGCGCAGGAGCTGGCGGAAGTCACCGTGGCCGTCGGTCTCGCCCAGAACATGGCGGCGCTGAGGGCGCTCGCCACCGAAGGTATCCAGCGAGGCCACATGGCGCTTCACGCCCGCAACATCGCGATCGTCGCCGGCGCCCTCGGCGAAGAGGTGGAGACGATCGCAGCCGAGCTGGTGAAGGCGGGAGATGTGCGCACCGATCGGGCGCAGACGCTTCTGGCACAGCTGCGCGGGGAGTGACGGATCGCTCTGGCGGCCGAAGAAACGCGTGAAAACAAAAGAGGAGGAATGACATGTCTTGGAATCCGAACCGCCGGTCGGTGCTGTGCCTTTCGGCCGCCGCCGTGTCCCTTGCCGTGCTGGCGCAGCCGGCTTCGGCCCAGGAGGAGAAGGTCTCGTGGCGCATGCAGGCGCTGTGGGACGGCGGGACGACGCCGCAGAAATACGAGCAGATGTACGTTGATCGGGTCGCCGAGCTGACGGACGGGAATTTCGAGATCGAGCTGTTTTCCGCTGGCCAGATCGTGCCGCCGGCCCAGGCATTCGACGCGGTGCGCGGCGGCGCGTTCCAACTGATGAAGACCTTCGATGGCTATGAGGCCGGAAAGATCCCGGCGCTGGCTTTCACCGCCACCATCCCCTTCGGCTATCCCGAAGCGCAGCAATATGCCGACTGGTTCTACGAGCGCGGCGGGCTGGAGATGGCCCGGGAGGCCTATGCCCCGGCCGGCCTGCAGTATATCGCCCCGACCTTCTACGACCAGGAGCCCATCCACTCGAAGGTCCGGATCGAGACGATTGCCGATCTCGCGGGCAAGAAGGGTCGCTTCGTTGGTCTCGCCTCCGGCGTTATGAGCAAGTTCGGAGTCGCGGTTTCGCCGCTGCCGACCAGCGAGGTCTACTCGGCACTCGACAAGGGCCTGATCGATCTCGCCGACCGCGGCGACCTGCAGGCCAATCTCGATGCCGGCCTCGGCGAGGTCGCCGAATACATCATCCTGCCGGGGGTCCACCAGCCGACGACCGCGACCTCCTACGTCGCCAACAAAGCGGCCTACGACCAGTTGCCCGAGAGCTACAAGGAAGCCCTGGCGACGGCCGCCAAGGACGTGTCGGCCGCCTATCAGGCGGCGAAGGCCAAGAGCGACACCACCGCCCTCGAGGCATTCGAGAAGCAGGGAGTCGAGGTCATCACCCTGGACGAGGCTGACATCAAGGCGGCTCGGCTGGTGGCGGCCGAGGCCTGGCGCGAGGCGACCAAAGGCGACGAACTCGCCACCCGAATCCTCGATTCGCAGATCGAGCAGATGCGTGAGCTCGGACTGATCGAGTAGACCGTCCGCGACAAGCGTCGACGGCCCGCCTCGTGCCGGCCGTCGACGACGCTCAAGGAGGGAGCCCTATGCCCAGTATCGTGGATGGTTTCGTGCGGTCCGTCACCGCGGTCAATCGATGGCTGTTCAATGCGGTGAGCCTGCTGTTGTTGCTGATCGTTCCGGTCATGCTGTATGCGGTCGTCGCGCGCTACGGCTTCAACGCGCCGTCCGACTGGGGACTTGAGCTCGCCACGCTGCTGTTCGGACCGTATTTCCTGCTGGGCGGCCCGTATCTGCTCCACACCGGCGGCCACGTGAATCTGGACCTACTGCGGCAGGCGGCATCGCCGCGGGTCAACCGGGTCTTCGACCTCCTGAACTATCCGGTCATCGCCGCCTTCGCGATCATCCTTCTCTATTATGCCTGGCCCTTCGCCGTGCAGTCCTACGGTCTGGGCGAGACGTCCTACACATCGTGGAACCCGGTGATCTGGCCGATCAAGTTCGTGATCCCGATCGCATTGGTCCTTTTGTTCCTGCAGGCCGCAGCAGAGTGGCTGCGGCTGTTCTTCCACGACGTGACGCCGCCAGCCGATGAAGGCACGAAAGACGGCCTATGAGCTCCACCGGCATCCTCATCTTCATGTTCGCCGGCCTCACCGTCTTTCTCCTGACGGGACTGCCGGTCGCCTTCGTCCTCGGCGGCCTGTCGGTGTTGTTCACCGTGCTGTTCTGGGACGCCAACGCCCTGATCATCCTGGTCCTGCAGATCTTCGACACGATGCGCTCGGAGGCACTGCTGGCGATTCCGCTCTACATCTTCATGGCGGTGATCCTGCAGAAATCCGGGATCATCGAGGATCTCTACCGGGCAATGGAACTCTGGTTCGGCCGCATCCGCGGCGGGCTGGCGATCGGAACCGTAGTCATCTGTGTCGTCATGGCCGCGATGACCGGCGTCGTCGGCGCCGCCGTGACCGCGATGGGGATCCTGGCGCTGCCGGAAATGATGCGCCGGGGCTACGACGCCCGGCTGGCGACGGGCACGATCTGCGCCGCCGGCACGCTGGGCATCCTCATCCCGCCGTCGGTCCTGACGATCGTCTATTCGGTGACGGCGCAGGTCTCGATCGGGAAGATGCTGATCGCCGGCATCGTGCCGGGCGTCCTGCTGGCCAGTCTTTACATTCTCTACATCGTCGTCATCTCGTGGCTTCGGCCGGAACTCGTCCCCGACGTTTCCGATGCGCCGCGGGCGAGCCTTGCCGACAAGCTCCGCTCGCTGAAGACGCTCGTCCTGCCCTCGCTGATCATCGTCATGGTGCTCGGGTCGATCTTCTTCGGCATCGCCACGCCCACCGAAGCGGCGGCCGTGGGTGTCTTCGGCGCGGCCCTGGCCGCGGCCACCCGCCGGCATCTGACATGGCCGACATTGACGCAGAGCTGCCTCGTGACGCTGAAGGCCACCGCGATGATCATGTGGATCACGATCGGCGCGAAGGCCTATGTCGCTATCTTTACCGGGCTCGGCGGCGCCGACGCTCTGCTCGGCGCGATCGAGCAGTTGAGGGTCAGCCCGTATCTGGTTCTCGCGGTGATGATGCTGATCCTGATCTTTCTCGGCACCGTGCTCGACGAGATCGGCATCATCCTGCTCACCGTTCCCGTGTTTCTTCCCGTCGTCCGCTTCCTCGGTTTCGACGAGATCTGGTTCGGCGTCCTCTACGCGCTGACGATTCAGATGGGCTACATCAGTCCGCCCTTCGGCTACACGCTTTTCTACATCAAGAGCACGCTGCCGAAGGAGGTCGGCATGGGGATGGTCTATCGCGGCATCGTGCCGTTCTTTCTTCTCCAGCTCGCCGGGCTCCTGATCTGCGTGGCGTTTCCCGGGCTTACGACGTTCCTGCCGGCGCTGATGTCGCGTTGATCGCTCGGCGTCGGCGCCGAACGGGCGCGGCTGAAGCGACGTGCGATCGCGCTGCGGATGCGGCTCGAGGGGGGTGCTGGCGGATGACGATCCGGCTTTGCGAAATAGGAAACCAGCAAAAGAGGAGGAAACGAACATGGGTGGAATACGGATCGGAAAAATGGCGCTGGCGGCGCTTCTCCTGACGAGCGTGTGTGCAGTGGCGCAGGAAAGCGACCGGGTCCTGCCTTCGCTGGACCTGCCAGATGCCCTGCGAAGCGCGGTGCCGCTACCGGTCAGCGAGGCGGATCTGCCGACAGTCGAGGCCGTCGAATACTTCAAGGTCTCGGACCAGCCACTCCAGCTCGAATGCCCTGTCTTCGAGCCAAGCGGCGATCTTCTGTTCTGTGAAGTCTTCGGCGGCCGCGTCTACCGGCTGACGCCCGACAAGAAACTGTCCACCGTCCTCGGAGAAAACGAACTGCGGCCCGCCGGCCTCGAGGTCCACAAGAACGGCCGCATCTACATGGCCGAACTCGGCGACTTCGCGGCACAGGGGTCGGTGGTTTCCATGGACGCCGACGGGACGAATATCGAGGAAATCGTGCCCCGCTCAAGCGGCTTCCTCGCCGACGATCTCGTCTTCGACAAGCAGGGTGGATTCTACTTCACCGATTTCAAAGGCGGGTCCAGCCGTCCCGACGGCGGGGTCTACTATGTCGGCCCGGATGGCGGCGATCCCGTTTCCATCCTGCCCAACCTGCGGATCGCGAACGGCATCGGCCTCAGCGCTGACGGCAAGACGCTCTGGGTCACCGAATTGGCCGGCGGCAAGCTGCACAGGGTGTCGCTCAGCGACGCCACGACCGTCGCCCCGTTCGGCGATGTGATCACCTACACCTTTACCGGCGCCGGACCCGACTCGCTGCGGCTCGATGCCGACGGAAACGTCTATGTTGCCATGTATGGCCAGGCGCGTGTCCTGGTCTTCAATCCGCTCGGCCTGCCGATCGGACAGTATCTGCTGCCGGGGCGGGACGAAGGCCACAATCTGCGCTCGACCTCGATGGCCATCCGGCCGGGAACCGACGAGATGCTGATATTGACCAACGACTGGGACAAGGGACGCGGCTCGACGATTTTTGCCGTCCGAGCCTTGGCCAAGGCGGCGCCAACCTTCGCGATCGACGAGTAGGAGAGACATCTTGGAGGCGGGAGGTCCACTCAGCTCGTCGCGTGCTGAGTGGATCTCGGGAATGAAATTCAAGGCTCATCTCGGAATTTCGGAACTCTTTGCGTTTCAAGAGCAGTCTCTCTGTAGGCGCAACGGTGTTTTCATCTGCATCGCTCGCAGGGCGCGATGTCATGCCGTTCGACGATGGAGCTTCGAACGCGCCGCGACGTCTCGTAGGTGCCTTTGCTCTCGATCTGCTGCAGAAGTTCTAGCCCGTCGACCTCCTGAAGCGGCGCCAGGCGTGGATCGACGAACAGCTCGATTGCCCCCAACTCTCGCGGATGTCTCGCATTGTCTCCGGAAAACGTTGGACGCTAAGCCTTTGCGGTGCAGTGCAGAGCTTGCGGATATCCTTCAGGACTTAGCTGGTCGCTGCTGCAGGGGTGATTGGTGCCAGGGACAGAGTCGCTTTTTCGAGTTACCTTATTGTTTTTATTGATGGAAAGATCCATCTAAACGTACCATACCCCCAGATCTACCCCTTAATGCTCTAGCAGCATGAGAGCATTTCAGAGCACCATTCATCGTGCGGCTACATTCCCGGAGTAGTCACCAGCAGACAAAGCCGCCATCGACGATGAGATCATGTCCCGTCACGAAGGAGGCAGCGCCGCTGGAAAGGAAGATCGCCGGGCCGACCATCTCACGCACGTCGGCCATTCGGCCCAGAGGCGTCGTCTCCTCGAAGATTCGGCGCTGCTCGGCAACTTCTGGCCGCAGGTTCATCGGCGTCAGCGTGTACCCCGGACTGATGGCGTTGACGCGGATGCCGCGCTCCGCCCATTCCATGGCGAGGCTTCGGGAGAGGTGGATCACACCAGCCTTCGACGTGTTGTAGTGCGCCTGCAATAGCCCGCGGTTGACGATCGAGCCCGACATGGAGGCGATGTTGACGATGGAGCCGCGCCCGCGCGGCAGCATCACGCGCGCTTCTGCCTGCGCCGAAAGGAACAGGCCCGTCAAATTGATGTCGAGCATGTTTCGCCATTGCTCTTCGGACATGTCTTCGGCGGCAGTCGCATTGGCGATGCCCGCTGCGTTCACCGCGACCGACAGAGGCCCCAGCTCGGCCTCCAGGCGGGCCACCGCCTCGGCGAGAGCGCTCGCGTCACGGACATCGGCCTCCAGCACGATACAGCGGCGGCCGTGCTGCTCGATGCCATGTGAGGAAGCGGCGAAGCCGTCGCTGCCGGGACGGTCGAGGCAGGCGACGTTCGCTCCCGCCTCGGCAAGGCCGATGGCAATTGCCTGGCCGATGCCGGAAGCGGCGCCTGTCACGATGGCAGTCTCGCCGGAAAGATCGAAGAGCGTCATAAAGCTGGTTCCCGTCCGGGTGAGGTGGCGATCAGTGGGTCGCGCGCTCCATGATCGCGACATGGGTTGCGTGCTCGCGATCAAGGATGCCGCGGTTGCGGCCGCGCGACAGGACGAGCACGCGGTGCGACAGGCCGATGACCTCGTCGAGGTCGGATGACACGAGGATCACCGCCATGCCGGATTTCGCCAGCGAAACGATCGCCTCATAGATCTGCGCCCGCGCGCCGACGTCGACGCCTCGTGTTGGCTCGTCCATGATGAAGAGCTTGGGGTTGCGGGCCAGCCATTTGGCGATCACCACCTTCTGCTGGTTTCCGCCTGACAGGCGCATGGCGAGTTGATCGGGCCTGCCCTTCACGCCCATCGCCGCGATCGCCTTTTCGGCGAGGGCGCGCGTGCGCGCAGGCCGGACCCAGCCGCTCTTCCCGATCAGATCGAAATTGCCGACCGCGACGTTCTCCTCGATGCTCTTCTGGAGAAGCAACGCTTGGCCCTTCCGGTCCTCCGGAACAAGCACTATCCCCATGTCCAAGGCTTCTCGTGGACTGCCGGGCCGCGCCACCCTGCCGTCCAGTGTCATCGTCCCGCCCTTCAGCCGGTCGGCGCCCGCAATGGCGCGGACCAGCTCTGTCCGCCCGGCACCGATGATGCCGGCAATGCCGAAGATTTCGCCGGCACGAACCGAGAGCGAGATGTCCTCGAATGCCCCCTCCGCCGAGGAGAAGTTGGCGATCGTCAACACGTCGCGGGGCTGTGGCGTGCCGAGGTCCGGAAACAGACGTTCCACGCTTCGCCCGACCATCTCCTCGACGAGTTGACGCACAGGCACCCGCGCCGTCTCGTGCAGCGCGACCAGATTGCCGTCACGCAGCACCGCGATGCGATCGGCGATCCTGCCGATTTCCTCGAGCCGGTGCGAGATGTAGACTGAGGCAACGCCTTCCTGCTTCAGCCGCTCGATCTGCGCGAACAGCCGATCTGTCTCATCGCCGCCAAGAGCGGCGGTCGGCTCGTCGAAGATCAACAGCCGCGCTTCGAGGGTCAGCGCCTTGGCGATCTCGACCTGCTGCTGGGCAGCCACTTTGAGGCTGCCGACAAGTGTCGTGGCCGGAACGTCGAGTCCCAGGCGGCGAAGCTGAATTTCCGCCCGACGGTTCATCTCCGTGCGGTCGAGGCGGCCGTTGCGCATGAGCAGTCGGCCGACGAAGACGTTCTCCGCGATGGAGAGATGGGGCAGGAGCTGCATCTCCTGATGAATGAGGCCAATCCCTTGTGACAGGGCGTCGGCTGGCGAGTGAGGCGCGAAAGGTTCTCCGCGCCAGCTCATGCTCCCCGACGTCGGCGGCACGATCCCGGCGATGATGGAGGAAAGGGTGGACTTGCCTGCTCCGTTCTCGCCGAGCACGGCGAGGCACTCGCCGGCCCGGATATCGAGATCGATGCCTTCGATGACGCGGATCGCGCCGTAGTTCTTCGAAATCCCGCGGAGAGAAAAATTCGCCGCAGACGCGTCATCATCGACGATGGCTGGTTGAGGTTTCAACGCGGCTCACCTCCCTCGGCGCGGTAGAGGGCGGCGGATTGTCCGCCGCCCCGTTGTTTCGGCTTACGGGTGCTCGGCGATGAAGGGCTCGACATTTTCCTGGGTGGTCAGCGTCGCCGGCTGGAGCTGCTCCGCCTCGACACTCTCCCCCTTGGCGAGCTTCAGCGCCGACTCCAATGCCAGGCGGCCCATAAGCTGGGTCTGCTGGGTCATGGTGGCAGTCAACGTGCCGGACTTCACTGCTTCCAGCCCGGCGACGTCGCCATCGAAGCCGACCACGATCACGTCCGACAGATTCCCCACGGCCGCAGCCTGAGCGGCGCCGAGTGCGAGCGCGTCTGCCTGACCCCAGAAGATGGTGATCTCCGGATCACGCTGGATCATCGCCTGGGCGATGTTGAAGCCCTCATCCTGCATCCACATGTTGCTGGCCTGCCGGGCAACCTCTTCGATGCCGGGGCAATCTGCCATGGCCGCGGCAAAGCCCTCGTCGCGGTCGATCTGCGGCGTCGTTCCGATCTGGCCCTGGATCACGGCCAGACGGCCCGTACCGCCAGACTTCTCGCAGACGAATTCGCCGAGTTCCTTGGCTGCCGCCACGCTGTCCGTGGCAATGAACGTATCGGCCGGAGCGTCCGGCGGGTTGCGGTCGACTGCGACCACCGGAATACCGGCGGTCTTCGCAGCCTCGACCGGGACGCTGGCGGCCGTCGCGCCCGCAGGAATGTAGATGATCGCATCGACATCGCGGGTGATGAGATCCTGGATCTGGCTCACCTGCGTCGCGGAATCGCCGGCAGCATCGACGGTGATCACCTCGACCCCCTGCTTTTCAGCCTCCCGTTCGACCGACTGCTTGATCTGGTTGAAGAAGTCCGCCTGAAGATTGGCCACGGCGAGCCCGATCGTCTGGCTCTCCTGAGCGCTTGCTGTAGCGACGAGCATCGCCCCCGAGAGCATGAGTGCGGCGGCGAGATTTCTGGTGGTGTTGAGCATGTGGTCCTCCCTATTGCTCGGTGTGAAGTCATTGCCGGACCGATCTCAGCGTCGGTTTCGGCCCAGCGTGTCGAAGGTGACGGCCAATGCTATGACCGAGCCGATCACGACCATCTGGAAGAAAGGCGAGACGCCCACGAGATTGAGCCCGTTGCGCAGGACGCCGATGATGAGAACACCCAGGAGCGTGCCGGCGATCGAGCCGACGCCGCCGGCGAGGCTCGCGCCGCCGATCACTACCGCCGCAATCGTGTCGAGTTCGATGCCGAGACCGGCGCTCGGCTGCGACGAATTGAGACGGGCGGCCATCGTCACGGCCGCAACGCCCGCAAGCGCTCCCGCCGCAGCGTAGGTCACGAGCGTGTACCGACGCACGTCGATACCGGCGAGACGCGCCACCTCGGGGCTGCCGCCAATGGCGAAGAGGTTTCGGCCCGTAGCCCGGTAGCGCAGGAATATCCCTGCCGCGATCATTAGCAGGATGAAGACCGTCACGGTGACGGAAAAGAAGCCGAGGTGGCGGACGGTCGCCAGTCCGGTGAACCAGGACGGGTAGCCGACGATCTGCTGGCCGTTGGTGAGGATGTTGGCGAGTCCGCGCGCCACCGACATCACCGCGAGGGTGGCGATGAAGGGCGGCAGGCGCGCAAAGGTGATGAGACTTCCGGAAACGAGGCCACAGGCAGCGCCGGTGGCCACGCCAAGTACCATGGCAGCCGGCAGTGGCAGGCCTGCCGTCTTGGCTAGCCAACCCATCATCATCATGGACAGCGCCAGCACCGAACCCACCGACAGATCGATGCCGCCGATGATGATCACCATCGTCATGCCGATCGCCAGGATTCCGAGCACCGTCACTTGGTCGAGGATGTTCAGCGCATTGCGCAAGGAGAGGAAGTACTCCGAGGCGAGCGAGAATCCGACGCACAGGAGAATAAGCCCGATCAGCGGGCCGGCGACGCCGCCGCCGATCTCGAACCGCAGGCGCGAACGGGTGGGCGTCTTGTCAGTCGTCGCAGTGCTCACGGATTATCCTCCCGCCCTGGTCTGCATTCTCGCCGGCGCCCGAGGGGGGGCGCCCCGAAGCGTGAGCAGTCCACCGCGGCGCGCCATCCGCTTCGCGACCGGGCGCGACGCTCTGCACTGAGGAGGGGACGGAAAATGCTGCGCTTAGGCGCGGCCAGCGTCTCCTCGGTCAGCAATCCCGCGCTCAGGCCCGCCATGTGGGCTGCGCCGATGGCCGACAGGCCGACGATCGGCGAGCGCAGGACAGTCAGCCCGGCGAGATCAGCCTGCATCTGCATCAGCGCGTCGTTGGCCGCAGCGCCGCCGTCGGCGAAAAGCGTGTCGACGGGCCGGTTGGTAGTGCACTCGATCGACTCCACCACGTCGGTGATCTGGTGGGCGATCGACCGCAGCCCTGCGAGAACGAGGGCGCCGCGCGGCGTGCCGAGGCGGAAGCCGGAAAGGATGGCCACTGCCGCATCGTCCCAATGCGGCGCGCCGAGCCCGTTGAAGGCCGGAACCAAATGAATTGCTCCGTCTTCGTCCTCTGCTGCCTCGCCGGCCAGCGCCTCGTCCACCAGCGCATCGACGGATACGCCGAAGATTGAAGAAAGCCATTTCAGCGTCGCCCCGGAGGATCGGATATTCCCCTCCGCGGCGAAAGCTGGCGCCTGTCCGGCGATCTGCCAGCCGATCGTCAGGCAGGTGCCGGGGTCCATCCGCTCGCTGGCGGCGCCGACAAGCCCCATGACCGAAGAGCCAGTGCCGTAAGTCGCCTTGACCACACCCGGCGCCCGGACTCCATGTCCGAACAGTGCGGCGTGGGAGTCCCCCATGACTGCGGCCACCGGTGTACCATCCAGCAGGGGCTGCAGGCGGCGCACGGCGGGGAAGGGTCCGGTGGAGGCGACGATGCGCGGAAGCGCCGCCATCGGCACGCCGAACAGGGCGCAGAGTTCCTCCGACCAGGCACCGGCGCCGGTGTCGAGCAACTGGGTCCGCGAGGCATTGCCGATCTCGATCAGGGGCTCGGTGCCGAAGCGTGACAGCAGCCAGCTGTCCACCGTGCCGAGAACGATCTCCCCCGCCTCGGCGCGCTTTCGGTCCGGGTCGTAGGTATCGAGCAGCCAGCGCGCCTTCAACGCCGAGAACATGGGGTCGAGCGGCAGGCCGCTGATCCGCCGCACCGTGCGCCGGACCTCGGCCGTGCCGATGGCGCGCGCCAGCGGCGCGGTGCGCTGGTCCTGCCATGAGAGGAGCGGCGACAAGGCCTCGCCGGTTCCGCGATCCCAGAGCAGCACAGATTCGCGCTGTGTCGAGAAACCGACGCCGGCGATCCGGAGAGGGTCCGTGGCCGGAAGTGCCGCGCGGACGGCATTCTCCACGCTTTCCCAGATGGCTTGCGGATCCTGCTCCACCCATCCCGGACGAGGGCAGCTTTCGCCGAGCGGGGCTGCGCCGGAGGCCACGACGGCGCCGGTGGCGTCGGCCAGAAGGCACTTGGTGGAACTGGTCCCCTGGTCGATGGCGAGGACGAGTTCGCGCATCGTCGTCAGGCCGCCAGCTGGCGTGCGGCGGCGGCGATGCCGACGGCGTTGAGGCCATAATGGTCGAGCAGGAAGGCGGCGTTGCCGGTTGGGGCAAAGCTCGTGACGCCGAGGATCTTCATGCGCGTGGGGTGCGACTGGCTGACGATCTCCGCGACCGCGCCGCCCAGTCCGCCATGCGAGACGCCCTCCTCAGCGGTGACGATGCCGCGCGTCTCCCGCGCCGCGCGCAGGATCGCCTGCGAGTCGATGGGGGCGAGGGAGGACACATTCAGGACGCGCGCCGAGATGCCCTCGGCGGCCAGCGTATCTGCCGCTTCCAACGCACGTGAGACGAGCGTGCCCGTGGCGACGATGGTCACGTCCGAGCCTGCACGCAGCTGGTCGGCGCGCCCCACCACGAAGCCGTCAGCCTCCGGCGAGACGGCCGGGACGGGAAAACGTCCGACCCGCATGAAGATGGGCCCGTCCGCATTGACCGCGAAACGGACAGCTTCCCGCGTCTGGAACGGATCAGCCGGCACCAGGATCGTCAGATCGTGGATGGCGCGCATCCAGGACAGATCCTCGATCGAATGGTGGGTCGGACCGAGCTCGCCATAGGCCATGCCGGGGCTCATGCCGCACAAGACGACGTGATAGCCGTTGTAGGCGGCATCGACCTTTACCTGCTCCATGGCCCGACCGGTCAGGAAGGGCGAGGCGCAGCAGACGAAAGGAACAAGGCCGGAATTGGCGAGGCCTGCGGACACGCCGACCATGTTCTGCTCGGCGATGCCGACATTGATCAGCCGGTCCGGAAACTCGCGCTCGAAAGCCTTGAGGTTGGAGGAGCCGACCGAGTCGTTGCAAACCGCAACGATCCGTTCATCGACCCGGGCCAGTTCCGCAAGCGTTTCGGCAAAGGCCTTGCGGCAGTCGAAGAGGCCGGACACGGCGGGCTTCTCGCTCATACCACCAGCTCCTTCAGCGCGGCTTCGACCTGCGCGGCATTCGGCACGCCGTGGTGCCATTCGACGCCGTGCTCCATGAAGGACACGCCTTTTCCCTTGACGGTACGGGCGATGATCGCGACCGGCTTGCTCTCGCCCCGGCGGGACAGCGCATCAACGAGCGCCGCATGATCGTGGCCATCGATGTCGCGGACCTCCCAGCCGAAGGCGGCGAACTTCTCTCCCAGCGACGACATGTCGTTGGTGTCCTCGGTCCGCGCACCCTGCTGGAGGCCGTTGCGGTCGACGACCACGGTCAGGTTGGAAAGCTTGCGGTGACCGGCGAACATGGCGGCCTCCCAGTTCGAGCCCTCCTGCAGTTCCCCGTCTCCGGTCACGCAGAAGGCGCGCCAGGAGGCGCTCGCGATCTGCGCCCCAAGGGCTGCGCCCAGCGCGATGGGAAGGCCGTGGCCGAGCGGCCCCGTATTGGCTTCCACCCCGGGCACCTTGCGCCGGTTGGGATGGCCGTTCAGGCGCGACATCGGCTTCATGAAGGTAAAGAGCTCGGCCTCGTCGAAGAAGCCGCGGCGCGCCAGCACTGTATAGAGCGCTGCCGCGCAGTGGCCCTTGGAGAGAATGAACCGATCCCGATCGGGCTTCTGCGGGTCGGCGGGGTCGATGTCGAGGACGCCGAAGAACAGCGTCACCAGAATGTCGGTCACGGAGAGGTCACCGCCGACGTGGCCCAGCCCGGCCTCGGCGATCGTCGTCAGGATCAGACGGCGGACATGAACCGACTCCCGCGCCAACGCTTCGATTTCCGCCGGCGACGAGCGACTCTCGCCGTCTTTACTGAAGCCTGGAAGGCCCATAAACCTATCCTGAATAATTATTCACCTCTGTATTGATATGCAGCGTAGGTGATGCATAAATGCTCGTCAAGCGAGGAGTTGTTGTGCAGCGCAAGATGGACAGGTCTGGGCCGGACTCGTTGCCAGGCGCCGCCGCCTTGAACGGCGTGCACGAAGTGATAGGCGTCGCCGCTGCGGGGCAACGAGAGAACGGTTGAATGGCGCGGATCCACGACTTGCGGCTCATCGGGCGGATCGCCCAGCTCTATTTCATCGAGAAGGAGACGCAGTCGGCAATCTCCCGGCGGTTGAACATCAGCCAGGCGACGATCTCGCGCCTTCTGAAACGCGCGCAGGAAGAGGACATTGTCCGCATCACTATCAATGCGCCGCGGGGCACCTTCCTTGATCTCGAGAGCGCCCTTCGGGACAGGTACGGGCTGGCCGACGTGATCGTCGCCGAGGCCGGGGAGCCGAGCGAAGACTCCGTTCTCACCGCAATCGGAGCGGCGACCGCGCATTTTCTGGAAACTTCTTTGCAGGAGGGAGAGGTGATCGGGCTCTCCTCCTGGAGCGCTTCGCTTCTTCGCGTCGTGGATAGCCTGCATCCGCCGAAAGCCTCGGCGAGCCGCGTCATTCAGCTGCTCGGCGGCACCGGCAACCCGAGCGTCGAGAAGCACGCGACCCACCTGACCCTGCGCATGGCTCAGATCACCGGCGCGCGTCCACAGCTACTGGCTGCACCGGGACTGACCCGCTCGCCGGAGGCACGTGCGGTGCTAATGGAAGATGCATTCGTGCGGGAGACGCTGACGCAGTTCGCGGACGTGACACTGGCGCTGGTGGGCATCGGCGCGCTGGAGCCATCGCAGATGCTTTCGGACAGCGGCAACAGGCTGACGCCGCAGGAACTACGCGAACTAGGCGAGGCCGGCGCCATTGGCGATATGGGCCTGCGCTTCTTCGATCGCACCGGACGGCAGGTGCGCTCCTCCTGCGACGACCGCATCATCGGCATCGACCTGCCCCAGATGGCGGCAATACCGCGCTCCGTCGGAGTCGCGGGCGGATTGCGCAAGGTGGAGGCCATCCGCGCGGCCATGCTCGGTGGATTCATTACCCATCTCGTTACCGACAACCACACCGCACAGGCGCTGGTCTCATCGTGAGGCGCGTCGACCAACAAAGGGAGAACACGCATGCGACGCTTCGAAAACAAGACGGTCGTCATCACCGGCGGCAGCCGGGGCATCGGCGCGGCTATCGCTTTCCGCTTCGCCCGAGAGGGGGCGAAGGTGATGGTGAGCGCCAACGAAGACGCGGGCACGACCGTCGAGGCGATCCGCAGCGCCGGTGGCACGGCGGAGAGTTTCGTCGCCGACGTCACTGACAAGGACAACGTCGCGGCCCTCTATGATGCCGCGCGAGACGCCTTCGGCGAGGTCGACATCTCGGTGCAGAACGCCGGGGTTATCACGATCGCCAAGGTCGAGGATCTGACGCTGGAGGAATGGCGCAGGGTGCTCGACGTCAACACCACGGGCGTCTTCCTCTGCTGCCAGGAGGCCATCGCCCGGATGCGCCGGCATGGCCGGGGCGGACGCCTCATCAACACCGCCTCCGGGCAGGCCCGCCAAGGGTTTATTTACACGCCGCATTACGCGGCCTCGAAATTCGGGGTCGTTGGCATCACCCAGTCGCTGGCCAAGGAGGTCGCCCGGGAGGCGATCACCGTCAACGCCTTCTGTCCTGGCATCATCGAGACCGACATGTGGGCCTATAACGACGAAGCTTGGGGCAAGCTCATGGGCGACTACAAGCCCGGCGAACTCATGGCAGAATGGGTGGAGGGCATTCCGGTCGGGCGCGCAGGCAAGGGCGAAGATGTGGCCGGGCTCGTCGCGTTCCTCGCATCGGAGGATGCATCGTACATCACCGGTCAGACGGTGAACGTCGATGGCGGGCTTTTCATGTCGTGAGGCTCCCAATGCACTTCATGCTGGTTTGAAAAACTCGAACTGCGCCATACAGTCTTCTAAGCCTACGCAGACTGAGATGTTAGCAGTCGCCCATAGGATCAGCTAACGGCTTGGCGCCCAAATCAGCCGGTCGTTAGCTTTCCGAGGTTATCCGATAGCTGACTTCGCGGCGGGCACCACGTCCGCCTGCACTTCGTTCACGAGCACGACTTCCGCGGGACCCACCATGCACCGGCTTCGCGTTGGTGGGCCGACGGCCCCCAACCGGTAATTGCGCGCTCGCGTTGGGGGCGGGACAGTAAGGTGGGTGCAACCCTGATCGCCAGTCAGCACTGTGATGGCGGATCAACATCTTCAGAAAGTGCTATGCCGCGGGTAGGATATCCAGGGCGGGTTCCCTAGCGGCTGGCGACGAGCGAGAGCACGGCCGGTAGTTGCCGCAATATCTTCGAACGCACGTCGGACCGAGTTATTTTCTACGCCTGCTCAGTGGTCGGACGATATTTCGCGGCCTTGCATTGCTTGCGGATCGCCTTGGTGTGATCAGCGTCGGCGGCCGCCATCAGCTTGAGCAGGGCGGCGTTCGCGTCCCGAGTCTCTTCGATCGCCATCGAGGAATGTGAGATGAGGTCGTCGAGGCTGTCCGAGTGCGACTCCACCTGAATCAGGCGGTCCAGAGCCTTGATGCGGACGTCGTCGATGTCGGGATATTTCTTCGCCAGGGATTCGAGCTTCTGTTGCAGCGGGTGGCTTCCTGGAACCTTGAAGGCGAGAAAGATGTCCAGAACCCGCCGGATTGGCCTGCCCCCGTTAGGTGATCCGGTTTGAATCTAATGCATTGTGGGCTTGACGGCCACGGTTGAGGTGGCCGGCGAAGCCGGTTGGGTTGGCGCAGCCGGCCACACCACAGCGGCTGGTGCTGGCGGGCGGTATCCGAGGGCAGAGTGCGGGCGCCGAGTGTTGTAGTGCTGACGCCAACATTCGATGACGATCCGTGCCTCCGCCAGGCTGTAGAACAGCTCACCGTTCAAGAGCTCGTCGCGGAGCTTGGAGTTGAAGCTTTCGCAATAGCCGTTCTCCCACGGGCTGCCCGGCTCGATGAACGCCGTCTTCGCGCCAACCGCCGTGATCCACTCCCGCACCGCCTTGGCGACGAACTCCGGGCCGTTGTCCGAACGAACATGTCCAGGCACGCCCCTTAGAATGAAGAGATCGGACAGGACGTCGATGACGTCGGTGGATTTGAGCTTCCGATCGATCCTGATCGCGATGCATTCCCGGGTGAACTCGTCGATCACGTTCAGCATGCGGAACTTCCGGCCGTTGTGGGTGCGATCCTCGACGAAGTCGTAGGACCAGACGTGGTTGGGGTGTTCTGGTCGAAGCCGAAGGCAGGAGCCGTCGTTCAGCCAAAGGCGGCCCTTCTTCGATTGCCGCGCCGGCACCTTCAAACCTTCCCGGCGCCAAATGCGCTCGACGCGCTTGGCATTTACCACCCAGCCGGCGCTCTCCAGCATGGCCGCGATGCGGCGGTAGCCGTAACGACCATACCGGGTCGCGAGCGCGACAATGGCAGCGGTCAGTGCGGCATCGTCAGCTCGTCCCTTCGGCGCCTTGCGTTGGGTAGATCGATGCTGCCCCAGAACCCGGCACGCCAGCCGCTCCGACACGCCAAACTTCGCAATGGTGTGGTCGATGCAGCAGCGACGGCGGGCGGGGCTCACCAGTTTCCCGAGGCGGCCTCCCTGAGGATCAGCTTCTCCAGCGTCAGGTCCGACACGGCCTTGCGCAACCGCTCGTTCTCCTTCTCCAGGTCCTTCAGCCGCTTCACCTGGTTGCTCTTCAGCCCGCCGAACTCCTTGCGCCAGCGGTAGTAGGTGAACGGCGTTACGGAAATCGTGCGGATCGCTTCCGCCACCGGACGCCCCTGCGACAACAATACGTCGACCTGCCTCAGCTTCGCGACAATCTCTTCAGGCTGGTGCTTCTTCCTCGGCATTCCTGACATCCTCCAAAGGCTTAAAAGCCTACCTCAGGGAGGACCACTTTTCAGGGGGCAGGCCAGCCACCGTTCGGGAATATAGCGACTTGTTTTGTCCCCTTCCGGTTGAGCCATGATTGAAAACGACAGTTGGAAACGGCCCTTCGCCGTCGGGGTTCGCGGCAAGGACTTCCAGTCGAGCGCCAGCCTCAGCAGAGGGTATGAAGTACTTTTCGAATTTCATTCGGTCTATCGCTGCACGTGTCCGCTTACGTTGCAAATACCGCTTTGAGGGACTGTCTGGAATGGGTCGAAAACGTCCGGCCGAACTTGAACGTCTGCTCGCAATCACGCCAACGGATCCTGTCGGTAAGGCGGTACATGAATACATTCACGTCGGGCCACCAGAACGTGAACTCACTCTTCTCCCAATTCGAAACTGAGTCTCCCGCGCACAAGAGGAAGCCAGTGGCTGCCTCGGTGGAAAGCAGTCGTTCGCGTTTCGGCCATTCGGATGAAGAACGCGCAAGGGCCGGCCTCCGGGATCATGCAATGTCCTGTCGGTCCACCTTCTCTGCCCTCGATAGCATCAGCCGGGTCCAGACTCTCGCGCCCGACTGGAAGAAGAGGATGCGACTCGCAACCCAAGCGCGTTCCCGTCAGAAAATGGCGACGGGCGGCAAAGTCGCAACTTCGTTACTGACGTAAGATATTTCTGACACATGTCAGTTGTACAAGACAAACATCCGCGCTAGCTGTCGGGGATCCTGAGGGAGATGACTTGGCAAACGACGGTGACCACCTTCTGCGCACCCTAGTCGCACTGGCGAACCCGCACCGCATGCGAATTCTGGCGACACTTCTGACGGAAGGGTCGACATACATCAGCCAGCTTGCACGTACGGTCGGCATAGGCCGTCCGCTGCTTCACCTTCATCTCAAGAAGCTCGAGAGTGCGGGCTTGGTGACAATGCAGCACGAGATTTCCGACTCCGGCAAGGCGCTAAATTTCGTTGAGGTGGTTCCCTTCAGCATTGAGCTTTCGCCTTGGACGATAGCCGCTGCGGTCCAGTCGATGAGCGACGATCCCGGCAGAACGGAAACTTGAGGACGCACCATGGATCATCGGACGTTGATCTTTCTCATCTGCACCATACTGGTGCTAGTCACGGTACTCATTGTAGCTGCCACGCGTTCCCGCACCTCGGTAAAGCAGGCACAGGCTCGCCTGGCTGCGGAGGTGTCCTACCGGAGCTTGGCCGAAAGGGCTGTACAGGCAGAGGAGGAGGCGGCAGCGGCGATGGAGATGGTGCGCCGGGACGTCGCTGAACTCGTGGAACGGCTCGGTCGGATCGAAACGGTCCTCAAAGAAGTGGAATGATGGACCTGGACTTGCTCCGACAAAGGGGAGAGCGTTTCCAGTTATGCGACCAGCCTCTCGAATTGAGCGGGCTGATGAAGTCCAGCGCCGAATGGCGCCGGACGGGGTTGTAGATGTTATCGATGTCGCGACCGATCGCGTTGGTCGCCTCGGCCTGGTTTTGAGCGGGTTGCGAGGAACTGCACCGTTAGCTGCCGGCGCTCACTGCGGGCGCTTCAAGTTTGGGCGAACATATATTCGACGAAACCCCACTCGCTCCTGATTTCTATATGACGCGAACCCAGGATCGTCGCGGTCGTTCGGCTGGCTGGTCTCATCGGTCAGGATGTCGGCACCCATTGCGGTCGCGACCTTAATGCGCGCGTCCAGGAGGTTTCGCTGTATGCCTTGATTTCGATAGGTCGGAAGCGTTCCGGTTATGCCAAGCCAAGCAGCATTGTCGCGGACGTACATGGTGCCGCCACCGGCAGCCTCCCCGTCTACGGTCGCGAGGAAGCAATGCCAGGAAGGTCTGTCGACCAGCGCGGCAAACCAGTCCGCGCACTCGGCAGGCAGGCCAAAGCCATTGGCCACCGTCCTACCGAATACGGCGGCCGATGCGCGATCCGCTCTAGTGATTTGCGCATCCACTCGAAGAGGAGTGTATGCGCCATCCGTCCTGACGAACTTGGCCCAACCTGTTCCCGTCGCGACCAGCGGTACGTCATTGGTATAGTCGCGGACAATCTCACTTCTCACGATGGGCGACACCTGCAACGCCCATGCAGTCGCATTCGCGTCCAGCCAAGCGACCGCAGCCTCCAAGTCTTCCCGCAATAACTCGCGCTCGATGCCAACGGCCATTGCCCGATTGAGCTCTGTGATGGGAAGCGTACGACAGCCTAGGAGGCCCATGCCCTCGATTGTCGTGCTTGCCAGATCGAGGCCGTCGCGCACGTGGTCAGGCGCCGCAGCGAAAAGGTCAAACCAAGCGTCACGCTCGATCATCTCCACAACCCGACTGATGTCCTGCAAGCTGCTCATGCTGTTCACTCCATAGACGCTCCCGCTGAGCCTCAGGCGTATACTTCCTCGAAGATTGATCCGACATTAGTGGCAAAATGACCGAGAGAAGCAAAACGCTGATGAGATCGTAAGGGCGCTGGTTCATAGGCCCGTCCTATGTCAGTGGAAAGGCCAAGCTCGTTCCCCACGCGATCAAAAACCGCTCCCGGCGCGCGCTCTGGCTGTCTAATGTCCGACGATCCGGCAACAGACAGTTCAAGTTGCAGGCTGTCTGCTGGGCGTTATGCTGCGGTGGACATTAGTCCATTTCGAGAACATCGCCGCTTGTCCGTAGCAATATCCGTGCTCATCGATCAACTGCCAAATAACGCCGTCCTCCATTGAGGAGACGTCACCGGATTTCTTAACTCGGCTTCCATGATAACCGACATAGGAGCCATTTCTAGAAACGGCGTCGAGGAGGCACCTGCGTTCCTCACGATTCTCGATCTTTGCGGATAGGCGAGATGGCAACGCGATCAACTCTTCCCGAGAATACCCGAAGACCCGTTGAGCTGTCACATTGGCATAAACAAACCTAGGATCGGGCTCGGCGTTATGAGCGACAACCGCGAACGGCGCCACTTCATACAACCAGTGCGGCCCTGAACCAAAATCGGCTAATGGCTCACGCACAAAACGCGCATGGCTCGACACCAGCAGCTCATAAAATTCTGAATCCAAAGCAAGCTGGTTGCTGTAACGGTTAACCGTTCTCAACAATCGTATCGTCCTTCATGATCTGCATGTTCAATGACTTCTGATGCGCCATGCCAAAGACGCAATTTATAAGCTTTGAAAGGAAATAGTCCTGTGAAGCAGATCACTATCGCAGCTTCTTTTCGTAAAAGACTGCGTTTGGTACTGGATTATTGTAATAAGGGGCGATTTCGGTAAATTCGCACTTCTTGTAGAGTGTTACGGCTCCGGTCATCGACGGCAAGGTGTCGAGGAGTATCAGCTTATACCCGGACATCTGGGCCTTATTGATCACCCTTTGCACCAGGTCTGCGGCCAAACCTAGGCCACGTGAACTTGGCCTGACGTAAAGGCGTTTCAATTCGCAAGCGCCATCAGATCCGAAACGGACGAAGCCGCAACAGCCGGCGGGTTCCGCGCTATCCATCGCAACAAACATAGCTCCTTCTGGAGGAGCGTACTTGATCTGGAGGTTGTCAATCTCCGCTTGATGATCTTGAAAATGGAGATCGACACCCAACCAGGTCGTATATTCTTCTACCAACTGTCTTACATTCTTGAATTGCTCAGGAGTGTGGGCCAGTATTATGTCAATAGCCATGCCGTTCCATCTATATGTCTCAAGATTGCTTACTAAGATCATAATTATTGAGATTAAAAGGATCCGCCGATTGGTCGGCTTCTTCCCCCTGCCACTTTGTTACGTTCGTCCCGGCTGCTCGATTTCCTTGGAAATGGGATTGCTGCGCGCTGACAATCCGGTACGGCACATCGAAGCTTGGCGTAGTGCGCGAAGCCGATACCGTGACAGTGTCGTCAGAAGCATTCTCCGGCCCTCTGGTGGGAAGTTGACGAATTCGACAGTGCCGCTGACCCGTTATCTTGTTGCGCTGGTAGACACGACTCGGCTGCACGCGGTAACCAAACTGAAAGAGCGATGCGACGGCACAAGCGGCTGGCGATGAACCCGTGGGCGAAAAGTGTTGGATTCCCCAACGGTGCTTTTGCTGCGCAAGACGGTTTTCCTGCCAGCCAGTCGTCTGTTGTATTGCAATAACCGTCCCTGGCCAGAATGTTCAGGCGAAATTATAGGATCTATGCTTTAGCTGGTGTGCTTGGTCTTGTTGCGAAATGTTACGAAACATGAAGACCCCCGCGTGGTCGCCTTCTCATCGATGGACGCCACGCCGGGTGGGGCAATGTCAGCATGATCATCGTCGTCGAGGGCAACAGCGCGGCCGATCAAATGCTGTTTCTGACGTTATGGACGCAGACGCGCTGGGCCGATCTCGACTAGTTCGACTTGATTGTCCTCGAACTTGGTACTCGAAGTCGCTGAACACCGACGGCGCCTCGATGGCGAAGCACTCTGGGTTATGCAGTCCGGGGTCAAGAGCGAGTGCGATGAGGCCCTCGGGGGTGCAGAAGGGAAAGCGGCTGTTCTTTGTCAGATCCCGCACTTCTGGATCAAGCTCGATTGCTGCGGTCCAAAAATGCCCGCATGAATTCAATCCCTATGCCGGGGTAATCCCAGACATAGAAGGCGACTACCCCGTCCCTCCGAACGATCCGCATCATGTCCGCAAGCGCAGCGCCTCTATCGGGGATGAAGTGAGGACCAGACCACCGACCGCTACGTCGCGGCTGACGGCCGACATCCGCGCCAGACTAGCCGCATCACCTATGCGGAAATTTACACGCAGATCGCCGACTCTTGCCCGGGCCAGGGAGATGAGTCTTTCCGAGGGGTCGATCGCCGTCACGCCTGCCGGTGCGCACTGCCGAACAATAGCCTCCCTCAGAGCGCCGGTCCCGCAGCCGACTTCAAGCCAGTCGACTCCCTCTGGCAGTTCGAGCCAATCCAAAAAGCGAGATGCGATCGGACGGCTCCATCGGCCCATGTAGGCGTCGTAGCTTTCGCCGGCCTGCCAGGCATCGTGACGAGTAGACGCAACCATCGAAACTCCTCGAAAATGCGCTTCCCGCGCACGGCGGCCCCGAAGTTAAAGGTCGTCCGATTGCGAAGCGCCATTCCCGATCAGCGCCGGATCCCGATCGTGAGGAGATAGGTGCGCGGAACACAGATCCCGACCTCGTTTGCGAACTGTTCATGGAATGCCACGAATTCTCGCCGAAGATCCTTCCGGCGCTCCTCGTCCAGGCTCGCCGCGAGCGCCTTAGTCGGTCCATAGTTCGTCGAGAACGTCTCCCATGCGGCTTCGCCGCTGGGCTCCCGATAGTACGAAATGCCATCCTCGAACTTCAGGTCGAAGGCATCCCCCAGAAGCTCCCTGACCCGCTCGCGCTTTCCCCATTCGAATGGGGATGGCGGCGCCGGTTCCGGAGGTGGGCCCATGTAGGGCTTCATCACCTTGAACATCTCGAAGACAGTGCTGTCCGGAAGCCAGGTCGTTAGGGCCACACGCCCTCTCGGCCGGGTGACGCGAGCAAGTTCGGCGGCAGCGGCTTCAGGACGGCTCGCGAACATGATCCCGCAGGTGGATATCACCGCTGCGAACTCGCCATCGGCGAAAGGCAACGCCTCTGCATCCGCGACGCGATATTCAGCGCTCACGCCTTCTGCCGCAGCTCGCTGCCGCGCTGCCTCTATGAGATCCGAACCGAGATCGACTCCGATCACGCGCGCACCCCGTCTTGCAACGAGCCTCGACGTCCAGCCGGTTCCCGTCGCGAGATCCAGGACATGCTCGCCTGGCTGCGGGTTCAACCGCAACACCGCATGCGTGATCGAGTCTGCGATGCCGCGGCTTACTTCTTCGTAACCGCTACCTGCCGAATTCCACACTCCGGCGGACTTCTGATTGTGCTGCTGGATGGCGGGGATAGATTTCGCAGTCATCATCTGTCCTCCACAGGATCCGGGGCACCCGCCGATGATCCACTGGAACAGTGCGTGGTCGCTGGGCGGGAGGAGCCGTTGATGGGGTCACCCGCCGACCGAGCCTTAGTAAATTAGCTGCCCGACTTCGGCGGAATTGTGAAAGCTGATCCAGGTCTCGAGCGCCAGGGCAACCTTGGCAGAGTCGGTTGCAGGACAGCGGATCGGCTTCTGGTCGAAGGCGACCCCGGAATCATCTCTGCTTGTGGTTTCCGGACCCTATGCCTTCGATCGGTCCCTGCCTGGACCGACCCGCAGGCCGCTCGTCGGCACCGCGGTGAAATCTTGATTGGAAGTCTCTTGTTTTCGCGGCGGCACAGCAATACGGAGGGAAGCTCTCCTACTTGGACAATGGATATGAACATGCTGAACAGGAGCCTCGTCGCGCTGGGTGGCCTCGCGGTGGCCGCCCTCTGCACTCCGGTGCAGGCCGAGCCGACGGCCTATCCGCTGACGATCGAGAATTGCGGGCAGGCGGTCACGTTCGAAAAGGCGCCGGAGCGGGCCGTCGCGCTGGGGCAGAACAGCGCCGAGGTAATGCTGCTGCTCGGGCTGGAGGACCGGATGGCCGCCACCGCGTTCTGGCCGAACAAGGTGCTGCCCGAACTTCAGGCCGCCAACGACAAGGTCGAGGTTCTGACCGTCGAGTTCCCGACGCTGGAGTCGGTTCTGTCGAAACAGCCCGACTTCGTCGCCTCGATGCTGACGACGCTGATGGGGCCGGACAGCAAGGTCGCCAAGCGGGACGATTTCGAGAGCCTCGGAATTCCGACCTATCTGTCGCCGAGCGCCTGCTCCACGACGCTGGACGCCCATGACGCCTATGGCAGCCGCGGCGAATTGTGGACCATGGACCTGCTCTACAAGGAGATCGAGGAGCTTGCGCGCATCTTCGACGTCGCCGACCGCGGAGAGGCCATCATCGAGGACTTCAAGGCGCGCGAGGCCGCCCTGCGTGCCGAGTTCACGGACCGGGAGGATCTGACCTTCCTGTTCTGGTTCTCCAGCCCGTCACCCGCGGACGACGCCTATCTGGGCGGCGGTAATGGGCCGTCGGGCTATATCGCCGACATTCTGGGCGGGTCGAACGCGGTGAAGACCGAGGCCGAATGGCCGACGCTCGGCTGGGAAGGCATCATGGCCGCCAATCCCACCGTCTTCGTGGCCTCGCAGGTGGATCGCAACCGCTGGGAGCTCGACGACGCCGAGGCGAAGGTCGCCTATCTGACATCCGACCCGACCGTGAGCCAGATGGACGCGGTGAAGGCTGGACGGATTGTCGTCATGAGCGGCGCTGCGATGAATCCGAGCATCCGCACGATCTACGGCGCCGAGCAGGTCGCCGAACAATTGCGGACCCTCGGTCTGCCGTGACCACATCGGAAGAAGCCGAACGAGGGGCCGGTGGGCTTGTCCTCTTCCTGGCGCTGTTTCTCGTCGCTCTCGCCTTCGCGGTCGCTCTGGCAACTGCCATCGGCGATTACAATATCGGGCTCGGCACGGTGGTTCTTGCCATCACCAATGGCCTCGGCCTGACCAGTGCCGACATTCCGCCGATCCAGGAAAGCGTCATCTGGGACCTGCGCCTGAGCCGGGCGCTGGTGGCCGCGCTCGCCGGCGCTGGTCTGGCGCTTTGCGGTGCCATCCTTCAGGCGCTGTTGCGCAACCCGCTGGCCGAACCTTTCGTTCTCGGCGTTTCGGCCGGCGCCTCCACCGGGGCGGTCTGCGTGATCGTTCTGGGCATCGGCGCGGGCGGCCTGTCGCTTTCGATGGGCGCCTTCGCCGGCGCCTTTGCCGCGTTCGCCGTCGTCGCGATCCTGTCCAACGGCGCCACGAGCGGGCCCAATCACACGATCCTCGCCGGCGTCGCCGCAGCGCAGCTCTTCAACGCGCTGACCTCCTACATCGTCACCACCTCCGGTAACGCCCAGCAGGCACGCGACGTCATGTTCTGGCTGCTCGGCAGCTTCGGCGGCGTGCGCTGGCCTGACTTCCAGCTTCTGGTCGTGGTGGTGGTCCTGGGTCTAGGCATCTGCCTGTGGATGGCCCGCGCGCTCGACGCCTTTACCTTCGGCGACGAGGATGCGGCGGCGCTCGGCGTGCCGGTGGCACGCATCCGGCTGGTGCTGTTCGCCGTCACCGCCATGGTCACAGCGTCGATCGTCAGCATGGTCGGCGCGATCGGCTTTGTCGGCCTCGTCGTCCCGCATGCGGCCCGTTACGTCGTAGGACCGACGCATCTGCGTCTGCTGCCGGCCTGCGCGGCCGCCGGGGCGGTGTTCATGGTTCTGGCGGATATCGCCTCGCGCGTCGTCGTCACTCAGCAGACGGTGCCCATCGGCGTCGTCACGGCGCTTGTCGGCGTGCCGTTCTTCGCCCTGATCCTCTATCGTTCGCGGCCCCAGATATGACGATCGTCGCCGACAATCTCGTCTGGGGCGTCGGCCGCAAGACCATCGTGCGCGACGTCTCCCTGTCCGTGCGCAGGGGCGAAACCCTCGGGCTGATCGGTCCGAACGGGTCGGGAAAGTCGTCGCTCCTGCGCCTTCTCGCCGGGTTGAAGCGCCCGCGCTCAGGACGGGTGGAAATCAACGGCCGAGACATCGCGGAGGTCTCGCGCCGGACCCTGGCGCGGCAGGTAGCCTTCGTGCAGCAGAACGCCGCGACCGATACCAACGTGTCCGTCCGCGACGTGGTCAGGCTGGGGCGCACCCCGCACCGCTCGGCCCTCGGTGGCTGGTCGGCCGCCGACGAAGCGGCCGTCTCGGCCGCCCTGTCGCGGGTCGACATGCACCAGCGACGCGCGCAGGCCTGGCAGACGCTGTCCGGCGGTGAACGCCAGCGGGTTCATATCGCAAGGGCATTGGCGCAAGCGCCTATGGTCATGTTTCTCGACGAGCCGACCAACCATCTCGACATTCACCATCAGATCGAGATCCTGCGCATGGTGCGCGATCTGGATCTGACCAGCATCGTGGCGCTTCACGACCTGAATCTCGCGGCCATGTTCTGCGACCGGATCGTGGTGATGCAGGAAGGCGCGCTGGTCGAATGCGGTGCGCCGGCGGACGTGCTGAGCCAAGCTCTGCTCAAGAACGTCTTCCGCATCGAGGCGGAGGTCGAGCTCGCCGGTTCCGGCCGCCCGCACATCCGGTTTTGCAGCGATTGAGCGCCGTGCGCGAAGAGTTTCGCCTTCCGATCGCCGAGGAGTCCCTCGGCATCTGGCTGCGCATCGGTTCCACATTGGCCTTCGCGGCGATGGGCGTTTGCATCAAGGCCCTGAGCGGTTCGGTGCCGCTCGGGCAGATGGTGTTCTTCCGCTCGGCAGTTGCCCTGCTGCCTTTGGTGCTGTTCTTGTGGTGGAGCGGCGATTTCCCGTGTGGTCTTGCTACGCGCCGACCGCTTGGCCATGTCGCGCGCTCGCTTCTCGGTGCGTGCGCCATGTTCACCGCCTTTGCCACGATCAGCCTTCTTCCTCTCGCGGAAGCGACGCTTCTGTCCTATCTGGCCCCGGTGATGCTGGCGCTTCTCGGGTGGGCGCTCCTGGGGGAGGGCCTCGGCCCGCGACGGATCGGCGGCATCGTTCTCGGTCTTTGCGGCGGCGCCGCCTTCTGCCTGCCTGCCGTTTCCGGAGACCTTGCCGATGGCGCGCTTCTCGGTCTCTTGCTGGGGCTGGCGACGGGGCTGCTCACGGCCGGCGCGCTGATCCAGGTCCGCCGCCTGACCCTGGCCGGTGAAAGGGCGGGCGCGATCGCCTTCTGGTTTTCCGTCGTGTGTGCCCTGGCCGGGCTGGCGACCCTGCCATTCGGCTGGGTCATGCCAGGGGCCAAGCAAGCGGCACTGCTGTTCAGTGCGGGCCTTGCTGGGGGGATCGCGCATATCCTGATGACTCTATCCTTTCGCCATGCGGAGGCCGCGGCCCTCGCGCCGTTCGAATATCTCTCAATCTTGTGGGCTGCTGCCGCCGGGGCCCTCTTCTTCGCCGAGGTCCCGAACTGGGCGTTTCTCATCGCTGCACCGCTGATCCTTGCCGGCTCCCTTGTCGCCCTGCCGAAACGTCGCAGACCACGGAAATGACAGCGCCAAAGGCCGTCTGTCGCGGCAGGGCTTGAGACCTCTGCCACCGTCATGCTTGGAGCTACGACCTGACCGAGGAACCCTGTCCGGCATGGGTCGACAACGGAACGGCAGCTTTCCGCAATCCCGTCTGGAAAGCTGCCAGTCGGTTTCGGCCCATAGGCGACCCTCGATGTCGTTCTTCACTTGGTCAATCCGGCCGGTGGAGAAAGGCAGTGGGACATTCGAAGCCTCGACTTTCAGGATCGACGTCCGTCGCTTCGACTACCGCTTCGAAGCTTGCAGCTCGGCAAAGTGGGTTAGCATCCGGCAGGCATCTGCTTCCAGTCCCGTGAACAGGCGGAAGGCGCCCGCAGCCTGGAAGACGGCCATCCCTCCGCCATCGGAGACCCGGCAACCGCGCCGACGCGCCGCCTGGAGGAGGGCGGTGTCGAGCGGAAAATAGACGATCTCGGAGACCCACAGATCCGGGCGCAGCAGCGTCTCGGGTAGTGGCAGGCCGGGATAAGCGGCCATCCCGATCGGCGTCGCGTTGACGAAGCCATCGGCGGCCGCAATGGCGCGCTCGAGATCCCCGCCGGCGAAGACCCGCCCGGCACCGAAACGGGCCGACAGGGCCGCGGCCGCCGCTTCCGCCCTTTCGGGTTCGCGGTCGATCAGGGACAGCGAGCGCGCGCCCATCGTCATCAAGGCGTGCGCCACCGCGGCACCGGCACCGCCGACGCCGAGCTGGACAATGGCCCCGAGCAATGCGTCGGGGAGCGAGCGGCGGAAGCCTGCCGCATATCCCGACCAGTCGGTGTTGTAGCCCATGCGGCTGCCGCCGGCAAAGACGATCGTGTTGATCGCCCCGAGCGCCGCGGCGTCGGGGGAGAGCGTGTCGACGAGATCGACCGCCATCTGCTTGAACGGATGGGTGATGTTGAGGCCGGCGAAGCCGGCGTCCTGTGCGGCAGCGACGCGCCCGGCGAGCGTCTCCCGGTCGAGCCGTCCGCCGGCGAGGTCGAACAATTCGTACCGGTAGTCGAGGCCGTGGGCCGCGCCTTCCTGCCGGTGCAGGGCCGGCGACAGCGACGCGCCGATACCCGTGCCGACGAGGCCGACGCGCACTGTTCTGCTCACGACCGGATCGTCCCTGTCGCCAGCGCATGCGCGACGCCGCCCTCGACGTGGCGGCGCAGCACGTCGCAGGCGCCGCTAGCATCGCGGCCCAAGGCGCACTCCAGCATGAGGCGGTGTTCGGCGGCCGCGACATCGCCGCGGAAGCTCAGCGCGATCATCTGGTAACGCAGATACTTGTCGAAGCTCGCGGCATGAGTCTCCTTCATGACCTGCGAGGGGCAGGCCGAGATCAGCGCCTGGTGGAACAGCCAGTCATGCTGCTTCCATTTCTCGACATGGCTTCCGTCGCCGGCCGCCATGGCCGCTTCCATGCGCGACAGCATGTGGTGGGCGGCCAGCACTCGGCCCTCCCAGGCCGTGTCGCCGGCCTGGAAGGACTGCTCCAGCGCGTCGCACTCGAGGAGGAGGCGGAGATCGGCGATCTCCCGAAGATTGGCGACCGAGACGGGCGTGACCTGGAAGCCGCGCTGTCCCTCCGCGACGACCAGCCGCTCGGAGGCAAGCCGGTTGAGCGCCTCGCGCAGCTGCCCGGCGCCGGCCCCGTAGCCTGCCCGCAGACTCTCGAGCGGCAACCGCGCGCCGGGCGCCAGGCGCCCGAAGATGATGTCGGCGCGAAGCCGGCCATAGACCGAGACCGGCTCGGTTCCCGAGAGGTCGTTCATGGCAGGATCCCGAGGCCGAGCGTGTGGGTCACGCATCCCGACACGTGCCGGTCGAGCAGCCCTAGCGCCGCCTCTGTGTCGCGGGCGACCGCCGCCTGCATCAGCCCGCGATGCTCGTCGGACGCCACCGCGCCCCGAAACACGAAGGCCACCATCTGGTAGCGCAGGTAGTGATCATAGACGCCGACATAGGCATCGATCAGTTCCTGCGAGCCGCAGGCGGCGATCAGCGCCAGGTGGAATTCGCGGTCGTAGCCCTTCCAGACCGCGCGCTCGACGGGTTCGCCAGCGAGCATGCGCCGTTCGATCACCGAAAGCTTGTGGTGGGCGGCGACGACATTGCCCTCCCAGTCGAGATCGCCGGCCTTAAAGGCCATGGCCAGCGCATGGCGCTCCAAAAGGAGCCGCAGCGAGGCGACGTCCTGGAGATGCCTGGCGGAGATCGGCGCGACCTCGAAGCCGCGCTGGCTTTCGCTCCGGATCAGCCCTTCCGAGGCCAGCCGGCCGAAGATTTCCCGCAAGGTCGAAACGCTCGTGCCATATCGCTCGGCCAGTTCGGACAGCTTCAACCGCCCGCCGGGCGCCAGCGCGCCGAAGACGATGTCCGCCCGGATGGCGTCGTAGCTCCGCTCCGCGATAGAGAGCGAACCGACTGCGATGGTCACCACGATCCTCCTCGATGGGTCCGGCGATTGCGTAGCATGCCGCCACCCGGACCTGAACTAGGATATTTCGAATAATATCCGATGAAGTTCGTTTCTGATATTGATATTTGGATCATCCGATCGGATAGTCCGGCGATGCGCCTGTGGGAGCGGGCGAAAAGGGAGGAACATCCATGAACATCACCCGCCGCGCGGCGCTTGCCGCGACCGCGTTCACCGTCCTCGTCGCCGCCTGCGGCACCAGCCTGGCGCAGGGCAAGCCGAAGCTGCGCTTCTCCGCGGTGTTCTCCGAGCAGGACATCCGCGCCGAGATGACCAAGCGCCTGGCCGAGAGCATCGCCGACGATTTCGTCCTCGAGCCCTATTACGGCGGCAACCTGTTCAAGCAGGGCACCGAGCTCGTCGCGATCCAGCGCGGCAATCTCGAGATGGGCAACATCGCCCCGCAGGACATCGCCAACCAGATCCCGGAATGGTCGATCCTGACCTCGGCCTACCTGTTCCGCGACGCCGCGCATCTGGAGGCCTTCTTCGACAGCGAGGCAGGCGCCGAGATGAAGCAGATGGTCGAGGACAAGCTCGGCGTGCACATTCTCGCGCCGACCTATTTCGGCACCCGCCAGGTCGGCCTGAAGCTCGACCGTGAGATCAACACGCCGGCCGACATGGCGGGCGTCAAGCTGCGCATGCCGGGCGGCGATGCCTGGCAGTTCCTCGGCACGGCGCTCGGCGCCAATCCGACGCCGATGGCCTATGCGGAGGTCTATACCGGCCTCCAGACCGGCGCGATCGACGGGCAGGACAATCCGCTGCCCAACGTCCAGAACATGAAGTTCTACGAGGTCATGTCGCAGATCGTCATGACGTCGCATCTCGTCGGCTTCGACGTCCTGGCGATCTCCAGCGAGATCTGGAACGAGATGAGCCCCGAGCAGCAGGCATCCTTCCAGGCCGCGGTCGACGAGGCGACGGCGTGGAGCACCGCCCAGCACCTGGAGCAGGAGTCGTCGCTGGCGAAGACGTTCGAGGAACAGGGCCTGAAGATCCACACCCCCGACGTCGAGGCGTTCCGCACCTACGCCCAGGAGCAGTATCTGAACTCCGACCTCTCGGCCGCCTGGCCCGAAGGCATGCTCGAGCGCATCAACGCCATGTGACCGCCGGAGAGGGGCGGCGGCGATGCGCCAGCCCCTCTCGCTCCCGGTGCCCGGGCGTGCGACGCGCGGGGATCGACCTCTTCGGGAAAGCAGACCGATGGCTCCGAACCTCGTCAGCGTCGGGAAGTTTCTGCGGCGGCGCGCGGAAAACGCCCTCGCGGCCATGCTCGCCGTGATGTTTCTCGCCTTCGTCATCCAGATCGTCTTCCGCTATCTCCTCGACCTGCCGATCGGGTGGACGCACGAGATCAGCGTCATCATGTGGATCTGGATGGTCCTGTGGGGGGCGGCCTTCGTGCTGACGGAAGCCGAGGAGATTCGCTTCGACATCTTCTATGGCGGTGTCGGTGCGCGCACGCGCCGCGTCATGGTCGTCATCTTCTCGGTTGCGCTGGTCGTCCTCTACACGCTCGCCATGCCGGCGGTCTGGGACTACGTGACCTTCATGCGCGTGCAGGAGACGAGCTATCTCGACCTGCGGTTCGACTATCTCTTCTCGATCTACGTCGTCTTCGCGCTCGCCTCGATCGTCCGCTACATCTGGCTCGGCTGGCGGGCACTGGCCGGCGAAGCGCCGGACGATTTCGGATCGACCAAGACCGGTTCCGGCGTATGAGCGTCGCCAGCCCGTTCTCCATCGCGATCGTCGGCATCACCGTCCTGGCCTTTCTCGGCCTGCCCATCGGCCACGCGATGATCGCCGGCTCGATCCTTTATCTCCTGCTGGCGGGGCTCGATCCCGGCATCGTCGCCGAGCAGCTCTTAAACTCGATGTACACGGGCTACGTCATGCTGGCGGTGCCGCTGTTCATCTTCGCGGCCGAGTTGATGAACATCGGCTCGATGACCGAGCGCCTGCTGCTGTTCTGCAATGCCTTCGTCGGGCGTTTCCGCGGAGGGCTGGCGCAGGTCAACATCGTCCAGAGCATCATCTTCGCCGGCATGTCGGGCTCGGCGGTCGCCGACGCGGCCGGCACCGGCAAGATGATGCAGGTGATGATGACCCGCGACGGGCGCTACACGCCCAGCTACGCGGCGGCGCTGACGGCGGCGACGGCGGTGATCGGCCCGATCATCCCGCCCTCGATCCCGATGGTGCTCTACGCGCTCGTCTCCGACGCCTCCATCGGCTACCTGTTCCTCGGCGGCGTCGTGCCCGGCGTCCTGATGGGCGTCGCGATGATGATCCTCGTCGTCTACACGGCACGCCGGCGCAATTTCCCGGTCGAGACGCCGGTCCCGGTGCGCGAGTTGCCGGGGATCACGATCCGGGCCTTCCCGTCGCTGATGATGCCCGTCGTCCTGCTCGGGGGCATCTACGGCGGGGTGATGACCCCAACGGAGGCGGCCGCGGCGGCGGCGGCCTACGCCTTCCTGATCTCGGTCCTTCTGTACCGCAGCGTCACGGCGCGCCAGCTCTACGCCTCGCTGCTCGCCAGCGCCCGCTCCTCCGCATCGATCGGCATGCTGATCGGCGGTGCGCTGGTCTTCAACTACGTCGTCACGGTGGAGAACATCCCGAACGCGCTCGCCGCCTATCTCGCCGGCATGAACATGACGGCGGTGCAGTTCCTGATCCTCGTCAACGTCATCCTGCTGATCCTCGGCTGCGTCCTGGAGGGGACGGCGATCCTCCTGATCATCGTGCCCGTGCTCGTGCCCACCGCCGAGGCGCTCGGCGTCGACATGGTGCATTTCGGCGTCATGGTGGTGGTCAACATCATGCTGGGCCTGGTCACGCCGCCCTACGGGCTGCTGCTGTTCATCATGACCAACATTTCCGGCGCGAGCCTTCGCGCCATCGTGCGCGACATCCTGCCGTTCCTTGTGGCGCTGCTGGTCGCGCTGGCGCTGATCACTTTCGTTCCCGAGATCGTCCTCTGGCTGCCGCGGCAGTTCGGCTACCAGGGCTGAGGAGCTGGCATGACACCGATACACGTCCTCAACGGCCCCAACCTCAACCGTCTCGGCATGCGCGAGCCGGCGATCTACGGCACGGCGACACTCGCCGACGTGGAGGCGATGTGCCGCGCGGCGGCGGGCGACCACGAGCTGGTCTTCCGCCAAACCAACGCCGAGCACCAGCTCGTCGACTGGGTGCACGAAGCCATCGACGCGGGCGCCGGGATCGTCATCAATCCGGCCGGCCTGTCGTTCCGGTCGATCCCGCTTCTCGATGCGCTGAAGATGTGCACGGCACCGATCCTGGAGCTGCACATCTCCAACATCCATCGCCGCGAGGAGATCTACCAGGTTTCGCTCGTCTCGAAGGTCGCGCGGGGCGTCATCGCCGGGCTCGGGCCCGAGGGCTACGGAACCGCCGTCGCCACCATGCGCGGCTGGCTCAGCGCTCCATGAAAACGTCGATCGCCACGGTCTCGATCTCGGGCGATCTCGGCCAGAAGCTGGCCGCCATCGCCGCCGCCGGCTTCGACGGCGTGGAGATATTCGAGAACGACTTCCTCGCCTTCGACGCCTCGCCGTGCGAGATCGGGCGGATGGTCGTGGACCACGGCCTGTCGATCACGCTGTTCCAGCCGTTTCGCGACTTCGAGACCCTGCCGGAGCCGCAGCGCTCTCGCGCCTTCGAGCGCGCCGAGCGCAAGTTCGACGTCATGCAGGAACTGGGCGCCGATCTCATCCTGATCTGCTCGTCGGTCTCCCCGCTGGCGCTCGGCGGCATCGATCGCGCCGCCGACGATCTTCGTGCCCTCGGCGAACGCGCGGCACAACGCGGGCTCCGCATCGGCTACGAGGCGCTGGCCTGGGGGCGCCATGTCAGCGACCACCGCGACGCCTGGGAGATCGTCCGCCGTGTCGACCACCCGCATGTCGGGCTGATCCTCGATTCCTTCCACACGCTGGCGCGGCAGACCCCGCTCGAGACGATCCGGTCGATCCCGAAGGACAAGATCTTCATCGTCCAGCTCGCCGATGCGCCGCTGTTCCAGATGGACCTGCTCTCCTGGAGCCGCCATTACCGGTGCATGCCGGGGCAGGGGGACCTGCCCGTCGCCGACTTCATGGAAGCGGTCTGCGCCACCGGCTATGACGGGACGATCTCGCTGGAAGTCTTCAACGACGAGTTCCGCGCCGGCTCGCCGCGGGCGGTGGCCGTCGACGGGCACCGCAGCCTGACGGCGCTGGTCGACGCGGTCGCCCGTCGGGCGCCGGCGCTAGGGATTAACGCACCGGCCATGCCGCCGCCGGTGCGCGCCGACGGAATCTCGTTCGTCGAGTTCGCGGTCGACGGGGCGGAGGCCGAGCGCCTTGGCGCCCTCCTCGGCCAGATGGGCTTCGCGCTGCGCGGGCGCCATCGCAGCAAGGCGGTCACGCTGTTTTCCTGCGGCCAGGCCAACATCGTCCTCAACGAGGAGAAGGAGGGCTTCTCTCATTCGGCGCATCTCCTGCACGGCGCGTCGGTCTGCGCGCTCGGCATCGAGGTGGCCGATGCCGCGGCGACGGAGGCACGGGCGGTGCGGCTCGGCGCCGAGCCGTTCGAGCGCCAGAAGGGTGTCGGCGACCTCGACATGCCGGCAGTGCGGGGCGTCGGGGGGCTGCTGTATTTCACCGATCGTACCAGCGCGCTCTCCCATATCTGGGAGGTGGAGTTTGAGCTCGAACCACCGCGCCCCACTACCGCGGGCGACGTCGAACGCGTCGATCACGTTTCGCAGACGATGCACCAGGGCGAGATGCTGACCTCGCTTCTGTTCTACACATCGATCCTCGACGTCCGGAAGACCTCCGAGGTCGATGTCTCCGATCCGGCGGGCCTGGTGAAAAGCCGCGTGGTCGAGAACCAGGCAGGAACGCTGCGCATCACCATGAACGGCGTCCAGAACCGACGAACGCAGGCGGGCCGTTTCATCGCCGAGACCTTCGGGTCGAGCGTCCAGCACGTCGCCTTCGCGACGTCGGAAATTTTCGCTGCCGCGTCGCGCATGACCGAGGCGGGCGTACCGATCCTCCCCGTATCCGAGAACTATTATGGCGATCTCGACGCGCGCTTCGACATCGAACCGGATGTCTTGAAGCGCATGCGCGCGCTCCACATTCTCTACGATCGCGAGCCGAATGGGGGCGAGTTCTTTCAGTTCTATACCGAAGCGCTCGAGGACGGGTTCTTCTTCGAGATCATCGAGCGCCGGAACGGCTATAGAGGCTACGGCGCCTCGAACGCTGCGATCCGCATTGCCGCCCAGAAGCGCCATGCGCGGCCGATCGGCCTGCCTCGGATTTGACCGCTGAGGGTCGATAGCCGAAGCGCAGCTTGCGCAGTCCGTGGGTCCGGAAGTAGCCCATCAGCTTTTGGCCCTGGGCCGCCCGATCCGCGCCTTTTCCTCCGCGTTTGATACTTTTAAAGTTCAGTTTCTTTCGGAGAACTGTGATGCCCTACGTGGATTGGGCAATAAAGGAACCTAAGATCGCAGCTGTAGTTGCGACTACGGATGTCCCTGCGAATTCAACGGCAAGCCGGCGGAGGGCCTCTGCGAGGGCTCGAATGCATGCGGATTGATGATGGCTGGTTCAGTGATCTGAGGCTGGACGGCCTCAAGGTCGCCGCGGCTTATCGCTGGCCCGGCCCTGTGCATGAGGGCGGGGGCGTCGTTCAGGGCTTCATCGACAGCGATGCCAACCCGGCCCAGGTCGACGCGCTGGGGACCATCCTCGGGGGCGGCGAGCAGGAGCCGACCACTGTCTTCAACATCTATGGCGCGACGATCGCCAAGGAGTTGCCCCCGATCTTCGCTCCGATCGACTTCGGCAGCGACATCGAGGCACGAACCGGCTGGTTTCGGATCGAGGATCAACTCGCCCTCGAACTGGAGCCCATCCGCAATCCCGTGACGGGACTAGCCCACCGGGCTCGCATCGTGCTGCTCGAGGGTTTCGAATTTCGTGAAGCTGAGGTCGCCAGCGCTACGTTCACCAGCGGTGGCGAGATCCGCATGCATAGGCAGAGCCGCTACGGCGCGCTCTGGAATGCCGCCTACGGGCCACACGGCATCATCGACCCTTAAGGCCTGGCCGAACCCGAAAGGATGATGTCATGACGCCATGGGAAATCGAAGGGGTCGAGCTGGTCAATTGCAACTGCGCCTATGGATGCCCCTGCCAGTTCAATGCCCTGCCGACGCACGGATACTGCCAGGCGAACGGTGCGATCGACATTCGGCGGGGGCACCATGGGGGGGCAGTCTCGACGGGTTGCGCATAGCGTTAATCTTCCAGTGGCCTGGCGCTATCCACGAAGGTGGCGGCAAGTGCCAGCCGATCGTCGACGAGCGCGCGGACGATAACCAGCGTCAGGCGCTTCTGAAGATCATGTCCGGGGAGGACTCCGAGCCCGGCAGGACAATGTTCAACGTTTTCGCGTCGACGGTGAGCGAGTTCTTCGAGCCCGTCTTCCGCAAGATCGACATGGACGTCGATGTCGATGCGCGCCGCGGCAATATCCATGTCGACGGCTTCATCGACATGGTGGGCGAGCCTATCCGCAATGTCGTGACTGGACTGGAGCATCGGGCGCGGATCGACCTGCCCGACGGGTTCGAGTACACGCTTGCGGAAGTCGGCAGCGCCTCCTCGAAGACGCGGGGGCCGATCGCTTTCGATCTCGAGAACTCCTACGCCAGTTCGCTCGCCTGCATCTGAGCGGGCAGGGGCCGATCAGGGTCTGACATGGCCGAGGCGACCCCGCAGACATCGGCGGTGGAGCTAATCATCCGGCGCTATCGCCTGGTTATGCTGACCGGCCTTGTCGCGCTCGCCATGCTGGCCCCAGGCGTGGCTGCTCGTCGAGGCCGGCACCGGCATGGACTTCTGGACGATGAGTCGTCCCGCGATCTTTCCGGGCGGGGAGGCAGGGATGACGATGCCGGCGGCGGCGTGGTCCCCTGCGACCTGGTTCGTCATTGTCGGCATGTGGTGGATCATGATGATCCCAAGCGTTGCCCCGATGATGCTGCTCCACGCCCGCGTCAGTCGCCATGCACAGAGTAGGGGACAGATCGCCGCCGGCGCGATTCCATCCGGCTTCTTTCTCGGCGGTTATCTCCTCGTCTGGCTCGCATTTTCGCTGGTCGCCACCACTCTTCAGTTCGCCTGCGAACAGCTCCGTCTTCTGTCCCAGCCGATGATGTGGTCGGTGAGTGTGTGGCTGACGGCGGCGTTGCTCGTCGCCGCCGGCCTCTACCAGTTGTCTCCATTCAAGCGGGTGTGCCTGGACCACTGCCGCTCGCCTGCCGAGTTCCTGTCGCGGCACTGGCAGAAAGGCCGCGCCGGGGCATTCCGCATGGGCGTGAAACACGGAGCCTCGTCGTTCAAACCGGAAGCGCCGTGTCAGCAGTCGAAGTTGGACGGCATGTCCGCCTAAGAGCAGGTCCGCCACGCGCCGATGGTAGCGGCTGTGGACCCGCTGCGAGAGGCGATTGCAGGCCGGCATCGCGCAGAGGAGATACGGGCGGATGCAGTGACGATCAGGATGACGTCCGAAAATTCCTGACAATCAACTGCAAGCCCTGCCGGGACAATGGACGAGAGCGAAAGGCTGCACGGCATTGCGACGATCCCTGTCGGAAATCGCCAATCCAACCGCCAAATTGCACCAAAGATGAGTCAGACCCAATTTTGAAGGCCGTTTGACCCGAGGCCGAATGCCTATGCCTTTTCGGCTATGCCACCTGTCCGGTCAAAACGGGGTGCGCTCCACGCTATTCCCGGGATGGGCGGCGACAGGGGAGGGCGCCGGGGCTAGGCCGACTCAAGGGCTACCGCACCGTCTTTGACACCGGACCTGGGCGACGGGCCGCAAGGTGCATTGAGGCCGAGTAGACGGTGCGCGATGGGCACGAGGAATACTTCTCCTATCCAGTCCACGGAGGAGATCGCCTTTGGGCCACCCACGGCAAGAGGTTGATCGGCCGCGGCTGCAAGCGATTGGTGATGTTCGGATAAAGGCGCAGCTTCTCTCGCAGGAGTGGTAGACCTGCCGGATTCGTATAGCGCGTTGCTGTCTCGCCTTGCCCGAAGCGCCCTGCAATGTCATCGATGACAAGACTGTCGACCCCTGCCTGCTTCAGAGTGTCTGAATGACCATGGCGAATCGCATGCAGCAACCGGGCCCAGATGACCTCGTCATGCGAGTCGAAATGCGCCTGCGCCAGCGGCACGAAATCCTTGTAGAATCGGTCGCCGGAATCCTGTTCGTCGAGCGGATGCTGCGGGTCGTAAAGCTCCGGAAAGAGAGCCTGATATCCGAGGCCCTTGATTGCACCGACATAGTCGACAAAACCCAGGCGTCCGAGTTCATCGGGCATGGGAAGCATACGGATCGAGGAAACATTCTTGATCCGCCGCAGGGGATTCGTATCGATGTTGATGCCGTAGCCGTTCTGCGTCTCGACGATGTCTCTGACGGTCAATCCCGTGATCTCGAACCGACGCGGCCCGAGATACGCGAGAAGCATCGGCACGTAGAAATTGGCTGAATGGAAGACACTGTCCCCTGGACGATCCTGTTCGAAAGCCGATTGACATCCGGTGAGAACCGGCATCGAGAATATCGTGCTCATCCGTTCCGGTCCGGGCTTCTGAGTCAGGCCCCTCACCATCGTCTTCTTTGGCTTCTTTGGCCGCAGTCCGGACAGTTCATAGGCGGGAACGCGATAGCCTTGTGCCTTTAGGTACTTCAAAAACCCGTCAAGATTGCCGAGATGTTTGCGAATGGTCTGCGGTGAGAGGCCGAGCGCGGGCGGGATTTTGCCCTCCGCGATCGCAACCCTGACCCGTTCGGCCGAGGCATGGCGAAGCTCCCTCGAGCCCAGGCATGCGAGTTGGCTGCTCTGCCCGTAGTTCGGAAGGATATCGTCGAAATGCCTTCGCAAGGCGCCAAGGTGAAACTGCTGCATTGAGTGACCGCAGTTCATGCTCGGTCAGGATATCGACGAACGTCGCCACGACGACCTCGATATCCCGGCGTGTGCGCTTCTCGATCTCCTTCTCACGTCCCTTGAGGTATGATCGGCAACAATCGAGAAGATCCCTTACCGGCATCTCCCGCTCGCCGGCTTCCGTCGTCCCCTCGGGTTCCGCAGGCGGTGGAGCCAATCCAATCGGCTCCGAAGAAGTTACGTCAGCTCCGGTCTCGTCGTCGAGAACAGCGAGATCGGGATAGAATGAGCGACTGTCGAGGAGAACGTCGGCACGCGCCCTGGCCAATTCCGTTGCTGCTCGCTCGCGCATCAACGGACCGTCGTCGAGGCCGGCGTTCCGCAGATGGTCTTGCATCTGACTGTCGAAGATGGGGGAGCGGCGAAACCGCTGCTCTTGTCGGAATGTATCGATGACGAAGGGGAGCCGGTCTAGTGGCACGCCAAGCCGTTCCAGGTAACGCAGGCCGGGACAATCTCCGGCGAAGTCGAGGCTACGACGCGCTCCGAACACGGCAATCAACCGGTACGCCCATCCGACATCCTTATCCGCGATCAGCTGATCTTCGGATAGCGATCCGACCCTGCGTCCGGCGACGGCGAAGCTTTCGAGGTCGGCGGACGCTCGCGAGATCTCGTCGCGAAACAGGATCGCAAGCTGTTCGGCATCCCACGCCTCCGTCATGATCATCCACCGAATGCCTTCCAGCCGCGCGTTCAACTGCATGGCCAATGACTTGGCATGGGCATGGGCATGGGCATGGGCATGGGCATGGTCGGTGATTCTCAGGCTCAGCGAAAGGTGCTTCCTGCGGCCGCAGCCGCTCGTGCCGACCGGGAGACGCGGTCGCCAATAGTAGACGTTGCCCCGCAATACGAGATTCGAAACATGATGTCGTACGGCCATTGCCTGCCTGCGCCCTGCAGCGGACCGAATGGCTTGTGCCCCAGTCCTGTGCCTCAGTTTGGTGCATCAAACCGGGCATTAGCGGCGAAAGGATCCCCAGCGAAAGGGAATCTGGCAATGAAATCAACGAACGAGAGCGAGTTGGCTGGGGAACCTGGATTCGAACCAGGACTAACGGAGTCAGAGTCCGTGGGTCTACCGTTAACCTATTCCCCAGCAGGGCGACGCAGCGTGTGCGTCACGGGTGACCATATAGACGGGGCGGAGCGGGCTGTGAACCCTCGGTGCGGATTTTTCGTCGTCCATGCGCGAGCGGGCGGTCAGGCCGTCGCGGCGGCGGGGCGTTGCCTTCACGGCGCCAGGGTCCGGCGCGTCTCGACAAGCGGCTGCCGCGTGCTATCAGCTTTCCCGGCGCGATCCCGTGACGGGAGGGGCGGCCGGCCATCGGTCAGGCCCCTACATCATCGGCGTCGACGCGATTCCCGGCGGCCACGCCGACCCAAAGACCTCGAAGGCAACAGTCACATGAACCGTGCACCGCTCGTCGCGCTTGCCTTCCTTTTCGCTGGCGGCGCACCGGCGCTCGCCGACGACTATGCCGCGATCAGCGGCACGGCGATGGCGATCACCGGCGACGTCAGCTTCGACGATTTCTCGCTGGTCTTCGAGAACGGCGAGACCCTCGTCTTCGAGGACCTCGTCGCCGACAGCTTCGAGGTCGGCGGGGAGACGGTGGGGGCCTCGGTGTTCAGCCTGGCGGAAGCCGCCGACCCGGTGCTGCTGAACGGCAACACGCTGTGTGGCGGCGAAGCGGTGACCTATGTCGGCTCGTGGTCCGGCTCGATGGAGGGGACGACCATCATCGCCTTCTTCTCGACGCAGGACGAGCCGTCGAGCGATGCGGAAATGTGCGCTTCCTACACCTACGAGTAGCGGCACGGGTCACGGCAGCGGGCCGGCTGGCACGCATCCGCCGGTTCGGATGCGCGCCGCGCGCGCGATTCTGGTGACTTTCCGGGCGACAGCCGGCAACCTCCCTGCAGCGGTCGCGACCGGCGTGAGCCGCCGGGAAACGACAGGCGCGAGGTGGTCCGCCGGCTCGCCGCTGCGTCATTTTTTCGGTTCGCGGGAAGATGTCAGGGTGCCCGCGAGCGGCCGTTCCCGGTCGAGGAGGCCGCGCAGGCCGGCGGCCCCCGCTTCCGCCGCCTCCCGGCCCAACCCTTGTGCTCACCGGGCGGATTGATACACTTGCACGAAACCAGAAACCTGAGGCGCCTGAGCCGGCCATGGCCGCTCGGTGCCGGAGTGACAGTGTGAGTGACCATGAATTCGGTGGGAGACGCCGTCCGGCCGCGGATCTGAATCGGGAGACTGCTTCCGGCCCGTCCCTGACCACGCGTGCGCGGTCCCCCCAGGATCCGCGACAGCCAGCCGGGCCGCCGCGGGGACCGGGTCCCGACGGGGCGCCGCAGCCAGGCGACGCACCGCGCGGGACGCGTGACTCCGAACGGACGGCCGGCGCCCCGCTGACCAAGCGGCAGCGCCGGCGGCGGCGCAAGGCGGGCGCCAAGCCGGCCACGCCCGTCGTCGCCCCGGCGGACGTCGCCGCCGAGGCCGCGAAGGGCGAGGCCGTCAAGCTGCGCGGCGCGCGCAAGTCGCGGCGCCGGGGCAAGCGGCGCGGCAGGGCGGCGGGCGATTCGGCCCCGGACGCAGCGACGGTAACGCAAGCCGAGCGGCAAGGATCTGCTACCGCAGCCGGGCCTACCCGTGCCGATTCTTCCGCGAGGCCCGTTCCCGCGACGCCCGTATCCCCGGTGCCGGCTTCGGCGTCGTCGCGTCCGGGGCAGGCCGCGAGCGGCGCGGGCACGCGCCCGCCGGCTTACGCGGCGCTCGACCTCGGCACCAACAACTGCCGGCTGCTGATCGCCGTGCCGACGCGGCCGGGCCAGTTCCGGGTGATCGACGCGTTCTCGCGGATCGTCCGGCTCGGTGAGGGGCTGAGCCGCACCGGCAGCCTGTCGCGCGGCGCCATGGACCGCGCCATCGCGGCGCTGTCGATCTGCGCCCAGAAGCTCTCGGCGCGCGAGGTCGATCTCGGTCGCGCCCGGCTGATCGCCACGGAAGCCTGTCGTTCGGCGGCGAACGGCGTCGAATTCATCGAGCAGGTCAAGCGCGTGACGGGGCTCGACCTCGAGATCGTCAGCCGCGAGACGGAAGCGCGGCTCGCAGTGTCGGGCTGCGGGTCGCTGGTCGACCAGTCGGCGGAGGGTGCGGTGCTGTTCGACATCGGCGGCGGCTCCTCGGAGATCGCGCTGCTCGACCTGCGTGGCGGCAGCACCCGCCGTCTCGCCAGCCGGATCGTCGCCTGGACGTCGCTGCCGGTGGGGGTCGTCAGCCTCGCCGAGCGCCATGGCGGGCGCGACGTCAGCCCCGAGATCTTCGAGCGTATGATCGTCGAGACGGTCGGTATGATCGAACGCTTTCCCGGCCGCGACCGGCTTGCGGATCTGATCGGCGGCGAGCGCTTCCATCTGCTCGGCACGTCCGGCACCGTCACGACGCTCGCCGGCGTGCATCTCGAGCTCGAGCGCTACGACCGGCGGCAGGTGGATGGGCTGTGGCTGACCGACATCGAGGCCGACGGCCTGGTGGCACGGATCGCTAGCTGGAGCTTCGAGGAGCGCGTCGCCAATCCGTGCATCGGCAGCGACCGCGCCGACCTGGTGCTGGCCGGCTGCGCGATCCTCGAGGCGATCCGCCGGGTCTGGCCGGCGCGCACGATGCGCGTCGCCGATCGCGGCCTGCGCGAGGGACTGCTGACCGAGATGATGGACGCCGACGGGGTCTGGCGCCGTGACAACAACACGGCCTGGAGGGCCAGTTCATGAGCGGCGGACGCGGCGACGACCGGGGCCTGACGGTCCGGGTGAAGAAGAAGCGCGGGCTGAAGGCGTCGTCGCGACGCTGGCTCGAGCGCCAGCTCAACGACCCCTATGTGCGCCGCGCGCGCGCCGACGGCTACCGTTCGCGGGCCGCCTACAAGCTGATCGAGACGGACGACCGCTACAAGTTCCTGAAGAAGGGCGACCGGGTCGTCGACCTGGGCGCGGCGCCCGGCGGCTGGTGCCAGGTGGCGGCCGAGCGGGTCGGCTCGGTCGAGGGCGACATCCGTGTCGTCGGCATCGACTATCTGCCGGTCGAGCCGGTGATCGGCGCGACCATCCTCGAAATGGACTTCCTCGACGAGGCGGCCCCGGGCCGGATCCTTGCCGAGCTCGGCGGCGATCCGGACGTCGTCCTGTCCGACATGGCGGCGCCGACCACGGGGCACCGGCGCACCGACCATCTGCGGACCATGCATCTCTGCGAGGTGGCGGCCGACTTCGCCGTACGCACGCTGCGGCCGGGCGGCCATTTCCTCGCCAAAACCTTCCAGGGCGGCACGGAGCACGACCTCCTCAACCTCCTGAAGCGGAACTTCACCTCGGTCCACCACGTGAAGCCGCCCTCGTCGCGGGAAGACTCGGTCGAGCTCTACATCCTCGCCAAGGGGTTCAAGGGCCGACAGGCGGAGGCGGATGACGCGGCGGCCGAGCGGGACGAGGCCGGCCCGCTCGGCTGAGCCGCCTATTCGGCCGGCAGCCGGCGTCCCGCCACCTCGTCGCCGGCCTCGCGCGCCATCGGCAGGAAGACCAGCGCCGCCGCCGCGGTGATGCCGCCGACGACGAAGAAGGCGGCGGAGAAGTCGGCGAGGCTCGCCTCTGTGCTGCCGGACAGCGCCATGCCGGCCTCCAGCACCGCGCCGGCGACGGCGACGCCGGTGGCGATCGAGACCTGCTGCAATGCCCCCATCAGCGCCGTCGCATCGCCGGTGCCCTGGCGCGGCACGTCGGCGAAGGCCAGCGCGTTGATCGAGGTGAAGAACAGCGAGCGGAAGAAACCGCCGACAAGCAGCAGCGCCAGGACGATGATGATCGGGCTGTCGGGCCGGTAGAAGCCGACCATGGCCATCATGCCGCCGCCGACGATCGCCGTCGTGATCAGCGTCAGGCGGAAGCCGAGCCGCTTCAGGATCGGGTGGGCGAGCAGCTTCATGCCCATGGCGCCGCCGATCGAGACGCAGGTGATCAGGCCCGACTGGAACGGCGTGTAGCCGAAGCCGAGCTGCAGCATCAGCGGCAGCAGGAACGGTGTCGCGCCGGCGCCGATGCGGAACAGCGCGCCGCCGACGATGGCGGACCGCAGCGTCTCGATCCGGAACAGCGACAGTTTCAGCACAGGGTTCTCGGTGCGCCTCGCATGCCTGACGTAGAGGCCGGCCGCGACGATGCCGGCGGCCGCCGTGACGAGGCCGACGACCGGGGGCAGGGCCGGCAGCGACACCACCGAAAAGCCGAAGACGATGCCGGCGCAGGCAAAGCCCGACAGCAGGAAGCCGGGGAAATCGAACGTCACGCCCTTCACCCGGTCGATCTGCGGCAAAAAGCGTGTGGCGAGCAGGACGCCGATGATGCCGATCGGCAGGTTGATCAGGAAGATCCAGCGCCAGTCGGCATAGGTCGAGATCGCGCCGCCGATCGGCGGGCCGACCAACGGCCCGATCAGGGCGGGGATGGTGAACCAGGCCATGGCGCTGACGAGCTGCGATTTCGGCACGGCCCGCACCAGCAGCAGCCGGCCAACCGGCGTCATCATCGCCCCGCCCATGCCCTGGACGAAGCGGGCGGCGACGAATCCCTCCAGCGAGTTGGCGAGAGCGCAGGCCAGCGAGCCGGCGACGAACACCGCGATCGCCAGGCGGAAGACCAGCTTCGGGCCCCAGCTGTCGGCAATGCGGCCGGAGATCGGGATGAAGATGGCGAGCGAGACGTAATAGCTGGTGAGCGCCAGCTTCAAGGCGATGGGGCTGGTGCCGAGATCGGCGGCGATCACCGGCAGCGATGTCGCGATCACGGTCGAGTCCATGTTCTCCATGAACAGCGCGACGGCAAGCACGATCGGGACGATCCGGTTCAAGGCAAACCTCGGAGGATACGATAAGGCAGGCTTATCGGGATGCGCCGGCGACCAGGGACAGTCAAGCCGCGCCAGGCATGCGACGGCGGGCGGTCGAGGTCAACTTGGCGTGTGGAGCGGTTGCCGGGCTGCGATGCCGGGCCAGTTGGGGCGACCATACGCGCCGCTTGCCGGGCGCCACCCATCCGCAGGAAAGGGAGACAGACCCATGAGCCCCAACAACAGTTCGATCTGCAATCGCCGCAACGCCCTCAAGCTGGCCGTCGCCGCCGGGGGCGCCGCCGCCGGCGCGCTCGCCACCCGCGGCGCCTTCGCGCAGACCGCCGACGCGGACGAAGCGGCGCGCGAACGCGCCAGCGCCGACTCGCCCGGCTGGCACCGTGTCAGCCTCGGGGATGCGCGGATCACCACGATCCTCGACGGGCTTCGGCCCGGCGACGGCCCGTATCCGACCTTCGGCGCGGACCAGAGCCAGGAAGCGATGGCCGAGCTGATGCGCGAGAACTATCTGCCCGAGGACCGCTTCGCCAACGGCTTCACCCCGACGCTGGTCGAACTCGACGACAACCTCGTCCTGTTCGATACGGGCTTCGGCGAATCCGGGCGGGAGAACGGCTTCGGCCGGCTGGTCGAGCGCATGGACGCGGCGGGCTACCGCCCCGAGGACGTCACCATCGTCGTGCTCACGCATTTCCACGGCGACCACATCCAGGGCCTGATGACCGGCGACGCGCCGACCTTCCCGAATGCCCGCTATGTCGCCGGGCAGGTCGAGTACGACTGGTGGACGTCCGACGAAGCCAGGAACGGCGACCGGGCACAGGGCGCGGCGCTGGTCGAGCGGCTGGTCGTGCCGCTGCGCGACCGGATGACGCTGGTCGGCGAGGGTGACGAGGTGGTGTCCGGCATCACCGCCATGGAAGCGTTCGGCCATTCGCCCGGCCACATGATCTTCGAGGTCGCCTCGGGCGGCCAGCGGCTCTGGCTGACGGCCGACACCGCCAACCACTTCGTCGCTTCGCTGCAGAAGCCGGAATGGCAGGTCTCCTTCGACCAGGACAAGGCGATGGCGACGGCTACCCGCAAGCGGGTCTTCGACCGGATCGCCGAGGAGCGGATCCCGTTTATCGGCTTCCACATGCCGTTCCCGGCTATCGGCTATGCGAAGAAGCTCGAGGATGGCGGCTACCGGTTCATCCCGGAATCCTATCAGCTCGCCCTCGCCGACGAGGGCTGACAGGCACCACCCGGGCGGCCCGGCGACAGCCGGGCTGCTCGAACTCCTCCAACGGTGTCAGCGGGAGCAGCCGATCTCGGCCATGATCGCCAGCACGGCGGCGCGCGAGCCGCAGACGTTCTCACACGGGATGCCGTCTTTGTCGCGGTCCGCACCGGGGTGGCTGCCGGCGCACCAGGCGATGACGGCCTGGCGGCAGCTCGTGTAGTCGGTGCACCGCGCCGCCTGCGCTTCGCCGGCGGCGGCGGTCAGCGCGACCGTCCCGAGAACCCATCGTGCCAGAAAGTTCATCCGTCGCCGCATCCGCCTGCTCCTGCCTGCCGTTTCGACCCGCTGCGTGGCCTGCCAGGAGGCTACGATGGCAGCCTTGCGTCGGCCGACCTTCCCAAGGCGGTGGGGTCGTGATAGCAGCCCGTGCCAATCCTTTTTCCCGCCGACTCGATTTTTCGCGTTGGACGCAGCCCCGAGGACTGGCATGGCCCGTATCATCGAAACCGCGACCGGCGCGACTGCGCTGACCTTCGACGACGTCCTGCTGCAGCCGGGCCATTCGCAGGTCATGCCCGGCGAGGTCGACCTGCGTACCTCGATCACCCGCACGCTGCGGCTCAACCTGCCGATCCTTTCCGCGGCGATGGACACCGTCACCGAAAGCCGTCTGGCCATCGCCATGGCGCAGGCCGGCGGCATCGGCGTCATCCACCGCAATCTGTCGCCGGCCGAGCAGGCCGAGGCGGTTCGGCAGGTGAAGAAGTTCGAGAGCGGCATGGTGGTCAACCCGGTGACCATCGGACCCGACGCAACGCTCGGCGACGCACGGGCGCTGATGAACCGGCACCACATCTCCGGCATCCCGGTGGTCCTGAATGGCGGGCAGGGGGGGCAGACCCGGGGCCGGCTGGTCGGCATCCTGACCAATCGTGACGTGCGCTTCGCCTCCGACGACAGCCAGCCGATCCACGAGCTGATGACCAAGGACCGGCTGATCACGGTGCGGGAATCGGTGGACCAGGAGGAGGCCAAGCGGCTGCTTCACCAGCACCGGATCGAGAAGCTGGTGGTGGTCGACGACGACGACCACTGCATCGGCCTGATCACCGTCAAGGACATCGAGAAGACGCAGCTCAACCCCAACGCCTCCAAGGACCCGCAGGGCCGGCTGCTGGCCGCCGCCGCGACCAGCGTCGGCGACGACGGCTTCGAGCGTGCCGAACGGTTGATCGACGCGGGCGCCGACCTCATCGTCATCGACACCGCGCACGGCCATTCGCAGCGCGTGCTCGACGCGGTGGCGCGGGTGAAGCGCATGTCGAACGAGGTGCAGATCATCGCCGGCAACGTTGCGACCGCGGACGGCACCAAGGCGCTGATCGACGTCGGGGCGGACGGCATCAAGGTCGGCATCGGCCCGGGCTCGATCTGCACGACGCGGATCGTCGCGGGCGTCGGCATGCCGCAGCTCTCCGCGATCATGGGCGCGGCGGAGGAGGCCGACAAGGCCGGCATCCCGGTGATCGCCGACGGCGGCATCAAGTTCTCGGGCGATCTCGCCAAGGCGCTGGCGGCGGGCGCCAAGGCCGCCATGGTGGGCTCGCTGCTCGCCGGCACCGACGAGAGCCCCGGCGAGATCTACCTGCACCAGGGCCGCTCCTACAAAGCCTATCGCGGCATGGGCTCGGTGGGCGCGATGGCCCGCGGCTCGGCCGACCGCTACTTCCAGGCGGAAGTGCAGGACACGCTGAAGCTGGTGCCGGAAGGCATCGAGGGTCAGGTGGCCTACAAGGGACAGGTCTCCGCCGTGCTGCATCAGCTGGCCGGCGGCTTGCGGGCGGCGATGGGCTATGTCGGCGCCGCCGACCTCGCGGAATTCCGCGAGAAGGCGCAGTTCGTCCGGATCTCCAACGCCGGGCTGCGCGAGAGCCACGCCCACGACGTGACGATCACCCGCGAGAGCCCGAACTATCCGGGCGGCGGCTGAGGGCCTAACTGCGCAGCGAATGATAAGCCGGAACGCCGCCTAGGCCGCGAGGTCGTTCGCCTGGCCGCCGGCTCGGCGGATGACGTCGGCCAGGACCTCGAAATCCTGCCGCCGGGCCGTCGAGGGACGGAAGGCGAGGGCGATGGTGCGGGCGGGCGCCGGGTCCTCGAAGGGCAGGATGGCGATGCCGCCCCGCCGCGTCTCGTCCGCCACCGCCATGTCGGGGATCAGCGTCGCGCCGAGGCCGGCCGCGACCATGCGCAGGATGGTCGAGAGGCTCGTCGCCCCGAGGCCCGCCCGCTCGCTCGGATCGGCGATCTGGCAGATCTCCAGCGCCTGGTCCCGCAGGCAGTGGCCCTCCTCGAGCAGGATGAGCCGCACGTCGCGCATCAGCCGGATGGGGATGCGGCGGGCGTAGCGGTCGGCCTGGTCCGCCGGGACGGCGAAGTGGAACCGGTCCTCGAACAGGGTCAGCGTCTCGAGCCCGCGCTCGTCCACCGGCAGCGCGACGATGGCGCAGTCGATCTCGCCCGCCGACAGTTCCCGCAGCAGCCGGTCGGTCACGCTCTCGCGCACCTCGCATTCGAGCTGCGGATGCTCATCGGCGAGTACCGCCAGCAGCGACGGGAGCAGATAGGGGGCGACGGAGGCGATGACGCCGAGGCGCAGGCGCCGCGAGAGCGGCGCGTCGCCGGCGGTCGCGATGCTTTCCAGCTCGCGCACCTCGGTGAGGATCGAGCGGACCCGTGCGCCGATGGCCGCGCCTTCGCCGGTCAGCGCGATGCCGCCGGACGAGCGCTGGAAGAGCGCGCCCCCGAAGAAGGTTTCCATCTGCGCGATCTGGGCCGAGAGCGCCGGCTGGCTGATGTTCAGGCGCCTGGCGGCCCGGCCGAAATGCAGCGTCTCGCTGAGGGCCTCGAAATAGCGGAGCTGGCGAAGGGTGATCATCCCGATAGGATAAACTGATTGGCGCCGGTTGAAAATACGATTGGAGATTATCGGTTGCGGCCGGTATGTTCGGACCATACCAATTCCAGAATCCCAGGGAGGCCCCGATGGCTGATCGCCCGAGACTTACCACGACCGCCGGGGCGCCGGTGTCCAGCAACCAGAACGCCAAGACGGTGGGCCGCAACGGCCCGGTGCTGCTCGAGGACTACCAGCTGATCGAGAAGCTGGCGCACCAGAACCGCGAGCGGGTTCCCGAGCGCGTCGTCCACGCCAAGGGCTGGGGCGCCTACGGCACCCTCAACGTCACCGAGGACGTCAGCCGCTACACCCGCGCCAAGGTGCTGCAGCCCGGCAAGCAGACCGAGATGTTCGCCCGCTTCTCCACCGTCGCCGGCGAGCAGGGCGCGGCGGACGCCGAGCGCGACGTGCGCGGCTTCTCGCTGAAGTTCTACACCGAGGAAGGCAACTGGGATCTCGTCGGCAACAACACGCCGGTGTTCTTCGTCGCCGACCCCTACAAGTTCCCGGACTTCATTCACACGCAGAAGCGCCATCCGCGCACCAATCTGCGCTCCGCCACGGCGATGTGGGACTTCTGGTCGCTCTGCCCGGAATCGCTGCACCAGGTGACGATCCTGATGTCCGACCGCGGCATCCCGACCGACCCCAGCCGCATGAACGGCTACGGCAGCCACACCTTCTCGCTGTGGAACGACCAGGGCGAGCGCTTCTGGGTGAAGTTCCACTTCAAGACCCAACAGGGCCACGCACACTTCGTCAACGAGGAAGCCGAGAAGGTCATCGCCAAGTCGCGCGAAAGCTACCAGGAAGCCCTCTACGGCATGATCGAGGACGGCCGCTTCCCGAAGTGGACGATGTTCATCCAGGTCATGCCGGAGGGTGAGGAAGAGCAGTTCGAGGAGAAGACCGGCTGGAGCGCCTTCGACCTCACCAAGGTCTGGCCGCACGGCATGTATCCGCTGATCAAGGTCGGCGACCTCGAGCTGAACCGCAACCCGGACAACTACTTCACCGAGGTCGAGCAGTCTGCGTTCAACCCGTCCAACGTCGTGCCGGGCATCGGCTTCTCGCCGGACCGGATGCTGCAGGGGCGGCTGTTCTCCTATCCGGACGCGCACCGCTACCGCATCGGCACGCACTACGACGCCCTGACCGTCAACAAGCCGAAGAGCCCGGTGGCGCATTACCACATGGGCGGCGAGATGGCGCTCGGCCTGGCGACCAACCCGGACGCCTATTACGAGCCCAACTCGTTTAACGGCCCGGTCGAGGACCCGAGCGTCGAGGAGCCGCCGCACCGCTATGCCGGCCAGGTCGCGCGCTACGACTTCCGTGGCACGGCCGATCACTACAGCCAGCCGCGCGCGCTGTTCGAGATGTTCGACGAGGGCCAGAAGCAGCGCCTGTTCGGCAATATCGCCGGCGCGATGCAGGGCGTGCCGCAGTTCATCGTCGACCGCCAGCTGGCGCATTTCGACAAGGCGCATCCGGACTACGGGGCCGGCGTGCGCCAGGCCCTCTCGGTCCAGACGCGCGACGATGCCGAGGCGAGCCTGTCCACCAGCCACAGCGCCGCTGCCGAGTAGGCAACGACGCCGCGTCGACCGACGCGATGAGGCTTTGAAGCGTTGCGAAGGGCCGGGAGCAATCCCGGCCCTTTCCGTTTCAGCCGCAAACGCCTATGCACGGGCCATCATCAGGAAATACCGGTCGGGAGGGGTGGCGCTCATGCGCCCGTGCCCGATCCCGACGGGCGCGCGGCTCGACCACAGCCGTCGCCGCCCGCGAACACCAAGGAACATCTCATGCGTCTAGGCGGCCGGATGGCAGCGTCCATCGAGGTTCTTTCCGACATCGAGACGCGGCGGCGGCCGGTCGGCGATGCGCTGAAGGACTGGGGGCTTTCGCATCGCTTCGCCGGGTCGGGCGACCGCGCAGCGATCGGCAACATCGTCTACGACGTGCTGCGGCGGAAGCGCTCGCTTGCCTGGCGGCTGGACGACGCGTCGCCGCGGGCGCTGGTCTTCGGCGCGGTGCTCGATTCCGGCGGGCTCGACGAGAAGGAACTCGCCCGGGCCCTCGACGGCGACCGTTTCGCGCCGGAGATGATCTCCGCGGACGACATCGCCGGCTACCGGACGCGCGAGATCGCCCAGGCCCCGGACGCGGTGCGGGCGGACGTGCCGGACTGGATCGCGCCGCTGCTCGCCGAGGCGTTCGGCGACGCGTGGATCCAGGAGGCTGCCGCGCTCGGCGAGCGGCCGCCGCTGGACATGCGGGCCAATACGCTGCGCGCCGATCGCGACAAGGTGGCGAGGGCCCTGGAGCCGTTCTCGCCGCAACCCGCGCCGATCGCGCCGCAGGGACTGCGCATCGCTCCGATCGCCGCCGACGGCCGCCATCCCAACGTTCAGGTCGAGGCCGGCTTCCAGAAGGGCTGGTTCGAGATCCAGGACGAGGGGTCGCAGATCGTCGCGGCGCTGACCGGCGCCGCGCCCGGCGAGCAGGTGCTCGACTATTGCGCCGGCGCCGGCGGCAAGACGCTGGCGCTCGCCGCCGCCATGCAGAATACCGGCCAGATCCACGCCTACGATTCCGACCGGCAGCGGCTCGCGCCGATCCACGAGCGGCTGAAACGGGCTGAGGTCCGCAACGTCCAGGTGCACGCGCCGCGCGACAACCTGTCGGAACATCGCGGCCGGATGGACCTGGTGCTGGTCGACGCGCCCTGCACCGGCACCGGCACATGGCGGCGGCGGCCCGACGCCAAATGGCGCCTCTCGGAACAGGCGCTGGAGCGCCGGGTGGTGGAGCAGCGCGACGCGCTCGCCGGCGCGGCGGACTTCGTCAAGCCGGGCGGACGGCTCGCCTATGTCACCTGCTCGCTGCTGCCCGCCGAGAACGAGGCGCAGGTCGAGGCGTTCCTGGCGGCGCACCCGGATTTCGCGCTGCTCGACGTCGCCGCGAGCTGGAACTCGGTCTTCCCCGAGGCGCCGGCCGCGTTCCTGTCGCGGCAGCGCGGGGAGGGCAGCACCCTGACGCTGACGCCGCGGACCAGCGGCACCGACGGCTTCTTCCTCGCGATGCTGACCCGCCGATGAGACATCCGCTCCTCGTCCTGGCCCTGTTCATTGCCCTCACCGTCGGCGGCGGTGGGCTGATCGGCCTCGCCGTCGAGACCGGCGGCTGGTACGCCGGGCTCGTAAAGCCGTCCTTCAATCCGCCGCCGTGGGTGTTCGGCCCGGTCTGGGGAATCCTCTATCTCCTGATCGGCATCGCCGGCTGGCGGGTCTGGCGGCACAGGGACGGGGCAGCGCTGCGGCTCTGGTGGCTGCAGCTGGGGCTCAATTTCGCCTGGCCGCTGCTGTTCTTCGGGGCGCAGCTGATTGTGCCGGCGCTGGTCGTGCTCCTGGCGCTGCTTGGCGCGATCCTGTGGTTCCTGCGCAGGACGTGGACCACCGACCGCCCGGCCGCGCTGCTGTTCCTGCCCTATGCCGCCTGGACCGCCTACGCGGCGCTTCTCAACGGCGCGATATGGTGGTTGAACTAGCCGGCCTGCCCGCCATCCACGACCGCCGGACCCGTCATGACCAGCTACGACCCGACGAAAAGCGACCTCGTCCTCGATACGATCGGCGGCGCGCGGGTGCTGTTCGTCATGGCGGCAGCGGCCGAATACGGCCCGGCGCTGAAGCAGCGGATCCGGCCGCTGATGACCGGCGTCGGTCCGATCGAGGCGGCGCTCGGCACCGGCGTCGCCCTGCATGCGCTGGAATTGGCCGGCCACCGGCCCGACCTCGTCGTGTCGCTCGGCTCGGCGGGATCGCGGACGCTGGAGCAGGGAGAGGTCTACCAGGTCTCGTCGGTCTCCTGGCGCGACATCGACGCTTCGCCGCTCGGCTTCGCCAAGGGGGTCACGCCGTTCCTCGACCATCCGGTGGAGACGCCGCTGCCGACCCCGATCCCGAGCGTGCGGCCTGCGCGGCTGTCGACCGGCTCCGACATCGTCTCAGGAATCCGCTATCGCGAAATCGACGCCGACATGGTGGACATGGAGACCTTCGCGGTGCTGCGGGCCTGCCAGCGCTTCGCCGTGCCGCTGCTCGGCCTGCGCGGAATCTCCGACGGGGCGACCAGCCTGCACCATTACGACGACTGGACGACGCTGCTGCACGTCATCGACGAGAAGCTGGCAGACGCCGTCGACCGGCTGGAGGTGGCGCTTGATTCGGGGCTGCTCATCCTCGACGGGCCACAGGCGCCGGCGGCGGACATTCGCTCATGAAAAAGGAGGACCGGCTGGGCCGGTCCTCCTTTCGAAGCCGTCGATCGAGAGGGATCAGGCGGCCTTCTTGTTCAGCTTGCCTTCGCCGAGCTTGCTGAGCGCCGCGTCGGTCTTCTTCTCCTCGTCGAGCGTCGCCTGCAGCGGCGCCATGGCGTCGGTGTGCTTCAGCGTCTGGGCCCAGGAGACGAGCGTGCCGTAGCGGGAGATCTCGTAGTGCTCGACCGCCTGGGCGGCGGCGAGCAGCGCGGCGTCGAGGGTCTCGGCGTCCTCGATCTCCTCCATCAGCTCCTCGGCTTCCTTGACGATGCCCTCGATGGCCGGGCATTTCTCGGCCTTGGCCTTCTCGCCGAGCATCTCGAACACCTGCTCGAGGCGGGTCACCTGGCCCTTGGTCTCCTCGAGATGCTTGTCGAAGGCCTTCTTCAGCTCCGGGGAGGTGACCTTCTTCGACATCTTGGGCAGCGACTTCACGATGGTTTTCTCGGCATAGTAGACGTCCTGCAGCGTGTGCAGGAACAGGTCGTCAAGTGTCTTGATAGCCATGGGTTGGTCCTCCTGGGACATCGTATGAGATGCCTCAGAACGGCGTGATCGCGGCAACGTTCCGCACTGAATCGTTGTGCGGGTGTAAAGCCCCGGAACCCCGCCCGCATCGACGCCCTTGCCTTCCAGCCCCTGCTTGCCTAAAGCCTCGCCATGACAGCCCATCCCGATACCGTCCTCATCATCGACTTCGGCTCGCAGGTCACGCAGCTGATCGCCCGGCGCGTCCGCGAAGCCGGCGTCTATTCCGAGATCGTCCCCTTCCAGTCGGCCGAGGAAGGCTTCGCCCGGCTGAAGCCGAAGGCGGTGATTCTCTCCGGCTCGCCCGCCTCGACCGGCGACATCGACTCGCCGCGCGCGCCGCAGGCGGTGTTCGAAGCCGGCATCCCGGTGCTCGGCATCTGCTACGGCCAGATGACGATGTGCGTCCAGCTCGGCGGCCGCGCCGAAGCCTCGCCGCATCGCGAATATGGCCGGGCGTTTCTCGAGGTGGAGAAGAGCTGTGCCCTGTTCGAAGGCCTCTGGCCGGAGGGCACGCGCCACCAGGTCTGGATGAGCCATGGCGACCGGGTCATCGACATGCCGCCCGGCTTCGAGATCTTCGCCCGTTCGCCCGGCGCCCCCTATGCCGTGTTCGGCGACGAAAGCCGCCGGATGTACGGGCTGATGTTCCACCCGGAAGTGGTTCACACCACCGACGGAGCGAAGCTGATCGCCAATTTCGTCCACAATGTCGCGGGGCTGGCCGGCGACTGGACCATGGCCGCTTTCAAGGACCAGGCGATCGCCGAAATCCGCGCCAAGGTCGGCAGCGGGCGGGTGATCTGCGGGCTGTCCGGCGGCGTCGACTCTTCCGTTGCCGCGGTGCTGATCCACGAGGCGATCGGCAAGCAGCTGACCTGCATCTTCGTCGACCACGGCCTGTTGCGGATGAACGAGGCCGAGGAAGTCGTCTCGATGTTCCGCGACCACTACAATATCCCGCTCGTGCACGTTCAGGCGCAGGACCTGTTCATCGACGCGCTGGAAGGCGAGCTCGATCCCGAGGTCAAGCGCAAGACCATCGGACGGCTGTTCATCGAGACCTTCGAAGCCGAAGCCAAGAAGATCGGCGGCGCCGATTTCCTCGCCCAGGGCACGCTCTATCCGGACGTCATCGAGAGCGTTTCGTTCTCCGGCGGCCCGTCGGTGACGATCAAGTCGCACCACAATGTCGGCGGCCTGCCGGAACGCATGAACATGCAACTAGTCGAGCCGCTGCGCGAGTTGTTCAAGGACGAGGTCCGCATCCTCGGCCGCGAACTCGGCCTGCCCGACCACTTCGTCGGCCGCCAGCCCTTCCCGGGGCCAGGCCTTGCCATCCGCTGCCCGGGCGGCGTGACGCGCGAGAAGCTCGCCATCCTGCGCCAGGCCGACGCGATCTATCTCGACGAGATCCGCAAGGCCGGGCTCTACGACGCGATCTGGCAGGCCTTCGCCGTGCTGCTGCCGGTGCAGACCGTCGGCGTCATGGGCGACGGGCGCACCTACGAGTTCGTCTGCGCGTTGCGGGCCGTCACTTCCGTCGACGGCATGACCGCAGACTTCTATTCCTTCGACATGGAATTCCTCGGCAACACCGCGACCCGCATCATCAACGAGGTCAAGGGCATCAACCGGGTGGTCTACGACGTGACCTCGAAGCCCCCCGGCACCATCGAGTGGGAGTGATCCAGGCCGATCCAAAGTCCGCCGAATTCAGGCTGCGGTACGATCCTTCTCGCGCCTAGCGACGTCGATCGGTAAGCATCGATCACGTCCGGCGGCCCTCGCTGACAGGCCTTACCTTCATCGGCTTTGGCACGAAGTCAAACTTCCGCCGCGAGTTCCGACGGGTTACCGAATGACGCCTGGCGCCGACCGACCTTGATCGACCCGGCAGGGCGGAACCCCGCCCGTCCGCTGATGGAGCCCCGCAGAGGTGCAGCTGAGGCGGGGGGCAAAACGTCTTGACGTCGTAGCGATGGCTTTCAACGGTGCGCCGTGAGTCTACCCACGCGATCCTGCCCATCGTCTCGTCCTCAACAGACGACAGGAGTCCGGGCCAGATCCGGGTGGAAAGCGGACCGTTTGATCTCGACGCAAGCCAGACCGTTGCGGACGCCCCTCGCGAGCCCGCTGGAGAGCTCGAACACCTGAGGGATCAGATTGGAAAGCTGTCCGCTTTGGCTCGTTGCCGAGTCATGCCGGACGCTCCTCCAGGCTGCCCTTGATCATGGAAGCAAAGACTCCGGCGGCTTCGGTCCTGTCGAGTTTGCCGCGCACCACAGCCGCCGAAAGCGCTTCGCCCGCACCGACGAGGCCGACGCAACGCCGCTGCAACTCCGGTGAAGACAGAGCGGCGAACGGCGTCAGGACGGACACGAACATCTGGACGGAATTATCCAGCAGCTCCTGGAACACAACCGCCTTTTCCTCGCTGCCGGCGAGGGCAGCGCCGACGGCATGGAACTCGTCGGTCATGTCGGCCGCACAATCGATGTAGGCGGAGGCGAGCATGCCGGCCGTTTCCTCGAAGCCCCGCTTCTCCGTGGCCATGGCGTCGCGGAACGCATTCACCCGCTCCGTGTCGATCCATCGGTAGAGTTCGATGAGCAGGCCCGACCTTGTGCCGAAGTGATCGTAGGCGACCGGCTTGGAGACGCCTGCGGAGGCGGCGAGATGACCCAGCGTCAGTCGATCCGCTCCCTCCGTCCGGACAATGCGGAGCGCCGTGTCGAGTAGCTGGCGTCGCCGCCCGGCCTTCGACAGCCTGCGAACAATCTTCTCCCCTTTTCCCGTTGCCATCGCGCTCGTCATCCGGTGCCCCAATTGCACAACCTACCAAGAGTAGGTTAGGCATGTCTCGCCTACCTTTCGTAGGTTATATGTCGGGAAAGGAAAATTGCCATGTCACCGGATCCGATCCTTCTGATGGGAGGCTACGGCGCGATCGGACGCCTGACCGCCCGCGAGTTGCGGTCCCTCCACCCGGATCTCCCGCTGCTGATCGGCGGGCGTGACCTTGCCAAGGGCTGGGAAGCGGCTGCCGAGCTGGGAAAGGCGGAGGGCGTCGTTCTCGACCCGACCGCCGACGATCTCGGCCTCGGCGAGCGCCCGGTTCGCGCCGTCGCCGTCTTCTATTCGGACGACCGCCTCGCCGGTCTAGGGTTCGCGTTGGCGCGGGGCGTGCCGCATCTCAGCATTTCCTCGGGCATCTACGAGATTGCCCCCGAGGTCGCGAGCTTCATGCTCAAGCCGACCGCGGCACCCATCGTTCTCGGCTACGAGTGGCTGGTCGGTGCGACGACCGTTGCGACCTTCGAAGCGGCCAAAGCCTACGGGCGGATCGACGACATCGTCATCGGCGCGCTCGTCGACGAAGAGGATGGCGGCGGCCCCGCCGTGGCCGAGGACTTCGAACGCCTGCACAGGATGATGCCGGCCGCGCTCACGCGCCGTGACGGCGCCTATATCTGGCGTAGCGAAGACGATGCCGTGACTGCGTTCCACGCCATCGACGGCACGCGGATGAAAGCCTCCGGCTTCTCGTCCATCGACGTCGTCGGCCTGGCGGCCGCGACCGGCGCGCCCAACGTCCAGTTCAACCTCGCGACCGGCGTCAATTCCAGCCGCCGCCGCGGCGAAGCGAAGTCGACGGAGATCGTCATCGAACTCAGTGGACAGGATCACGCAGGCCAGGCGCTCCGCACCCGCCATGCGGTCTTCCATCCACAAGGCGCGGCACCGCTGACGGCGCTGGGCGTCTCGATGCTCATCGAGCGACTGACGGGGCTCGACGGCAATCCCCCGACACCGGCCGGATTGTATTTTCCCTTCCAGGTGCTCGACCCGTCTGCCTACCTCTCGAAGCTGAAGGCGGCGGGTGGCGATCTTCTGGCGTTGGAGGTGCGTTGATGGATACGCCTATCGCTTCGGCCGCTTCCGCGCTTTCTCGCAGAGCCCTTCTCGTCGGCGCAGGCGCTGCCGTAGCTGCCTCCGTCATGCCGGCTTTCGGGCAGACGGCCGTCATGCCGCCCGTCCGCTTCATCGAAACCAATGGTATCAGAATGGCCGTCCACGAGGCGGGCTCTGGACCGGCCGTCGTCCTGCTGCACGGTTTCCCGGGACTGGCCTTCACCTGGCGCGACCAGATCCCGGCGCTGGTGGCAGCCGGCTACCGCGTCATCGTTCCCGATCTGCGCGGCTACGGTCTCACCGACGCGCCGCCCCGCGTGGAAGACTATGACATCGCCCATCTGACCGGTGACCTCTTCGGCCTCCTGGATGCCCTCGGGATCGAGAAGGCGGTGTTCATGGGGCACGACTGGGGCGGGCTGCTGGCCTGGCAGATGCCTCTGCTCCACGAGGCGCGCGTGATGGGCGTCATCGGGGTCAACACGCCGTTCATCCCGCACTGGATGCTCTGGCTCCATCCGGATCTCGTCAATGCCGCCATGCCCGCAGGCCGGACCTTCGTCGCCAACCCGCGGGTCGATCCGATCACACAGATGCGGAACGTCTACAGCCCGGACATGTACGTCCTTCTTTTCCAGGACGGGCATGTGGCGGACAGGGCGATGGACCGCGATCCCCGTCGGACCATCCGGAACGCGTACCGCAAGGACCTCATGCCGTCCGCAGAGTGGGGTTCCATGCCGGCGGAAGTCGCCAACATGGAGTACTATGGAAAGCCCATCCCCGATCCACTTCCCGGCAAGGACGTGCTGAACGCCGGCGAACTGACTTCTACGCCCAGCGCTTCGAGCGCACGGGCTTTACGCCGGCCATCAACTGGTATCGCAACCTGTCGCGCAACTGGAAGGCCGGGCTCGACGTCGACCAGACTGTCCGCGTCCCGTCGATGATGGTCTCGGGCGAACACGACGTCGTCCTGCGGCCGAGCATGGCGGAAGGCATGGACGCCTATGTGACCGATCTCGAGCGACATGTCGTGCCTGATTGCTGGCACTGGACGCCCGAGGAGCGCCCGGACGAGTTGAACCGCCTGGCCATCTCCTGGCTGCGACGCCGCTTTCCCCCCGGCTGATGATGCGCGTCGACGAAACGGAGCCTGTCTTCGGGGTAATCAGCGGCTCTCAAGTGACGTGCACTGTGCGGTGAGTGGCCGTGGAGACGGTTGGGGCGTAGCAACCTGCGGCATTACCGTTCATCAAGCTTCTGCCATCGCTGCACGTACGGGCAATATATTGAAAATATGCACGTTCTTACCTCGAGAGCCTCTCCTTTTACGGTGAGAATCCCGTCATAATTCTCGTCATTCGTGTGGTCTATTAATATCCCTCTATGCTCCGGACCTGTATTGGAGACCTTAGCGATTATAGTACCTGCTTCTCGCCCTGATGTTATCGAAGCGCAGATCCGATCATCGCATTCCGCTACGTGAATGAGGGTGCCGGTATCGGTGAGCCAGTAGCCAAGAATCCCGATGTGCGACTCGGCGCGGCCCGGTGCTTCGGAAGCGAGCAGTATTGAGGCGATAATAACAGCTGAGTGTATGTGCTTAATAATCACCAGCACTGATCCTGTATGCGAGATCGCTCGTCGTTTGCGAGCCATCAGTTTCATAGAGATCAGGCGCGGTGAATTTCTATTTGTTAAAAGTTGTTAAGCGAACCGTCTTGTATCCGATCGACGCTTTGCATCGAACACGGATCTGTTGGCGGGCGGGTCCCTTGTATCGCGGTGGTCTACCTCAGGCGCCGGACTGACGTCCGACCCGGAAAAGGGGCGGTAGAGCTGTAACATAAGTTAACTGTTCATCATCCCCACCCGGAGTTCTCCGGGGTAGCTCTGTGGTTCTCGGAGCCGCCGCCATGTGTTGCGCGCGGCTCCGTCGTCCTCGGAGTTCACCATGCACCCAGTCTCATTTAGCCTCGATTTTGGGGACGATCGGTCCCGGGATGCCCGGAGGAGGGCGCCTCGGAAGCGAGCTGCCGGGCTGGAGCGTCAGCGGCATCCGAAGGGTCTGCGGGTTCCAAGTTCGATCATCGTGTCCTGGCTCATGCTGTGCCGCCGTGCAGCCGTATGCGTCGGGCCCTCACGTCCAATAAGGGCGACCTTCCTGGTGCTCGCGTCGCTCGTCGGTTGCACGGTTGCCATGGCTGAGGAACGCCCGCCCGCCGTCAGCGTCGTGACGGCGCGCGCGAGCGTCATGACCGACCGCGTCCGCGTCGTCGGCTCGCTGGTGGCGCGCGAGGAAAGCGTCGTGAAGGTGGATCTTGCCGATTTGCGCATAGTCCACGTCGAGGCAGAGGCGGGCGACATCGTGCAGCGGGGCGACGTACTGGCCCGGCTCGATGCGACGCTGATCAATATCGAGCAGAGTGCCAACGCTGCCCGTCTGGACCGTGCCGACGCGGTGATCAAACAGGTGGAAAGCCAGATCGAGGACGCCGCCCTGGCGCATGTACAGGCCCGTGCGGACATGGAGCGGAGCAAGGAGCTGGGCGCCAAGGGCTTCGCCGCGGACGAGACGCTCGAACTGCGTCAGACCACGCTGAAGCGGGCGGCTTCGGCGCTGGCGCTTGCAAAGCAATCGCTCTGGGTGGCGCTGGCGGATCGCCGGGTGATCGTCGCCGAAGGCCAGGAGATCGCAGCCCGGCTGGCGCGCACGGTGATAAAGGCGCCGACCGACGGCCGCATCCTGCGGCGGGCTGCCAAGTTGGGGGCGCTCACGTCCGCCAGCGGAGAGCCGCTGTTCGTGATCGCCGAGAACGGCGAGATCGAGCTCGATGCGGAGATTCCGGAAGCCGATTTCGCCCGGCTGGCGGTGGGCCAGGCAGCGGGCATCGTGGTGCTCGGCCGCGACACGCCGCTCGAAGGCCGCGTACGTTTGCTGGCGCCGGAGTTAAAGGCGGGCAGCCGTCTCGGTCGCGCCCGCATCAGCCTGCCGCAGGCCGGCAATCTCAGCGTCGGTGCCTTTGCGCGCGGCGAGGTGGACGTCGAGCGCCGCGGCGGCGTGTTCTTGCCGGCGACGGCGCTGAGCGATCGGGAGGGCGAGGTCACCGCACAGGTCGTCGAGAACGGAATCGTGGCAGTCCGTATCCTGGAAACCGGCCTTCGGATCGCCGGCCTCGTCGAAATCCGTTCGGGGGTAGAGGCGGGCGAGACAGTCGTGCTGCGCGCCGGGAACTTCCTCGTCGAAGGCGATCATGTGACCCCTGTCGTCGTGGACTATCCGACGGCGATATCGTCCGAACGACCCATCCTGACGTCGGACGCTGCACAATGAACGTCTCCGCCTGGGCGATCCGCAACCCGATCCCGCCCATCCTCCTGTTCGTGGTGCTGACGGCGCTCGGCCTCTACAGCTTCCAGAAGCTGCCGATCACCTTCTTTCCAACGATCGATGTGCCGGAGGTCAGCCTGACGATCAGCGATTCCGGTGTGGCCCCGACCGAGATGGAGACCAGCGTTACGCGCCCCGTCGAGGATGCCATCTCGGCGCTCTCCGGCGTCGACGAACTGAGCTCGACCATCAGCGACGGCGTTTCGACGAGTTCGGTCAGCTTCGAGCTCGGCGTGCCCATCGACCGGGCGGTGGCGGACGTGCGCGATGCGGTCGCGAAGATCCGCGGCGACCTTCCCGCGACGATCGACGAGCCTGTCATCGAGCGGGTCGATGTCGAGAGCGAGGCCGTGGTGACATACGCCGCCGCCGACAAGGCCATGACGGCGGAAGAGCTCTCCTGGTTCGTCGACGATGTCGTCATCCGGCGGTTGCGCGGCGTGCCGGGTGTCGGCCGGATCGACCGGGTGGGCGGCGTGACGCGCGAAATCCACGTGCAGCTCGATCCCGATCGCCTGTTGGCGCTCGGGATAACCGCAAGCCAGGTCAATACCCAACTCTCCGCAACGCATCTGGACCTATCCGGCGGTCGCAGCGAGGTGGATGGACGCGAGCGGGCGTTGACGGTGCTCGCGACGGCCGGCAGCATCGACACGCTGGCGACCCTTGCCATCGCGCTCCCCGACGGCAGAGCGGTCCGGCTCGGCGATCTGGCCACCGTCGTCAAAGGCTTTGAGGAACCGCGCAGCTTTGCGACGCTGGACGGCGGCGAGGTCGTCAGTTTCTCCGTCTACCGCGCGCGCGGCGCCAGCGACGTCAGCGTGGCCGAAGAGGTCGCGGCGACCTTGGAGCAGCTTTCCGCCGAACACGGCAATGCCCGCTTCACGCGCATCGACGACAGCATAACCCAGACGCTCGGCAACTATCATGCGGCGCTGACCACGCTGGCCGAGGGGGCGATCCTCGCCGTCGTCGTCGTCTTCCTGTTCCTGCGCGACTGGCGTGCGACGCTGATCGCCGCGGTCGCCTTGCCGCTGTCGGCGATCCCGACCTTCTGCGCGATGGACCTCCTCGGCTTCTCGCTGAACATATTGAGCCTGCTGGCGATCACCCTGGTGACCGGCATCCTCGTCGACGACGCCATCGTCGAGATCGAGAACATCGCCCGGCACGGCCAGAGCGGCAAGAAGCCATACCGGGCCGCCATCGACGCATCGGACGAGATCGGCCTTGCCGTCATCGCCATCTCCGCCACGATCATCGCCGTTTTCGTGCCGGTCGGCTTCATGAGCGGCGTTGTCGGTCAGTACTTCCGCGAGTTCGGCCTCACGGTGGCGATCGCCGTCTTTTTCTCGCTGCTCGTCGCGCGGCTGATCACGCCGCTGATGGCGGCGTATCTGTTGCGCGCGCATCCGGCGAGACGCGCTCCGCAGGGACGTGCCATGCGGTTCTATCTCAGGCTGCTGCGCCTCTCGATGGCATGGCGCTGGGTGACGCTCGGTACGGCGTTCGCGCTGTTCGCCGTGTCGATCTGGTCGGCGCAGTTCCTGCCGAGCGAGTTCATTCCGCCGGAGGACAACGGCCGGATGTCGGTTTCGATCGAGCTGCCGCCGGGCGCGACGCTTGCCGAGACGCGGGAAACCGCCGGCCTCATCGCATCGCGCATCGGCGCGATCGACGAGGCGCGGCTTGTCTTCATCCAGGGCGGGGCGAATGCCGCCGGCCTGAGGGAGGTCCGGCGCGCCGCCGTGCGCATCGACTTCGGACCGGCGGCGGAGCGGGCGCGTTCGACGGATGTGCTCGAACCCATCGTCGCCGACATCCTGCGGACCATACCTGACATAAGGTTCGAGATCCTCAACGGTCGGGGCGGACGCGACGTGTCCTTCGCCGTGCTCGGCAAGGATGGCGAGGTCGCCGGAGATGCCGCTGCCGCCATTCTCGAGGAACTGGCGGCCAGCAGCTTTGCCGTTGGAGCAAGCTCCACTGCGGCGGCGGCCCGGCCCGAGCTCCAGATCCGGCCGCTGGCCGAACGGGCGGCGGATGCCGGCATCTCCCCGCAAATCATCGCCGACACGATCCGTGTTTCCACCGTCGGAGCCAGCGACGGCGACCTGCCGGAATTCGTCGAGGATGGGCGCCGGATCCCGATCCGGCTGCAGCTCGCCGATTGGGCGCGCAACGACATCGATACGCTTCGAGCGTTGCGCATTCCCAGCCTCGGGGGGCCGGCGGCCCCGCTATCGGACATCGCGACCATCACGCTCGGCACCAGTGTCGCCAATATCGATCGCTTCGACCGCGAGCGACGCATCGAGATCAGCTTCGACACCCCGGCGGGAATGACCGCCGGCGAGGGTCTCGAGGCCATCCAGTCGCTGGCAACGGTGCGGGCGCTGCCGGAAGGCGTAAGGCTCCAGGCGACCGGCGATTCCGACGACCAGGGCGATGTCTTCGCCGGCTTCGCCACCGCGATGACCGCCGGGCTCGGCCTGGTGATGATCGTCCTGATCCTGCTGTTCGGCAGCGTGCTGACGCCGCTGACGATCCTCGTCACGCTGCCGCTGTCGGTCGGTGGCGTGGTCGCGGCGCTGATGGCGACGGCAACGCCGATCTCGCTCCCGGTGGTGATCGGCATCCTGATGCTGATGGGGATCGTCACCAAGAACGCCATCATGCTGGTCGACTTCGCGGTCGAGCGCGAAAGGGCGGGGGTGGCGCGCCGGACGGCGATGGTCGAGGCGGCGGCGGAGCGGGCGCGGCCGATCCTGATGACGACGCTCGCCATGGTCGCCGGCATGATCCCGGCAGCAATGGCGTCCGGCGACGGCGGCGAATTCCGCGCGCCAATGGCGATCGCCGTGATAGGCGGCCTCGTCGCCTCGACCATCCTGTCGCTGGTGGTCGTGCCCACGCTCCACTGCCTCGTCGGCGATGTCGGCGCGTTGTTCCATCGGCTATGGTCGCGCTTCGGTCTGGCGGTTGATACCGTCGAGACGGAAGAGCTAGAGGGATCGGCCTGATGGCCGCCCGGAACAGTTCGACTTCTTTGGGCCTCAACGGGAATGCCATGAGCCAGAGCTCACCGACCAAGCAACCCTGCATTCTCATCGTCGAGGATGATTTCGAGATCGCTCGCCTGCTGGCGGCTACCCTGGCCGATGCCGGCCTGTCGGCGGAAATCGCCGGCGACGGCGTGGAGATGGACGCGCTGCTGCGGCGATCGGCCTTCGACCTGATCGTGCTCGACGTGATGCTGCCGGGCGAGGACGGTCTCAGCCTCTGCCGCCGGCTGCGGGCCGACCTGACCATCCCGATCATCATGCTGACGGCCCAAGGCGAGGAGATCGACCGCATCGTCGGGCTGGAGATCGGCGCCGACGACTACGTCACCAAGCCGTTCAGCGCCCGCGAGGTCACCGCGCGCATCCGGGCGCTGCTGCGCCGTGCATCCTATGCGCCGGCCGAGCGCGACAGCCTCAAGCCGCTGCGCTTCGACGGCTGGACGCTCGACCCGCAGCGCCGGCAGGTGCGCGACCCGAGCGGCGCGCGGGTCGCCATGACCACGGCCGAGTTCGACCTGCTCCTGGTGTTCTGCCGAAATCCCGGAAAGGTGCTTTCGCGGGAGCAATTGCTGGCCAACACCCATGCCGGTCTCGCTGGCCCGATCGACCGCAGCGTCGACGTGCATGTGCGGCGCCTGCGGCAGAAGATCGAGGCGGATCCGAGCGAGCCTGTCTTGCTGAAGACGGTGCGGCTCGGCGGCTACATGTTCACCGCGACGGTGGAGCCGTGACCAAGCTGTGGCGATGGGCGGCCCCCCGCACCGTCCGCGGCCAGATCACCGTGGTCATCGTCATTGCGGTCGTGGCAGTCGTCATCACCGGACGGGGCATCGAGAGCCTGCGGAAAAGCAACTATTTCGGCATCCAGGATTTCGACGTCATCATGGAGCGGGCATCGATGGCGGCGCTCCTGCTGCAAGAGGCGGACCCCGCCGAGCGCCCTCTTATCGTCAGATTATCGGCGGCAGCGACCGATCTGAACCTGACGCTCACCGAGAATGCCGCGCTGACGCCGATGATCGCTGCCTCGCCGCCGGCCGGCTGGCTCGAAACGGTCACCCACTGGCTGTTTCCGCCGGACGTGGAGCTGCCGGCCGGCGGGCGCAGGTTCACCATCGACGGGCGCCCGGCGCTGTCGCTTCCCGTCGAGGACCAAACCGTGCTGCTGGTGCGTGACCTTCCGAGCGCGTTCATAACCGACGACTTCATCAGCCCCCTCAGCTACTACGTCTCCGCCTTCGTGACGCTGATGCTGCTTTTCTCCATCTACGCCGTGCGGGGCGTGACGGCGCCGCTGGCGCGGATCTCTGCGGAGCTCAACCGCTCCAATGGCGTCGGCGAGGACACGGTGTTCGACGAAAGAGGTTCTGAGGAGGTCGTTAGCCTCGCGCGCGCGCTCAACGGCATGCGCACCCGCATCAGGGAAATGGTCGACACGCGCACCCGCATGCTGCGCAGCGTCAGCCATGACCTGCGCACGCCTTTGACCCGGCTGCGACTGCGGACGGAGCGACTGGAGGACTGCGAATTGCGCGAGATGATGATCACCGACATCGACCACATCAACGCGCTGGTCAATGAAACACTGAACTATCTGAGGACGGATGCCTCCGGCGAAGAAGCCGAGCCGACCGATGTCGCCAGCCTGATGCAGACGATCCAGGCGAATTTCGCCGATGTCGGCTTCGCGGTGACCTATGAGGGTCCGGATCGTCTCACCGGCCTCTGCAAGCCGAATGCACTGACCCGAGCGGTGACGAATCTCTGCGACAACGCGCTCAAATTCGGGGGTAGCGCCGCAATCACGCTGGGACGGACCGGCTCGATGATCCGCATCGACGTCGCCGATGACGGGCCGGGCATCGCCGCCAACCAGCGCGCCAGGGTGCTCGAGCCCTTCTTCAAGTTGGACTCCGCACGGGGCACCGGCCGCAGTTCCAGCTTCGGCCTCGGCCTCTCCATCGTCAACGATATCGTGCGTGCCCATGGCGGCCGACTGGAGCTCCACGACAACCATCCCCGCGGTCTGATCGCCCGGATATTGCTGCCCACGCTCTAGTGGCGCCTCGAAGCATGCCGCTCGTCGCTTCCAGAAATATCTCTTCATAAAACGACACTCACGGCGGCCGTCGCAGAGGCTACGGATCTCGCACGAGAACGACATCCATCTTCGTTCCTTTCTCGACGAGACCGCAATGACCGACATAGCGACCACATACCGCGATCTCCACGCACTCCAGTTGCGCCGCAAGACGACGATCTGGATCGTCGTCGGAACACTCGGCCCGCTCCTCGTCCTGACCACCGGATCGGCGCAGCCCGGCAGCCTGTACCGCGAGAGCCTGGAGGCCGCGGGGATCATGCTGATCGTTGCCGGCATTCTCGGCCGGACCTGGTGCACGCTCTATCTCGGCGGCCGCAAGCCGCGCACGCTGGTCGCGGACGGCCCGTACTCGGTCAGCCGAAACCCGCTTTACCTTTTCGCCTTTGTCGCTGCGGCGGGCCTCGGCGCCCAGTCGGGCAGCCTGATCGTGGCCGGTCTCTTCGTCGGCGGCGTGTACGCCATCCTCATGCCGGCGGTCAGGCACGAGGAGATCGCGCTCCGCGCACTCTTCGGAGCCGCGTTCGATGCCTATCGCAGGCACGTGCCACGCTTTCTGCCGCGGCTTTCGCAGTGGCAGGACGCGCCGATCGTGATGATCGACCCGAAACACTATCGGCAGACGGCGCTGGACGGCCTGATCCTGCTCGCTTTCGTCCCGACGTTCTACGCCGCGGAATGGCTCCGAACTCTCGTTCCGGGCCTGCCTGTCCTGCACCTGCCTTGATGCTTCGACGGGCAGGAGAACGCGTTTCGCGGGGTCCCGCCGGCGCCTGATCTTGCCGACAGCGACTTCCGCAACGCACCAACGTTCGACCAATCTCCACTTTCAAGGGGTTAAAAATGAACTTCCGTCTGCGCCTGCTTACTACGACTGCCCTCGTCTCCGTCTCCGCCGCAGCCCTGGCTGCCGATCCGGGGGGGTACGAACCGACAGTTCCGGAAGCACCGTTTGTGCAAGCGCCGGAAGTTGATTCCGGGGTCGACCTGATCTTCGAGATCGGCGTCGGCGGGGAAGTCTCGCCGGAATATGAGGGCTCCGACAAATATTCCCTCTCGCCTTCGCCGATCGTGGGCTTCGGCTACCTCCGCATTCCGGGTCTGCTGGATATCGGCAGCACCGGCCCGGAGGAGGGCGGCCTCTCGATCGGCCCCGCCTTCGAGTACAAGGGCGAGCGCAACGCCGATGATTTCGACGCCCTGGACGGCCTCAACGATGTCGACGCGACCTACGAGGTCGGCATCAGCGTCGGTTACGAATGGGAGTTCGCCGAGATCTACGGCGAGGCGCGCTATGCCTTCGGCGGCGCCGAAGGCGTGGTCGGGGAGTTTGGTGCCAATGCCATCTATCGGCCTACGCCGCAGCTCGAGTTCAAGGCCGGACCATTCGCCACGCTGGCCTCCGAGGATTACACGGAAACCTATTTCGGCGTGACCGCCGCGGAATCGGCGAATACCGGCTTCCGTCTCGACGCCTACGATCCGAAGGGCGGCTTCAAGAGTGTCGGCGTGTCGGGCTCCGCCCGATACGAGTTCCGGGAGGACTGGTTCCTCAATGCCGATGCCTCCTACAGCCGGCTGGTCGGCGATGCCGCGGACTCTCCCATCGTGAAGGCCGGCGACGAGAACCAGTTCACCTTCGGGCTGGGTGTCTCGAAGCGCTTCACGCTCGACCTGTTCTAGGTCGGGCGACGTCGCCTTCGCGTCACCGGTGTCTAACGACGATGTCCGGAAACGGAGTCGACGCTGGAACCAGGGATGATTTCCCGGCGCGCCATAACGTGCAGTATCTCGGCAAGCCATTGCCGAGCCTTGCGTGCGGTCTTGGACCGGTCGATGGGGTGCTTGTCGCGCAGGGCCGAGGTTCCGGCGCGGAGATCGTGGCGCTCGGGCGCGGCCGCCGGCTGATCCCGGCGACGACCCGACCACGGACGCCGAAGCGGCCGTAAAGGCCCTGACGCACTTCCAGGATGGAGAATGGGGCCGCAAGTACGCAGCGATCGGCCAGAGCTGGCGCCGGGCCTGGAGCCAGGTCGCTCCCTTCTTCGCCTTCCACGAGAAGATCCGCAGGATCGTCTGCACCACGAACCAGATCGAGGCGCTGAACTCCAGACTTCCCCGGGCTGTCATAGCCCGCGGCCTTCCCTAGCGACGACGGCTCCATGAAGCTGCTCTTCCTCGTCTTGAACAGGGCCGAGATGGGGTGGACGATCGTACCGTGTGAGGGGGCGATGGGCCAAAGCGCCATACGCCATCCTCTACGGCGAGCGCTTCACGCGTGGACTTGCCTCGGGACAGTGGAGAGCTCTTCTGAAGGAAGGAGCAGCGCTTCATGGGCAGGCCGCACCGCCGGTCCGGACAGCAATTCGAGGCGGAGGCCCTACGTCTGGTCGAGACGAGCGGGCGACCGCTGCGGAGATCACGGACAATCTCTGCGTCGGGCTGTCGACGCTGCGTTGCCGGCAAACGCCGTGAGCGCGTTCTGGAATCGGCACCCCCGGAAGGGCAGGAAGATCTGCCGGCGTAGCTGAAGCAGCTGCGTCGCGAGAACGGGATCCTGGAGCGGGAACGCGAGTTCCTGAAGATGGCCGCTACTTTTCCCCAGGGTGGGAAGTCGATGAGGTTTCGTCTCATCGATGCAGCGAAGAAGCAGTTCCCCGTCCAGCGTTTGTGCAAGGTCCTCGGCGTCAGTGCGACCGGCTATTCCGCCCGGAAAGAGCGTCCGGCCGGCCGGCTACAGCGTGACGGCGTGTTGCTGCTGGCGCATGTTCGCTCGGCCTTTGCCCTATCGAGCAAAACCTCTGACAGCCCGCGCATGGTGCATGGTTTGAGCGGTGTCGGCCTGATGGTGGGCCGCCGGCGCGTCGCCCCGGCTGATGCGCGAGAACGGGATGAAGCCACGGCAGAAGCGGCGCTTCAAGCGGACGACCGACAGTCTGCACGCCTTCCCGATCGCGCCGAACTTCCTGGATCACGACTTCAATGCGACTGGGCCAAACCAGAAAGGACATGTCGGCGCACGGGCTTCGATCTGGCATCCTTTGGCTGTACCCTCAGGATACAGCCAAAGTGATTTCCGTTTGTCCCCACGGCTGAAACGAAACAAGCCGCATTCTCGATCCGGTGCGGCTGGGTCAGACCTTTATGCCGAACAGTTTTTCGGCATTCCGGAACGCGATCTTTTCCTTGGCCTCGCGGGGGAGATCCACTGCCCGGAACCAGTCGGTTCCCTGCTTCATGTCTGCAAACGGGTAATCCGTCGCAAACATCACTCGATCCACACTGATGTACCTGAGCAAGAGATGAAGCAGCTCATCCTGGAAGAATGCGCTGGTCGTGTACCAGAAATTGTCACTGAAGTATTGCCCGATAGGCTTGTCCAGCGAGTCTTCCGTCGACTCGCTCATGTCGCCGACGATACGCTCGTAGTAGAAAGGAAGGCCCTCTCCCATATGGCCGATAATCATCTGCAGATTGGGGAAGCGGTCGAACGTCCCGGTGATGATAAGGCGAAGACATTGGGTAATGACCTCCTGGTGCCACCCATATCCTGAACCGCTGAAAATGTAGTTCTGGAACTCCTGGTCGTAGCCTTGCCGCATGGTCTTGTAGTAAATATCGAACACATCTTTCGGTGGGAAACCTGGATGCAGGTAGATCGGCACATCAAGCGCCTCGGCACGCGCCAGAAGGGGCTCGAAATCGGGATGATCGAGAAATTTGTTGCCAATGAATCCATTGGTCATGGCCCCCACGAAGCCATCTTCCCGGACGGCGCGTTCCAGTTCGTCCGCTGATGCTTCCGGGTCCTGCAGAGGCAAGGTGGCATAGGCCTGGTACCGCCCCGGATAGGCGGCCATCGGGCCATCCGCGATCATCTTGTTGAGACGATAAGCGAAATCTATGCCTTCCTCACCGGGGACATTCTGCACACCAGGCGTATGTGCGGAGAGGATTTGAACATTGATCCCTGCCGCATCCATTGCCCCGATGCGGCCAGGGCCGAGTTCGGCAAGGCCAGTTTCCCTGAGGTATTTGACGTGTTCATCGTTGATGGCGTTCAGCGCGATCAATTCCTCGGTGGTATAGGTTTCTTCCGTGGCAATAAATGGCAGGTCCTGGTCTCGCAACGCGATGACTGAAGTCTGTGTCGCGGCGGCGGCTCGGGAGACAATGGCAGGCGCGGCCAATCCGGCACCAACACCAAGTGCTGCCGCACCCGTCAGAAAGCTGCGGCGTTCCATCGTCAGGCTCGCCAAGGGCTTTTCGATCAGTTTCATGTCAGGTTTTGCTCCGATTTTCCTGTTGTGACGTGTGGGCGCGGCATCCGCCTGGCAAAAACCTCAGCTTGGCCCCTAGAAGCCGAAATAGATCCTGCCGCGCCCGGGAGGTCTGGCGACACATCAGCGAGGCCGCTGATTGTCCTGCAGATCACTGCGAGCGTGGGGCGCGTTTCCAGGCCGATGCGCCCCGGATCGCAAGCGCATGGTCAGCGTCGTTCACGGCCAGTTCCCTTCCAGATTGGATCTGGGGCCACTAGTTCCGATTTTGTCGTTGGGTTGTGTTTTCAATTATTAAGAATTGTTTCGTCGCAATGCGGGCGGAGCGAAGCGACCCGGATGCTCTCTCTGAATTCGCCGCGATCCATGCCGCCTGCAGGCAGGAAATCTACTTAATTTGTGGCCCGAAGCACCAGAAAAATTCTTAACAAGACTTAACAGCCTCCGGTCAGGAAGCCGGGTAGGTCCAGACGGCAGCGCGGCTCGATCACCGAGCAAGCGCTGGCCAATTCCGCCTGGAGTCTTGCATGTATTCTTATCCGAGGCCGTCGCCTGACGCTTATACCCGGCAGTCATCCGTCTCGATCATCGTCCCCACGTTGAACGAGGCGGAGAATATCGACCGCACCTTGCGCGCCATCATCGAGAATATCGATGGGCGCCTCGATTTTGAAATCATCGTCACGGATGGCGGGTCGACCGATGGTACGCGCGAAAGGGTGGCCTGCTGGGAGAAGCATCGACCCGTTCGCCTGCTTGAAAACATTGGCGGCGGCGGGCTGGCCAACGATGTCCGTGCTGCGGCGTTGAGTGCCAGATTTCCGATCGTCGTTGTGCTCGATGCGGATGGAAGCCATCCGGCTTCAGCGATTACTTCCCTCGTGGAGGCCGTAGCTTCAGGCGATTACGACATTGCGATCGGCAGCCGGTACGTCGCCGGTGGTGCAACGGTCGACTGGCCCTTTCAGCGCCAGGCGCTTTCGCGCCTCGGCGCTGCGCTCGCGGCGCCCTTTACCGAGGTCCAGGATCCGCTGTCGGGATTTTTCGCCATACGACGAACGTCTCTCCTGGCTGCGGGCGCGGATGCGGAAGGATTCAAGATCGGGCTGGAGGCGATCGTCGCCGGCGGCGACGGCGTCAGGATATGCGAGGTGCCGATTTCATTTTCCGACAGGGTTCATGGAACGTCGAAAATAGGCGCCAGTCATACGATCGCCTACCTCAACCAACTGCTGCGGTTTTCCAGGGGCACCACCTCGGCGGTGGCCATGCATCGCTTTGCGCTGGTCGGCATGGCCGGGTTCCTCATGGACTTTCTTGTGGTGGCGGCTCTGCAGTCGCTCGGCACCAGCATCGCCGTGGCTCATGTCTCCGGCTTCTGCCTCTCGGCGGCGTTCAATTATTTCGGCCACATGAAATGGTCGTTCCACGATCGTCCTCGGGTGAGATCGCAGCTCCCGCGGTTCATTCTCGTGTCGGCCATGGCCATCGCCTTGCGCGGCGGCTTCATCGCGGCGGCGACCGATCTCGGTCTTCCCTTCTTCGCCGTGGTGATCGCGGGCATCGCGGGCGGAACCGTCGTCAGCTACATCGGCAACGAGTTCTATGTATTCAGGAACGACCGCTTTCTGTCTCCAGCGGCCCGATGGAGACTGGCGGCTCTCGCAATTGCCGTCTACGCCGTGGCGCTGAGGATCGTCTATCAGGGCAGCATCGACCTGATCCCTCAGGAGGCTTACTACTGGAACTATGCCCAGCGTCCCGCAATGGGGTACCTCGACCATCCACCGATGGTGGCGTGGCTGATATGGCTGGGAACATCAATCTTCGGCGACTCCGAATTCGGCGTTCGCATCGTGGCCACGTTTACTTGGCTGACGACCGCCTTCTTCATGTTCAAGCTTACGAAGAATCTCTTCGGACAGACTGCCGCGTTTCTGGCTCTGATGCTGCTGTCGGTTTTCCCGTTCTATTTCCTCATCGGGATCCTGACCACGCCTGATGCACCGCTTACGGCCGCCTGGGCGGGAGCATTGTATTTCCTGGAGCGTGCATTGCGCGCGAAAGATGCAAGGGCCTGGCTTGGCGCCGGGCTGTGTGTGGGCCTCGGCATGCTATCGAAATACACGATTGCGTTGCTGGGCCCTGCAACGCTGGTCTATCTGCTCGTCGATCCGCAGTCTCGACGGTGGCTGCTCACGCCGTGGCCGTACCTCTGCGCCGGCGTCGCGGCGGTCTTGTTCGCGCCGGTGATCTCATGGAACGCGAACCACGACTGGGCTTCCTTTCAATTCCAGGGAAGCAGGCGATGGTTCGAGGACGGCCTTGAATTCTCGGTGCCTGCCCTGGTGCTGTGCATCGCGGCGCTGCTGGGCCCGATCGGGGTCTCCCTTGCCGGACATGCAGCCAGCCGCATGGTCCGGCTCAGGACCAGGACTATTCTGCGGGAAGCCGGCACGTTCGTCATCGTCTTCACGCTGGCGCCGCTCTCGGTCTTCGTCTTCTACAGCCTCTTTCACTCGGTCAAGCTCAACTGGACAGGGCCGGTCTGGCTGGCATTGTTGCCCGCCATGGCCAATGTGGTCGTCAGAGCACTGAAGAAGAGCGATGGCCGCTTCATGGCCTCGTTGCAGATCACAATGGCGGCCAGCATCGTCGCGTTCGCGCTGCTGTTTCACTACCTCGCTCTGGGCCTGCCCTTGATCGGACATAGCGGCGAGTTGCGCGGCTTGCCGGTAGCATGGGAGGAGTTCGGCGCGGAAGCGGAGCGGATCAAGACGAGCATCGAATCCGAAACCGGGCAACCGCCGCTGCTTGTCGGCATGGACCCCTACAACATCGCGAGCGAGCTCGGCTTTTACAGCACAGGGCCGGCCGCGTTGGAAAACGTCACAAGTCAGAACCTTTTCGGCCGCAACGGCCTCATGTTCGACACCTGGTTTTCCAACCGCTCCTTCGACGGACGGGACGTGATCATGGTCGGCGTAGAGAACGCCCATGTTTCCGATGACGAATTGGCCGCGTGGTTCGAGACCATCGGGCCAGTCGAGCGGCAGGCGGTACGAAAGAACGGCGCCGAGGTGGGACGCTTCTTTTACAGGATCGGCTACGGGTTCCGGCGCCCCGATTGATGGCCGCTTCCGTGGCAGCCTGCCCGAAAAGAAACCTATCTGAAGCAGCGCGAAGGCGGATGGATCGTCTCGGACGTAGCCATCTCGATGTTGCCCCGAGTGTTTACCCAGTTGTTGGTCCGCTTCCGGCGGTTCTGGTAGGTTCGTTTGCGGCCGGATTGAACGAAAGGGACAACGTCATCGTCGACCAGCACCATGACGCGCGCCGCCATCGCAACTGATGCAGGTCAATGCCGGGCGCAGGGCCATGCCGGATTTTCTTGGCTTTCGTGGCGACGCACGTATCCGGGGAGGCTGAAATGGCGCGCGAATCCGAGCGAGCGGCAGTCTTCCCTGGCGCAACGGCGGCCCGAACGATCCGCGCCGGCTTGCCGATCCTCCTCGCGTTCTGCGCCGCCATCGCAGGTGCGTCGGTTGCGATCGCGGATCAGCACGATACGCAGCGGTTCAATCGGGGAGCCTGTGCTGCAGCCTATCCTGGATGGGTCCGCGGACTGGTCGATGCCTACAACGAAGCCGCGATACAGGATCCGGAGTTCGTCCTGACGAAGGTTCCCGTTCCGGCAAGCTACAAGGCAACCCCGGCGGAAGAACTGGGCTACAGGGTCGGGCTGATGGCAGGCCACGTGCTGGGCCTGCAGTATGGCGAGGAGCTTGGCCGCGGCGCGCGGACGCCTGATGCCGAGGCGGATTTCGAAAAGATGGCCGACTCCACCAGGAAGCTGGAGCAACACGTGAAGCAATACTGTGGCGACCTCGCTGCGGGCTTGGACTGGGAGACGACCCAGATGGATGAAGCCGGGACCGCGACGGTCGCCAGCCTGCACGAAGCCCAACTCGCCATGCATTTAGCGCTGACGACCAACCAGGAAGCGGCAGGCGCCGAAAGAGCGGCGCGCGGGGTCCGGGAAGCCGAGGCCAAGGGTGAGCACGCCGAGGCCGACGCGTGGCGAGAGGTGGCGCGGACGACCGCCGGCTGGTCGGAGGATTTTGCCAAGATGACCAAAGGCCGGGCGGCGGCGGGTCGTGACGAGGCGCTCCGGGCACTGTCCGATGCGACGGCCGCCGCGGACCGCGCCAGGAAGGCCGTCGAAGACGCCGGCGGCTAGCTGTCCGGAAGGCCATCGACCGCCAGCGCGATTGGGCCGCGGTGTCCACCTCTGGAACGGGCTGGAGGGGCTGGAGCGGAACTACGCGATCGACGCCGTCGCTTCCCCAGCGGCGTGACGCACTTGATGTTCACCCGCGCGCGGCGGTGATCTTCAGGGCCATGCCGTGTGCTGGTTCGCGGGCCGACCAGGCAGACGACGCCGGGCGCCGTCACCGCGGACGGCGGACCGCGATGACCGTGCCGCTGCCGGCGCCGCCGCAGTAGAACCGGTCGGCGCCGTCGGCCTCCAGCCCGGAGACCAGGGTGCCTTCCGGCAGGTCGACGCTTTCCAGCACCGCGCCGGTCGCCCCGTCCAGCCGTCGCAGCTCGCTGCCCTCGTCGTGCCACGCACCGTGCCAGAGTTCGCCGTCGAGCCAGGTGACGCCGGTCACCAGCCGGTCGGATTCCAGGGTGCGAAGGATCGCACCGGTCTCGGGATCGACCTGGTGGATGCGGCGGTCGCGATATTGCCCCACCCACAGCGTGCCTTCGGCCCAGGCGAGCCCGGAATCGCCGCCGCCCGGCGCTGGGATGCTGGCGATGATGCGGCCGTCCACCGGATCGATCCGCTGGATACGGTCGCCGGCGATCTGGAACAGGTGCCGGCCGTCGAACGCCGTCCCCGCATGGGCCGGCACATCGAGCCGGTGCACGATCTCGCCGGTCTCGGGATCGAGCGCACTCAGCCCGTCTCTCGAGGCGAACCACACGTGCCGCCCGTCATAGGTCACGCCGTGCACCGGACCGACGCCGGGGAACGGCCCGTAGCTGCGGATGATGTCGGCCGACGATCGCTTCATCGCGCCATCCTAGTCGCTCGGCAGCGGACCGGGGAGTAACAAGACCGTCGGGAATCCCGGGACACCCGCCGCCGTCCAGCGGCGCGACCGCGCGCGCCCGAAGCACTGTACCTTGCCGGTCCGGGCAAGCGAACCGAGCGCCCGCTGCACCGTGCGCGGGCTGGCACCCAGCGCGATCGCGAGGGCCGAACTCGACCATGCCTCGCCGTCGGCGAGCAGGGCCAGCAGCCGTGCGTGCCTGTCCTCGACCGGTGGTGCCAGCACCGCCACCTCGCGCCCCTCGTGCGGGACCAGAACGTAGCCGTCTGTCGTCGCGCCGACATCGGCGCGTTCCCCGAGCAGGGCGCGCAGCCGGCCGATCTCCACCCGCAGCCGGGCGCGATGCGACTCGTCGACATGTTTAGCGCCGAAGGCGGCGGCGAGCAGGCGCCGGCGCGACGCGTCCGCCGGCCATGCCTCGCCCAGCGCGCGCAGTAGCGCGAAGAGGACCGGCCGCGTCGCGAAGGAAAGCGCCACGCCCTTCAACCGGACTGCCTGGCGGCACGCATCGACGACGAACGCCGCGGAGCCGAGGACGCGCTCGACCTCGTCGAGCCGGAGCGGGCGCTCCTTCCCGCCGCCAACCAGCCGTGCCGCCGGCTCTGCGAGAACCCGGGCGGCGGCCTCGACCTCGGCCGCCAGGGCTGGAATGCGCGCCTCGCGTGCGGCGCGATCGGCGCGCGCCAGCGCAACGCGCGCCGCCGACGTGTCGATCCGCCGGAGGGCGAGGCCGGCGGCGACGAGTTCGCGTCCGGCCCGCAGGGCCGGCTGTAGCAAGGCCGGTTCGAGACCTGCGAGCGTCCGCTCGGCGTCGGCGAGCTGCCCGACCAGCAGCTGGCGCCGCGCCTGCAGGGTGCGGGCATGCGCGGCATTGGCATGGTCGCCCTGCGCTTCGAGCGTCGCGCGTGCCGTCTCGAGCGCGGCGGCCGGAAAGGCGAGGTCGCGCGAGACGAAGGCGATCTCGGCCTCGGCCACGACGCAGCGCGCGCGGGCGACAGCCTGGGCCGGACCGAAGGCGCGGGCCGCGCGCCGCAGCAGCGCGCTCGCCCGCTCGAGATCGCCGAGCTGCGCCATGGCGATGCCGCGCAGCGCCAGCGATGGCGGGTCGTCGCGCAAGGCGACGCGATTGAGGGCGCCGAGCGGATCGCCGGTTGCGAGCGCCCTTGCCGCGACGGCGATCAGCGGGTCCACGGGTTGGCCGTCACATTTGTTACTCCCACCCCTCGCGCCTCCGCTGCCAGTTTGCCGCTGTCAGCGATCGGGGCCGATCCGCGAGAAGCCGCGCTTCATCCCGGAAGCCCCGTGCCATTCGGAGGCAGACCATGAGTAAGACACGCGAGATCGACCGGGAAGACGGGGTGATGCACACGCCGCCCATCGTGCCACGGCAGGCGTGGGAGGCGGCGCGCGAGCGGCTGCTCGTCAAGGAGAAGGCGCATACACGGGCCGGCGACGCGCTCGCCGCGGAGCGGCGGCGGATGCCGTGGATGGAGGTGGAGAAGGACTACCGCTTCGAGGGGCCAGAGGGCACGGGGAGCCTTGCCGACCTGTTCGAGGGTCGGCGCCAGCTGATCGTCTATCGCGCCTTCTTCGAGCCCGGCGTGTTCGGCTGGCCCGACAATGCCTGCCGCGGCTGCTCGTTCGTCGCCGACCAGGTGGCGCATCTGGCGCATCTGCATGCCCGCGACACGACGCTCGCCTACGTTTCCCGGGCGCCCCAGGCCGACATCGCGCGGCTGAAGGCACGGATGGGCTGGACGATGCCCTGGTACACGCTCACCGACAGTTTCGATGCCGATTTCGGCGTCGACCTCTGGCACGGGCACAACGTGTTCATCCGCGCCGGCGAGCGGATCTTCCGGACCTACTTCATCAACGTCCGCGGCGACGAGGCGCTCGGCACCACCTGGCAGTTCCTCGACGCGACGCCGCTCGGCCGGCAGGAAAGCTGGGAGGATTCGCCCGAGGGCTATCCGCAGACGCCGCCCTACACGTGGTGGAACTGGCACGACCGCTACGAGCCGCAGGCTTCGCCCGACCCGGCCTGGGTCGCTGTTTCCGACGCCGGCGTCGCCAGCTTCCGGGCCGAAACCGGCGAGCAGCCATGACCGGTCCGGCGGGCTTGCCCGGTGGCGCGGCGCAGAGCGCGGGACTGCTGGCCGCGTTGCCGTTCGCGGCGTCGCCGACATTCGCGGTGATGGCGCTGCTGGCGGGGTGGGGCGGCGCCCCGCCAGATATCTGCGCATCGGGGGCAGGCGCCTGGCTCGGCGGCATGGTGCCGATGTACCTGCTGATGAGCGCGTTCCATGCAGGGCCGTGGCTGGCGCTGGTCGCAGGCACGGGACACCGCCGGCGGGGACGCAGGCGCCCACGGGCCACCCCCTCCGCCTTCCCGTCCGGGCGCAACGCTTGCGCGATGCGGTCTCGTACCCCGGTCATTGCCATGGCGAAGCATCGCCGTTCCTGATATCGGCCCGACGGTGGTTCACGCCCGGGGGCAGGGGCTCGAGGCATCCGCCCGGGGTCGGGCCGTGAGGCCGCGGACCCGGCGCCCGTGGCGCCGCCGCCAGGAAACGACGAACGGACGGCTCTGATGCGCATCCTCGTCACCGGCAATGCCGGCTTCATCGGCTTCCACGTCGCCCGGCGCCTGCTGGAGCGCGGCGACAGCGTCATCGGCTTCGACGTCGTCAACGACTATTACGACCCGGCGCTGAAGGAGGCCCGGCTCGCCGTGCTGGACGCGACGGCCGCGGATTCGGCGGGGACGTATGACTTCGTCCGGGCCAATCTCGCCGACCGGGCCGCCGTCGACGCCTGCTTTGCGGCGCACCGGCCGGACCGGGTGATCCACCTCGCGGCCCAGGCCGGCGTGCGCTACTCGCTGGAAAACCCGCACGCCTATGTCGAGAGCAACATCGTTGCCTTCACCAATGTGCTGGAGGCCTGCCGGCATGCCGGTGTGGCGCATCTGACCTATGCCAGCACTTCCAGCGTCTACGGCGCCAATACCGCCATGCCGTTCTCCGAGCATCGGCCGGCCGACCATCCGCTGCAGTTCTACGCCGCGACGAAGCGCGCCAACGAGCTGATGGCGCACGCCTACAGTCACCTCTACCGCCTGCCGACCACCGGCCTGCGCTTCTTCACGGTCTACGGCCCGTGGGGCCGACCGGACATGGCGCTGTTCCTGTTCACCCGGAAGATTCTCGCCAACGAGCCGATCCCGCTGTTCAACAACGGCAACCACACGCGCGACTTCACCTTCATCGACGACGTCGTCGAGGGCGTCATCCGGGCGAGCGACGATACCGCCAGACCTGATCCCAATTGGGACTCTGGCGATCCGGACCCGGCGACCAGCAACGCCCCGTTCCGGCTGTTCAACATCGGCAACAGTTCACCGGTGAAGCTCGCCCGCTACGTCGAGGCGCTGGAGGCCGCGCTCGGCCGAAAGGCCAGGCGCGAACTGCTGCCGCTGCAGCCGGGCGACCTGCACGACACGTTCGCCGACATCGGCGAACTGGAGCGCGCGGTGGGGTACAGGCCGACGACCTCGGTCGCCGAGGGCGTCAGGGCCTTCGTCGCGTGGTATCGCGCGTACTACCCGGACGTGCCCGCCTGAGCCAGGCGAACCCGGGCGTCCGCGGCCGCCGGCTTCGGGACGCAGCCGCGGCGTCCGTGTTCTCAGCCGCAGCGGACCTGCGTGACGCGGTTCTCGTCGTTGGTGTCCAGCGTCAGCCGGGTCCCCACGTACTCCTGGGTCACGGGCTGGTTCGGAAACAGGATCCGCACCTCGGCCGCGCCGGTCATCGCCTTGGCCTGCTCGGTGGTCTGGAGATTGGCGATCTGACCGACGAGCGGACGTGCGGCAGCCGCGTTGCAGGCGCCGTCCATCGGGCCGCCGGGCGCGATGCCGCCGATCGGCGCGCCGGCCACGGGGCCGCCGAGACCCGGCGCAGGCGGCGGCGCGTCGCGCTCGCTGGAGGTGCAGCCGGCGAGGACGATCAACGCCGCCGTCACGAGGGCCGGGCTCAGGGTCCGCTTCATTCAATTTCCTTTGGTCTGGCTCGTTCGCGTCGGCGGTTCAGCGACCGCCGGGGATGGCCAAGACTAGTGCACATGTTGGTGAAGGCCAAGGAAACCCGCCGGGACGGCACTTTGCGGGGGGTCGGCGGCGACTATCTTGGCTGCCGGAAAGCGGTGACGCCGTCGCCGCCAGCATCTGACCGGAGGCCTCTCATGAAAACCATCCTCGCCGCCTGCGCGGCTGCGGCCGGCGCGCTGGTCCTGCCGGTCCCGGCAAGCGCCCAGGACGCCGAATGCGGCACCGTGAGCATCGCCTCGATGAACTGGGCCTCGGCGGAGGTCATGGCCGCGATCGACCAGTTCATCCTCGAGAACGGCTATGGCTGCGACGCCGTGCTGGTGCCGGGCGACACGATGCCGACCTTCACCTCGATGACCGAGAAGGCCGAGCCGGACGTCGCGCCGGAAATGTTCGTCAACCAGTTCCGCGAGCAGATCGACGCCGCCGTGGCGGACAACCGCATCGTCTACGCGGCGAAGGTGCTGGAGGACGGCAGCGAGGAGGGCTTCTGGATCCCGCAATATCTCGCCGATGCGCATCCCGAGATCCAGAAGGTCTCCGACGCGCTGGAACATCCGGAGTTGTTCCCCTCGCCGGAGGACCCCACGAAGGGCGCCGTCTACAACTGCCCGGCGGGCTGGGGTTGCCAGATCATGGTCGGCAATCTCTTCAAGGCCTACGGGGCCGCCGACAAGGGGTTTTCCCTCGTCGACACGGGCTCCTCCGCCGGTCTCGACGGGTCCATCGCCAAGGCATTTTCCGACAAGGCGGGATGGCTCGGCTACTACTGGTCGCCGACGCCGATCATCGGGCGCTATCCGATGAAGAAGCTCGAATGGGACGTGCCCTTCGACGAGGCGGAATGGAAGTCCTGCACCACCCAGCCGGATTGCGCGGCGCCGAAGATCAACGCCTGGACCCCGGCCGAGGTCTACACGCTCGTGACCAAGGAACTGGCGGATACCGCGCCGCAGGCCGCGGCCTATCTCGACCGCCGCGCCTGGGGCAACGACACGGTCAACAAGCTGCTGGCGTGGAAGGACGAGAACCAGGCGACCGGCGAGGACACGGCCCTGTATTTCCTCGATACCGAGCCGGAGGTCTGGAAGGCCTGGGTCGCACCGGAAGTGGCCGAAAAGGTCAAGGCCGCACTCTGAGCTGAGGCATTCGCGGGCAGATGGCGCGCGCTGTCAGAGCGCGCGCCTGAACCCGACATGACTGCGCTCGAAGCCGAGCCGGTCGTAGAAGCGATGCGCGGCCTCGCGCTTGACGTTCGAGGTCAGTGTCATCGCATCCGCGCCGTGCGCGCGGCCCTCCTCCATCGCCCGCAGCACCATCGCCTCGCCGATCCGCTGTCCGCGCATCGCCGGATGGACCTGCACCGCCTCGAGGATGCAGCGGGTCGCGGCCCGGTAGGGCAGGCTGCGGGCGATGATGATCTGGAACGTGCCGACGACGCGGCCCTCCACTTCCGCCACGAACAGGAACTCGTTGGCGCTCGCCGCGATGCGATCGAACTGCGCCTCGTAGAGCGGCAGGTCCGCCGCTGCGCCGGTGTCGACGGCGCCGCCGATGTCGTCGGCCGCCAGAAGCGCGACGATCGCCGGCACGTCGTCGCGCCGTGCCGGCCGGATGGTGGCGGTCACCATGCGAGGGAGAGGACGCCGGCGATCAGCGCGCCAGCGCCGGCGCCGCCGAGTGCCAGGAAGGAAAGGACGGTGCCTGCGAAGCGCTGCCACGACGGCGCCTTTGCTGCCACGAAATGCAGTGCGTGGATGAACCGGCCGGCGATGAGCAGCACGCCGAGAAGGTGGATGAGCAGCACCGGCGCCCCCGCCAGCGCCAGGAGCAGCATCGCGATCAGCGTCGGCGGGATGAACTCCAGCGCGTTGGCATGGCCGCGCATTATGCGGATCATCCGCGGATTGCCGCCGTCGCCCATGTACACCTTCTCGGCCTGGCGGACGCGGCCGGTCTGTACGCCCAGCCAGATCAGGATCAGGATGGCGAGACCGGCATAGATCGCCACCGCGCCGATCGCCGCTTGCATCGTCTCCGTCATGCCCATTCCTCGCTCCATCGCACCCGTGCCGTATCGGCCATGCCATACAGAATCCCGGCCGGAAGTCGATCCGCCGCGGCCGATGGCGGCACGACAATGCCGCGGATTTTGCTATCATCGCCGCATCGGACCTGCGGGCGCGAAGAGGGGACTGTCATGCTGATCCTAGTCTTGGGGATGATCATCTTCCTCGGGATACATTCGGTCCGGATCTTCGCCGAATCCGCCCGCGACCGCATGATCGACCGCCTCGGAGAGAGCCGATACAAGAGCGCCTATTCGGCGCTGTCGCTGGTCGGCATCCTGCTGGTGGGCTACGGCTACGGCCAGGCGAAGCTCGGCGCCATGCCGCTGTGGGACCCGCCTGGGGGCCTCCGGCATCTGGCGCTGATCCTCGTTCCGCTCGGCTTCGTGCTGGTAGCGGCCGCCTACGCGCCGACCGGCCACATCAAGGCGGCCGTCCGTCACCCGATGGTGCTGGGCATCGCGCTGTGGGCGCTCGGCCACCTGCTCGCCAACGGCACCGCACCCGATCTCGTCCTGTTCGGCGGCTTCCTGGCCTGGGCGGTCATCGACTACATCAACGCGCTCGGGCGCACCGGCGCGGCCGCACGGCCCGTTGCGAACTCCTATCGCGGCGACATCGCGGCCGTCGTCATCGGCCTGGTCCTGGCCGCGATATTCATCGGCGGATTGCACCGCTGGCTGTTCGGGGTGGCGCCGATCGGCTGACGGCGGGCGCCGCAACCCTTTCATAGCCGCGAAAAATCGTTAGAAGACGCCCATGACGTGCAGGCGTCCGCCGATAACGGCGGAGCGCCCACGCAGCCTTATCGCAAAGAGTGGGTGGATGAGCGACGACAGTTTTATTCGGGAAGTCAACGAGGAACTGCGCCAGGACAAGGTCAAGGAAGCCTGGACGAAGTTCGGTCGCTGGCTGCTGATCGGCGTGGTGATCCTGCTCGTCGCGACCGCCGCCTATGTCGGCTGGGACCGCTACCAGGCGGCCCAGGCCGACGCCTCCGGCGACCGTTATCTCGTGGCGCTCGATCTCGCGGCCGCCGGCAAGCCCGACGAAGCGGTTGCCGCGCTCGAGGCGCTGGCCGAGGACGGGCATGGCGCCTATCCGGAGCTTGCCCGCATGCGCATCGGCTCGGTTCGCGCGGCGCAGGGGCAGCCCGAGCAGGCCGTCGCCGCCTTCGACGCCGTCGCCGCCGACTCCGACGCACCGGCGCCGCTGCGCGACATGGCGGCGGTCCGCGCGGCCTATATCCTGGTCGACAGCGGCACGGTGGACGACGTGCGCTCGCGGGTCGAGCGGCTGACCGGCGACAGCGAGCCGCTGCGCTTCCCGGCCCGCGAGGCGATCGCCCTGGCAGCCTGGAAGGCGGGCGACACGGAGACCGCGTCCGGCCTGTTCCAGCAGCTCGTCGACGATACCGGCGCGTCGAACGGCATTTCGGCGCGCGCCCGGCTGATGCTCGACGTGATCGCCGGGGGCGCGCCGGCGGCCGAAGGGGCGGCCCCGGCTGCACCGCAAGCGGCGCCGGCAGAATCGCCGACGGCGACGGAAGCGCCCGCGGCGCCCGCGACGCCGGCTGCGCCGGTGGAACCCGCCGAAGGCGCGAGCGCCGCGCCGGAGGCTGTCCCCGCGGCGCCAGCCGCCGGTGACGTCGCCCTGCCGACGACGGGCCTCGGATTCGACGGCGCGGGTGTGCTACCATCAGACACCGCCCCGACCAGTCCGGACGCGGCTCCCGCAAGCAACGGGCCGGCAGCGCCGGTCTCCGACATTCCGCCGGCCTTGCCAGAGCCGGCGGCGCCGGCCGGCGCGCCGCTGGCGCCGCAGGGCGGCGCGAACTAGAATTTTTCCGGCGCGGGCTTCACGGCCCGCCGCCCCATCGCTCCGGAGGAGCGCGGAGACCTCAATGGTCACCATTGCCATCATCGGCCGACCCAATGTCGGCAAGTCGACGCTGTTCAACCGCCTGGTCGGCAAGCGCCTCGCGCTGGTCGACGACCGGCCGGGGGTGACCCGCGACCGCCGCTCGGGCGAGGCCTCGCTGATGGATCTCGAGTTCGAGATCATCGACACGGCGGGCCTCGAGATCACCGGTGCGGAGACGCTGGAAGGGCGGATGCGCGCCCAGACCGAGATCGCCATCGCCGCGGCCGACCTCGTGCTGTTCCTGGTCGACGTGAAGGTCGGCCTGACGCCGCAGGATCTCGATTTCGCCGAACTCTGCCGGCGCACGGCCCGCAAGGTCATTCTCGTCGCCAACAAGGCCGAGGCGCGCGGTGCCGAGTCCGGCGTCCTGGACGCCTATTCGCTCGGGCTCGGCGAGCCGATCGGCATCTCCGCCGAGCACGGCATGGGCATGGGCGAGCTGCGCGACGCGATCGTCGAGGCGCTCGGCGAGGAAGCCTTTGCCGACCCGCTGGCCGAGGACGAGCCGGAATGGTGGGAAGAGGAAACGTTCGAGCCGGTGGCCGAAGGGGAGGACGGCGAGGAGCCCGAGCCGCCGCCCTACGACGACACCAAGCCGCTGCGGATCGCCATCGTTGGGCGCCCGAATGCCGGCAAGTCGACGCTGATCAACCGCTTCCTCGGCGAGGACCGGATGCTGACCGGCCCGGAAGCCGGGATCACCCGCGACTCGATTTCGGTCGAGTGGGACTGGCGCGGCCGCAAGATCCGGATGTTCGATACGGCGGGCCTGCGCCGCAAGGCGCGGATCCAGGAAAAGCTCGAGAAGCTGTCGGTGGCCGACGCGCTGCGGGCGATCAAATACGCCGAGATCGTCGTCATCGTCTTCGACGTCACCATCCCGTTCGAGCGCCAGGACATGTCGATCGTCGACCTGATCGTGCGCGAGGGACGTGCCCCGGTGATCGCCTTCAACAAGTGGGACCTGATCGAGGATCGCCAGCCGGTGCTCGCGGAACTGCGGGAGAAGACCGACCGGCTGCTGCCGCAGGCGCGCGGCGTCAAGGCGGTCACCGTTTCGGGCGAGACCGGCGAGGGGATCGACCGGCTGATGAAGGCGATCGTCGAGACCCACGAGGTCTGGAACCGCCGAATCTCCACCGCGAAGCTCAACCAATGGCTGAGCCGGACCATCGGCCACCATCCGCCACCGGCGGTCGCGGGGCGCCGGGTTAACATCAAGTATATGACGCAGGTCAAGAGCCGGCCACCGACCTTCATGATTTCAACCTCGCGGCCGGAAGCCTTGGGGACATCCTATACGCGCTATCTAATCAACGGGTTACGGGAGAGCTTCGGGCTTTTCGGGGTGCCGATCCGGCTCGGATTGCGCAAAACCGACAATCCCTTTGCACCGAAACGCAAGCGTCCGTCTTGAAATCACCACGTTCTGTTAACCAAGAACTAAGGTTAATGGGGAATGTTCAACGACAGCCGTTGAACGAAATGCCAGAAGCGATGGGGACATGAATGGGGGATGAGGGGCTGCAGGCCGCACCGCGCGTACAGGTTCGGACATTCAAGCGTGCGCTTCGCGCCGCCGTCCTGTGTGCCGGCACTGCAGTGATCGTCACCGTCTCCACCGGCAGCACCGCCTACCAGGACATGACCAGCGCTCTCAGCGGCGTCAAACAGGCTAACCGCTGGCAGGCCTATTTCGTTCCATCCCCCGCCGGCTCGATCGAGGCCGCCGAGATCGCCTTCGCCGGCCAGCCGGTCGGCCAGCTTCCGGAAGGCGCCGGGGTGCGCGCCGGCGACGGCGCGCTGTTCACGCTCGATGCGCCGGGCAAGGCCTTCGCGGCGCCCGACGAGAGCCGGGTGCGACGGGCCGAGAAGGGGGCGCGCGTCATCTCCCTCGCGCCGGCCGAGACGCTGCCGCCGCGCGGCTTCTCCGCCGGCTCGATCATGGAGCGTCAGAGCCTGCTCGGACCGCGCGTCATCGGACCCGCCGAGCGCGTGCGCCTCGCCTTCTCCAAGATCACCCAGACCACCCAGGAAGCGGTGACGGTCGCCAGGAACTTCCAGCTCAAGGGGCCGCCGAAGATCCTCGACGACGCGGTGATGCTGGCATCGCTGAAGCCCTCGACCGATGATACCGGAGCCCTCGGCTACGCACCGGCGGGCCGCACGGCGTCACTGTTCGAGAACATCCTCAAGGACCAGCCGGAAGCCTTCATCCCGCCGATCGGCGACAAGGATCATGCCTGGGCGGCGACGCCCCTGGCGGCCAGCGCGTTCAGCGCCAAGGAACAGAACTGCCTCGCCAACGGCATCTATTTCGAGGCGCGCGGGGAATCCGCCACCGGACAGGCAGCCGTCGCGCAGGTCATCCTCAACCGCGTCCGCAATCCGGCCTTCCCGAAGACGATCTGCGGCGTCGTCTACCAGAACAAGAACTGGCGCAACCGCTGCCAGTTCTCCTTCGCCTGCGATGGCAACCGTGAGCGTGTCGGCGACCGCAGCGCCTGGGCGCGGGCCAAGCAGGTGGCCGAGAAGGTCACCAAGGGCGAGATCTGGCTGAGCGAGGTGGGCTCCGCCACCCACTACCATGCGACCTACGTCCATCCGCGCTGGGCGAGCGCCATGGAGCGTGTCGACAAGATCGGCAAGCACGTCTTCTACCGGACCTTCAACGGCGGCTGGTAAACGCCGGGCGGCAAGCCAGGCGCATCCGTCGGGCGGCCGGCGCACCGACGCCGGAAGCCGAGAAAAGGTTTTCGCTCCGTCCGCGCATGCTGTAGAGCCGGCCATTCCCTCCCGCATGCAAACGGTCGGAACCATGGCTCAGAACACCAAGCGTCTCCTCGAAATCCTCACCGCCCAGCCGGTCGTGCCCGTCGTCGCGGTAGAGACCGCCGCAGAGGGCGTCGCGCTGGCCCGCGCGCTCGTTGCCGGCGGCATCCGCTCGATCGAGGTGACCCTGCGCACCCCGGCAGCGCTGGATGCGATCCGCGCCATCGCCGAGACGGTGCCGGAGGCGATCTGCGGCGCCGGCACCGTGCTCACGCCGAAGCAGCTCGACCATGCGGAAGCGGCGGGCGCCAAGTTCATCGTTTCCCCCGGCGCCACCATGGACCTGCTCGACGCGGCGCGTTCGTCGGCCGTGCCGCTGCTGCCCGGTTCGGCGACGGCGAGCGAGCTGATGGCAATGATCGAGGAAGGCTACGAGATCCTGAAGTTCTTTCCGGCGCAGCAGATCGGCGGCGCGGCGTTCCTGCGCTCGATCGCACCGGTCTTCCCGTCGCTGCGCTTCTGCCCGACCGGCGGCATCTCCACCGACAATGTGCGCGACTATCTGAGCCTGCCCAACGTCATCTGCGTCGGCGGCTCCTGGCTGGCGCCGAAAGCCGCGGTCGCGGCCGGCGACTGGGATACGGTCACCCGCCTGGCCCGCGAAGCAGCCGCGCTGGCCGCCTGAGGTGGGCCGGGCCGGACGGCTGGGGACGGCGGCAGGCGTCACCGCCAGGCGCCCCGCTGTGCCTCGAATTCCGCTTGCGCCGGTTCATTCGCGCGGTTAGGTTCCGGCCAATGCGGGCGTAGTTCAGCGGTAGAACGCAAGCTTCCCAAGCTTGATGTCGTGGGTTCGATCCCCATCGCCCGCTCCAGGCATTCCTCTCTGCAATTGGCCCGGACGCGGCCTTCGACCCTCCGTCTGCGCGCGACCGACGTCCGGACGGCCGCGCCTTGCGGCGGGTCAGAGACCGAACGGGTATGTCTCGTCCTCGCCGGGGGTGACAGGTGTCGGGACCGGCACGACCGCCTGGGTCTCGTCGAACCAGACGAAGGCGTCGTACTGGTCGGGCAGCGACGCGAAGGAGTAGTGGCTCCAGCGCTCCGTCTCCGGGCGGTAGATGACGCCGATGTAGCGCTCCAGCCGAGGCTGCGAGAGGGCGCTGCGGAGGTCGGTCCGCAGGCCCTGGCGCAGGTCCAGCAGGAAACGCTCCTCACCGGCCTCGTGGCACAGCGCCTCGTAGCTGTCCGGCCGCGAGGGGCGGACCGCCTTGATCTCCATGGGCGCGTCCCATTCGGAGGCGGCGGCGACGGTGCCGGCATGCGTGCCGAAGCCGATCAGCGCCGCGTCCGTCCCGTAGGCCTGCCGGCACAGCTGGCCGATGTTGATCTCGCCGCGTTCCGCGCCCATGTCGGTGAAGCGCGCATCCCCGATATGCGAATTGTGAGCCCAGACCACCGCCTTCGTGTCCGGGCCGGACCAGGCGATCACCCGCTGCAGCGTCTCGAACATGTGCCGGTCGCGCAGGTTCCAGGACTCGTGCGAGCCATAGTACATCACCCGGTAGTAGCGTTCGGCGCTGGCGACGAGCCGGGCGTTCTGCGCGGCGTCGAAGAACGCCTCGCCGTCGCTGCCGGCGTATTGCAGCTGCTTCTGTAGCAGGTCGACGAGAATGCGGGTCACCGGCAGTTCGCACAGCGCGTAGCCCTGGCTCAGCGACGCCCGGCCATAGGCGGCCAGCTCCCGCGACCACGGGGCGAGGCAGGCATAGCGGGCGCGCGCCTCCGCCGCCGCGGCCGTATCCACCCGGTCCAGATAGGCCAGCACCGCCGCCATCGATGCGGTCATGCTGTACATGTCGAGCCCGTGGAAGCGCACGCGCTGTCCGGCGGGCTTTGCCTCGTTGTGGCGGCGCAGCCAGGCGACGAAGTCGTCGACGTCGCGGTTGCGCCACATCCAGGTGGGGAACCGGCTGAAGGCCGGCACGCGCGTCGGCCGCTGCGGCAGGTGGCGCACGTGGCGGTCGATGACGGCAGCGTCCGGCCAGTCCGCCTCCACGGCCACGATGGTGAAGCCATGCTGCTCGATCAGCCGCCGGGTGATGGCGGCGCGGGCGCGGTAGAACTCCGAGGTGCCGTGCGAAGCCTCGCCGAGCAGTACCACGCGGGCGGCGGCGAAGCGGTCGAAGGCGTTGGCGAAGGCGGGATCGTCCAGAGCCGGCAGCGCCTCGATGGCACCGCGCAGCGCGTCGACCACTGCCTCGGGCCTCGCCGGCGCGGCCGGCGCGGAAGGCAGGGCCGGTTCGCGCCTCGGGGCCTCGGGCGCGAGATAATGCTGGAACCAGGCATTCGCGAGCTCGGTGACCGTCTCGAGCGTCCCCGGTTCCTCGAAGACGTGGCCGGCACGGGGAACGATTTTCAGCAGCTTCTCGCAGGTCAGCGCGGCGAGGGCCTGCCGGTTCAGCTCCAGCACATGGTGGTCCTCGCCGCCGACGATCAGCAGCGTCGGCGCCACCACCTCGGCGAGCCGGGCACCCGCCATGTCGGGACGGCCACCGCGCGACACGACGGCGCTGACACGGCTGCCGAGTTCTGCGGCGGCAAGCAGCGCCGCGGCGGCGCCCGTGCTTGCGCCGAACAGGCCAAGCGGCAGATCCGCGACGTCGGGCTCGCCGCTGATGTAGAGCGTGGCCTCGGTCACCCGCTCGGCGAGCAGCGGAATGTCGAAGACGTTGCGACGATCCTGCGCTTCCTCCGGCGTCAGGAGGTCGAAAAGCAGCGTCGCGAAACCGTAGGAATTGAGCGTGTCCGCGACGGCGACGTTGCGCGGGCTGAATCGGCTCGACCCGCTGCCATGCGCGAAGAGGACGATGCCGCGCGGCTCCGGAGGCACGCAGAGATCCCCGACCAGGCCGAGCGGCGGAATGGCGACCTGGCGTTTCTGCGGCCGGGCCGGCGGTGCGGCGGCAGCATCCCGGACCTCTGTCCAGCCCTGCCGCAGCAGCCCGACCGTCTCCTCGTCGGTCAGCTGATGGAAGTCGTCGTAGAACCCGCCGACGCCATAGAAGGTCTCGGCAGGATGAAGGCAGACGACGAGATCGGCATGCTCGCGAATGTCGGCCAGCGCCTCCACCGGCGCGACCGGGACCGCCACGCAGATCTTCCCGGCGCCCTGCCGCCGCATCGCGATCGTCGCCGCCTTCATCGTCGCCCCGGTCGCCAGGCCGTCGTCGACGATGATCGCGGTGCGCCCGGCCGGGTCGACCTGGCTGCGGCCGCCCAGGTAGCGACCCCGGCGGCGCTCGAGTTCCGCCAGTTCCCGGGCGCGGGCGCGCTCCAGGAAGACGTCGTCGGCGCCGGAATGCCGACGCACATCCTCGTTGATGACCGTCTGGGGATGCTCGCCGTCGACGATGGCACCCAGCGCGACTTCGGGTGCGCCCGGCGCGCCGATCTTGCGCACGAGGATGAGGTCGAGCGGCGCCTGCAGGGCACGCGCGATCTCCAGGGCCACCGGCACGCCGCCGCGCGGCAGCGCGTAGACGACCGGCTTCTCCAGATCCATCGACAGGAGCCGCGACGCCAGCTGCCGGCCGGCATCGGCACGATCGGAAAATCTGACCTGGGTCGCTCTCATGGCAACTTCCTGCCCCGACGCTTCCGGACAAGAAAAAGCTTCCCGATGCGCGCGGCATTGATCTCGCGCAACGGCGGATCGGGCCGGCGTGCCGCTACTCCGCCGGCGCGCTGGTGAGGCGCTGCAGCGTTTCGCGAAGCGCCAGCGGCGGCAGCTTGGTGTAGTCCTTCGCAACCTCCGACCTGACGACGGCCGCGAGCTTTTCCGGGATGGCCTCGCGCAGGGCGCCCAGCATGCGGGGCGGCGCGCAGATCACCAATTCGTCGAACTCGCCGGCGTCGAAGCGGGCCTCGAGGTCGGCGAGGACGGAGGTCGCGAACCTGCGCGTCTGCTCGCGCACCGGATCGGAATGATATTCCATGGCCGATCGGCGGCCACCCGACGACGCGAAGCTGCGTCCCGGGGCATCGGCCATGATGTCGCGCAGCGGCCGGTGCTCGGCCTTGGCCTCGAAGACGATCTCAGCCGGGGCTTGCATCATGTCGGGGGCAAGTCCCGGCTTCTTCAGCACGCGGGCGCGGGCGGCATCGGCGAGGAGGATCCATATCTCCGGCTTGTGCATGATGGGGACTCCGTGAAGCTCCAATCATCATGCTGGACAGGATCGCACGCGGCCGCGCTGATCTCAATCAATGCGGCGGACGTTGCCCGACGTCCGGGCCGGGCCGCGCCAGGCAGGCAAGGCCTCGCAGGCGACGCTTCCGGTGCTGCCGGGAAACGGCGAGTGGGCGCGTGGTTACGCGCCCCCGGGACTTCAGGCAGCCTCGGGCAACGGCTCGGCAGTCACGCGATCGAGTTCGCGACGGGCCGCCTCGATGGCGCTCGCCCGCCTGTCGGCATCGATGGCGAGACCCTCAGCGCGGATGAAGGTGACGTCGCTGACGCCGATGAAGGCGAGAAGCGTCCGCAGATGCGGCTCCTGCGAATCCATCGCCTGCGCCGGGCCCTCGGAATAGATCCCGCCCCGCGTCTCGATCACCAGAGCGCGCTTGCCCTCCAGCAGGCCTTGCGGCCCGGCGGCGCTGTAGCGGAAGGTCTCGCCGGCGCGCAGGACGTGGTCGAACCAGGCCTTCAGCGTCGAGGTCATGCCGAAATTGTACATCGGCGCCCCGATGAGGATCAGGTCGGCGGCCCGCAATTCGGCGATCATCTGGTCCGACAGCGCCCGGGCGGCCGCCTGTGCGGGGTTGGCCGGCTCGGCGCCGCGCAGCGCCGTGGCGGAGTCGGCGTCGAGATGCGGGACCGGGTACCGGCCGAGGTCACGGACTATGATCTCCAGTCCCGGATCGCGCGCGCGCAGGCCGGTGAGGGCGTCGCCGACCAGCTTGTCGGAGACCGAGGCATCGCCCAGGGCGCTGCTGGTGATGGCGAGGACGGTTGACATGGCGGTATTCCTTGCTGCGTTGCGGTAGATCGGTGACACAGAGCTAGCGGTTCACCGAACGCTGCAGAAGGCGTAGAAACTGCATCCCGCCGTTGCATCAAGTGGAACACTCGGAATGAGCGAGTTCGAGGACCTGCGCAGCCTGGTCGAGGTGATCGAGAGCGGCGGCCTGAGCCGCGCCGCCGCGCGGCTCGGCGTGTCGAAGTCGATCGTCAGCCGCCGCATTGCGCGGCTGGAGGCCGACCTCGGAACGCGCCTCGTCACCCGCACCCCGCGGGGGATCAGTCCGACCGAGGCCGGACTTCAGTTCAAGGAGCGATGCGACCGGATCCTCGCCGAACTCGAGGAGGCGCGGGACGCGGTCGCCAGCGACGGCCGGGCCGTCGCCGGCCGGCTGCGCCTTTCCGTGCCGAAGGCGCTGAGCGGATGCAGCCTGACGCCGGTCTTTGCCGAACTCGCTCGGCTGCATCCCGATCTCGAACTCGACGTGTCGTTCGACGATCGCCTGGCGGACCTGATCGGGGAGGGCTTCGACGCGGCCATACGGATGGGCACGTTGCGGGATTCCGGCCTGGTGGCGCGCCAGATCGGCCAGTTCCACTCTGTGGTCGTCGCGAGCCCGGCCTATCTCGCGGCGCGTGGCACGCCGCAGGTGCCGGAAGATCTCGTGGATCACGAATGCCTTGTCTATACGGGCCGGCTGAACCCCGTATGGCAGTTCCGCTCCGGCAAGCGGCAGATCACGATCCGGCCGCGCGGCCGGCTGAAGTCCGACAGCGGCGACGCGACGATCGACTGGGCGATTGCCGGGCTCGGCATCGTCGACGCGCCGTCGTTCCTGGTGGCGGAAGCGATCGCGCGCGGCAGCCTGGTGCCGCTGCTGACCGGCTACGACACCGGCCAGTACGGCATCTACGTGGTGCGGCCGCCCGGCGCCTATCTGCCGCGCAAGGTCAGGGTCCTGATCGACGCGCTGGTCGCCCGGTTCGGCGGACGGTCCACGTGAGCGCCGACGTCACGCGGCGGCGGGCGTTGACGACAAGCCCGTCCGCCGCTCAGGCGTCGTGGGAGATCTCGACGATTTCCGCGTCGTCGGCGCCTGCCTTGACGACGTCGCCGACCTCCTTGCCGATGAGGCTTCGGGAGAGCGGCGCCAGATAGGAGAGGAGGCCCTCGGAGGGGTTTCCCTCGTCGATGCCGACGATGCGGAACGACTGCCGCCGTCCGTCCGGGCGCTCGATCGTCACGCGGCTGCCGAACTGAACGATGTCGGAATCATGATCCGGCGCAGCCACCTCCGCCGTCGCATGACGGGCGCGCCAGTAGCGCAAGTCACGGCTGATCGTCGCCGCGGCGATCTTGTCGTCCGCCAGCCTTGCTTCCTCGAGGCTCGCCTCGAGAGCAGCGATCTCCCGGTCGATCAGTTCCAGGCCCCTCGCGGTGACGATGTTCTGATCCTCACCCAACTCGCGGTCCGGGAGGACCTCGACCTGGCTGTCATTGGGTTCCTTGACGAAGGCGACACTCATTTCAATCAATCCTGCTTTTGAACCCGGGATATAGGGCGCCGACCCGCGAATTGCACCGGCAGCCTTCCGGCGAGCAAGGCGGACTTTCCGCATCCACCCATCTTACTTCGAAAAACGCAGTATATTGCCATGAACGAGCGCACGGTCTATTATTAAGTCAAGTCTACTCGACGTAATAGAGGTATAGCCATGTACGCATTGGTGAAATCTCTCACGTTGCGTGCAATGCTCATGGAGCAATTGCCGGTATTCGCGGCGTCCTGGGTGATCGCGGAGTTCTTCTACAAGTTCAAGAGCTTCACGCTCGAATGCGCGGCGTTCCTGGTCACCTGGTTTCTGCTGGATGCCGCGGTGTCCACGACCCGACGCCTGCTGTCGTCCGCGAGCGGAAGAGCCGACGATCCGCCCGCAGGCCTGTAACGCGACGATCGCGCTGCTCGGGAGGATCCGATGGGGTGCTGTGGCGGGCGTACGGCGGCAGGCCGGGAGACTCTCGGGGTCTTGCGGCGCGGCTGCTGGTTCTGCAAGGCGTGGCAGGTACTGAAGCGCGAGAAGACGCCGTTCGGCGATCCGTGCGTCACGGTGCCGGGGCACCTGATCCGCAAGCCGGACCCCTGCATCTACAGCCAGTTCCTGCTGATGCAGCTCGACCAGCCGGTGACGTGGGACAATCCCGACGTGCGCATCCTGAAGGGCGGCGTCGAGCAATATACCTACGACCTGACCGCCGACACCGAGTACACGGTCGAGATCACCGTCCACAACAGCTCGCGCGACAAGCCGGCCGACGGCACGGCGGTCGCCATCCGATGGATCGAGTTCGGCGCGGGCAGCGAGACCCGGCACGCGATCGCCGACCGCGTCGCCAACGTGCCGGTCTGGCCGGGGACCGCCGTCGTCACGGCGCCATGGCGGACTCCGGCCTCGCCCGGGCACTACTGCATCGAGGTCGAGCTTGCGCACCCGAACGACGGCAACCCGGCGAACAATCGCGGCTGGAACAACACGCTGGTTCATGCCGCCCAGTCGCCGGTCGACCGGAGCATTCGGATCTTCAACCGCTACCCGCGCGACTGTCCGCCGGTCGCAGAAGGGGGCGGGCCCTATCTCGACTATCGCCGGGCCCTTTACGGCTGGGGCGCGCTGGGGGCGATCGGCGGGCTGCTCTACGCCCATGTCGGCCACGACAGCCTGCTGGGCCACAGCTACACGGTCTCCGTCCTCGCCTCCTACGCGATCGCCGCAGCCGCGGGGCTGATCTTCTATCGCCTGCACAACGAGCGGCTTCGTCCGACCGCGGCCATCGCACGGGCGGCGACGGGCGGACGGCCCGACTGCCATCGCGTAGAGATCACGGTGGATTCCTACGAATTCGACGACGCGACCGGTAAGGCATTCCATCCGGACACCGTCTTTGCGGGGCGTCCCGTGATCTGGCCCGCCTATGTCGACCCGCCGAGCTTCGTGTTCCAGCCGGGCGAGGCGTTTCGCGACGTGACCTTCCACACCGACGCACCGGATGATCCCGGTCCGCCCGGCCATTTCAACGTCAATGTCAGGCAGGGCGGGGAGCCCAGCGGCGGCGTCACCCTGACCATTACCCGGGGAGGCTGAACATGTCGGGCTGCAGCGTCAGGCACGATGGCGCCGGCAACAGCGATGCGGCCGCCGACCGGGTGCTCAAATGGGTGCTCGGCGGGGCCGGCATCATCGGCGCCGCAGGATTCCTGGCGGCCGCCGAGGTGGCGCTTGCGACCGGGCCGGGATTCCTGCTGGCGCTGGCAGTGATCATCATCAGCGCCGGCGCCGGGGCGATCCTCGGCTTCTTCATCGGCTTCGCGGTCAACTGGTTCGACCGGCTGTTCGTCCAGAACCCGGCGGAGATCACCATGGCCGGGTGTGTCCTGTGCGCCGGCAAGAACACCGGCTATCCGCCCTTCCACGACAATGACTGGACCTTCAATCTCGGCGGGCCGTCCCTCGCCGTGCTCGGGCCCGCCGGCGCCGGCCTGACCGTCCAGGAGGTGCGCACGCGCGGCGCGCCGGGCGGCGGTCCGGCCTTCACCGTCATCGACCCGACGTCGGGCCAGCCCGCCTTCCACTGCGAGATCGGTTCGCGGATCGGCGACTATGCCGCGATCGGCGGCGCCGCCGGCTCGGTCGCTGGGGCGATCGCCGGCGCGGCAATCGGCGCGGCGATCTGCGTCGCCGCGGGCCTGGCCACCTTCGGCATCGGGGCCCTGGTCTGTCTCATCATCGTCGCCGCGATGATCGCCGCCGGCGCCTTTGCCGGCGGGGCCATCGGCAACTCGATCGGCGCCGGCATCGGTTGGATCGCCGACGAGGTGCAGGATCTCGACGAACGGGGCGAGGCGATCAGTGCCGGCTGCCTGATGAATTTCACCGGCCGCTGGATCACCGACTCCAGCCACCAGCACAACGAGATCCACGATATCGCCAGCGCCCAGCTGATCGAATGCAACGACTGCGTCAGCGCCACCGGCTCGAGTTCGAGCGGGCTGATCGCGGCGGTCGGCATCGGCCGGCATCCGAGCGGCAGGGATCCCTAGGCGCTTGCGTTCCGCAAGGCACGACCGGTCCCGTCAGCCGTCGAAGCGCGGATCGAGCCGGTAGCGCGGATCGTGGGGGACGGCCCGGGCGGCCATGTCGTGCGGCGTCTTCTCCCAGCGGTGCGGGGCGTGGAAGAGCTGGGCGAGAGCGCGCAGCGTCGCCGCGGCGATCATCATCCAGTAGACCGGCACCAGAGGAAAGTACCTGACGAGTTTGCCGGCCTCCTCCCTGTCGAGCGCCTGTCTCGCCAGCGCGACGAAGAGGGCGTAGCCGCCGATCGCATTGAACAGATCGAGCGCCAGCAGCGCCCCGAAGGAAAGGCTGCCCGGTCCCATGGCCACCGCCCTGACCAGTCCTGCGCCGGCTAGGGCGAGGAACAGCGGATGGGCGACGGAGGAGGCCAGCATGCCGATGAACAGCAGCTGGAAGGTGAGGAAGCGCGCGGGCCCGAGTTCGCGAAGCAGCAGCAGCGGCTGGCGGGAATGGACCAGATAGGTCTGCATCCAGCCCTTCATCCAGCGGGTCCGCTGCCGGAACCATACAGCCAGCTTTTCCGGGGCATGTTCCAGCGTCGGCAGGCTGATCGTGTCGATGCGGTAACCCCTGCGGCAGAGCCGGACGCCGAGGTCGGCGTCTTCGGTGACGTTGTGGGAATCCCAGCCGCCGACTTCCACGAGCCGGGCCCTGACGAAGTGGTTCAACGTGCCGCCGAGCGGCATCGGCAGGCCATGGCGGCCGAGCCAGGGCAGCAGCCGGCGAAACAGGGCGGCATATTCCAGCGCGAAGATGCCGGCGAGCCAGTTGTTGCCGCCGTTGCCGACCACCAGCGGGGCCTGCAGGCAGGCAAGCTCCCGCGGCCCGCTGCGAAACCGCGCATAGGCCTCACGCAACTGACCGGGGTGCGGCACGTCCTCCGCATCGTAGAGCACCAGGAATTCGCCCGCCGTGAGCGGCAGCGCGAAGTTCAGCGCCTTCGGCTTGGTGCGGGGCTCGCAGGGCGGCACCCGGACGATCTCGAATTGCGGGCGCGAACCGATCGCCTCTTCGACGACACGGATGGTGTCGGGGTCGTCGGCCTCGCAGACGATCTTGATCTCGAGCCGGCTCACCGGCCAGTCGAGTTGGCACAAGGCCTCCACGAGACGGTCCGCCACACCCGCCTCGCGGTGCAGGGCAACGAGCACGGAGTAGAGCGGCTTTGGCTCGTGCGGCTCGACCGCCAGCGGCGTGGGGCGGCGATGGCCGAGAACCGCCGCCAGGCGGAGGCAAAGACCGGCGGCAAAGAGCAGCCCGGCCACCAGATGCAACACGGCGAGAGCCGAGGCCGGAACGTGGATCACGGCCGCCAGGAGGGCGCAGAACACGAGGGTCAGCAGGGCGGCCTGTCCGGGCTCCAGGACATTGCGGGCAGATTGGCGCGGATGCGTAGCGGCGAGGCTCTCGGTCGCCGCCTGCAGCCGCTGCGCCGTGCTCTGCCGCGCGAGCGCCGCCTTCACGGCGCGTTCGGTGGTGACGCGGGCCCGGCGGGCGAAGTCCGGCCGCGCCGCGAGGAAGGCGGCCAGGCGCGCCAGCCCCTCGGGCCTCGGCAGCAGGAACACCTTCGTGTCGAGCCGCGCGTCGCAGGTCTTGATCAGCCTCGGCAGGGCGGCGCGGTCGCCGGCCGCGACGCCGATGATCCGGTCGCCGGCGCCGATGGCCTCGAGCGGCAGGTCGAGATGCGTCGCCATGCGGGCTGCCATGGTCTCGCCGTCGCAGGTGCCGGCAGCAAGGAGTTCGCCGGCAAGGTCGGTGCCGTTGCCGGCGGCGGCGGATCTTGCAGCCGCCACCACGTCCTCGCCGAGGCCGAGAAGCCGCGCGACATCGTCATGGCGCGGCCGTTGTCCCGTCGTGCGACCGGCCGCGGGCCGCGACCCGGAATAGCGGTGAGCCGCCCCATTGCGCGGCAGGGCGAAGGGCACATATGGTCCGCCCGGCATGGCCGGGTGATCCGAAACATCGTCGCGCATCGGTTCCACCCGAGGGAATACCGGAGCACGACCGACGGTCTCGCCAGGGTCGCGCGGCATGCATCGTGAACGGGCATTGACGTAGGGGAAACTAACCTATGAGGGAAAAATTCCCGCGGAAGTTGATTCTTCTTTTGCCGCTCATCGGTGCCTTGCTGCTCCCGTTCGTCGGGACAAGCGGCGCCCAGGGCGTGGCGACGCCCAACTTCTACGACCAGCGCCAGCGCATGACCAAGCCGGACCTCGGTGGTCGCCAGCGCATCCGCTTCCTGACCACCACGGACTATCCGCCGTTCAACTTCCTCGACCAGCGGGCCCGGCTCGCCGGCTTCAACGTCGACCTCGTCCGGGCGATCTGCGAGGAGCTCGACATCCAGGCGCGTTGCCAGATCGAGGCGATGCCGTTCGGCGACCTGGCGCAGGCGCTGAAGGATGGCGAGGGCGAAGCGATCGTCGCCGGAATGGCCATGACCCCCACATCCCGCGCCGGCCTTGCCTTCTCGGAGCCCTATCTGCGCTATCCCGCCCGCTTCGTCACCCGCAAGGACCGGCCGTTGCCGACCCCGATCGCCGAGGCGCTCACCGGCAGGACGGTGGCCGTCGAGGAGGGAAGCGCGCACGCGGCGATGCTGGGCGCCTTCTTTCCCGATGCGACCCGGCAGGAATTCGCCACCCGCAACGAGGCGCTGGCGGCGCTCAAGGAAGGCCGCGTCGACGCGTTCTTCGGCGACGGGGTCGGCCTGTCGTTCTGGCTGGAGAGCGATGCCGCCGCGGGATGCTGCGTGTTCTCCGACGGGCCGTTCTTCTCCGACCGCTATCTCGGCGAGGGGCTGGCGATCGCCGTCGCGCCGAACGACATGGCGCTGGCGCGCTCGATCGACTATGCGATCGGGCAGATCGTCCAGAAGCGGCGCTTTTCCGAACTGCTGCTGCGGTATTTCCCGGTCAGCCCGTTCTAGGCCGGCGCGTCAGAGGCGTCGGTAGCGCACCCGGGCCGAGTGCTCGATCGCCCCGCTGACCAGCCGGTCGAGCTCGAAGCCGTCGCGCAGCATCTCGAGAAAGCGCAGTTCAGGCTGCGAGGCGGCCACGTCCGACGCCGCCACCTCGACGGCCAGCGCGTAGGCGGTCTCGTAGAGCCGGGGCGGCACGGCCGACACCACGTTGGCGATGATCCGGTCGAGGCCGTCCTCCTGCGCCAGCAACTCGCCGCAGTGACGGGCGATGTCGTCGAGCCGGGCGAGATCGAACCCCTCGAAGACCGGCAGCGTCCGCAGCAGGTCGCCGAGTTCGCGCAGTTCCTTGTCGGTAATCGTGCCGTCGGCGGTGGCCATCGCGACCATCAGATGGACGAAGGCTTCCTGCGGGCCGGGCTCGGTCATGATACGGATTCCTTGCTGGGCATCGGGTCCTGAAACTCAGGGGCGGGTTGGGCCGGAACGGCTAGCCGCCCGGCGCGCAGGCCGCTCGAGGGCCTGTCCGGACGCCTTCGCGATCTAGGCGCCGCCCGGGCGACGCACAAGCCCGGCGGCCGGCTTTGTTGACGGGCTCGCGGCTTCTTTCTAGACCGGGCTTCCCTCGCTCCGTCGCCGCGACCGGAATGCCGGCGATGCCACGCGCGAGGGAGCGAACCCGAGCAAGGACGACCCATGCAGAGCCCGACGGCCCCCCTCGGCGACCGCCCGTCCCACGAGGACGCGCTTGCCTCCAACGCCTGGCCCTTCGAGGAGGCGCGCAAGCTTCTCAAGCGGTACGAGGCAAAGGGGATGCCGGCGGAAGTGCTGTTCGAGACCGGCTACGGCCCGTCCGGCCTGCCGCATATCGGCACGTTCGGGGAAGTGGCGCGCACCACGATGGTCCGCCACGCCTTCGAGGTGCTGACCGAGGGCAAGGTGGCGACGCGGCTCCTTTGCTTCTCCGACGACATGGACGGCATGCGCAAGGTGCCGGACAACGTCCCGGACCGTGCCTTGCTCGAGCCGTATCTGCACAAGCCGCTGACCGTCGTGCCGAACCCGTTCGGCAGCGAATACGAGAGCTTCGGCGATCACAACAATGCAATGCTCCGCCGCTTCCTCGACACGTTCGGCTTCGACTACGATTTCGCCAGCGCCACCGACTATTACCGGTCGGGCCGTTTCGACACGATCCTGAAGCTCGTGGCCGAGCGCTACGACGCCATCATGGCGATCATGCTGCCGACGCTCGGCGAGGAGCGCCGCGCCACCTATTCGCCCTTCCTGCCGATCTCGCCGAAGACCGGCCGCGTTCTCTACGTGCCGATGAAGAAGGTGGACGCCGAGGCCGGCACCATCACCTTCGACGACGAGGACGGCGTGGAGACGACGCTGCCGGTGACGGGCGGCAACGTGAAGCTGCAGTGGAAGCCGGATTTCGGCGCGCGCTGGGCGGCGCTCGGTGTCGATTTCGAGATGTTCGGCAAGGACCACGGTCCGAACATGGGCGTCTACGACCGCATCTGCGAGGCGCTCGGTGGGCGGGCGCCCGAGCATTTCGTCTACGAACTCTTCCTCGACGAGAACGGCCAGAAGATCTCGAAGTCGAAGGGCAATGGCCTGACCATCGACGAGTGGCTGACCTACGCGCCGACCGAGAGCCTGGCGCTCTACATGTTCCAGCGCCCGCGCCAGGCCAAGAAGCTCTATTTCGACGTCATTCCGCGTGCCGTGGACGAATATTACCAGTTCCTCGCAGCCTATCCGCGGCAGGCCTGGAAGGAACGGCTGGGCAACCCCGTCTGGCACATCCACTCGGGCAACCCGCCGGCGATCCAGCTGCCGGTTTCCTTCGGCCTCCTGCTCAACCTCGTCAGCGCGTCGAACGCCCATGAGCCGGGCGTGCTGTGGGGGTTCATCACCCGTCACGCGCCGGGCGTGACCGCGACGAGCGATCCCGAGCTCGACCGGCTGGTCGGCTATGCGCTGCGCTATTACGAGGACTTCGTCCGCCCGAACAAGGTCTTCCGGCTGCCCGACGACGTCGAGCGCGCCGCCCTGGAAGCGCTGGATGCCAAGCTCGCCACGCTGGCGACGGATGCCGACGGCGAAGCGATTCAGAACGCGGTGCTGGACGTCGCCCGCCCGATCGAACGCTACCAGGACCTGAAGAAGACCGGCCCGCAGGGCGGTCCGGGCGTCACTGGCGAGTGGTTCCAGGCGCTCTACCAGATCCTCATCGGCCAGCAGCGGGGACCGCGCTTCGGCTCGTTCGTCGCGCTCTACGGCATCGACGAGACGCGGGCGCTGATCCGCGAGGCGCTGGAAGGCCGGCTGATCGCGCAGGGCTGACGAGGCGGAGGCGGGGGTCTGGCGCTGCCTACCGCCACAGGCCACGGCGCTCGCGCTTCGCCGCCGCCTCGGCCTCGGCGTAGGGGCCGCCCGGCGCCGCCTCGGCCCAGCCGTAGCGGACCAGCCATTCGCCGATATCGTTGCCGCGCAGGCTGCAGGCGGTCGTCACCGTCTCCTCGGCCTCGCCGAAATCGTCGGGCACGGCACAACGTATCGAGCGCCCGCGCAGATACGCGCGCAACTCGGTGCGCGCCCGGATCCCGCAGGGCCATTCGGCGGCGCCGCTGCCGCAGCGGCGCCCGAGCTCCGGTGCGGTGAGGCCGGGCAAGGCGACGATGCTCTTGCCGACGGCGATGCGGCCGGCGTCGATGGCCACCGGCTGCGCAAGCAGCCTCACCTCCGCTGGTTCGTCGGTCTCCGCATCAGGTGACTCGCTCGTCGAGGCCGCGGGCGCCGGCGGCGGCTGCACCCGCCGCAGCGGCGCGTCGCCGAGATCGCCGCGCTGCGTGATCGTCGGCGGGGCGACGTTGCGGGCCGGGCTGACCAGCGGATCCTCCCGGGGCGGCGCCGGCGGCGCGGTCGGCTCGGCCGACATCGGGGAGGGGGCGTCTTGCCGAGGTGGAGCGTCGGGGACCGGAGCGAGCAGAAGGAGCAGGGCCGCGACGCCGGCGAAGCCGGCGGCGATGCCGCCGTTGCGCTTCAGCCGCTCGCCCAGCCTCACTGGCTGGCCCAGAGGATCCGCGCCATCCACTCGATCTCGTCGACGCCGAACTGCCGGTCCGGATACTCCGGATTCACCGAGGCGAGTTCGATGGTGCGCGCCGTCTGGCGCTGCAGGATCTTGGCCATCACCTCGCCGCCGCGCGTGCGCACGACCACCCGGTCGCCGCGGCGGATGGAGGCGGCCGGAGACACGATGACGATATCGCCGTCGCGGTAGAGCGGCATCATCGAGTTGCCGCTGACCTCGAGCGCATAGACTGTCTCGTCGGGCTTGGCCGGCAGCGTGATCTCGTCCCATCCCTGGCCGGCGGGAAAGCCGGCATCATCGAAGAAGCCGCCGCCGCCCGCCTGCGCCAGGCCGAGCAGCGGCACCGTGATGCCAGGCCCGCGGCGTGCCGTATCGAGCTCCTGCGCCTCACCCCGCATCAGCTTGGTGAATTCGTCGATCGAGGCGCCGGTCGCCTCGATGACCTTGGCGATCGACTCGGTCGAGGGCCAGCGCGGCCGCCCGTCCACGGCATTGCGCTTCGACTTGTTGAAGGTCGTCGGGTCGAGCCCGGCGCGACGGGCGAGGCCGGACGGCGACATCCGGTTGCGCGCGGCCAGGGCATCGATCGCTGCCCATATACGGTCGTGAGAAAACATGACGGGACCCGCAGCCGGCAGGAAAAGGAATATATACCTCTGAGTATTACGGGGTGGTTTGCCGCCTGTCCATACCGCTACGTCAAATTTTCCCGTCCACGGTAAATTACCGGATGGGGCGACTGGAGAGGCTGTCGGAACCGCGCAGGAATTGTGGCATTGATGGCGATCGGTGCCGCCTCGAGGCGGTCGCCGGCCCGTTGGTGGGCTGCACCGCGGCGGAACGGAAGGGAAGCGGATGACGGGACGGTTCGCCGCCCACACGGACGAGGAAACCCGGCAACGCGCCAGCGAGCCGGGGCGGGGGCGGGATGCGCTCAGGCCCTATTCGATCCCATGGAAGGGATGGAAGGACATCATCCTGCGGATCTACGTGGCGTTCTGGGAGGATCGGGTGATGCTGGTCGCCGCGGGCGCGACCTTCTACCTGCTGCTGGCGCTGTTTCCCGCCTTTGCGGTCTTCGTTTCGCTCTACGGCTTCGTCAACGATCCGGCGACGATCAGCGGCCACATCGCCTTCATCGGCCGGTTCCTGCCGCAGGCCGGCACCGAGATGCTGCAGTCGCAGCTCGACACGCTCGTCGGCCAGGATCGCGCCTCGCTGTCCATCGGCTTCTTCACCGGCCTGCTGTTTGCCCTCTGGTTCGCCAACAACGGCATCAAGACGCTCTTCGAGGCGATGAACATCGCCTATGGGGAGGTGGAGAACCGGAGCTTCATCTGGCTCAACGTCGTGGCGCTCTACTTCACCCTCGGCGCCATCTTCATCGGCATCGTGCTGATCACCGCCGTCGGCGTCGTGCCGGTGGTGATGTCGGTGGTCGGGCTGTCGCGCTGGAGCGAGGTGCTGATCTCGACGCTCCGCTGGCCGGTGGTGTTCATCCTCATCGTCGGCGCGATCGCGATGATCTACCGCTACGGGCCGAGCCGCAACCGCGCCCGCTGGAGCTGGGTGCTGTTCGGGGCGATGCTGACCGCCGTGGTCTGGCTGATCGCCTCGATCGGCTTCTCCTGGTACCTGCAGAATTTCGCCAACTACAACGCCACCTACGGTTCGCTCGGGGCGGTGGTCGGCTTCATGATGTGGGTCTGGATCTCGTCGCTGATCTTCATCATCGGCGCGGAGATCAACGCCGAGATGGAACATCAGACCGCCGCCGACACCACCGACCTGCCGGAAAAGCCGCTGGGCCTGCGCGGCGCGCGCGTGGCCGACACGCTGGGCAAGAGTTCCAGCCGCAAGGCGCACAAGATCGACAAGAAGCCCAGCCTGTTTCGCCGCTGGGCGAAGCGCCACTGAGCCGGCGCGGTCGCCGGCGCTCAGCCGTCCGCGTCGTCGACGAAGCGCTTGAAGACGAAACCGCGGGTCCCGGAAGCGGCGACCTCGCACCACTGGTCGCAGTCGATGATCTCGACAGCGCTGCCCCGCGGCAGGACCGCGAGAATGGACGCATCGTTGTCCGGCCGGGCGCGCATGTTGACGCTGGCATTGACCGTTGCGGTGCGCTTCGCGGCTTCCGGTTCGGCGAGCGCCGCCACCTCTTCCTCGGCAGGAACAGCATCGGCCTTTGGCCCGTCCGGCGCCGGCGTGCCGGCAGTCTCAGCCGTTTCGCCGGAACCCGAGGCCGCCTCCTCGGCACCTTGTGCCGGGCCGGCGCCTGTTGCTCCGCCTTCCGGGGGAACGCTGCCGGTGGTCAGAAGGCGGTCCGGCACGTCGGTCATGGCGAGCGTGGCGTCCGCCGGGGGCAGGCGCAAGGCGAGCGCGGCGGCTGCCTCGTCGGTGATGACGGTTCCCTCAGCCGGGCCCGTCGCCGGCAGGATATTGCTTGCCGGCCGAAGGCGCGCGGCCGGCTCGGCGGTGCGGGCCGGCACCGGGGCGGTCACGGCCGGGTCAGGGCGCGAGACGGCCGGGTTGCCGGACGCCGCTTCGGCACCGATCGCGGCGACCGGCAGTTCCGTCTTCTCGGTGACGGCGGTGGCCTGGCGAGCGGGCGAAGACCAAGATTCTTCTGGCTGCACCGCGGCGGTCCTGACCGGCGAGGGGACGTCGGCGCCGGATCCCGACAGGGCCAGGGCGAGCCCGCCGAACAGCAGCCCGGCCACCGTCGCCATCGACAGATAGGCGGTGACCGGGCGGCGCATGAGGAACCTGCGCAGACGTCCGCCGGCCGGTGCGGCGCCCGGAACCCACAGATTGGCCGTGCCCCGGCCGTTCAGGCGTCCTCCGGGGCCGGTCTCGCCCCGCGCGCGCTCGTAGTCGCTGCGTCGCGCGATCAAGCGCTGGCGCAGCACTTCCTCCGTCGGTCTCACCCCGTCCCTCGATGCATCCCCCGCCATCTGTTGCTCCATGTCGCCCGTGCCGCATCCGGCAGGCGCCGTTCGGCGCCGCGGTCGCAAACTCTCGTTGCGCCCGCCACCACGCCCTATCCCTTCAATTTGTCTTAAAACTTGCGAATATGGCCAATCGGCGTTGGCCGGGCAGGATTCGTGCGGTCATGCCGCGCAGACAGGCCGTGGCCGCCCTCCAGACGCGCGAAAGGGCGGGGCCGTCGCCGCCCCGCCCTTTCGTCATCCGTGCGCCCGGTGCCGTTCAGGCAGCGCGCGCCTGCCAACCGCCGGGTGCGAAGCGGCGATAGAACGTCTCGCCCTTGGCGGCCATGTCCTTCAGCAGCGGTGTCGGCTCGAAGCGTTCGCCATGCTTGGCCGCGAGCTTCTCGCAGAGCGCGACGAAGGCCTTGGTGCCCATGCCGTCGATGTAGCTGATCGTGCCGCCGGTGTAGGGCGCGTAGCCGAAGCCGAGGATCGAGCCGACGTCGGCCTCGCGCGGGTCGGTGACGACGCCTTCCTCCATGGTGCGCGCCGCTTCCAGCGCCATGGTGACGAGGAAGCGCTGCTTCAGCTCCTCGAAGTCGATCGAGTCGGCCGGCTGCTGGTCGAACATCTGCTTCAGCCCGGACCACAGCGCCTTCTTGGCGGGCTTGGCCGGATAGTCGTAAAAGCCCTTGCCGGCCTTGCGGCCGAGCCGGCCGTCGGCATTCATCTGCTCGACCAGCTTGAAGTGGCGCGGGTCGACCGAATCATCGCCCATGTCGCGCATCGTCGCCTTCATGATCTTCAGCGACAGGTCGACGGCGGTCTCGTCGTTGAGCGCCAGCGGCCCGACCGGCATGCCGGCGAACTTCGCGGCGTTCTCGATCATCGCCGGCGGCACGCCCTCGACCAGCATGTCGTAGGCCTCCGACATGTAGCGGAGCACGCAGCGATTGGCGAAGAAACCGCGCGTGTCGTTGACGACGATCGGCGTCTTCTTGATCGCCCGGACGAAGTCCAGCGCGACGGCGAGGGCCTTGTCGCCGGTCTCTCTGCCGAGGATGACCTCGGTCAGCATCATCCGGTCGACCGGCGAGAAGAAGTGGACGCCGATGAAGCGCGCCGGGTCCTCGAAGGCCTCGGCGAGGCTGGTGATCGGAATGGTCGAGGTGTTCGAGGCGTAGATCGCATCCTTGCGCAGGACCGCCGCCACCTGCTTCGTCACCTCGGCCTTGACGTCGCGATCCTCGAACACCGCCTCGATGACGAGGTCGGCGTCCTTCAGCGCCGCATAGTCCGGCGTCGCCTGGATCCGGCCGAGCACGGCCTCGGCTTGCTCCTTCGTCGACCGGCCCTGGCTGACGGCCTTCTCGAGCAGGGTCTGCGAGTGCGCCTTGCCCTTGTCGGCCGTCGCCTGGTCGCGGTCGATCAGCACCACCTCGAGCCCGGCCTGGGCGGAGACGAAGGCGATGCCGGCGCCCATGAAGCCGGCGCCGACGATGCCGACCTTCTTCAGCTCCGTCGCGGGTATGTTCTTCGGCCGCCGCGCGCCCTTGTTCAGCTCCTGCATGGAGACGAACAGCGAGCGGATCATCATCGCCGCCTCGGTGGTCTGCAGCACCTCGGTGAAGTAGCGCTGCTCGATCCGGAGCGCCGTGTCGAACGGCACCAGCAGGCCCTCGTAGACGCATTTCACGATTGCCCGGGCGCCGGGATAGTTGTCGTTGGTCTCCTTGCGGTAGAGCGAGGCGACGGCGGGCCAGATCTGCGCACCCTGCACCGAGTAAACCGGACCGGAGGGCAGCTTGAAGCCCTTCTCGTCCCAGGGCTTCACCGGCGAGAGGCCGGCCTTCAGCATCGCCTTGGCGGCGTCGACGAGCTGGTCCTGCGGCACCACCTGGTCGATCAGCTTCATGCCCTTGGCCTTGGCGGCGCTGAGCGTCGAGCCCTTCAGCAGCATCTGCAGCGCCGACTGGGTGTCGGTGAGGCGCGGCACGCGCTGGGTGCCGCCGGCGCCGGGGAAGATGCCGACCTTCACCTCGGGCAGGCCCATCTTGGCGTCCTCGGCGGCGACGCGGCCATGACAGGCGAGCGCCAGCTCGAAGCCGCCGCCCATGCAGGTGCCGTTGATCGCCGCGACGAAGGGCTTGCCGCAGGTCTCGAGCTTGCGCCACAGCCAGGACATGCGGCCGGCGGCATCGAACAGCTCCTTGACGGCGGCGTCCTTGTTCTCGCGCTTCTTCGCCTCGAAGCGCTCGAACATGCCGGAGAGCATCTTCAGGTCGGCCCCGCCGGTGAAGGAGCCCCGCTTGCCCGAGGTGATGACGACGCCCTTGACCGCCTCGTCCCCCGCCACGGCGTCGATCATCCGGTCCATTTCGTCCATCACCTCCTCGGTGAAGACGTTCATCGACCGGTCGGGCATGTCCCATGTCACCAGCGCGATGCCGTCGGCGTCGGTGTCGATCTTGAAGTTCTCGTAGCTCATCTCTCGCTCCCGATGGTCAGGCGGCGCGTAGCCGTCTGCAGAAATTGTCGCATGCGGCGTTTGCGCACACAGGGATTGGTCAGACTCGTGAAACCAATGCGTGCTTACTAGTTGCGCGGTTGAAACTTCCGCGAGATGGACGTCCATGCCCGATCATGCCTGCCCCGGATGCCAGACATCCCGCCCGCTCGACTTTGATTTCTCGATGGCCTTCCAGCCGATCTACGACGTCGCGGCGGAGCGCGTCTGGGGATACGAGGCGCTGGTTCGCGGCCTTGCCGGGGAGGGTGCCGGCGCGATCCTGTCGCAGGTCTCCCCCGAACAGCGCTATCGCTTCGACCAGGCCTGCCGGGTAAAGGCCATCGACCTGGCGTCGCAGCTGTTCGCCGACGCCGACGACCTGCATCTGTCGATCAACTTCATGCCGAACGCCGTCTACGAGCCGGCGGCGTGCCTGCGGGCGACGCTCGCCGCCGCTCGCAAGACCCGGTTTCCGCTCAACTCGATCATGTTCGAGTTCACCGAGGGCGAGGTGGTGACCGACGTCGCGCATCTGCGGAACATCATCTCCGAGTACCGCCGGGTCGGCTTCATCACCGCACTCGACGATTTCGGCGCCGGCTATGCCGGCCTCGGACTGCTCGCCGATTTCCAGCCCGACCTGATCAAGATCGACATGCATCTGATCCGCGACGTCGACACCAGCCGGTCGCGGCAGGCGATCCTCGCCGCGCTGCTCCACATCGCCCGCGAACTCGACATCGCCGTCCTGGCAGAAGGCGTCGAGACGGAGGCCGAGTTCATGGCCCTCAAGGCGGCCGGCGTGAGGCTCTTCCAGGGCTACTGGTTCGCCAAGCCGGCATTCGAGGCGCTGCCGGCTCTCGGCCACGCCGCGCTCGCCGCGCTGCAGAACGGCCAGGCAGCCTGAGCCGAGCGGCAGGCGCCGCTCGCCGCTGCGCACCGGCTCAGACCCGCTCGATGATCGTCGCCGTACCCATGCCGGCGCCGATGCAGAGCGTGACGAGGGCCGTCTGCTTGCCCTGGCGCTCGAGCTCGTCGAGCACGGTGCCGAAGATCATCGCCCCGGTCGCCCCGAGCGGATGGCCCATGGCGATGGCGCCGCCGTTGACGTTCATCTTCGCGTGGTCGATGTCGAAGGCCTGCATGTAGCGCAGCACCACCGCGGCGAACGCCTCGTTCAGTTCGAACAGGTCGATGTCGGCGAGTTCCATCCCGGCGCGCTTCAGCAGCTTCTCGGTGACGTCCACCGGACCGGTCAGCATCAGCGCCGGATCGGAGCCGATATTGGCGAAGGCGCGGATGCGGGCGCGCGGCTTGACGCCGAGCATCTCGCCGCCGGCCTTGGAGCCGAGCAGTACGGCCCCGGCGCCGTCGACGATGCCGGACGAGTTGCCGGCATGGTGCACGTGTTTGACCGCCTCGATCTCCGGATGCGCCTGGATGCCGACGGCGTCGTAGCCGCCCATCTCGCCGTGCATGGCGAAGGAGGCGTTGAGGCTGCCCAGCGACTGCATGTCGGTCGACGGGCGCATGTGCTCGTCACGGTCGAGAATGGTCAGGCCGTTCTGGTCCTTCACCGGGATGACGGACCGGGCGAAGCGGCCTTCTTCCCAGGCCTTGCCGGCGCGCTTCTGGCTCTCGACGGCGTAGGCATCGACGTCGTCGCGGGAGAAGCCGTATTTCGTCGCGATCAGGTCGGCCGAGACGCCCTGCGGCATGAAGTAGGAGGGGATTCCCACTGACGGATCCATGATCCAGGCGCCGCCCGACATGCCCATGCCGACACGCGACATCGACTCGACGCCGCCGGCGATGACGATGTCCTCGGCGCCCTGGGCGATCTTCGCTGCGGCGAGGTTCACCGCGTCGAGGCCGGATGCGCAGAAGCGGGAGATCTGCATGCCGGGCGCGGCGAAGTCGTAGCCGGCCTCGAAGGCCGAGGCGCGCGGGATCACCGAGCCGGCCTCGCCGACCGGGTCGACGCAGCCGAAGATGATGTCGTCGACGGTCCGGGTGTCGATGCCGTTGCGGTCGCGCAGCGCCTCGAGCACCTTGGCGCCGAGCCGCACGGCCGGCACCTCGTGCAGCGCACCGTCCTTCTTGCCGCGACCGCGGGGCGTGCGAACGTGATCGTAGATGTAGGCTTCGGTCATGCTGACCTCCCGATATGTTCCTGAACTTTGGGGCGAATCCGCCTCGATGCGCTGAGCAGGACGGCTCGGCGCCATTTGCCTGGCGCCGAGCGGCTTGCCTTAACCTAGAACGCGTCGGCCTCCAGAGCCATCATCGAGTCGGCGCCCGCCGAGATGCGGGCGAGATGGGCGGCGCTCTCCGGCATGATCCGGTCCATGTAGAAGCGGGCCGTCACCAGCTTCTTCTCCAGGAATTCGGCCTGGCCGTTGGCGCCGGCGGCGATCTTGTCCCCCGCGATTTTCGCCATCCGGCCCCACATGTAGCCGAGCGCGACGAGGCCGAAGAGGTGCATGTAGTCGGTCGAGGCGGCGCCGGCGTTGTCCGGTTTGGCCATGGCGTTCTGCATCAGCCACATCGTCGCCTGCTGCAGGTCGTTCAGTCCCTTCTTGAGGCCCTTGGTCAGGGGTGCGAGCTTCTCGTCGCCGCGGTTCTCCTCGCAGAACTGGCCGACCTCGGCGAAGAACGCCTGGACGGCGCGGCCGCCGTTGAGTCCCAGCTTGCGGCCGACCAGATCCAGCGCCTGGATGCCGTTGGCGCCCTCGTAGATCTGGGCGATGCGGGCGTCGCGGACGAACTGCTCCATGCCCCATTCGCCGATATAGCCGTGGCCGCCATAGACCTGCTGCGCCATCACGGCATTGTCGAAGCCCTTGTCGGTGAGGACTCCCTTGATGACCGGCGTCATCAGCCCCATCCAGTCGTCGGCCGCCTGGCGCTCGCTTTCCGCCTCGGCGCGGTGGGAGAGGTCGCCCTTCAACGCGGTCCAGAGGATCAGCGCGCGGCCGGCCTCGTTGATGGCGCGGATCGTCATCAGCATGCGCCGGATGTCGGGATGCACGATGATCGGATCGGCTTTCTTGTCCGGCGCCTTGGCGCCGGCGAGCGAGCGGCCCTGGATGCGCTCGCGGGCATAGGTGACGGCGTTCTGGTAGGCGACCTCGGAGATCGCCAGGCCCTGTACGCCGACGCCGAGCCGCGCCTCGTTCATCATCGTGAACATCGCGCGCAGGCCCTTGTTGGCCTCGCCGATCAGATAGCCGGTGGCGCCATCGTAGTTCATGACGCAGGTGGCATTGCCGTGGATGCCCATCTTCTCCTCGAGCGCGCCGCAGCTGACGCCGTTGCGGGCGCCCGGCTTGCCGTCGGCATCGAGGATGAACTTCGGCACGATGAAGAGCGAGATGCCCTTCACGCCTTCCGGCGCGCCCTCGATCCGGGCGAGCACCAGATGCACGATGTTCTCCGACAGATCGTGCTCGCCGGCCGAGATGAAGATCTTCTGGCCCGAGATGGCGTAGCTGCCGTCCGGCTGCGGAACCGCCTTGCTGCGCAGCAGGCCGAGATCGGTGCCGCAATGCGGTTCGGTGAGGTTCATCGTGCCGGTCCACGATCCCTCGATCATGTTCGGCAGATAGGCCTGCTTCTGCGCGTCGCTGCCATGCGCCGAGATCGCCGCGATCGCTCCGGCGGTGAGGCCGGGATACATCGCGAAGGCCATGTTGGCGGAGGACATGAACTCCGAGACGGCTGTCGACAGCGTGTGCGGCAGGCCCTGGCCGCCATAGGCGGGATCGAAGGGCAGGCTGCCCCAGCCGCCCTCGCGGAAGGTCTGGTAGGCATCCTTGAAGCCGGTCGGGGTGGTGACGGAACCGTCGGCCGCGCGTTGGCAGCCCTCGCGGTCGCCGATTCGGTTGAGCGGCTGCAGGACCTCGGAGGCGATCCGGCCGGCCTCGCCGAGGATCGCCTCGACCACGTCCGGGGATGCGTCGGCAAATCCCGGCAGGTTGTTGTGACGGTCGAAGCCGAGCAGATCGTTCAGAACGAAGAGCGTGTCCTCGATGGGGGCCTGATAGGTCGGCATGAAATCCTCCGCGTCGCGTTGCGGCATTCATGGATAACTTTGACGTAAACGTCAATATACGATGTCGGCAACGTTGCGCCCGTGTGGCACGAGAGGACGGCATGCGCCTCGGGCGCGCCGGCGATTCAGGCGGATTCGCCTGTTACGAATTTCGGAAAGGGGAAACTCCTGACCCGGGCGGCACGCGGCGAGCCGGGGCCAGAAGATGCAGGCAGATCGCACCGGCCGGCGCGCTCGGAAGGTCTTCCGGTCCGGCCCCCTGCGCTCGGCGGCGGGCTGCCTGCCTCAGGCCTGCCAGTTCCGCAGCGTCTGCTCGACATGCGCGATCGACGCATCCATCGCCCGGATGGAATCCTCGATCTCGCGCTTCTGCTGGTGCAGGATTTCGTTCTGCTCCTGGAACCGCTCGAGCGCGACTTCCAGCTGACGCTTCTTGCCGCCCGGCTGATGATAGATCTCGATCAGCTGCTTGGCTTCCGTCAGCGAGAAGCCGAGCATCTTGGCCAGCAGGATGAGGCGGAGCCGGGTGCGGTCCTGGCGGCTGTACAGGCGCGTCGTGCCGCGACGCTGCGGCGAAAGCAGGCCGCGATCCTCATAGAAGCGAAGGGTCCGCAAGGTCACGCCGAACTCGCGGGAGAGATCGCCGATCTTGAACACATCCTGCTGCGTATCGTCGTCGGCGCCGCGGCCAAGCAGGAAGTCGACATCCACCGCGATCGAATCGTCCGCAGGCTCAGCCCGTTTCACGTTTGCCATAAAGAGAAGCCCGTACTCACATAGCGCCATCGCAGCCTGCGATCCGAGGGGAAAGCATGCGAGGCTGAAGTGACCCGAATATCGCGTCAAATGCGGCTCTTACAAGACGTGACGGCCGCTTCGCGTCCAGCTTCGGACCGGATTGCGCAGGTAATCCCTAAGGAAGTCCAAACGGCCTTAACCGTTCGTTCACCATGTTCAGCGAACTTTGGGAGCACAGGCGTGGGCGCATGCTTGAAAATGGGGGCCGGTGAGTGGCCTCAGCCGACCGGGAAAGCTGCAATGGCCGAACAGAGCGATCCACACGTCGTCATGCGCACCGGCACGCAGGAAACTTCATCCCTCGATGCACTGAGTCGGACCCTGGAGGAACTCGAGGCGCGGCTGTCGCGGATGCGGGACGCCAGGACCGCCAAGCCGGCACCCGCGGGTTCGGTCTCGCTCGCCAGGGCGACCGCGCCGCAGCCGCGCGCCTCGCTGTCCGACGCGGTGTCGCAGATCACCATGCGCCAGAGAGAACTGCACGCGGAAGCCGAGTCCGCGACGACGCCGGCACGGCGCGCGCCCGCCGCGGCTTCGCCCGGCCCGGCAGCGAGCGAGCGCGACCCGGCTCCGCGTCGTGCTGACCGCAGCGAGGCCGCCAACGCGGAGGTCACGCGCCAGCTCGAGCGGCTCCGCGCCGAGTTGCGAGACGACATGGCGCGCAGCTTCGAGCCGCGCCTCGACGAGATCAGCGCGGCCTTTCAGGAACTGCGCCGGATGATCGGCGCCCAGGCGAGCGCCGGCCAGATCGCGGCGGAAATCGCCCGGGTCGACGACGGCCTGTCGCGCATGGCCGACAACGGCGCCGACGGTGCCACGATCCGGTCGCTTCGTGACGAACTGGAGGCGATGCGGGCGCTGGTCGGCACCATGGCGCGCGAAGAGACGCTGGAGGCCGTAGGCCGGCGCTGGGACGCTTTCGAGACGGCACTTTCCGGCCGGGCGGATGACGACACCAGGACCAAGCGCGACATCAAGGACGAGCTCGAGCGGCTGCGGGTCTCGCTCGGAACGCTCGCCAGCGAGGAGCAGGTGAAGGCGGTCGAGCGCCGCTGGGACGAGTTCGAGAAGAGCTACTCGGCAGGCTCGACGGGGGAAGCCCAGCCGGGCCTTTCGGCGCTGCTGAAGACCGAGATGAGCAGTCTCCGGGAGAAGCTGGAGACCCTCGCGTCCGAACAGTCGGTGCGGGCGTTCGACGAACGCTGGGGCGTGCTCGAGGAGCGTTTCGCCTCGCGCGAGATCGAAGGCAAGATGGAGACGATGGCCGAGCGCCTCGAGCAGCTCGAGGCCTCGCTCGCCCGGCTGCCGGAGACGCTGGCGCTCGCCCCGCTCGAGCAGCGCGTGCATGCGCTGGCGCTGGGCATCGAGTCGCTGGCCAAGCAGCAGCAGGAGGAATCCGAGCTCGATCATTTCGGGGTGCTCGAAGAGCGGCTCGACGAGATCTCGCGGGCCATCGTCGCGGCGACCACCCGCCCGCACACGATCGACATGAGCCCGGTCGAGCGGGTCGAGGCGCGCCTGCAGACCCTGACCGCCCGCGTCGACTCGCTGGCGGAAGACGCCGACGGCGAGGCGCTGTCGGCGCGGATCGCCGAACTGGCGGACCGGATCGAGACTCTTTCCAACGAGGAAGGCGCGCGCGAACTCGCGGAGCGCATCGAACGCTTCTCGGCGCAGCTGGCGACGCTCGGCAGCGAGAACTCGGCGCTCGAGATCGTCGCGGTCGAGTCGCGGCTGCAGGCGCTCGCGGCGCGCTTCGAGGAGCAGGCCGCGTCGCGCGTCGACGAGGCGGCGGTGCGCACGCTGGAAGCGCAGATCGCACGCCTGTCGCAGATGATCGCGGAGAACGGCGTCGCGGCGGCGGTCGCCGATCCGGAGATGGAGCGGCGCCTGACGGCGATCGAACGCCGGCTCGACGACAACCAGGAAGCGGTGATGGCCGCCGCACGCCAGGCCGCCGACGAAGCCATCCGCCAGGTGCTGGCGAGCGGCGACCTGCACCAGGGCGAGCACGTCGCCCGGCTGTCGGAGGACCTGCGGGCGCTCGACCGGCTGTCGCGCGAGACCGGCAGCCGCTCCCAGGAATTCTTCGAGACCGTGCACGGGACGCTCCTGAAGCTGGTCGACCGGATCGGCCGCATCGAAAGCGAGATGACCGCCGGCCGACCAGGCGAGGCCGCGCCCGTCGTCGCAAGTGCGGCACCTCTCGCCGCGTCGCCTGTCGCGGCAGCCGCCGCTGCCGCCGCCGGGGCCCCGGCAGTCCAGTCCGGCGGTGGCCTGAAGGCGGTCCTGGCGCGGACCCTCAAGGGCCGCAAGCTGCCCGCCGGAAAGGCGGAGGCGAACGAACGTCCGGCCCGCTGGGACGATCCGGAACTCGCGCTGGTTGACGCCGAGGCCGAGGCTCGGGCCCCGGAGACTGTCGAAGCGCCGTCCCTCGACGCCGCCGACATCTTCGACACGCACGAAGCCAACCGGCCGCTTGCCATCGGCTCCGGCACGCCGGATATCGCCGCGCTGCTCGAACGGGTCCGCGCCCAGCAGGCGGGACACGCACGCGGCACCGACCAGGCCGGCAAGGCCGACTTCATCGCCGCCGCCCGCCGCGCCGCCATGGCCGCGGCCGCCGAAACGGCGAGTCTGCGGGCTGACGACGCCGATACCGAAAACGGCAAGGTCAGCCTGACCGAACTCGTGGCGCGTCGCCGCAAGCCGATCATCATGGCCATCGGCGCGGTGCTGCTGGCGCTGATGGCGCTGCCGCTCGGCCAGGCGCTGATGACCTCGCGCGACAACGATGCGCTCGATCAGGCGCCGCAGGGCCCGCTCGCCGAATTCGCCGCGCCGACGGAGATCGAGCCGGCGCCAGACGTCACCCCGCCTCGGGCGGCCGATCCGGCGCCGACCGAAACGGCCGCCGCCATTCCGCCGGCACGCGACGTGTCGCCGCCACAGGCGCCGGTTCCGGCATCGGGTCCCGTGGCCGCACTCGATCAGGGGTCCGGTCCGGGCGCCGGTGCCGACGAGGCGCGTCCCGTGGAGCAAGCCCCCGCAGCGGCGGCTCCCGTCGAATCGTCCGACGCTGCCTCGCCGCCGGCCGCCGCCCCGCTCGAAGCCGGCATCGAGCCCCCGGCAGGCATCGGCCCGGAGCCGTTCCTCGCGGCGGTGCGGGCGGGCGATCCGAAGGCGCTGTTCGAGACCGGGCTGCGTCTGATGGAAGGCCGGCAGGGCGCGCCGCAGCCGGACGAGGCCGCCAAGTGGTTCGCACGGTCGGCCGAGCGCGGTTTCGCGCCTGCCCAGTACAGTCTCGGCACGCTCTACGAGAAGGGCAACGGCGTCACCCGCGACACCGTCGCGGCGCGCGACTGGTACCTGAAGGCCGCCGAACAGGGCAACGTCCGCGCCATGCACAATCTCGCGGTGCTCTTTGCCACCGGCGTCGACGGCAAGTCGGAGCCGGTCCTGGCGGCACGCTGGTTCCGCGAGGCGGCCGACTACGGCATGACCGACAGCCAGTACAATCTCGGCATCCTCTACGCGCGCGGCGCCGGGGTGGAGCAGGACCTGACGGAATCCTACAAGTGGTTCTCGGTGGTCGCCGCGGCCGGCGATTCCGACGCCGGCGCGAAGCGCGACGAGATCGCCAAGTCGCTGGACGCTGGCCAGCTTGCGGCCGCCGAGGCCAAGGTGGCGGCCTTCAAGCCGGCGGTCCGCGACGAGACGGCCAATACGGTGGACGTGCCGAAGGACTGGATCAGCGACGTCGACACGACGCTCCAGACCTCATCCGTCGACATGCAGAAGGCGATCCGCAATATCCAGGCGATCCTGATCAAGCTCGGCTACGACCCCGGTACCCCCGACGGCGTGGCCGGCGCGAAGACCACCGAAGCGATCAAGTCGTTCCAGCAGTCGGCGGGCCTCGAGGCGACCGGAAACATCGACGAGGCGCTCATTCGCGCGCTGCTCGCGCGAAAGGACAGCTGAGCGCCGACATTCATTTGACAGGCGTCGAAAGTTCGGGCGAAGAGGGTCCGGACCTTTCCCTGGCTCCCTCGCGCAAAGAGCCGCCAGCTCGTGAACCTCTATCTCCCGATCGCGGAAATTTCCGTCAACATCCTGGTCGTCATCGGGATGGGCGTTGCGGTGGGGTTCCTCTCGGGCATGTTCGGCGTCGGCGGCGGGTTCCTGATCACGCCGCTGCTGATCTTCTACAACATTCCCCCGGCCGTCGCCGTGGCCACCGGTGCCAACCAGGTCATCGCCGCCTCGTTCTCGGGCGCGCTTGCCCATTACAAGCGCGGCACGATCGATCTCAAGCTTGGGACCATGCTCCTGATCGGCGGTGCCGCCGGCTCGGTCGGCGGCGTCGCGCTGTTCACGATGCTGCGCCGGCTCGGCCAGCTGGATCTGGTGGTCTCGCTCCTCTACGTCCTCTTCCTCGGCGGGGTCGGCGGCCTGATGCTGGTCGAGAGCCTGCAGGCGATGTGGCGGCGCGGCGAGGGCAGCGGCGAGGTGAAGCGCTCCGGCAAGCACAACTGGGTGCATGGCCTGCCCTTCAAGATGCGGTTCCACCGCTCCAAGCTCTATGTCTCGGTCATACCGGTGCTCGGCCTCGGTGCGATCATCGGCGTTCTGGCGGCGATCATGGGCGTTGGCGGCGGCTTCATCATGGTGCCGGCGATGATCTACCTGCTGCGCGTGCCGACCAACGTCGTCATCGGGACTTCGCTGTTCCAGATCATCTTCACCGCCGCAGTCACCACCGTCCTGCAGGCGGCGACGAACCACACGATCGACATCGTGCTGGCCTTCCTGCTGATGCTGGGCGGGGTCGTCGGCGCGCAGTTCGGGGCCGAGGCCGGACGCAAGCTGCGCGGCGACCAGCTGCGTGCGCTGCTGGCGCTGCTGGTGCTCGCGGTCGGCCTGCGGCTCGGCTTCGAGCTCGTCGTCACGCCGGTCGAGCCCTATTCGATCAGCCTGCCGAGCGGAGAGACCGGATGATCGGCCGCCGTCCCTCCCGAGCACGGATATCCGACCGGCTGTTGAACGCCGTGGCGGGGCTGCTGGCTTTCATGGCCCTCCTGGTCGGGCCGGCGCGGGCGCAGCTCGGCCAGGAGACCTTCGAGATCGGCCTGTCGACGGAGCAGATCGGCATCACCTCCGATTTCACCGGCGCGCGGCTCGTCGTGTTCGGTGCGCTCGACAATGCCGACGGCCGCATCCTGCGCGAGCAGCGCTACGACATCGTCGTGGCGCTGGTGGGTCCGCGCCGTCCGGTGGTCGTCCGCGAGAAGGAGCGCAAGCTCGGCATCTGGATCAATCGCGGATCGGAAAGCTTCGAAGCGCCCCCGTCCTCCTACGCCCTGGCCTCGACGCGGCCGCTTGCCGACATCATGAGCGAGGCGAACCGGGTCAACCTGTCGATCGGGATCGCCGATCTGCGCCTAGGCGGCGGCGGGGAGCCTGCTGCCGACGACGACGCGCAGACGGTGGTGGCCAATCGCGACGAGTACGCCACGGCGCTGCGGCGCATCCGCGAGAACAACGGCCTCTACAACCAGCGCTTCGGCGCCGTTCAGTTCGTCAGCCCGACGCTCTTCCGCGCTGACCTGCAGTTGCCGGCCGGGCTGCCGACCGGCGAGCACACCGTCCGCGCCTATCTGTTCCGCCAGGGGGTGTTCATCCGCGGCAGTACCGAAACGCTGACCGTCGTGAAGACCGGCTTCGAGAGCTTCATCTCCGGCTTCGCCCTCGAACACGGCATCCTCTACGGGATCGCCGCCGTGATTCTCGCCATCTTCACCGGCTGGTTCGGTCGCATCCTCTTCAAGCGCGACTAGATAGAAGCCGATGAGCGACGCCGATCCCACCGGAGCCCGATCCGCTGCCCCCGCCACGCCGGAGCAACCGCGCGACCGCGGCATCCGCGCCGCCTGGATCCTCGGCCTGGGCGGGCTGGTGCCCTTCGTCCTGATGACGGCGATGCTGGTGTATGCCGGCCGCGAGTTCATCGCCTACCGCCAGCTGATCCTTGCCTATGGGGGCTATTCGGCGACGATCCTCGCCTTCCTCGGCGGCATACGCTGGGGCGCGGCTCTGGACCCTGCCATGCGCCGCCCCGCGATCCTCGTCCTGTCGGTACTGCCGGCGCTGGGTGCCTGGTTCTTCCTGTTCCTGCCCAGCCCGTGGCTGTTCGCCGGCTTCGCGCTCTTCTTCCTGCTGCAGGGCGTCTGGGACGGCCTGGCGGCGCGGACGGCGGCCCTGCCGGACTGGTTCGGGCGCCTGCGCATGGTGCTGACGACGGTGGTGGTGCTCTGCCAGCTCGCCGCCTTCGCTTCCACCTACTGAGCGGCGCTAGCGGCAGAGCGAGCGGAACGGGATCGGATAGATCCGGGCGATGCCGATGACGTAGGCCTTGGCCCTGACCGGATCGAACAGGCCGTGGAAGGCGCGGTCCAGCACGTTCAACCCGCCGGTGGTGACGCCGAAGGACGGCAGGATCATCCGGTCGCCGTCGCTGGCGAAGCAGGCGCTGCGGCTCGACCGCCCGCCTGCCGAGACCTGCGCCACCGGGTGCAGGTGACCGGCCACTTCGCCGACGCGCAGCGACGGGCTCGGTTCGTGCCGGAAGGTCCACGGGCCGACGCCGATCGTCTCGTGCGTCTCGCCGCCGACATAGGCGGGTGGCTCCGGGTCGTGATTGCCGGCGATCCATATCCAGTCGCGGCCGGTCATCAGCCGGACGAGCACCTCGCGGAACTGCGCCGGCATGAAGGCGGCGCCGTGCCGATCGTGGAAGGAATCGCCGAGGCAGACCACCCGCAGCGGATCGTAGCGCTCGAGCGCCGCACCCAGAAGCGCGAGCGTCGCGGCCGTATCGTAGGGCGGCAGCATCATGCCGCGCCGGGCGAAGGCAGCGCCCTTCTCGAGATGCAGGTCGGAGACGACGAGCAGCCGTTCGGACGGCGCGTAGAGCACGCCCGACGGGTCGCAGGCCACGGTGCCACCCGCCAACTGCATTTCGACGGCCGGACAGTCCGTCCGTCGCTGCCGCCGCGCCAGTGCATTCATCCGCAGTGTTCCAGGTCGCATGGGTGATTCGCGTTTCGTTCCCATCCAAGCCATGCCGGACGGCGAAAACAAGGGGCGATCGGCCTCGCGGCGCGCGGGCGGCCCATCTTGCATCTCGCCAATCGGCCCGCGACCGCCTAGGATCGCTGCAGCGCACCACGTCCACTGACGCTGGCGCGACAGCGCGACGCAGCCCCTTGGCCGCGTCCCGTATAACCGCCGTCGCCATGGCCAGGCGCGGGCCGATCGCCGAATGGCCCGATGGGGAAACGCCGCATGCGCATCCGACTGGGCTGCGAGCTCGCCTACCAGCTGCCGGCGCCGACGCCGATGATCATCAATCTGAACGTGCATTATTCGCGCGTCGGCTCGCTGGAACGGCCGGATCACCTCGTCACGAAGCCCCCCGTGCCGATCACCAGCTACCGCGATAGCTTCGGCAACTGGTGCAACCGCCTCGTCGCCCCCGCCGGAGATTTCGTCCTCGGCACCGACGGCGTCATCCACGACGAGGGCCTCTCCGACCCGGTCGGGCTCGACGCGATCCAGCACGAGGTCGAGGACCTGCCGTCGGAAACGCTGCAGTTCCTGCTCGGCAGCCGCTATTGCGAGACCGACCTCCTGTCGAATGAGGCCTGGCGGCTGTTCGGTCACACCACGCCGGGCTGGGGCCGGGTCCAGGCGATCTGCGACTTCGTGCACAACCATGTCCGCTTCGGCTACGAGAATTCCCGCGCCACCCGCACTGCAGCGGAAACCTACGCCGAGGGCGTCGGCGTCTGCCGCGACTACACGCATCTGGCGGTCACCTTCTGCCGGGCGATGAACATCCCGACCCGCTACTGCACCGGCTATATCAGCGACATCGGCCTGCCGCCGCCCTATGCCTCGATGGATTTCGCCGCCTGGATGGAGTGCTATCTCGGCGGACAGTGGTGGACCTTCGATCCACGTAACAACGCGCCGCGCTTCGGCCGCGTGCTGATCGCGCAGGGGCGCGACGCCGCCGACGTGCCGCTGACCCACACGTTCGGGCAGAACACGCTGACCGGCTTCAAGGTCTGGATCCGGGAAGAGTCGGCAGACCAGGGCAAGTAGGCGAGAGCGGCCGTCCGCGGCGGTCCCCTTCAGGGCTGCTGCGCCCGTTTTTCCGCCGCCGCCAGCATCGCCGCGTGGACCTGCTGCTGCAGCGCGGCGGTCCGTGCCGCCACATTCCGCTGTGCCTCGCGCAGTGCCGCCGGCTCGAAGGGCACGGCCTGCAGCGCCGCGATCATGGCGCGCCGCGCCTGCCGCAGTTCGGCGATCCCGGCGACAAAGTCGGCCCGCCCCGCCGCGAGTTCCGCACGGATGGCACGGCGCAGTTCCGGCGGATAGGCGCCGATCGTGCCTTCGACCAGGGAAAGGCCAGGGCGTTCGCCCCGCCACTGCCCGAGGGCGTAGCCGAGGCCGACGAAATTGCCGACCAGCGACAGCAACAGCGCGATCGCGAGGAAGGGAATGATCCAGCGGCGCATGGCTCACGACCTCCCGGGCCAGAGCGGTGCCTCGTCCGGCGCAGCGAGCCCGGCGCCGGCGAAATTCCCCTCGGCGATCGCGAGCAGCAGCTCGTCCGGCACGCCCGCGCCCTGGGTGCCCAGCGCGTAGCCGATGCCGGTGGCGAGCACGACGACCGCAAGCGCCGACGCCGTCACCGGCGTCGGAGCCAGCCAATGGGCGAGGATGGTTTCGAGCCCTGATGAGGTCGGCGCGCTGCCGGCGGCGATGCGCCGGCGGACACCGGCGAGGATCACGGCTTCGTCCGGCGCCGAGAAGACGGCGCGCTCGACCACCCCGGCGATCACGGCGTCTGCCACGAGCCGCGCCCGTGCCACGTCATCCGTCGCCATCAGGCGCCGTGCATCCGCTCGTTTTTCGAGCGGCCAGGCACCGATATCCGGTCCGTAGCGCAGCAGGCAGTCGTCGAATGCTTCCCGGTCCATTTTCCTCATCCTGCTTGTCAGGGGTCGAGACGCTGCCGCAGCGTGCGGCGTGCCCGTACCAGCAATTGTTCGTAGGCGCCGATCCGGATGCCCATGGCCTGCGCGGCGCTGGCATTGTCCAGCCCGCCGGCGGCGCCGAGGAGGATCGCCATGCGCTGGCGCTCCGGCAGAAGGGCGATCGCCTCGCGGGCCTTCGCCAGCGCGTCGCGGCCCTCGGTCTGGCGCAGCGGGTCCGGGGCTTCGCTCGGCTCGGTCTCCTCGCGGGCGCCGAGGCCGACGAAGGCGCGGAAGGCGCGGCTGCGCCGCCGGTCGATGCAGCGATTGACCGCGATACCGTAGAGCCATGTCGCGACCGTTGCCGTTTCCGGCCGGTAGCGATCCGCGTGGCGCCAGGCGCGAAAGAACACGTCCTGCACGACCTCCTCGGCATCGGCGGCGTTGCCGAGGTAGCGCAGGCAAAATCCGCGCAGCCCGCCTCCGTGACGGGAGACGAGCTGCGTCAGGGCGCCCTGGTCGCCCGCCGCCATGCGGCGGACGATCGCGGCATCGGGCGCCCTGGATCGGTCGGAGCCGACGCCCGTCTGGAGGGGGTAGTCCATCGCGGCGGGCTCCGGCCCGAAATCGTGGCGTGACACGTCCGGCATGGTTCACGCCGGCGCCTGCATGCGGCTGTGATCGCGGCGAATCCTAGCGGATCCAGCGACCGCTGCGAACGACCGTGTAGCCGCGCGGGCCGGTCACCCGGCTGACGGTGCGGGCCCGATACGGTCCGACCGCGATGGCGCGGTCCGCCGAATAGGCTCGGCCACCCGGGCCGACGGCGGTCACCGAGCGATAGCAGCGGTCGACGAAGCCGGCGACGCAGCCCTGGGATACGGCATAGCTGCCGCCGCGCGGGCCGTAGTGGATCCGCTCGCCGGCCGCGGCGGGCAGGGCGAACGCGGCGCCGAGGCAGAGGGCGGCAAGGGCGGCGAGGGTCTTGTTGCGCATGGCATCACTCGTTGGGACGATGGGGGGTGGGGACAACCGGGCTCAGCGCCCGGCCAGCGCGTCGGCCGCTGCGGCAAGCTCGTCCTTGTCGAGCCGGCCGTCGCGGTTCTTGTCGGCGAGGTCGAACAACCCCGGCACCTGCATGAACTCGGCGCGGGAGATCCGTCCGTCGCCGTCCCGGTCGCGCCGCTCCATCCGGTTTTCCGAAACCGTGCGGGCGGCATTGATGCGCCGGCTCGCCCGCTCGCGGGCCGCCTCCACCTCGGCGCGGTCGAGCGCGCCGTCGCGGTTGGTGTCGAGGCGGGCGAAGCGCTTTGCCATCGCCGTCTCGAGCTCGCCTTTGTCGATGGCGCCGTCGCGGCTGGTGTCGATGCGCTGGAACAGGCGGGACATGACCAGCGACTGGGCGCTGGCGGCATTGATCGTGAAGGGCACCGCCATGGCGGCGATCAGGATGAGTCTCGGCTTGGTCATCGGGGCGGCTCCGTGGGACGACGGTCAGTGCCGTCTTCGGTCCCTGATACGCAGCCCGTGGCGGCGCCCTACGCGGGCTTTCGAGAAATTATTCGAGGGCGGCGGCGATCATCGCGTCCTCGGCCGCCTGCGCCAGCAGTTCGTCGCGCGCCTCGCCGACGACCCGCTCGCGGCCGATCTCCAGCATCACCGGCACGGCGAGCGGCGAGACCTGGTCGAGGTCCTTGTGGACGATGTGGTGCTTGATGCGGCCGAGCAGGTCGGCGACCCGGGCGACGTCGAGCAGGCCGGTGGCGGCGTCCGCCCAGGTCGCGCGCATCAATATGTGGTCCGGCTCGTGGCTGCGCAGCACGTCGTAGATCAGGTCGGCCGAGACGGTCACCTGCCGGCCGGTCTTCTCCTGGCCCGGATGGCGCTTCTCGATCAGCCCGGAGATCACCGCGCACTGGCGGAAGGTGCGCTTGAGCAGCCAGGAATCGGCCATCCACTCCTCGAGGTCGTCGCCCAGCATGTCCTCGTCGAACAGATCGTCGAGCGACAGGCGCCCGTCGGCGATCATCGCGCCCATCGGGCCGCGCCCCCAGATCGAGATGGCGTAGTCGGTGGCGACGAAGCCGAGCGGCTTGGCCCGCGCCTTCTCCAGCCGCCGGGTCAGCAGCATGCCGAGCGTCTGGTGGGCGAGCCGGCCCTCGAACGGGTAGAGCACCATGTGGTGCATGCGGCCGTTCGGAAAGGTCTCGACCAGGAGCTCGCCCGGGCCGGGAATCAGCGACTTGCGCTGCTGGATCTCCAGCCAGTGGGAAACCTGCTCCGGCAGCGCCTGCCAGCGGGCGGGATCGGCCAGCATGGCCCGCACCTGCGCCGCCAGATAGGTGGTCAGCGGGAACTTGCCGCCGGCATAGGCGGGGATCTTCGGATCCTCGTCCACCGCCTTGGAGACCAGGCACTGGTTCTCGAACAGCGTCTCGAAGCGCAGCACCCGGCCGGCGAAGGTGAAGGTGTCGCCCGGCGACAGCGCCTCGACGAAGCCCTCCTCGATCTTGCCGAGGATCGGCCCGCCGCGGGCGATGGCGCTCTTGGAGCGGCCGCGGATCAGCCGCACCTGCAGCATCGGCGCCTCGAGGATCGTGCCGGCGTTCATCCGGTACTGCTGGGCGATGCGCGGATGAGCGATCCGCCAGGTGCCGTCCTCGGTCAACCTGATCTTGGCGTAGCGCTCGTAGACCCGCAGCGCGTAGCCGCCGGTGGCGACGAAATCGATCACCCGGTCGAACGTCTCGCGATCGAGATCGCGATAGGGCGCCGCCGAGATCACCTCGGCAAAGAGATCGTCGGCGCGGAACGGCTCGGCGACCGCCATGCCGAGGACATGCTGGGCGAGCACGTCCAACGCCCCGTCGCGCAGCGGCGGCGTGTCCTGGGCGCCCAGATAGTTCGCATCGAGCGCCGCCTGGCACTCCATCACCTCGAAGCGGTTGGCGGGCACCAGGATCGCCTTGGAGGGCTCGTCCATCCGGTGGTTCGAGCGGCCGATGCGCTGGGCGAGGCGCGAGGCGCCCTTCGGCGCGCCCACATGCACGACGAGGTCGACGTCGCCCCAGTCGATGCCGAGATCGAGCGTCGAGGTGGCGACGACGGCGCGCAGCCGGTTGTCGGCCATCGCCGCCTCCACCTTGCGGCGCCGGGCGACGTCCAGCGAGCCGTGGTGCAGCGCGATCGGCAGCGTCTCCTCGTTGATCCGCCACAGCTCCTGGAACAGGAGTTCCGCCTGCCAGCGCGTGTTGACGAACAGCAGCGTCGTCTTGTGCGCCTTGATCGCCGCATAGATCTCCGGCATCGCGTAGAGCGCGGTGTGGCCGCGCCACGGCACCCGCTCCTGCGACGTCAGGATGCTGATATCGGGCCTCGCGCCGCCGGAAACGGTGATCAGGTCCGACAGCGGCGAGGCGTTGCGCCCCTGCGGCACCAGCCATTGCCGCAAATCGTCGGGCTCGGCCACCGTCGCCGACAGGCCGATCGTCTGGATCTCCGGCTGCAGCGCGCGCAGCCGGGCGAGACCCAGCGACAGGAGATGGCCGCGCTTCGACGTCACCAGCGAATGCAGCTCGTCGAAGATCACGTATCTGAGGTCGGAGAAGAACTGCCGCGCGTCCTTGCCGGCGATCAGCAGCGCCAGCTGTTCGGGCGTCGTCAGCAGGATGTCCGGGGGTTTGAGCTTCTGGCGCTGACGGCGAACCTGCGAGGTGTCGCCGGTACGCGTCTCCATGGTGAGCTTCAGCCCGATCTCGGCGACCGGCTTCTCGAGGTTCCGGGCGATGTCGGTCGCCAGCGCCTTCAGCGGCGAGACGTAGAGCGTGTGGACGCCGCGCGGCCGCGTGCCGGGCTTCGGCCGGCCGCGGCGGTCGAGATCGACCAGCGACGGCAGGAAGCCGGCCAGCGTCTTGCCGGCGCCGGTCGGGGCGATCAGCAGCACCGAGCCGCCGGCTTCCGCCCGCTGCAGCAGATCCAGCTGATGCGGGCGCGGCGCCCAGCCATGGCCTGCGAACCAGGCATGGAAGCGTTCGGGCAGGGGGCCTGACGGCGCAAGGGGGGCGGGGCGAGCGGTCACGGCGCAGAGATAGGGTCGCCGCGCGGATTTTGCCCGCCGCTATCCTTGCCGGGCAGAGAGCGCGAAGCCGATGCCGCCGAGCACGAAGGTGGCGGCGACGATGAAACCGAGGCTCAACGTCTCGGACAGGAACAGCACCGCTCCCAGAGCGGCGATGACCGGCACCGAGAGCTGGACGATGGCGGCCGCAAGCGCGGAGAGGCCGGCCAGCGCGCGGTACCAGACGATGTAGCCGAGCGCCGAGGCGACGCAGCCGGAGGCGAGCGCCAGGATCAGCCCCTCGGCGGTGACGCCATCCCGCCAGAGCGAGACGAGCGCGAGCGGCACGGCGAGCGGCAGGGTGCGGATGAAGTTGCCGGCAGTTGCCCGCATCGGATCGCCCGCCGCCCGGCCGCGCAGCGAATAGACGGCCCAGGCGACGCCGGCGCTGATCATCAGCAGCGTGCCCAGCGGATCGGGCCGGGTCACGGCGGGAACGAGCCACAGGACGAAGGCGGTGAAGGCGACGGAGAGACCCGCGATCTCGCGGCCGGTGGGGCGTTCGCCCCGATACAGCCCCCAGCCGATCATGGCGGCCTGCACCGAGGTGAACAGGATGAGGGCGCCGACGGCCGCGCCGAGTCGCACATAGGCCAGCGAAAACGCGATCGCGTAGACGAAGAGCGCCAGCGCCGATGCCCAGCTGCCGCCGATCGTCGATTCGCCATCAGAGGATTTGCCCGACCGCAAGGCGATCAGCGCGAGCACCGCCGCCCCCGAGGCCAGCCGGAACCCGGTGAAACCCGCCACGTCCATCGCCCCGTCGACCAGCGCCAGGCGGGCGAGCAGCGAATTGCCGGCGAATGCGACCATGGCCACGGCCGTCAGCCACAGGGTTGGGGACATTTCGCGATCCGCCGGTTGGCCGTGGGACGGCCATTTGCCCAGTCGTGGCGGCCGTCGTCAACGGCCCGCGCCGCCGCCGCGAGAGCCAAATCAGGGTCGGGGGGTGGGTTATCCGCCTCCCGCCCCTAGCTAACGGCAGCCGAAGAGCTGGACCATGAGGCCCACCCTTGACGCGCTGGCTTGCCGCCTTCCTCATTCTGCTTTTGACGCCGTTTCTGGCAAACGCCCAGGATTCGGAGGGCGTTTCGCCGCGCTATCTCGAGATCGAGACGCTGAACGCCGGCCTGCCGCCCGCCGATCGCTACATCGACCGCGATACGCCGCAGGGGATGATGGAGACCTTCATCCTCGCCGCCGAGCGGAAGGACTGGGACACCGCAGCGCACCTGCTCGACCTGTCGGCGGTCGATCCGGCCATCCAGCCGGAGATGGGGCCGGCGCTGGCGGCGCGGCTGAACGAAGTCATCGAAGGCGCCATGTGGATCGACTGGGGCGACCTGCCGGACCGGCCGGATGCGCTGGCGGACAACGTCGCCAGCGAGAATCCGCTGGCGGGCGAGCCGCGCCGCAACATCCGCCTGTCCATTCTGGAGCTGCCCGACCGGCCGGTGTCGATCCGCATCGCGCGCGTCAAGCCGGCGGACGGCGATCCGGTCTGGGTGTTTTCCGAGCAGACCGTCGGCAACATCCTCGCGCTGCACGAGGTCTTCGGCCCCACGCGGTTCGAACAGGCACTGCCGCAGTTCCTGCAGGAGCGCGCCTTCTGGACGCTGGCCTGGTGGGAGGTGATCGCGCTGCCGATCATCCTGCTGCTTGCGATTGGTGCGGCGGCGATCGCCTATGCCGGCATGGACCGGGCCAAGCGCAACCAGCCGTCGCAGATCGCCGAGAACATCGTCGACACGATCCAGATGCCGGTCGCGCTGATGGTCTGCGTCGGCACGTTCTCGCTGGTGAAGACGTGGCTGTTCACCTTCTCTGGTGCCGTGAATACCTTCCTCACGCCGTTGCAATCGGCGCTGTTCATCATCGCACTGGCCCTCATCGCGGTACGGATCGTCGACGCCGTCCTCGATCGTGTCGTCCGCCGCAACATGGAAGAGCTCAGCGACGCCGAGGCTGCCGACCAGCGCAACCTCTACACCAACATTTCCGCCGCACGCCGCGTGGCGATCGTCATCGCGTTCCTCGTCGGTACCGCGCTCGTGCTGATCCAGATCAACGCGTTCGAGACGCTCGGTTTCTCGATGCTGGCATCCGCCGGCGCCATCGGTCTGATCCTGGCCTTCGCGGCCCGGTCGGTCCTCGCCGACATCATGGCGAGCCTGCAGATCGCCCTCGCCAAGACGGCCCGCATCGGCGACGCGGTGCTCTACAAGGGCCAGTGGTGCTACGTCGAGAAGATCAACTTCACCTACGTGCAGCTGAAGAGCTGGGACAACCGGCGGATCATCGTCCCGGTCTCGGAACTGGTCTCGAACAGCTTCGAGAACTGGACCAAGCAGGATGCCAGCCTGATCAAGAGCGTCGAGTTGCGCCTCGACCATCGCGCAGACGTCGATAAGCTGCGCGAGGCGTTTCAGAAATTCATCGACGAATCCGACGACGTCATCGACAAGGATTCCGCCAAGGTCCAGGTCATCGGTCAGGACGTGAACGGGATGCTGGTCTGGTTCCTGGCGTCGGCGGAAGATCCGGTCACCGGCTGGGCGATGGTCTGCCGGCTGCGCGAAACGATGCTCAAGGCGGCGGCGCGGCTCGACGCGGAGAGCGGCAACGGTCCTGCCGAGGGCACGCCCTTCCTGCCACGCGAGCGCGAGATGATCGTCGGTGGAAACGATCCTGCCTGACGGCCGGCTCAGGCGGCGATGTAGCGGTCGGGACGGTGGTTGACCGCCAGGAAAAGATTGAGCACCACCGCGCCCAGCACCGAGTAGGCGATGGCGCCGGGCTCGGCCACGGTGAATGACAGGGCGAGGATCGCCAGGTCGATCGCCAGTTGGGTGTATCCCGCCTTCCAGCCGATCCGATCCTGCAGATAGATCGCCAGGATGCCGACGCCGCCGAGGCTCGCCCGGTGGCGGAACATCGCCAGGAGGCCGAAGCCGATCAGGAGGCCGCCGAGCACCGCGCCGACCAGCGGATTGACCGCGCCGAGCGTGAAGTAGCCCGGCTGCAGGGCCGTCATCGCCGACAGCACGGCGACGGCGATGAAGGTCTTGATGGTGAAGGCCCAACCCATCCGGCCGATGGCAAGGCCGTAGAAGGGCAGGTTGACGAGGAAGAACACCAGCCCGACGTTCCAGCCGGTCGCATAGGACACGATCAGCGCCAGCCCCGCCGTGCCGCCGGTGAGGAAACCGAGATGCGCGAGAATCGACAGGCCCATCGCCGTCAGGATCGCGCCGGTGAGGATGCCCTGGGCATCTTCCAGCGGCGAATGACGGGTGGTCGTGGCCGACCAGGCGCCGAAGCTTCTCGCCACGTTCAGGACCCGCCGGTCGCGGCGCAGGGGAGGATCGGCATGGGGAAGTTCCGTCGTGCACAAGCGATTCGGCTGCGATCATAGTCTGTTGCAGTGCGAAAGAAATCCGGCCCGGTCGCCACCGGCGGATTTCGGCTTACCTAAGCTGCCAGATCACCCGCGACCGCCAGGACTCCATGCGCCCCGACGACTTGCTGCGTCCCACCGAAGCCGGGCTCTATTGCCCGCCCGGCGATTTCTACATCGACCCGGTGCGCCCCGTGCCCCGGGCGCTGGTCACCCATGGCCATGCCGACCATGCGAGGCCGGGCAGCGAGAGGGTTCTGGCGACGCGCCAGACGCTGGCGATCATGGCGCTGCGCTACGGCGAGGATTTCTGCGTCGAACGGCAGGAAGCCCCGCTCGGCGAGACCATCACCATCAACGGCGTCGACGTCAGCTTCCATCCCGCCGGCCACGTCCTGGGCTCGGCGCAGATCGCCGTGACCCACAAGGGCCTGACGATCGTCGCCTCCGGCGACTACAAGCGCCGCGTCGACCCGACCTGCCTGCCCTTCGAGCCGGTGCGCTGCGACGTCTTCATCACCGAGGCGACCTTCGCCCTGCCGGTGTTCCGCCATCCGGAGACGGCGGACGAGGTCGCCAAGCTGCTCGCCTCGCTGCGGCAGTTTCCCGAGCGCGCGCATCTCGTCGGTGCGTACGCGCTCGGCAAGGCGCAGCGGGTGATCCGGCATCTGCGCGATGCCGGCTACGACCGGCCGATCTACATCCACGGCGCGCTGAAGAAGCTCTGCGACTTCTACCAGGCAGAGGGCATCGATCTCGGCGAGCTGCGCCCGGCGACGGTCGAGGCCAAGGGCGGCGAGGGTGCCGCCAAGGCCGACTTTGCCGGCGCCGTCGTCGTCGGCCCGCCATCGGCCTTTGCCGACCGGTGGGCGCGACGCTTCCCCGATCCGGTGTCGTGCTTCGCCTCGGGCTGGATGCGGGTGCGCCAGCGCGCCCGCCAGCGCGGCGTCGAGCTGCCGCTGATCATCTCGGACCATTGCGACTGGGACGAGCTGACCGCGACGATCGACGAACTGTCGCCGCAGGAAGTCTGGGTGACGCACGGGCGGGAGGAGGCACTGGTCCGCTGGTGCGAACTGCGGCAGCTGCGGGCCCGGCCGCTGCATCTCGTCGGCTACGAGGACGAGGCTGAATAGCCGCGCCCGGTGCGCGGGCCTACCGTCGCTGGCGGTGACGGCCCAGCGCGTTGCCGAGACCGGCGCCGAGGGCAATGCCGATGGCGATACCCATGGCAATGTTGTCGAAGACCAGCGCACCCAGCACGGCGCCGATCCCGACGCCGATGGCCATGCCCAGCCCGATGAACGTAAACTCGTCGCTCATGGCGATCTCCCTTCGACGGGAAACATGAGATCCTAGTCTGACGATGTTGTGGCACCGGGGCCGGGCCGCTGGTGCTCGGGCAGGAGGAGTGGGCGCCTACTCCAGCCGCTCGATGCCCTGACACTTCGCGGACGCCGGATCGCATTCCAGGGTGCGGTCGCCGCGGCGCCGGTCCGGCAGCCGCACGATCTGCTCCGGCTGCGGCTTCTCGATCTGGGCAGGCGAGGGCTCCGCCCGCCGCTCCTCGACCCGCTCGGGACGGTCGCGCCACCTTTCCTCCCGATCGTCGCGGCGCTCGCGCCGGTACCGTTCGGCTTCGCGCCAGTCGTCATAACGCCGGTCGCGGTAATAGTCCCGTCGTGGCCGGACGCGCTCGACGATGACCGGGCCCCGGTAGCCGTCGTAGTAGCCGCGATCACGATAGCCGTCGTCGTAGAGGCCATAGCCATCATCGTAATAGCCGGTGGTCTCGACGCAGCCGGAGACCGTGGTGGCGGCCAGCAGGGCCGCGAAGAGGGCATTTCTCGCAGACATCTCGGTCCTCACGGTTCACCCTTGCCGGGCACGGCCGTCCGCCGCGAAATCCCGCCCTGGCGAGGATTCACGGCAGGCCGAGCCCGGAGGTCCCCTCCGCCTCCCGCATAGATAAGCCGGATCAGTCGCGCGGGGAGTCCGCTGCGTCTCTCGGCTCGGACGTCTCGTTTTCCGGCTGCTCGGAAGCCTTGGCGGCCTTCTTGGCGTCGAGCTTGGCGGCCTTCTTGGCAGCCTTCGCCTTGTCGCGTTCCTGCCGTTCGAAATTGAAGTTCGGTTGTCTGGCCATGGGCTCTCCTTTCGGTTCAGGCCCCGCTTTGGACTACGCGGACCGTTCTGTGAAGCCACCAAGGGTCCAAGGGTGGGCTTTGGCACCAAACGTTCGGGGCCGCGGCCGCAAAGTGTCCGGCCGCGCCTCGTCAGCCGCGACGCTTCTCCTCCTGCTCGCGAATGAAGGCGTCGGCATGGGCCTCGTCCCGGCAGAAGACCGGTGGCTGCAACTGGCCACTGCGATTGATCTTCACCATCCACTCGCCGCGGGAGTCCTTGTGCTTGGTGAAGCTGTCGTGCGGGGTCGTCTCGAACATCGGTACTCTCCGGATTTCCTGCAAGCCAGCCTATCCCAGACGGTGCCGCCCCGCCATGGCGGGCGTGCAGCCGCGACGCGCACCGCCACACTCAGATTGCCCCAACGACAACCCGCGCTCGCGGCCCGGGTTGTACAACATCACGGGCTTGGGCAAAGTCGATCCGGCCCCTTCCACTGGGGCAGGGGATGGTCGGGGATGTGGTCGTTTCGGACGGTGCTGACGACGGCGCTGGTGGGGCTGCAGGTCGCGGCGCTGCTGGCGGTGCTGGCGCTCACCTACTTCGCGTCCCAGAACGTGCTGCTGGCCTACGCGGAGAAGCTGACCGAACGGGTCGCCCGCGACACCACGACCTTCACGGAGAACTTCCTCAACCCCGCCGACGACGCCGCCGCCCTGTCGCAGCGCCTGGCCGAGAGCGCCGTCCTCGGCACCGCCGATCGCGCCGCGTTGGAGCGCTATTTCTACGAGGTCCTGCGCTCGCGCGCCGACTTCGCCGGGATCTTCTACGGGGCGGCGGACGGCTCCTTCACCTTCGTCAGCCGCGATACCAGCGTCCCGGGCGCGGCCTACCGGATCAAGACGATCGAGACGGCGCCGGTCCGCGTGGTCGAGCTGCGCTATGTCGATCCGGAGTTCCGGCCGGTGTCCCGGCGGAACGACGACGCCGACCCGTACGATCCGCGCACCCGGCCCTGGTACGTCAAGGCGAAGGCCAGTCCCGAGGTGGTCTGGACCGAACCCTACATCTTCTTCTCGTCGCAGCGGCCCGGCATCACCGTCGCCAAGGCGGTGCGGGCCGACGAGCGGCTCGGCATGCGGGGCGCTGTGGGAATCGACATCGAGATCAACGCCTTGTCGGCCTTCCTCAGCGGCCTGGAGGTGGGCGAGCGGGGCTCGGCCGCGATCGTCGCCCAGTCCGGCGACGTGATCGCGCATCCGCGCCCAAGCCTGGTGAGCGCGGGCGGCGATCAGCCGACGCAGCGCTTCGCGAAGCTGACGGAGGTCGACGATCCGGCGCTGGCGGAAGCCGTGGCGAGCCTTCCGGGTGGGCTGGCCAGCCTGCAGCCGGGGGAGACCCGGCTGACGCGGTTCACCGCCGGCGGCGAGAGCTGGCGCGGCGCCGTCCGGCGGCTCGCCGCTTCCCGCACGCCCTGGGTGGTCGTCACGACGCTGCCGGAAAGCGACATCCTCGGGCCGATCCACCGGGTCCGGAACATCGCGCTGGCGGTGCTGGTGGCGGTCGCCGCGGCGACGGCCGGTATCGGCGTCCTGCTGGCGCGGGCGGTGACCAAGCCGATCAAGGCGCTGGCGACGCAGGCGGGGCGCATATCGGAAGGCGATTTCGACGACGTGCCGCTGCCGCCGATGCGGATCCGCGAACTCGACGACACGCGCCAGGCGATGCGTCGGGCGACCAGCTGGCTGCGGGAGCGACGCCGCGAGAACCTCGCTTTGACGGGGCAGCTGCGGGAGGCCGGGCGGGTCCTCGAACGGCGCGTCGAGGAGCGGACGCGGGAACTGGCGGCGGCCAACCGCGAGCTGGAGATCGCCAACCGCAACAGCAACATGCTGGCACACGAGCTCGACCATCGGGTGAAGAACCTCTTCGCCATCACCTCCTCGCTGGTCGCCCTGGCGGCGCGAACGGCGACGACGCCGGCGGACGTCGCGACGGCGGCGCGGGGACGGATCAACGCGCTCGCGCGGGCCCATGCCAGCACCAAGGACGCCACCGACGGCACGCTCGCCGCCATCGTGAGGAGCGTGCTCGAGCCCTATGCCGGGCTGGAAGGGTTCCGGCTCAGCATGGAGGGCGAACCGGTGACGATCCGCGGCGCCAATGTCACGCCGGTGGGGCTGATCCTCTACGAGCTGGCGACCAACGCCGCGAAATACGGGGCGCTGCGGGCGTCGGGCGGCACGCTGGAAGTCGCCTGGCGCCGTATCGGCGACGGCTGTGCGGTGGAACTGATCTGGTCCGAGCTTCCGAACGAGCCGGTCGGCGAGGGGATGATCGCCGAGCCGGCATCGGCCGGGTTCGGCTCGATGGTCATCGAGGCGATGGCGACGCGCCTCGATGCGACGCTGCAACGGCAGCTGACCCCGCACGGCCTGCGCGTCGTGCTGACGATGCGGGGGCTGGAGGAGGGCGGGCCGCTGCACGGATCGGCGCAGGCAGGTGGCCCGGCCGCCGGCCATTCGCGGGGCGACGCGGCGCGTCGTCGTGCCTGGACCGCCTGAGCCGGGTCAGGCCTCGCCGACTTCGGCCTCTGGGGCATGGAAGCGCGTGCGGTCGCCGAGGACATAGTTCACCAGGTGCCCGGCGTAATAGGCATATCCGGCCACCGAGGCGTGGAAGCCGTCGGGGCCGAAGCCTGCCGGCTCGACCCGCGGCAGCGTCGTGGAGACGACGACGCCGCGTTCGGCGCAGAGCCGGGCGCCGCGCTGCCGGATGATCCGGGCGCGCAGCTCCAGCACGTAGGCGAGCGCCGGCGGCAGGGCCGGCACGCGCTTCAGATCGACCGGCGGCGACCAGACGATCCGCGCTTCCGGCCACTTGGCCCGCAGGGCGTAGAGCAGGCCGCCGAAGCCCTTCTTGAACTTGCGGGCGCCGTGCCAGTTCTTGGCGTCGTTGGTGCCCATCATCAGGACGATGTGGGTGAAGGCGTCTGGGGCGAGGTTGGGCACGACATGGTCGCGCACTTCGGCCGAGACGGCGGAGTTGGCGCCGGCCGTGCGCCAGAACACCGAGAGCCCGGTCAGCGCGTAGAGCCGCTCGGCGAGCTTCGGGGCAAGACTGTCCTCCATCCGGTCGACGCCGATCCCGGCGGCCGAGGAATCGCCCAGCACCAGCAGCCGGATGGCGGCGGCGTTGGGGGTCTCGGCACCGATGCAGCCGGTGCGCGGGCCCACCGGCGGCAGCAGCCGCTCGATCCGGCGGCGCGTGGCGACGCCCTGCCAGACATAGACCGGCAGCAGCAGCCAGGAGATGAGGCCGGTCTTGAACGACGCCGCCAGCCCGCCGGGATCAAGCTCGCCCCAGCTGGCCGGTCCGCCCGAGAAGGAAGAATCAGACGGCATCAGGCCTTCAGTACCTCCACACCGGGGAGGGGCTTGCCCTCCATCCACTCCAGGAACGCGCCGCCGGCGGTGGACACATAGGTGAAATCGTCCGCCACGCCGGCCTGGTTCAGCGCCGCCACGGTATCGCCGCCGCCGGCGACCGAGACCAGCTTACCGGAGCGGGTAAGTTCCGCCGCGTGCCGAGCCGCCGCCATGGTCGCCCTGTCGAAGGGCTCGATCTCGAAGGCGCCGAGCGGTCCGTTCCAGACCAGCGTCTTCGCCTTGTCGAGCCATGCCGCCACCGCCGCGACCGTCTCGGGCCCGGCGTCGAGGATCATGCCATCCTCCGGCACGTTGTCGACAGGCACGATGTCGCTGGCTGCGCCCGCCTTGAACTCGCGCGCGACCACCGCATCGACCGGCAGCACGATGGCGCAACCCGATTCCTTCGCCGCGGCGAGGATCCGGTGGGCGGTGTCGGCGAGATCGTGCTCGCACAGCGACTTGCCGACATGTTTGCCCTGGGCCGCCAGGAAGGTGTTGGCCATGCCGCCGCCGATCACCAGCGCGTCGACCCGTCCGACGAGGTTCTGCAACAGGTCGATCTTGGTCGACACCTTGGCGCCCCCGACCACCGCGACGACCGGCCGCTCGGGCGCGCCCAGACCCTTCTCCAGGGCCTCCAGCTCCGCCTGCATCGTCCTGCCGGCATAGGACGGCAGGTGCCGGGCAAGGCCCTCGGTCGAGGCATGGGCACGATGCGCCGCCGAGAAGGCGTCGTTGACGTAGATGTCGCCGAGCGCGGCGAGACGGGTGACGAAATCCTCGTCGTTGGCTTCCTCGCCGGCGTAGAAGCGGGTGTTCTCCATGAGGACGACGTTGCCGTCCTCCAGGGCGCTGACGATGCCCTCCGCGACGGGGCCGACGCAGTCGTCGGAGAAGCCGACGGGCTGGCCGAGCATCTCAGAAAGGATCGGCGCCAGCGGCTCCAGCGACATCTCCTTGTTCGGCTTGCCCTTCGGGCGCCCGAAATGCGCCAGCAGGATCACCCGCCCGCTTTTGTCGACGAGTTCCCTGATCGTCGGCAGGATGCGCTCGATCCGGGTCGTGTCGCCGACCTTGCCGTCCTGCATCGGAACGTTCAGGTCGACCCGCAGCAGGATGCGCTTGCCGGCGACGTCCACGTCGTCGAGTGTCTTGAAAACTGTCATGCCATCTCCTCCTCGGGTCACCGTATCCGTCAATGCGCGTCGTCGGCCCGGCATCCTGCCGTATCGCCGGCGCCTTCGCTCCTGTCCGGTGCCCGCGGACCGGGTGCCTGCCGCACCCAGCGGCGATGTAGCGCGAGAGATCGAGCCAGGGCAATCGTCATGCCGACGATCCGCTGCTTCCGTGGGTCAGGCGCTGTCGCGTTTATCGCCGGAGACGAGCCGGCGGCCCAGCGCCAGGATCTCCCGCAGATTGAGGAACAGCGGGATGCGGCTGCCGCGACCGGCTTCCGGCTCCAGCGACAGTCCGGCGGCCACCACGGCGCCGTCGAGGCCGGTTTCCCGCACGATCAGCTCGACCGGGCGCACCGAAACCCGGTCGCCGTATTCCGCCCGGCCGCCGAGCCGGGCGATCATCATGTCCGAGATGGTGAGGCCCATCTCCTCGGATCCGAGCTTGACGCCGTAGGCCGTGACGAGCCCGCTCGCCGGGGTCGAGGGATCGACGGAGAACTCGCCGAAGAACTCCGCATCGTCCGGCCCGACCGGCGCCGGGCTGGCGAACAGCCTGTCGAGAAGCCGCGGGTAGCGCGGCGAGATGAACAGGTAGACGTAGTCGCCGGCGCGCAGCCGTCCGGCATACTGGTAGCGCATCGAGACGCCGTCGCGCACCACCAGCGAGGGGCGGGCCCAGCGCGGCACGCGCTCGCCGCGGGCGACCGGGCTGTCAGCCACCACCCGGTAGGAGAGGAGCTCGTGGTTGGCGGTGCCCGGCAGTTCCAGCTCGACCTTCTCGACGGGGCCTATCCGCGGCGGGATGACCAGGCCCAGCCGGCGGGCGAGCAGGCCGATCGTCCAGCCCTGCACGAGCAGCGAGGCAAGGACGATGATGAAGGCGGCGTTGAAGAACAGCCGCGCATCGTCGAGGCCGCCGATCAGCGGCACGATGGCAAGCAGGATCGACACGGCGCCGCGCAGGCCGACCCAGGAGATGAACGCCGTCTCGCGGCGCTGGAACTCGAAGGGCAGGAGGCACAGCCACACCGCCAGCGGCCGGGCGACGAAGATCAGGAATGCCGCCAGCGCGACGGCCGGCAGCAGGATGTGCCCGAACTGCGACGGCGTCGCCAGCAGGCCGAGGATCAGGAACATGACGATCTGCGAGAGCCAGGTCAGCCCGTCCTGGAAGCGCTTCAGGCTGGCGGCATGGCGCAGTCCGCTGTTGGCGGCGTAGAGGCCGGCTATGTAGACGGCGAGGAAGCCGGATCCGTCGAGAGCGCCGGTGACGGCGAAGACCAGGAGAGCCAGTGCGATGGTGAAGACCGGCAGCAGCCCCCGGTCGATCGCCAGCTTCGCGACCAGCGTGCGGATCAGCCAGCCGCCGGCGAAGCCGAAGATGATGCCGAGGCCCATCTGCTGCAGGAAGCCAAGCAGCACGTCGATGCCCAGCTCGTCGAGCCCGCCGCCGCTGGACAGAAGCTCGACGAGGGCGATGGTGAGGAAGATCGCCATCGGATCGTTGGTGCCGGATTCGATCTCGAGCAGCGAGCGCACGCGCTCGCGGATGGCGATGCCGCCGACACGCAGCAGGAAGAACACCGCGGCGGCGTCCGTCGAGCCGACGATCGCGCCCAGCAGCATGCCCTCGACCAGCGAGAGGTCGAGCAGCCAGGACGCGGCGACGCCGAACAGGGCCGCGGTGAGCACGACGCCCACCGTGGCCAGCGCGATCGCCGGAACGGCGGCCTGGCGAAACGACGCCAGCGACGTGCCGAAGCCGGAATCGAACAGGATGATCGCCAGCGCCAGCGAGCCAACGAAATACGCAAGACCGGCATTGTCGAAGACGATGCCCATGCCGTCCTCGCCCGCGAACAGGCCGATCGACAGGAAGAGCAGCAGGAGGGGAGCGCCGAAGCGGAAGGCGAGGAGGCTCGAGAAGGCGGCCAGCAGGATGAGGACGGCCGCGACTAGGACGATGACATAAAGCGATTCGAGCATCGGCGCGGTGCGTGGCCTTTCGACGGTGGGAAGGCGCAATCATCGGCCGCCGGACACGTCCGTCGCCCCCAGGCCGACGCCCGCGCAGTCTTTTCGATATAGCCGCCGATTGACGGAAAACCACTGCCGCAGCCGGCTAAAATGCGGCCGTCCCGGTCCGGCACGGCCAGATGACACGACTGCGGTTTCACGCTAGATCAGGCCATGCGGATGTTCAGGATGATACTGCGAGACAGGGTGGCTGGCGCCGGTGCGCTGGTGCTGGCCGTGCAGTTCCTGGTGCTGCAGGCCTTCTTCTCCAGCATGACCTGCGGCATGGCGGTAGCGTCGGCGTCGCCGGTGATCTGCCACGGGCTGCAGGCCGAAGCCGAGGCCCCGGCTCCGCATCGCGACGATACGGGCGGCAGCTGCCTCGACTGTCCCTGCGGCATCGCCTGCGCGGCCGGCACCGCGCTTCTCGCCGCATTCGCCCCGGAAGAGGGGCTCGGCGCGGCATTCTCGCTGGTGGCGGGTGCCCAGCCCGGCATCGCCGGCGATGGCGACGCCGGCAGGGTTTCGCCGAGACTTGCACTCGCCCCCGATCCGACCGGACCGCCCGCCTTCTCCATCTGACCATGCATCCGACGGCCGCCAGCGCATCGCGCTGCGGCCGTGATCCAAGCTCATCTGGAGAATTCCCATGTCCCTTCTCAAGTCGCTGCTCGTCGGCGCTGCCCTGACGGCCGTCGCGGCAACCACCGCCGCTATCGCCCACGATTACCAGGTCGCCGACATCCACATCGGCCACCCCTGGGCGCGCGCGACGCCACCGCAGGCCAAGGTCGCCGGCGCCTATCTGTCCATCGACAACAACGGCCAAAGCCCCGACCGGCTGCTGGGCGGCTCGACACCCGCCGCACGGGCGGTCGAGATCCATTCCAGCGAGATCACCGATGGCGTCATGCGAATGCGCCAGGTGACGGACGGCCTGGCGATCCCAGCCGGCGAGAGCGTCGCCCTCGCCCCCGGCGGTTATCACCTCATGCTGGTCGATCCGGTGGAGCCGCTGCAGGACGGTGATCGCGTTCCGCTGACGCTGGAATTCGAGACGGCCGGTTCGGTGGCGGTGGAATTGGCCGTTGAAGCGATGGGCGCGCCCGAGCCGGATCATGCCGCGATGGACCACTCGGGCATGCCGGCCGAGGATGATGCGGCCGACGCCGCGCCGGACGATGACGGCCATGCCGGCCACTAGGCCGGGCTGATCCGGCCGCCATGGCACCAGCCCGGCGGCTTTAGCCTGAATTGCATTCACGCAGCCCGCGACGTCGGCGGCGGCTTTCGGCCGCCGGCACGTCAGCCGCTGCTCGTGTCACCACGTCCAAAGGATTGGAACCATGTCCCGTCTCGTTGCCGGGCAGGCCGAGGATGCCGCGCGTTTTCCTGCCTCGCCCGATCTCTACCGCGCCGTGTGGCGCTGGCACTTCTACGCAGGGCTTTTCGTCCTGCCTTTCCTGATCACGCTGTCGATCACCGGGGCGCTCTATCTGTTCAGGGACGAGATCGACGCCCTCGTCCACGCCGACCTCAAGTCGGTCGAGATCCGCCAGAACGTGGCGCTCGCGTCGCCTTCCGAGATGGTCGCGGCGGCGACGGCCTCGCATCCCGGCATGGCGGTCAAGTATACCAGCCCCGCGACCCCCGGCAGATCGGCCGAGATCACCGTCAATGCCGACAGCGGCGAGCGGCTGGCGGTCTATGTCGATCCGTATGACGGCGCGGTGCTGGGCGCGCTCGCAGATCGCGGCACGGTGATGTGGACGGTGCGCTACCTGCACAGCCTGCGCTATTTCGGTCCGGTGGCACGCGGCATCATCGAGATTGCCGGAGGCTGGACGATCCTGCTGGTCGGGACGGGGATCTTCCTCTGGTGGCCGCGGGGTCAGCGAGGCGGCGTCGTCTCGGTGCGGGGCATGCCACGGAACAGGTTGTTCTGGCGCGACGTCCACGCCGTGACCGGCAGCGTCGTCGGCTGCTTCATCGTCTTCCTCGCGGTGACCGGCATGCCGTGGTCGCAGGTCTGGGGCGGCAAGGTCAACGAATGGGCGAATGGCGCCAATTTCGGCTATCCCGCCGGCGTGCGCACGGAGGTTCCCATGTCGGGCCGGAAACTGTCCGAGGAGGGGCCGACGGCGTGGTCGATGGAGCAGGCGCAAATCCCGATGTCGCCTGGCGCGAAGGCGAACGCCGAACCGATCGGCCTCGACCGGGCGGTGGCGATCTTCGACGATCTCGGCCTCGATCGCGGCTATGCCGTCAATATTCCGGCCAAGCCGGACGGGGTCTACACCGGCTCGGTCTATCCGGACGACCTGTCGCGGCAGCGCGTCGTGCATCTCGACCAGTACACCGGCGAACCCCTGGTCGACATGAGCTACGCCGATTACGGGCCGGGCGGGCGCTGGCTGGAATGGGGGATCAATGTCCACATGGGCCAGCAATACGGGCTGCTCAACCAGTTCCTGCTGCTGGCGGTCTGCGCCGGCAACGTCCTGGTGGCGGTCTCGGCCGGCGTGATGTGGTGGAAGCGGCGCCCGAGCGGCTCGATGGGCGTGCCGCCGATGCCGCAGGACCGACGCGTGTTCCGCGGCCTCCTTGCCATCCTCGTCGTCGGCGGGATCATCTTTCCGCTCGTCGGCGCCTCGCTGCTGGTGATGCTGGCGCTCGACTGGGCGACGACCCGGAGACGCCCGGCTCTGGCCTGATCAAGCGCCGAACGCAAAAGGGTCCGCCCGGTGAGGCGGCCCCTTCGCGGAGAATTACGCGGTTCGGAAGGTCAGCCGGCCTTGGCCATCGCGATGGCCGTGTCGGACATGCGGTTCGAGAAGCCCCACTCGTTGTCGTACCAGGACAGGATGCGCACGAAGTTGCCGTCCATCACCTTGGTCTGGTCCATGTGGAAGACCGAGGAATGCGGGTCGTGGTTGAAGTCGTGGCTGACGTTCGGCGCGTCGGTCAGGCCGAGGATCCCCTTGAGCGGGCCGGATTCGACCGCGGCGCGGATCGCCCCCTGCACTTCCTCGACGGTGGTGGCGCGCTTGGCGACGAACTTGAAGTCGACCACCGAGACGTTCGGCGTCGGCACGCGGATCGCGACGCCGTCGAGGCGGCCCTTCAGTTCCGGCAGCACCAGGGCCACCGCCTTGGCGGCGCCGGTCGAGGTCGGGATCATCGACAGGGCGGCGGCGCGGCCGCGATAGAGATCCTTGTGCATCGTGTCGAGCGTCGGCTGGTCGCCGGTGTAGGAATGGATCGTCGTCATGAAACCCTTGTCGATGCCGATGGCGTCGTTGAGGACCTTGGCGACGGGGGCGAGGCAATTGGTGGTGCAGGAGGCGTTCGAGACAATCCTGTCGTCGGCCGTCAGGCTCTGGTGGTTGACGCCGTAGACGATGGTCTTCTCGGCCCCTGCCGTGCCCGACAGCGGCCCGGAGATCAGCACCTTCTTGGCGCCGGCGTCGAGATGCGCCGAAGCCTTGGCCGGATCGGTGAAGATGCCGGTGCACTCCATCGCGACGTCGACGCCGAGTTCGGCCCAGGGCAGGTTCTTCGGGTCACGCTCGGCGGTGACGCGGATCGGCCCGCGGCCGACGTCGATCGTATCGCCGGAAACCGTCACCGTACCGGGGAAGCGGCCGTGCACGGAATCGAAGCGGATCAGGTGGGCATTGGTCTCAACCGGGCCGAGATCGTTGATGCCGACGACTTCGATGTCGGTCCGACCGGACTCGATGATCGCCCGCAGGACATTGCGCCCGATGCGGCCGAAGCCGTTGATGGCCACGCGAACTGTCATTGATCCGTCTCCTGTGATGGGTGCCCGGTGGGTGAAAACGCCGGAAGTCTCGGTCGCCATGGGCTGTACAGTCCCGGGCGGCGCGGATCAATATTCGCCTCGTTCAGCTTTTCTGATGCGGTGAATGATTTCCGCTGATAGCGGGGAAGGCCCTCTCCAGGCCCGGCTCGGCCGGGGCGGGGTCAGGCTACGCTTGCGGTGCGGTCTCGCGGCGGGCCCTGACCGCCTCGACGACCGAGGCGGCGGTGATGCCGAAATGCTCGTAGAGCGCCGGGGCGGGGCCGGAGGCGCCGAAACCGGTCATCCCGACGAAGATGCCGTCGCGCCCGATGAAGCGGTCCCAGCCCTGACGGATGCCGGCCTCGATGGCGACGGCAAGCGACGTGCCGTCGCCGAGGATCGCGTGCCGGTACTCCGGGCTCTGCGCCTCGAATCGCTCGAAGCAGGGCACCGAGACGACGCGGGTCAGCACGCCCTCGCTCTCCAGCTGCGCCTGCGCGGCGATGGCGATCTCGACCTCCGAGCCGGTGGCGTAGATCGTCACCGCTGCTTCGCCGGCGGCCGGGCTGATCTCGTAGGCGCCGCGCGCGCTGCGGTTCTCGTCGTGCTTGTCGAGGCGCAGCGTCGGCAGGTCCTGCCGGCTCAGCGCGAGCACCGAGGGAGCCTCGCGCGACTGCAGAGCCAGCTCCCAGCATTCCGTCGTTTCGACCGCATCGGCGGGGCGGAACACCTGCATCTGCGGGATGGCGCGCAGCGCCGCGAGATGCTCGACCGGTTGGTGGGTCGGGCCGTCCTCGCCGAGGCCGATGGAATCGTGCGTCATCACGTAGATGACCCGCTGGCGCATCAGGGCCGACAGCCGCATGGCGGCGCGGCAATAATCGGAGAACACCAGGAACGTGCCGGAATAGGGAATGAACCCGCCATGCAGCGCGATGCCGTTCATCATCGCCGCCATGGCGTGCTCGCGAATGCCGTAATGGATGAAGCGTCCGGCATAGTCGCCGGGGGCGATCGCCTGCATCCCGCTGGTGCGGGTGTTGTTCGAGCCGGTGAGGTCTGCCGATCCGCCGAGCGTTTCGGGGACGATCTCGTTGATCACCTCCAGTGCCAGCTCCGATGCCTTGCGCGTGGCGATCCTCGGCCGTTCGTCGTTGAGCTGGCGTTTCCAGCGGTGGATCGCCTGGCCGATGCCGCTCGGCAGGTCGCCGCGGACGCGGCGCAGGAATTCGCCGCGCGTCTCGCCGTCGACCGTCGCGAAGCGCTTTTCCCACTCCTTGCGGCTGGCGCTGGAGCGCAGGCCGACGAGCCGCCACTTGTCGAGGATCGCCGCCGGCACCTCGAAGGGCCCGTGCTCCCAGCCGAGGGCCTTGCGGGCGGCGGCCAGTTCCTCGGCGCCCAGCGGCGAGCCATGCGCCTTGGAGGTGCCGGCCTTGCCGGGCGCGCCGTAGCCGATCGTCGTCCGGCAGGCGATCAGCGTCGGCCGGTCGCTCGCGCGCGCCGTCTCGATCGCGGCGGCGATGGCGTCCTGGTCGTGGCCGTCACAGGCGAGCGTGTGCCAGCCGCTCGCCGCAAAGCGCGCCGCCTGGTCGGTGGAATCGGAGAGCGAGACCTTGCCGTCGATGGTGATGCCGTTGTCGTCCCACAGCACGACCAGCTTGTTGAGCTTCAGGTGTCCCGCCAGCGACAGCGCTTCCTGGCTGATCCCCTCCATCAGGCAGCCGTCGCCGACCAGCGCGTAGGTCATGTGGTCGACGATGTCGTCGCCGAAGCGCGCGTTCATGGCGCGCTCGGCCAGTGCCATGCCGACGGCATTGGCCAGGCCTTGGCCGAGCGGCCCGGTGGTGGTCTCGATGCCGGCGGTATGGCCGTATTCCGGATGGCCCGCGGTCCGGGCGCCCAGCTGGCGGAAATGGCGGATCTGCTCGAGATCGATGTCGTCGTAGCCGAGCAGATAGAGCGCGCTGTAGAGCAGCATCGACCCATGGCCGGCCGACAGGACGAAGCGGTCGCGATCGGGCCATGCCGGCTGCTTCGGGTCGAAGGTCAGGAAACGCGTGAACAGCACCGTCGCGATGTCCGCCGCCCCCATCGGCAGGCCCGGATGGCCGGAGCCCGCGGCCTCCACCGCATCGGCGGAAAGGAAGCGGATCGCGTTCGCCATCGCGCGCTGCATCTCGGGTGTGGTCATCGGTCCGCTCCATCGGCGGCCACGCTGGCCGGAACGGGCGGCAGACATCACATGCCCCCGGGGGTGTCAACAAACCGGACGGGTGCCGCAGCCGCGCGCTTTTCATCCCTGCCACGAGCCGCTAGAGCTTGGAGGAACGCCGCAATGGCGCTTCCGGCGATGCCGCCGGACGCAACGGGACCGATGTCAGGGGGACGAAGCCATGCCGCTGGATGATCCGTTCGAAACGGCGCGCCTGCGCCTTCGAACAGCGATCGAGCGGCTGGAGCATGCCGTCGAGGCGCGGCTGGAGCGGGAAACCGTGGTGCATGGCGCCGAGGTCGAGATCCAGCGCATGACGGCCGATCGTGGCCGGCTGGCGCGCGAGCTCGACGCAGCGCTCGCCCGCAACGAGCGGCTGACCCAGGCCAATCGCGAGGTGTCGCAGCGGCTGGTCGACGCGATGGAGCGCGTGCGCGGCGTGCTGGAGCAGCATCGGTGAGAGGGCGGGGATAGCGATGCCGCAAGTCGTGGTCAGCATCGACGGCAAGACCTACCGCATGGCCTGCGGCGAGGGCGAGGAACCGCATCTGACGGCGCTCGCCGCCGAGGTCGACCGCAAGATCGCGGAACTGCGGGAGGGGTTCGGGCAGATCGGCGATCTGCGGCTGACGGTCATGGCGGCGATCACCGCGACGGACGAGCTGTTCGAGGCGCGCCGACGGATCGCCGAGCTGGAAGGCGGCATCGAACGCAAATCCGCCGATTCCGGCGAGCTCGAGCATGTCCGCCGCCGCGAGCGCGACGCCTTCGTCGAAAGCCTCAACGAGACCGCCGAGGCGCTGGAGCGCATCGGCGCGCGGCTCGGCTCCGCCTAACAGCCGGCAACCATCTGCCGGCGACCTCGCTCGCGCGGATTGCTGCGGGGCCTTGCGCCGCTATGTCTGCGCCGATGCGATCATCCCGGTTTCTCCCGTTCCCCGACCTGCGAGCCATGCTCGCGCCCGTCGCGGCCTCGCTGCTCGGCCTCTGGCTCGCGGGCTGCGCGGCGGCGCTGAACGCCGCCACCAGCACCGACGGCTACGAACGCGTCACCGACCTGCGCTACCAGGCGGGCGAACGCGGCACCTATGATCTCTATGTCCCCGACGGCGCGCGCGCCGACACGCCGGTCGTCGTGTTCATCCACGGCGGCAGCTGGGCCGACGGGTCGAAGGACATCTACCCGTTCGTCGGCCAGGCGCTCGCCAGCGAGGGCATCATCGTCGCCATCCCGAACTACCGGCTCTATCCGGACGTGCAGTTTCCCGGCTTCGTCGAGGATGCCGCTGCCGCGACGGCGACCATCGCCCGGGATCTGGCGCGCGGCGGCCATGGGGTGCCGGCCGGGCAGCGACAGCTGTTCCTCATGGGGCACTCTGCCGGGGCGCAGATCGCGGGCCTGCTCGCCACCGACGAGCGCTGGCTGGCGCGGAAGTCGTTTCCGGCGCAGGGCCTTGCCGGGTTCATCGGCCTTGCCGGGCCCTACGACTTCCTGCCGCTGACCGAGGAGCGCTATCGGCGGGTGTTTCCCGCCGATACGCGGGCGGCCACCCAGCCGGTCGCCTTCGTCGACGGCAGCGAGCCGCCGATGCTGCTGATCGCCGGCGAGTCGGATATCGTCGTCGACCCGAAGAACACCCGCTCGCTCGCCGCACGGGCCAGGGCGCAGGGAGTCTCAGTGGAGGAAAGAATGTATCCGGGCGTCACCCATACCGGCGCGATCACCGCCTTCGCGACGGCGATACCGTTCCAGGACGGCGCCATCCCGGCCGCCACCATCGGCTTCATCCGGCGGCACGCCCGATGAGCGCTTCCGATCTCACGGGCTTCGCGCCGCGTTCGCTGCCGGGAACCGCGCCGATCGAGGGTCGCACGGTCCGCATCGAGCCGATCGTCGACGACACACGCTTCGACGAGCTCTACGAGGCGTTCGCCGCCGACCGGAGCGGCCGGATCTTCGATTTCCTCGCCTACGGGCCCTTTGCCGATCGGGAAGAGTTCGCCGCGTTCGCGCAGACCACCTATCTCGGCGGGGACATGCGGTTCCACGCGATCGTGCCGGCGGGTACCGGCACAGCCAGCGGCGTCGCGGCGCTGATGCGGGCCGACCCGGCGAACGGGGTCATCGAGATCGGCAATATCTGCCTGGCGCCCTCGTTGCAGCAGACCGCCGCGTCGACCGAAGCGATGTTCCTGATCATGCGCCGGGTGTTCGAGGAGCTCGGCTACCGGCGGCTCGAATGGAAATGCAACGACCGCAACCTGCCGTCGCGGCGAACTGCCGCACGGCTCGGCTTCCGCTACGAAGGCACGTTCCGCCAGCACATGATCGTCAAGGGGCGCAACCGCGACACGGCGTGGTTCGCGGTCATCGACCGCGAGTGGCCGGCGTTGCGCGCCGCCTTCGAGGCCTGGCTGGACCCGGCCAATTTCGACGCGGACGGGCGGCAGTTCCAACGCCTGGAGGATGTGAGGGCGGCGCTCCTCGACGGCGCCTGACCGGGCCGTCGCACGGCAACCGGCGGGAGCCGGCTCTCGCTGCGTGCGGTTATCCGCGCGCCGGGACGATCGTCATCATCGTGTCGGTCGGGTAGATCGACTCGAACAGGACGCCGTCGCCGGGCATGAAGCGCAGCACCATCCGGCCGTCGGTATCGGCCATCTCGAGACCGCCGTTATCGCCCGAGCGCCACTGCGAGACCTGGCGGAGTTCCGGCGAGCCCGCGCATTCCGGGCCCAGCGGCGCCGGGGTGTAATAGGACGGCAGGGCGTCGGGCCGTGCCACCTTGCAGTTCGCCCCGCTGCGCAGGTCGATCAGGCGGATCGCGCTCGACCGCTGGTCGGTGGCCGCGGCCGGGCCGATGCTCGCCGTCCGGATCCGGTCGACCTTCGATTCCTCGGTGCCGATCTCGGCGACAACCGCCTGCGTGCTCTCGATATAGAAGATGAGCGCTGCACCTGCGATTCCAGCGCCAACTACCGTCGCGGCGAAATTCATGACGAACACTCCAAACATCGTTCGCCAGCATTAACAACCGAATAGGCTTAACCGAAGGTTGACGACGCGCCGAAATTTCCGCAATTCGCCAATCCCGACAAGCTCTTGCCGGATTGCTGCAGCGCACTAGCAGCGCCGCGCATCGGGCGCCGGCCTGCAACCGGGGATGGATGACAAGCAACCCGGTCGCGCCTAAGGTCCGGCCCGCCCGGTCATTCCGACCGCGGCTTGTCGCGACGAGGTCCATCCATGACTAGGCTCCTGCTCGCTACCCTTCTTTCTGCTTCCGTCCTCTGCGGCACCGCCAACGCGGCAGAACCGGCCTGCGCCGCCGCGCTCCCGGCCGAAGCAAAGCTGATCTACGACGCGGTTGCCGCCGCGCCGGCGACGGGTTCGCTGCGCGACCGTGTCACGGCCGAAACCAAAGCGCTGGTCGAAGCCGGCCAGGTCAAGCGCATGTCGGCGCGTGCATCCGCCACGGCGGCGGGCGAATGCCTGAAGGATGCCGGATAAGATCGACAGGAGCGCCATGCCGCCGGGACGATCCGGCGGCACGGCGATTTCCTCAGGCGCCGCGCGCCAGACCAGCCGCGACGGATTCCGCCACCGGCGTGATCGGCTTCTCGCCAGAGAACCAGGCCTTGAGATTGCCGATGACGAGGTCGCCCATCGCCCGCCGCGTATGCCGCGAGGCGGAGGCGACGTGCGGCAGCAGCACCGCGTTGGGCAGGGCGATCAGCGCTTCTGGCACATGCGGCTCCTTCTCGAACACGTCGAGACCGGCCGCGCGGATCGTGCCGTTCTTCAGCGCTTCGATCAGCGCCGGCTCGTCGACCGTCGTGCCGCGGCCGATATTGATGAAGATGCCGTCGGGCCCGAGTGCCTTCAGCACGGCGGCGTTGACCGCCTTTTCCGTCGAGGCCCCGCCGGGCGCGGCGATGATCAGCGTGTCGACCGCCGCGGCCAGGCTCTCCAGCGTCGGGTGGTAGGGATAGGCGACGTCGTCGCGCTGCGAGCGGTTGTGGTAGGCGATCTTGACGCCGAAGCCCTCGAGACGGCGCGCGATGGCGAGGCCGATGCGGCCGAGGCCCATGATGCCGACGGTGCGGCCCTGCAGCGTCGCGCCGGTCAGCGGATAGTTCCCCTTGCTCTCCCACAGGCCGGCCCGCAGATGCTGCTCGGCCGCGCCGAGTTCGCGCACCGTCATCAGCAGCAGGCCGAGCGCAGTGTCGGCGACCTCCTCGGTGAGGACGTCCGGCGTGTTGGTGACGACGACCTTGCGCTCCGTTGCCGCCTTGGTGTCGACCGCGTCGTAGCCGACGCCGAAATTGGCGATGATCTCGAGCTTCGGCAGCAGGTCCATCATGGCACCGTCGATCGCGCCCATCTGCGCGATGCCACGAATGCTGGCCCGCCGCTCCGGCGAGAGCCGGGAGAGATCACGGTCCTCGACATGCTCGACGTCGAAAGTCTGCTTCAGCGTCTCGAGCGTATCGGGATTCAGGCGGCCGGGGACCAGAATGGTCACGGAGGCGAAGTCGGTCATGGGTTTCCTTCCCTTATGAAGATGTCTGTCCGGCCGTCATGACGGCCAGGCATATTCGCTTGATTGCCGGATCTTGAGTTCCGGGCGGATGAGGACGGTCTCGTCGATGGCCGGCTCGCCGCGGAGGCGGTCGAGCAGAGCGCCGGCGGCGCGGCGGCCGACTTCGCGCTGGCCGTTCGACACGGTGGTCAGGGACGGCATGGCGATGGCCGCCTCGTCGATGTCGTCATAGCCGGTCACGGCGATGTCGACGCCCGGCCGCAGCCCGGCGCGCGACAGGCCGTACATCAGGCCGAGCGCCACCAGGTCGGAGAAGCAGACGATGGCGGTCGGCCGCGGCTCGATCGACAGCACCGCGGCCGTCGCGTCGAAGCCGGAATGGCGGTTGCGCGGACCCTCGATCCGCCACTCGGGCCGGAAGTCGATGCCGGCGCGCTCCAACGCGGCGAGATAGCCGGCCTCGCGGTCGCGCCCGGTGGAGGTCATCCCGGTGCCGCCGACCATGGCGATCCTGCGGTGGCCGCGCTCGACGAGGTGGTCGACGGCGAGCCCCATGCCATAGGCGTCGTCGCCGCGGAAACCGCGGACGCCGGAGCCCTGGACGGTGCGGGCGATCAGCGTCACCGGCAGCTCGTTGTCCTCGGCGAGGCGGATGTCGGCGGCGGGCGTTCCGAGGGCAGGGGAGAGGATCAGCCCGTCGGCGCCGAGCTGCAGCAGCGTGTCGACGAAGGAGCGCTGCTTCGACAGGTCGTCGTGATGGTTGCACAGGATGAAGGTCTGGCGCTGGCGATCGAGCTCTTCCTCGACCGCCATCAGGATCTCGCCGAAGAACGGATTCATGATGTCGTGGACGCAGACGCCGACGATGCCGGACTTGGAGGTCCGCAGGGAGGCGGCCCGGCGATTGTAGATGTAGCCGAACTCGCGCGCCGCCTCCTTGATGCGCTCGCGCGTCACCTCGGCCACGAGCGGGCTGTCGCGCAATGCCAGCGAAACGGTCGCGGTCGACACGCTGAGTGCGTCGGCGATCGTCGAGAGTTTGACCTTCTGCGCCACCTAGTCTCGTTCGGTTGTGTTCATGCCCGGGCCCGGGCGATCTATGGCAAAGACCGCCGGGCGGGGGAAGAGCATCCGGACCGGGCGTTCCGCCGGCGGCTCATTCCTCGTCCGGCAGCAGCGCCGGGGAGGGCGTGCCGTCGAGATTGTCGGTCACCCGCTGCAGCAGCTTGCGCAGGAGCTTGCGCTCCTTGTTGGAAAAACCCTTCAGCGCCCGGCGTTCGACGGCCTTCTGCGTGCTTCGCACCGCGTCGACGATGGCAAGACCCTTTTCCGTGAGATGGGCGTGGCTCTGGCGCGCGTCGCTGTCGGAATTGCGCTTCGCGACAAGCCCCTGGCTGCCGAGCCGCGCAACGGTCTTGGTGATGGTCGGGGGGCGCACCGCGAGGCGTTCGGCGAGATCGCGCAGGGCGATCCCATCCTCCTCGCCGATCGCCAGCAGTACCGCGTCCTGGCCGGGATAGAGCTCGAGCGAGGTCAGCCGCTGCGACAGCGCGGTGCGGGCCGCCCGGCCGGCGAGGCTGAGATGGGCAGTGACGAACTGCTTCTTCTTCTTGACCGCCATCGTTCCCCCAGCCGATTTCGCGGGACCAGCCGGTTTCCGCGCCGTTTTGCAGGCAAAATGACGTGAGGCGGCTATGTTGTCCACCTCGGCGCCCCGCGTGCGAGGCGCGCGGGACGTGAATTCGGGAAAGGGGGGTCGATGCGGCCGATCTACGAGGAGATGACCAGCGCCGAACTCAAGGCCGAGCGCCGGTCGCTGGCGGAGGCGGTCGTCGTCGTGCCGATCGCGGCGGTGGAGCAGCACGGGGCGCATCTGCCGCTCGGCACCGACGCGATCCTGTCCGACGCGATGGTGGCGATGGTCCTGTCGATGCTGCCGCAGGACCGCGCCGTGACGTTCCTGTCGACCCTGCGGATCGGCAAGTCGACCGAACATGCCGATTGCGCCGGCACGCTCAGCCACGACTGGCGGACGGCGACGGCGGCCTTGATCGAGATCGGCGCCGGACTCGCCGCCAGCGGCTTCCGCCGCCTGGTGATCGTCAACGCCCATGGCGGCAACACCCCGGTCATGGATACGGCGGCCCTCGAACTGCGGCGGGCGCACGGGCTGCTGGTGGCGACCTGCTCGTGGCTGCGCTTCGGCTACCCGGACGGCCTGCTGCCGCCGGCGGAGATCGCCTCCGGCATCCATGGCGGCGCGGTGGAAACGTCGCTGATGCTGCATTTCCGGCCTGACCTGGTCCGCGCCGAGGCGATCGCGGCGTTCCCCTCGCTGCAGGACACACTGTCAACCGAGGCGGCGCACCTTCGGGCGCACGGCCGGCTCGGCTTCGGCTGGATGGCGCGCGACCTCAATCCGGCGGGCGTGGTCGGCGACGCGCGCCTTGCGACGGCGGAGATCGGCGCGGCCATCGCCGAACACCAGGCGACCTCGTTCCTCGCGTTTCTCGACGACGTGCTCGAATTCGATCTCGATCGGCTGGCGCCGGACGACCGAAACTGACGACCGGCCGTCACGCGACCCCGTGCATTCCCCGGAGCACGGTCCTATATGCTGCCCGTCCCAAGCCGGAGGCCCACAATGTCCGATACTGCCAGCCCGATCCTCGACCAGATTCCCGTCACCGTGCTCACCGGCTATCTCGGTTCCGGCAAGACGACGCTGCTCAACCGCATCCTGTCCGAGGACCACGGCAAGCGCTACGCCGTCATCGTCAACGAGTTCGGCGAGATCGGCATCGACAACGACCTCATCGTCGAATCCGACGAGGAGATCTACGAGATGAACAATGGCTGCGTCTGCTGCACGGTGCGCGGCGACCTCGTCCGCGTCGTCGAGGGCCTGACGCGCCGCAAAGGCCGGTTCGATGCGATCATCGTCGAGACCACGGGCCTTGCCGACCCGGTGCCGGTCGCCCAGACCTTCTTCATGGACGAGGACGTGCGGGCCAAGACCCGGCTCGACGCCGTCGTCGCGCTGGTCGACGCCAAGCATCTGCCGTTGCGGCTGAAGGACTCCCGCGAGGCCGAGGACCAGATCGCCTTCGCCGACGTGGTGCTCCTCAACAAGACCGATCTCGTCACTGAGGCCGAGCTCGCCAAGATCGAGGCGACGGTGCGGGCCATCAACCCCTATGCCGTCATCCACCGCACCGAGCGGGCGGCCATCGACCTGACGCGCGTGCTGGGCCAGCGGGCCTTCGACCTGAAGCGGGTGCTCGACGCCGATCCCGAATTCCTCGAGGAAGCTGAAAAGGCGCATGACGATCACGTCTGCGGCCCGGACTGCGACCATGATCATGGTCACGACCACCATCATCACGATCACGACCATCATCACCATGGCAACGACCATCACGGGCACGATCACGACCACGGACCGGCGGCGATCCACGACGTGACGGTGACGTCGGTCTCGCTGCGCGGCGGCGAGGTCGACCCGAAGAAGTTCTTCCCCTGGATCCAGGCGCTCACCCAGGAGCAGGGGCCGAACATCCTGCGGCTGAAGGGCATCATCGCGATCGCCGACGATCCGGACCGCTATGTCGTCCAGGGCGTCCACATGATCGTCGAGGGCGACCACCAGCGGCCCTGGCGCGAGGACGAGAAGCGCGAGAGCCGGCTGGTGTTCATCGGGCGGGAACTAGATGCCGAGGCGCTGTCGGCCGAGTTCGAGGCGTGCGCGGCGCGGCAGCGGGCCGACGCCTGATGCCGTCCATCGCGGCCTATGAGTTCGCCGACTTCGTCCAGACCGCAACCTTCCTGAGGGACGAGCCGGTCTTTGCCCTCGCCGATGGGACCGTCCGCTTTCCGGCGGGCGGCGAGCGCTCGGTCGTGGCGCATGAAGGCGGACTACTCTCGGCCCGGCTCGACATGGACGGCGCCCGGCTGCTCTCCGGCGGCGAGGACGGCCGTGTCGTCGCCATCTCGCCGGGCGGCCAGGCCGAGGAACTGGCGTCGATCGGCCAGAAATGGATCGGCGCGGTCGCCGGCGGGCCGAAGGGCGCCGTCGGTTTTGCCTCGGGGCGCAACGCCTATGTGCGGCTGCCGGACGGCACGCTGAAGACCGTTCCGCATGCCCGCACGGTCGAGGACATTGCCTTCGCGCCGAAGGGACTGCGGGCGGCGACGGCGCATTACGATGGTGCCTCGCTGTTCTTTCCGGCCACGGGGGCCGTGCCGGTCTCGCTCGAATGGAAGGGCGCCCATCTCGGCGTGCTGTTTTCGCCGGACGGGCGCTTCCTCGTGACGCTGATGCAGGAGAACGCCCTGCACGGCTGGCGGGTCGAGGACGGCAAGCACATGAAGATGACCGGCTATCCGGCCAAGGTGAAGGACTGGTCGTTCTCCGCCAAGGGCAAGTTCCTGGCGACCAGCGGCGCGCCCGCCGCGATCCTCTGGCCGTTTTCCGGCCGCGACGGCCCGATGGGCAAGGCGCCGCTGGAACTCGGCACGCGCGGCGATTCGATGGTCACCGCGGTTTCCTGCCATCCGACCGAGGACATGGTCGCCATCGGCTACCATGACGGCATGATCCTCGCCGTCCGCTTCGCCGACGCAAGGGAGGCGCTGCTTCGGCGCGGCGGTACCGGCGCGGTGCGGACCATGGGCTGGGATGCGAAGGGACGGCTGCTCGCCTTCGGCAGCGAGACAGGCGAGGCCGGCGTCGTCGATATTTCCAGCTGAATCTCGTGCCGGGCGCTCCGCCCGGCACTTCCCGAGGCCGGCGTTCAGGCTGCCGAATCGAGCATCGCCGGGTCGCCCTCGCATCGGCCGGTCGCAGTGACGAGACCGGCCACGGCGGCCAGTGCACCCGGCTGCAGCTCCAGCCCCAGCAGGCGCCGCTGCTCGAACGGGCCGGGCATGGCGAGCCCGCCCGTCGCCGCGGCCGAGAAGCCGAAGCGGCCGTAGTACTCCGGATCACCGACGAGCAGGATCGCGCCGTGACCGAGCCGCGCGGCCTCGGCGACGGCATGGCGCATCAGCGCGCCGCCGATGCCGGCGCCGTGCCAGCGCGGGTCGACCGCCAGCGGGCCGAGCAGCAGCGCCGCGACCGGCGCGCCGTCGCGCGTGCCGGCGGCGATTTCCCACAGCCGGACGGTGCCGGCGAGGGCGCCGTCGGCGGCGATCGCCACGAGGCTGAGGCCGAGCGCCGGCAGCCGGCCGCGGCGCAGCGCCTCGGAGGACTTGCGGGTGCGGCCGGGACCCATGGCGGCGTCGAGCAGCGCTTCGCGCGCAGCGACGTCGCCCGGCAGTTCCGGCCGGATGGCGAAGAAGGGTGCGGCCACTTCGAAGCAGCCGGCATGCTGGAATGCGGACATGTAGACCCCCAGTAATGCGGAGGCGAAAGGAACGAGCCGGGCGATGCGGCGCGGGCGAAGACCCGGCGCCGCAGCGCCGGGTCAGCGTCGGAGCATGTCGCTCCGTCGTCGTTCGAGGCGGGTCGTCATGCCGCTCAGATCACGTAGGCGCGCAGCGGCTCGAAGCCGTTGAACGCCACCGACGCGTAGGTCGTGGTGTAGGCGCCGGTGCCCTCGATCAGCACCTCGTCGCCGACCGTCAGGGTGATCGGCAGCGGGTAGGGCTTCTTCTCGTAGAGCACGTCGGCCGAGTCGCAGGTCGGGCCGGCGAGGACGCAGGGCTCCATCCGGTCGCCGTCCCTTGCGGTCACGATCGGGTAGCGGATCGCCTCGTCCATCGTCTCGGCGAGGCCGCCGAACTTGCCGATGTCGAGATAGACCCAGCGGTTCTCGTCGGTCGCCGACTTGCGCGACACCAGCACGACCTCGGCCTTGATGACGCCGGCGTCGCCGACCATGCCGCGGCCGGGCTCGATGATCGTCTCCGGCAGGCGGTTGCCGAAATGCCGGCGCAGGCTCTCGAAGATCGCCCGACCGTAGGCTTCCGCCGCCGGCACGTCCTTGAGGTAGCGGGTCGGAAAGCCGCCGCCCATGTTGACGAGCGTCAGCATGATACCCTTCTCGGCCAGCGCCTCGAAGACGAATTTCGCGTCGCCGATCGCCGCGTCCCAGGCATTCGTGTCGGTCTGCTGCGAGCCGACATGGAAGGAGATGCCGGTGGCCACGAGCCCGAGGCGGGCGGCTTTGAGCAGCACGTCGATCGCCATCGCCGGCACGCAGCCGAACTTGCGCGACAGCGGCCATTCGGCGCCTTCGCCGTTGGTCAGGACGCGGCAGAACACGCGGGCGCCGGGCGCCGCGCGGGCAACCTTCTCGACTTCCTCGACGCAGTCGACGGCGAACAGCGAAACGCCGAGCGCGGCGGCGCGCTCGATGTCGCGCTCCTTCTTGATGGTGTTGCCATAGGAGATCCGCCGCGCGGTCGCGCCGGCCTCGAGCGCCATCTCGATCTCGGCGACAGAGGCGCAGTCGAAATTCGAGCCGAGCGAGGCGAGCAGCCGCAGCACTTCCGGGGCCGGGTTGGCCTTCACAGCGTAGAAGATGGCCGAATCCGGCAACGCCTTGCGGAAGGCGTGGAAATTGTTCTCGACGATGTCGAGATCGACGACGAGGCAGGGGCCCTCGGGACGTCGGGTGGCGAGGAAGTCGAGGATGCGCTGCGTGGCCATGGGGCTCTCCGAGAACCGAAAGGTCGACAAGAGGCGACCGCTCGGAGTCCCCCCGTGCCAGCCGAAACGGCATGACCGGGCGGTCTCTCCGCGAGACGCGACGATGGCCGGCTTCGAACGCGTCGCGTCGTCGCCGGAGTCAATCTGCCATGGCATGGTGGGCTTGGACCCGCCGCACTTCAGGCAATGATGGTGTGCCTCTTCAGTATTCCCGGCGATGGAGACCAGGAGAGACCAAAAAAGCCCGGACCGTCGTTGCTTAAAGGCGTCCTCGATTCCGCGATGCGGCGAAACCGACTGGATGTGTTACGTCCAGGTACCGTCCCGGTGACCTCGCATTTGAGGACCGGGGGACGCCCACGGGCACGTGCGACATGGGGCAAGGCGCGATGTATGCGGGCCTCCCGTCATACACAAGTGGGAATTTCGGTGGCCGGTTGATTTTTCGTCCCTTCCGGCGGAGGAAGGGCCGCTGCCGCGGACCGCCGGCAACATCACGCAAGCCTGGAGCAAGGTGCATTCGATGGACACGCTGACACGGATGCGCGCCTTCATTTCGGTCGTCGAGAACGAGGGCTTCTCGGCCGCCGCGCGCAAGACCGGCCGCTCCAAGGCGCTGCTGTCGAAATATGTCCGCGAGCTGGAGGACGAACTCGGCGTCCTCCTGATCAACCGCACGACAAGGCAGATCGCCCTGACGGCCGCCGGCGAGGTCTATCTGTCGCGCGCCTCGGCGATCCTCTCCGACCTCGAGAGCCTCAACGAGGAGGCGCGCGAGGCGACCGGCGAGGCGAAGGGCACGATCCGGGTTTCCGCCGCGCGCACCTTCGGCGACGCGGAACTCGGACTCAGCCTCGTCGACTTCGCCAAGGACCATCCGGACATCAGCCTCGACGTTCATCTCGACGACAATTTCATCAATCTCGTCGAGGAGGGCTTCGACGTCGCGATCCGCATGACCCGGCTCGCCGATTCGGCGATGATCGCCCGCCGGCTCGCCTCGCTCGACTTCGCCATCGTCGGCAGCCCGGATCTCCTGAAGCGGCTCGGGCGGCCGACCCACCCGTCGCAGATCGCCGGCTTCCCGGCGGTGATCGATTCCAACTCGCGGATGTTTTCCAACTGGATCTTCCGCGACCCCGAGACCAAGGAGACGATCCCGGTCACGGTCTCCGGACAGTTCACCGCCAACAGCCCGGTCACGGTGCGCGCGGCGGCGATCGCCGGGCTCGGCCTGGCCCTCAGCCCGACATTCGTCGTCCGCAAGGATCTCGAGGCGGGCCGGCTGGTCACCGTCCTCGACGACTACATGCCGAGCGAGGCCGGCATCTATGCGGTCTTCCCGCATCGCCGGCACTTGCCGGCGCGGGTGCGGCTGTTCGTCGACTATCTGGCGGCATGGTTCCGCAAATGCGACGGCCGCGCCAAGCACGAGGACTGACCCGCGCGGCGGCTTTTACCCAAAGTTCAGCGCTGGCATCCTAGTCTTCCCGCCATGCGCAATCTGATCCTCGCCGTCCTGATTCTCTCCGGTCTCGCCCTTCCCGGCGCCGCGCTTGCCGCGACCGGGGACGGGGCGGGCCCCGCCGAAATCGCCTTCACCGCCGAGGGCGATCCGGGCACGATCGTGATCCGCACCTCGGAGCGCAAGCTCTACCTCGTCACCGGCGAGGGCCGGGCGCTCGCCTACGACATCGCCGTCGGCAAGCCGAGCGAACAGTGGTTCGGCAAGAGCTGGGTGTCGAAGAAGCGGCCGAACCCGACCTGGACGCCGACCCCCTCGATGCGCCAGAAGAACCCGCGCCTGCCGCAGTCGGTCGGGCCCGGCCCGAAGAACCCGCTGGGCGAGCGGGCGATCAATCTCGGCTGGGGCGCCTACCGGATCCATGGCACCAACAACCCGCGCTCGATCGGCAGCGCGGCCTCGGCCGGCTGCTTCCGGATGCGCAACGAGGACGTCCGCGACCTCTATGACCGGGTCAATGTCGGCGCGCAGGTCGTCGTGCTGCGCTGAGGACCTGCGCCGTCCTCCCAACTTCGGCCATTCTTGTCCTGTCTTGAAAAGGCGACTCCGGAGGGGATTCGACCTTTGAACCAACGCAGGATGGCTGGCGCCGCGGCGCTGATCGCGATCATGGGGACGACGGCTCCGGCCCTTGCCCATCCGCACGTCTTCGCCGAGGCGAAGGTCGAGATCGTCGGCACCCCCGATGCGCGCCTCGCCGCGATCCGCAACGTCTGGCGGATGGACGAACTGTTCTCCTCCTCCGTGCTGGTCGACTTCGACAAGAACGCCAACGGGACGCTCGACCAGGACGAGCTCGTCGAGATCGGCGCGACGGTGAAGGAATCCATCGCCGAGTGGGATTTCTACACCTTCGTCGAGACCGCCGGCCGCGCCGTGAAGATGTCGCCGCCCGACGTGATCCACACGCTCTACGAAGACGGCCAGTTGCTGATGTTCTTCGAGATGCGGGCGGCCGAGCCGGTCGATCTCGCCGCGGGCAAGCTGACGGTGGCGAATTTCGACGACACGTTCTTCGTCGCCTTCGACGTCGCCAGCGAAGCCGACTTCCAGCTCATCGACATGCCCAAGCAGTGCACCAAGCAGTACGTCGTGCCGGACGCCGACGTCGCGGCGCAGCAGTGGATGGACTCGGTCGCCAGCCTCGGCCCGGACGAGTCGATACCCGAGGACGGCATCAACTATTCGCAGGCCCTGGCGACACGCATCGAGGTTTCATGCGGCCCCGCCAGCTGATCCTTCTCGGCCTGGTCGCGCTGGCCGTCGCGGCGGCGGGGCCGGCGCTGGCGCGCTCGTCGCTCGGTATCGGCAGCGCCGAGGTCACCGCGCAGCCGTCCGGCGGCCTGCTCGGCGGGCTGTTCACCCAGATCGCGGTCTATCAGCGCGAGTTCTTCACGGCGCTGCGCGGCGCGCTTATCGATCTCAAGGACGATGGGCTGGCGCTGCCGTTCCTGGTCGGGCTGTCCTTTGCCTACGGCGTCTTCCACGCCGCCGGGCCCGGCCACGGCAAGGCGGTGATCTCGGCCTACGTTCTGGCCAACGAGGTGGAACTGCGCCGCGGCATCATGCTCTCCTTCGTCTCCTCGCTCGTCCAGGCCCTCTCCGCCCTCGTCATCGTCGGCGCCGGCTGGTTCGTGCTGCGCGGCACGTCCGTCTCGATGACCGACGCGACCGACCTGCTGGAGATGGCGTCCTACGCCCTCGTCGCCGGCTTCGGCGCCTGGCTGCTCGCGCGCAAGCTTGCGGCGCTGGCGGGCGGCTTCCGCAGGGGAGGCGGCTCGCTGGCCTTCGCGCCCGCCGGGCAATATCGCGACAGCGGCGCGATGGGCGCACTTGCCTTCGCCGCGCCCGAGCGGGCGGAGGCACAGAGCGGCGCCCGGCTGATGCGTCCGGCATCCGGCGGGCTGGCCGCCGGCGTCTGCACCGATGCCGAGGAGGATTGCGGCTGCGGTCGCAGCCACATGCCCGACCCGAAGACCCTTGGCGAAAAGGTCACCTTCGGCTCGGCCGCCTCGGCGATCATGGCGGTCGGCCTGCGGCCCTGTTCCGGCGCCATCGTCGTGCTGACCTTCGCACTGGTCAACGGCCTCTATCTGGGCGGCGTGCTGTCGGTTCTCGCCATGGCGCTCGGGACGGCGATCACGGTGTCGGCGATCGCCGCCATCGCGGTCTTCGCCAAGGGCTTCGCGCTGCAGCTCGGCGGAACGCGCTACCGGATGGTGACGACCGCGGTGGAGATCGGCGGCGCGCTGCTCCTGCTGGTCCTCGGGCTGCTGCTGCTCGGCGGAGCCCTGCAGACGATCTGACCCGGCGTTACCGGCCGCTCCGCGAAAGCAGCGCCTGCAGGCGCGGCCGCCCCTTCAGGAACAGCAGGTAGGCCCGTTCGAGCCCGCGCAGCACCAGCGGGTTGCGGGCCGCGAGCCCGAGCGGCCGCAGCTGCGGGATCGCCCGCCACATCGCAGCGAACGCCGCCGCGCCCGACAGCAGACTGCCATCCTCCGAGGCATGGAACCGTGCCAGCAATTCGCGGCGATCGATCGGACAGGCGACATCGCCCGCCGCGACATCGACGAAGCTGATCGCGTTGCGGCGATCGAGCCGCCGCATGAAGGCGATCTCGCGCCGGCAGAGCGGGCAGGCGCCGTCGTACCAGACGGTGAGACCGGTCACCCTGCCTCCCCGCGGCCGGCCTTGTAGGCCCGGCAGGCATCCGCGAAGGCGTGAAAGATCGCTGCCGAGGCCGCGTCGCTTTCCGCCCAGTATTCCGGATGCCACTGCACGCCGAGGGCAAAGCCCCTGGCTTCCTCGACCGACACCGCCTCGATCGTGCCGTCCTCGGCGGTCGCTTCGACGGCGAGGCCGGGCGCCAGGCGGTCGATCGCCTGGCGATGCAGCGAGTTCACCCGGATCTCGTCCGCACCGACGATCGCGGCCAGTTCGCCGCCTGCAGTGACCGCCACCTTGTGGCGGACGGCAAAACGCTCCCGCTGCTCCTCGTGCTTGATCGCCCGGTGGTCCATGCGGCCTTCGCCCTCCTGGATCTCGGTCGCAAGCGTGCCGCCGAGCGCCACGTTGAGCTCCTGATGGCCACGGCAGATGCACAGCAGCGGCAGCCCGCGGCGTATCGCACCCTTGATCAACGCCTCGGTGAGCCGGTCGCGCGCCGGGTCGAACGGCTCGTGCCCTTGGGTGGCGGCAACGCCGTAGCGGTCGGGATGCACGTTGGAGGCCGAGCCGGTCATCATCAGCCCATCCACGCGCGACAGCAGCGCCTCGACGTCGAACTCGTCGGCCAGCGCCGGCACGATGAGCGGGATGGCCCCCGCCACCCGGGTCAGCGCCTTGAGATAGGTGTCGGGGGTCGCGTGCCAGCGATAGTTCTCGAAATCCCGCACGTCGGCTGGCACGGCGACAAGGATGGGATCGATGGTCATGGCGGCGCTTCCGGTTGTCGTGCCCGCCAAATAGGCCCGCGCCGCCCGCTTGTCGACGCCGTCGGAGCGGCGTCGCGACCCCTGAGCGAGAGCTTCGGCGCAGGATTAGCCGGCCATGGATGCGGAACCATCTCACCGTTCGGTGATTGGCCCTAAGAGCCGGACGAGCCGGAGCGGCGATTCAATCGCGTGTCCGTCTGTCCCAGCGCGACACGAGGCAGGAAGTATCATGAACAGTATCATCTATCTCATCGGCCTGATCGTCGTGGTCCTCGCCGTCCTTTCACTCCTGGGACTCAGCTGAGGAGACCGACAATGTCAGACATCAACAAAGCAGCGCCCGACCGGGCGCGCGAAGATCTGGATGCGGCGCGTAATCGCGCCGGCCAGGAAGCGGGCGCTGCCCGCGAGGAAGCCCGCAAGCTGGGCGACACCGTGCGCCAGCAGGCTGGCGATTTTGCCGGCAAGGCGAAAGAGCGTGTGTACGACGAAGCCGAGACCGGCAAGGAAACCGTCGCCGGTGGCCTCGACGATTTCGCCGCGGCTGTGCGGAAGGCTTCCGACGAACTCGGCGACCGCGACCAGTCGATGGCGTCGAAGCTCGTCCGGGAAGTCGCCGGCGGCCTCGAGGACGCATCGCGCAGCATTCACGGGCACAGCATCGAGGACCTGACGCGCTCGGTGGCGAGCTTCGCCCGCCGTCGTCCGACCACGTTCCTCGTCGGTGCGGCTCTTGCCGGTGTCGCGCTGGGTCGTTTTGCCCGCGCATCAGGTGAGCACACCGCCCAGGATTATGGCGACGGCACGTCGTCGCAGGCGGGGCGGCCCGGATCGTCGGCCGGCGCCAGAGGATATGCCGCGACCTACGGCGACCAGCCGCGTCCGGTCGAGGGTGCCCACCCCGTGGGTGTCGATCCGGTGACTGGCAAGCCGCGTCATCAGGACCCAGCGGTCGGAACGACGGCATCCAGGCCCGCGTCGAGCAACGTTTCTGGCGGCAGCGATCCGCTTGCCGGCAAGCCGCGCTACGAGGGTTCGACATCGGGAACGACTTCCACGTCGTCTACTTCGCCGTCGGGCATCACCCCCAAGACTCCCGGAGGCAGCAATGTCCGTTGAACCCCGCGAATCCCGCTCCGTCACCGACCTGATCACGGACCTGATCCGCGAGACCGGTGAACTCGTCCGGACCGAGAGCCGCCTCGTGCGCGCCGAGATCTCCGACAAGGTGCGGCAGGTCGAGATGGGTGGCGGCTCGCTTGCCGCCGGCGCCATCTGCCTGCTCGTCGCTCTGTTCGTCCTGGCGCAGGCCCTGATCGTCGCGCTCGGCAACGTCATCGGTGACGCCTGGGCCGCACTCCTCGTCGGGGTCGTGATTGCCGCCATCGGCATGGCGCTTCTCGCCAAGGGACGCCGCGACCTCGCCCCCAGCAACCTCATGCCCGACCGTTCGACCAACCAGTTGAACAAGGACGGCAAGCTCGTGAAGGAGCAGATCCGATGAGCGACAACACAACCCGCCTCGAGCAGGAGGCCGAAACGCATCGGTCCAAGCTCGACTCCACCCTCGACGAGCTGCGCGGCCGCCTGTCGGTCGGCCAGATCGTCGACGAACTCTCCGGCTATGTTCGCGAAGGCCAGGGTGCCGACGCCATGAACAATTTCGGCCGTCAGGTTCGCGACAATCCGCTGGCGCTCGGCCTCGTCGGCGCGGGCCTCGCATGGCTCTTCCTCGGCGACGGCGTGCGGTCGGAAAGCCACCGCCTGACCAAGCGCTACGGCGACTGGCGCGACGACCGGGAGTATGACGACTTCGAGGGCGCGTTCCCTGCCGGGTCGGCAGACGCCGGCGCCATGCCGCGCGGCGGTCGTCCGATGCCCGCCTATCCGCAGGGCGGCACGCCCCCGGTCGGCGGCGCGGCCTCGGCTTCGTCGACGAACGTCTCGAGCGGTAGCCACGGCTCCGTCGGCGGTTCCATCAAGTCGGGCGCTTCGAGCGCTTCCGGTGCTGTCGGTAGTGCCGCCGGCTCGGTGAAGAGCGGCGCGTCGAACCTTGCGTCGTCGGTTGGAGACGCGGCCAACCGCGCCGGCGGTGCTGCAAGCGACGCCGCCGGGTCGGCGACCGACGCCATGCGCCGTGCGTCCCATGATGCCAGCGATGCCGCTCGCCATGCAGGCAGCGCCGCCTGGGAAGGCGCACGTCACGCCGGTCAGGGCGCCTATCGCACCGGCCGCCGCGCCCAGCGCACGGTGATCGATGCGATGCACGACGAGCCGCTGGTCTTCGGTGCCCTGGCACTGGCGATCGGTGCCGCGATCGGCGCGGCACTGCCGGCGACCCGTCGCGAGGACGAGTTGGTCGGCGGCATGCGCGACAAGGTGCGTGACGATGCCGTGGCCTATGGCCGCGACACGCTGCACCGCGCGGAACATGTCGCTGGCGCCGCCTACGAGGCAGCCAGCGAGGAAGCCGACGCCAAGGGCCTGAAGCCGGACACCAAGTCGGGCGAGACGCTTGCCGAGAAGGCGGGCAGCGTCGCCCGTGCTGCCGGCGAAGCGGCCAAGGACGACGCCAAGAAGCAGGATCTGACCTGATCCTTCTTCAGGTTCGGACATATCAGGCGGCGGTTCTTCGGGACCGCCGCCTTTTTCTTGGCCGAAAGCCCCCGCGGCAAGCCGAGAGGCGGGCGCAAAACCCCGGCTTGCGTTTCGGAAGCGCCTGCGTAGGATCGCGCGCCAGACGGCGACCAAACTGCCGCAGTTACGCACGCCGCCCTCCGGGCGGCGCGTTCATTCCCGGGAGGCGACAATGGACAGACGCAAATTCATCGGCGGTGCCGCCAAGGGCGCCATCGGCGCCGGCGCGCTCGGCATCGGCGCAGCGGGCCTTGCGGCCCCCGCCATCGCCCAGGATCGGCCAAAGGTCACTTGGCGCTGCACGTCCTCGTTCCCGAAGTCGGTGGACACGATCTATGGCGCTTCCGAACTCCTGACCCGCTATGTCCGCGAGGCGAGCGACGGCCAGTTCGAGATCCAGATGTTCGCCGCCGGCGAGATCGTGCCCGGGGGGCAGGCGCTCGACGCTGTGCAGAACGGCACGGTCGAGATGGCTCATACCGCCTCCTACTACTACGTCGGCAAGGACCCGGCCTTCGCCTTCGGCACCGCGGTTCCGTTCGGGCTGAACGCCCGCCAGCTCAACGCCTGGTTCTACGAAGGCGGCGGCAACGGCCTCTTGAACGAGTTCTACGGCAAGACTGGCGTCTATGGCCTGCCAGCCGGCAATACCGGCGCGCAGATGGGCGGCTGGTATCGGAAGGAAATCAACGGGCTCGAAGACCTCAAGGGCCTGAAGCTGCGGATCGCCGGGCTGGCGGGTCGTGTTGTCGAGAAGCTCGGCGTCGTGCCGCAGCAGATCCCGGCGGGCGACATCTACGCCGCGCTGGAGCGCGGCACGCTCGACGCCGTCGAGTTCGTCGGACCCTATGACGACGAGAAGCTCGGCTTCCACCAGGTCGCGAAGTACTATTACTATCCCGCCTGGTGGGAAGGCGGCGCGGCCCTGCACATGATGTTCAATCTCGAGAAGTGGAACTCGCTGCCGAAGGCCTACCAGGCGATGCTGGAGTCGGCATGCCAGGCAATCAACTGCTCGATGCTGGCCTCCTACGACTACCGCAACCCGATGGCGCTCAAGCGTCTCGCGGCGGCCGGCGCGCAGCTGCGCCCGTTCAGCCAGGAGATCATGCAGGCGAGCTTCGAGGCGGCCAACGAGGTGCATGCGGACATCTCCGCCACCAACGAGGAGTACAAGAAGCTCCTCGACAGCCAGAACGCCTTCAAGCGGGATGCCTATCTCTGGGCGCAGATCGCGGAATACAGCTTCGACACGTTCATGATGGTCCAGCAGCGCCAGAACGCGCTCTGACGCTCGCGGAAGCCGCTTCCCGCGGCTTCCGCTTCACCTCGGCCGCGCAAGGCGACCGCGTTGCAAAATGCGCCGGGATGCCTACGATCAGCCCGGGGCTCGCCGGTCATGCCGGCGGCTAGGGAGCCACGCATTCGGGAGTCCCTCACGGGGTCCTGCAGCAAACCAGAATTTCAAATCGCCGCCGCCTGCTCCGAGACCGGGTGGGGCAAAGGGAGTCCGTCCTCATGAACCGCCGCAAGTTTATTCGTAACAGTGCCGTCGGCGCATTCGGCGTCGCCGGTGCCGGCGCGCTGGCAGCCCCGGCCATCGCCCAGTCGCTGCCGAAGGTGCAGTGGCGCTGCACCTCCTCCTTCCCGAAATCGCTCGACACGATCTATGGCGGCGCCGAGGATCTCGCCAAATACGTCCGCGAGGCGACCGACGGCAATTTCGACATCCAAGTCTTCGCCGCCGGCGAGATCGTCCCGGGCCTGCAGGCAGCCGACGCCGTCACCGATGGCACGGTCCAGATGTGCCACACGGCGTCCTACTACTATGTCGGCAAGGATCCGACCTACGCGCTCGGCGCCACGGTGCCGTTCACGCTGAACGCCCGCGGGCTGCATGCCTGGCTCTATTACGGCGAGGGCATCACGCTCCTCAACGAGTACTTCAACGGCCAGGGCCTGCAGTACATGCCGGGCGGCAACACCGGCACCCAGATGGGCGGCTGGTTCCGCAAGGAGATCAACACGGTCGCCGACCTCAACGGCCTGAAGATGCGCATCGCGGGCCTGGCCGGCCAGGCGATGCAGAAGCTCGGCGTGGTGCCGCAGCAGATCGCCGGCGGCGACATCTATCCCTCGCTGGAAAAGGGCGTCATCGACGCCGCCGAGTGGATCGGACCTTACGACGACGAGAAGCTCGGCTTCGTGAAGGTCGCGCCGTATTACTATTATCCGGGCTGGTGGGAGGGGAGCCTGGCGCTCTGCTTCTTCAGCAACAAGGCCGCGTACGACGCCCTGCCGGACGCCTACAAGAGCCTGCTCGCGACCGCGGCGCGCGCCTCGACGATCGAGATGCTCGCCGAGTACGACTACAAGAACCCGACGGCACTGAAGACGCTGGTCCAGCAGGGCGCGCAGCTGCGCCCGTTCAGCCAGGAGATCATGCAGGCGAGCTTCGACGCCACGCAGGAGGTCTATGCCGAGATCAACGGCCAGAACGCCGCCTTCAAGAAGATCTACGACTCGATGGTGGCGTTCCGGAACGACACCTATCTCTGGCAGCAGGTCGGCGAATACACCTTCGACACCTTCATGATGATCAAGCAGCGCGAAGGCGCGCTGGTGCCGAACCAGGGCGGCTGAGCCATCCTGCAGGCGAAGATGACGAAGGCCCGGGGCGGAAACGCCCCGGGCCTTTCTCGTTGTCGCAAGGCTGGCCGGAAACCTGCGTTAACCTTCCGTTAACCATAATTACCGAGACTTCGAGCCATGGGACGATGGACGGCGTCCTGCGTCGTCACGGGCGCAGCCTTCCGCCCCATTGCCCGCTCGGGCGGCAATCCGCCCGGCAGATTCACCGGCGCGATGCCCTTCGACGAGGCCGACCATGCTTTCCGTCATTTCCGTTGGATCGCTCAAGGCTTCCGGCAGCGCCACCGTCGCGCTGACACTGGCGGGCGTCGCGGCGGCAGCCGACATTCCCGTGGCGCTGATCGACGCTGCCGGGCAGGGGGAGCTGGCCGGCTGGGCCGCCATGGGCGCGCAGCCGCGGCATCTGGAATACGTGCGGGCGGCCGACATTGCCGCCATCGAACGCGCCCTCCGCGGTGCGCGCCGCCACGGCGCGCTGGCGATCATCGACGCCGGCGAGGAAGAGGCGATCGTGCGCGCATCCGCGTCCCTTGCCGACCGCGCGCTGATCCCCGTTCGCTTCTCGCCGCTGTCCGCCTATTCCGCGCTGGTCACCGACCAGCTGCTGGCGGCGGATGCGCGTCGCGAAGGCAAGGCGGGCGATCGCTGCTTCGTCGCCAGCGCGATCACCACCATCGGCAGCGGCGTCGCGCGAAGCATCGAGGCGATCATCGGCACCAGCGACACGGCGCGGCTGCCGGTCGGCCTATCGCAGTGCGCGGCGCACGCGGCCCCCTTCGTCCACGGCGGGACGATCTTCACGCTGGATGAAACCACCGTCGCAGGACTCGATCATGCGCGGGCGGAGGCGGCGAGCTTCGCGCATGCAGTCGGCATGCTGGGTGGAGTCGTCGTCTCGGTCCCGGCGCCAGGTTTCGACGCGCAGCGCCGGGCGGCCTGATCCGCTTTCCCTGAAATCGCACCGGCCGCCCCGTCAGGCAGCCGGTCAGGTCGTCACTGGATGCGCGGCGGCTGCGACAGGTCGATCGGCGCGCCCGGGCCGGCCGATGCCGGCGGCGTCGGTGACGCCGGTGCCGGCTGGGTCGCCGGCGGCGCCGCGGGAGCCGGGGCTCCGCCACCAAGGGCATTGTTGAAGTCGAGCGGCGGCAGGCCCATCGACGGGGCAGGGGCTGCCGGCGCGGGCGCCGGCTTTGCGGCGCCGCCGGGCGCCGGTGTCGCCGCCCCGCCAGCCGGGGGTGCGCCGAGCGGCGGCATGCCGAGCGGCGGCAGGCCGAGCGGATTGTTCTGCGGCGCACCGTTGCCGACACCCGAGGCCCCGCCGAGCGGCGGCAGGCCACCTTCGCCGCCGAAATTCGGGATCTGCAGCTGGATGGCCGACGGATCCTGCACCGGCGCCGTGGATTTGTAGCGCATGACCATCTGCGGGAACAGGATCGTCAGGCCGACCATGACCAGCTGGATGCAGACGAACGGGATGGCGCCCCGATAGATCTGCCCGGTGGTCACCGGCTCCATCCGCTTGCCGGTGACCCGGTCGAGATACGGCACGCGGGCCGCCACGGAGCGCAGGTAGAACAGCGCGAAGCCGAACGGCGGATGCATGAACGAGGTCTGCATGTTCAGCCCGAGCAGCACCCCGAAGAAGATCAGGTCGATGCCCAGCTTGTCCGCCGCCGGTGCCAGCAGCGGCACGATGATGAAGGCGAGCTCGAAGAAGTCGAGGAAGAACGCCAGGAAGAAGACCAGGATGTTGACGACGATGAGGAAGCCGGTCTGGCCGCCGGGCACGGCCGTCAGCAGCTCCTCGACCCAGACATGGCCGTTGACGCCGTAGAAGGTCAGCGAGAATACCCGGGCGCCGATCAGGATGAACAGCACGAAGGCCGACAGCTTGGTGGTCGACTCCATCGCCTGGGTCATCAGCGAGAGGTTCAGCCGGCGCTTGCCGAAGGCGAGGATCAGCGCGCCGACGGCGCCCATCGCGCCGCCCTCGGTCGGTGTCGCGATGCCGAGGAAGATGGTGCCGAGGACGAGGAAGATCAGCGCCAGCGGCGGGATCAGGACGATGATCACCTGCTGCGTCAGGTAGGACAGCAGCGGCAGCTTGAGCGCCTTGTTGAGGACGGCGACGAAATACACCGCCAGGATCGCGATCGTGGCACCCCAGATGCCCGCGCCCTGCTCGACTTCGCCTTCCAGGAAGACCGTCGCGAGATAGGCCAGGATGATCGCCCCGGCGGCGGCGAAGATCAACGAGGTGACGCCGTGGCCGAGCGTGCGCGCTTCCTTCGGCAGGGCCGGCGCGGCGTTCGGGTAGATCATCGTCATCGCGAAGACGTAGAGGACGTAGAGCCCGGTCAGAACCAGCGCCGGAACGAGCGCGCCGGAATACATGTCGCCGACGGAGCGGCCGAGCTGGTCGGCGAGGACGATCAGCACCAGCGAGGGCGGGATGATCTGGGCGAGCGTGCCGGAGGCGACGATGACGCCCGAGGCCAGCCGGCGATCGTAGCCATAGCGCAGCATGATCGGCAGCGAGATCAGGCCCATGGCGATCACCGAGGCGGCGACGACGCCGGTCGTGGCGGCCAGCAGCGCGCCGACGAAGATCACCGCGTAGGCGAGGCCGCCGCGCAGCGGGCCGAACAGCTGGCCGATCGTGTCGAGCAGGTCCTCGGCCATGCCGGAGCGCTCGAGGATCAACCCCATGAAGGTGAAGAACGGGATGGCGAGCAGCGTGTCGTTCGACATGACGCCGCCGAAGAAGCGATCGGGCAGGGCGCCGAGCAGCGGCCAGAACAGATTGATGTCGTTCGACAGCGGCGCCAGTTCGACGCCGATGATGAAGAACAGGAGGCCGTTGGCGGCCAGCGAGAACGCCACCGGGTAGCCGAGCAGCAGGAAGATGATCAGCGAGCCGAACATGATCGGCGCGAGATTGTGGGCGACGAACTCGATCATCGGATCACTCCCGGGCCGCCTTCGCGCGGCTTGTCTGCAGGCGGCTCGGCGCCGCCTTGCGGCTGGTCGGGAGCAAGGGCGGCGAGTTCAGGCGCCTCGGCATGCGCCGACCCCATCGGTGTCGTGTCCTCGACACCGAAGAACATCACGCCGACGCGCTTGATGAGCTCGGAGATCGCCTGCAGGAAAAGCAGCGCGAAGCCGGCCAGCAGCAGTGCCTTGGCCGGCCAGAGGATCAGCCCGCCGGCATTCGGCGAGGTCTCGCCGCGCATGAAGGACTGCAGCACGTAGGGGTAGAGCAACCAGAGCATCAGCATCGTGAACGGCAGCAGCATGAAGATGTGGCCGAGCAGGTCGATCCAGTCGCGCGTCCGCTTCGACACGACGTTCGACACGATGTCGACGCGAATGTGCTCGTTTTTCAAGAGGGTCCAGGCGGCGGCGAGCATGAAGATCGCGCCGAACAGGTACCACTGCAGTTCCAGCCAGGCGTTGGAGGAGATGTCGAAGGCCTTGCGGATGACCGCGTTGCCGGCGCTGACCAGCACCACGACCAGGACCAGCCAGGACACGCCGCGACCGACGAAGGTCGTCACGCGGTCGATGCCGCGGGAAAAAGCCATGAGCGCCGACATTGTGCCTCGCCTCCCTCGTGTGCCCCGTCGATGGACCGGTTCGTGCGCGCGAGACGAGTGCGGCTCCGTCCTGCTCCTTCTGCGCGCCGGCGGCGCGGCCGAAGGTGCAGGGGAATCAGGCGTCGTCGTCGCTATGGTAGACCCGTATCGCCCGGCTGCCCGGGATGCGGTCCGTTAAGGAAATTCCGGCGCCTATGCAAGGGCGCTGCATTTATCCGCTACAAATCTAACTCCGGGCAGGCCCGGGCACCGAAAGGTTTTGACCTCGCCGCGCAGGCGTCCCAAAACAGTCGGGGAAACAGGATGTTGACGGTGGGTGCGCTACGCGCCGCCGCTCGCGGGAGGTTCCGCCTCATGGCCATGCGCAGTGTTTCGCTGGACGACAAGTACGACCTGTCGGTGCCCGACGTGTTCCTGTCCGGGACCCAGGCCGTGGTGCGGCTGGTGTTGCTGCAGGCACATCTCGACCGCCAGGCCGGCCATGACACGGCCGGTTACGTTACCGGCTATCGCGGCTCGCCGCTGGGCGGGCTCGACCAGCAGTTCCTGAGGGCGGCGGCGCGGCTCAAGCAGCAGAACATCGTCTTCGAGCCGGGCCTCAACGAGGATCTCGCCGCGACCGCCCTCTGGGGCACCCAGCAGGCGGAAGTGCGCGGCGAGGGCCGCCACGACGGCGTCTTCGGCATCTGGTACGGCAAGGGCCCGGGCGTCGACCGATCCGGCGACGCCTTCCGCCACGCCAATCTGGCGGGCACCTCGCGGCTCGGCGGCGTGCTGGCGCTGATGGGCGACGACCACACCTGCGAATCCTCCACCACCGCCCATCAGTCGGAGTTCGCCTTCGTCGACGCGATGATCCCGATCTTCAACCCGGCCGGCGTGCAGGAGATACTCGACTACGGCCTCGCCGGCTTTGCCCTGTCGCGCTTCTCGGGACTGTGGACCGGGATGAAATGCGTCAAGGACAACATCGAATCCACCGCCACGGTGCATGCCGCTTCCGCCGGGGGAACGTTCGTGCTGCCGGAAGCTGCCATGCCGCCCGGCGGCCTCAACATCCGGCGCGCCGCCCATCCGCTGGAGCAGGAGGCGCTGCTGCACGATTTCCGGCTGCCGGCGGCGCGCGCCTTCATCGCCGCCAACCGCTTCAACCGGATCACCCATTCGGGCGGGCGCGCGCCGCGGATCGGCATCCTGTCGCTCGGCAAGTCGTGGCTTGACGTCGAGCAGGCCCTGGCGGGTCTCGGGATCGACGAGCTCGGTGCGGCGAATTGCGGCATCCGCCTCGGCAAGGTCGGGGTGCCCTGGCCGCTCGACCCGGCCTTCGTGCGCAGTTTCGCCGAGGGCCTGGAACTGGTCGTCGTCGTCGAGGAGAAGCGCGGTCTCGTCGAGCCGCAGATGAAGGAGATCCTCTACGGAACCGCGAACGCGCCGCTGATCATCGGCAAGGCCGACGAGGCGGGGCACACGCTGTTCACGCCGAAGGCCTCGCTGGATGCCAACGACATCGCGGTGGCGATCGGCCGGCGCGTCCTGGAGCGCCAGCCCAACGAGCGTCTCGCGGCGGCCGTGGCGGGCATCGAGAAGCTGCAGGCGGGTGCCCACAGCGCACCGGAATACGCGCTGCGGACGCCGTATTTCTGCGCCGGCTGCCCGCACAACAGCTCGACGCGCGTGCCGGAGGGTGCCCGTGCCTATGCCGGCATCGGCTGCCACTACATGGCGCAGTGGATGGATCGTTCGACCGAGGGCTTCACCCAGATGGGCGGCGAGGGCGCCAACTGGATCGGCGAGCGGCACTTCTCCAGTCGCGGACACGTGTTCCAGAATCTCGGCGACGGCACCTACAACCATTCCGGCGCGCTCGCCCTGCGCGCCGCCTCCGCCTCCGGGGCCAACGTCACCTACAAGATCCTCTTCAACGACGCCGTGGCGATGACCGGCGGCCAGCGCCACGAGGGCGGGCTGTCGGTGCCGGCGATCGCGGCGCAGGTCCTCGCGGAGGGCGCAAAGCGGGTGGTGGTCGTCTCGGACGAGCCGGCCAAGCACGAAGGCGACCCGCGCCTGCCCGCCGGCACCAGGCTGTTCCACCGCTCGGAACTCGACACCGTGCAGCGGGACCTCGCGGCAACCGAAGGCCTGACGGTGCTGATCTACGACCAGACTTGCGCGGCCGAGAAGCGCCGGCGGCGCAAGCGCGGTGCGTTTCCCGATCCCGACCGGCGGGTGGTCATCAACGAGCGGGTCTGCGAGGGCTGCGGCGATTGCGGCGTGCAGTCGAACTGCGTCGCGGTGACCGCCGTCGAGACCGAGTTCGGCCGCAAGCGCCAGATCGACCAGTCGGCCTGCAACAAGGATTTCTCCTGCCTCGAGGGGTTCTGTCCGTCCTTCGTCACCGTCCATGGCGGGATCGCGCATGAGGCGGAACGGCGCCGCGAGGCCGCGCCCACCGTGCCGGAGCCCGAGACCGCGGCGCTCGACGAGCCCATGGGCATCGTCATCACCGGCGTCGGCGGCACCGGGGTGGTCACGATCGGTGCGATCATCGGCATGGCGGCGCATCTCGACGGCCGCGGCGCCGGGATCATCGACATGGCCGGGCTCGCCCAGAAGGGCGGGGCGGTGATGAGCCATGTGCGGATCGCCCCGACGCCGGCCGACGTCAAGTCGATCCGGGTCGCCGCGGGCCAGGCGCGGCTGGTCATCGGCTGCGACATGGTCACCGCGGCCTCCGCCAAGGTCCGCTCGACGATCACACGGGGCAAGACCACCGTCGTCCTCAACAGCCACGAGACGCTGTCGGGCGAGTTCACCCGCAACGTCGATTTCTCGTTTCCGACGCGGCGGCTGCTGGAGGCGCTCGGCGAGGCGGCTGGCAGGGAGCGGCTTCGCGTCATCGATGCGGAGCGCATTGCCGTGGCGCTGTTCGGCGACGCGATCTTCGCCAACATGCTGATGCTGGGCCTTGCCTTCCAGACCGGCGCGCTGCCGATCTCGCGGCAGGCGATCCGCGACGCGCTGACGATGAACGGCGTGGCGGTCGACACCAATCTCGCCGCCTTCGAATGGGGCCGGGCGATCGCCCATGACCCTTCGTCCATTCCGGCAACCGAGGCAGCCGCCGGAAGCGGCGCCGGCCTCGACCACCGCCGCCTGTCGGAAAGCCTCGACGAAGCGGTGGCCCGGCGGGCAGCGGATCTCGCCGCCTATCAGGATGCGGCCTTCGCCGAGCGTTACAACGCGCGGATCGCGTCAATCCGGGCAGCGGAAGCGCGCGTCGCGCCGGGCCGCGAGGAGCTGGCGGATGCCGCGGCGCGGCAGCTCTACCGGATGATGGCGCAGAAGGACGAGTACGAGGTGGCGCGGCTCTACACCGACGGAAGCTTCGCGGCGCAGCTCGGCGAGCGCTTCGCGCGCTACGACCGGCTGGAGTTCCATCTGGCGCCGCCGATCATGGGCGAGGACGGGCCGAACGGCCGACCCCGCAAGCGCCGCTTCGGGCCTTGGATGATATTCGGCTTCCGGGCGCTGGCGGCGATGCGGCGGGTCCGGGGCACGGTGCTGGATCCCTTCCGCCTTTCCGCCGAACGCAAGGCCGAACGCGCCGAGCTGGCGGCCTACGAGGCGACGCTCGACGGGATCCTTGCCGACCTCTCGCCGGGCAATCACCAGGCGGCCGCGGCGCTTGCGCGCTGGCCGGAAACGCTGAAGGGCTACGGCCCGGTCCGGCGGCGCTTCGCCGCCGAGGCGGCGGCGAAGCGGGTTGAAGCCGAAGCCGCCTTTGCCGGCGCCGTGCGCGTCGCGGAAGCCGCCGAATAGTGGAGCGCCCCGTCCCGCGGCCGATCACCCCGGAATGGCTGTTCCGGACCGCCGCGCATTATCTGGAGCGCTACGCCTCCACCACCGCCAACCTCCAGCGCGTGCTGGAGCGCAAGGTGATGCGCAGAGCCCATGCGCGCGGCGAGGATGCCGCCGAGCACCTCGGCCTGGTCGAGACGACGGTGGCGCGCTTCGTCGAACTCGGGCTCGTCGACGATCGGGCGTTCGCGGAGGGCCGTCTCGCGAGCCTTCGCCGGCGCGGCACCTCGCGGCGGATGACCACGGCGAAGCTTCTCGAAAAGGGCGTCGAGAAGGCGCTGGTGGAGGAACTCGTTGCGGCCGACGAGACCAGCGAGCGCGGTGCGGCGCAGGCCTATGCCAAGCGCCGGCGGCTGGGGCCGTGGCGGAGCCGCCAGCGCGAGGAACGGCGCGACCGTGACGTCGCGGCGATGGTGCGGGCTGGTTTCGCGTTCCCCGACGCCGCGGCAGCCATCGACAGCGATGCGGACGCGGACGAAGCCTAGCGGGCGGCGCGACGACGCCTGCGAGTCCGGGCCATACTCGCCGGGATCGCGAAAAGGCCGCATTGGAGAGTCGGAACCCGTTTGCCGACAGTACGTTAGCCTTCCCGAACACCGATCATGAACCGGATGCAACGCCCCGCGGCGACACGTGGGGATTGCGCCGCCGTGGTCGAAAATGAAGGAACCAACATCATGCCGAACATCAATCAGGCCAAGATCGCCATACTCGCCACCGACGGCTTCGAGCAGTCCGAGCTCTTCGAGCCGCTGGAGAAGCTGCGACAGGCGGGCGCCGAAGTTCATGTCCTTTCGACCAAGTCCGGCTCCATCAAGGCTTGGGACAAGGACGACTGGGGCAAGACCGTGCCGGTCGACAAGCTGCTCTCCGAGGTTCGCGTCTCCGAGTATGACGGCCTCGTCCTGCCGGGCGGACAGATCAACCCGGACGTGCTGCGCGCCGATCCCAAGGTGGTCAGCTTCGTGCGCGAGTTCTTCAACTCGAAGAAGCCGCTCGCCGCGATCTGCCATGCGCCGTGGCTGCTGATCGAGGCCGACGTGGTCCGCGGGCGGAGCGTCACCTCGTTCAAGTCGATCAAGACCGATGTGGTCAATGCCGGCGGCAACTGGGAGGATTCCGAGGTCGTGGTCGACGAGGCGTTGATCACCTCGCGCAACCCCGGCGACCTGCCGGCCTTCATCGCCAAGATCATCGAGGAGGTCGAAGAGGGCAGGCACGAGGACCGCAAGGTCGCCTGACCGCCTAAGGCCGCTCAGACAATCAGTAACAATGACGGCCGGCGCCCCCAGCGCCGGCCGTTTTCGTGCGCGCCGAATCCGGGGCGGCCACCGGTCGCCGGCGGCGTTGCCACGGCCGAGCCTGTTCGTGTATGTGGCTGACCAGCGCATATGGAGACGATCGCATGGCCGGCACGCCCGAATTCGACATCAACAACCCCGCGGAAATGGACTATCCCGAGCACGAGCGGACCTATTCCCGCTTTCTGGCGATGACCAAGTGGGGCTCTGCCACCATCCTGGCGATCCTCGTCGGCATGCTGGTGGGACTGATCGCAGGCGCCGGCGTGATTGCCTCCGTGTTCTCGTTCCTGATCGTCATGGCGATCGCCTGGATCGTCTTCCGCTGATTGAAGCTGCGGCCCCGGCATCTGACTGACGGCTGGCGCAGATCTGGCGGCGCGTGCCTGCCGAAAGCATCTCCCGACGCAAAGAGGCCCGCGGAGCGATCCGCGGGCCTCTTTCTATGGCAGTGGCTGGGGGCGCTTACTGCTGGATGATCGTCGTGCGCTTCTCGATGACGACCGGCTGCGGAGCGACCGGTTCCAGCGTGAACTTGGTCACGCCGATCGCGGCATTGATGCCCTCCTGCGCCTGGACGCTGACCGGCTGCAGCGAGTAGCTGTTGTCGGCTCCGCCCACCAGAACGTTGGCGCCGCCGCCGACGACCGCCGAAGCATCGGCGCTGGCGCCGACATAGGTGCCCGCGAGCGCGCTCGGCTGATAGCCGCCGTCGCCCGCCGCCACCACGGCCCAGCTCATCACGGTACGGCCGGTGACGCCGACGTCGAGGCCGAACGTGTCGAGGGTCGCCTTGTAGCGCTCCACCGGGCCGCCGTCGGCCGGCGTGAAGTCACAGACCAGGTCTTCGGAGGAGCCGATGATGAAGCCGGTGTTACCATCGCTGCTGCAGCCGAGCAGGCCGACTTCGCCAGCCGACGCGGCGCCGACGGCGAGGGGAGACATGGCCAGGGCCGCCGCAAGGGCGACGGAAGAGATGACGGTTTTCATGGGAATTATCCTTTTGACGTAATGCCCGCTTCGGCGGCAGAACCGCCGAAGCCTCAAGGAGTTCCCGAAATGCCGCGACCGGGCGGAAGATAATCCCAACCTGCGCCGCCGCGGACCGGCCGTCAGGCGCCGGCCGGTCCGCTGGTCCGCGCCATGCCGTCCTTGGCCGGACGGTAATTGGGATCGAGCTGCGCCGCCCGGGCGTAGGAGCGGAAGGCGCGCTGGCGGTCGCCGCGCCGTTCGAAGATGACCGCCTGGTTGGTCCAGTACTCGGCCTTCTTGTCGTCGAGCTTCAGCGCGGCGTTGAAGTCGGTGAAGGCGTTCTCCTCGTCTCCCAGCGCAAGGTAGGAAACGCCGCGGCCGGAATAGGGCTCTGGCGCCGTCGCCTGCAGGGAGATCGAGGTGGAGAAATCCTCGATCGCCTGCTTGTGCTGGCCGTCGAGCTGATAGAGCAGGCCGCGATTGTGGTAGGCGCGCGGGTCGGTGGTGTTGAGATCGATCGCCCGCTGGAAGTCCGCGAGCGCCTCCTGGTTGCGACCGGCGACGCGGTAGACGTTGCCCCGGCCGATATAGGCGGAATCGTAGTTCGGATTGATCCGCAGGGCGGCGTTGTAGTCCTCGATCGCCAGCGCCGGCTGGTTGGTCTGGCGATAGATCAGCGCGCGGTTGGCGTAGGCCTGGTAGAAATTCGGGTCGAGCCGGATCGCGGTGGCGAAATCGGCGATGGCGGCATCGTACTGACCGGCGCGGCCATAGGCCGTACCCCGCACGTTGTAGACTTCCGGATTGCTCGGGTTGGCGTTCACCGTCTGGGTCAGCGATGCGATGTTCTGGTCGAGACCCTGGTTCTGGTCGAGCGCGATGGCCTGGACGAGCGGCGCATTCGATCCGTCCGACTGGCAGGCGGCGAGCGACGCGAGCATCAGCAGTGCGGCGGCGCGGGGCAGCACAGCGGCGGTCCGTCCCGGGCCTCGGCTGGAAAGGCCTGCCAGGGCTTCATGCATCGGGCGGGTGCCGGGCTCCCGGACGGTTCTCTGCGACTGCGGCATTGGCTGACACTTCCCCCTGAGGCGACTTGCGGCCACGAATATCGTGCCGCCGCGCGTGCGGGGCGCGGCTCGCCCGTGACCGATCCGGACCCGACCCCTCTGGACCCTGACCCATGCAACAATCAAGCAGAAAGGCGGCGAGGCCAACCCCGCCGCCTTTCTGCTAGTTTCGGATATGGCCGAAAGGATGGCGCCTAGAGGCTGCGCCCGCCGGCTACCAGGCCCTCGCGCTGGGCGCGCTTGCGCGCCAGCTTGCGGGCGCGGCGGACCGCCTCGGCCTTCTCGCGGGCGCGCTTCTCCGAGGGCTTCTCATAATGGTTCCGCATCTTCATCTCACGGAAGATGCCCTCGCGCTGCAGCTTCTTCTTCAGGGCGCGAAGAGCCTGATCGACATTGTTGTCGCGGACGAGTACCTGCACCTGGCGTTCCGTTCCTGGGGTCTTGCGGCGGTCGGCTCCCACAGGCCATTCCCCCGCGAAGACGAATCTTCGAGAGCGTTTTCGCCTTAACAGACTCGCTTCCGCTTGTCGAGACGACGCGTAGCGGCCGCCGGAGACGGCGTTGCGGCCGGCGGCCGTGCCTATTCCGCGGCGTCGGCTGCGTCGGAAAGATCGGCCTCGACCACGTTGCGGGCGGAGAATTCGGCGGCGCGCCGGAAGGCCTCGTCGGAGTCTCCCCGGAACGACAGGACCCGGCTCATCGCGCTGCGCCGGCGCGGCACGTCGACGAGGTCGAGGCGTCCGGTCCCGACCAGCGTCGAGATCTTCTGGATCGCCCCGAGCAGCACGTAGTCGGCATCCGCCCGTTCGGCCGCGTCGACGGCGTCCTCGACGCTCAGCGAGCCGACGCCGCATTCGGGCAGCGCGCATTCGAGCGGCACCACCTCGAAGCGGCCGGTGGCGGCGATCCGCTCGCGCAGCACGGTCTCGAACAATTCGACCCGCTGGCGGTGCTCGCTGTCGCGGTCGCCAGGTTCGCCCGACGTATCGAGATAGTAGAAATCGGCCAGCGCGATGCGCGGCACATCGGCGGCAGCGGCGGGCGATGCCGGCAGCAGGGCCGCGGCGAAAGCGGCCAGCAAGGCGAGGCGGGTCTTCGTCATCGGCATTGTCTCCTCCCCGTTCCGGGCGGCTTCGCCGTCTCCGGTCGGTGCGAAACCTAGCCCACGGGCCGGCGGGCTGTCACGCGTCCTGCGCCGCCGGATGCGCGACGGCGTGCGACGCTGCCCGGGTGAAACACCGAGACGGCTGCCAAGTTTGCGCCGCCGACGGCTTCACGTGGCGGCGGAAGTCGTGTTTACGGAACGGAAGACTATCGGCCGGGCGCGACGCGCCCCAGGATCACGGACGGGTACATGAGCGACATCAGGCGAGACAGGGATCGGGTGGCAGGCATCGCATCGGGCAGCGTCCGGCGCATCTCCTGGGGAGCCATCGCGGCAGGCACGCTGCTCGCGCTCGCCATCCAGTTCATGCTGGGGCTGCTCGGGCTCGGCATCGGGCTCTCGAGCATCGATCCGGTCGGACGGGGCGACGTCGACGCCAGCGCCTTAGCCTCGGCCGGCGGCCTCTGGACGGTCGCGGTGGTGCTGATCGGCCTGTTCGTCGGCGCCTTCGCCGCCGGGCGCCTCGCGGGCCAGCCGGAAAAGACCGATGCGATGCTGCATGGCGCCGTGACCTGGGCGGCATCGACGCTGCTGGTCATCTATCTGCTGACGAGCAGCGCATCGGTGGTGCTCGGTGGCGCCTTCGGGGCGATCGGCAACTCGATCCAGGGCCTTGCCCAGGCCGCGCAGGCCATGGCGCCGGGGACCGTGGACGGCCTGGCGGGACCGCTGCGCGGCGAGGCCGAGGCGATGCTGCGCCAGAGCCGGCAGGCGTCGCCTGCCGCCGTGCCGGAAGCCGAGGGCGAGGCGCCGGCCGCCGAAGCCCCGCGCCAGCCAAGCAGTGCCGAAGACATCGCCGCCGCCATCGGCACGATCGTCGCCGGCGTCGACGAGGCCGCCACCGCCGAGGAACGCCAGGCAGCGGTCGACGCCATCGCCCGCGAGGCCGGCATCCCCGAGGCGGAGGCGCGCCAGCGCCTGCAGCGTTTCCAGCAGCGCTATGACGAGGCGGTCCGCGCGGCACGCCAGGCGGCCGACGTCGCGGCCGGCGCGGTCTCGACAGCATCCTTCGGGGCGTTCATCGCCCTCCTGCTCGGTCTCGTCGTCGGGGCAATCGGCGGTCTCGCCGGACGGCCGAGCCGCCCGCTGATCTGAGCCCCTGCGCTGATCCGGCACGAGCGGCTGAAGCAGCGGCGGCCGGAACAAGGGAAATCGCGCTGCCGTAACGCTTGCATGAGAGATCGCGACCCGACCGAGTCGCGATCTCGGCCCGCTGCGTCACCGACGGTCGCATTCTGAGCACGGTCCTGCGGCATCCCGGCTAGAGCTGTGACGGTGTCCCGCCATTGCCCCGGCCGACAGCGGGACGCTACTAGAGGTCAGGCCCGGCGATCACCGGGCTTCGGCGATCGGAACGCGAGGCGACAGATGCGACGATTTTCGGCCTTCGCCGTGGCGCGCGAGGCAATGCGCGGCCATTCCGGCTGGACCGAGCAATGGGCGTCGCCGGAGCCGCGGCGCCAGTACGACGTCGTCATCGTCGGCGCCGGCGGTCACGGGCTCGCCACCGCCTACTATCTCGCCAAGGAGCACGGCATCACCGACGTCGCGGTGATCGAGAAGGGCTGGCTCGGCGGCGGCAACACCGGCCGCAACACCACGATCATCCGCTCGAACTATCTCTACGACGAGTCCGCCGCGCTCTACGACCACGCGGTGAAGCTGTGGGAGGGCCTGTCGCAGGACCTCAACTACAACGTCATGTTCTCCCCGCGCGGCGTCCTGATGCTGTCGCACAACGAGCACGACCGGCAGAGCGCCCAGCGCCATATCCATGCCAACCGGCTCAACGGCGTCGACAACGAGTGGCTGACGCCGGAAGAGTGCAAGGCCTACTGCCCGCCGCTGAACATCTCCCGTGACACGCGCTATCCGGTGATCGGCGGCGCGCTGCAGCGGCGCGGCGGCACGGCGCGGCACGACGCCGTCGCCTGGGGCTATGCCCGCGCCGCCTCGGACCGCGGGGTGCACATCATCCAGAACACCGCGGTGACCGGCATCCGCCGCGACGCCAGCGGTGCCGTCGCCGGCGTCGAGACCTCGCGCGGCTTCATCGGGGCGCGCAAGATCGGCGTCGTCGCGGCGGGGCACACGTCCGTCGTCATGGACATGGCCGGCGTGCGCATGCCGATCGAGAGCTTTCCGCTGCAGGCGGTGGTCTCCGAGCCGATCAAGCCGTGCTTTCCCTGCGTAGTGATGTCGAATACCGTGCACGCCTATGTCTCGCAGTCGGACAAGGGCGAACTGGTGATCGGCGCCGGCACCGACCAGTACCCGTCCTATTCCCAGACCGGCAGCCTCTCGATCTTCAACCACACGCTGGATGCGATCTCGGAGATGTTCCCGATGTTCCGGCGGATGCGCATGATGCGCACCTGGGGCGGCATCGTCGACGTCACGCCGGACCGCTCGCCGGTGCTTTCGAAGACGCCGGTCAAGGGGCTCTACGTCAATTGCGGCTGGGGCACCGGCGGCTTCAAGGCGACGCCCGGCTCGGGCCACGTCTTCGCCCACACGATCGCCCGCGACGAGCCGCATCCGATCAACGCCGCCTTCAGCCTCGACCGCTTCGAAACCGGCCGCTTCATCGACGAGGCGGCCGCCGCCGCCGTCGCGCACTAGGTAGAACGATGCTGCTGATCCACTGCCCCTATTGCGAGGACGACCGGCCGGAGCTGGAGTTCCGCCACGCCGGCGAGGCGCATGTCGCGCGGCCCTCGCAGGACGTCGAGCCCGGTCGCGCCGTCGCCGAGGCGCTGTATCTGCGCACCAATACGCGCGGCGTGGTCTTCGAGCGCTGGCGGCACGTGCACGGCTGCGGCCGCTTCTTCAACGCCGCGCGCCACTCCGTCTCGGACGACTTCCTGGCCTTCTACAAGGCTGGCGAGAAGCGGCCCGAGATCACCCCGGACGCGACCGGCATGGCCGCCGCATCGCCCCGCCGGGAGCCGACCCGATGAGGCCGCTGCGCATTCCGGGCGTCGGCCGGCTCGCCGGCGCCCGCCGCGTCACCTTCAGCTTCGACGGCAACCGCCTGACCGGCCTTGAGGGCGATACGCTCGCCTCGGCGTTGCTCGCCAACGGCATCCACCTCACCGGACGCTCGTTCAAGTATCACCGCCCGCGCGGCATTCTCGGGTCCGGCCCGGAGGAGCCGAACGCCCTGGTCGAGATCCGCCGCGACGGCGGCCGGCGCCAGCCGAACATCCGCGCCACCATGCAGCCGCTCTACCAGGGGCTGGACGCGGCGAGCCAGAACCGCTGGCCCTCGCTCGCCTTCGACGTCGGCGCGGTCAACGGCCTGTTCTCGCGCTTCCTTACGGCAGGCTTCTACTACAAGACCTTCATGTGGCCGAAGGGCTTCTGGCACCGCGTCTACGAGCCGTATATCCGCTCGGCCGCCGGCCTCGGCCGGGCGCCGGAGGCGGCCGACCCCGACCGCTACGACAACCGCTTCGCGCATGTCGACGTGCTGGTCGTCGGCGGCGGTCCGGCCGGCCTTTCTGCAGCGCTCGCGGCCGGCGAGGCGGGCGCCGACGTCCTGATCTGCGACGAGGGGCAGGGCTTCGGCGGCTGGCTGAAGGTCGAGAGCGGCGTGCGCATCGACGGCGTACCCGGCATGGAATGGGTGGCGGACGCGCTGGCCCGGCTGGAGGTTATGCCGAATGTGCGGGTGATGCCCCGCACCACCGGCTTCGGCTACTACAACCACAACATGGTGGCGCTGGCCGAGCAGGTCACCGATCACCTGGCGCTTCCCGATCCCGCCCTGCCGCGCGAACGGCTCTGGCAGGTGCGGGCCGGGACCGTCGTTCTGGCGGCCGGTTCGATCGAGCGGCCGCTGGTGTTCCCGGACAACGACCGGCCCGGCATCATGCTGGCCGGCGCGGCGCGGCTCTATCTCAACCAGCACGGCGTGACCCCGGGCCTGCGGGTCGCCGTGTTCACCGCTCATGACGCGGCCTACGAGGCCGCTTTCGACCTGCGGCGGGTCGGGGTCGACGTGCCGGTGATCGTCGATACGCGCGAGGAGCCGGGGGCGGGCCTTGCCGCCACGGCGCGCTCGCTCGGCATCGAAGTGCTGGCCGGCTACGGCGTGAAGAGCGTGCGCGGCAAGAGCCGCATCCGCGGCTTCACGGTCGAGGACCTGCGCACCGGGGCCGACAATCGCGGCTTCGAATGCGACGCGCTGCTGATGTCCGGCGGCTTTACCCCCTCCGTGCATCTGTTCTCGCAGTCGCGCGGCAAGCTCGCCTTCGATCCGGCCCTGCAGGCCTACGTGCCGGGCGAGGCGGTGCAGAAGTGCCTGAATGTCGGGGCGGCGGCAGGGCAATTCGACCTCGCCGAGACGATCCGTCAGGCGCGCACCGCCGGCCGGATGGCGGCAACGGGCGAGGCTGCATCAGCGGATCCGGTTGCCGTCGAAGGCGCTTCCCTGTCGGGCGGCGGCATGGCGGGCGCGACTCCGGCGGCGGGCCCGGGCAAGGCCGTCAAAGCCTTCGTCGACTTCCAGAACGACGTCACGACGCGCGACATCCGCCTCGCCGTCGCCGAGGGCTTCCGTTCGGTCGAGCACATCAAGCGCTTCACCACCAACGGCATGGCGACCGACCAGGGCAAGACCTCGAACATCCACGGTCTCGGCGTCGCCGCCGAGGCGCTGTCGCGGCCGATGCCGGAAGTCGGCCTGACGACCTTCCGCGCGCCGTTCACGCCGGTGACCTTCGGGACGATCGCCGGCCATGCGCGGGGCGAGCTGTTCGATCCCACCCGCAAGACGCAGATCCACGACAGCGCCGCGGCCGAAGGCGCGGTGTTCGAGGATGTCGGCATGTGGAAACGTGCCTGGTACTTCCCGCGCGGCGCCGGCAAGCATGCCGCCGTCGACCGGGAATGCCGCGCGGTGCGGGGCGCGGCCGGGCTGTTCGACGCCTCGACTCTCGGCAAGATCGAGGTCACCGGGCCGGACGCAGCACGCTTCCTCGACCTCGTCTATGCGACGCCGCTGGCAAGCCTTGCCGTCGGCCGGTGCCGCTACGCGCTGCTCCTCAACGAGGCGGGCTTCATCATCGACGACGGCATCGTGGCGCGTCTCGCCGAGGACCGCTTCCACGTTACGACCACGACCGGCGGCGCGCCGCGCGTGCTGGCGCACATGGAAGACTACCGCCAGACCGAGTTCCCCGGGCTTGCCGCCTGGACCACGTCCATCACCGAGCAGTTCGCGGTGATCGCGGTGCAGGGGCCGAAGGCGCGGGAGATCATCGCGCCCTTCGTGGAGGGGCTCGACATCGGCCCGGACGCCTTTCCCCACATGGCGGTGGCCGAATGCCGCTTCATGGGCGTGCCCTGCCGGCTGTTCCGGGTCTCGTTCACCGGCGAGACCGGCTACGAGATCAACGTGCCGTCGGACTACGGCCGCGCGGTGTGGGACGCGCTGCGCGAGCGCGGCCGCAGCTTCGGCGCCGAGCCCTACGGCACCGAGGCGATGCACGTGCTGCGCGCCGAGAAGGGCTACATCATCGTCGGCCAGGAGACCGACGGGACCGTTACCCCCGCTGATGCCGGGCTGTCCTGGGCGGTATCGAAGAAGAAGCCGGATTTCGTCGGCAAGCGCGGGCTCGAGCGGCCCGACCTTTTCGCGCCGGGCCGCAAGCAGCTGGTCGGGCTGAAGACGGCGAATCCGCTGACGGTGCTGGAGGAGGGCGCCCAGCTGGTCGCCGACCCGAACGAGCGCGTGCCGATGACGGCGCTCGGCCACGTCACCTCGGCCTATCACTCGGCGACGCTCGGGCGCTCCATCGCCATGGCGCTGGTGCGCGACGGGCGCAGCCTCGCGGGGCGGACGCTCTACGTGCCGATGCCAAAGGAGACGATCGCGGTGGAAGTGACGGGACCGGTGTTCTTCGATCCGGAAGGAGAGCGGCTCAATGGCTGACGAAAAGAAGCCGGCCAGGTCGCGCGCTGCGCCGCGGAAGAAGGCGACGACGGCCGCCGCCGGAAAGCCTGCGACCGCCGCAGGAACGGCCGACAAGGCCGGCGATGTCGCCACCGTGCCGGGCATCCCGGCAAGCGCCGGCCCGGTCGCGCGACGCCTGTCGCCGCTCGACGGCCACTATGCCGGTGGCCCCGGCGCGATGTTGACGCCGCTCGGCTTCCGTCGGCGGATCAGCCTTCGGGCGGGTGTCGGTGCGTTCGACGCGGTCGGCGCGGCGCTCGGCTTCGCCCTGCCAACGCGGCCGAAGTCCAGTGCAGGCGGCGAGGGGATCGCGGCGCTCTGGCTTGGTCCGGACGAGTGGCTGCTGCTCGACGATCGGGCCATCCCGGACGAGGAAGGCGCGGATGGCACGATCTCGGCTGCCCTGAAAGCCGTGCCGGGAATTTCCGTCGTCGACATCTCGCACCGCAATGTCGGGATCGCGATCGAGGGGCCGGCGGCCGAGGCCATCGTCGCTGCGGGCTGCCCGCAGGACCTGCGGCTGCGCAGCTTTCCGGTCGGTGCCGCCAGCCGGACGGTGCTGTCCAAGGCCGAGATCGTTCTGTGGCGCACCGGCGAGGCTCGCTTCGAGATCGAGTGCTGGCGCTCCTTCGCCGACTATGTCTGGACCTTCCTCGAAGAGGCGGCCCGGGCGCCGGCCGTCTGAGCCGGTCAGGCGGGCCGCATCGCCCGCCGGTAGGCGTCGCGGTCGATGACCCGCTCGACATAGGACTGGATCGCCGCGCTGTCCTGGATGCGCGGCGCACCGAAACTGCCGGCCCAGGACAGCTGCGATCCGAGATAGACGTCGGCGGCGGTGAAGTTCTCGCCGACGAGATAGGGGCTTCGCGATACCGCATGCTCCAGCGTGTCGATGACATCGTTGTAGCTGCCCCAGCCGACGGAGGCCTTGGAAAGCGGCGCAGCGTCCCGTCGCATCATCGTCTCGGTGAGGGCGGGCTCGAAGCAGCTGCCGCCGAAGAACAGCCAGCGATAGTAGCTGCCGCGCGCGGAGGACCCCGGCTCGGGCGCAAGCCCCGCCGCCGGATAGGCTTCGGCGAGCCAGGCGAGGATCGCCGCGGTCTCGGTCAGCACCGTGCCGTCATCGAGCACCAGCGTCGGGATCTTGCCCATCCGGTTGATGGCGAGAAAGTCCGGCTTGCGGTTGTCGCCGGCCTCGAAGTCGATCGGCACGGTGTCGTAGTCGGCGCCGACCTCTTCCAGCATCCAGCGGGCTGTCGCCGCGCGACTCTGCGGGTTGTAGTAGAACGTCATCCTTCCGGGCATGTCCTGCTCCTGTCCCACGATCCGCCCGGGGCCTGCTGATGCCGCACCCGACCGATCGTCTGCGATGTCATCGTGCGCCGCGGTCGCCGCGGATCATCCCGGCGTGCCGTCGGCTTCGCGCTTGGCCTTCAGTGCCGTCGCATACCATTCGAACTCGTCGAGAAATTTGACGGCGGATTTGTCGATCCACGGCTCGTTGGACGTCCCGTCCTCCTGCAGCGACTTGCCGATCGACGGGATGGCGAGGACCGAGGGCAGGCTGGACATGCCCATCTCCGCAAGCACCGGGCGAAGCGCGATCGCGGCGCGCACGCCGCCGAAGCGGCCGGCCGAATAGCAGACGATGCTGGACGGGCGGTAGAAATACTCTTCAAGAAAATAGTCGAGCGTGTTCTTCAGCGCCGCCGGCATCGACTGGTTGTATTCGGCGCTGACGATCATGAAGCCGTCGGCGCGGCGATAGAGATCGGCCAGCCGCTCCAGCTTCTCCGGCGCCTCGCTGCGCGGGTATTCCTTGTACATCTTGTCGAGCAGCGGCAGGTCGAGTTCCATCGGATCGACCAGCACCGGCTCGTGCCCGCGCTCGCGCAGCTTGGCGATGATGAAGTGTGCCGCCTTGATGCCCTGGCGCTCCGAGCGCACGGAACCGAGGATGACGGGAACGAGCAGCGACATGGGCAAGCCTTCCTAGTGGGGCGGCGATGGTCCGACGCTCAGCCGGCAGCGTCAAGCGCCAGGATGTGGTTGTCCCATTCGAGATCGGCGCTGGTGGGCTGGTCGTCTTCCTCGAGCCGCATGATCAGGCCGTCCCCACTGGTCGCTAGGAAGCCGCTGCCGTCGGGGGCGAGGCCGCAGCCGTCGCTTATGGCGTGGCGGCTGAGGATGTTGCCGGTCCCGGCCTCGAGGACCAGCATGGTGTTGCCGACCGGCGAGGACACCGCCACGCGCGCGCCGTCGCGGCTGGTTGCGACCGAACCGATATAGTTGCCGAGGCCGGCGAGATCGGTCGGGGCCAATTCCGTCAGGGACAGTGGCCTGCCTGCCTCGGCGAAGCCGACGAGCGGCGGCGCATCCGTCGCCGCGCCCTGGTACTGGCCGCCGAACCAGACGCGCTGCCGCGCGTCGATGGCGATGTGGTGCAGCGACAGCTTGTGCAGGGCCTGCGGCAGAAGCTGTTTGTCGAGCAACTCGCCGGTCCGCCGGTCGATGAAGGCGATCGACGGCTCCATGGTGGGGATGTTCAGCATCTGCCGGCCGTAGTCCGGGTGCGTCTCGATCCCGCCATTGGCGACGACGATGGTCTCGCCGTCGGGCATCAGCAGCGCCTCGTGCGTGTCCATGCCGTGCGAGGCGAACTCGCCGATGCGCCGGTAGCCGGCCGCGACGTCGTAGACCCCGATCATGCCGCGGGCGCCGTCATAGTCGTTCTCGGTGGCATAGAGCAGCGCCCCGTCGGGCGAGAAGAAGCCGTGGCCGAAGAAGTGCCGCCCCTCGGGAGACGTCAGCGTCTTCAGGGTGCGGCCGCTGGCCGGCTCGAAAACGACGGCGAAGGTCCGCGGCCTTCGGGCGAAGACCACCGCCCGGCCGCTGACCTTTTCGAAGGCGATGTCGTGGCCGCGCTCCGGCAGGGTGACGGTGGAGACGATCTCGCCGCGGTCGGAGAACACCGCGCAGCCATAGCTGCCGTCCGGCCTGCGGCAGGACGCGCCGAACAGCGCATCGGCGCGGTCGAGCGCCGCGGCCGAACGGGGGCCGAGACCGGCGACGAAGGCCGCGCCGGCGCCGACAAGGAAGCTGCGCCGGTCGACGAGCGGGCCGGCACCGAGGGGGAGGGGACGAAACGCCATGCCGTACCGCCTCAGTCGCCGTCGAGCGAGGAGAAGCCGCCCGACAGGCCGAGCGTCGGCGACAGCTGCGCCTCGAACAGGTCCTGCAGGCTGCCGGTGACGATGAGCAGGTAGGTCAGCGCCTGGCGCTGCGGCGAGGCGACGGCGTCGGTGAGCGGCTCGGACAGGCCCGCCAGCGTGCGTTCGGCGTTGCCGAACTCGAAGTCGATCGACGTCTCCAGATAGGCCTGCGGCGCCGGCAGCAGATCCGCGAGCTTCGACGCGTCGAAGAGGTCATGCAGGCCGTCGAAATTCGCGCGCAGCGAAGCCAGCGTCAGCCCGGAGCGGCGGAACAGGAAGAGATTGGGCTTGGCGTCCCCGGCGCTGTCGCCGATCGCCGGGCGGAGCCGCAGGTCACGCACGGCTTCCAGCCCGTGCACGAAGATGCCGACGATCTCCTCGAGCGAATCCGTCGCGCTGCGATAGGCCGGATTGCCCGGGGCCGGCGCCGTCAGCCGCCGGGTGATGCCGGTCTCATCGGCCCAGGCGGCGTCGATCGATGCCGCGATCGCCGCAAGATTTTCGGCGATGGCCTGGCCATAGGCGCAGCGGAACGCCCCCTCGGGGGTCGACAGCGTCTCGGCGTCGGTGCCGAAGAGCACGAATTCCAGCGCACCCAGGCCCTGCACGGCGACCGACTTGCCGGCGAGGCTTTCGGCGCTCGTCGCCGTGTCGTCCTGCGTCCCGAGGATCGCCTGGATCTGGCGCAGCGCGATGCCGCGCCGGTCCGGGAAGAACAGGATCTTGTCCACCCGGTTGTCCTCGATGACGGGGCCGAAGCGGACGAGCTCGACGCGCGACCACGACTGAACGAGGTCGCCGAAGCGCGCTTCGGCCGCCTGTCGGCTGTCCTGGCCTGGGGCCTCGCACAGCGTCGTCATCGCCGCGGCCGTCGCGTCCGCCTGCTGGTGGAAGGCGGCGTAGCCGGGTCGGATGAAACCGTCGATGGCGTTGCGGACGACGGCGAGGGATGCGGCGGGATCGGCGCTCACGACCGCGGGTGCGGCTTCCTGCGCCGCGGCGGGTGCCGCAAGGCAGAGCGCGAGGCCGATTGCTGCAAGGCGCTTGAGGTGGATCTTCACAGGGACTCCAGGAATGCGTGCAGGGCGTCGCGGTCGGCCTTTTCCATGGCGGCATAGGCGTCGCGGGCGCCCTCGGCCTCGCCGCCATGCCAGAGGATGGCCTCCGCGAGATTCCGCGCCCTGCCGTCGTGCAGGAAGAAGGTATGGTCGTTGACCGTCTCGGTCAGGCCGATGCCCCAGAGCGGCTGGGTGCGCCATTCGCGGCCGTCGGCATCGCCGACCGGCCGTCCGTCCGCAAGACCTTCGCCCATGTCGTGCAGCAGGAAGTCCGAATAGGGCCAGATCAGCTGGAAGCGCTGGGCCTTGTCCGGCGCCTTGCGGGAGGTGACGAATTTCGGCGTGTGGCACGATGCGCAGCCGGCGCCGTAGAACAGCCGCTTGCCTCGAAGGACAGTCGGATCATCGACGTCGCGACGGGCCGGCACGGCGAGGTTCTGCGAGTAGAAGGTCACGAGGTCGAGGATCGGGTCCGGTGCCTCGACCTCGCCCAGTCGCTCCTGGACGCCGGACGGCGCGTCGCGGCAGGCCTTTTGGGCAATCGAGCACTCGCCGAAGGCATCGGTCACCAGCGGCGTCGAGATGCCGATGTCGCCGGCGAAGGCCTCCGCTGTCTGCGACTTGATGGTCGGCACGGTGGCCTTCCAGCCGAAGCGGGCGAGGATCGGAGATCCCGTCTCCGGGTCGCGGGCCATCGAGGCCTTCCCGGAAATTCCGTCCTCGTCGGCGTCCCCGGGATCGGCGCGCATCAGAATGTCGGCGGGCTCGATCTGCTCGATCAGTCCAAGGCCGATCATCGGCGGCGCGACGCGCGGCGACAGCATCACCTCGGGATCGAGCGGGCCGTAGGCGAGATCCTCGACCCGGTAGCTCGGCCGCCGCAGGCTGACGACGGTGCCGTCGGCCAGCGTGACGGGTTCCTCGGCGTAGTCGATCGCCATGCGGCCTTCGGCCTGCAGTCCCTGCACGGCGAAATGCTGCAGCTGGCCGCCATAGGTCGGCTCGGGGATGCGGGTCAGTTCCCGGTCGGCCAGCTTCTGACGCTCCTCGGCGGTGCGCGGCGGCACCGACAGGCGCAGGAACATCGAGACGGCCGTCTCGCCCTCGACCGGCGGCCGGCCGCGGCCATCCTTCAGATGGCAGCTCTGGCAGGCCCGGGCGTTGAACAGCGGCCCGAGCCCGTCCGACGCCTCGGTCGAGGAGGGGGAGGAGACCCACAGTTTGCGGAACAGCGCATTGCCGAGCTTGAAGCGGTCCTCGCCCTCGAAGGTCTGGTTGGCGGAGACGTGGCTGAATGAATCGCGGTTGACCAGCTTCTGCGACGTCGCCGCGCCCGCCGGCATCGCCTCGAAGGCCTCCGGGCTCGAGAAGTCGGTGGTCGGGGCCGTGACCTTCGCCACTCGGGCGCGGTCCTTCGGCGTCAGGTCGCCGCGCACCGGCCGGTCGATGCCGACGGCCGCGGTCAGGCTCAGCGCCGCCGGCAGCGCAATGGTTGCCGCGATCACCGTCAGACGTGCGGCAAGCCGCATGGATATCTCCCGATCGCCTTGCCGGATCTCACCGGCCCTGCGAGGCGGCAGGCTGGCGCCCGCCGTCCCGGTTCCGGGGATTACTGGAAGACGGCGTCGACGTTGTCGAGGCTGTCGGAGCCCTCGATGGTCACGCTGCCGAGATCGAGGGCCGCGACGGCGCGCTCGATCGAGCGGGTCTGCTTGACGAGCCCGTCGATCGCCGCCTGGACGCGGGCGTTTCCTTCGGCATTGCCCTCGCCGATCTGCTGGTCGTAGGCCTCGCCCTTCTCGGCCGCCGCGGCCATCAGCCGCATCGCCTCGATCGTGGCGTCGAGATCGGCGCGAAGCTCTGCGTCGACCGCTTCGTCCTTGGCTGCGACGAGCTCGGAAACCGAAGGTCCCTCGACGATCGTGCCGTCCGTCCGCTCGTATCGGCCGGTGTAGACGTTGCGGATGCCGATCGCGTCGTAGAGATGCGAGACATGGGTGTTGTCGGAGAAGCAGTCGTGCTCCTCCTCCGGGTCGTGCAGCAGCAGGCCGAGCTTCATGCGCTCGCCCGCCAGCTCGCCGTAGGAGAGCGAGCCCATGCCGGTGAGGACCGCCGAGATCGCGGCGTCCGGCGCATCGGTGAGCGCCTTGCGTGCGGCGCCGTCCGCCTGCCAGTTGCCGACCATCTCCTCGAGATCGGTGACGAGCAGGTCCGTCGCCGCGTCGAGATATTCCCCGCGCCGGTCGCAGTTGCCGTTGGTGCAGTCGTCGCCCTTCGCATAGTCGGTGAACGGGCGCTCGCCGGCACCGGCCTCGGTGCCGTTGAGATCCTGGCCCCACAGCAGGAATTCGACCGCGTGGTAGCCGGTGGCGACATTCGCCTCGATGCCGCCGGCCTCCTGCAACTCGTCCTGCAGGAGCGCCGGGGTGATCGTCGTGGCGTCGATGGTCTCGCCGCCGACCGTCAGCTTGGGGTTGGCGATGATATTGGCCGTGTAGAGGCCGTTCTGGTCGGATTCGCTGCCGTAGCTCTGGTCGACATAGTCGATCATCCCTTCGTCCAGCGGCCAGGCGTTCACCCGGCCCTCCCAGTCGTCGACGATCGGATTGCCGAAGCGGAACGCTTCCGTCTGCTGGTAGCTCGGGCGTGACTGGAGCCAGGCTTCCCGGGCCGCCGCCAAAGTCGCCTCGCTCGGGTCGGCGATCAGCGCGTCGGTCGCCGCGTCCAGCGCCTTGGCGCCCGCCAGCGCATCCTCGTAGCCGGCGAGGGCGATGTCGGCGTAGGTGCCGACGACCGCCGCGGCGTCGGGCGCCTCTGCCGCGGAAGGCGCGGCGGCCGCGAGGAGCAGCACCGGTGCGAGACAGGACGCCAGGCGTGCGCGGTTTCCGGCGATGATCTTCATGATGAGCCTCCTGCCGGGCGGGCGCCGGCCAAGTCGTTTTTGCAAAAGCCGCTATCGGATGCGTGATTTGTGCTTTGGCTAAAACGGGAGAGGCGGTGTGTCAACAAGTAAGTCTAGTTTAGAATCTTTCAATCCTGGAACAAATAGAATGATTCCAGAGTGGCGCGTCCGGTCCTAGTCTTTGGCGACGTCGCGGAGGATCAGCAGGAAGGACGGCTCGAGATCGAAGCCGGAGACCCGCGCGCTGGATACCGCGCTCTGCTTCCAGTTCGCGACGAACACCCAAGGCGCATCGTCGTGGACGATCCGCTGGACCTGCTTGTACAGCGCTCCGCGCGTCGCCTGGTCGGTCGACTGGCGGGCCTCGGCGAGCAGCCGGTCGACCTCGGGATTGGCGTAGTAGCCAGCGTTGAAGCCGCCATTGTCGGGCACCGCGTCCGAGCGCAAGGCGAGGAAGGGCAGCGTGTCCGGATCGTTGGTCATCCACGCCATCTCGGCCATGTCGGCCTTGCCCTCGAGGCCGGGATTGACGTTGGAAAGAAAGGTGTTCCACTCGTAGGTCTCGATGCGGGCATTGAGCCCGACCTCGGCGAGATCGGCCTGGATCGCCGTCGCCATGGCGACCGGGTCGAGCATTCCCGAACCACCGTCCGCGACGTAGAAGGTCAGCGTCGCGCCGTCGGCTCCCGCTTCCCTGATGAGCGCCCGGGCTTTCTCCGGGTCATGCGGATAGGGCTCGACCGTCTCGTCGTTGGCCCAGCCGAAGGCCGGCGGGATCGGCCCAGCCGCGATCTCGGCGGATCCCTTCAGCACGTCCTCGACGATGGCCTGCTTGTCGATGGCGTAATTCACCGCCTGGCGAACCCGCTTGTCGGCGAACGGACCTTCTTTGGTGTTGAGGATCAGGAACCACAGATGCGGGCCGGCCTGCTCGTGCACGGCGAAGGCCGGGTCGGCGCGGAATCCGGCGAGGCTCCCTGCGGGCGCCTCGACCATCAGGTCGATCTCGCCGGAGCTCAACTGGGCGGTCCGCGCAGCGGCGTCGACGATCGGGCGGAACTCGACCGCCTCCAGGGAGGGCGCCTCGCCCCAGTAATCGTCGTTGCGGCTGACGACGACCTTGGCGTTCGGCTCCCAGGATTCGAAGCGGAACGGTCCGGTGCCGACGGGGCGGCGGCCGAAGTCCGCGCCTGCCTCGGCCACGGCCGTTGGCGAGACGATCAGCCCCGTCGGGTAGGCAAGCGCCGAGAGGAAGGGTGCGTACGGTTCGCGCAGCGTGAACTCGACGGTCAGCGGGTCGACGACGGTCACTTCCTTGACGGTCGAGAAGAAGAACGCCAGCGGGAACGGGCCGGTAGCATGGAAGGGGTGATCGGGCTGGAGCATGCGGTCGAAGGTGAATTTCACCGCCGCGGCGTCGAACGGCGTGCCGTCGTGGAAGGTCACGTCTTCGCGCAGCTGGAAGCGGTAGGTCAGGCCGTCCGGAGATATCGTCCATCTCGTCGCGAGGGCCGGCTCGACGTCCATGGTGCCCTTCCTGAAGCGCACCAGCCCGTCGAAGACATTCACCAGGATTCGGAAATCGTTGTTCGCCGTGACGGCCTGCGGATCGAGCGACTTCGGCTCGGCAACCTGTCCGACCACGAGCACGTTCGGCGGCGTCTGCGCCGCGGACGGCGCCGCGACGGCCAGAAGCGCGGCCGTCATCAGCGTGGTGAACCATTTCATAAGGCAGCTCCGGTTGCAGGGCGGGCGTGGCAGCTTCCGCCATCTCAATCAACCGTCGGGCCGAAATGAGGCCTGTCCCCGCGCGGCCTGCCAGGCATGGGCGCGCAGGCTCGTGCGCGGCGGTGCCGCGGTCAGCCGACGAAATTGAAGAAGTAGCTGGCGACGGCCAGGATCAGACCGACGATGACTGCGGGCAGCAGCACGCTCGGCGGCTGCCGGGGCATGTCGTCGAGGGTTTCATCGCCGGGTTCCGACGGCGGCGGAAAATGGAACCCGCGACGTCCGAGCTTCACGCTGGGCGCCGGCCATGCCGGCTCATAACCGTCGGCGACGGTTTCGGCGGGCGGTGAGGATTCGGCCGGCGGATCCAGGACAGGTGTCGTGGGATCCCCGTCGGCAGGGGAGGGCGGCGCCTCGGCCCGGCCGTCGCCCGAACCGGAGCTGCCGGCGAACATCAGGGCCGTGTCGTCGCCGAATCCCTCGGGAAAGGCTTTCGTGCCCTTCATGAAGCAGCACCTCCGGTGGGGAAATCGGCAGCGGGCCGGATGGTTCCGAGCCGCGTCAGCCGCGGTATCGACGGCATTCGGCAGGTCCGCACGCGGACCCGTCGCCTTCAACCGATTTTAATGTCGCGGGAAGCCGCCGTGCGTCTGGACGGAACGGCAACATCCCACCACAACGAGTTCCTATCACAAGGGCTGGCCGCAAGGCAGCCGACGGCAAGGGAAAGATACATGCTGAGAACCGAGGTCGTCCGTAACATCCTCTCCTGGTACGAGGGCGAGACCCCCGGCTTGAAGGCCAATCTGTCGCGTCTCCTGATGCATGGCCGCCTCGGCGGCACCGGCCGCGTCGTTATCCTGCCGGTGGACCAGGGTTTCGAGCATGGCCCGGCCCGCAGCTTCGCGCCCAATCCGGCGGCCTACGACCCGCACTATCTCTACGAGCTGGCGATCGAGGCGGGCGTGTCGGGCTACGCCGCGCCGCTCGGCCTGCTCGAACAGGGTGCCGACACCTTCGCCGGCGAAGTGCCGCTGATCCTCAAGATGAACAGCGGCAACGGCCTGGTGGCGGGCAACGACCAGGCGGTGACCGGCCGGGTCGAGGATGCGATGCGGCTCGGCTGCGTCGGCGTCGGCTTCACCATCTATCCGGGCTCGGAGAGCTCCTACGAGATGATCGAGGAACTGCGCGACATCAGCCTGCAGGCGAAGTCCCGCGGCCTGATGACGGTCGTGTGGTCCTATCCGCGCGGCGGCAAGGTCACCAAGGAAGGCGAGACCGGCCTCGACATCATCGCCTATGGCGCGCACATGGCCGCGCTGATGGGGGCGACGATCATCAAGGTGAAGCTGCCGACCGACCATATCGACCTCGATGCGGCCAAGGCGACCTACGAGGGCAACGATATCCCGCGCGCGACCGCGGCCGACCGGGTGCGGCACGTGATGCAGGCGTCCTTCGCCGGCAAGCGGCTGGTGGTATTCTCCGGGGGTGCCGCGAAGAACACAGAGGAACTGCTCGAGGAGGTCCGGGCGATCCGCGACGGCGGCGGCAACGGCTCGATCATCGGCCGCAACTCGTTCCAGCGCCCGCGCGCCGAGGCGGTGAAGCTCCTCGGCCAGGTCATGGACCTCTACGCCTGACCAGCGTGGCTCCGGACGCCTAGGTGTCCGGAGCCGGCCGGCTCGTCCCGGAGCCGCCAATTGGTGCTATGCTGACGCGATGCGACACCTCGTCCCATCTCGCCGTTCGCCTGCCGGTCTCCGGATGGTTGCCGCCTGCCTGCTGCTTCTCGGGTGGCCGGGCGCGGCCGGCGCAGCCGAACTCCTGATGTTCGAGCAGGCCGGCTGTCCGTTCTGCCGCAACTTCGACCGGGAGATCGCGCCCGGTTATCCCGACAGCCGCTTCGGGCAGAGGGCGCCCCTTCGCCGCGTCGACATCCATGTCGACCGGCGGGGCGGGCTCGAAGCGGTGGCACCGGCGGTCTTCACCCCCACTTTCGTGCTGGTCGACGACGAAGGGCGGGAAGTCGCGCGTCTCGAGGGATATCCCGGCGAGAAATGGTTCTATCCGGAGCTGGCGGCGATGTTCGAAGCGTTGGAGGAGGGCGACGGATTGCCCGTGCCGCCGACCGCCGTCATGGCCGGATCCTCGCCGGCGCACCCCCAATGACGAACGGCCGCCTCGCGGCGGCCGTCGGGATATTCGGTGCTATCGTCTCGTAAGACGGTGCGCCGGTCTTACTGGGCAGCAGCCGCCGCCAGGGCCGCGGCCGGATCGCGCGTCGCGCCGGACTCGTCGAAGGTCGCGAGATAGGCGATCACGTTGCTGATCTCCTCGGGCTTCTTCAGGCCGGGGAATACCATCTTCGTTCCCTTCACCACGGCGCGGGGATCGGCGAGCCACGTGCTCATCAGTTCCTCGTCCCAGGCGGTCTTGTCGGCAGCCCATTCGGTGAACGGTGCGGAGAAGGTGTAGCCCTCCACGGCGCCCGGCTTCTCGCCGATGATGCCGTTCAGCTCAGGGCCGATCTTGTTGGCCGCGCCTTCGCCGACGGCGTGACACGCCCGGCACTTGTTGAAGACCTTTTCCCCGGCCGCCGGGTCGCCGACGGTCTGCGCTGCCGCCACATTCGCCGTCGCCAGAATCGCGGCCGCGGCCACCATCAGAATTCGCATGTTTCCTCCACGCTCAACGAGCTCAAATCGCCTCACCGGCGACATCATATGTAACCCTTCTAAACAATGGCAATCGCCAGCGCACCTGCCGCGCGGACTTGCCCCAGTTTTCGCGCGCGAGGCAGCGGCGGCAATGCGGGACCCCGGGGCCATAGCGACCTTCTGCGGACGAATCGACGCGCCCGACCGCGTCCCGGCAGGGCCTGAAAAGCGGGCCGGTTTCTCCGCGGCCCCTCTACCTCGGGTCACGACGAAGAGGTCACTGACTAGGAAGCAATTCCGCCTCAGTCCTGCCATGTTCGTTAAGGGCGAGCGTGAACAAATCACCTCGGTAAACCATGGATTTTAAATCCCAATCAACGATCTGCAGTTACAAACCATTCACAACGCCGCGCCATTGAGCATCTCGTTGCACATCGGCAACACGGCGGAGGAGAACAGATTCCTGCCCTTATTCGGGCACGGAGCCGGCCCATAACCACTCCCGAACCCGCACAGCCGGGTCCGGAATTCGGACGGTACGAGGACTAGCGTCCGAACAGACAGTCGCTCCGGCGACAGAATGGAGTTCAGTCATGAAACGTTTTGCATTGCTTCTTGCCTCGACGGCTTTCGTCACCCCGGCGCTCGCCGCCGACGTGATCTACGATGAGCCGCCGGCACCGGCGCCGATGATGATCGAGCCGGTCGCCACGACGGCGACCTGGACCGGCATCTACATCGGTGGCCAGGCCGGTGTTGCGTTCAGCAACAGCGACTCGGTCAATCTCGACCCTGCCAACGACGGCGCCTTCGGTGACGGCACGTTCGACAGCGGCGACGACAACAACGCCGGCTTCATCGGCGGCGCGCATATCGGCTACGATCATCAGTTCGCCAACAACGTCGTTCTCGGTGCCGTTGCCGACATCAACTACATGGACGCCGAGACCGACCGGTCGTACACCGTCACCGTTCCGGGTGGCGCAGCTGGCACCTTCGGGCTCAACGAAGAAGTCGACTACATGGGCACGGTTCGCGCCCGTCTCGGCTACGCCTTCGACAGCATCCTCGTCTACGGCACGGGCGGTCTCGCCTATGCCGGCTATGACCGTAACAGCTCGCTGCCGGGCACTGCGGCTGGCCAGGGCTTTGCCGGTTACACGTTCGAAGAGAACGGCGACGATGCGGACATCGGCTATTCGGTCGGCGGCGGCATCGACGTGATGGCGACGCAGAACATCTCGTTCGGCGTGGAGTACCTCTACACGAACCTCGGTTCGAACGATTACTCGGTGACGGCCACGAACGCGGCCGACAGCACGCTGAACTTCACCACCGAGTCGAACGACGACGATCTCGACTTCCACACGATCTTCGCCAAGGCATCGTATCGCTTCAACTAAGGCGTTCGCGCCACGCCGGGCGCTCTAGCCCGGCACCGTTGAGCCCCGTCGGATCGCATGATCCGGCGGGGTTTTTCGTTGTGATGACGCCGCGAGAGGGGCGGTCGCGCCTAAAGCGGCGGCAGGCCGAGATCGGCGCGCCGCGGCAGGTCGGCGCCGCGCCGCGAGCAGGTGATGGCGGCGGCCCTCACGGCAAATTCGAGCCGCGCCGCCAGCGCCTCCCGGTCCAGATCCTGCAGCGCCTCGCGCGACAGGGCGTCGGTCTCGGCGAGTCCCGCCAGCAGGGCCGCCTGGAACGTGTCGCCGGCGCCGACCGTATCGACCACCGCGATGCTTTGCCCCGCCGCCGACGCCGAGATGCCGCCGCCGGTGCGCGCCACCGCGCCGCGCTCGCCGAGCGTCAGCACCGCCATGCCGGCGCCCGCCGCCAGCCAGTCGTCGAGCACGGCATCGAGACTGCGGCCGGGATAGAGCAGGCCGAGATCCTCCTCGCTGGCCTTCACCAGCCCCGCCAGCGGCACCAGCTCCGCCACCTTCGCCCGCCAGATGTCGAGATCGGGCTCGATCGAGGCGCGGATATTCGGATCGTAGGAGATGAAGCGTCGCTGGTGCTCCTGGCGGGCCAGCCGCGCAAGCGCCGAGGCGGTCGGCTCGGTCACCGTCGAATACGAGGCGAGATGGATCGCGCGGACCGCCGCCGGCAGCTCCGCCGGCACCTCGTCCGGCTCGATCGAGCGGTCGGCCGTTCCCTCGGTGTAGAAGGCGTAGGCGGGCGAGCCGTCCGGACCGAGCGAGACCATCGCCAGCGTGGTGTTGCGGTCGGTGGCGACGAGGAACCGCTCATCGATCTGCTCGCGCGCCATGAAGGCGCGGATACGCGCGCCGAACATGTCCCGCGAGATCTTGGTGAAATAGCCGACGCGGTGGCCGAGCCGGGCCAGTCCGAGCGCGACGTTCAACGGCGAGCCGCCGACCCGCCCGGCAAGGCGGATCTCGGCGACATCGTCACAATCCTGCGCGAACAGGTCGAACAGGGAGTCGCCGCAGCTGAGGAACATGGCAGACCTCCCTTCCGTCTCCGACACGTCCTGCCGCTAGCAGGAATGCGGCATGTCGAAAAGAGCCGGCGCCTCGGGTCGGCGCCCCGGCCCTTTCTTCTCGACCCGTCCTGCCTATGATCGCGCGGCAATGGGGAGCGAGGGAACATCATGGCATTTCAGCGGGTGAACGGCATCGTCCTGCACTACATCCTCGAGCGGCGGGGGCCGGGTCCCACCCTGGTCTTCGCCAATTCCCTTGGCACGGACTTCCGGATCTGGGACCCGCTGCTCGCGGAACTCGGCGGGAACTTCACGGTGCTGCGCTACGACAAGCGCGGCCATGGCCTCTCCGAAGCGACGCCGCCGCCTTATGCGATGGAAACCCATGTCGACGACCTGAAGGCGCTGATCGACCATCTGGACCTTCGCGATCCGCTGGTGGTCGGGCTGTCGATCGGCGGGATGATCGCGCAGGGCCTGGCAGCCCGCCATCCGGGTCTCGCCCGGGGCCTCGTCCTGATGGACACGGCGCATCGCATCGGCACGGACGAACTCTGGAACCAGCGGATCGCCGCGATCGAGGCGGACGGAATCGCCGCGATTGCCGACGGCATCCTGGCACGCTGGTTCACGCCGGAATATCGCCGGCCGGAAAACCCCGACTTCGTCGGCTACGCCAACATGCTGCTGCGGACGCTGCGCGACGGCTATCTCGGCAGCTGCGCGGCGCTGCGCGACGCCGACTACACGGCGCAGGCTGCCGGGCTCGACCTGCCGGTGCTCTGCATCGTCGGCGACCAGGACGGCTCGACCCCGCCGGACCTCGTCCGGTCCACCGCCGCCCTGATCCCGGGCGCGGAGTTCGTCGTCGTCGACAATGCCGGGCATCTGCCCTGCATCGAGCAGCCGGCGACGACCGCTTCGCTCATCCGGCGATTCGCCGACACGGTCTTCGCCAAAGCGCCGCGTCCGTGACCGCTTCGGTGTTCGACCATCCGGTTCTCTCGGGGCTGCTCGGCGACGTGGAGCTCTCGTCCTATTTCACCGCCGCGGCCGACATCGAGGCGCTCATCGCCTTCGAGACGGCGCTGGCCGAGGCGGAGGCGGCCGAGGGCATCATCCCGGCGGCGGCGGCGGCAGCGATCCGTGACAGAACCCGCGATTTCACACCGGATATCGACGATCTGCGGGCCGGCACCGCCCGCGACGGCGTCGTAATGCCGGCGCTGCTGCGCCAACTCCGGCAGGGCCTCGACCCGGCGGCGGCGGACGCCCTGCACCATGGCGCGACGAGCCAGGACGCGATCGATGCGTCGATGGCGATGCGCCTCATGGGCGTGTCGCTGGTTCTCGACCGGCGGCTGGCGCGGCTCGGCGACCGACTGGCGCAATGGGGCATCGAGGCGGGCGATGCCGACGTGATGGCCCATACGCGCATGCAGGCGGCGCGGCCGACGCGGTTCGGGCGCAAGCTGTCTTCGTGGGCGGACCCGCTGGTGCGCTGCCGGCTGCGCCGCGAAGCGATCGCGCCGCAGGCTTTCGCCCTCAGATTCGGCGGCGCCGTCGGGGATCGCGCCGAGCTCGGCGAGCGCGCCGATGCGGTGGCGGAGCGGTTGGCGGCAGCCCTCGGCCTGTTTCCGGCACCCGGCTCGCTGCATTCCGAACGCGACGGGATCGCCGAGCTTGGCCACTGGCTGTCCTTGGTCACCGGCGCACTGGGCAAGCTCGGCCAGGATGTCGTCCTGTCCGTGCAGACGGAAGTCGGCGAGCTGCGGCTCGAGGGCGGCGGATCGTCGTCGGCCATGGCGCACAAGCAAAACCCGGTCGCTGCCGAGATGCTGGTGACGCTGGCGCGGTTCAACGCCACGCTGGTCTCCGGCCTGCACCAAGCGCTGGTGCACGAGAACGAGCGCTCGGGCGCCGCCTGGACGCTGGAATGGATGCTGTTGCCGCAGATGGCCATGGCCGCAGGCGCCGCGACGCGGATCGCCGAGGAATTGCTGGAAACGCTGTCGTTGGCGAAGCCCTAGCGCCGGCCCTGGGGCAGGGTCTTCCTGCCGATGCCGGCGCCCGGCATAATGGCGGATGTCTCGCTCGTTAGGAGGCCTGCCATGACCCGGATCGCCATTGCCCTGACGCCGGAATTCGCCGACTGGGAATGCGCGCTGCTGATGGCCGTGGCGCGCGCCTATCTTGGCGTCGACGTCGTCACCGCCTCGCCCGACGGCGCCGAGGTCACGTCGATGGGCGGCCTGCGCGTCACCCCCGATCTCGGCTATGACGGACTCGACCCGGCGGGTTTCGACGCGCTGGTGATTCCGGGCGGTCTCGCTTGGGAGAAGGGCACGGCGCCGGACTTCGGGCCGCTCGCCCGGAGCTTCCATTCCGAGGGCAAAGTGGTGGGAGGCATCTGCGCGGCGGCGAGCGCGCTGGCGGCGACCGGCCTGCTCGACCGGCTCGCCCACACCGGCAACGCCCTGGAATCCCACCGCGAACAGCCGGCCTATCGCGGCGAGGCCTACTATCGGGACCAGCCGCAGGCGGTATCCGACGGCAGGGTGGTGACGGCCCCGGGCAGTTCCCCGGTGAGCTTCGCGACCGAGATCCTCAAGGCCCTCGACCTCTGGGGACCTGAGGCGGAGGTGGAGATCGCCGCCTTCGCCCGCGAGCATCGCTGACCGGAGCGCGTCAGGCGCCGAGCAGCGAATAGGTGCCGAACGCCGGCACCTTGACCGCCAGGTGGCGCGGGTCGATCCCCGCAACGAGGCCGAGCAGGTTGATCTCGAGGCCGGATTTCCACCCGGCGACGAGGCCGGCGTAGCCCCAGAGCGACAGCCGGATCTCGCCCCGCTCCCTGTCGAGCACGACGAGCCTTCCGTCCGACGGGTAGTCCCGCCCCACCGCGGCGACCGGCAGGCTCGCGTCGATTCCCGGGACGGCGCGCATCACGTAGGCCACGAAACTGTTGGAGTTCGGGCCCGGAAACATCGTGTAGCCGCCGGCCGCGGCGAACGGATAGGCGGCGATCGCTTCGCGCACCTGCGGGATCAGCCGCTCGGCCTCCTCGCCGGTGATGCCGACGATGATCTTCGGCACGTTCGAATACCAGAGCCCGTCGGCGGGCCGGTGGTTGTGGCGGATCGGCATGCCCCAGCCGACCTTGTCCCAGCGTTCGTAGGCGCTGGCATCCTTGTCCTTGACCACGATCCAGGAGTGCTCGGATACCGCGCCTTTCATGCCCCCGGTGCGGGCAGCGAGAATGTACAGTGCCGCGTCCGAGCCGTCCTGCGGCGTCGGCAGGACGCGCGCGGAACTCCAGTCGGCCTGGCGCCAGGAGGACGGGTGGTCGCCCGACCACCAAAGCAGCGCGGCCAGCGCGACGGGCAGCAGATAGACCCCGCCGATGGCGAGGAGCAGCATTTTCAGCAAGGCGGCGATCCCGTTGGAGAGGTGGCGGATTCGGGCAAGGGCTGGTAGGGGCGGGTCGGTGTCTCCTGAGTGTAAGGTCGAGGTAACGCATGGCAAACCCGGTTCTCGTGGAAGTGACCCGCGGCGGCATGGTCGAGAGCTTTCACCGCGGCGCCTTCGCGCTTGTCGACGGTGAGGGCCGGCTCGTCGCCGCCGCCGGCGACGTCGACCGCACGGTGTTTCCGCGCTCGGCGATCAAGGTCTTCCAGGCGATCCCGCTGATCGAGACCGGTGCCGCCGCAGCCTTCCGGCTGACCCCCGCCGAACTTGCGCTCGCCTGCGCCTCGCACTCCGGCGAAGACGGCCATGTTCGGCTGGCGGCGGCGATGCTGGCGAAGGCCGGCCTCGACGAGTCGTCGCTGGAATGCGGCTGCCACTGGCCGTTCGACGCCCCCGTCGCCCGCGAGCTTGCCCGCCGCGGCGAGACCCCGACGGCGCTTCACAACAATTGCTCGGGCAAGCACGCCGGCTTCCTCTGCACCGCGGTGCACCGCGGCGAGGACACGAAAGTCTATGTCGGGCGCGACCATCCGGTGCAGGTGCGGGCGAGGGCGGCGATCGAGGATCTCGTCGGCCAGGCGCTGACGATCGACGCCTGCGGCATCGACGGCTGCTCGATTCCGACCTTCGCGGCACCCCTCAAGGGCTTCGCGCACGGTTTCGCGAAGCTGGTGACCGGCGAGGGGATTTCGCCGCAGCGGGCGGCGGCCGGGCGCAGCCTGATCGATGCCTGCATGGCGCATCCCTGGGAGATGTCGGGGACCGGGCGGTTCTGCGAGACCCTGATGACCGCCGCACCCGGGCGCGTGTTCGCCAAGACCGGGGCCGAGGGCGTGTTCTGCGGCGCCCTGCCGGATCTCGGCCTCGGCTTCGCGCTCAAGATCGACGACGGGGCGACGCGGGCCAGCGAGGCGCTCGCCGCCGCCGTCATCGCCCGAGCCCTGCGACGCGAGGATGCTGACCTCGCCGCGACCTTCGACGGGCTGGGCCGGCGGACGCTGCACAACTGGGAGAAGGTCGAGGTCGGCGAGATCCGGGCGACGATGCCCCCCGCATGAAGCCTCTGCGGCGATATTTTCAGCATCGCTCACATCGCGCTTGACCGGCGCCGGAACAGGCGTAGGCTGATCTTTGCGTCCTTGACGCAGCAGGAGGTTAGCAATGGAACCACCTCAGCACGCCGCCGCCTAGACGACAGGATTTGCTGTTCGGGATCCTGCCCAGCGGCCCCTTACTGACATGCCTGGGGAGCGGCTTATGAGCCGCCGGAGTCGTGGAACAGGCTCTCCCTAGCCGCTCCCGGGGCACACGATCGAATTAGCCGGCAGGTGGCTGTCGCTACGCTGCCCGGTTGGTCTCGGCGCCAATCGCTCTTCTCAGCTCCAGTCGCTCTTCGGGGTCTCGCTCTTGCGGCTCACCGCTGCGCCCGCGCTCGCCGTGCGACGCCCCCGGGCCGGCGCTGCCGGCTTCAGCCGGATGCGGACGCTGCCGCCCTCCGGATCTTCCACGTCGAACAGGCCGGTCGAGCGGACGAGGTCGCTGAGCTTCTTGAAGCCGTAGGTGCGCGGATCGAAGTCCGAGGCGATGTTCAGCAGCTGCTTGCCGAAGCTGCCGAGATTCACCCAGTTGTCCTCGGTGTCCATCTGGTCGATCACTCGCTTGAGCAGGTCGGCGGCCTGCTGCGGCTTGGCCAGTGGCGCAGGCGCCGGCTTGCCGTCGTCCTTCTCGGCGGTGATCCGCTGCGGCAAGAGGTTCTCGGTGTAGATGAAGCGCCGGCAGGCCTGCCGGAAGCTTTCCGGGGTCTTCTGCTCGCCGAAGCCGTAGACGTCGATGCCCTGCTCGCGGATGCGGGCGGCGAGACGGGTGAAGTCGCTGTCGGAGGAGACCAGGCAGAAGCCGTCGAAGCGGCCGCTATGCAGCAGATCCATGGCGTCGATGACCAGGGTGATGTCGGAGGCGTTCTTGCCCGTCGTGTAGGCGAACTGCTGCTGCGGGATGATCGCATGGCGCGACAGGATGTCGGCCCAGCCTTTCGACCGCGGGCTGGAGAAGTCGCCATAGATGCGCCGGACACTGGCCTCGCCGATCTTGGCGATCTCCTCGAACAGCCCGTCGGCGATCCGCGCCGAGGCGTTGTCGGCGTCGATCAGCACGGCAAGGCGATGCGTGCGGTCGGCTCGGGTCAGGGACATCGTCGTTTCCTTGCGCTGTCGGCCGACTTGCGACGGCGGCCTGTTGCGCCCCCGCAATACTCCGCCGGGCAGCGGGCCACAACCGAGGGCCTGGCCGCCGCCGGTGATCGGCGGAGGATCAGTCGCGCCGCGGGCCGGTACCGAAGCCCAGCCGGTCGAGAATCGCCTCGGCGACGGCGGTCGGCGCGCGCTCGCCGGCGCGCACCGCCGCTTCGCCGTCCTCCAGCGCGGCGCGGATCCCCGCGTCGGCGCTGATGCGGCGCCGGATGCCGTCGTCGATGGCGGCCTTCAGCCAGCGGACCCGCTGCTCGGCGCGGCGCGCGGCGAAGCTCCCGTCTGCCTCGTGGACCCGGCGGAAACGCAGGATCTCCTGCCAGAGGCCGGCGAGACCGTCGCCGCTGAGGCCGGATACGGTGAGGACGGGGACGCTCCAGGCGGCGGAGCGGGGCGAAAGGATGTTCAGCGCCGCGCGGATCTCGGCGGCGGCCGCCCGTGCCTTGACCGCATTGTCGCCATCCGCCTTGTTCATCGCGATGATGTCGGCGACCTCGAGTATGCCCTTCTTGATGCCTTGCAGTTCGTCGCCGCCCCCGGCGATCATCAGCAGCAGCACGAGATCGACCATGTCGGCAACGACGATCTCCGACTGGCCGACGCCCATCGTCTCGACGATCACCACGTCGAAGCCCGCCGCCTCGCAGAGCAGCATCGTCTCGCGGGTCCGCGCCGCGACGCCGCCGAGCGTGCCGGAGGAGGGGGAAGGGCGGATATAGGCGGCGGGATCGACGCTGAGCCGCGGCATGCGGGTCTTGTCGCCGAGGATCGAGCCGCCGGTGCGGGCCGAGGAGGGGTCGACCGCCAGCACCGCCACCTTGTGACCCTCGCCGGTGAGCATCGTGCCGAAGGCATCGACCAGCGTCGACTTGCCGACTCCGGGAACGCCGCTCAGCCCGATCCGGATGGATCCGCCGGTGTCGCCGGCCAGCCGGTCGAGCACCGCGGCCGCCGTGGCGCGGTGATCGGCGCGGGTCGATTCGACGAGCGTGATCGCACGGCTCAGCGCCGCGCGGCTGCCGCGCCGCACGTCGTCCGCCAATGCCTCGGGATCGGGTCGCTTGTCCATGCAGCGTCGATGCATAGGGGCGCGGCGCGCGCCTGTCGACGCCGGCTTCTCCCGGCGTGTGGGATATTTTCCCGAAAGCGCGGAAGCCCGGCTAGTCGCTTCCACGAGGGAACGGGTTTTGCTAGCTTCGCGTATTGTGGGTACTCGGAGCGATCGGCCTCCTGTCGGTTGCCCGCACTTTGGGAGAGATACCATGGCCTGGAACAAGCCCGTCATCACGGAAGTCTGCGTCGCGATGGAAATCAACGGCTACATGCCGATCGAATTCTGATTGCCGTCAGCCATCGATAGCCGCGGGCGGGTGGAAACCCGCCTGCGGCTTTTTGTATTGGGCTCTGCCGCGGGAGGCGGCTATCCCCAATGGAACTGTCTTTGCCCCGTCTGCCGGCTCTACTGGAGCGGCGACCCCCGCGTGAGCGCCCGCACGCAGTCGTCGATCGCTGCGAGCGCGGACGGCGTGCATTGGCTTCTTCTCAACGCCTCACCGGACCTTCGCGAGCAGATCCTGCGGTCGCCGCCCATCGCGCCCTCGGCCGGGGCAGGCGACGCCACGCGCCGGCATTCGCCGCTGGGCGCCGTGCTGGTAACCAACGGCGATGTCGACCATGTCGCGGGGCTGCTGACCTTGCGTGAAAAACAATCTTTCCCGCTTTACGGCACGACCGGCGTGCTCGACGTGATCGCCGCCAACCCGGTGTTCTCGGTTCTCGATCCCGCCTGCGTCGAGCGCCGGCCGGTGGTCGTCGGCGAGGCGTTCGAACCGGTCCCGGGTCTCGAGGTCGAGGTCTTCTCGGTGCCCGGCAAGGTGCCGCTCTATCTGGAGAAGGGCGAGGTCGATGTCGGCGAGGAGGGCGAGATGACGGTCGGGGTGCGGCTTTCGGCGCATGGCCGGACCGCCTACTACATCCCCGGCTGCGCGGCCGTGACCGAGGGCCTGCGCGAGCGCGTCAGGGGCGCCGACGCGCTGCTGTTCGACGGAACGGTCTTCGAGGACGACGAGATGCCGCGCGCCGGCGTCGGCGCCAAGACCGGCCGCCGGATGGGGCACGTCCCGATCGCCGGCGAGGGTGGCAGCCTGAACGCCTTCGAGGGCCTCGGCATCGGCAGCCGTGCCTATATCCATATCAACAACACCAACCCGATCCTGGTCGACGGTTCGCTCGAGCGGCAGGCCGTCGAGGCCGCCGGGTGGCAGGTGACCCGGGACGGCATGGAGATCGTGCCATGAAGGCGATGATGGACCGGCAGGAGTTCGAGGCCGCGCTGCGCCAGATCGGCGCCGAGCGCTATCACCACCTGCACCCGTTCCAGAAGCTGCTCCAGGACGGCAAGCTGACGAAGGTCCAGGTCCAGGCCTGGGCGCTCAATCGCTATTACTACCAGTCGCAGATCCCGGTGAAGGATGCGTCGATCCTCGCCCGGCTGCAGACCACGGCGCTGCGGCGCGAATGGCGCCAGCGCATCATCGACCATGACGGGCAGGAGGCTTGCGACGGCCAGCCGGCGCAGCGCGGCGGCATCGAGAAGTGGATCGCCCTCACCGACGGCGTGGGGTTCGATCCGGACTATGTCGAGTCGGGCGTCGGCATCCTCCCGGCGACGCGCTTCGCGGTCGACGCCTATGTGCATTTCGTCCGCGAGAAGACGCTGCTCGAAGCCATCGCCTCGTCGCTGACCGAACTGTTCTCGCCGACGGTGATCGGCATCCGCAGCAAGGGCATGCTGGCGCATTACGATTTCATCTCGACGGAGACGCTGGCCTATTTCGACAAGCGGCCGGTGCAGGCGAAGCGCGATTCGGATTTCGCCCTGGCCTACTGCCTCGACAACGCCCGCCGTCCAGAGGACCAGCGCGCCGTCATGGACGCACTCCGCTTCAAGTGCGAGGTGCTGTGGGCCCAGCTGGACGCGCTGTACTTCTCCTATGTCGAGCCCGCCATGACGCCGCCGGATGCGTGGCGGCCGGGCGTCGGCATGCGCGCGGAGACGACATGACCGGATTGCCGGACGACACGGTGCCGAAACTGCCGCACGGGGTAAGGCTGCGCGAGGACAAGATCCGCGGCGGCTTCATCCTGGTCGGGCCCGAACGGATCTTCAACGCCGACGGCGTCGCGCGGGAGATTCTGCAGCGGGTCGATGGCCGGGCCTCGATCGGCGACATCGTGCGGCAGCTGGGCGAGGTCTTCGCCGCCGACGAGGCGACGATCCGCCCGGACGTCGAAAGCTTCCTGCTCGACCTTCGCGACAAGCAGATGGTGACGCTATGAGCCAGACACTGCTCGACCGACGCCCCGCGCCGGCACCCCGGGCCGCACCGCCGCCGCCGCTGGGGCTGCTGGCGGAACTGACGCACCGGTGCCCGCTGCGCTGTACCTACTGCTCCAATCCACTGCAGCTCGACGGCCGCTCGTCCGAGCTCGATACCGAGACCTGGAAGCGGGTGTTCACGGAGGCCGCCGAACTCGGCGTCATCCATATCCATTTGTCCGGCGGCGAGCCGACGGCGCGCCGCGACATCGTCGAGCTGACCCGCCATGCTTCCGAGGTCGGGCTCTACACCAACCTCATCACCTCCGGCATCGGGGTCTCCGACGCGCAGCTCGACGCCCTGCTGGAAGCCGGCTGCGACCACATCCAGCTGTCGCTGCAGGGCGCCAACCCGGAAGTCACCGAGCTGGTCGGCGGCTACCGCGGCGGCTTCGAGAAGAAGGAAGCCTTTGCCCGCGCCGTCGTGGCGCGCGGCTTCCCGCTGACCCTCAATGCCGTCATCCACCGGATGAACATCCACCAGGTGCCGGCGATGATCGAGAAGGCCGTCGAGTTCGGTGCCCGGCGGCTCGAAATCGCACATACGCAGTATTACGGTTGGGCGCTGAAGAACCGGTCGCAGCTGATGCCGGCGCGCGAGGACGTCGACCGGACCATCGTCGAGGTCGAAGAGGCGCGGGAGCGGCTGAAGGGCCAGCTGGTGATCGACGCGGTGTTCCCCGACTATTACGCGCGCTATCCCAAGCTCTGCAATGGCGGCTGGGGTGCCCGCACATTGAGCGTCACGCCGGCGGGCCGGGCGCTGCCCTGCCACGCCGCCGAGACGATCAAGCACCTGGAATTCTGGTCGGTGCGCGATCACTCGCTGGCCGACATCTGGACCGGATCGCCGGCCTTCGAGGCCTATCGCGGCACCGGCTGGATGAAGGAGCCCTGCACCTCCTGCGAACGCCGGCACGTCGACTTCGGCGGCTGCCGCTGCCAGGCCTTGGCGCTCACCGGGGATGCCGCCAATACCGATCCGGCCTGCATCAAGTCGCCGCTGCACCGCGAACTCGGCGAAATCGCCACCAGCGAGGCCTCTTCCGTGGTCGATCCGCTGGCCGTGGTCTATCGCGGCTTCCGCGCCAGCTGAGCGGCGCCTTGGTTCAGATTTCCTCGAGGCGGCGCCGGGACTCCGCCCGGGCCGTTCCGGTCAGATCGACCGGCATCGGATAGCGGCGGAACGGGCGACCGTCATTGTCGTTCGCCAGCATGGCGTGCCGGTTGAGGAAGTCCGTCGAGCGGGAAACCCCGAACAGCGCCTCGCGCTCCTCCGGATCGGAGGAGAAGATCGGGTACCGCGTGTAGACCCGCTCGCGGATGGTCTCCGTGTCGTTCGACAGCAGGCACAGGGGTTTGACCAGGCCGAGATAGTCGCGCGGCTGGGTGCGCGGCTCGAGCTGGAAGATGCGCCGGTAGAACGGCGTATGCTCCAGCCGGGCGGTGGCGATGATGTGGTCGGTGTCGAAATGGTCCGCCGCCATCGCGGCCAGTCGGAGCGTGGCATAGGGCATCAGCGCCGTCGCCGCCCTGACGCGCCGGTCGACGACGAAGCGCGTCGGGTCGACGAAGGTCTCGCCGCGACCGGTGAGCACCCCCAGCACGTCCGCGAAGGCCGTCATGCTCGGCGTGTCCGGATATTCGGGCGTCGCGATATGCAGCCGTATCGAGCTGATCAGCCGGTCGCGGTAGCGAATGGCAAACAGGAAGCCGTTGTCCTGCTCGTCAAACGGGTCGGTAAAGCGCGGATGCTCCCGCGGATCGATCGCCGCCTCCGAAAGGTAGCAGTCGTAGCGAAGCCGGTAGACGGCCTCGCGCTGCTCATCCGTCTCGACCCGATCGTACTCGATATCCTCCAGCAAGGAGGAAACCTTCAGGGCGAACAGCCCCTCCCGGTGATCGGTCGTACTCATAACTACACACGCCCCCGCATCTGTGGAGACAAGGTACAATTCTACCGATCGTTTGCAATTCATTAACCATGATAAGGCTGACAAAAATTCAGCTGTGGTTAACGTCTATTGGGCGGCTTGACGCGCGATCGGGGACATGGGTCGCGAGCGACGCAGCAATTCCTGCACGCCGCAGGTGCTGAGCGGGCCGCCGAAGACGAAGCCCTGCACCTCGTGGGCGTTGGGGTTGCGCTCCAGCATGTCGAGCTGGTCGTGCGTCTCGACCCCCTCGATGACGGTGATCAGGTCGAGTTCGGCGATGAAGGCGATGAGGCCGCGCAGCAGGGTCTGGCGACGCGCGTCGTCGAACACGCCGGTCAGGAAGCTGCGGTCGATCTTCACCTTGTCGATGGGCAGGTTGTTGATGTAGCCGAGATTGGAATAGCCGGTGCCGAAGTCGTCGATCGAGAAGCGCACGCCAAGGTCGCGCAGGGCGCGGATCTGCCGCATCGTCTCGCTGTCGCAGCCGACGAAGAGGTTTTCCGTCAGCTCCACCTCGAGGCGATGTGCCGGCAGTCCGCTTTCCGCCAGGTTGCGCAGGATCATGTCCTGGAGGTCCGACCGCTGAAGCTGGCTGGGCGAGATGTTGATCGCGACGGCGACGTCGCCGGGCCAGCTGGCGGCGGCGCGGCAGGCGATCGCCACCGTCTTGTCGGTGACGCGGCCGATCAGGCCGGACTCCTCGGCGATCGGCAGGAACTCCGCCGGCGGCACGATGCCACGCGTCGGATGCTTCCAGCGAACCAGCGCCTCGAACGAGGCGACCTCCATCGAGCGCGTCCGGATGATCGGCTGGAACACCATGTAGAGTTCGCCGTCGCACTCGAGCGCCCCGCGCAGGTCGGTCTCGATCGCCAGCCGTTCCTGCTCCGCGTCCGCCATGGCGGTCTCGTAGAAGGCGAAGCTGTTCCGGCTGTTGTGCTTGACGTGATAGAGCGCGACGTCGGCGCGCTGCAGCAGGTGCTCGGCGCTGGTCGCGTCCTCCGGGAAGATCGCGGTGCCGATCGAGCAGCCGATATTCGCCACGGTCGCACCGAGGTCGTAGGGGTCGTTGCACGTCGCGATCAGCGCCGCCGCAAGGTCCGCTGCGTCCTGGCGGGAGCCGATGCCGTACTGGAGGATGACGAACTCGTCGCCGGCGTGGCGGGCGACGACGCAGGATTCGCCCGCTGTCGCGGTGAAGCGCCGCGCCGCCTCGAGCAGCAGACGGTCGCCGGCGCTGTGGCCCAGCGTGTCGTTGACGCGCTTGAACTTATCGAGATCGAGGAAATGCAGGGCGAAGGGCTGGTCAAGGCGCTCGACGCCGGCACTGATCATGCGTTGCGTGGCGGCCCGGTTGGGCAGGCCCGTCAGGGAATCGCGGTGCGCCAGATCCTGGTTGATGCGAGCCGTGTTCAGCGCGTCGAGGAAGGTCTTCCCGACCCGCCGCGAGTTGGCCAGCACCGACAGCATGAAGACCGCGAAGAACAGGCCGCAGACCAGGTACCAGCCGGAATTCTTGACGAGGAAGGCCGTCGCCACCGGCACGGCCAGGGCGACCAGCTGCAGCGAGACCGTCGCGGGGCTGGCGAAATTGCGCCCCTGGATGCCGACCATGAAGCCGACAGCGGTCGACAGAGCGATGAGCTCGCTGAGCGGGTCGGTGTCGACCCAGAACACCACCGTGGTCCATGCGCCCACCGTGAGGACGTGCAGCGTTCCGAGAATGCAGTAGAGGAGGAGGTAGCGGCGGGGGCTGGCGATCCCGCGGGCGTCGCGTTCCTCGAAGCGCAGCATCGACACGACGCGGATGATAGTGAGCACCGTCAGGATGCCGCAGACGAGCCACAGCGCCGGGTGTCCCATGCGGGCGCCCGTCATCGCGGTTCCGACGATTACCACGAACGAACCGATCGCAAACGCCCCCACGTCCCCGTAGAGGGAGCGGACTGTCTGAAGTTCGTCCTGATATTCTCTGCTTTTAGCCTTCGCGGAGGGGCGTTGCATGGTCTCCGATGCCGAGTGAACCTGCGGCAGATTGATCGAGAACACGAAATTATCGGTTAACGATAGCGCGGCGCACAGTTCTCGACGCGACCTCGCCCAGGAATTACAGTTGCATCTGCAATGTCAGGTTGAATTGCTCAGGAGCCTGAGCGAGGCCTGTATAGCAGAATCGGCGCCAGACGCCACCAAGCAACTATGCCTTGTCAAAGCCAATTCTTGATTCGGAAGAATATCATCGGGACGACCGCGGAAACGATCATCGCCATGATCGCCAAAGGATAGCCGAACGTCCATGACAGTTCAGGCATGTGCTCGAAGTTCATTCCGTATATGGAAGCGATCAATGTCGGAGGCAGAAAGGCAACGGCTGCCACCGAGAATATCTTGATGATCGCGGCTTGTTCTATGGAGATCATGCCGACGGTCGTATCCAGCAGGAACACCGTCTTGTTGGACAGGAACGCGACGAAGTCGTTGAGCGAATGCACGTCCCGCGCCATCGCCTTGACGCGCGGCTTGGCATCCTTGGGGACGGACTTGCGACCGTCGAGCGCCAGTTGCAGGAACGGCAACAGGCGGTCGAGCGTGGCAAGGCTTTCGCGGATCCGCGAGGTCAGGTCGCCGACGGCGCCGATGCGGCGCAGGAGCGACTTGAAGTCGCCGGTCTTGGTCGGCTTCTTGCGGTCAGACGAGGAGAAGATGTCGTCGCCGATGCCGTCGAGATCGGCCGAGACGGTCTCCAGAATGTCGGCGACGCGGTCGACCACCGTCTCGATGAGGCCGATCAGGATGGTCTCGGCGGTCGGTGCCTTGCCGATCGCGGCGGAGGCCTTGCCCGCATCGTCCGGCGCAGGGCGCGGAACGTCCCGGCACAGCTTGGCGGCGAAGATCGCAAAGCTCTTCGGCTCGCTGTAGCGCAGCGTCACCAGGCGCAGGCCGACGAGAATGAACGTGACCGGCGCAAAGGACGGCTTGCCGCTGTCCAGCCCGAACACCACCGACGCGGTCATGAAGGTGGCGCCGTCCTCGGTATAGAGCCGACTCGACACCTCGATCTCGCGCATCTCTTCGCGCGTCGGCATCTCGATGCCGCAGAGCGCCTCGACCGCCAGTTCCTCCTCGCGGCTCGGATTGATGACGTCGATCCAGATGGCCTCGGCCGGCACGCTGCCTGCCTCGACTGTCATGGCGCGAATCTGGATGTCGTCGGGGACATAAGCCCTGATCACGTCTGCCTCTTGTGTCGGTTTCCGGGAGGGAGCGGCAAGCCGCGCTATTCCGCCGCGATCTTGGCGTGGCCGAGGCGGCGCGACAGCTCGCCGATGAGTTGCTCGGCGGCCGTGGCGACGACGGTGCCCGGCAGGAAGATCGCTGCCGCGCCAGCCTGTTTCAGGGTCTCGACGTCCTGCGGCGGGATCACCCCGCCGACGACGATCATGATGTCGCCGCGGCCCTCGCGCTCCAGCGCCGCCTTGAGCTGCGGGACCAGCGTCAGATGGCCGGCCGCGAGCGAGGAGGCGCCGACGATATGCACGTCGTTCTCGACCGCCTGGCGGGCCGCTTCCTCGGGCGTCTGGAACAGCGGGCCGATGTCGACGTCGAAGCCGAGATCGGCGAAGGCCGAGGCGATCACCTTCTGGCCGCGGTCGTGCCCGTCCTGTCCCATCTTGCAGACCAGGATGCGCGGCCGACGGCCCTCGGCTTCCGCAAAGGCGTCGCTGAGCGCCTGGACACGTGCGATCTGTTCCGACATGGGGCCGGCCTCCCGCTTGTAGACGCCGGCGATCACCTGCGTCCTCGCCACATGACGGCCGAACACCTTTTCCAGGGCATCGGCCATCTCGCCCACCGTCGCCTTGGCGCGCGCCGCGGCGATCGACAGCTCGAGCAGATTGCCGTCGCCGCGCGTCGCCGCCGCGGTGATTGCCGCAAGCGCCGCGTCGGTGGCGGACTGGTCGCGCTCCGCCTTCAGCCGGTGCAGCTTCTCGATCTGCTGGCGCCGCACGTCGGCGTTGTCGACCCGCAGCACGTCGATCTCGTCCGTGCCCTCGGCGACGAACCGGTTGACGCCGACCACGGTCTGGGCGCCGGAGTCGATGCGCGCCTGGGTCCGGGCGGCGGCTTCCTCGATCCGCAGCTTCGGCAGGCCCTTGTCGATCGCCGCGGCCATGCCGCCCATCGCCTCGACCTCGTCGATATGGGCGAGGGCCTTTTCCGCGAGCGCGTGGGTCAGATGCTCGACATAGGCCGAGCCGCCCCACGGGTCGATGATGCGCGTGGTGCCGCTTTCGCGGGCCAGCACGTGCTGGGTGTTGCGGGCGATGCGCGCCGAGAAGTCGGTCGGCAGCGCCAGCGCCTCGTCGAAGGAATTGGTGTGCAGCGACTGGGTGTGGCCCTGGGTGGCCGCCATCGCCTCGACGCAGGTGCGCACGACGTTGTTCATCACGTCCTGCGCGGTCAGCGACCATCCCGACGTCTGGCAGTGGGTGCGCAGCTGCAGCGCGCGCGGGTCCTTGGGCGCGAACTCCTTCTGCATCAGGATCGCCCAGATCAGCCGGGCGGCGCGCATCTTGGCGACTTCCATGAAGAAGTTCATGCCGGTCGCCCAGAAGAACGACAGACGCGGCGCGAACCGGTCGATGTCGAGACCCGCCGCAACGCCGGCGCGGGCATATTCGATGCCGTCGGCGATGGTGTAGGCGAGCTCCAGGTCCGCCGTCGCCCCGGCTTCCTGCATGTGGTAGCCGGAGATCGAGATCGAGTTGTAACGCGGCATGTGCTTCGCCGTGTAGGCGAAGATGTCGGAGATGATCCGCATCGATTGCTTCGGCGGGTAGATGTAGGTGTTGCGGACCATGAACTCCTTCAGAATGTCGTTCTGAATGGTCCCGGACAGCTGCTTCTGGTCGACGCCCTGCTCCTCCGCGGCGGCGACGTAAAGCGCCAGCACCGGCAGCACGGCGCCGTTCATCGTCATCGATACGCTCATCTCGCCGAGCGGGATGCCGTCGAAGAGCTGGCGCATGTCGATGATCGAATCGATCGCGACACCCGCCATGCCGACGTCGCCGGCGACGCGCGGATGATCGGAATCGTAGCCCCGGTGCGTGGCGAGGTCGAAGGCGACCGACAGGCCCTTCTGGCCGGCCGCGAGGTTGCGCCGGTAGAAGGCGTTGGACGCCTCGGCCGTCGAGAACCCGGCATATTGCCGGATCGTCCAGGGCTTCTCGACATACATGGTCGGGTAGGGGCCGCGCAGATACGGCGCGATGCCGGGCCAGGTGTCGAGGAAGGGCAGGCCGGCCAGGTCCGCCTCACCATAGGCGCCGGCGAGCGGGATGCCCTCGGGCGTTTCGCGGACGCTCTCCTGCCGCGCCGCCCTCGGGGCGGTGGCCGGCGGGCTCCAGGCGTGACCGGAAAAGTCGGGGATGCGGCTCATGCGGCGACCTCGGCTTCCTCGTCGAGCCGGCGCGGGCGAAGCGGCGCGCACGCCCGTTCGCCCTGTCGATCCGGCTCCGGCGGCGTCGCCGTCGCCAGCACCGTGTGGGGGCGTTCGCTCTCCATCGGGTAGAGCGTCGCGCCGATGATCACGCTGCGCTTCTCGGCGAGCGCGCGGCGCCGCGCCGCGGCCGCCGCCGCGATGCGGTTCTGCAGGGCGCCCGACGCGAGACTTGCGATGATCCCGCCCTCAGCCTCGATCCTGCAGAATTCGTCCCATCCGGCGGCCGCGGTCAGATCGGTCAGCGCCTCGATGCCGCCCGACCCGGCCGCCGGATCTTCAACGGCACCGAGCCCCGACTCTTCCTGCAGGATGACCTGGACGTTGCGGGCGAGCCGCCGCGCGGCCGGATCGGCAAGGCCGAGCGGGGCCGTGTGCGGCAGGATCGCGATGCTGTCGGCGCCGCCGGTCGCGGCGGCGAAGGCGGCGATCGTCGCCCGCAGCATGTTGGTGTGCGGGTCGCTCGCCGACAGCATGCGCCAGGCGGTCTCGGCGTGCAGCCGCAAGGGCGGCATATCGCTCTCGCCGCAGGCTTCGAGGACCCGGGCCCAGAGCAGCCGCAGCGCCCGCAGCTTGGCGGTCTGCTCGAACTGCGTCTGGTCCACCGCGAGAGTGAAGCCGATCGCCCCCGCCGCCTCGGCGACGGACAGGCCCGCCTCGTCCATGGCGCGCAAGGCGTAAAGGGCGGTCGCGAGAACGGCCCCGAGTTCCTGGCCAGCGGTGGCGCCGGCGTCGTTGTAGACCCGGCCGTCGGCCTCGACAGTTCGGCCGGAAAAGCCGCGGGCCCGCAGCGCTTGGGTCTCGCGCCCGATCCGGGCGCGGCGATCGCGCTCGTCGCCGGCAAACCGGCCGGAGGCGGCGAAGCCGGCGCTGTCGTCGAGGCTGATGTCGACCGACACAGATGCGAGATCGTGCCCGGCCGCGGCTGCCAGGGAGGCGATCGCCTCCAACGCGGCGAGCGACTGCGGGTGGGGTTCAATACGCAGCGCGGCGATGTCCAGCCGCACCCCGTCCAAAGCACGGGCGATGCCGTCGAGCGGCACGCCGAACCCGCGCGACGAGGGTGCGCCGGCGATCGCTACCGCCAGCCCGCTGGCGCCGCCTTCGAGGTCGGCGAGGGCCTGCCCGCCCGCCCGTTCCGGATCGACATCATCGACGCGCGCCATGATCGACCAGCGTCCAGCAGCCAGCCGGGCGAGGGGAACCGCGTCGTGCCGCCGCGCATAGACCGGGCCGTAGCGGAACCCGTCCTCGGCATCCGTGACGAGCCCGTCCAGGCCGCGTCCTTTGGTCTCGACCAGGGCTCGCCAGTCGGCCTCCGTAGCAGGCGGAAAGGCGTCCGGGTCGATCCTTGCTGCGCTCATCTGACCTCCCTGCCGCGATGCGATGTCCGGGGCGGTTCCCGGCCCCCCGCCGGTCACTCCACGAGCAAATAACGCGTCGCGTAAAAAAGCGAAATCGCCAAGTGCCCGGCGGGCTACCTGGAGGCGGCGTCAGTGGGTGAGGACAGCCTCCGACGGCGTGACCAGCTTCCATACGACGCCGGTTTCCGCGTAGTCCATGTCGACCTCGCCGCCCAGCCCCCGTGCCGTCATCTTCTGGATGACGAGGGTGCCGAAGCCGGCGCGTTTCGGCTCCGTCACCGGCGGTCCGCCCGCCTCGCGCCATTCGATCGAGAAGGCCTCGTCCATCGACCAGTTGACCGCGACGGTGCCCTCAGACACCGATAGCGAGCCATATTTCGCGGCGTTCGTCGCCAGCTCGTGTAGCGCAAGGCCGATGGTCTGCGCCGCCGTCGGGTTGAGCCAGACCTTCGGCCCGGAAACCTTGATCTGGTCGCCATCGGCGCCGAACGGCCGGAGCTGCGCGAGGACGAGGTCGTTGATGTCGACGCTCTCCCAGCCGCGGCCGGCCAGGAGGTCGGCGGAGCGGGCCAGCGAATTCAGCGCCTCCGACAGCGTGGCGAGCAGCTGCGTCGTGTCGGAACTTTCCTTGGCGGCGCGCCGGGCGATCGCGGCGATGAGCGCATACTGGTTCTTCGCCCGGTGGGTCATCTCGCGCATCAGGAAGCGGCTCTGCTCTTCGGCCTCGCGGCGATCGCGGGAGGCCTGCGCGAGAACCATCGAGACCTCGCCGATTTCGCCGATGTCGGTCTGGATGATGGTGGCCGGGCGTCCCTGGCCGATGGCTTCCGCCTGCTTGGACAGTTGCCGGATCGGCGCCGCGAGCCGGCGCCCGAACACCACGGCGAGCAGGATGGAGAAGGCCAGGAGGACCAGGCCCGCGCTGACCAGCATGAACCAGGAGCGCAGCGCCGGCCGGATGATCACCTGGTTCGGCACCGCCACCGTGGTGGCCCAGCCGGAAAGGCTGGACACGATTGAGCCCTCGATATGCTCGCCGCTCGCCTTCCCCAGCGTCTCGATGATCGAGGGATTGTCGTAGGAGACGCCCCCCTGCGGCAGGATCTGCCCGCCGCTGGTGATCGCCGCGAAGACACGGCGGTTCTGCCGGTCCTTGATGATCGCGGACCACTGGCTGGGCAGGTTGCGGTCGGCGATGACGTCGCCCAGCGTATCCACCGATTTCTGCAGCACCAGCACGTAGGGCACCCGTTCGCCTTCGATGACCGGAACCGCGACATGGAAGACGAAGCGGCCGGTCGGTTCGGAGAACATCACGCCCGAAACTTCCGGGCGCCGGGTGCGGAACGCCAGCTCGATGGTGGCCGCGTCGCCGAGCGTCTGGCCCGGGCGCGTCGCGGCCTCCTCGGTCGAGACCGCGACGGCGAGATCGGGATCGATCAGTTCCGCCGTCGTCCGCGTGCCGGCGAGGGCGGCGACGGTCCGTTCCCGAAAGCCGTCGAGATTGCCGCGCGCCAGGGCGGGCGACGACGCCAGAACGCGACCGGTGGTGATCATGCCGTAGATTTCGCGATCGACGGCGCTGGAGATGATCTCGGCGGTATCGTTGACCTGCCCGGTGACGATTTCTTCCTGCTGCTGCGAGAACTGCAGGATCAGGAAGGCGCTGAACAGCAGCGCCGGGATGAGCACGATCACGGCGAAGACGATGAGATGCGCCAGCAGGGGCGGCCGGCGCCACATCCGGGCCAGCCGGTGACCCCGCAGCCAGCCCGGCAGGAGCCGGCCGGCGCGTCCCCCTCGCGGTCGCGCATTTGCCGCTGGCGTGTCGGCCGTCATCTGCCTCGAATTCCCCCGCGGCGCTCCGTCCCCCAAAGCGTCCCGCCTCGTCGTTAAACGTTGAAATTGTTTCCGTTCACAGCATACGCGAGGCTCCGGCCATTATCCATAAGGATAGGAGCGGGGCGGCACAGCGCCGCCCGGCCGCGGGCCGTCGTCACCTTGCGGAAGGGGAAACCCCCGTCAGACGAACTGCGCCAGTCCCGGAACCGATGCGATGACGCGGTCGACCGTCTCGGCGCCGGCATGGCTGCGGGAGAAGCCGACCAGTTCCCGCGCGACGGTCTGGATCTGCCCCATGTCGAGCCCCATGCCCATCAGGCCGGCGCCCAGCGCCATGATGCCACCGCCGGAATAGCCGTCGCCGCCCGTGGCGGCCAGGGCCTCCTCGGCGCCAGGCGTCTTGGCGATCATCGTGCCGACGGCCGGATCGTCGCTTTCTGCCGAAAGGAAGGCGAGGATGCTTCCCACCGCGCGCCGCGCGGTCGCCGTGTCCAGGCCGGTTTCGGCGGTGATGCGTGTCAGCAGTTCGTCCATCGTGTCCTCGCATGTGCATGTCCGGCCGGCGGCCGGTTCGAATCGGCCGGAACTTGGCAACTCGGTCCCGCCGATGCAATCGCCAAGATCGGGCGTCGCCACGCTTGTGAGCGCCGACCGCGCTCCGCTAAGCTCGGCGACCGACAGGGGGAAGCGCATGCTCGAAGCGGGACGGATTTTCATCGGGACGAGCCGCGACCCGCAGGGCGCCATGCAACAGGGCGAGTATCTCGACCTGCGTCTCGCCAACCGCCACGGGCTCGTGACCGGGGCGACCGGCACCGGCAAGACCGTGACGCTGCAGATTCTCGCCGAGGGCTTCTCGGACGCCGGCGTCCCGGTGTTCTGCGCCGACATCAAGGGCGACCTCGCCGGCATCGCCGAGCGCGGCGAGCCGAAGGACTTCCTGGTCGAGCGGGCGCACCAGATCGGGCTCGAGCCCTATTACCACGACCTCTTCCCGGCGGTGTTCTGGGACATCTTCGGCGAGCAGGGCCACCCGGTCCGCGCCACCGTCTCGGAGATGGGCCCGCTGCTGCTGTCGCGGCTGATGAATCTCTCCGAGGCGCAGGAGGGCGTGCTCAACATCGTCTTCAAGATCGCCGACGAGGAGCAGATGCTGCTCCTCGACCTCAAGGACCTGCAGGCGATGCTGGCGCATGTCGCCGACAATGCCGACAGCGTCTCGCGGCTCTACGGCAATGTCGCCAAGGCCTCGGTCGGGGCCATCCAGCGGTCGCTGCTGGTGCTGGAGCAGCAGGGCGCCGCGAGCTTCTTCGGCGAGCCGGCGCTGGCCATCGCCGACCTGATGCGCACCGACCGGGACGGCCGCGGCATCGTCAACGTGCTCGCCGCCGACCGGCTGATGATGAACCCGCGGCTCTATGCGACCTTCCTGCTGTGGCTGCTCTCCGAGCTCTTCGAGGAACTGCCGGAGGTCGGCGACGTGGAGAAGCCGAAGCTGGTGTTCTTCTTCGACGAGGCGCACCTGCTCTTCGACGGTGCGCCGAAGGTGCTGGTCGACCGGGTCGAGCAGGTGGTGAAGCTGATCCGCTCGAAGGGCGTCGGCGTCTATTTCGTCACGCAGAACCCGCTCGACGTTCCGGAAGGCGTGCTGGCGCAGCTCGGCAACCGGGTGCAGCATGCGCTGCGGGCCTATACGCCGCGCGAGCAGAAGGCGGTGAAGGTGGCGGCCGAGACGTTCCGGCCGAACCCGGCGTTCGACTGCTACGAGGCGATCACCCAGCTGGGCGTCGGCGAGGCGCTGGTCTCGACCCTCGGCAAAGGCGGCGTGCCCTCGATGGTCGAGCGGACGCTGATCCGGCCGCCCGCCGCCCGGCTCGGCACGATCACTCCTGAGGAGCGGGCCGCCGTGATCGCCCGCAGCCCGGTGGCGGGGCTGTATGACCACACGGTGGACCGGGAATCGGCCTACGAGATGCTGGTCGGACGCGCGGAGAAGGAGCTGCAGCAGGAGGCCGAGCGGCGCCGGCTGGAAGACGAGGCCGCGGCCGAACGACGGAACGGCGAGGCCGAACGGCGTGCCGATGCCGCACGCCGTCGGGAGGAAGAGGGGCCGGAGGAAACGCCGCGCCGGACCCGGACCGGGTTCCAGCTGCCGGATTTCGACGACGGCGAGGAGGCCGAGCGCGCCGAGCCGCGTGGCCGCGCGCCGGCCCGGCCGCGATCGTCCGGCTATCAGCGCCAGACGGTGACCGAGACGATCATGAAGCAGGTGGGGCGGACCGTCGCCTCCACGGTCACCAACGCCATCGTCCGGGGCATTCTCGGCAGCCTGAAACGCGGGCGCTGATCGGGCTTGCGGCGCCGGGGCACGGATAAAACGCCGGGCGGGCGGACGTCTTTCAATTTCCCGCAGCAAGGCCCATCTGAGCAAAAGAAACGGGAAGGACCATCATGAACCGGAAGTCGACGCTTGCCTCCTACATCCTCTGGCTGCTCTGCCTCGGCGGGATATGCGGCCTGCACCGGTTCTACCTGGGTCGTCCCTGGACCGGGCTGCTCTGGCTGCTGACCCTCGGCCTTCTCGGCATCGGGCAGTTCATCGACCTGTTCCTGATCCCGGGCATGGTGCGCGAGGAAAACCTCGAAAGCCGGATCGACCTGATGGAGCGCGAGCGCCAGCGCATCGCCTGATCGGCGGAGCGCCCGCGCCCACTGGGAGCGGCGCGGGGCGGTGATCGGCATTTTCCGGCCACCGCCGCCGTTTGCGTCAGACCGACAGGCCGCCCTGGCGCACCACCACCGGCGAACCGGTGGGGACGCGGTCGTACAGGTCGATGATGTCCTGGTTCATGAAGCGGATGCAGCCGGACGAGCCGCTGGTGCCGATCGTCCAGTATTCCGGCGTGCCGTGCAGCCGGTACAGCGTGTCCTTGCCGCCCTGGAACAGATAGAGCGCCCGGGCGCCGAGCGGATTGGCGATGCCGGGCTCCATGCCGTCGGCATACTGCGCCAGCTCCGGCTTGCGCGCGATCATCTCGCGCGGCGGCGTCCAGGTCGGCCACTTGCGCTTCCACTGGACCACGGCGCGCCCCGACCAGCCGAAGCCCTCGCGACCGACGCCGACGCCGTAGCGCATCGCCCGGCCGCCGGGCATGACGACATAGGCGAAGCGCGAGGCCGTATCGACGACCACGGTTCCGGGGCGCTCGCCGGTCGGATCGGCGACTTCCTGCCGGTAGTACATCGGGTCGATGCGCGACAGGTCGGGGGCGGGGATGACGTGGCCGGCATCGACGACACGGCTGTACATCCGCGCATAACGTGGGTCGACGCTGCGGAAGAGGCCGCCGCCGCCGGCCGCGCCGGGATAGGCGACGCCGACGATGCTGGCGCGGGGGCCGGAGGTGCAGCCGGCGACCAGGGCGGTTGCCCCGAGGCCGAGGCCCATCAGGAACTTGCGTCGGGAAGGGTGACCCTCGTCACGTGGCGTCATGGTGTCCAGCCTTGCTGTGCCGGGCTTCCTGGAAGATGCGGCGCCCGGTCGGTTGTCATTTTTTGCGAAAACCACCGGTCGTCCCGATGGTTCCCCGTTCACGGTCAGTTGAGCTTACGGCCGGTTAAAGTCTTCCGACCAATCCGCGCAGGTCCGGCAGGACCGCGTTCGGCTGGAGGTCCGGATATTCGTCGGGCTCGCTCGTCCGGTTGATCCACACGGTGTGGAAGCCGAAACGGCTTGCCCCGGCGATGTCCCAGCGGTTCGACGACTGGAACGAGACGGCGTTCGGGTAGAGCCGGAACTCCGTGGTGACGAGTTCGTAGATGGCCGGTGCCGTCTTGTAGGCGCCGCAGTCCTCCGCGGAGAACACGCCGTCGAAGAGATCCTCGATGCCGGCCGAGCGCAAGGCGCTGCGCAGCATGTCGTGCGAGCCGTTGGAGAGGATGGCGAGTCGGGCCTCACGCGCCCGCAACGCCCGCAGGGTCGCCGGCACCTCCGGGAAGGTGTCGAGGTCGCGATAGGCGTCGAGCAGCTTGGCGCGCAGGCCCTTGTCGGCCTGCGGCACCTTCTGGAAGGCGTAGTCGAGCGCGTCTTCCGTCAGCTGCCAGAAATCCCGGTCGACGCGGCCCATCAGGCTGCGCACCCAGGAATATTCGAGCTGCTTGCGGCGCCAGATGTCGGAGAGGAGCCGGCCGGATTCGCCAAGGTCGCCGGCGTGCCGTGCGGCGGCCGCGCCGGTGTCGAAGAGCGTGCCGTAGGCATCGAAGACATAGACGGAATGCAAGCTGGACCTCCTGGCCGGGTGGGCGGACGACATCCCGGGTCATAGCGTCGTGGCGGACAGGGGAAAAGCGCCTTCCCGCCGCCGGGCGGAAATCATCCCGTGACGGTCCCGCCGTCTCGCGCTAACTGTGCCGCCGCAATCGTCCCATGCGCCGCAGGCGCGAAGCTGACCGGAGCGACCGCTCGATGCCACAGGAATTGTCCCGCACGCGCAGCTATGTCGATGGAAGCTGGCACGACGGCAACCCGCCGCTGATCGGCCCCCGCAGCCATGCGATGTGGCTCGGCAGCACGGTGTTCGACGGCGCCCGCTGGTTCGACGGGCTGGCGCCCGACCTTGCCGCCCACTGCCAGCGGGTCAACCGTTCCGCCGAGGCGCTGGGCCTGAAGCCGACCATGGAGGCCGCGGAGATCGAACGCCTGACCTGGGAGGGGCTGCAATCCTTCGACGGGGCGACGGCGGTCTACATCCGGCCGATGTACTGGGCGGAGGAGGGCGGCTACATGGGCGTGCCGGCCGAGCCGGAATCCACCCGGTTCTGCCTGTGCCTCTACGAATCGCCGATGATCTCGCCCGCGGGCTTTTCGCTGACCGTCTCGCCGTTCCGCCGGCCGACGCCGGAGACCATGCCGACGCTGGCCAAGGCCGGCTGCCTCTATCCCAACAACGCGCGGGCGATCCTTGAGGCCCGCGGGCGCGGCTTCGACAACGCGCTGGTCCTCGACATGCTCGGCAATGTCGCCGAAACCGGGACGTCGAACATCTTCATGGTCCGGGACGGCGTCGTCCACACGCCGGTGCCGAACGGCTGCTTCCTCAACGGGATCACGCGCCAGCGGGTGATCGCGCTGCTGCGCGACGACGGATGGGACGTCGTCGAGCGCTCGCTCACGGTGGCGGATTTCGCAGCCGCCGACGAGATTTTCTCGACCGGAAACCATTCGAAGGTGGTGCCGGTGACGCGCATCGAGGACCGCACGCTGCAGCCGGGACCGGCCTATGGCCGCGCCCGCGAACTCTACATGGACTTCGCGCGGCAGGCGGCCTGAGCACTTCGATCGGCCGGGGCGGTGGCAGGCGCGCACATCGGCCCTAGCTTCCCGCACGCCGAATTCGGCACGTCGGCCGCCCCTTGGGTTGCCGCCGCGCCAGGTCGCCAACACCAGAAGGAGACTGCACAATGGCTTTCACCCTGCCGGATCTTCCCTACGCCTACGACGCGCTGGGTCCCTACATGTCGAAGGAGACCCTCGAGTACCATCACGACAAGCACCACCAGGCCTATGTCACCAAGGGCAACGAGCTGGCCGAGAAGGCCGGCATGGCCGACCTGCCGCTCGAGGAAGTGGTGAAGAAGTCCTACGGCACCGACCAGGCGCTCTTCAACAATGCCGGCCAGCACTACAACCACATCCATTTCTGGAAGTGGATGAAGCCCGGCGGCGGCGGCAAGAGCCTGCCCGGCAAGCTGCAGACGGCGTTCGACAGCGACCTCGGCGGCTATGACAAGTTCAAGGCCGACTTCGAGACCGCGGGCGCCGGCCAGTTCGGCTCCGGCTGGGCCTGGGTTGCCGTGAAGAACGGCAAGCTGGAGATCATGAAGACCCCGAACGGCGAGAACCCGCTGGTGCACGGAGCCGAGCCGATCCTCGGCGTCGACGTGTGGGAGCATTCCTACTACATCGACTACCGCAATGCCCGGCCGAAGTATCTCGGGGCCTTCGTCGACAACCTCATCAACTGGGACTACGTGCTCGAGCGCTACGAGGCGGCGGCCCGCTAAGATCGTCTCCCGAGAAGTCTAGACGTCGAGGCCCCGCGGATGTCCTGTCCGCGGGGCCTTTTTGCGTTCCGGCAACGCTTTCGTGAGGAGGGGGCGCATATTCGATTGAACGATTCCAGAAACTCGGGTCAACTCGCTGCCACAGGTCCGCTCGACGCGGCCCTGGCCCCAAGGAGGAGATCGTCTCATGCAGGCCCGATTTTTCACCGCCGCCGTCGCCCTGGCGACCCTCAGTCTCTCTCTTGCCGTCCTGCCGGCCGGCGCGCAGAACACCGATCCGATCAAGCAGCGCCAGGAGCTGATGAAGAAGAACGGCAAGTCGGCGAAAGGCGCCAGCGAGATGATCAAAGGCGAAGCGACCTTCGACCCGGCGACGGCGGCGACCATCTTCACCCAGATGCACGACGTCGCCATGGAGTTCGGGGACTATTTCCCGGAAGATTCCAAGACCGGCGAGGACACCGAGGCGGCACCGGCGATCTGGGAGCGCCCGGCCGAGTTCCAGGCAGCGCTGGTCAAGTTCCAGGAGGATACCCAGGCGGCGATCGACGCCGCGCCGCAGGATCTCGAGGCGTTCAGGCAGGTGTTCGGGCGCGTCGCCGAGAACTGCAAGGGCTGCCACGAGGACTTCCGGATCGACAAGGAAGGCTGAACCGCGGCGATCCCGGCCGGCGGTGCCGATCACGCCACGCATTGCGGCTGATCGGACGGCGCCTGCCCGGGAACGTGCGGCCCCGACAAGGGACGGCGCCCGATGATCGAGCGGATCCTCACCTTCGTCTTCGTCGCCGTTCTCGCCGGTGCGGGGGTGGTCTATCTCCTCACCGTTCCGCAGCGTCTCGACGCGGCGAGCCTCGGCGACGAGGCGTCGGCGGATGCCGGCAATGGCGAGCGGCTGTTCTGGGCCGGCGGTTGCAGTTCGTGCCATGCCGCCGCGAGGGCCGAGGGCGACGCGTTGCTGAGACTCGGTGGTGGCGCGCCGCTGTCGACGGATTTCGGCACGTTCCACGCGCCGAACATCTCGCCGGATCCGCAGGACGGCATCGGCGCCTGGAGCCTTGCCGACTTCGCCAACGCCATGCGGCGCGGCGTCGACCCGGAGGGCCGTCATCTCTACCCGGCCTTTCCCTACACGTCCTACATCAAGATGCAGCCGCAGGCGGTCGCCGATCTCTGGGCCTACATGAAGACGCTGCCGCCGGTCGCGGGCAGGGCGCCCGACAACGACCTCGCCTTTCCATTCTCGGTCCGCCGCGGCATCGGGCTCTGGAAGCTGCTCTATCTCGGCGACGACCAGCCGATCGTGGCGCTGCCCGCCGACGCGCCGGCAGCCGCCATAGCCGGCCGCTCGCTGGTGGAGGGCCCGGGCCATTGCGGCCAGTGCCACACGCCGCGCTCTCTCGGCGGCGCCGGGGGGCTGGAGGAAGACCGCTGGCTTGCCGGGGCGCCCAATCCCGAGGGCAAGGGCCGGGTGCCCAACATCACGCCGTCGGAATCGGGTATCGCTTCATGGTCGGCGAGCGACCTCGCCTATTATTTCGAGAGCGGCTTCACGCCGGACTTCGATTCCGTCGGCGGCGCGATGGTGGCGGTGCAGCGCAACCTGGCGCGGCTGCCGGAGGCGGACCGGCAGGCGATCGCGGCGTATCTGAAGGCGGTGCCGGCGCGCGACAGCGAGGCTTCGCCGCCCGCTGAATAATGCGGGCGCGGTGCTATGCGGCCTTGCCCATCAGCTTCAGCGCGAAGGCGTAGATATAGGCGATCTCCTCCAGCTTGGAGAAGCGGCCGGAGGCGCCGCCATGGCCGGAATCCATGTTGGTGCGCAGCAGCACCGGATTGTCGTCGGTCTTCATCTCGCGCAGCCGCGCAACCCATTTGGCGGGTTCCCAGTAGGTGACGCGCGGATCGGTCAGACCGGCCAGCACCAGCATCGGCGGATAGGCCTGCCGCTTGACGTTGTCGTAGGGGCTGTAGGTGGAGATCACCTCGTAGTCCTCGCCGGAGAGGATCGGGTTGCCCCATTCGGGCCATTCCGGCGGGGTCAGCGGCAGCGTGTCGTCGAGCATCGTGTTCAGCACGTCAACGAACGGGACCACGGCGATGATGCCGCCGAACTTCTCCGGCGCCATGTTGGCGACGGCGCCCATCAGCATGCCCCCCGCCGAGCCGCCCTCGGCGACGATGCGCTCGTAGCTGGTGTAGTTCTCGGCGACGAGGTGGTCGGCGCAGGCGATGAAGTCGGTAAAGGTATTGGCCTTGTTGCGCCGCCGGCCGGCGTCGTACCAGGCAAAGCCCTTGTCCTTGCCGCCCCGGACATGGGCGATCGCCCAGATGAAGCCGCGGTCGACCAGCGACAGCGCATTGGCGTTGAAGGAGGCGGGGATCGCGATGCCGTAGGAGCCGTAGCCGTAGAGCAGGCACGGCGCCGTGCCGTCAAGCTTGAGGTCCTTGCGGTAGAGCAGCGAGATCGGCACGAGTTCGCCGTCCAGAGCCGGCGCGAAGATCCGCCGGGTGACGTAGTCCTCGGGGTCGTGGCCGGACGGCACTTCCTGCGTCTTCAGCAGGGTGCGCTGGCGGGTCGCCACGTCGTAGTCGTAGGTCTGGGTCGGCGTCGTCAGAGACGAATAGGTGAAGCGGATCGTGTCGGTGTCGAACTCGTAGGTGCCGGCGAGGCCCAGCGAATAGGCTTCCTCCTCGAAGGCGATCGCATGCTCCTCGCCGTCGGAGAGGCGCTTGACGACGATGCGGGGCAGACCTTCGCGCCGCTCCATCCAGATCAGATGCCGCTTCAGGACCATGTGGCTGAGGATCAGCCTGCCATCCTCGTGCGGGACGTATTCGCTCCAGTCCGACCGGCGCGATGCGTCGGTCGGCGCGGTGACGATCTTGAAGTCGTGGGCGCCGTCGGCATTGGTGAGGATGTAGAGCGTGCCGTCGCCCTCATCGACGTCGTATTCGACCGCGGTCTCGCGTTCGGCGACGAGGCGCGGCTCGGCGGCGGGGTTGTTGGCGGGGATCAGCCACGCCTCGGACGTCTCGTGGTCGTGGATGTCGATGACCACGAACTCGCCGGACTGGGTCTTGCCGACGCCCATGAAGAAGCCGGTGTCGGTCTCCTCGTAGATCAGCGCGTCGTCGTGCGGGTCGCTGCCGAGCCGGTGGAAGAAGACCCGGCTCGGCCGGTGGTTGGAGTCGAGCCGCGTATAGAACAGCCCGTTCGAGCGCGCCGACCAGACGGCGCCGCCGCTGGTGTCCTCGATCCTGACGTCGAGGTCCTTGCCGGTCTCGATGTCGCGGATGGAGACGGTGTAGAATTCCGAGCCCTTGTCGTCATGCGACCAGGAGAGCCAGCGGTGGTCGGGCGAGTGGCCGACGCCGCCGATCGAGAAATACGGCCGGTCCGCGGCTTCCCTGGCGCCGTCGAGGATGACCGTCGCATCGTCGTCGCTGCCGTCGCGCGGACGACGGATGATCCGCGGATATTCGGCGCCCGCCTCGTAGGCGATGCCATAGGCCCATTCGCCGTCGGGCGCGGGAACCGATGAATCGTCTTCCTTGATCCGCCCGCGCAGCTCGGCGACCAGCGTGTCCCGCAGCGCCTCGGTGCCGGCCATCACCTGCTGCTGATAGGCGTTCTCGGCCAGCAGGTGGTCGCGGATCACCGGGTCGAGGACAGAGGTGTCCTTGAACACGTCCTGCCAGTTTTCCGCGCGCAGCCAGCCATAGGCGTCGGCGCGCTCGCGACCATGGCGGATGTCCGTCCGCAGCTGCTGCGTTGCAACAGGCGGCACGAGCTTCACGACGTCGACAGGGGATTGCTTCATGAGTCGTGCTGGCCGGAAAGTTGGGGGATCGCCTGTCGTCCGAAGGATCGAACCGGTCCGATGCATATTAGTCGGAACAGTTACAATACAAAACCTGTTGGTTTGCCAACCACTAATCGTCGTCTCTCGCGGCAGCGCACGCCACAGGTGCCGTCCGACCGCGCCGACGCACCGGATGCAGGCGCGCGGGAACCCCCTGCGCCGATCAATTCTGTGTCAACTCGGCGTCAGCGAGAAGAGCTTGTCGGGGCGCGGCCGCCTGACTATGAGAGGGCCCGCAGCAGCGTCGCCCCGAGCGGCGATACCGGATCGAAGGGGTGGACGCGCCGGATGACAGGCATCGAGGCAACGACCGGATATATCGCCCTCGCATTGCCGTTCCTCGCCGCGGCGCTCGCTCCTCTCCTCACCCGCTTTCTCGGCCAGCATGCCGCCTGGCCGCTGGCGCTGGCGCCGGCCGCAGCCTTCGTCATCCTGTTCGGCGCGGTCCCCGGCGTTGCGGCGGGCGACGTGTTCCTGTTCGGCTTCGACTGGATCCCGTCCTTCGACGTCCGCTTCTCCTTCCGGCTGGACGGGCTTTCCACCGTCTTCGGCCTGCTGATCACCGGCATCGGCACGCTGATCGTGCTCTATTCCGGCGGCTACCTCGCCGGGCACAGGGACCAGGGGCGGTTCTTCTCCTTCATCTTCCTGTTCATGGGCTCGATGCTCGGTCTCGTCCTCGCCGACGACCTGATGACGCTGTTCGTCTATTGGGAGCTGACGTCGATCACCTCGTTCCTGCTGATCGGCTTCGACCATCACCGGGAAGCCGCGCGCCGCGGCGCGATCCAGGCGCTGGTGATCACCGGCGGCGGCGGCCTTGCGCTGCTGGCGGGCTTCATCGTGATCCGCGAACTGACCGGCCTTGCCTCCATGACCGAGGTGCTGGCGGCGGGCGACGCCCTGCGGGACAGCGCGCTCTACGTTCCGATATTCATCCTCGTCCTCTGCGGCGCCTTCACCAAGTCCGCGCAGATGCCGTTCCACGTCTGGCTACCCAACGCCATGGAAGCCCCGACGCCGGTCTCGGCCTATCTGCATTCGGCGACGATGGTGAAGGCCGGGATCTACCTGCTGCTGCGCTTCCATCCGGCGCTCGGCGACACGACGCTCTGGACCACCATCCTGCCGGCCTTCGGCGCCGTCACCCTGGTTGTCGGCGCGTTGCTGGCGGTCCGCGCCAGCGAAATCAAGATCACGCTCGCCTATACGACCGTCGCCTCGCTGGGGCTGCTGGTCATGCTGATCGGTGTCGGGACGGAGGCGGCGATCGTCGGCGCGGTGCTCTATCTGATCGCCCACTCGCTGTTCAAGGGCGGCCTGTTCATGGTCGCCGGTTCGGTCGACCATGGCGCCCACACGCGGGAGATCGACCAGCTCGGCGGGCTCGGCCGGGCGATGCCGGTCACCTTCGCCGCGGCGATGCTCTGCGCCTTGTCGATGGGCGGCGTGACGCCCTTCGTCGGCTTCCTCGCCAAGGAAGAGCTCTACCACGCGCTGGAATATGCCGATCCGTACTACGTCGCGCTGATGATCGCCGCGATCCTCGGCAATGCGCTGATGTTCGCCGCAGCCTTCATCGTGGCGCTGAAACCCTTCGTCGGCCGGATGCCCGAAACCATCCACCATCCGCACGAAGGCGGCCTCACCATCTGGCTCGGCCCGCTCGTCCTCGGCGTCGCCGGCCTCCTCGGCGCGCTGTTCTACGCGACCTACCACCGGCTGTTCTCCGGGCCGATGGCCTCGGCGGCGGTCGGCGCGCCCGTGACGATCGAGATCGGCTGGGTGCCGCATCTCAACCTCGCCTTCGCGCTGTCGATGGCCACCATCGCGCTCGGCGTCGCCATCTATCTCCTGTCGGATCGCCTGCGCGCCGGCATCGGCGGCTTCCTCGCCGCAATCGGCTGGGGTCCGGACAAGGGCTTCGACCAGGCGATGCGCGGGCTGATCCGCAGCGCCACCGCGATCACCCGGCTGCTGCAGCCGGGGCAGCTCGACCAGTACATGGCGGTCACCATCGCTGTGATCATCGCCGCCCTGTTTGGCCCGCTGATCTACACGGGCGGCTGGCCGGCGATCCCGGCATTCCCCCGCCTGCATTTTTACGAGTGGGCGGTCTTCGCACTGCTTCTGGGCGGGATCCTGCCAGTCGTGCTGGCGACCAACCGGCTGACTGCCATTCTCGCCCTCGGCATCCAGGGTTTTGCCGTCGCGCTGATCTTCATGCTGCTCGGCGCCCCGGATCTCTCGTTCACCCAGTTCATGGTGGAGACGCTGTCGGTGGTCATCCTGACCCTGGCGATGACCCGGCTGAAGCTGTCGGTCTCCGACCACCGGCCCCGGCGTGACAAGCTGCAGGCCGGCTTCCTGGCCATCGCCGCCGGGTCCGGCTTCGGGCTGTTCCTGCTGTCGATCGCGCAGCGGCCGTTCGACCGGTCGCTGTCGGACTTCTTCGAGCGCTACAGCTACGCGATCGCGCATGGGCGCAACATCGTCAACGTCATCCTGGTCGACTTCCGCGGCGTTGATACGATGGGGGAGATCGCCGTGGTGATGGTGACCGGCCTTGCCGTCCTGGCGCTCATCCGGGTCCGCGTCGGACCCAAGGGCGTGCGCTACGTGAACCCGCTGGAGAAGACGCCGTGAGGACGATCATCTTTCGCTTCGTCGCGCCGTATCTGACCAGCCTGATGGTGCTGTTCTCGTTCTTCGTCCTGCTGCGGGGGCACAACGAGGCGGGGGGCGGCTTCATCGGCGGGCTCATCGCCGCCTCGGCATTCGGCATCTACGGCATCGCCTGCGGCGTCGCCCCGGTGCGGCGGGCGATGTATTTCCACCCGATGGCGATCGCGGCTTCCGGCCTGATGCTGGCGGTGCTGTCGGGGGTGGCCTCGCTCGTCGTCTCGGCGCAGTTCCTCACCGGCCTCTGGGCCTTCCCTGGCATCCTCGGCGGCGATGTCGGGATCTCGACGCCGCTGTTCTTCGACATCGGCGTCTATCTCGTGGTCGTCGGCGCCATCAGCTCGATCGCCCTCGCACTCGAAGAGAGGGATACAGACTGATGGAAACCGTGCTTTCCGTGGCCGTGGCATGCCTGTTCGCCGCGGCGGTCTATCTGATCACCTCGCGGCGCATCATCCGGATGCTGCTCGGCGTCGTGCTGCTGGGCAACGCGGTCAATCTGCTGATCTTCACCGCCGGCCGGGTGGGACCTGCCGCGCCGCCGATCATTCCCGGGAACCTCTCCGTTCCGGCGAGCCTGATCGCCAACCCGCTGCCGCAGGCGCTGATCCTGACGGCGATCGTCATCTCGTTCTCGTTCTTCGCTTTCCTGCTGGTGCTGACCTATCGCACCTACGAGGATCTGGAGACCGACAACACCGACGAGATGCGGCTCGCCGAACCCGAGAACGAGGGGCTCCCGCCCCTCGGATACTGACATGGAGGCGACAGGCCCGACCGTGGAACACAGCCTGGAGATGCTGAAGGCGGAGGCGATGCTGACCGCCCCGGTCGCCGCGTCCGACTATCTGATCGTCCTGCCCGTGCTGGTCTGCTTCCTGTTCGGGGCCGGCATCCTGATGATGCGCAAGCGCGTCGACCGGCAGGCCTATGTCGCGATTCCCGGGCTCGTTCTGCTGTTCGCCCTCGATGTCGCGGTGCTCGTCAAGGTCGCTGCCGAGGGGCCGTGGACGATGATGATGGGCGGCTGGAAGCCGCCCTTCGGCATCGCCTTCACGATCGACATGATGGGCGCGCTGTTCCTGGCGGTCTCGGGCTTCGTGGCGCTCGCCTGCGGCATCTACGCGGTCGCGTCGGTCAGTCCGACCGAACGGCGCTATGGCTTCTTCCCGTTCATGTTCCTGATGATGGGCGGCGTCTCGGGCGCTTTCCTCACCGGCGACGTTTTCAATCTCTATGTCTGGTTCGAGGTGCTGCTGATCGGCTCGTTCGGCCTGCTGATCCTCGGCTCCCGGCACGAGCAGCTCGACGGCGCGACCAAGTACTGCTTCCTCAATCTCGTCGGCACGACGCTGTTCCTGATTGCCACCGGCTATCTCTACGGCGTCTTCGGGACGCTCAATATGGCGGATATCGCCATCAAGGCGGCGGCGATGCAGAACGACAGCGCCGTCTATACGATCGGCGCGCTGTACCTCGCTTCGCTGTCGCTGAAGGCGGCAGCCTTCCCGCTGCATTTCTGGCTCCCGGCCTCCTACCACACGCCCCGCTTCGTGGTGTCGGCGCTGTTCGCCGGCCTGCTGACCAAGGTTGGCGTCTACGCGCTGATCCGCCTCCTGCTGATGCTGTTTCCAGCCGAGCATGCCGGGCTGGCGCCGGTGATCGGGTGGATCGCCGGCCTGACCATGATGGTCGGCGCACTCGGCGCGCTGGCCCAGAGCGATCTCCGGCGGCTTCTCAACTACACGGTCGTCTCGGGCATCGGCACGATCATGGCGGGGCTGGCCCTGCCGCAGGTCGCCGCGGTGATGGTGGCGCAGGCGGGGCCCGCCGGCGAGCTCGCGGCGGCGGCCGCGACGCAGGCCGGCGCGTTGCAGACCGGCCTGTCGGGATCGATCTACTACGCGCTACATTCGATCGTGGTGATGACGGCGCTGTACCTGACCGCCGGAGTGGCGTCGTCGCTGGCCGGCTCGTCGTCGCTGGCGCTGATGGGCGGCCTGTGGCGCCGCACGCCGCTGCTCGCGGCGCTGATGCTGGTGTTCCTGTTCGCGGTCTCCGGGCTGCCGCCGTTCTCCGGCTTCTGGCCGAAGGTCGCGCTGGTGCGAGCGACCATCGTCGCCGACATGCCCTGGCTGGCGGCGGCGATCCTGGTCTCCGGCTTCCTGTTGACGGTCGCCAGCGCCCGGGTCTTCGCGCTCGCCTTCTGGCGCCCGGTACCTGAGACCGACATACCGGCAAGCGCGGGCGCGGCGTCTTCGCCGGCGGGCCATCCGGCGGTGCCGGCGCCCGGCCTTTACGGCGCCATGTCGCTGCTGCCGCTGCTGGGGCTGGCCGTCTTCGTTCTCGCCGCCGGCGTCTGGCCGGAATGGCTGGCACGCCTGACCGACGTCGCGGCTGCGGGGGTCATCGATCCGTCGGCCTATCTGTCGTCGGTGTTCGGAGGCGCCCCATGACCCTGCTGCTGTTCAACCTCGTCCTGGCGCTGATCTGGGTCATCGTCTCTGGTTCGTTCACCGTGGCGAACCTGGTCTTCGGCTTCCTGCTCGGGGCGGTCGCGCTGTTCCTGATCCGCGAGCACGAGGACGTCGGCTACATCCGGCGGGCGCGGCTCGGCTTCTCGCTGTTCCTGCTGTTCCTGTGGGAGCTCCTCAAGTCGGCCTGGAGCGTCGCGATCGTCGTGCTGACGCCGAAAATGGACCTCAAGCCGGGGATCCTGGCATTCCCGCTGCGGGTCAAGAGCGATGCCGAGATCACGCTGCTCGCCAACATGATCACCCTGACGCCGGGAACCCTCTCCATCGACGTCTCCGAGGACCGCTCGACGCTCTATATCCATGCCTTCGACTGCTCCGATCCGGAGGCGGCGAAAGCCTCCATCCGGGACGGCTTCGAGGCGCGTATCCTGGAGGTCTTCCGATGACCTTCCACGATTTCGCCGTGTGGTTCTTCGAGGTGGCGCTGACGGCCGCCCTGGTCCTGCTCTGCATCGCCTTCCTGCTGACGGTCATCCGGATCCTGCTGGGGCCGACCCTGCCGGACCGGGTGCTGGCGCTGGACGTGCTGACCAACGTGGCGATCGCCTTCATCGCGGTCATCGCCATGGACAGCGGCTACACGCTCTACGTAGATGTCGCGATCGGGCTCTGCCTCGTCGGCTTCCTGGCGACCATCGCCTTTGCGCGCTTCATCCTGTCGCGGGGCAAGAGCGAGCACCTGCCGCGCGAGACGCCGCGGCAGGTCAAAGCGGGCCTGTCGGAAGGGAAACGACCATGATTGGCGATCTCGTCCTGATCCTTGCCGGGCTCCTGGTGCTGGCGGGTTCCGCCTTCGCCGCGGTTGCGGCGCTCGGCATCCTGCGCCTGCCGGACGTCTATACCCGCATGCACTCGGCCTCCAAGGCCGGCGCCGTCGGCGCGGGCATGCTGTTGCTGGCCCTCGCCATGACCTCGGACTCGACACCCGCGGCGCTCCGGGCACTGGCAGCGGTGGTGTTCATCCTCCTGACCGCGCCGCTCGCCGCGCATCTCCTCGCCAAGGCGGCCTATTCGGTCGGCTACAAGCTCGGGCCGGAGTCTGTGCTCGACGAGATGCCGCCGCCGCGGCCGACGAATGGCGGCACCGACGCGCCGGCGAGCGCGCGCAATCCGTCGCCGCAGCCGGCGATCGACCAGCCGTGACGCGCCCCGCAGCCGGGAGCACGTGATGGCCGCGCTGCTGGTCCTGTTTGCTGGACTGTTCGGGGCGGCCGGCGTCGCCGGCGCGGCGCTGGCAGCGCACGGCGGCGAGGTGCGGCTGGTGGCGACCGCCGCCGCCATCGCGCTGGTGCATGCCCCGGCACTGCTCGGGCTTGCGGCGCTGCAGCCATTCCTCGGACGTTGGGCGGATCTCGCCGGCCTGGCGATGATCGCCGGGACGCTGCTGTTCTCCGGCGATCTGGCTGCCCGCGTCCTCGCCGGCGACCGGCTGTTCGCCAACGCGGCGCCGATCGGCGGCGGGATGCTCATCGCGGCCTGGCTGGGCATCGCCCTCTCGGGTGCGGCATGGGGCCTGCGCACGGCCCGGACGAAGCGGGAGACGGGCAAATGACGATGAACGGTTTCGATGCGGGCCTGTTCGCGGGCAAGACGGTCGTCGTGACCGGCGCCGGCCGCGGCATCGGGGCAGCCGTCGCGCGGGCGTTCCTCGCCTGCGGCGCGACGGTTGTCGCCCACGCCGGCCGCTCGCTCGATCATGCCGAGACCGATCTCCTGGCCGGCCTGCCGCCGGCGCATCGCGAGCGGCTGACGCTCCTCACCGGCGATCTTGCCGCCATCGATGGTGGCGAACGGCTGGCGGCGGACATTCTCGCAGCGGTGCCGGGGCCCATCCACGCCCTCGTCAACAACGCCGGCACGATGGGCGGGAGGATCGCGGCGGCCGACGTCACCCCGGCGCAGTACGACAAGGTGCTCGACCTCAACATCCGCTCGGTGGTGGCCCTGACCACCGCGCTGCTGCCGGCGCTGAAGGCCGCCGGGGGCGCGGCGATCGTCAACACCTCGTCGATCTCGGCGACGATCGGCGGCAGCCCCGGCTCGTCGCTCTATTCGGCGTCGAAGGCGTTCATTTCCACCTGGACGCGGGCGCTGGCGCGCGAACTCGCGCCGGACGGCATCCGCGTCAACGCCGTCTCGCCGGGCACGATCATGACGGATTTCCACCGGCGCTATTCCTCGCCGGAGAAGCTGGCGGCGACGGCCGCTGCGATCCCGCTGCGCCGGCTCGGCGCCGCGGAAGACTGCGCCCCGGCCTATGTGTTTCTGGCGAGCGACATCCTGTCTGGCTATGTCACCGGCCAGGTCATCGAGGTGAATGGCGGCCAGTTCATGGGCTGAGGCGGCTCGCCAGCCTTTTCGACGAGCCTACCAGCCGGCCGTCCCGGGCGGCCCCTTGAACGGGCCCGCGACGTGGCTGGTGATCCAGCCGCCGTAGAAGCTGCCCTCCTGCGGCACGACCTTCTCGCCGTCGACGAAGCAGGCCTCCACCCGCCCCGGATAGAAGGCGATATAGTCGGTGGCGGGGGCGAAATCCGGCGCCGGACGCGGATACGACCACGCCGCGTCGTGCACCACATGCTCCCCCGCGACGAGATCGAAATACACCGCGCCGCCCTTCCACTCGCACAGCGTCCGCGCCGACGACGGCTTCAGGACGCCCGGCGCGACGTCGTCGGGCGGGAAATAGTAGGACGGCGGGTGGCTGGTCTCGATCGCCCGGAAGCCGCGCCGGGTCTCGGCGACGATCCGGCCGGCGAAGCGCACCACCAGGTGAAACGAGACGGGTTCGAGCCGTGCGGGGCGCGGGAAGGCCCAGACGCTCTCCTGGCCGGGACGGACCGGATCGGGGGTGACGGGGAGGGGGCGGGTTAAGCGCATGACCAGAAGATAGCGCGCGGCAGGGCAGGTTCCCCGCGACATATCGCCGGGCGGACGCGTGAGCGCCCGCCCGACGGATCACATCGAGACGATCTCGCGGGTGGCGTCGAAGGCGATGTCCTTGTTGCGGTCCATCATGAAGCGCAGGTCCCAGCTGTCCTTGCAGAGATAGACCGGCCGCCCGTCGCGGTCGCGCGAGACATGGGTGATGTTCTCGCGGATGAAGGCTTGCAGCTTCACCTCGTTGTCCGAGCGAATCCAGCGCGCGACGTTGAACGGCACCGGCTCGAAGCTGACATCGGCCTTGTATTCGCCGGCGATGCGGGAGGCGAGCACGTCGAGCTGCAGCGGCCCGACGACGCCGACGATCCAGTCCGAGCCGATCGACGGGCGGAACACCTGCACGAGGCCTTCCTCGGCGAGATCCTCCAGGCCCCGGCGCAGCTGCTTCAGCTTCATCGAATCTTCCAGACGCACCCGCCGCAGCACTTCCGGCGCGAAGGCGGGCAGGCCGGTGAAGCGGAAATTCTCGCCCTCGGTCAGCGTGTCGCCGACCCTCAGCGTGCCGTGGTTGGGGATGCCGATGACGTCGCCGGCATAGGCCTCCTCGGTAAGTGCGCGCTCCTGGGCGAAGAAGTAGATCGGGTTGGAGACGGCGATCGGCTTGCCGGAGCGCACGTGGTCGAGCTTCATGCCGCGCTTGAAATGGCCCGAGCAGAACCGCACGAAGGCGACGCGGTCGCGGTGCTTGGGATCCATGTTCGCCTGCACCTTGAAGACGAAGCCGGAGACCTTGTCGCCGTCGGGATCGACCGGGCCCTTGTCGGAGGGCTGCGGGCGCGGCGAGGGGGCGTGCTCGGCGATCACGTCCATCAGCTGGTCGACGGCAAAGTTCTGCAGCGCGCTGCCGAAGATCACCGGGGTCAGATGGCCCTGCCGGTAGGCCTCGGGGTCGAAGTCCGCATAACCCTCGGCCGCCAGCTCGGCGGAATCGCGGAAGCCCGCGTAGATGTCGGCGGGCAACGCCTTGATCAGCGCCGGATCGTCGAGACCGCCCTCGTAATGTACGGTCTTGTCGCTGCCGGCGAACAGGAAGTCGTTGCTGGCGAGGTTGTAGCAGCCCTTGAACAGGCCGCCCTGGCCGACCGGCCAGACGAGCGGCGCGACGGTAAGCGCCAGCTGCTCCTCGATCTCGTCGAGCAGTTCGAACGGGTCGCGGCCTTCGCGGTCGACCTTGTTGACGAAGGTGATGATCGGGATGTCGCGCAGCCGGCAGATCTCGAACAGCTTGCGGGTCTGGGCCTCGATGCCCTTGGCCGCGTCGATGACCATGATGGCGCTGTCGACGGCGGTCAGCGTCCGGTAGGTGTCCTCGGAGAAGTCGCTGTGGCCGGGCGTGTCGAGCAGGTTGAAGGTGATACCGTCGCGCTCGAAGGTCATCACCGACGAGGTCACCGAGATGCCGCGGCTCTTCTCGATGTCCATCCAGTCGGATTTGGCGCGCCGGCCGTTGCCCTTGGAGCGCACCGCCCCGGCCATCTCGATGGCGCCGCCGGCCAGCAGCAGCTTCTCCGTCAGCGTCGTCTTGCCGGCATCGGGATGGGAGATGATCGCGAAGGTGCGGCGGCTGTGATGCCCGGCAGCTTCTTCCTTCGGCGTTTTGGCCGGGATCGTCTCGGAAAAGGCGGTCGCGCTCAAGATGTCATTCCCTGTGTGGCCGGATCGGAGGTCGCCGCGCAACGGCGCTGCTGCCGGCGCCGGCCGCCCGATGGCCGACGCCGCTACCATGCGTCCGTTTCAGAAAACCGGCAGTGAGCCCGAAATAGTCGCTTTCGACCCGCATTGCACGCCGCGCCGTGTCATTTCCCGGTTTAGGGGCCGAAAAGCGCCCGAATGGCACCCCCGTCCGCCCTTTGCGCCGGCCCGTCCGGGGTCCGGGTCAGCGCCGCCGGGAGCGGCGCTCCAGGAAGGTCAGGAGCAGGGCGGCCGGAAGCGCGAAGGCGAGGCTGCCGGGCGAATGGCGTTTCCGCTCCTCCCGCTGCGGCCTTTCGCGCGGCACTTCGTCGGCACCACCGTCGTTCGGCCCATCGGCGACGGTGTCGGCCATGCGGGCGCCCCGCTGCCCGATGGGGCGCTCGGGGGCGGTGGTCGTGTCCTCGGCGGTCTGGTGCTCCATCTCGCTGTTCAGCTCGGCCCCGACGATGAGGATCGTCACCGCCAGCCAGATCCAGGTGAGGAAGCCGATCAGCGCGCCGAGCGAGCCGTAGGTCTCGTTGTAGGAGCCGAAATTCGCGACGTAGTAGGAAAACAGCGCCGACACCGCCACGACGACGATCACAGACAGCACGGTGCCGGGGGTGATCCACTCCCAGCGGGCATTCTCCCGGTCCGGGCCCCAGCGGAACAGGGCGGCGGCAGCCAGCGAAGCCAGCAGGATCAGCCCGACGAACGACCCGATGCGGATCAGCCATTCGGTCGCCTCGCCGAGGCCCAGGAACGACAGGACAGTGGGCACGACGACGACCACGCCGATCATGCAGATCACGCCGAGGATCGCCGAGAGCGTGAAGATCAGGGAGATCGCGGTGATCTTGAAGAAGCTGCGCGTCTCCCGCTCGTTGTAGGCGACGTTCATCGCCTGGAAGAGCGACTTCATGCCGGCATTGGCGCTCCACAGGGCGATTGCCAGCGAGATCGCGAAGGTGACGCCGAGCGTCGTGCGACCGCCTTCGGCGAGCCGCGCCATCTGGTCGTTGAGGATCTCCATGCCACCGCTCGGCACGAAGCCGCTTAGCGCCTGGGCATGTTCCTGGACGGTCGCGGGATCGGCGAACAGCCCGTAGATCGCGATCAGCGCCGAGAGGCTCGGCACCATGGCCAGCAGCAGGTAGTAGGTCACGCCCGCCGCGATCAGCATGACGCGGTCCTCGTTGATCTCGCTGTAGACCCGCCAGAGAATCTCCTTCCAGCCGCGCGCCGGGATGTCGGAGGGTTTCGCTGCATCGCGGCCGCGGGAGGATTGGCTCATGGGGGTTCTCGAAGCACGTCACAGGAGGGGCGGGAAGGCAGGGCTGCTTCGACACAACGACAGGCGTCCGATGCCGTTCCCGCCAGCGCGGCGGGCCGGGAAAGGCGGCTGACCAGCGGGCGCCGCTCCCGTTTTTGATCGTCCGGTCAAAAAAATTGACGGCATCCGGAATTCGGATCATTCTAAATTCCGTTCCGACACGGCGTCCGACGAGCCGGCGGACCGACGCGCCTGGGGAGTGCCGCGATGAACGAAGCCCACCCGATTCGCCCCGACATCGCCGCCGGACGGCTCGAACGGGAGGCGCTGGCCCGCAACTTCGCCGACATCCATCCGCCGCTCGAAGCGCACGAGGCGCTGGTCGAGGCCGATCGCTGCTATTTCTGCTACGACGCGCCCTGCATGACGGCCTGTCCGACCTCGATCGACATCCCGCTGTTCATACGCGAAATCCAGGCCGGCAACCCGACCGGCGCGGCAAAGACCATCCTGTCCTCGAACATCCTCGGCGGCATGTGCGCCCGCGTCTGCCCCACCGAGACGCTCTGCGAGGAGGTCTGCGTGCGCGAGATCGCCGAGGGCAAGCCGGTGAAGATCGGGCTGCTGCAACGCTACGCGACCGACATCCTGATGGAGAAGGGCGTTCACCCCTTCGTGCGGGCGGAACCCACCGGCAAGCGCGTCGCGGTGGTCGGCGCGGGACCCGCCGGGCTTTCCTGCGCGCATCGCCTGGCGACGCTCGGCCATGACGTCACGCTCTACGACGCGCGGCCGAAGCCCGGCGGCCTCAACGAGTACGGCATCGCCGCCTACAAGGCGACGGAGGACTTCGCCCAGCGCGAGGTCGCGTTCATCCTGTCGATCGGCGGCATCACGCTGGAGACCGGCAAGCAGCTGGGTCGCGACATCCATCTCGCCGAGCTTCGCCGCGAGTTCGACGCGGTGTTTCTCGGGCTCGGGCTGGCGGGCGTCAACGCGCTCGGCGCCGAGGGCGAGCACAGCGGCGGCAGCCGCGACGCCGTCGGCTGGATCGCCGAACTGCGCCAGGCGGCGGACCTGGCGGGCCTGCCCGTCGGGCGCCGCGTCGTGGTCATCGGCGGCGGCATGACCGCCATCGACGCCGCCGTGCAGGCCCGCGCGCTCGGCGCCGAGGAGGTGACCATCGCCTATCGCCGCGGCCAGGAAGCGATGAACGCCTCCGGCTACGAGCAGGAGATCGCCCAGACGCGCGGTGTCCACCTCCGCTGCAACCTGCAGCCGAAGCGCATTCTGGCGCATGGCGGCCAGGTCGTCGGCATCGAGCTGGAGCGGACTGCCGTGGACGGCGACGGGCGACTGGCCGCGACCGGGGAACTGGTGACGATTGCCGCCGACCAGGTGTTCAGAGCGATCGGGCAGTGCTTCGAGCCGGACGGCATATCTGCCGAGACCGCCGCGGTGGCGCTCGAGAAGGGCCGGATCAAGGTCGACGGCGAGCGCCGCACCAGCCTTTCCGGCGTCTGGGCCGGCGGCGACTGCATCGCCGACGGCGACGATCTCACGGTGGTCGCGGTCGAGGACGGCAAGATCGCCGCCGCCAGCATTCACGCCGCGCTGTCCCAACCTGCGGGCCTGATGTCGCGGGCCATCGACGCGGTCAAAGCCGCACTCCCCGGCACGGCGTAAGGAGCAGAGCCATGGCCGACCTTTCGACGTCCTTCCTCGGCATATCCTCGCCGAACCCGTTCTGGCTGGCCTCGGCGCCGCCGACCGACAAGGAATACAACGTCCAGCGCGCCTTCGAGCAAGGCTGGGGCGGGGTGGTGTGGAAGACGCTCGGCGAAGACCCGCCGCTCGTCAACGTCAACGGCCCGCGCTACGGCGCGATGTGGGGGCCGGACCGGCGGCTGCTCGGCTTCAACAATATCGAGCTGATCACCGACCGGGCGCTCGACACCAATCTCGAGGAGATCGCCCGGGTCAAGCGCAACTGGCCGGACCGGGCGATGGTCGTGTCGCTGATGGTGCCCTGCGAGGAGGCGCCCTGGCAGAAGATCCTCGCCCTCGTCGGCGAAACCGGCGCCGACGGGGTGGAGCTGAATTTCGGCTGCCCGCACGGCATGAGCGAGCGCGGCATGGGCTCGGCGGTCGGCCAGGTGCCGGAATACATCGAGATGGTCGCCCGCTGGTGCAAGCAGCACTCGGACCTGCCGGTCATCGTCAAGCTGACGCCCAACATCACCGACATCCGCTTCCCCGCCCGCGCCGCGCAGAAGGGCGGCGCCGATGCCGTTTCGCTGATCAACACGGTCTCATCGATCATGTCGATCGACCTCGACAGTTTCGCCCCGACACCGACCATCGACGGCAAGGGCAGCCATGGCGGCATGTGCGGTCCGGCGGTCAAGCCGATGGCGCTGAACATGGTCGCCGAGATCGCCCGCGATGCCGAGACGCGCGGCCTGCCGATCTCCGGCATCGGCGGCATCACCACCTGGCGCGACGCCGCCGAGTTCATCGCGCTCGGCTGCGGCAACGTCCAGGTCTGCACGGCGGCGATGACCTATGGCTTCAAGATCGTGAAGGAGATGATCTCGGGCCTATCCGACTGGATGGACGAGAAGGGCTACCGCACGATCGAGGACTTCCGCGGCCGGGCCGTCCCCAACGTCACCGACTGGCAGTATCTCAACCTTAACTACGTCACCAAGGCGCGGATCGACCAGGATCTCTGCATCAAGTGCGGCCGCTGCCACATCGCCTGCGAGGACACCTCGCACCAGGCGATCACGTCCATGGTGGACGGCGTCCGGCATTTCGAGGTGATCGACGAGGAATGCGTCGGTTGCAATCTTTGCGTCAATGTCTGCCCGGTCGAGGACTGCATCACGATGGAGCAGATCGCCGGCTTCGATCCGCGCACCGGCAAGCCTATCCCGGACGAGTACGGCAACTGGACGACGCATCCCAACAACCCGATGGCGAAGCAGAAGCAGCAATTCGCTGCCGAGCCGGTCGTCCTGCCGGACGCTGCGGAATGACGATCGGGGGAGGGAGCCTTTCCTTGTCCGGGCCGGCGGCCGGATGCTTGCGGGCTCGCGCGTCGCAGGAAGGATAGGTCGCGTAACCGCGAAGTAACTTCGTCCCGATAATGTCGCCGCTCGTGCCTGCCGCTTTCCGCAGCCGGCCTCACCAATCAGTGCGAGACGCGGCGCAAATGTCGATCAACTCGAGGCTTATTGCCGGCAGCATCCTGTTTGCCTTGCTGACCGCCGGGTTTGCGGGGTTCTCCTTCTACCTCCAGCGAAGCTCGATCGATCAGGTGGCGCAGCTCTACGATCGCAGCGTGGAGCCGATGCTGGCGCTGCAGGCCGCCGAGACCCGGGTCGCGGCCCTGCACGCCCGGCTGGCCGATGACGGTGGCATCGCGTCTCCCGACCGGGAACCAGGCCTCGGCGCACGCGACGCGGAGGACTTCCGGCGCACGCTGGCCGGCACCGTCGCAGATCTCGAGAGCGTCCTTGCCGCCGGCATTGCGCCGGACGACCACGAGACGGTCAGCACCTTGTTCTATCGCCTGACCCGGCTGCAGGCGACGAGCGGCAACCTTTCGCCGCGCCTCGCCCGGACCCAGCTGGCCGACATCTCGGACCGCCTCTCGGGCGTTGCCGCTGCGATGCGCGCCGAGCGGGACGCGGAGCGCAAGGATGCCGAAGCCAGGATCTACGGCGCGATCGCCGGCAATCTCGCGGGCCTGGCGGCGGTGCTCCTCGGGCTCGGCGGCCTGCTGCTGGTCCTGGCTCGCGCGGTTGGCCGGCCGCTGCGGCGGCTGTCACAGCTGGCGGGGGCGCTGGCAGCCGGCGAGACCGTCGATCCGATCAGGCCGGACGGTCCGACGGAAGTCCAGGACGTCCTGCAGGCGCTGCGTGCGATGCAGGCTCGCTGCGCCAGGCTGGAGGGCGCGATGACCAGCGAGACCGGCTTTCTCGCCGGCCAGATCGCGATGCAGCAGACGCAGCTGGAAGCGGCGCTCAACAACATGACGCAGGCGCTGTGCATGCTCGACGGCGAGAAACGCCTCGTCGTCTGCAACGACGGGTTCACCCAGCTGTTCGGCAATGTCGAGCCGGGAACGCCCGCGCGCGCATTCTTCGACGATTCCGAGTTCGCCCTGCAGCTGCCGGAAAACGGCACCGCCATCCACCTGCACGAGACCCTCGACGGGCGGACGATGGAGGTGAAGCGTCGCGGCATGAAGGGGCGCGGGCTGCTGATCACCTTCGAGGACATCACCGAACGGCAGGCGATATCCAACCGGCTCGAGCAGCTCGCCAACCATGACGGCCTGACGGACCTGCTCAACCGGCGGCGATTCAGCGAGGTCCTGGACGGGCTTCTCGGCAAGGGACTGAAGCCGCTCGGCCTCGTGGTCGTCGACATCAGCAGCTTCAAGTCGATCAACGACAACTATGGGCATGGCGCGGGAGACGCGCTTCTCAGGGCCTTCGCGCAGCGACTATGCGCGATCGCGACGCCGCGGGCGACGGTCGCCCGGCTCGGCGGCGACGAGTTTGCGGTCATCCTGCCGGGCTTGAATTCACCGGAGGATGCCGACGCGCTGGCGCAGTCGATCGTCGGCAGTTTCGCCCAGCCTTTCGAGGTGGAAAACCGCCGGATCGCTGCGGCCGCTCACGCCGGCGTCCTGTTCGTTCCGGGCGGTTACCGCATGCCTGGGCTCGACGCCGACTTCGCCCTGCAGAATTGCGACCTGGCCCTCAATCACGCCAAGGAGAGCGGGCGGCGGCGGCCCTGCCGCCGCTTCGTGCCCGCCATGCGCGAGCGGCTGCAGCGGCGCCGCGAGATGGAGCTCGACCTCAAGGCGGCGCTGGAGAATGACCAGATCGAACTCTTCTACCAGCCCTTCATCGATGCCGGGCAGCGTCGCGTCAGCGGCTTTGAGGCTCTGCTGCGCTGGCGCCACCCGGGCCAGGGGACCATCGCTCCCTCGGTCTTCATCCCGCTGGCGGAAGAGACGGGCCTGATCGAGCAGCTGGGGATCTGGGCCCTGGACAAGGCCTGCCACGAGGCGGCCCGCTGGCCGGCCGACCTCGCCATCTCGGTCAACCTGTCCGCCGTCCAGTTCCAGAGCGCGACGCTGCTGGCGGATGTCCGGAAGGTGCTGGCGGAATCGGGGCTCGCGGCCTCGCGCCTGCAGATCGAGGTCACCGAATCGCTGTTCATCGACGAGAGCGACACGGTGCTGTCGATCCTCATCGAGTTCCGCCGCATGGGCATGACGATCTCGATGGACGACTTCGGGACCGGCTATTCCTCGCTCGGCTATCTCAGCCGCTTCCCCTTCGACAAGATCAAGATCGACCAGTCCTTCGTGCGCGACATGCGCCGGCCCGAGAACATCGCCATCGTCCGCTCGGTGATCGGCCTGTCGAAGGCCCTCCGGATGCAGGTCATCGCCGAGGGCATCGAGACGGAGGAGCAGATGCAGATCCTCTATGCCGAAGGCTGCCGGGAGATGCAGGGCTACTACTTCTCCCGGCCGCGGCATGCCGCCGAGATTCCGCAGATACTGTCGGATATCAAGAGCCGCTGGGACCGCGACCTCGTCCAGGCCGGGGAGCTGCGAGCGGTGGTCGCCGCCTAGGCGCGCCACATCGAGCCTGGCGATCGCGACAGCCGCATCGGGCGGCCGTCGCGCGCCGGCGTCAGAGAGTGCGTGTATCGAACATCAGCAATTCGGCGCCGCCATCGGCGAAGTTGCCGAGATCGGCCGCGGCCGCCTGGCCTTCGGGACTTGCCAGTCCCGCCTTGAGGGCGTCGAGCGAATCGAAGGTCAGCGTCGCCACCAGGTGATAACCGGTGGCTCCTCCCGGTCCCGCCACCTCTCCGTCGCTGATGTCGTAATGCTTCAGCCCCGGTATCTTCTTCGCCAGCGGCGCGTGGGTGCTTGCGTAGTGCGCGTCGAATGCCTTCGAGTCCTTCGGGTGCTTGTAGAGCACGATGAGCTTGGCCAAGTCGCTTTTCTCCCATGGGCGCCGGTGCCCTGACGCGGCGCGATCATGGCCCGAACGCCGCCGGCGGGCAATCCGGATGCCGGTCAGGGCCGTGGCTTCAGCCCGTTGAGCACCAGCGTCAGGACGGCCTGCGCCGTCTGTTCGCGGAAACCCGGCCGGTCGACCTGGCTGCCGATGATGGCGCGGATCTGCACGTCGAAGTCCGCATAATGCTGGGTCGTCGCCCAGATCATGAAGATCAGGTGATGCGGGTCCACCGCCGCCAGCCGCCCCTCGCTGACCCAGGCGCGGATGATGCGCGCCTTCTCGTCGACGAGCTGCTTGAGCTGCGTCCTGAGGAAGTCTCCGACCACCGGCGCGCCGGCCAGCACCTCGTTGGCGAAGAGCCGCGAGGCCGCGGGCTTCTCCGCCGACATGGACAGCTTGGCGGTGATGTAGCGGCGCAGTTCTTCGACCGGGTCGCCCGCCGGATCGATCGCCGCGAGCGGCGCCAGCCAGTCGGCGAGGGTGGATTCCAGCACGGCTCGGTAGATGTCCTGCTTGCGCCGGAAGTAGTAGAGCAGGTTCGGTTTCGACATCGACGCGCGGGCGGCGATCTGGTCGACAGTCGAGCCGCGAAAGCCGTGGATCGAGAAGACCTCGAGCGCCGCCTCGAGGATGATCTCGCGATTGAGCGCCTGGATCCGCGTGGACTGGCGCTCTTCGGGACGGCCCGCTGCGTCGGCCGGTTGCGCGCCGGGTAGTTCGACCTTGACGTCCACGGCCGCGATCCCTCCTCCGCCGTGTCCGCCTCGGCGCTGGGGATGGCCCCCAGTTTCTCGGCATGGCGCTTGACCGGTTCCAGGCGAACTTCTAGCCTCCCTTTTGACCATTTAGTCAAGATTTTCGGGCGCTCCGCGACGCGGATCGGCCTTATGGGGCGGCAGCCGATGAACGAGCACACGACGATCGCGCCCAACAATCTCGAAGCCTTCTGGATGCCGTTCTCGGCGAACCGGCAGTTCAAGCAGGCGCCGCGAATGTTCGTGGCGGCGAAGGACATGCACTACACCACGGCCGAGGGCCGGCAGGTCCTCGACGGCACGGCGGGGCTGTGGTGCGTCAATGCCGGCCATTGCCGGCCGCTGATCGTCGAGGCGATCCAGCGCCAGGCCGCCGAACTCGACTACGCGCCGGCCTTCCAGATGGGCCACCCGAAGGCGTTCGAGCTGGCCTCGCGGCTGGCGACAATCGCGCCGGCCGGGCTCGACCACGTGTTCTTCACCAACTCCGGGTCGGAATCGGTCGACACCGCGCTCAAGATCGCGCTCGCCTATCACCGCGCCAAGGGAGACGGCGCGCGCTTCCGGCTGATCGGCCGCGAACGCGGCTACCATGGCGTCAATTTCGGCGGCATCTCGGTCGGCGGCATCGTCGGCAACCGCAAGATGTTCGGCACGCTGCTGACCGGCGTCGACCACATGCGCCACACCCACGATCCGGAGCGCAACGGCTTCTCCAAAGGCGAGGCGGAACACGGGGCGGATCTCGCCGAGGATCTGGTGCGCATCGCGGCGCTGCACGATCCCTCAACCATCGCCGCCGTCATCGTCGAGCCGGTGGCGGGCTCCACCGGCGTCCTGCCGCCGCCGAAGGGCTATCTCAAGCGCCTGCGCGAGATCTGCGACCAGCACGGCATCCTGCTCATCTTCGACGAGGTGATCACCGGCTACGGGCGCATGGGCACGGCCTTCGCCGCCGACTATTTCGGCGTGACGCCGGATATCATGGTCACCGCCAAGGGCCTGACCAACGGCGTCATCCCGATGGGCGCCGTCTACGTCAAGGACGCGATCTACGACGCGTTCATGGGCGGCGCCGAGCACCTGATCGAGTTTGCCCACGGCTACACCTATTCCGGCAATCCGATCGCCGCCGCGGCCGGCCTCGCGACGCTGGAGACCTACAAGGAGGAGGGGCTGTTCGAGCGGGCGAAGGCCCTCGAGCCAGTCTGGGCCGAGGCGATCCATTCGCTGAAGGGCGAGCCGCACGTCATCGACATCCGCACCATCGGCCTGATCGGTGCCGTCGAACTGCAGCCCGTCGTCGGCGAGCCGACCAAGCGGGCCTTCTCGGCCTTCCTCAAGGCCTACGAGGCGGGCCTCCTGATCCGGACCACCGGCGACATCATCGCGCTGTCGCCGCCGCTGATCATCAGCGAGGACCAGATCGGCGAGATCGTGGACACCCTGCGGTCGATCCTCAGAAGCCTCGACTGATCCGCCTCTTCCACCGTCAGCAGCAGCGAGCGAATTCATGAGCCTTGCCACCAATCTCCAGATCGACGGCGACCGCCTCTGGGACTCGCTGATGGAGATGGCGAAGATCGGCCCGGGAATCGCCGGCGGCAACAACCGCCAGACGCTGACCGACGCGGACGGCGAGGGGCGCCGGCTGTTCCAGTCCTGGTGCGAGGCTGCCGGCCTGACGATGGGCGTCGACACGATGGGCACCATGTTCGCCCGGCGCGAAGGCACCGATCCGGAGGCGCTGCCGGTCTATGTCGGCAGCCACCTCGACACGCAGCCGACCGGCGGCAAGTACGACGGCGTGCTCGGCGTCCTGGGCGGCCTCGAGATCATCCGGTCGCTGAACGACCTCGGCGTGAAGACGAAGCATCCGATCGTCGTCGTCAACTGGACGAACGAGGAAGGCACCCGCTTCGCGCCCGCCATGCTCGCCTCCGGCGTCTTCGCCGGCGTCCATGAAGAGGCCTGGGCCAAGGATCGGGTCGACGCGAAGGGCAAGAAGTTCGGGGACGAGCTGAAGCGCATCGGCTGGGAGGGCGACGAGCCCGTCGGCCAGCGCCGGATGAAGGCGTTCTTCGAGCTGCATATCGAGCAGGGGCCGATCCTCGAGGACGAGGGGATCGACATCGGCGTCGTCACCCATGGCCAGGGACTCTACTGGCTCGAGGTGACGCTGACCGGCAAGGAGAGCCATACCGGCTCGACGCCGATGCACAAGCGCCGCAATGCCGGGCTCGGCATGGCGCGCGTCACCGAGCTCGTCCACGAGGTGGCGATGGACTACCAGCCGGACGCCGTCGGCGCGATCGGCCATGTCGAGGTCTATCCCAACTCGCGCAACATCATCGCCGGTCGCTGCGTCTTCACCATCGACATCCGTTCCCCCTCCAAGGCGACGCTGGACGAGATGCGCGAGCGCATCGAGGACGGCATCGACGTGATCGCCGAGGCCCTCGACATCGACGTCTCGATCGACGAGGTCGGGCATTTCGATCCGGTGACCTTCGACGCGGGCTGCGTCCAGGCGGTGCGCGCCGCCGCCGAGGCGCTCGGCTATTCGCATCGCGACATCGTTTCCGGCGCCGGCCACGACGCCTGCTGGATCAATCGCGTCGCGCCGACCGCAATGGTCATGTGCCCCTGCGTCGACGGCCTCAGCCACAACGAGGCGGAGGAAATCTCCAAGGAATGGGCGACCGCCGGCGCCAACGTCCTGATGCGCGCCGTCGTGGAGACCGCGAGGATCGTGGAGTAGGATCGGGCGGTGAGCGCCGGAGGTGCCGAGATGGGAAGGCCGAAGGAAATGTCGGACGCCGAGCGCGCCGAACTTCTGGCGAAGGGATGGCGGCCGGTGGAGGTATGGGTTCCGGACTGGGACAGCCCGGCCTTTGAAAGACGGATGAGAGAGGACAGCGAGGCCATCAACCGTGTGGACAGTCGGTCGGGAGAGCTCGACCGACTCGCGGAGGAGGTCGACGATCTCTGGATCGATCCGGCCCCATGAAGCGTGGCGACGTGGTCCTCGTTTCGGGCAAGGGGGATTACGGAAAATCCCGACCGGCCGTGGTCATCCAGGCTGACTATTTTGCCGATCATCTGGGAAGCCTGACGGTCGTGCCGTTTACGAGCGACCTGGCGAGTGAAATCTCCATCCGGGTCATGATCGAAGCGAATGCCGCGAATGGTCTGCGGGACCGATCGCAGTTGATGACCGACAAGATCCAGACCTATCCGCGAGCAAAGGTCTTCGGACCGATAGGCACTCTGGAAGCCGATCAGATGGTCCAGTTGGACCGTGCGCTGATTGTCTTCCTGCAGCTTGCCGCAACCCTGTTTGCAAGTTCCCAGACCGTCCCTCTGAGCAGCCAAGGAACCGATTCATGACCATAGTCATCAAGGGCGGCACGATCGTCACGGCCGATCTCACCTACAAGGCCGACATCCTGATCGACGGCGAGACCATCGCCGCGATCGGACCGGACCTTGAAGGCGACACGGTGATCGATGCCTCCGGCGCCTATGTCATGCCTGGCGGCATCGACCCGCACACCCACATGGAGATGCCCTTCATGGGCACCTATGCGGCCGAGGATTTCGACACCGGCACCGCCGCGGCGCTCTCCGGCGGCACGACGATGGCGGTGGATTTCTGCCTGCCGAGCCCCGGCCAGGGCCTGATCGATGCCCTGCAGCAATGGTACCAGAAGGCCGGCAAGGCCCGCACCGACTACTCGTTCCACATGGCGATCACCTGGTGGGACAAGCAGGTGTTCGACGAGATGCCGAAGGTCGTCGAGCAGGGCATCAACACCTTCAAGCACTTCATGGCCTACAAGGGCGCGCTGATGGTGAACGACGACGAGATGTTCGCGTCGTTCTCGCGCTGCGCCGAGCTCGGCGCCTTGCCGCTGGTGCATGCCGAGAACGGCGACGTCGTCGCCTCGCTGCAGCAGCGACTGATGGCCGAGGGCAACAACGGCCCGGAGGCGCACGCTTTCTCGCGTCCGCCCGAGGTCGAGGGCGAGGCGGTCAACCGCGCCATCATGATCGCCGACCAGGCCGGCGTGCCGCTCTACGTCGTCCACGTCTCCTGCGAGCAGGCGCACGAGGCGATCCGCCGGGCGCGGGCGAACGGCATGCGGGTCTATGGCGAGCCGCTGGTCCAGCACCTGGTGCTCGACGAGGGCGAGTATTTCAACGCTGACTGGGACTATGCCGCGCGCCGCGTGATGTCGCCGCCCTTCCGCAACAAGAAGCACCAGGATTCGCTGTGGGCAGGCCTCGCCTCCGGCTCGCTGCAGGTGGTGGCGACCGACCATTGCGCCTTCACCACCGAGCAGAAGCGCATGGGGCTCGGCGACTTCACCAAGATCCCTAACGGTACCGGCGGCCTCGAGGACCGGCTGCCGGTGCTGTGGACGCGGGGCGTCGCCACCGGCCGGCTGACGATGAACGAGTTCGTCGCCGTCACCTCGACCAACATCGCCAAGATCCTCAACATCTACCCAAAGAAGGGCGCCATCCTGCCCGGCGCCGATGCCGACCTCATCGTCTGGGACCCCTCGGCCACCAAGACCATCGCCGCCAGCCGGCAGAAGTCGATCATCGACTACAATGTCTTCGAGGGCGTCGAGGTCACCGGCCTGCCGGTGATCACCCTGTCGCGCGGCCGCATCGCCTACAAGGACGGGGAAGTGCGCGCCGAGCGCGGCGACGGCAGCTTCGTCGAGCGGGCGGCCGGCGCGCCGGTCAACAAGGCGCTGTCGACCTGGAAGGAACTCACCGCCCCGCGCCGGGTCGAGCGGTCGGGCATCCCGATGAGCGGGGTCTGAGGCGCATGATGCGAGTTTCCGGGCATGCCGCTCGCGTCGCGGCGGCTGCCGTCTCACCCCGGCACCAGCGCCTCCAGGTCCGGCCGCAGCACGACGCTTTCCTGCTCGTTCGGGTCGGTGCGGGCGATGACAGCCACGCAAGGCTCGCTGCCGCTGTTGAACGGCAGATGCGGCACGCCCGCGGGGATGTAGAAGAGGTCGCCGGCGGCGGTGACTGCGTGTTTTTCGAGCCGCTCGCCGTAATAGACTTCCGAGACGCCGCTGATCACGTAGATCGCGGTCTCGTGGCTTTCGTGCAGATGCGCCTTGGCGCGGCCGCCGGGCGGAATGGTCAGGAGATGCATGCAGATGCCGGTTGAACCCGTGGTCTCGGCGGAGATGCCGGCGACGTACCGGAAACCCTGCTTGCCGTCATATGTCTCGTGCGGGCGCACCAGCGCGCAGTCGATCGGCGTCTTGTCGTCCATGGCATATCGTCCTTTACCGCGGCGGCGAGGATCGCACGCCCGCTCCATGAAGCCTGCACCCGCTGGCCGCACGGCCCGGGTTGCCTGCGTCACACCATATCTGCAGGCGGATGTGGCGCATGTCTGACCACCTGACCAGTGCGCCGGAGGCCGTCGGCCTGCCCGGCGCCGCGCCGGTGATCGCGGCGCGCAAGCTCGACCTCGTCTTCCAGACCGGCGACACGCCGGTGCACGCGCTGAAGGACATCGACCTCGACATCTTCAAGGGCGAGTTCGTCTCGCTGATCGGCCCGTCCGGCTGCGGCAAGACCACGCTCTTGCGCGTCATCGCCGATCTCGAGCAGCCGACCGGCGGCAGCCTCAGCGTCAACGGCATGACGCCGGACGCGGCGCGGCAGGCGCGCGCCTATGGCTACGTCTTCCAGGCGGCGGCGCTCTATCCCTGGCGTTCGATCGAGAGAAACGTCGCGCTGCCGCTGGAGATCATGGGGTATGACCGGGCCAGGCGAAAGCAGCTCGTCGACGCCAATCTCGACCTCGTCGGGCTTTCCGGCTTTGGCCGCAAGTTTCCCTGGCAGCTGTCGGGCGGCATGCAGCAGCGCGCCTCGATCGCCCGGGCGCTGTCCTTCGACCCGGAACTGCTCCTGATGGACGAGCCGTTCGGCGCGCTCGACGAGATCGTCCGCGACCATCTCAACGAGGAACTGCTGAAGCTCTGGGCAAAGACTCGCAAGACCGTGGTGTTCGTCACCCACTCGATCCCCGAGGCGGTCTTCCTGTCGACCCGCATCGTGGTGATGAGCCCGCGGCCCGGCCGCATCCACGAGATCATCGACTGCGACCTCGGCCCCGACCGGCCGCTGGAGATCCGCGAGACGCCGGAATTCCTCGCCATCGCGCACCGCGTCCGCGAGGGGCTGCGGGCAGGGCACGGGTATGATTGAGGGGTCAGGCACTTCATGACCCCATCCACCATCGCCGAGCCGGGCGCCGCAATTGGCTACAGCCCGCGGTCGCGTCTTGGTCGCATGGCCGAAGGCAACACGCTGCCGGTGCTCGCCGTCATCGCCGTGATCCTCGTCGTCTGGTATCTCGCCGCGATCGGGATGAACTGGGCGACCGAGACGGTGAAGCTGGAGCGGGCGGGGGAGCCCTACGGGCTTGCCGACACGATCGCCGCCACCTGGTCGGCGGAGCGCCCGGTGCTGCCGGCGCCGCACCAGATCGCCGTCGAGCTCTGGACGACCACCGTCGACGTCAAGCCGAGTTCGCCGCGCTCGCTGCTCTACCACTCCTGGATCACGCTCTCCTCGACCCTGGTCGGCTTTATCATCGGCACGGCGCTGGGCATGCTGCTCGCCGTCGGCATCATCCATTCGCGCACGCTCGACAAGAGCCTGATGCCCTGGCTGGTGGCATCGCAGACGATCCCGATCCTCGCCATCGCGCCGATGGTCATCGTCGTGCTCAATTCCGTCGGCGTCACCGGGCTCCTGCCGAAGGCGTTCATCTCCACCTATTTGTCGTTCTTCCCGGTGGCGGTCGGCATGGTGAAGGGGCTGCGGTCGCCCGACGTGATGCTGCTCGACCTGATGCATACCTATTCCGCTCGGCCCCTACAGACGCTGGCGAAGCTGCGCTGGCCGGCCTCGACGCCGTTCCTGTTCGCCTCGATGAAGGTGGCCGTCGCCGCGGCGCTGGTCGGGGCGATCGTCGGCGAGCTGCCGACCGGCGCGGTCGCCGGGCTCGGGGCGCGGCTTCTTGCCGGTTCCTATTACGGCCAGACGATCCAGATCTGGTCGGCGCTGGTCGCCGCGGCGATCATGGCCGGCTGTCTCGTCTGGCTGGTCGGGCTCGGCGAGCGCCTGGTGTTGCGCCGCATGGGGACGCGGCCGTGAGCGCCGTGCCCGTCACCGCCGCCCGGCCGGCGGCCATCGCGCTCAATGCCGCGCTTGCCGCCGCGGCGGGGCTCTACGCGCTGTCGCTGCTGGATGGCGGCAGCGGCCGGCTGCTGCTCGTCGTGGCCATTGGCTTCTGGCTGCTGGCCTGGCGGCTGACCGCCAGCCTGGTGGCGCTGGAGCCGAAGGGCCGCGCCGCCGGCGCCGTGATCAACATCGCCCTGCCGGCGCTGTTCGGCCTGACGCTGCTGCTGCTCTGGGAACTGCTGGTGCGCGGGCTCGACGTGCCCAGCGTCCTGCTGCCGCCGCCCTCGGCGATCGGCGCCCAGATCGCCGGGTCGCTGTCGATCCTCTGGGCGGATTTCCGCCAGACCTTCCTGAAGGCGGTGATCGCCGGCTATGTCCTCGGCTGCGGCAGCGGCTTCGTGGTGGCCGTGCTGGTCGACCGCTCGCCGTTCCTGAAGCGCGGGCTGCTGCCGATCGGCAACCTCGTCTCGGCGCTGCCGATCGTCGGCGTCGCGCCGATCATGGTGATGTGGTTCGGCTTCGACTGGCAGTCGAAGGCCGCCGTCGTGGTGGTGATGACCTTCTTCCCGATGCTGGTGAACACCGTCGCTGGGCTGCAGGCGGCCGGTGCGATGGAGCGCGACCTCATGCGCACCTACGCCGCCGGCCCCTGGCAGAGCCTCCTCAAGCTTCGCCTTCCGGCGGCCTTGCCCTTCATCTTCAATGCCCTGAAGATCAACACGACGCTGGCGCTGATCGGCGCGATCGTGGCCGAGTTCTTCGGCACGCCGATCGTCGGCATGGGGTTCCGCATCTCGGCCGAGATCGGCCGCATGAACACCCCGATGGTGTGGGCCGAGATCACCGTCGCGGCACTGGCCGGCTCGCTGAGCTACGGCCTCGTGGCGACGATCGAGCGGTGGGCGACTTTCTGGCATCCGTCCTATCGCAAGGGATAGGCGGCAGGCGTTGGGCAACAAAGGAGAAGGCGGATGAGGAAGTTTCTGGCAGGCGCGGCGGTCGCGCTCGCGGCCATGGGAGCCGGCAGCCCGGCGCTGGCGCAGGACGCGGTGACGCTGCAGCTCAAATGGGTCACGCAGGCGCAGTTCGCCGGCTACTACGTCGCCCAGGAGAAGGGCTTCTACGAGGAAGCCGGGCTCGACGTCACGATCAAGCCGGGGGGTCCCGACATCGCCCCCGTGCAGGTGTTGGCCGGCGGCGGCGCTGACGTTGTGGTCGACTGGATGCCGTCGGCGCTGGCCGCGCGCGAGAAGGGCGTGGCCCTGGTCAACATCGCCCAGCCCTTCGCCCGCTCCGGCATGATGCTGACCTGCCGCAAGGAAACCGGCATCGAGAGCCCGGAGAACTTCAAGGGCAAGACGCTGGGCGTCTGGTTCTCCGGCAACGAGTATCCGTTCCTCTCCTGGATGTCGAAGCTCGGCCTGCCGACCGAAGGCGGTCCGGACGGCGTCACCGTCATCAAGCAGGGCTTCAACGTCGACCCGCTGATCCAGAAGCAGGCCGACTGTATCTCCACCATGACGTACAACGAATACGGCCAGGTGCTCGATGCCGGCATCCCGGCGGACGAGCTGGTGGTGTTCAACTACACCGACCAGGGCGTCGCGACGCTGGAAGACGGGCTGTACGTGCTCGAGGAGGACCTGCAGGACCCGGCGACGGTCGACAAGTACGCCCGCTTCGTGAAGGCCTCGATGAAGGGCTGGGAATACGCCGCCGAGCACCCCGACGAGGCGGCCGAGATCGTCATCGACAACGACACGACCGGCGCCCAGACCCTCGAGCACCAGAAGTTCATGATGGGCGAGATCGCCAAGCTGCTCGGCGACACGCCGGCGCTCGACGTCGCGGCCGCCGAGAACACGGTCGAGGTGCTGATGGGCGGCGGCTCCGACCCGGTGATCACCAAGGCCCCGGAAGGCGCCTGGACCAGCGTCGTCACCGACAAGGCCGCCGAGCTCGAATAGGCACGCGCGGCGCCGGAACAGAAAAGGCCGGGGACTTCCCCGGCCTTTGCCTTGCTGGCGTCAGTAACCCCAGACGTCGCGGGCGACCGAGACGCAGCGGTCGAGCTTGCGCCACTGGTCGTCCTCGGTGAGATCGTTGCCGTGGACGGTGGAAGAGAAGCCGCACTGGTGCGACAGCGCGCACTGGTCGAGGTCGACGAAGGCCGCCGCCTCGTCGATGCGCCGCTTGACGGCGTCGGCCGGCTCGACCGTCGACGATTTCGACGACATCAGCCCGAGAACCACCGTCTTGCCCTTCGGCATGTGCCGGAGCGGGGCGAAGTCGCCGGAGCGCTCGTCGTCGTATTCCAGGAAGAAGCCGTCGATCGCCATCTCGTTGAACAGGATCTCGGCCACCGGCTCGTAGCCGCCCTTGGCCACCCAGGCGCTCTTGAAGTTGCCGCGGCACAGATGCACCGCGACGACCATGTCCTCGGGACGGTCGCGGATCGCGTCGTTGACCATGCGGCAGTAGAGCCGGGTCAATTCGTCCGGGTCGTCGCCGCGTTTGGCGGTGCGTTCGCGGATCTCCGGATCGCAGAGATAGGCGAGGTTGGTGTCGTCCATCTGCAGGTAGCGGCAGCCCCGCTCCGCGAGGTCGGCGATCTCGGCCCGGTAGGCGGCAGCGAGATCCTCGTAGAACGGCTCGAGATCGGGATAGGCCGAGCGCGACACGGCGTCCCGCCCGCCGCGGAAATGCAGCATCGACGGGGCCGGGATCGTCACCTTCGGCGTGCGCGTGACGACCGACTTCAGGAAGTCGAAATCGGCGCCCTGGATGGGCTTCGCGTGGCCGATCTTTTCGTTGACGTGCATGGTCGGGGGCGCAAAACCCACCTCGGTGCCGTCGTCCTTGCGGAAATGCGCCTTGAACTCGCCATAGGTCACCTCGACCCCGTCGAGCTGCTCGAGGAAGTCGACGTGGAAGAAGGTGCGGCGGAACTCGCCGTCGGTGATGCCCTGCAGCCCGACCGATTCCTGCCGGCGCACCAGCTCGGTGATGCATTCGTCCTCGATCTCGCGCAGCGTCTCCGCGTCGAGCTTGCCCTCGGCGTATTGCGCGCGCGCCTTCTGCAGCCGCTCGGGACGGAGGAAGCTGCCGACATGGTCGGCCTTGAAGGGAGGTCTGGTCATGATCGTCCTGTTTCGGTCGCCTGCTGGCGGGGCGGTCGGCCCGGCGCGTCGCGCCGGTTCGCCCCGGCGACGCATATAAAGACCGGCCGGGGTCTTTCCACCGGCGCCGTGTGTGCGATCATGGGCCACGATAACCCCGGGGTTATGCCGGGGGCCGGAAAATCATTGGCGCGCGTGCCGGACCTATATCATCCTCGCGTGCAACCGGGACGATGGCGGTGTGCGGGGGAGCCGGGAGGGCGACCGTCGCGGCGCCGGCTCCGGCGTCGCCCGCGACCCGGCCGAGAAGCCATATCTGGGAGGATATCATGCTCAAGATCCTGACGGGACTGCCGATCGCGGCGGCCTTCATCGCCCTCATGACCGGCGCCTCGCTGGGCCAGGAGGTGACGCTGCGCGTCCACCAGTTCCTACCGGCGCAGGCCACCATCCCGGCGAATGTCCTCGTTCCCTGGGCGGAGAAGATCACGGCGGAATCGGACGGTCGCATCGCCTTCGAGTTCTATCCGTCGATGCAGCTCGGCGGCACGCCGCCCGATCTCTTCGACCAGGCCCGCGACGGGGTGGCGGACGTCGTCTGGACGGTGCTCGGCTACACGCCCGGGCGCTTCCCGAAATCCGAGACCTTCGAGCTGCCCTTCATCATGACCGACGCGGTCTCGACCTCGAAGGCCTTTCAGGAATTCGTCGAGACGAACGCCGCCGACGAGTTCGACGAGGTGCATCTCCTGGCCGTCCACACGCACGGGCCGGGCCTCTTCCACACCAAGGCGCCGATCACCAGGCTGGAGGACCTTGCCGGCATGAAGATCCGCGGCGGCTCGCGGATCATCAACGACCTCCTAACCAAGCTCGGCGCGACGCCGGTCGGTATGCCGGTTCCGGCCGTGCCGGAATCGCTGTCGAAGGGCGTGATCGACGGGGCGACGGTGCCGTGGGAGGTGACGACGCCGCTGCGGATCGCCGAACTCGTCCGCCACCATACCGGCTTCACCGGCCAGAACGGCCTCTACACCCAGACCTTCGCCATCGTCATGAACGCCGATACCTATGAGGGGCTGCCGGACGACCTGAAGGCGATCATCGACGCGAACTCCGGCATGCCGCTCGCCACCATGGCCGGCGAGGCGATGGAAGCGGCGGACGCGGTCGGCCGGCAGAAGGCACTCGACCTCACCAACGAGGTCGTCGCCCTCGACGAGGCGGAGACCGCGCGCTTCAAGGAAGCCTCCCGCGTGGTGATCGACGAGTGGGTGGCGGCCGGCGAGGGCCGCCAGGCGCTGCTCGACAGCGCGACGGCGCTGATCGCCAAATACACCGGCGAGCGGGGCGAAAAGCCCGTCGAGGGCGCCGAAAAGGCGGCCAATTGAGCGTATCGGGGGGCTTGCGCCGCCACGCTCGGGCGGCGGCGAGACCGCCTTCGCGCCCGGCCCTGCCGCGATGAGCGAGACGTTTCATCCCGAGCCCGAGCCCGGGCCCGAGGCGGGCCGGCTCGGCGCCGCGGTGGAGCGCACGGCAAGGTTGCTCGCCTACGCCGGCGGGGTCTGCCTGGTGTTCGTCGTCGTCCTCACCTGCGCCTCGATCATCGGCCGGGCGATGCTGACGCTCGGTCTCGGCCTCGGACCCGTCCCCGGCGATTTCGAGCTGGTCGAGATCGCCGCGGGCGTCGGCGTGTTCCTGTTCCTGCCGCTCTGCCAGCTGAAGCGCGGCCACGTGACGGTGGACATCCTGTCCGGCTGGTTCGGCCGGCGCGGCGTCGCGGTCACCGACCTCGTCGGCAATCTGCTGATGTCGATCGTCGCTGGCGTGATCCTCTGGCGCCTGGTCGCGGGGCTGCAGGACAAGCTGCAGACGGGCGAGGAAAGCTTCATCCTCGGCATTCCGGTCTGGACCGGCTACGCGCTGTCGCTGGTCGGGGCGGTCAGCTTCCTCCTCGTCTGCCTCTACACGCTGCGCCGGTCATGGGCGGAGACGTCTTCCGCCGCTGCCGGCAACGCCTGAGGCATCCTTGACCAATCTCGAGATCGCGCTCCTGTCCTTCCCGATCCTGCTCGCGATGATCTTCGCGCGCATGCCGATCGGCCTTGCCATGCTGGTCTGCGGCTTCGTCGGCAACTGGATCGTCATGGGCCGCGTGACGCCGATCCTGGCGCAGCTGAAGTCGCTGCCCTACACGACCTTTGCCAGCTACTCGCTGTCGATCATCCCGCTTTTCCTGCTGATGGGCCAGTTCGCGGCCAAGGGCGGCATGAGCCAGGCGCTGTTCCGGGCGGCGAACGCCTGGATGGGGCACCGGCGGGGCGGCGTCGCGATGGCGGCGATCGGCGCCTGCGCCGGCTTCGGCGCGATCTGCGGCTCCTCGATCGCCACCGCCGCGACGATGGGCAAGGTGGCGCTGCCGGAACTCAAGCGCTACGGCTACGAGGGCGGCTTCGCCACCGGCGCGCTGGCCGCCGGCGGCACGCTCGGCATCCTCATCCCGCCCTCCGTGGTCCTGGTGATCTACGCCATCCTCACCGAGCAGAACATCGCCAAGCTGTTCCTGGCCGCCTTCGTGCCGGGCATCCTGGCGATGATCGGCTACATGATCGCCATCGCCATCTACGTGCGGCTGAAGCCGCAATCGGCCGGCATCGCGGCGAAGGCCGATCTCGCCGAGCGGCTGCGGCGCACCCGCGACGTCTGGCCGGTCCTCCTGGTGTTCTTCCTCGTCGTCTTCGGCATCTATTTCGGCTGGTTCACCCCGACCGAAGGTGCCGCGGTCGGCGCCGCCGGCACCGGACTGATCGCGTTCCTGAACGGCGGGCTCAGCCGCGCCGACCTTGCCGAATGCTTCGTCGACACGGCGATCGCCTCCGGCATGATCTTCTTCATCATCCTCGGCGCCGGGGTCTACAACTCGTTCCTCGCGCTCAGCCAGCTGCCGCAGGCATCCGCCGCCTGGGTCATCGCGCAGGGCTATTCGCCCTTCGTCGTGCTGACGGTGATCCTTCTCACCTATCTCGCCTTCGGCTGCGTGATGGACTCGCTGTCGATGATCCTTCTGACGGTGCCGATCTTCTTCCCGATCGTCATCGGGCTCGACTTCGGCCTGCCGCCGGAGGAGTTCGCGATCTGGTTCGGCATCCTGGTGCTGATCGTCGTCGAGGTCGGGCTGATCACCCCGCCGGTGGGGCTCAATCTCTTCGTCATCAACTCGATGGCGAGGGACACGCCGATGAGCCGGACCTATCGCGGCGCGCTGCCCTTCGTCGCCACCGACATCGTGCGCACGGTGATCCTCGTCCTGTTCCCGGCGATCACGCTGTTCCTGGTGCGCTGGCTCTACTGAGGCCGGCCCGTCTCACTCGGCGGGTGCGGCAGTCGGCCGTCCGTCTCCCTCCGCCAGCGGACTTGGCGCGTTGCGGCCGCGGCGGCGCTTCACCCAGGCCGAGAAGGTTTCGCCGAGGATCAGCAGGGCAGGGGTCAGCACCAGCGTCAGCACCGTCGCGAAGGTCAGGCCGCCGGCGATCGCGGTCGACAGCTCGATCCACCACTGCGTCGACGGCGCGCCGAAAGCGATGTCGCGGCGGATGAAGTCGACATTCGCGCCGATCACCATCGGCACCAGGCCCAGCACGGTGGTGATCGAGGTGAGGAACACCGGTCGCAGCCGCTGCGCGCCGGTGCGCATCACCGCCTCCAGCGGCGACTGCCCGGAGCGGCGCAGGTCGTTGTAGGTGTCGATCAGCACGATGTTGTTGTTCACCACGATGCCGGCGAGCGCGATCACGCCGATGCCGCCCATCACCACGCCGAACGGCCGCCCGGTCAGCAGCAGTCCGTAGAACACGCCCGCCGTCGAGAAGACGATGGCGGTCATCACCAGGATGGCCTGGTAGATCGAGTTGAACTGCGTGACGAGGACGATGAACATCAGGAAGATCGCCGCCGCGCCCGCCCCGGCGAGGAAGGTCGCGGCCTCGGCCTGGTCCTCGGCCTCGCCGCCGAACGTGTATTCCACGCCGGCCGGCAGCTCGGCCGCGGCGAGAGCGGCGTTCAGCTTCGTCGTCTGGTCGTTGGCGAGGACACCGGGCGCCACGTCCGCCTCGACCGACATCACGCGGCGCTGGTCGATCCGGATGATCGTGCCGACCTTGGGAGCCGGCTCGAACGACACGAAGTTGCGGATCGGCACGAGCCCCTGGGCGGTGCGGATCCGCAGGTCCTGCAGCCGCTCCAGCGTCCGGTCGCCGGCCGGGAAGCGCACGCGGATCGGCACCTCGCCGTCGCCGCCGGCATCGTCCGGCCGGTAGTTCGAGACCTCGATGCCGACGGTGAGCAGCCGCACCGCCTGGCCGAGCAGCGAGACGTCGGCGCCGTAGCGGGCCGCCTCCTCGCGGTCGACCTGCACCTGCCACTCGACCCCGGGCAGGGGCCTTGAATCGGTGACGTTCTCGAAGCCGCCGATCTGGTCCATCAGGGTGCGCACCGTGGCGACGCCCTCGGCGAGCGCCTCCATATCGCTGCCCAGCAGCTTGACGTTGATCGGCTTGCCGCTGGACGGCCCGCTCTGCTCCTGCTGCACGGTGACGTTGACGCCGGGGATGTCGGCGACGCGGGTGCGGATGTCCTCGAAGATCTCCGTCGCCTTGCGGCGCTGGTCCCATTCGTCCAGTTCGAGCTGGATCGTGCCGATGACGTCCGCGCCGAGCTGGCGGGCGCCGCCTTCGCCGATCGTGCGGGCATAGACGCTGCGCACCTCCTCCATGCCGAGCAGCCGGTCCTCGACGCGGCGGACCAGCGCGTCGCGCTCGTAGATCGAGAAATTGTCGCGGGCGCGGATCTGCACCTGCGCGAATTCCGGCTCGATCGACGGGAAGAACTCGACGCCGCGGCCGTATTGCGCAAAGCCGTAGAAGGCGCCGACGAGCAGCGTCGAGGCGATGACCAAGGTCGCGAGCGGCGCCTTCACCGCGCCGCGCAGCACCTTGAGATAGGCGCCCGTCGCGCCGCCGATGCGCGACACGTCGCCGGTCTCGGCGTCCTCCAGCGCCTGGCGCTGGCGCGCCGGCATCGGCTGGGCCTTGCCGATCATGCCGCCGAGCACCGGAATGAAGATCAGCGCCATGACCAGCGACGCCGACAGGGTGATCAGCACCGTGATCGGCAGGAACTTCATGAACTCGCCGACCATGCCGCTCCAGAACAGCAGCGGCAGGAACACCGCCAGCGTGGTGATGGTGGAGGCGATGATCGGCCACGCCATGCGCTGGGCCGCCTGCTTGTAGGCCTGGCGCGGCGTCGCCCCCTCCAGCAGCCGGCGGTCGGCGAACTCGGTGGTGACGATCGCCCCGTCGACCAGCATGCCGACCACGAGGATCAGCGAGAACAGCACGATGATGTTCATGGTGAAGCCCATGAACCAGAGGATCGCGATGCCGGCGAGGAACGAGCCGGGGATCGACAGGCCGACGAGGATCGAGGTGCGCAGGCCGAGCGCCGCGACGATGACGATCATGACGAGGACGATCGCCGAAATGACGTTGTTCTCGAGGTCGCCGAGCATCGTCTCGACCTGCTCGGATTCGTCCTGGAGATATTTCACCCGGACGGTATCCGGCCATTCGGCCTGGTGGCGGGCGACCACCTCGCGCACCGCCGCGACGGTCTCGATGATGTTGGCGCCGGAGCGCTTCTTGACCTCGAGCGCCAGCGAGGGCTCGCCGTCGATCCGGGCGAAGCCGCTCGGATCCTCGAAGGTGCGGCGCGCCACGGCGACGTCCGCGAAGGTGATCACCGTGCTGCCGTCGACCTTGACCGGCATGTCGAGGACGTCCTGCATGTCCTCGATGAGCCCGGGAACCTTGACGACGATGCGGCCCGCGCCGGTGTCCATCGCGCCCGCCGCGATCAGCCGGTTGTTGCGGCTGATCTGGCTGACCAGCTCGTCGAATGAGAGGTCGTAGGTCTCGAACACCGTCGGCTCGATCAGCACCTCGAGCAGTTCGTCGCGATCGCCGCCGATGTCGACCTCGAGGACCCCGGCCGATGCCTCCAGATCGTCCTCCAGTTCGTTGGCGATGTTGACCAGGGTGCGCTCGGGAATGGGGCCCGAGAGCACCACGGTCAGGATCGGAAACAGCGAGGTGTTGACCTCGTTGACCACCGGCTCCTCGACCTCGTCCGGCAAGTTGGGCCGGGCGCGGTCGACCGCGTCCTTCACGTCGGTGAGGGCCCGCGCCGCATCGAAGCCGGCCTCGAATTCCAGCTGCACCGAGGCGAAGCCCTCGGCGGCATGCGACTCCATCTCGTCCAGGCCCGACAGCGACGACAGCTCGGTCTCCAGCGGCCGCACCAGCAGCCGCTCGGAATCCTCCGGCGAGATCCCGTCCAGCACCGCCGTGACGTACATGACCGGGATCGGGATGTCGGGCGAGGATTCCTTCGGGATCGACTGATAGGCGATGATGCCGGTGACGAAGATCAGCACCAGGAACAGCAGCACCGTCCGGGAGCGGTCGAAGGCGGCCTCGATGATCCCGTTCATTCGGCACCCGCCGGCGCGTTGTCGGTGAACAGCGCCATCGCCAGCGCCGCGCTGACCTCGCCGGTGACCTCAAGGCCGTTGCTGCGCTGGAACTCGCGGATCGCTTCCTTGGTCGACTCGCCGAGGACGCCGTCGACCGGCCCGACCTCATAGCCGAGCGCGACCAGCCGCTGCTGCAGAAGTCGCACCGGCAGGCCTTCGCCGCTGACCCCGATCGTTTCGAGCAGCGACGCGATCTCCGTCGGCTGGCCGTCGGCGCTCTCGTCCTGTCCAGTCTCGGTGGATGGCTCGATGGAGCCCGTGGTGCTAGTCGCGCCGGGTTCGTCGTCTTGGACCAGCGGAGAGTCGTCCGGCGTTACGAGCGCGGGATCGGGCGTCGGCACTTCCTCGGTCGGATCCGCCTCGATCACCCGAACCGTCTCGCCGGCGGAGACGAAGCCCTGGCCGACCGAGATCACCCGCATCGTCTCCGGCGGCCCCGAGACCCAGATGCCGTCCGTCTCTGCGCGCACCAGCTTGATCGGGTGGAAGACCACCGTTTCGTCGGCGTCGACCGCCTTGACGCCGAGCGAGCCGTCGGGGCCGAGGGCAAGGAGGGCGGCGGAGAGGAAATGCGCCGGGATCTCGCCCACCGGGATCCGCACCTGCGCCGAGATGCCGGCCGGGATCTCGCGCTCCGGGTTGGCCACGGTGATCTCGACGGGAAAGGTGCGGGTCGCGGCGTCGGCGTTGGCGGCGACGTAGCTGACCGTGCCCTCGCGGCTCTCGCCGGTGATGAAGGTGACGGCGGCCGGCTGGCCGGCGCGGACCCGGCCGACGCTCTGCTGGGGGATCTGGATGTCGACGGTGAGCGGATCGTTGTCGATCACCGTGCCGACCTCGGCGGAGGCGGCGACGAACTCGCCGAGATCGAGGTCGAAATTGTCGAGGACGCCGGTGATCGGCGCGCGGATCTCGGTATCCCCGGTGGTCTGCTGGATGGCCGCGAGATCCGCCTGCGCGGTGGCGAGTTCGGCCTGCGCCGCCTCGACCTGCGCTGTCGTGGCGTAGCCGCGCTCGGCCAGCCCGGAGATGCGGTCGAATTCGCCCTGGCGGCGGGCGAGCTCGGCCTGGGCCTGGGTGCGCTGGGCAACGCGGTCGTCGAGCGCGATGCGGGCGATCAGCGCGCCTTCCTGAACGAAATCGCCCTTGGCGACGGCGACGTCCTCGACCGTGCCGCCCACCTTGGCGCGGACCGGCGTCATGCGGTCGGGCGACACCTGTCCCTCGGAGGCGACGAATTCGGTGACGGTGCGGGCGCGCGAGACGAAGGCCTCGACGGTGAAGGGCTGGCGTTCGGTGGTGCGCGGCGCCTCGGCGTCGGTCGAGGCGGCGGGGTAATAGTAGCCGGAACCCATCCAGCCGACGAGCGCCAGCACGAAGAGCGCGGCGATCCAGCCGGACCAGGATTTCGGCTCGCGCGGCTTCGGCTGCGTCGCTGCCTCGGATTCGGCGGCCTTCCGATTGTCGGTCATGGCTTGTCCCGTCCGCCGGCAGCAAGCTGGCTCAGCTGTCCCGAAAGTTCGGTCATCGCGGCCAGCGTAGTTTCGAAGAAGACCCGAGCCTGGTCGAGCCGGGCGCGCTCGACGCTGGCTTCCGGCGGCAGCGCATCATGGGCCGTTGCCAGCGTTGCCAGCGTCTCGCCCATCCGTGCCGCGACCCCGCGCAGCATGTTGACGTAGGGCTGGTCGGCCAGGCGGTAGTAATCCTGCCGCTGCCCGGCGACCCGCACGCGAGCCAGCAGCCCCTTGTTCTCGAGCAGCCTCGCATTGGTGGAGATCGACGCGCGGCTGACGCCCAGCCGTTCGGCCAGGGCACCGAAACTGATCAGGCCTGGCTCGAGGATCATCAGCCCGAAGATCCTGCCGGCGATCCGCGGCATGCCCTCGGCCTCGAGATGATCGCCCATCCGCTCGATGAGGTGGGCTGCCGCGGCGAGGCGGCGCTCGTCGGGCATGGTGGTCTGGTCGACAGCGATGTTCATGCCGGGCAGATACGTACGAGGGATCGTTCAGTCAAGACTGAACGATCCGGCCCGCGGCGATCCCGGTTCAGGCGGCGGGCTCGAAGCTCTTCTTGAGGCGCCGGCTGAGGTCGTTGAAGGGGGCGGTGCTCGGCGCGTCGCGCGGGCCCTGGATCAGGCTCTCGTAGACCAGCGGGACGAGGTCCACGGCCTGGTCGAGCGTCTGGTCGCTGCCGCGCTGGTAGCCGCCCAGCAGGCGCAGGTCGCGGGTGTCCTCGAAGCGCGAGATCATCCCGCGCAGCCGCACGACGAGTTCGCGTTCCTGCTCGTTCCAGGAGCGTTCGGCGAGACGCGAGATCGACTTCAGCACGTCCACCGCCGGGAAGCGTCCCTGTTCGGCGATGGCGCGGTCGAGGACGATATGGCCGTCCAGCGTGCCTCGGATCGCGTCGGCGATCGGGTCGTTGTGGTCGTCGCCGTCGACGAGCACCGAGAACACGCCGGTGATCGTTCCCGATCCGTCGAGACCCGGTCCCGCGCGCTCCAGCAGCTGCGGCAGTTCGGAGAAGACGCTGGGCGGATAGCCGCGGGCCACCGGCGGCTCGCCGGCCGCCAGCGCCACGTCGCGCGCGGCGTGGGCGAGGCGGGTGATGCTGTCGACGATCAAGAGGACGTTTTCGCCGCGGTCGCGGAAATATTCGGCGACGGCGGTCGCGGTGCGCGGGGCGAGGCGACGCATCATCGGGCTCTCGTCGCCCGTGGCGACGATGGTGACGAGCTTGGACAGGTCGCCGGCCATCGACTCCTCGAGGAACTCGCGCACCTCGCGGCCGCGCTCGCCCACAAGGGCGACGACGACCGTGTCGAAGCCCTGTGCCCGCGCCAGCATGCCCATCAGGGTGGACTTGCCGACGCCGGAGCCGGCGAAGATGCCGATGCGCTGCCCCTTCACCAGCGGCGTGAAGATGTCGATCGCCCTGACGCCGGTCGGAACCGGACTGCCGACCCGGCCGCGCCGGAGCGCAGGCGGTGGCGGCGCGTCGGCGTAGCGCTCCTCGTCGCCGCTGGCGAGCGGGCCGGCGCCGTCGCAGGGCATGCCGAAGGCGTTGAGGACGCGGCCCTTCCAGGCGTCGCAGGGCGCCAGGCTGAACCGGCCGAGGCGCCGCGCCGGCGCCTTGACGCCGCGGTCGAAGCGGTTGCCGAACGGCTTGACGGTCAGCGCGTCGGCTTCGATCCGCACGACCTCGCCCAGCGAGTCGCCGTCCGAACCGGGGCAGGCGATGCAGTCGCCGAGCCGCACGAAGCGCGACAGGCCCGCGACCCGGAAGGATTGCGGCGAGACGTCGACGACCTGGCCGGAGATGTCGAGGCATGGCGCGTCGAGCGCCGCGCCCTCGAAACCCAGTCCGCCGCTGCTCACGACATGCTCCCGAGGCTCTTGACGGCCTCGTCGAGCGACCGCTCGGAGCCTTGGACGAGGTTGGCGGCGCTGTCGAAGGCGCGCTGCAGGGCGATCAGCCGGCTGATCTCCATGACCGGGTTGACGTTGGACCCTTCGACGAAGCCCTGCACCATGCCGGCGTTCTGGAAGTCGACGACCGGCACGGCGGCCCGGTCGGGAATGACGCCGGAATTCTCGAATCGCGTCAGCTGGGCGCCCGCCGGCATGGCGAAGAGGCCCACCGCGCCGATCTGCTGGCCGTTCTGGGTGATCATGCCGTCACGCGCGACGCCGATCGGGCCGGCATTCGGATTGATCTGGAGCGGCGCGCCGCCGACATCGAGCACGGCATAGCCGTTCATCGTCTCCAGCCCGCCATCGGCATTGATCCGCATCCGACCGTCTCGGGTGTAGACCGGCCCGTTCGGGCCCTGAAAGGCGAAATAGCCTTCGCCGGACGCGGCGAGATCCAGCGGATTGCCGGTCAGCGTCAGTTCGCCGGAGCGTGTCGAGAGGTAAGTCTCGCCTTCGGAGGCAAAGCTCACCGGTTCCCCCGCCGTGCGCGAGATCAGCTGCTCGAACTTCACTTCCTCGGCGCGGAAGCCGGCAGTCCGGCTGTTGGCGATGTTGTTGGCGATCGTCTCGAGGCGCTTTTCCATCGCAAGCTGGGCCGAGAGGGCGACGGGAAACGAAGTCTGCATGCTCGGATCTCGGTCTGGAGGGGACGAGGAGGGCAGCCGGCTTCCCGGGCCGGTCGCCGAAGGGTCTGCCGGATGTTTCGCCGCCCATCCTTGTCCGAGCCTGTGAACGACGATTACCGGCGGAACCCCGGTCCGACCCGCCGTCCAGCAAGGCTCGCACAAGCGGCTTTACCTAGGGGTTTGCTCAGTCATCTGTTCGCGAGGATCGCATGGGAATTGTACTTGGGCTGATCGTGACGCTCGGCTGCCTGCTGGGCGGCTACGTCGCGATGGGCGGGCACCTGGGGGTCCTCGTCCAGCCCTTCGAATACGTCATCATCATCGGATCGGCCGTCGGTACCTTCCTCGTCGCCAACCCGACCAAGGTGGTGAAGGATTGCGGGCGCGCCATCCTCGAGGCGTTCAAGAACAAGGTACCCCAGCAGCGCGACTACCTGAACGTCCTAGGCCTGCTGCACCAGCTGATGCGGGAGATGCGGTCGAAATCGCGCAGCGAGGTCGAGGCGCATATCGACGACCCGAAGGAATCGACAATCTTCCAGGCCTTCCCGACCGTCCTCCAGGACGTTCCGATGACCAACTTCATCTGCGACTACTGCCGGCTGATCATCATCGGCAACGCCCGCCCGCACGAGATCGAGGCGCTGATGGAGGAGGAGATTGCGACGATCACCTACGACACGATGAAGCCCAAGCATGCCCTGCAGGACGTCGCCGACGGCCTGCCCGCCCTCGGCATCGTCGCGGCGGTGCTCGGCGTCATCAAGGCCATGGGTGCGCTCGACCAGTCGCCGGAAGTGCTCGGACACCTGATCGGCGCCGCGCTCGTCGGCACCTTCGCCGGCATCTTCTTCTCCTATGCCGTGGTCGGCCCGATCGCCACCAAGGTGAAATCGGTCCGCGAGAAGAAGTGCCGCGTCTTCGTCATCGTGAAATCCACCCTCATCGCCTACATGAACGGCGCGATGCCGCAGGTGGCGCTGGAATACGGCCGCAAGACCATCTCGGCCTACGACCGGCCGACCATCGATCAGGTCGAGAACGAGACCATCGGCGGCGCGGGGGCGTGACGCGATGAGCAACGTCGCCTCCACGAGGGAATCGCAGGTCATCACCCAGCGGCTGCGCAGCGCCGCCGAGATGGACCCGAGCCGCCTGCCGCGCCTTCTTCACATGGGCGAGGTCTGGGCGGAGCGGATCGGCGGCCGGCTGGCGCCGGTCGCTGCCGACCGGCCGGCGCTCAGCGTCGCGGGCGTCGAGCTCGACCTGGCGCCCGAGCCACCGGAGGAGGGCAGCGACGGCGCCCTGATCGCCATGCTGTCGTCCCCGCGGTTTCAGAAGCCGGGCTTCGCGGTCGTCGCGCGATCGACGATCGAGGCGCTGATCTCCACCTTCTTCGGCGCCGAGCCGTCTCCCGACAAGCAGCTGACCCGCGAGCCGACCGAGCTCGACCGCGCCGTCGTCGTGCTGGCGATCGATGCCCTCGTCCAGTCGGCCAACGACGCCTTCGCCGCGATCGCGACGCTCGATCTCGCCCGCGGCGATCTCATCGAGCAGTCCGAACTCGCGGCCCGGCTGGAGGACGCCGCGACCCGCTTCGTGCAGTTCCGCTTCGAGATCACGGTGCGCGGCCTCACGGCGCCGCTGGTGGTCGGGTTTCCGGAAGAGTTCTTCGTCCCCCACCGCCGCTTCCTGGCCGAGTCGCCCGACGCGCCGCCGGTGGACCGCGACGAGGCCTGGGCCCAGGCGATCAGGGCGAGCTTTTCGCAGAGCGACCTGCGGCTGCAGGCGCTGCTCGCCAAGAAGAAGGTGCCGTTGTCCACCGTCGCCGCCTTCCGCGTCGGCGCGACCATCCCCCTCGACGTCGACATCGCCAGCCTCATCGCCGTCGAGTGCGAGGACCGCCAGCTGTTCCGCGCCACCGTCGGCCGCTCGCGGGACAGTTTCGTGATCAGCGTCGAAGAACGCGTCGACCCAGCCCAGGAGTTCATCGATGACATCCTATCTGATTGACCTCGTGCTGCTCGCAGCCCTCGTCGTCACCGCCTTGCGCAGCGGACGCATGTATCGCGAGCTTCGCCTGCTGCGCGCCGCCGGCAGCGACCTCGGCGCCGCCCTGCAGGAAGCCGATCGCTCCATCAACCGCGCCGCGCAGGCCGTCGTCGTCCTCAAGCACGAGGGCATCCAGACGCTTCGCGCGCTGGAATCGCGGATCGAGGAAGCGCGCGAGGAGGGCGAGCGGCTCGAACGCCGTCTGGAGCGCGCCGACTGGGCCGCAGCGCGCCTCGGCCTTTCCGATCGAACCGCAGCCTGACCGCCGCCGACGCCGGCCGCACAGGCTTCGCGCCAGTCCCGGCCGCTAAGCCGAAGCTGCGGCCGGGCGGCACTGGAACCTGCGGCCTGGCCGCCCGACAACTCCCGAGGATGATTTGATGAGCAAGATCGACGCCGACGCCGAAGACGTCGCATCCGACACGGAAGAGCAGGCGACGCCCGGGCCGCTCGACATCGACATCGTGATGGATGTCCCGGTGACCATGCAGGTCGTGCTCGGCTCGGCGACGATGACCGTCGCGAACATCCTCAAGCTCGGACGCGGCGCCGTGGTCAAGCTCGACACCAAGGTCGGCGATCCCGTCGACGTGGTGGTGAACGGCCGCCTGGTGGCGCGCGGCGAGATCGTCATCCTCGACAACGAGGACCAGCGGTTCGGCCTGACGCTCACTGAGGTCGCGACGCCCGGTGCCCAGTTGAAGCCCAAGAAGCAGCGGGTCGCCTAGTTTCCCATGTCGATGATCGCCGCCTACCAGGACGAAGACGTGGCGCTGCCGCGCAGCAGTCGCGCCAGAGCCGCCATCCTGCTTCTCGCCATGGGCTCGTCGGGTGCGTCGCGCGTGCTGAAGCATCTCGCCCCCGGCGACATCAAGCTGCTGCGCGACGCGGCAGGCGGGCTGGAGCCGATCTCGCCCGAGCAGATGGACCTGATCGTCGAGATCTTCCAGGAGGCGTTCCGCAAGGGCCCGGGGGTTGCGGGTCCCGAGCGGCAGATGGACGAACTGCTCCAGAAGGCGCTCTCGGAGGATGAGTTCGAGGCGCTCTTCCCGGAGGCGGCGGCGGAACTCGCTCTCGAGCTGTCCGACGAGCCGGCGCGCAGCGTCTGGGACGCCGTCGCCGACATGCAGGGCGAGGTGCTGGCGCCGCAGCTGGCGAGGGAACACCCGCATGTCGTGGCGATCCTGCTCTCGAAGATCCCCGCGGTGACCGCTTCGTCGATCGTGCGCGAGTTCGATCCGGGCTTCCGCAACAGCGTGATGCGCCGGATGCTGACGCTCAAGCCGCTGTCGGTCCCGGTGCTGAACCTGTTCGAGACGCATGTGCGCCAGGCATATCTCGGCAGCCAGGAGAGCCCCGAGAGCACCGGCAGCCACGCGATCCTCGCCGACATCGTGAACCGGCTGGAGAAGCGCCAGGCCGACGAGCTCCTCGAGGCGGTGCGGACCGTGCGCCCGCGCGACGCCGAAAACCTGCAGCGGCTTCTGTTCAACTTCAACGACCTGCCGGAGCTGCCGCAGAAGTCGCGCCTCACGCTTTTCGACGCGATACCCACGGAATTGTCGATCCTGGCGCTGCGCGGCGCGTCGGCGGAGATGAAGGAGTGCGTGCTGTCCTCGCTCGGCGCCCGCGCGCGGCGCATGGCCGAGGCCGAGCTGTCGCAGCAGATCGACGTGCAGGAGAGCGAGATCGAAGCGGCGCGCCGCCGCATCGCCGACGAGGCGCTGCGCCTTTCCGGCGACGGACGGATACAGCTTCGCGCGATGGACGCGGCGTAATCCTGATCCCCGCGTCGATCCTTTGACCGATCGCCGTAGTCTCGGAGGGCGGACCAGTCCCACCTTCACCGAACGTCAACAGGTTTGAGGACTAATCGGCGGTGAGTGACAGCCAGGACAAGTCGTCTCTCACCGAGGAGCCGACCGAAAAGAAGCTTCGCGACACGATCGAGAAGGGCAACCTTCCGGTCTCGCGCGAGGCTCCGATCCTGGCTTCGCTGCTGGCGACGATGGCGTTCATCGCCTTCCATGCGAGGGACGCGGCGCAACGGCTGCTTCTGACCCTGGAGACGACCTTCGAGAATCCGCTGCAATGGGAGCTGGAAACCGGTGTGGATGCCCTGCACGTCCTCCAGATGCTGGGGATCGAGAGCGCCCGGTTCGTGCTTCCGGCGGCGGTCTTCTTCGTCATCGGCGGCGTCGCCTCGTCGCTGCTGCAGAACCCGCCGCAGATCAATCTCGAGCGGATCCGTCCGAAAGCGTCACACATATCGCTGTCCGCCGGCTTCAGCCGGATCTTCGGCCTGCGCGGGCTGACGGAGTTCGCCAAGGCCATGTTCAAGTTCATCACCATCGGCATCGTCGTCGGCATGCTGCTCATCTCGGGATTCCCGACGATGATGCGCACGATGTATTCCGACCCGGTCCTGATGCCGGAACTGATCCTCGAAATGACCATGAAGCTGCTCTCGGGCGTATCGATCGCGACGATCGTGCTCGTGGCCGCCGACCTGGCGATGAGCCGCATCCACTGGCGCCGCGACCTGCGCATGTCGAAGCAGGACATCAAGGAAGAGAACAAGCAGGCCGAAGGCGACCCGATGGTCAAGGCGCGCCAGCGCCAGGTTGCCCGCGACCGCGTGAAGAAGCGGATGATGGCGGCGGTGCCGCAGGCGACGCTGATCATCGCCAACCCGACCCACTACGCCATCGCGCTGCGCTACGTGCGCGAGGAGGGGGGCGCGCCCGTCGTCGTGGCCAAGGGCGTCGACCTGATCGCGCTCAAGATCCGCGAGATCGGCGAGGCGAACGACGTGCCGATCATCGAAGACAAGCTCTTGGCAAGGTCGATGTACGATAGTGTCGAGATCGACCAGATGATCCCACCGGATTTCTTCAAGGCGGTCGCCGAACTCATCTACTACCTCCACTCCCGTACGGGCTCCAAGATGGGAGTTGCGACAGCCTAGTCATGCTGGATATGAAGAAGCGCAAGACTATGGTCCGCGAGCGAGCGCTCGCCGAGGGCCTCCGGGAGTTCGTCGCCGAGCTTCGCCTCGTCGAGGTCGTCGATTACATCGCCTTCCTGCGGCTGGAGCGGTACGGCAATCTCGACGACATCGTCGCGTCCTCGGCCGAGCCCTATTTCAAACCCGGCGTGCTGCGCTTCGCCAATTCCGGCGAAATCCTGCTGGGCTGGGGCGAGATCCCGGTGATCAGCCTGGCGCTGGAGTTTCGCTACGAGGACGTCACGGCGCATTTCCGGCTGGAGCTGGGCGCCTCGACGGCGGCCGTGGACATCACCTACATCGCCTTCGACGGCCCGCCACTGGACCCCGACGGCCAGACCGAGCGGCTGCTCGCGGCGATCGGCGCGGCGCGCCTGACGCGCTAGAGCGGCCGTCGGGGGAGGCTTCCCCACCGCTTTCTCCAAAATTCCTTGAGCAAATGGCGCCGCTCCGCATCCCCTGGATGTGGGGCAGCTGACCGGGCGCTGTTCCCGGTTGCAGCGCCGAAGACGACGGGGCGGGCGGTCAAGCTTCGGACAAGCACCCGTTCCTAGACATGCAGCGACGCAAGCAACACGCTCGGTATGCATGGACCAGGTCTATCTCTTCGGCATCGCTTCGCAGCGCAGTTCATGGCTCGCCAATCGCCAGACCGTGGTCGCCGAGAACATCGCCAACGCCAGTACGCCCGGCTACACCGGCAAGGACATCACGCCCTTCTCGGAAGTCCTCGACACGACCGGCCTGCAGCTCTCGCAGTCGAGCGACATGCATCTCGCCTCGCTCGGGCGCCAGCGCGGGACGGACGGCACCGTGACCGAGGACAGCTGGGACGTCCGGCATTCGGGCAACTCCGTGATGCTCGAGCAGGAAATGCTCAAGGCCGGCGAAATCTCGCGCGGCTACGCGCTGAATACGTCGGTAATGAAGGCGTTCCAGCGGATGCTCATCATGTCGGTCAAGGGTTAGTCTCGATGTCGGATCCGCTTCTCTCCTCGCTCCGGATCGCCGCCAGCGGTCTGCAGGCCCAGTCGACGCGGATGCGCATCGTCTCGGAGAACATCGCCAACACGCAGACCACCGGCCAGACGCCCGGCAGCGATCCCTACCAGCGCAAGACGGTCAGCTTCGCCAGCGAACTGGACCGGCTGACCGGCGCCGAAATGGTCAGCGTCCGGCAGGTCGGGCGCGACAACGCGCCGTTCGTCGTCGAGCACGACCCTGGCAATCCCGCCGCCGACGAGAACGGCTACGTCAAGATGCCGAACGTGCGGATGCTGGTGGAGATGGCCGACATGCGCGACGCGAACCGCGCTTACGAAGCCAACGTGCAGGTGGTCAAGCAGGCCCGCGAGATCATCAACATGACCATCGACCTCCTGAGGAACTGACCATGATTTCCGCTCTCGGCTCCGCCTTCCCCCGCATCCAGACCAGCCCCATCGGCGGTGCATCGTCGGCCGCTTCCGGCGTCGCGACGACGGTCGCCGGCGCCGACTTCGGCACCGTGCTGTCGCAGGTCGCCACCAATGCCATGGACGCCGTCAAGTCGGCCGAGGCGACCTCCATCCAGGGCATCAGGGGCGAAGCCTCGACCCAGGCCGTGGTGGAGTCGGTGATGGCGGCGGAGCGGACGCTGCAGACGGCGGTGGCGCTGCGGGACAAGGCGGTCAGCGCCTATCTCGAACTCTCCCGCATGTCGATCTGAGCCGGTTCGCCTGACCCGCTGATCCAGCCTGCCCGCATGGGCATCCTGCCACCAATCGAAGGAACCGACCCATGCGAGCCCTCGCCATCGCCGCGACCGGAATGAATGCGCAACAGACCAATGTCGAGGTCATTGCCAACAACATCGCCAACATCAACACCACCGGCTTCAAGCGGGCGCGGGCGGAGTTCACCGACCTGCTCTACCAGATCGAGCGCGCCCAGGGCGTGCCGGCCCGGGGCGGCGAGGGGGTCGTCCCCGAAGGCGCGCAGCTTGGCCTCGGCACGCGGCTGTCGGCGATCCGCAACATCCATCTGCAGGGCACGCTCAACCAGACCGGTAACCGGCTGGATCTGGCGCTGAACGGCCAGGGCTGGTTCCAGGTGCAGGGCCCCAACGCCGAGGTCATGTACACCCGCGACGGCGCCTTCAATACCAATGGCGACGGCCAGCTGGTGACGCTCGACGGCTTCGCGGTCGAGCCGGCGATCACCGTGCCGCAGAACACCACCGAGGTGATCATCAACGAGAGCGGCCAGGTCTTCGCCCGGGTCGACGGCGCGGCGGATCTGGAGGAGATCGGCCAGCTGACGCTCGCCAGCTTCGCCAACGACGCGGGCCTCGCCGCCCAGGGCGGCAATCTCTTCAAGGAGACGGTCGCTTCCGGTGCGCCGATCGTCGGCGTGCCAGGCGATCCCGGCTATGGCGTCGTGCAGCAGGGATATCTCGAGGATTCCAACGTCGACCCGGTGAAGGAGATCTCCGAGCTGATCTCGGCGCAGCGCGCCTACGAGATGAATTCCAAGGTCATCTCCGCCGCCGACGAGATGGCGAGCGTCGTGTCGAAGGGCCTGCGCTGAGCCATGGACAACGCACGCGGCCCGGGCCGCATCCTCGTCATCCTCTACGCCGCGGCGGTCGCGCTTGCGGCCATGTTCATCCTGTCGGTGCCCGTGCGCGCATTCTCGGCGGAACTGGACATGCCGGTGCCGACCGTGGTCGTCTACCCGGGCCAGAATGTCTTCGAACGGGGTCTCGATCGCAAGGCCTACGTCGTCAAGGACGAGAAGCTCGGGCTGTACGTCGCCGACGAGTCGATGCTGGAAGGCCGCGTGGCGCGCCGCACCCTGCTGCCCGGCCGGCCGATCCTGCTGTCGGACCTGAAGCTGGCCGACGTCGTCAGCGCCGGCGCCGCGGTCACGCTCGTCTACGAGGCCGACGGCCTGATGATCACCGGTCTCGGCACCGCGCTGCAGTCGGCACCCGCCGGCGAGCTCGTGCGGGTACGCAATGCCGACAGCGGTGTCATCGTCTCCGGCGTCGTCGCGCCCGACGGCAGCGTCAGGATACCCGGATGATCCGCCCCTTCCTTGCCGCTGCCATGCTGCTGGCGAGCGCGGTTGCGGCCGTCCCGGCCGACTATTCCGGCTACGGCACGCCGGCACCGAGCCGCGAGCATGTCGCGGCGGTGCGGGGCAATCCCGGCGATGCGCTCGGCTCGGTCCGCATCAAGGACATCGTCACGGTGCGCGGTGTGCGGCCCAACCAGCTGGTCGGCTACGGCCTGGTGGTCGGGCTGCAGGGGACCGGCGATTCCATGCGCAATTCGCCGTTCACCGAACAGTCCATGCAGTCGATGCTCGACCGGATGGGCGTCAGCGTCCGGTCCCAGTCGGCGCGCAACAAGAATATTGCCGCCGTGACCGTCACCGCCGAACTGCCGGCCTTCATCGGCACCGGCTCGCGTATCGACGTCACCGTGTCGTCGCTCGGCGACGCCAGCTCGCTGCTCGGCGGCACGCTGGTGATGACGCCGCTCTACGGTGCCGACGGGGAGATCTACGCCGTCGGCCAGGGGGCGGTCGCGGTCAGCGGCTTTTCCTCCGAAGGCGACAGCGAACGGCTGACCCAGGGCGTGCCGACGACCGGGCGGGTGCCGAACGGCGCGATGATCGAGCGCGAGGTGCCCGGCCATTTCAACGATGACGGCAAGCTGGCGATCGAACTCGTCAATCCGGACTTCAAGACCTCGATCCGCGTCGTCGACATCGTCAACGACTATGCGCGCAAGCGCTGGGGGCGGCCGGTGGCGCAGGAGGAGGATTTCCGCACCATCCACCTCAAGCGCCCGAGCGAGGTGTCCAGCACGCGCTTCATGGCGGAGATCGGCGACCTGCGGATCGCGCCGGACCAGGTGGCGCGGGTGGTCATCGACGAGCGCACCGGCACCGTGGTGATCGGGCAGGACGTGCAGATCTCCACCGTCGCCGTCACGCATGGCAATCTGACGGTGCGGATCAGCGAGCTCCCCTCGGTGTCGCAGCCGGCGCCGCTCAGCGACGGCCAGACCGTCGTCACCTCCGAAACCATCGTCGATGCGTCCCAGGATGGCGGCAACTTCGCCTATGTCGGCGGCGCCGATCTCGAAACCGTGGTCCGCGGCCTGAACCGCATCGGACTGAAGCCCACCGGGATCATCGCGATCCTCCAGGCGATCAAGACGGCCGGCGCGCTCCAGGCCGAACTCGTGGTGCAGTGATGATCAAGACGCTTTTGAAATCGTCCGGCGGGCTCGGCTGGTGCGCCCTGGTGCTGGTGCTGGCGTGGCCGGCCGCCGCGCAGGAGGGCGACCCGTCCGCCGGTGCGCCGGAACTGCCGCCGCAGCAGATCCGGATCATCGACCCGGCCGGCGACCTCGTCGCCCCGGCGCCTGCCACCGAGGTGCAGCAATACTGCCTGAACATCGCCGACAAGGCCCAGGACGCGCGCTACTCCCTGCAGGAGAGCCGGATGAAGGACCTGGAAGTCGCGATCAGCCAGAAGATCGACGAACTCGAGGCCAAGCGCGCCGACTACGAGACCTGGCTGGCGGAGCGCCAGCGCTTTCTCGACAGCGCCTCGCAGATCGTCGTCGACATCTACAGCCAGATGAAGGCCGTCGCGGCGGCGCCGCAGCTCGCCAATCTCGACCGCGACGCCGCCGCGTCCGTGCTGGTGCGCCTCAAGTCGCGGCAGGCCAGCGACATACTGAGCGAAATGTCGCCCGCGGTGGCGGCGGAGATCGCCAAGCGCATCGTCGACAAGACCTCGGCCGGCACTGCTGCCGACGCCGAACAGGTCGCGGAGAGCCGGTCATGAAGATCCTTGCAATCCTCGCGCTTGCGGCGCTGGCCGGCTGCTCGACCAGCCGCGAGGACTTCCTGCGCGAGCCGGCGATGTCGCCGGTCGGCACCGGGCTCTACGAATATCCGGCGCTGGCCGGCGCGCCGACGGCGTTTCCGGCCTCCGGACCGCAGACGCCGCACTCGCTCTGGAGCGACAAGCAGGCGCAGTTCTACCAGGACCCGCGCGCGCTCGATGTCGGCGACATCGTCACCGTGAAGATCCGCATTCGCGACCAGGCCTCGCTCGACAACAATTCCGAGCGTTCGCGCCGGTCGGGCATCGGCAGCGGGCTCGACCTGGCCGGCCAGCTCGGCAACTACGAGCTGCCGACGGTGGGCGTCGATCTCGATGCGGACGGCAGCTCCGACATGTCCGGCAAGGGCAAGATCAAGCGCTCGGAGGACATCGACCTCTCGGTCGCCGCCGTCGTCACCCAGAAACTGCCGAACGGCAATCTCGTCGTCAGCGGGCAGCAGGAAGTGCGGGTGAATTTCGAGGTTCGGGTGCTGGCGATGGCCGGCATCATCCGGCCGCGGGACATCTCGCAGAACAACACGATCGACTACGACAAGATCGCCGAGGCCCGGATTTCCTACGGCGGCCGCGGCCGCATGACGGAAGTCCAGCAGCCGGGCTGGGGCCAGCAGGTCTACGACATCGTCGCGCCCTTCTGAGGAGCCGCAACGCCTTCCGGCGATGGCCGGAAGGCAAGTCTCGGGTCAGCCAGGACGGCTATCGCTCGATTGTCGGCAGGTCGGTGCCATGAAGGCATCGCCGCCGATTTCCGGAGCGAAGAGGGTTCGTCGAAATGGCCGATGCAGGCACATGGGACGATGATGCGGGCGCCAAGAAGCGCACGACGATCCAGACGGCGATCGCGGTGGTGATCCTCACCCTGGTGGCGGGCGCGGGCGGCGCCTTCGTCGGCTGGCTGAATAGCGGAAGCGCGGCTTCCGCGCCGGCAGAGGCGGTCGTGCAGCCGCCGGCCGAGACGGCTTCTCCCCCCTCCGATATCGCCGCGGCCGAGGGTAGCGCCCTGCCGCTGCGGCTGATCGCCCTGAAGCCCGTCGTCACCAATATCTATGCCCCGGCAAATGCGTGGCTGCGGATCGAGGCGTCGATCGTCGTCGAGGATGACGGCAGCATCGACGCCGAGGTCCTCGCCGCGGAGATCGAGGCCGACACGCTGGCCTTCCTGCGCTCGCTCCAGCTCGCGCAGGTCGAGGGCACGCGGGGCCTTCTGCATCTGCGCGACGATCTGCGCGAGCGCGCCAAGCTCCGCTCGCCCGCCGTCGTCGACTATCTGATCCAGGCGATGGTCGCCGAATGACACGGCTCCTCGTCGTCCTTCTGGCGCTGCTGGCTTCGCATCCGGCGGCGGCGCAGCTCAACGATACCGCCGGCGCGCTCGCGGGCCTCATTCCCGACGGCGGCTCGGCCGCCTCGGGCCGGATCATCCAGCTCTTCGGCCTCGTCACCGTGCTGTCGATCGCGCCAGGCCTGCTGGTGATGGTGACGTCCTTCACCCGGATCGTCATCGCCCTGTCGATCCTGCGAACCGGCCTCGGCCTGCAGACCACGCCGGCCAACCTGATCCTGATCTCGCTGTCGCTGTTCATGACCTTCTTCGTCATGGCGCCGACCTTCGACCGCGCCTGGCAGGACGGCCTGCAGCCGCTCCTCAACGAGGAGATCGACGAGCAGGAAGCCTTCTATCGCATCTCCGATCCGTTCAAGGACTTCATGCTGACCCAGGTCCGGCCAGCCGATCTGGCGCTGTTCGGCGATCTCGCCGCCGCCAACAGCCGCGACCGGGTCGAGCCGGAGCCGCAGGGGGCCGAGGACGGCGACGTCGATCTCAGGGTCCTGGTGCCGGCCTTCATGATCTCGGAACTGCGCCGTGGTTTCGAGATCGGCTTCCTGATCGTGCTGCCGTTCCTGGTGATCGACATGATCGTCGCGACACTGACCATGTCGATGGGCATGATGATGCTGCCGCCGACGATCATCTCGCTGCCGTTCAAGATCCTGTTCTTCGTCCTCATAGACGGCTGGAACCTGCTGGTCGGCTCTCTCGTGCGGTCATTTTTCTGACGCGGCCAGGGCGGCCGTCAGACGGCAAATTTTACTTCCGCTTAACCTTAACAACCTAGGTTAACGACAACGCAGACGGCATGAAGCTCCGATGCGCGACATCAGGCACGGCCCATGACGGGCAAGCTCGCCAGCAAGGGTAGGACAATGACGAGTATCAATACCAACGTCGCTGCGATGACCGCGCTGCAGACGCTGCAGACGACCAACAAGATGATGGACGAGACGCAGAACCGCATCTCGACCGGTTTCCGAGTGTCGGAGGCGAAGGACAACGCCGCCTACTGGTCGATCGCGACGGGCATGCGCTCGGATAACAACGCGATGTCGGCGGTCTCCGATTCGCTCGGTATCGGTGCGGCAACGGTCGACGCGGCCTATACCGGCCTCAGCGCGGCCAAGGATGTTCTCGCCGAGATCAAGTCAAAGCTGACGACCGCTACGTCGGACGGCGTCGACCGGTCCAAGGTCCAGTCGGAAATCACCGCGCTGCAGGAGCAGCTGCGGACGATCGCCGACTCCTCGTCCTTCTCGGGGCAGAACTGGCTGTCGACGGGCGTCAGCACCGACCTGTCGAAGCAGATCGTCTCGTCGTTGTCGCGAGATGCGAACGGCAAGATCTCGATCGGCAGCATCACCGTCGACATCACCAACATTCGCCTTTACTCCACCAACGCTGCCGGTACCGCGAATACAGGCATCCTGAACAAGACAATCGACCTGACGAAGTATACCAACACCAGCGGTGTCGCTGGAACCGTCGAGGCGGGCGCCGGCATTGATTTTGCTGCAGCAAACGACCTGGTCAGCTTCTCCGTCAAACAGGGTGGTTCCGCGGCCCGCACGGTCGAGATCACCCAGGCGACACTGACCGCCGCCGGTCTGTCCGACACCGTGATCCGGTCGAACGCCGATCTGGCAAACGTGCTGACGCAGGCGCTGAAGGATGCCGACATCCGGGGCATCGAGGTTTCCATCAACGCTGCGGACAATGTCGTGTTCTCGTCCACCGACACGTTCACCGTCAGCGGTGCCACCGCGAGCGGCACCAGCGGGCTCGCCGTCGCCGACCTCGGCCTCGCCGCCACCGCCGTGACCACCACGACGGCCTCGGCCGGTGCCACCAGCGTCGAGGCGATCAACATTACCGGCGCGACATCGACCGACATCCAGAACTACATCAAGGTCGTCGACGAAGCCCTTTCGCAGGTCACCACGGCCGGCGCGTCGATCGGTTCGGTGCAGAACCGTGTGGAGATGCAGACCCAGTTCGTCTCCAAGCTCATGGACACGATCGACAAGGGTGTCGGTATCCTCGTCGATGCCGACATGACGGAAGAGTCGACCCGCCTCAAGGCTCTGCAGACGCAGCAGCAGCTCGGCGTCCAGGCGCTCTCGATCGCCAACTCCTCCAGCCAGGCGATCCTGCAGCTCTTCCAGAACTAAGCCGAAGCCACCTTCCGGACCGTCGACAAGCCGCTCCCTTCGGGGGGCGGCTTTCTTCGTTTGTCTCCCCGGATAGCTTCACGCTCAGCAACGCCCGGTTAACCATGGTCGCTACCAGGTCGTTAACCATAAGAAGCGGAACAACGGCGCAGCGGGAACCATCGCGCCGATGTTAAGAACCTGGAAGGGGAGCCCCGCGCAAGGTTCGGTCATAGCGAAGTGGCCGCGAGGAAATCCGACCACAGGCATGACGCCGACTTGCTATCCCGGTCGATCCGGACTGTCCCAAATTGTACTTGCGTCACGGGACTCAATTCATGACCAGCATCAATACCAATACCTCGGCAATGACGGCTCTCCAGAGCCTCCAGACCATCAACTCGTCGCTCGACCAGACCCAGGCCCGCATCTCGACCGGCTATCGCGTCGCCGATGCCAAGGACAACGCCGCCTACTGGTCGATCGCGACCACCATGCGTTCGGACAACAACGCCATGTCGGCGGTCTCCGATTCGCTCGGTATCGGCGCGGCGACGGTCGACGCGGCCTACACCGGCCTCAACTCGGCCAAGGACGTGCTCGACGAGATCAAGGCCAAGCTCACCACGGCCACCGGCGAAGGCGTCGACAAGGCCAAGGTGCAGTCGGAAATCACCGCGCTGCAGGAGCAGCTGAAGACGATCGCCGACTCCTCGTCCTTCTCGGGCCAGAACTGGCTGTCGACGGGCTCCAGCACCGACCTGTCGAAGGTCATCGTTTCGTCGCTGTCGCGTGACGCCAACGGCAAGATCGGCATCGGCAGCATCGACGTCGACATCACCGCCCTCCGCCTCTACTCGGACGACGGCGCCGGTACGAACACAGGCATCCTGAACAAGACCATCAACCTGACCCAGTTCACCAGCAACAGCGGTGCGGCGACTGCGGTCGACACGACCGCCTACGATCTGGCGACCGACACCGTCAGCTTCTCGATCAAGCAGGGCGGCGCCGCGGCTCGCACGGTCGAGATCGATGCCGGCACGCTGACGAAGGCTGGCCTGTCCGACACGACGATCCGGTCGAACGCCGATCTGACGGCAGTCCTGAAGCAGGCGCTCAAGGATGCCGATATTCAGGGCATCGACGTCGCTGTCGATGGTTCGAACAACGTTGTCTTCTCGTCCACCGACAACTTCACCGTTGGCGCGGCGACGGATGACAACGGCACCCCCGGCACGTCCGCTGCGGCCCTTGGTCTCTCGGCCGCGGCTGTTGTGACCTCGACGGCGCCTGCCGGCGCCACCAGCGTCGCCAGCATCAACATCAGCAGCAGCACCTCGGCGCAGATCCAGAACTACATGAAGGTGGTCGACGAGGCACTGTCGCAGGTCACCACGGCCGGCGCGTCGATCGGTGCGGTGCAGAACCGCATCGAGATGCAGACCAACTTCGTCTCCAAGCTCATGGACACGCTCGACAAGGGCGTCGGCACGCTGGTCGATGCCGACATGACGGAAGAGTCGACCCGCCTCAAGGCTCTGCAGACGCAGCAGCAGCTCGGCGTCCAGGCGCTCTCGATCGCCAACTCCTCCAGCCAGTCGCTGCTGTCGCTCTTCCGCTAAGACGCGGCTGAGACTTCGGCATGAAAACGGGCCCGGCTTTTATGGCCGGGCCCGAACTCGTGCCCGCGCCCGAGACCAGTCCGGCAGTGGCCGCCGCAATCCTCGCGCAAGCCCTCGAAGGCACGGTCGCGTCGGCGGATTAAGGCAAATTCAACGGATCATCGTGTTGATTCGTGAGGCAGGTATTTCCCTGCCGATGGCGCTGCGACGCCATACGTCCGGCGATGAACGCCACCCCCCCGAAAAAATTCCGGTCGTCCAGGATGTTCGCGCTTGCCGTGCAACTCCTGAACCGCCCCAAGGAGTCCCGATTCATGCGCTTCGCCGACATGAAGATCTCGCGAAAGATCGCCGCCGCTTTCATGGTTCTGATTGTCGTGGCTGCGGCCATGGGAGGCGCGCTCTACACTTTTGTCGCGACGATCGAAACCCACAGCGCCCTCAAGAACCAGCACGCGGAGATGGGCGATGCGGCGATGGCGGCGCGGTTTTCGCTCGCTCGCCAGGAGGCCTCGCTGCGCGGCTTCATGATCACGCGCGACGACTATTTCGCCACGCGGACGAAGGAGCACTACGAGACGTTCAGGGCGAAGGTCGAAGATATCCGTTCGGCCGCCGGCGCGGGCAGCGACATCGCCAGCCGGATGCCGGCGCTCGAGGCAGCGGTTGCCGCATGGCATGCCGAGATCGCCGACCCGGTGATCCGCTTCATGCGCGACGAGGCGACTTTTCCCCAGGCGCTGGCGCTCTTCACCTCCGGCAAGGCCGATCAGTTCATCGAGCCGGCCGAAAACATTCTCGACGGCATCCAGGAAGAAGAGAACGCCGCGATCGATCAGGCCATCGAGACGGAGCGTGTCGCGAACGAGCGGGCCGACCTGGCGCTGCTCGCCGGCATGGGCCTCCTGATCGTCGCCGCGATGGGGCTGGGCTGGCTTCTGTCCCGTGGCATCGGCACGCCGATCACGGCGATGACGCGCACGATGCGGGAACTGGCCGCCGGCAACAAGGCGGTGGTGGTTCCCGGCGTCGGGCGCCACGACGAAGTGGGCGAGATGGCAGAGGCGGTCGAGGCCTTCAAGCGCGCCGCGGTCGAGCGCGACGAGCTGGCAGAGGCGGCCGAACGCGCGCGCATCGACCAGGAAGAGGCCAAGCGCCGGCAGGCGGCGCTGGAAGACGCCAAGGCCGAGGATCTGCGGGCCTTCGTCGGGGTCATCGAGGTCGGCTTCGAGCGCCTGTCGGATGGCGACCTGACGGTGCGGATGACCGAGGCGGTGGCACCGGAATTCGAGCCGATCCGCGCCAAGTTCAACGACAGCGTCGCGCAGCTGGAGACGGCGATCGGCGGGGTGGTGACCTCGATCGGCTCGATCCGGACGGGTCTTTCCGAGATCAACACGGCGTCGAACGACCTGGCGCAGCGCACCGAGCAGCAGGCGGCCTCTCTGGAAGAGACGGTGGCGGCGCTGGGCGAGGTGACGCAGGCGGTGAACGAGACGGCGGACGGCGCCGGCAAGGCGCAGCTGGTCGCCGGCGGCGCGCGGCAGAAGGCGGAGAAGGGCGGCGAGGTGGTGTCGCGGGCGGTCGAGGCGATGAGCCAGATCGAGCGGTCCTCGGCGCAGATCAACCGGATCATCGGGGTGATCGACGAGATCGCCTTCCAGACCAACCTGCTGGCGCTGAACGCCGGGGTCGAGGCGGCGCGGGCGGGCGATGCCGGCCGTGGCTTCGCGGTGGTGGCGCAGGAGGTGCGGGGCCTTGCCCAGCGTTCGGCGGAAGCGGCCAAGGAGATCAAGACGCTGATCGCCACGTCGCGCGAGCAGGTGGAGGCCGGGGTCGAGCTGGTGACGGCGTCGGGCCGGTCGCTGGAGGAGATCGTGACGGAAGTCAGCTCGATGGCCGAGCTGATCTCTTCGATCGCGTCCTCGGCCCGCGAACAGGCGACGAGCCTGCGCGAGGTGTCGGGCGCGGCGGACCAGATGGACAAGGTGACCCAGCAGAACGCGGCGATGGTGGAACAGGCGACGGCGGCGAGCCAGACGCTGACAAACGAGACCGAGGAACTGGCCGCGGCGATGGCGAAGTTCCGGACCTCGGCGAGCCCGGCCGGCCGCCTTGCGCCGGCGAACGCCTCGCGGGTCCAGCGCATTGCCAGCCGCACCGTGACGCAGATGAAGACCACCGGCCGCGGCGGCGCTGCCCCTGCCGCCCATGCCGACAGCGACAGCTGGGAGGAGTTCTGACCGGACATCCGGTCGCTTCCTCCCTGCGACGCCTTGCATACGTCCGCCCGCCGGCGCCGCCCCGACGGGCGGGCGGACGTCGGTCTCCGTACCGGCAAGCACCGCCAGGGAACTGCCGCTGCGGATTATGTGGGAGAACGACGCCCCGCCTAATGATGGCTTAAGGACTTACCGCATAGCGTCGCAATACATCACCTGATTGGGATACTCCGCCATGCGCCTGACAATCTCCAAGAAACTTTCCGCGCTGATCGCAGTCTCTGTTCTGGTTTGCATCACCGTTGTTGGCGCTCAGCTCTACTCGCTGCGCCAGGTTGTGCAGGAGCAGCGCGAGGACCTGCTCAAGACGCAGATCGACACGGCGGTCTCCGTCGTCGAGCGCTATCGTTCGATGGCCGAGAGCGGGCAGATGGCTGAGGAGGCCGCCCGCGACGCCGCGAAGGGCGTTCTCGCCGGAATGACCTACGGGGCGGGCGACTATTTCTTCGTCACCGACTACGAGGCGGTGATGCTGGTGCATCCCAACCAGACGCTGGTCGGCAAGAACATGTGGGAAAACCGCGACCCCGACGGCTTCCCGCTGTTCCAGCACCTGATCGCGGAAGCCAAGGCCGGCGGCGGCATCACGCCCTATCTGTGGCCGCGCCCCGACAGCGAGGCGCCGGTTCCCAAGCTGAGCTATTCCGCCGCGGTTCCGGAGTGGCAGTGGGTCATCGGAACGGGTGTCTATGTCGACGACCTCAACGAGATCTTCCTGGGCGAAGCCTGGAAGTCCCTGATCCTGTCATTCGTGCTGCTCGGCGTGCTCGTCGCCTGTGCCGTGCCGCTGGCCCGCAGCATCTCGCGTCCCCTGACCGCGATGACCGGCACGATGCGGGCGCTTGCCGCCGGCGATACGTCCGTGACCGTCCCGGGGACCGGCCGGCACGACGAGATTGGCGAGATGGCGGAAGCCGTGGAAGCCTTCAAGCGCGCCGGCATCGAGCGTGACGGGCTGTCCGCCGAGGCGGCTGCGGCCCGCGCCGCCAAGGAGCTCGAACTGATCGAGCAGGAGAAGATCGGTGAAGGCTACGTCAAGGCCCACGAGTTCTTCATGGCCGAGGTCAAGGAAGGCTTCCAGAGGCTTGCCGACGGCGACCTGACGGCGCGGCTCGATCGGCCCTTCACGTCCGACTACGAGGGCGTGCGGTCATTGTTCAACGACAGCGTCTCCAAGCTCGAGGCGGCCTTCGCCAGCGTCGTCGAGACGATCGGCTCGATCCGGACGGGTCTTTCCGAGATCAACACGGCGTCGAACGACCTGGCGCAGCGCACCGAGCAGCAGGCGGCGAGCCTCGAGGAGACGGTGGCGGCGCTGGGCGAGGTGACGCAGGCGGTGAACGAGACGGCGGACGGCGCCGGCAAGGCGCAGCTGGTCGCCGGCGGGGCGCGCCAGAAGGCGGAGAAGGGCGGCGAGGTTGTGTCGCGGGCGGTCGAGGCGATGAGCCAGATCGAGCGGTCCTCGGCGCAGATCAACCGGATCATCGGAGTGATCGACGAGATCGCCTTCCAGACCAACCTGCTGGCGCTGAACGCCGGGGTCGAGGCGGCGCGGGCGGGCGATGCCGGCCGGGGCTTCGCGGTGGTGGCGCAGGAAGTGCGCGGCCTTGCGCAGCGTTCGGCGGAGGCCGCCAAGGAGATCAAGACGCTGATCGCCACCTCGCGCGAGCAGGTGGAGGCCGGGGTCGAGCTGGTGACGGCGTCGGGCCGGTCGCTGGAGGAGATCGTCACCGAGGTGAGCTCGATGGCGGAGGTGATCTCGGCGATCGCGGCGAGCGCGCGGGAACAGGCGACGAGCCTGCGCGAGGTGTCGGGCGCGGCGGACCAGATGGACAAGGTGACCCAGCAGAACGCGGCGATGGTGGAGCAGGCGACGGCGGCGAGCCAGACGCTGACCAACGAGACCGAGGAGCTGGCCGCGGCGATGGCGAAGTTCCGGACCTCGGCGAGCCCGGCCGGCCGCCTTGCGCCGGCGAACGCCTCGCGGGTCCAGCGCATCGCAAGCCGCACCGTGACGCAGATGAAGACCACCGGCCGCGGCGGCGCTGCCCCCGCCGCCCATGCCGAAAACGACAGCTGGGAGGAATTCTGATGGCGCGACGTCCCACGGGCGCGAAGCCGGCGGCGATCGATCTGCCGGCGATCCTCGACCTCAAGGCTGCCGGCCCGCTGTGCGATCAGCTCGTCGAGCTGCGCGGCAAGCCGATCATGCTCGATGCTTCGGGCGTCGGCAAAGTCGGCGGCCAGTGCATCCAGGTACTGCTGGCGGCCGCCGCGACATGGCAGGCGGACGCTGTCAGCTTCAAGATCGCGGAGCCCTCCGAGGCGTTCCGCACCAGCATCGAACTCATGGGTCTCTCGGGAACCCTCAGCGACAGGGACACTGCGGCATGAGCATGACCATTCTGACCATCGACGATTCGCGGACGATCCGCGAAATGCTGCGCGCGACCCTGTCATCCTCCGGCTTCACCGTGGTGCAGGCCGAGGACGGCGAGCACGGCATCCAGGTGCTGCAGGAGATGGCTGTCGAGCCGGACGTGATCATCACCGACATCAACATGCCCCGCAAGGACGGCTTCCAGTTCATCGAGGCGGTGCGCGGCGACCCCTCGCGGCGGGCGATCCCGATCCTCGTCCTCACCACCGAGAGCGACGCGGAGAAGAAGCAGCGTGCCCGTCTCGCCGGAGCGACCGGCTGGATCGTCAAGCCCTTCGACCCGGTCAAGCTCCTCGACGCGATCAACCGCGTCGCAGCCTGACCGACCGCCGCCTCACGGCGGCAAGCTTAGGGAAAGCCGCCGCGCTTCATGTCGGGGCCGACGACCAGAACAGGGTGCAACCATGGATGCGATGGCCGAAATCCGGCAGACCTTCTTCGAAGAGTGTGCCGAACAACTCGCTGAACTTGAAGCCGGACTCCTCGCCATGGAAAATGGCGTGGCCGATTCCGACACGGTGAATGCCGTGTTCCGCGCTGTCCACTCGATCAAGGGCGGAGCGGGCGCCTTCAGCCTCGACGAGCTGGTGCGCTTCGCCCACGTCTTCGAGACGACCCTGGACGAGCTGCGCTCGGACCGACTCGAGGCCAGCGACCAGGTCATCAAGGTGATGCTGCGCGCCGCCGACGCGCTTGCGGATCTGGTGACGGCAGCCCGCGACGACGGGGTCTGCGACGCGGAACGCAACGCCGGCCTCGTCCAGGAGTTGAAAGCCCTCGTCGGTGGCAAGGCGTCCGAGGCCGAGGCTCCGGCGCAGGACGACGGCATCCCGGACTTCGACTTCGTCCCGGTCGCCGTGGATCTCGGCGAAATGCTGGGCGGCGGCGGGGAGGGAAGCTACCGCATCGTCTTCCGGCCGCATGCGGCGCTCTACGCCAATGCGAACGACGCCGTGCGGATCCTGCGCGACCTCGCCGAGCTCGGCGAGACGACCGTCACCTGCGACACCAGCGAGCTGCCCGGCCTGGAGGATCTCGACCCGGAGGGCGCGTATCTCTCCTTCACGATCGATCTGCAGACCGACCAGAACGAGGACAAGGTCCGGGAGGTCTTCGACTTCGTGGAAGGAAACTGCGACCTGTCGATCGAGGCCCTTGTCGAGGAAGCGGAGGAAGAGGACGGCGCGGGCGTCGACAGCGACCTGGCGGATCTTCTCGCCCGGATCCGCGGCGACGCCACTCCGGAACCGGCGAAGCGCAGCGTGCCCGAGCCGGTCGCCGAGCCGGTCGCCGAGGCCGTCTCCGGACCGACGCAGGACTCCGACGCGGCTCCGTCGCCGGCGCGTGCAGCCACGCCTGCGGCAAAGGTCGAACCCGCCGATCCGAAGACGCAGGCTGCGGCGGCGAACACCGGACAGACGATCCGGGTCGACCTCGAGCGGGTCGACCGCCTGATCGACCTCGTCGGCGAGTTGGTCATCCATCAGGTGATGCTCTCCCAGCGGGCCTTCCAGGCCGGCCTCGCCCGCGCCTCGGATGTCGCCGTCGCCCTCGACGAGCTCGAGCAGCTGACGCGCGAAATCCAGGACAGCGTCATGGCGATCCGCGCCCAGCCGGTGAAGTCGGTGTTCCAGCGGCTGCCGCGGCTGGTCCGGGAAGTCGCGGACATCGCCGGCAAGTCCGTGCGCCTGGTGACCGAGGGCGAGGCGACGGAAGTCGACAAGACGGTGATCGAACGGCTGTCCGATCCGCTGACCCACATGATCCGCAACGCCATCGACCACGGCCTCGAGAAGCCGGAGGTCCGCCGCGAGGCGGGCAAGGCCGAGGAGGGCACCGTCCGCGTCGCGGCCATGCACCGCTCCGGCCGCATCGTCATCGAGATCTCCGACGACGGCGCCGGCATCAATCGCAAGAAGGTTCGCGAGATCGCCATCGAGAAGGGTCTCGTGCCGGCCGATGCCAGCCTGTCCGACGAGGAGATCGACAATCTGATCTTCATGCCCGGCTTCTCGACGGCGACCGAGATTTCGGAACTGTCGGGCCGCGGCGTCGGGATGGACGTCGTCAAGCGCTCCATCCAGGCGCTCGGAGGCCGGGTCTCGATCAACTCCAAGCCGGGGCGCGGATCGACCTTCACCATGAGCCTGCCGCTGACGCTGGCCGTTCTCGACGGCATGATCGTCTCGGTCGGCGATCAGACCGCGGTGGTGCCGCTCACGGCGATCGTCGAGACGCTGCAGCCGAAGCCGGAGGAAGTGAAGAGCTTCGGCGGCGACGCGCGGCTGATCAAGGTTCGCGACACGTTCCTGCCGCTCGTCGATGTCGCGCGGGAACTCGCCTACTCGAACGACACGACGAGCGCCACGACTGGCGTCGCCATCCTGGTCGAAGCCGAGAACGGGACGCGCTCGGCGCTGCTCGTCGATGCGATCCAGGGTCAGCGGCAGGTGGTGATCAAGAGTCTGGAGGCGAATTACGGGCGGGTGCCCGGCATTGCCGCCGCCACCATCCTCGGCGACGGTCGCGTCGCGCTCATCCTCGACGTCGACGCGATCGTGGCCACGTCGCGCCTCGACGGCGCCTTCAACCCCGGCCTACAGCACGCAGCGGAGTGACTCTCATGAACATGACCTCGGGGATCACCACGCCCCATCTCAACGACAATCGCGGCGACGCGCATACCCGCGAACTGATCGCCTTCCGGATGGGCGAGCAGGAATTCTGCGTCGACATCATGTCGGTCCGCGAAATCCGCGGATGGACGGCCGCGACGCCCCTGCCGCATGCCCCGTCCTACGTCATCGGCGTGATCAACCTGCGCGGCGCCGTGCTGCCGATCGTCGACCTTGCGGCGCGGCTGGGCTTCGCCAGTACCGCGCCGACGGCCCGCAGCGTCATCATCGTGGTGCGCGCCGAGCAGCAGCTGTTCGGCCTCCTGGTGGACGGGGTGTCGGACATCCTCACCGTGACGGACGACGCGCTGCAGCCGACGCCGAACATCGCGTCCGAACTCGCCCGGCAGTTCGTCCGCGGCGTCATGGCGATCGACACGCGCATGATCTCGCTGATCGCCACCGACAACGTCCTGCCGCAACTGCAGGCAGCCGCCTGAACGAACGTCCGGCCGCCCCCGGCGGCCCGATGCCCCAGTCCCAGCGCTGCAAGGGCAATACCGTGGAGATTCGAGTGGTAACCGGTCAGACAAGACAGGAAAGGCCGGCCAGGACCGGGCGGGGAGACTCGGTCTCCATCGTCGCGGGCGAGTTTCCGATGACCGAGGCCGACTTCCTGAAGATCGCGGACATGCTCTACAAGGATGCCGGCATCCACCTGTCGCCATCCAAGACCGACCTTGTCTATTCCCGGCTGTCGAAGCGCCTGCGCACGCTCGGGATCGCGAGCTTCAAGGACTATTGCGCCCTGGTCGCCGACACGTCGAATGCCGGCGAGCGGATGGCGATGCTCGCCTCGCTGACCACCAACGTCACGCATTTCTTCCGCGAGAAGCACCATTTCGACCATCTGCGGGAGCACCTGCTGCCGCCGCTGCTGCAGGCCGCCAGGCGGGGCGAGCGGGTGCGGCTCTGGTCGGCGGGGTGCTCGACAGGTCACGAGCCCTATTCGATGGCGATGACCCTCCTGACCATGATGCCGAACGCCGCGAGCCACGACATCCGCATCCTCGCCACCGACATCGACCCGAACGTCGTCGCCACCGGCCGCGCCGGCATCTACGGCGCCAGCGACCTCGCCAGCGTCCCCGCGGAGTTCCGCCGCCGGTGGTTCCGCCCGGCGCCGCCGGTCTCCGGCACGGCGCGGGGCCGCACCGAGGAGATGGACTTCGAGGTGGTGGACGCGATGCGCGACCTCGTGGCGTTCCGCGAACTCAACCTGATCGGCCAGTGGCCGATGAAGGGCGGGTTCGACGCGATCTTCTGCCGCAACGTGACGATCTATTTCGACCAGCCGACGCGCGAGCGGGTCTGGAAGCGCTTCGCGGAACGGATCCGGCCCGGCGGCTACCTGTATGTCGGGCACTCCGAGCGGCTCGGCGGGCCGGCGACGGCCGTGCTCACCTACGAATCCAACACCTCGTATCGCAAGACGGAGGCCTAGGGTGGTGAACACGGACCACGGCCGGGCCGCTGCCGACATCGCCGTGGGCGCCAAGGCGCCTGCGCGCGTGCTGGTCGTCGACGACTCGATGACCATGCGCGCCCTGATCCGCCATGCCCTCGGCGGCGATCCCGAGATCACGGTGGTCGGCGAGGCGGCCAATCCCTACGAAGCCCGCGAGATGATGAAGGCGCTCGACCCCGACGTCGTGACGCTGGACGTCGAGATGCCGGACATGAACGGCATCGAGTTTCTCGAGAAGATCATGCGGCTGCGCCCGACGCCGGTGATCATGGTGTCGAATCTCACGGCGCCCGGTGCGGCGGCGACGCTGGCGGCGCTGGAAATCGGCGCGTTCGACTGCATCGCCAAGCCGGGCGCGCAGAACACGTTCGAGGCGCTGCCGGGCCTGGTGAAGGAAGCCGCGCGGGCGCGGCCGGGCCTCGCGCGTCGCCGGGACGGTGCTCCGAGGGACCGCGCTGCGCCGGCTCTCACGCCGAGCGCCACCGGGCCCGAACTCGTCGGCATCGGCTCGTCGACCGGTGGTGTCGAGGCGCTGATGCAGGTCCTGGCGGAGTTTCCGGCCGACTGTCCGCCCACCCTGATCGTCCAGCATCTGCCCGCCGCGTTCACCGGCTCCTTCGCCGCGCGCCTCGACCGGGCCTGCCCGGCGCAGGTCACCGAGGCCAAGGAGGGCGACCTGGTGCAGAACGGCCGGGTGTATCTCGCACCGGGCGGCGGACGGCACATGATGCTGCGCAAGGGCGTGCGGCCCAGCATCGCGCTGGTCGAGGACGGACCGGTCTGCGGGCACAGGCCGTCGGTGGACGTCCTGTTCGCCTCGATCGCCAAGAACTTCAAGGGCCGCATGACCGGCGTCATCCTCACCGGGATGGGACGCGACGGGGCGCAGGGTCTGCTCGAAATGCGCAATGGCGGTGCCCGCACGATTGCCCAGGACGAGGATTCCTCGCTGGTCTACGGCATGCCGCGCGTTGCCTACGAGATCGGCGCGGCCGAGAAGCGCGTGCCCCTTTCGCGGGTCGCGCGGCAGATTTTCGCATGAGCCGATCCTCCCGACTTTTCTGCGGAATAGCTGCAATTTTTCCGCTTCGGCTGGGGAAACCTTCAAGAGTTCGGCGTCAAATGCATACAAGAGGTACGGCGCAATGAGCATTAAAGATCACCTGAAGGTCCTGATCGTCGACGATCACCGCACGAGCCGAATGCTCATTCGCGATGCGCTCGAACAGCTCGGGATCAAGAACATCGTCTTCGCGACGGACGGCGAGGAAGCCCTGCGGACGATGATGACGGCGCCCTGCCACATCATCATCTCGGACTTCAACATGCCCAAGCTCGACGGCATCCAGCTGTTGAAGGCCATCCGCGCCTACGGCCCGACCAAGAAGACGCCGTTCATCATCCTGACCGGCAAGGGCGATCGCGAACTGGTGCAGCAGGCGGCACAATGCGGGGTGAACAACTTCCTCGCCAAGCCGATCACCCTGCCTGTGCTCAAGAAGACCATGGAAGCGGTCGTCGGGCCGCTGCAGTAATGCCGATGAGCAATGTGATGGAAGCACGGCGCGTTCACGTCATGCAGGGCGAGTCCAAGGTCGAGGACGGGGCCAGCACGGTCCTGACGACCCTGCTCGGCTCGTGCGTCGCCGCATGCATCCGTGACCCGGAGGCAGGCGTCGGCGGCATGAACCACTTCCTGCTGCCTGGCAGCAGCGATTACGAAGGTGGCCGCGCGGAGAGCTTCGGCCTCTATCTGATGGAACTGCTGGTCAACGGCCTGATGCAGCGTGGCGCCCGTCGCAGCCGCCTCGAAGCGAAGCTGTTCGGCGGGGCGCGCACGGTGGAGGGTCTGTCCGACGTGGGCGCGAAGAATGCCGCCTTCGCGGAACGCTTCCTGCGGATGGAGAAGATCACCTATCTCGGCGGCAGCCTCGGCGGCCTGTCGGGGCGGCGGATCGAGTACTGGCCGCAGTCCGGGCGGGCGCGGCAGATCTTCTTCGAGAAGGCCGCGATGCCGCGCATACCGGTCGCGCCGGCGCGAATGCCGCAGACGATGGGCGACGTCGAACTTTTCTGAGCCAACCCTCACGCGGCCGCCAGGCGGCCGCCCCGATCCGGCTTGCCGGGACCTGCTGACAAGAGCGCATAGATGACCACGAGCACGCTGCCCGACCTCCTCAAGATGCTGTCGCGGGAAATGGCGGCCCTGGCCGATACCACCGAGGCGCTGCACGAACTCGTCTGCCACGACTGCTCGATCCGGGACGCGTCTTATGTGCAGGCGGTCCAGAGCATCGACCGCACCCAGCAGACGCTGGAAAATCTTTCGGTGTTCCTGGGGGCCCTGGGCGGTGACGTCCCGGAGGACTGCGCCGTGAGCCTCGCCGCCGCCCTCGACACCGTCCGGCTGACGGAACTGAAGACCCGCCTGGCGGTGCCGCACGCACCGGGAGGGGCCGGCAGGCTCATCCCCGCGGCCGCGCCCGTCGGTGAGCTGGAACTCTTCGCCTAGGCCGCACGCGCAACGGATCGGCTCGCGCTTGCGCAGGGCTTGAGGTGCGCCGCCGGCCAGGCCGGCTCCCGGCACCACCGGTACCAGCGCACCGGTAGCCGGTTTCCCCCGCAGTAGCGACGAAGTCACGCCGGGCGATCCGGCCGGCCGTGTCTTCGGGTTGCTGCCCCGTGCGCGTTAACCCTTTGTTAACCGTGGCTTCGCGCAAGCTTCGGCCGGCATGTTCCCGCCAGATGTTGCGTTGCATCGGGAATGTGTAGGGGACGGACATGGCGCTTGCCATCGGTGGACAGACTCAGCAGGTGCTGGCCAATCTCGGCGCGCTCGGCCCGCGAAAGCTCGGCGCCCTGGGCCTGATCGGCGTGCTGGTCGTCGCGCTGGTCGGGCTTGGCAGCTACTATCTCTCGCGTCCGGACATGGAGACGCTCTACTCGGGCCTCGACCGGACCGACGTCACCCGGATCGGCGCTGCGCTGACGGAAGCGGCGATCCCCTTCGACGTCAACATGACCGGCGATGCCATCCTGACGCCGTTCTCGCAGACCGCGCCCGCCCGGATGCTGCTGGCCGAGAAGGGCCTGCCGCGCTCGGAGAACGCCGGCTACGAGCTCTTCGACAATCTCGGCTCGATCGGCCTCACCTCCTTCATGCAGGAGATCACCCGGGTCCGCGCGCTGGAGGGCGAGATCGCCCGTACCATCCAGACGCTGAAGAACGTGCGTGCCGCCCGCGTCCACATCGTCCTGCCGGACGAGGGATCATTCCGCCGCGAGCAGCGCAAGCCGTCGGCCAGCGTCGTGATCCGGACCGAGAGCCCGGAGGATTTCGGCTCGGCGCAGGCGGTCCGCTCGCTGGTCGCCGCGGCGATTCCGGGCATGAACCCGAACGAGGTCACGGTCCTCAATTCCGACGGCACGCTTCTCGCGACCGCCGATGATTCGATCTCCGCGGCACCCACCAAGCTGTTCGGCATCGAGAAGATCGTCTCCAACAGCGTCGAGGAATCGATCCGCCGCACGCTCGCCCCGTATCTCGGCATCGGCAATTTTCAGACCAGCGTCATCACGCGGCTGAACACCGACCGCCGGCAGGTGAGCGAGCGGCTGTTCGATCCGGACGTGCGCGTCGAGCGCTCGACCCGCACCGTGCGCGAGAGCGGCACCAGCCAGAACACCGAGGGCGAGACGCCGGTCGGCGTGGAGCAGGACATCCGTGCTGTCGACGAGGCGCCGGCCGGCGGCGCGACGGGCGAGACGTCGCGCGACGAGAACGAGCGGCGCGAGGAACTCACCAACTACGAGATCAACGAGAAGACCATCTCCACGACGAGCGACGGCTATGAAGTCGAGCGCCTGTCCATCGCGGTCGTCGTCAGCCGCCAGCGGCTCAAGGACGCGATCGGCGCCGATGCCACCGACGCGCAGGTCGAGGAGCGGATCGCCGAGATCCAGTCGCTCGTCGCCTCCGCTGCGGGCTTCTCCGAGAGCCGGGGCGACCAGATCAAGGTCACCGCGGTCGATTTCATGGCCGACGGAAGCGAGCTGGAGCCGGTGCCGGGACCGGGCCTGGGCGAGATGTTCGTGCGCCAGTCCGGCACGCTGATCAACGCCCTCACCATCCTCGTGGTCGCGGTCCTGCTGATCTGGTTCGGCCTGCGGCCGGCGGTACGCGCCATCGCCGGGACGACCAGCGTTCCCGAGGAGCAGATCGAGGCCGAGCCGCTGATGGACCTCGACCTCGCCTTGCCGACCTTCGATGGCAGCAATGTCGATCTCGGCACAGGCGTCGCTCAAGGTTCCGGCGATATCGGTCGGGCTGCCGGGATGGACCCGGCCTACCTCGAGGACCTCTCGCTCAGCCAGGCGAAGTCGCCGGAGGCGCGGCTGGCGAAGCTGATCGCCTTCGACGAAGCGCAGGCGGCGGCGATCCTCAAGCAGTGGATCCATCAAAAGGAAGCGGCCTAGTCCATGATCCCCCTGGCGCAGTACCTGCCCGAGTTCGAAGAACAGGATGGCACCCCCTTCGCGGGCCGCAAGAACGGCCTGCCGCGGCCCCGGCGCCAGCGCCAGCCGGACTTCGAGCAGCTGATGATGGTCGCAAGCCACGCCTTCGACCCGGATCCGGCCTCGGCGGTCGTCCCGTTCCCGCTGATGGCGCTGCCCGAGATGGACGCGCCGGAGACCACCGAGACTTCGGGGTCGGGGGCGGAGACCGCGCGGTTCGGGTCGATCGATTTCGACGACGAATCTGCCGACGCTTCCGAACTCGGCGACATGCTCGAGGAACCGGCCGAGGTCGCCGCCGGACCGAACATCGACGAGCTCGTCGCCGCGGCGCGCGAGGAAGCACGCGCGGAAGCCCTGGCGGAGGCCGCGGCGGAGCACCATCTGGCCGTGGCGGAAGCCGTCCGGATGGAACGCGAGCGCGCCCAGGCCGACAATGCCGCTGCCCTCGCCGCGGCGCGGGCGGAGTGGGCCGCCACGGAGGGCGAGCGCCTGGCAGGCCTGTTCGACGAGCGTCTCGACCGGATCGAGAGCGTGGTGCGCTCGTCGCTGTCCAGCGTCCTGCGGCCGATCGCGCTGGGCGCGCGGCGCCGCCAGACCGTGATGGAGCTCGCCGGCGCGGTACGCACCCTGACGCTCGATGGCGCGGCGCTGACGGTCCGCGCGAGCGGACCCGCCGACCTTCTCGACGCGCTGGCGGCGCAGCTCGGCAACGGCAGCGCCATGGTCGCGTTCACGCCGGACGAAGACCGCGTCGACGTGCGGATCGAATGCGACCAGACGGTCATCGAGAGCCGCCTCGCCGGTTGGCGCACGGCGCTGGAAGAGGCACTGGCGTGAGCGAAAGGGCAGGCGCCGGACATCTGGAGCGCCAGGAAATCATCATCGTTCGCCGCCGGGCGGCGGTGGACGAGGGCCATCACGGCGGCGTCTGGAAGATCGCCTTCGCCGACTTCATGACGGCGATGATGGCCTTCTTCCTGGTGATGTGGCTGACCAACACGTCGGACATGGCGACGCGCAAGCAGGTCGCGCAGTATTTCAACCCGATCAAGCTGACCGATACGGCTCCCGCTACGCGGGGCGTCGAGACGAAGGATGACGGCGCCTCCCGGGACGTCAACGAACGCGGCGTCAGCCGCGTCGAGACCAATGGCGACCCGCATGGCAAGCCACTGGCCGGCGAGCAGCTCGGCGGCGACGAGCAGGCGCTGTTCCGCGATCCCTATGCGGTGCTGGCCGAGATCGCCTCGGAGAGCAGCGCCACCAGCAGCACCTTCGACAACGGCGTGCCGGACGGATCTGGCTTGCCCGGCATGAATGGCGGCGACGCCTATCGCGATCCGTTTGATCCCGCCTCCTGGCAGATCGCCCGGAACACGGTGGACAACGGCGGCATGCTCGAAGACGTGCCGCCGGCCGAGTTCCGGACCGCCGTCGTTCCCGTCGATCCGCCGGCCGAAGCGGAGACCGACGTCGCCGCGGAAGCGGACGACGAGGCCATGCCGGTTGCCGAGACGGCAGATGCCGGCAAGCAGGAGACCGGCGAGGACGAGGCCGGCGAGGAAAACGCCGGCGCTCTCGCCGAGGCCGTGAAGGCCGATCTCGAGGTTGAACTGGCCAAGGCCGGGCAGACGCTGCCGGCCAACGTCCAGATCAGCGAGGGCGAGGGCGGCGTCACCATCTCGCTCGCCGACGACGCGGTCAGCGGCATGTTTGCCATCGGCTCGGCCCGCCCTACGCCGGAAGCGGTGGCGATGATGGAGAAGATCGCGGCGGCACTGGCCAAGCGCGAGGGCGAGGTCGTCATCCGCGGCCATACCGACTCGCGTCCCTTCGCCAGCGGCGGCGAATACGACAACTGGCGGCTTTCCACGGCCCGTGCGCACATGGCCTATTACATGCTGGCGCGCGGCGGGCTGGATGAAAAGCGCGTCCGGGCGATCGAGGGGTTTGCCGACCGCGAGCCGCGGGATCCGGCCAATCCGGAGGCGGCGATCAACCGCCGCATCGAGATCCTGCTGACGGTTCCCTCTGCATGAGGATCGCCATGTCCTCCGGGATCGCCCTGTTCGCGGCGTTGATGACGCTCGCGTCCTGCATGGCGGCCGCCGCCCAGGCGCCTGCGGCTGGCCCTCAGGACCCGGAGGCGACGGCGGCGCGGGTGCGGCAGGCCGGCGAATCCGCCAGGCAGGCTGCCTCCCCGGACGAGGCGCTGCCTGACCCGGCGGGGGAGGGAAAAGCTGCCGCCGTGCAGGGACCGATGCCCTACGAGATCGTCCGCTCGCTGCAGTTCCTTCAGGACCAGGTGGCGCGCGGCAACGGCGCGGCCATCAAGGTGCAGTCGCGGCTGCTCCGACGCTACGGCCCGACCTTCGCCGAAGCAGAACCCGAGGTGTGGGACGATCCGCGCAACCGGCGGGCAGCCGCGCTCTTCGTGCTCAGCGGCGGGCCGCCGACGGTGCTGCGCCGGATCATCGAGCGCACGTCGCCGGAGGGCGAGGACCGGCTGCTGCTCGAGGGAGCGCTCGCCTATGTCGAGAACCGCTCCGCCGAGGCCGTCGAGAAGCTGGGGGCCATCGACCTTACCGCCGGAGAAACCGCGCTGGTCGCGCAGGTGGAACTCGCTCTGGCGCAACTGCAGCAGGATTCCGATCCCGCCGCGGCGCTCGCCCGGCTGAAGCGGGTGATGCTGGCGGCGCCGGGGACGCTGCTGGAGGAGGCGGCGCTGCGCATGGGGGTGATGCTCGCCGAAGCCACCGGCGACCCGGAGGCGGCCAACCGTTTCGCCCGGCAGTATTTCGAGCGTTTTTCGCGGTCGGCCTATGCCGGCAATTTTCGCGCCCGCTTCGCCTCGGTCTATGCCGAGCGTCCGGCGGGCACGGAAGAGGCGACGCTCGCCGCCATTCTCGACGCGACCTTCACGATCCCCAGCGAGCAGCAACTGTCGATCTTCCTGGCAGTCGGGCGGCGGGCGCTCGTCACCGGCAATCTTCGCCTCGCGGCGATGACCGCCTCCCGCGCACTCGCCTTTCCCGCCATGACGCGCGAGGACCGCGTGCGCGCGACGCTCTACGAGATCGCCGCGACGCTGACGGAGCGCGACTTCGTGGAAGTTCGCGCGACGCTGGAGGCGATCGATCCTGACCTGCTGCATCCCGCCGACCGGAACCTGCGCACCGCCGCGGTGAAACTGCTCGACCAGATGCGCCAGCCGCTGCTCGCCGGCGCACTTCCGGCAGAGGGCGAGGCCGCGGACGAACTACCCGCTTCCGACATGCTGGCCCGGGGCGAGGCGCTCCTCGAGGCGATGCGCGACGACGTGAAGGAAAACGATCCATGACCGCCGTGCCGAGACAGATCGACGTTCATCCGCAGCCTGTCTCGCGCCGTGCGGCGGGACGCGAGGAACGCGGCGGCGAGGCATTCACCTCGGCGCTGGGGGCCCGCGAAGAGGGCAGGGCCGGGACCGCCGCCGGCGGATCCCCTGCCGGCGAGGCGCCATCGGCCGACGGGTCGGCGAGCGGTGACAAAGCCGGAGACGTGTCCCCGGATACCTCCGCGAAACCCGACGGCGGGTCCGTCTCCGCTTCCGGGCAGGGCTCGGGCGACCTTGCCGCGATGCTTGCCGCGTTCGAGACCACGCCGCGCTCGTCGCCTGCCGCGGATGCCGCCGGCGCGGAAGCACGGATCGGGGCCACCGCTGGCGACCCCGTCGCTGCGCGCAAGGCGATGGCGGCGGACCTGCTGCAGGAGACAGGGCAGATGCCGGGCGGGTCGGCCGGGCTGCCGGACGACCGGGACGCGGCGCGGATGGACCTCTTCCGCCGGCTCGATGCGACCGCCTCGACGGTTTTCGACGGCGACGCGGCGCCGCTGCGCTTCGCGGCCCAGGGCCAGTCAGCGCCGGGCAGCCACGTCCGGGCCGACTTCGTCTCGATGCGCACCGACTTTGCGCCCGCCAGCCGCGGCGGTGACGGCGCCGTCGCCGCCGGCCGCTTCGCCGCCCGGATGGCCGCGCCCGGCCGCGCCGTAGCGGATGGCGCGGTGCCCGCAGGCACGGCCACGCTCCTCGGGGCCGACGCCTCGGCGGATGCAGGGGCAGCGGGGTCGTCAGAGGCAACGCCGGGCGACGCCAAAGGCGGTTCGCCCTCCGGCGCGCAAGGCGCCGCGCTGGATGCCGATGGTGCCGACGTCGCCAAGGCGGGGTCCTCGCGCACCCGGACGCAAGGGGAAGATACCGGGCGTAACGCGGCCGCGACGGCGGATTTCCCGGTCGGCTCGTCGGATCCCGCCGGGCCTGCCGACGCGCCGGTGAGCGGCACCACGCCGCTGGTCCCGCCGGCACGTCAGGTCGCGTCGGCTCTCGTCGGCGCCCTGGCCGATCTCAGGCCCGTCCCCGCCGGCGCCGAGACGGCGGCCAACCTGAAGCTGCGGGCGGGCGGCGCGGCGCTGAAGACGGTGCAGATCCAGCTACAGCCGGCGCATTTCGGCAAGGTCGACGTGACGCTGAAGCTGATCGACGGACAACTCGCCATCCAGCTGCTCGCCAGCGAGCCCGAGACGGTCATGCGGCTCAAGGACGACACCGAGGCGTTGAAGTCGCTGCTCAGCCAGTCGGGCTTTGCCGTCGATGACGCGGCGATCAGCATCGGCCTGCGCGATCCGGGCCCGGCACGCGGGGCTTTCTCCCCGGGTCATGCAGACAATACGGCCGGCGGCGGCGCGGCCGACGGGCAGGCGGCCCATGGTGGCGGCACGTCCCGGAACGAATCCGGCGGGCAGCAGGGCCCGGCCGGGCAGGGCAGCCGCAATGGCGATGCCCCTGGCGGAAACGGGGTCTCGTCCCCTGGAGCGGACGCGGGCCGCAGGCTCGACCGCTCGGTCTATCTCTGACCGACATCGATCGGCGTTCGCCGCGAGCCTGCGCGGACCGGCCCGCCGGCCCGGGCTGGGGCGGAGCTGCCCCGTTAAGAATTCGGTAACGAAAAAAATTCGTGAGTCGGATTCGATACTTAGCCGCAATTCCACCGATATGGTTAATGGATCACTAAATTTCAGGATAGGCGCAAGACTCAGGTCAGGTTACCTCTTTTCCCAGAGCAAAGCGGCGGGGGCCGGAGGGGTTGAAATGATCGTTGTAGTGGACAATCGCGAACTGGTGACGAGCGGCTACCAGTCCCTGTTCGGCCGTGAGGGGGTCTCCGCAGCCGGGTTCCAGGCCGACGATTTCCGTGAATGGGTGGAGACCGCGCCGGACGCCGACATCTCGGCGGTGGAAGCCTTCCTGCTGGGCGATTTCGATGACCGCGCGATCTGCCCGCGCTTCATCCGCTCCCGCTCCAAGGCACCGCTGATCGCGCTCTCCGACAGCCGCAACCTCGACGGGACGCTCGATCTTTTCGCCGCCGGCGTCGACGACGTGGTGGCCAAGCCGGTCCACGTCAAGGAAATCCTCGCCCGGGTCGGCGCCATCCGCCGCCGCGAGGCGATTGAACAGGCCCGCACCGTTGTCGGCGAGATCTCGGTCTACCAGGACGGGCGCGACGCCGAGGTTGCCGGCAAGCCGATGGCGCTGCCCCGCCGCGAGCGCCGCATCCTCGAATATCTGGTCGCCAACCGCGGCCGCCGGGTTTCCAAGCAGCAGCTGTTCAGCGCGATCTACGGAATCTTCGACGAGAACGTCGAGGAGAACGTCATCGAGAGCCACATCTCCAAGCTGCGCAAGAAGCTCAAGATGCGCCTCGGCTACGACCCGGTCTCGTCGAAGCGCTACCTCGGCTACGGCATCGGCGTAGACTAGGCGTTCATAGTTACCGAAGTATTAACAGACGAAGCCGCGCCGGATCATCTGGCGCGGCTTTTTTCTTTCCGAGATCTACTTGCGGAGAGGGGCCGCCGGCCCAGCCAGGCGCAAGCTTCGCTCCCTAATCATGGCGCCGAACCAGTGCACCCCGGAGCAGCATCAGGCCATGAGCATCAACGGCGTCTTCAGAACCAGCGTCTCGGGAATGAACGCCCAGGCAAATCGCCTCTCCGTCGTTTCCGACAATATCGCCAACTCCAGCACCACCGGCTACAAGCGGAACTCGACCGAGTTCTCCTCGCTGGTGATCGCGCAGGGCGGCGGCGAGTACAATTCCGGTTCGGTCACCACCCAGGTCCGGCAGTCGGTCAGCCAGCAGGGCAACATCGCCGCGAGTTCCTCCGGCTCCGACCTTGCCATCCAGGGCGACGGCTTCTTCGTCGTCCAGGACGCGGCGGGACGTGAGTTCTATACCCGCGCCGGCTCCTTCGTGCAGCGCACCGAGAACAACGTCACCTACCTGGTCAACTCGGCTGGTTACCGTCTCAAAGACACGACAGCTCTCGACGGCAGTGCCGGCCCGATCACGCTCCCGGTGGGCGAGATCGTCGCGCCACAGCGCACGACCGAAGCGAGCTTCTCGCTGCAGTTCCCTGAATCGGCGGAGCTGAACGCGACCAAGAAGTCGTCCATGGTCATCTACGACAATGTCGGCCGGGCGGTTGTCGTCGACGTCAACATGGAGAAGACGGCCACGAACCAGTGGACCATCAGCTATAACGATGACCTGGGATCGCAGTCCAGCGTCATCAACTTCGACCCCGCGACAGGTCTCGGTACAGCCGTTCCCGCGGCTATGACCTATACGACCATGCCGGGATCCCAGGAGATCGCCATTACGCTGGGGCCGTTGACCGAATACGCGACGGATTTCGCCACGCGGCTCGTTCCCAACGGCAATCCCGCTGGTACCTTCGCCGAGTTCGCCTTCGGCGAGGACGGCACCTTGAGCGGCATCATGGATTCGGGTGCCGTGGTGCAGCTCTACCAGCTGAAGTTCGCGCGCTTCCCCAGCCCGGACCAGCTCTCGGCATCGGCCGGCAACGTCTACAGCGCGACTAACGGGTCCGGCGTCGTCGAGATCGGCTCGCCCGGCATGAACGGCTTCGGCAGCCTCGTTCCCAGCGGCCTCGAGCAATCGAACGTCGATCTCGCCTCCGAACTGACCAGCATGATCGAGTCGCAGCGCAGCTACAGCGCCAATTCGAAGGTGTTCCAGACGGGCTCCGAGATCCTCGACGTTCTCGTCAACCTGAAACGCTAAGGCCGGCTCGCCGACTAGCCCCGCATCGGACTCCCCAGCGCCATGTCTCTTCTGTCCGCCTTCTCGAATGCTCGCGCGTCGCTTTCGACCGTGTCGAGCCAGACTGCGATCGTCTCGCGAAACATCGCCAACGCCGACAATCCCTATGCGTCGCGCAAATATGCCAACCTCGCGACCGGGCAGCTGGGCGGCGTCAGGATCGTCTCGATCGCCCAATCCGGGGACGCAGCGCTGTTCCGCTCGCTGCTCGTCTCGACGTCGGTGCTGGGTGCCGCCGATGCGAAGGCCACCGGCCTCGATCGCATCCGCGACGTGATCGGGGACGTGGACGCGCCGACGTCGCCTGCCGCACGGCTCGCCCAGCTGAAGGCGGCGCTGTCGCAATACGCCGTCTCCCCGGAGAACGGCCAGACGGCGGAGGCGGCCGTGGCGGCCGCCCGCGACATGGCGAACGGCCTCAACGAGGCGAGTGCCGCGGTGCAGGCGACCCGCAAGGATGCCGACGACAAGCTCGCCCAGGCAGCCACGACCATGACGGCGCTGCTCGCCGAGTTCGAGACCGTCAATGGCCGCGTGATGGCGGGCAGTTCGACCGGAGCGGACGTCACAGACTTCCTCGACCGGCGCGACCAGATCATCCGCGAACTGTCGCAATATGTCGGCCTGAACGTCCAGTCGCGAAACGGCAACGAGATCGCGCTCTACACCGATTCCGGCATCACGCTGTTCGACAAGACAGCTCGGGCGATCGAGTTCTCGCCGCAGTCGGCCTATGATCCGACGGTCGTCGGCGGCAGCTTCAAGATCGACGGCGTCGTCATCTCCGGTGCCGGCTCGCCGATGCCGGTGAAGAACGGCAGCCTTGCGGGGCTGCTCACGCTTCGCGACGAAACCGCTGTCAGCTTTCAGGGACAGCTGGACGGGATCGCCTACGCGCTGATCGACGGCTTCGCCGAAACCAACCAGAGCGATCCGCTGGACACCGCCCGCTATGCCGGCCTCTTCACGGCAAGCGGGCTGACCACCGTGCCTGCCTCGGTCGGCGACGCACGCGGCCTGGCGGGAACGATCCGCATCGCGGCCAGCGTCGACTCCACGCAGCCAGGCGGCAACCCGATGCTGCTGCGGGACGGCGCCATCTCCCATCCCGGCGATCCGGCGTTCAATTACAACTTCAACGGTTCGAGCGGCTTCACCGACCGGTTGAACGCCCTGATCGCGCAGTTCTCGCAGCCCCGGGACTTCGACGCGAACGTCGGCGCCGGCGATCGGGCGACGCTGTCGGAATACAGCGCCGGGTCGATCGGATGGCTAGAAGGCCAGCGCTCCACGGCCATCGCCGAGGCCGACTACCGTTCCGTGCTTTTGTCGCGCACCCAGGAAACGCTGTCGGACCGGAGCGGTGTCAATATCGACGACGAGATGACGCGGATGCTCGATCTGGAGCGGTCCTACCAGGCCTCCAGCAAGCTCCTGTCGACGGTCGGCGAGATGATCGACGCGCTCCTCGCCATCCGATAACCGGAGAATTCCGTGAGCAATTTCCTCGTCTCCAGCTACTCGCTCTCCTCGGCCCCGCGCTCGGCGGTCTTCCGGATCCAGGACGAACTGCGCACCGCCCAGAAGGAAGTCACCACCGGCCGCCTGGCCGATGTCGGGCTCGGGCTCGGCGTGCGCACCAACCAGACCGTGTCACTGCGGATCGAGCGGGAGAACAACACCCGCCTGCGCGAGTCCAACGCGCTCATCGGCCAGCGCTTCGAGACCATGCAGACGGCGCTCGAGTCGGTCGTCAAGACCGCCGAAGCGCTCGTCGCATCGCTGATCTCCAACGGCGCCAGTGATCCCGGCATCTCCGCGAGCGTGCAGCAGGCGAAAGCCGGCCTGCAGCAGTTCAGCGGCGCGCTCAACAGCGCATCGGGAGCGCGGTTCCTGTTTTCGGGAGCGAGCAGCGACGAGCCGGCGATCGCCTTTACGGCGGTGGGCGGCGGAACGGCCCGCGGCTACGAACAGGACTCGACCGCCAAGAAGGCGACGGCGGACGCATTCCAGACGGCCTTCGGCTTTGCCCAGGACGATCCGGCCGTTGCCGGCATTTCCCCCGCCGATCTTGAGGCGTTCGTTGCTGGCGGTCTCGACGGCCTCTTCCAGCTGTCGGGGACCGGGGAGTGGGCCAACTGGTCCCAGGCGGACGGAACGTCCGTCTACAACCGCATCAGCGAGAGCGAGACGCTGGACGTCTCGTATCCGGCATCCGACGAGGCATTCCGGAACATCGCCAAGGCTTACGTGATGATTGCCGATCTCGGGATCGAAGGCATGAACGGCGAGTCACGTCAGCTTCTCACAAGCCGGGCGATCGAAACTCTCAGCCAGGGCCTGGCGCAGCTGACCGAGATCCGGGCCGAGATCGGCGGCAAGCAGAGCCGGCTGGAGACGACGGAAGAGACGCTGAAGAGCCGCAACAGCGTGCTGACCCTCTCGATTGCCTCCTTCGAGGAGGTCGATCCCTACGAGGCTTCGACCCAGGTGACGACGCTGATGAATCTCCTGGAGACATCCTACGCGCTGACCGCCCGCATCTCGCGGCTCAGCATTCTTAACTACCTCTAGGCGTACTGTCGCCGAGCGTCGCGACAACTGACCCGGCCAGCGCATCCGCAAGCCGGGCAACACAGATCAAGACCTGGGCCAGGCTCGTGGGGGGCGGTTCGGGTAAGCAGTAAGGGATTGGAATGTATCAGTTCTCCTATGCGGAAGTCACTCAGGACGTCGAGGTCGACGCCCGCGACCGCGAGCGCCAGGCCCTCGATCACTCGATCGCGATGCTTGAGCGCGCGGCGGTCAGCGGCCCGCGTTCGCGCGACGCGCTCGAGGCGATCTACGCAACGCGCAGCCTTTGGGCGATCCTCGTCGAGGACCTGGCAGGGGATCACAACGGCCTGCCGGAGGACCTGCGTGCCGAACTGATCTCGGTGGGGCTGTGGATCATGCGCGAGGCCGAGGCCATCCGGCTCGGCAAGTCGGAGAATTTCAAGGGCATCATCGAGATCTCGACGCTGATCCGCAATGGGCTCAACTGAGATGGCGACGCTCCGGATCTCGCTCAGGCCGGGCGAGCGCATCTTCGTCAACGGCGCGGTGCTCAAGGTTGACCGCAAGACCACGCTGGAATTCCTCAACGACGTGACGTTCCTGCTGGAGAGCCACGTCATGCAGGCGGAAGACGCCACGACGCCGCTCCGCCAGCTCTATTTCGTCGTCCAGATGATGATCATGGACCCCAACAACAGCGAGGCGGCGCGCCAGCTGTTCCAGTCGTCGCGTTCGCTGATGCTCAAGACCTACCGCAACCGCGACATCATCGACGGTCTGACCGAGGCGTCCGAACTCGTTGAGCGCAACCGCTGCTTCGAGGCGCTGAAGCGCGTCCGCTCGCTGATCCCGCTCGAAGACGAGAGCCTCGGCAAGACGACGGCGGCCTTCCCGCCACCCCAACCCGAACGAACCGAACTGCGGCTTGCAGCAGGAGGCGTGCGATGAGCGTCGGCAACGTTTCGGGGACAACCCCCTACCAGGCCGCCCAGACGACGGCGGAGAAGAGCTCCACGCTCGACTACGACTCGTTCCTCAAGCTGCTGGTCGCGGAAATGTCCCACCAGGACCCGCTCAATCCGACGGATTCGACCCAGTACATCTCGCAGTTCGCGTCCTTTTCGTCGGTCGAGCAGGCGATCCAGACCAACAAGAAGCTGGATTCGCTGATGACGGTCTCGGCGCTGACCCAGGCGAATTCCCTGATCGGCCGCACCGCGACGTCGGCAGACGGTTCGGTGACCGGCACGGTCGAGGCGGTCCGCGTCGTCGAGGGCGGCGTGCAGGCCGTTCTCGGTGGCGGCAAGACGCTGATGCTCGAATCCGGCACGACGGTGAAATGAGACCATGAACGAAGCCGACGCACTCGACATCGTCCAGTCCGCCATCTGGACCATCGTGGCCGCCTGCGGCCCCGCCGTCGCCGCCGCGATGATCGTCGGCGTGGCAATCGCCCTGTTCCAGGCGCTGACGCAGATCCAGGAGGTGACGCTCACCTTCGTGCCGAAGATCCTGGCGATCTTCATCGTCATCGCCCTGACCGCCTCGTTCACCGGGGCGCAGGTCTTCGCCTTCACCCAGGAATCCTACTCCCGCATCGAGAACGGCTTCAGCTGATAGCCGCCGGCTCGCCCGATCCCGCCGGCGAGGCAGATGCCTTGCCGGCGCTTCAGCTCGCCGGCGCCCGGAGGTCTGCCTTCCTCTGCTGGCGTCCATCGCAGACGCTCCACTGAACAGCCCGAAGCAACCTTCGTCTGGCAAACCGGCATCTCGATACCCGCTGCGACCGCTGCGCGGGTCATGACAGTTGAGTCCGGGAAGCTGCGATGACCGCCGATATTCTGAAGCCGCGCCGGGTCGAGGCCCCCAGTGTCACCGGCGGCCGCGACATCGGCTTCGCGATCGCGGTGGTGCTGGTCCTCACGGTCCTGTTCATTCCGATCCCGTCTTTCCTGATCGACATCGGCCTGGCCTTCTCGATCGCGCTGTCCGTGCTGATCCTGATGGTCGCGCTCTGGATCCAGAGGCCGCTCGACTTCTCCGCCTTCCCGACCGTGCTGCTGCTCGCCACGATGATGCGCCTGTCGCTCAACATCGCGACGACCCGCGTCATCCTCTCCGAAGGCCATCAGGGCGTGAACGCGGCTGGCCACGTCATCGGCGGCTTCTCGCAGTTCGTCATGGGCGGCGATTTCGTCATCGGCATCGTCGTCTTCCTGATCCTGATCATCGTCAACTTCCTCGTCATCACGAAGGGCGCGACCCGGATCGCCGAAGTCGGCGCGCGCTTCACGCTCGACGCCATCCCCGGCAAGCAGATGGCGATCGACGCCGATCTCTCCGCCGGCCTCATCGACGAGCGCCAGGCGCAGGCCCGCCGCCAGGAACTGGAGGAGGAAAGCTCCTTCTTCGGTTCGATGGACGGCGCCTCGAAATTCGTCCGCGGCGATGCGATCGCGGGACTGATCATCACCGCCGTCAACATCTTCGGCGGCATCATCATCGGCATCACCCGCCACGAAATGGATGCCGCCAGCGCCGCGGACGTGTTCACCAAGCTGTCGGTGGGCGACGGGCTGGTGACGCAGATCCCGGCGCTGATCGTCTCGCTGGCGGCCGGCCTGCTGGTGTCCAAGGGCGGCAACCGCGGCGCGGCGCAACTCGCCGTCATCGGCCAGCTCGGCTTCTATCCCCGCGCCATGGCGGTGTCGGGCGTGCTGATGGCGATCCTCGCCTTCCTGCCGGGCCTGCCCTTCGTCCCGTTCTTCATCCTCGGCGCCGGCCTCGGGACGCTCGCCTACATCATTCCGCGGCAGCGCCGGGACGAACTGCGCAAGGTCGAGGAAGTCCGCAACGAGGAAGAGAAGCTCGCCGTCGAGGCGGAACGGACCTCGGTCAAGGAATCGCTGAAGATCGTCGAGATCGAGCTGGTGCTCGGCAAGCAGACCTCGGCGCACCTGGTACTGAAGCGCGAGGAACTTGCCCATCGGGTGCAGAAGATGCGTCGCCGCTTTGCCGCCCGCTACGGCTTCGTGGTTCCGGAAATCAAGCTGTCGGACGATCTCTCCGTCGATTCGAAATCCTACCAGATCAAGATCCACGGCACGGTGGTCGCGACCCAGGCGCTGCGGCTCGGCGACCTGATGATCGTGCTCGGCGATGCCGGCAAACCCGACATGCCGCACGACATCACCAAGGAACCGGCCTTCGGCATGCGCGCCGCCTGGGTCTCCGGCAGCTTTGCCGAGGAGGCGCGCCGACAGGGCTTCGAGCCGATCGACACGCTGTCGATCATGCTGACGCACCTGTCCGAGGTCATCCGCAACAACCTCGCGCAGCTCCTCTCTTATAAGGACATGCGGGCGCTGACCGAGCGGCTGGAGCCGGAATACAAGCGGCTGATCGACGAGATCATCCCGTCGCACATGTCGTATTCAGGTCTGCAGGCGGTGCTCAAGCTGCTGCTCGCCGAGCGGGTCTCGATCCGCAACCTCAATTTGATCCTCGAGGCGATCGCCGAGATCGCGCCGCATGTGCGGAGATCGGAGCAGATCGTCGAGCACGTGCGCATGCGCATGGCCCAGCAGATCTGCGGCGATCTGCTGCACGACGGCAAGCTCGGCGTCCTGCGGCTCGGGAACCAGTGGGATCTCGCCTTCCACCAGGCGCTGAAGCGCGACGCCAAGGGCGACGTGATCGAGTTCGACATCGATCCGCGCATCGTCGAGCAGTTCGCCACCGAGGCCACCAAGGTCATCCGGGAGAAGATGGACCAGGGCGAGATGTTCGTGCTCGTCGCGGCGCCGGACGCCCGGCCCTATGTCCGGATGATGATCGAGCGGATCTTCGTCAACCTGCCGGTGCTCTCGCATGTGGAGATCGCCCGCGGCATCGACATCAAGACGGTCGGGTCGATCTCGTGACACCGGAACTGTCGGAACTCTTCTTCGCGCTGTTCCTGATCTTCTGCCGCATCGGCGCCTGCCTGATGCTGCTGCCCGGGTTTTCCTCCTCGCGCATCCCCGTGCAGATCCGGCTCTTCCTCTCCTTCGCGATCTCGCTGGCGCTGTCGCCGGGCCTGCTGCCGACGATCCAGCCGCTGGTCGCGGCCGCCGACGACAATGGGCGGCTTGCCCTGATGGCGACCGAGCTGCTCAACGGCATGTTCATCGGCCTGCTCGGTCGCAGCTTCATGATCGCGCTGCAGTTCGCCGGCCACGTCATGGCCAATTCGATCGGCATGGGCATGGCGATGGGCGGGGCCATCGAGGACAACGAACCGTCCCCGGCGCTGGTCACGCTGGTGACGCTGACTGCGACGACGATGATCTTCGTCCTCAATCTGCACGCCGAGATCGCGCGGGCGCTGGTCGCTTCCTATACCGCCATGCCCACGGCGGCCGGCTTCTCGGTGCGCGGCAACCTCGCCAGCATCGCCGACAATCTCGACGAGGCCTTCCTGCTCTGCCTGCGCATCTCCAGCCCGTTCCTGCTCTATGGAATCGTGGTCAACTTCGCGATCGGCCTGGCCAACAAGCTGACGCCGACCATCCCGGTCTACTTCATCTCGCTGCCGTTCGTGCTCGCCGGCGGGCTGGTGCTGTTCGCCTACACGATCGGCGACTTCCTGGTGATCTTCCTGCAGGCCTTCGAGGCGTGGGTGGTGGCGGGATGAGCCAGGAGCACGAGCGGCTGCGGCGTCTCGACCGGATCCTCAAGGTGCAGCGGCAGAAGCGCATGCTGGAGGAATGGCGCCTCGTGCATCTGCGCGAGGAACGCGCGGCCATCGACCGATCGACCGCCGAGCTGATCGCCAGCCTGGGGACGGAATCGGCCCTGCACGGCCTGTTCATCGGGGCGCAGGTCAACGGGTTACGGCGCAACGATGTCGCCCGGCAGTCCAACGACCACCTCCAGGCGGCGGCGGAGGTGCGGATCCGCGCCGCGCGACGGTCGGAAAAGGGCGTCGAGAAGGTGCGGGGCGAAGCCGCCCAGCTGTCGGCGGCCGAGGACGAGGCGAGCGACCTCCGGTCCACCATCGAAGGCCATCTCGGGCGCGCCCGGACAAGCTTCGAATAAGCCCGCGCCGCTACAAGCCGAAGCCACGACCCAGCCCAGCGACCAGGATCGATGACGATAGCGCCCCTGAAATATCCCGGCCCGATGGCGCCGACCGCGGCAGCCGCGAAGCCGGCCGCCGCGCCCGCCGGCCGGGCCGCGGACGTCGCCGCGGATTTCTCCGCAGCACTGGACGCCGTCGGAGCACCCGCAGGCGCCGGGGCCTCGATGTCCCGCCCGATCGCGCCGCTCGTCGCCCACAAGTCGCGCGTCGCGCCGCCGCTGGAGCAGTTCGAGGGCTTCGTGCTGCGCAGCTTCGTGGAATCGATGCTGCCGAGCGAGGCCTCGAGCTATTTCGGCAGCGGCACCGCCGGCGAAGTCTGGCGGTCGATGATGGCCGAGGAGATCGGCAACGAGCTCGCCAGGGGCGGCGGCATCGGCATTGCCGCCTCCATCGCCGGCCACCGCGGCGGCGATGCGATGCAGGGCGACGATGCCGCCCTGAACGACATGCTCCGCGACAGCGACGTCGCGCGGGCCGGCGCTGCGCGCCTCGACACAACCAGATAGGGAATCATGCTTTGAACATCGCGCTCGCCAAGGCCGTCGACCGGCTCGAAGACATCCTCGCCGCGGAGACCGCCGCGCTCGACAGCGGCACGTCGATCGACCTCGCCGAAATCACCGGCCGCAAGAACCAGAGCCTGCTGGAACTCACCCGGCTCGCCAAGAGCGTCCCGGCGGATCGCGATCCGCTGCTCGACCAGCGGCTCGGCCGCCTCCGGGAGGTCGTCGAGGCCAACCGGCGCATGCTCGAACTGCACGTGCGCGCCAGCCACGACATCTCCACGCTGATCGCCCGTTCGATCGCGGAAGCCGAATCCGACGGCACCTACAGCGCCTCGCTCGGCCGCCGGGATGCCTCCCGGTGATCAAGCTCATCGCCGTCGGCCTGTGGGTGGCGGTCGTGGCGCTCGGCTCGAGTTACGTCATGGCGACGATGGGCGGCGGCGGAGAGGCCGAAGCCGCCGCGGAGCCGAGCTACTTCGCCGGGCTCGACTATCGCACCACCGACAACATCACCATTCCGATGATCTCGGACGCGGCGATCCAGGGCTACATCCTGGCCCGCTTCGTCTACACGATCGACGGCCAGACGGTCGCGCAGCTGAAGGTCCCGCCGGATCCGTTCATCCTCGACGAGGCGTTCCGCCGCCTCTACGCCACCGAGGGGTTCGATTTTGCCAAGCCCGAGCGCTTCGACCTGCCGGCCCTGACCAACGACATCCGCAACGCCGTCAATGCGCGCTACGGCCAGGAACTGGTGCGGGAGATCCTGGTCGAGCAATTCGACTACGTCGCCAAGTCCGAGGTTCGCAACGGCGCATAGCGGCCGGCGACCGGCCGGTCAGTCGGGCAGCGCGTAATAGCGTCCCGACAGGCGTGTGATCTCGGCCGGGCTGGCGGCGCGTGCCGGACCGGCGAAACGCACGCCCATCTCCATCGCGTCCGTCCAGACGATCGAGGCGGCGCGCAGCGTGCGCTCCGACTCGTCGAAGACGACGATCCGCGCGGGCAGGGGCCGCGCTTCGTAGCGCAGGATCCGCGCGCCGTTGGCCGAACTGTCGAGCGTCGTGCCGTCCTGGATGAAGCGGCCGCCGGTGGTGACGAGCTTGACCGGCCGCAGGCGCGTGCGCCGGCGGCTCGCGATGCGGCTTTCCTGCCCGGTCGGAAGCGGCGGCGGTTCCATGGCCCCCAGCATAGGCGCCGATTACCAAGGAATCCTGAAAATCCGACCGGACCCGCTCGAGCGGCGCCGGCCAGGACCCGCTCTTACGAAGCGTTAACGCGGCGATGCGAAGGTAGCTGCACACCGGCCCAGGAGAGCCGGCGGCGCGGAGCAACCATGTCCAGCATCGACCCCTCGGCATTCGGCAATGCCGGACGCTACACGCCCGACCGGCTGTCGCGGGTTCTCGCCACCACGCTGCTGCTGCTGTCGACCGGGTTCTTCTCGGCGGTCGTCGCCATCTCGCACATCGATCCGGGCTATTTCGACCGGCTGCTGCTCTCGGCCATGCAGGACGGGCTGGATCCGATCGAGACCGGCTCGACCGAAAAGGCCGACGAGTCCGGCATCACACCGCTGCCGGTGCCGCATCGCGTGCGTCCCCACCAGCTGACGCCGCAGGACTTCCAGATCGTCATGGTCTTCGGCGGCGAAGCCCATCTCGCCTCGCCGGGCGAACTCTGGCGGGTGCGGGTGAATTCGCTGGTGCCAGGGCTCGGCCGCATCCTGGCGATCGAGCCCGGCGAGAACGGCGGGACCGTCCGGACCGAAAAGGCGATCCTCACCGGCGTCCGGGTGGACTGACGCAGGGACCGCCCTCCAGCCTATTTCTTCTCGAGCAGAATCTGGCCTTCCTTGCGGAGCTTGCCCTTCAGCTTTTCCGCGATGGCGGCGAGCATCATCGGCAGGTCGACCTCGACATGCACCGCCTCGTCCAGCACGTCGAGCCGGCCGGTCACGGTCTGGCCCATGACGCGGGCCTTGAAGTCGAGATGGTCGCCGTTCCAGGTGTCCTCGAACTTGACCATGCCGCCGAGCATTTCCTGACGCAGCCTGCCGAAGCCCTCGTCGATGCGCGTCCGCGCCGCGGTGCGCCCGAGCTTGTGGGGAATGTCGACCTTGATCGTTTCGGCCATTCGGGGCGTCTCCTCGTCTCGATGAACGCCATATGGCGTCGCCGGGCGGCGGGTGCAATCTCGGTGCAACGCCGGGCGGGGCGGGTCGATCCCGGAATGATCGGCTGAAGCGCCAAAGAAAAAGGGCGACCTCGCGGCCGCCCCCTTCAATCATTCTTCGAGACGACCAGCCCTCAGGCGGTCGCTGCCTGCGGGCGTCCGCCACCGCCGCGGCCCTGGCGGCGATTGCCGCGACCGGCACCCTTGGGGTCGGCGTTGCGGTTGCGGTTCTCGCCGGCCGGACGCTGGCCGCCCGGCTTCTGGCCATCGCGGCGCTGGCCCTGCGGCTTGCCCGAACGGTTCGGCGGCCGGCCTGTGCGGGCCGGGCGCGTCGGCTCGGCAGCGAGGTCGATATTGCCGAGGAAGTCGGTCTGGACGACGTCGAAGGTGATGCCGGTCAGCCGCTCGATGCTGCGCAGCTTCGAGCGCTCGGACGGATCGACCAGCGCGATCGCCGCGCCGGACTTGCCGGCACGCGCCGTCCGGCCGATGCGGTGGACGTAGCTTTCCGGCTCTTCCGGCAGGTCGAAATTCACCACGTGGCTGATGTCGTCGACATGGATGCCGCGGGCGACAATGTCGGTCGCGACCAGCACGCCGGTCTTGCCCGAATGGAAGGTCGCAAGCGCCTTCTGGCGCGCGGCCTGGCTCTTGTTGCCGTGGATCGCGCCGGCCTCGATGCCGGCCTTGCCGAGATCCTCGGACAGCTTGTTGGCGCCGTGCTTGGTGCGGGTGAAGATCACCACCTTGGTGAATTCCGGCTTGGACAGCGCCTCGATCAGCCAGAGCTTCTTGGCCTTCTGCGGCACCAGATAGACGCTCTGCTGGATCTTCTCGACGGTGACGACTTCCGGCGTCACTTCGAAACGGACCGGGTTGGTCAGGATCTTGGCGGCGAGGTCGGCGATCGAACGCGGCATGGTCGCCGAGAACAGCAGCGACTGGCGCTGCTTCGGCAGCATGCCGACGATCTTCATGACGTCGCGCACGAAGCCCATGTCGAGCATGCGGTCGGCCTCGTCGAGGACGACGTGGCGGACGTCGGTCAGCGAGATGGCGCGCTGGTCGACCAGGTCGAGCAGGCGGCCGGGCGTCGCGATGACGATGTCGACGCCGCGGCGCATCGCGTCGATCTGCGGACGGATGGAGACGCCGCCGAAGATGACGTGGTGGCTGACCTTGGTGCCGGCCGTATAGGCCTTCACGTTCTGGGCGATCTGCGAGGCGAGCTCGCGGGTGGGGGTGAGGATCAGCGCCCGCGGGGTTTTCGGCATCGGCCGGCCACCCTTCTCGAGAATGGCGTTGATCACCGGCAGCGCGAAGGCCGCGGTCTTGCCGGTGCCGGTCTGGGCGATGCCGAGAACGTCGCGGCCTTCCATCACGGCGGGAATCGCCTGTGCCTGGATCGGGGTGGGCTGGCTGATGTCGAGGCGCGCAAGCGCCGAGAGAAGCGTGTCGGCGAGGCCGAACGCCTGAAAATCGGTATGGGTCAAAAATTATGCCTTGCGGGATCGCGGACGAGGTCCGCCAAGAGGTCGATCGTCTTCGCGCTGGCGGACGGATCGACGGGCCGTGTCGAAAGGCGGGCACCCCGGCGAAAGCTGGGGGCCGTTCCGATTGCGCTGGCAAAAATCCCGACGATGTGAGTGTCGGAAGACAAGCAGGCGCTGCGCTGTCACGGCGTTACAAGCCCGCATATCGGCTTTCTGCTGCGCTGCGTCAAGGCGTATTCGGCTATCGCCAGGTCAGGTGCTCGGAGAGCGCCTCGCGGATCCGCTGCAGCAGCCCCGCCTGCTCGACCGGCTGGGCGGCGTGCAGCGGCACCTCGCGCAGCGTCTCCTCGCCGCGCTCGAAGCGGACCCAGCCGAGCCGCTGGCCGGCTGCGACGGGCGCCTCGACCGGGCCGTTGTCGACCACGACCCGCTTGACGTCGGCGAGGCTGCCGCGCGGCACCAGCAGCCGCAATTCCTCCTCCGCGGTCATCGCGACGGTCGGCGCCACCCCGCCGCGCACCACCGCCTCTCCGACGGGTTCGCCAGCCTCGATCAGCACCACTTCCTCGAAGTCCTGCAGGCCGTACTCCATCAGGCGTCTAGCCTCGCGGGCGCGCTCGTCGGCGCTCTGCATGCCGCTGATGGCGAGGATGATGCGGCGGCCGTCGCGCTGGGCGGAGGCGACGAGGCCGTAGCCGGCCTCGGAGGTGTGGCCGGTCTTCAGCCCGTCGGCGCCCAGCGCCAGCAGCGGGTTGCGGCTGCGCTGGGTGATGCCGTTGAAGGTGAAGCTCTCCTCGCTGAACAGCGGATACTCTTCCGGGAAGGTCCGGATCAGGTACTCCGCGAGCTTGGCGAGGTCGCGGACGGTGACGTACTGGTCGGGATCGGGCAGGCCGTGCGGATTGGCGAATTGCGAGCCGGTGAGGCCAATCTGCTTGCCCAGCGCGTTCATCTTCGCCGCGAAGGCGTCGACCGATCCGGCGATTCCCTCGGCCGCTACGATCGTCGCGTCGTTGCCGGACTGGATGATGATGCCCTTGATCAGGTCGTCGACGCTGACCTCCGAGTTCAGCGGCAGGAACATGGTGGAGCCGCCGGAGGCGGCGCCGCCGGTGCGCCAGGCATATTCCGAGACCGTGAAGCGATCGTCGCGCGAGATCGTGCCCTTGCGCAATTCGTCGAAGATCACCGCCACGGTCATCAGCTTGACGAGGCTCGCCGGCGCGATCGTCTTGTCGGCCTCCTTCTCGAAGAGAACGCGGCCGGTGCCGAAATCGACCAGAATGCCGGTGGGAGCGGTGGTCTCGAACGCCGCCGCCTGCGTGCCGGCGGAAGCGATCAGCGCCAGCGCCACAACCGCGCCGAGCGTCGCGCGCTGAACCGCGCGCATCAGCGCCGCCACCGCCCGGACGTGCGCTTTCCCGCATTGGGCTTTCAGGCTGACTGACATTCTGTCTCCGACATGCATGCGAACGCTTCCCGCCTCGTCGGCAAAAGGCGATGCGCATCGCCGTCCGCCGTATCCTGCCCCTCGCGTCAACCTGAACGAGAGGCGGCGTGCGGGTCAACGGGAACCTGCCACTACGGATGCTTTGGCCGCCCTGCGGATATCCCGCGGGGCGACGGTTCAGCCTTCCGCCTCGGCCCGGATCATCTCGAGTTCCAGCCAGTCGTCCTCGGCCTTGGCGAGGGCAGTGCGGTCGCGGGTGAGTTCGGCGGCGAGCGCGTGGAAGCGCTTCGGATCGCGGGCGAACAGGGCGGGATCGGCCATCGTCGTCTCGGCCTTGCGAATCGCCGATTCCAGCCGCGCGATCTCCTTGGGCAGGCTCTCCAGCGCGAATTTCTGCTTGAAGGTCAGCTTGCCGCCGGCCGCCGTCGTGGCGGTGCCGTGGCTTGCCGGCGTCGCTTCGGACCCCCCGCGCTTGGCGCTTCGCTCGCGCGCCGTGCCGGCCTTGGCCGCGCCGCGCCGCTGCGCCGCCATGTCGGAGTAGCCGCCGGCATATTCCAGCCACTGCCCGTTGCTGTCCGGCGTGATGACGCTGGTGACCGTCCGGTCGAGGAAGTCACGATCGTGCGAGACCAGGAGCACGGTGCCGGGATAGTTGGCGATCAGCTCCTCCAGAAGGTCCAGCGTCTCCATGTCGAGGTCGTTGGTCGGCTCGTCGAGGACGAGGAGGTTGGCCGGCGTCGCCAGCGTCTTGGCGAGCAGCAGGCGGGCGCGCTCGCCGCCCGAGAGATTGCCGACCGGGGTGCGGATCTGCTCCGGCGAGAACAGGAATTCCTTGAGGTAGCCAATGACGTGACGAGCCTCGCCGTTGACCATCACCTGGTCGCCGCGCCCGTCGGTCAGGGAGTCGGCGAGCGACAGCGTGTCGTTCAGCGCCGCCCGCTTCTGGTCGAGAAAGGCGAGGTCGAGATTGGTGCCCATGCGGATCCGGCCGGAATCCGGCTCGATCTCGCCGATCAGCATCTTCAGCAGCGTCGTCTTGCCGGCGCCGTTCGGCCCGACCAGCCCGACCCGGTCGCCGCGGGCGATGCGGATCGAGAAGTCCTTGACGAGGACACGCCCGTCATAGGCCTTGGAGATGCTTTCCGCCTCCACGACCAGCTTGCCGCTCTCGCGGGTCTCGCCGGCCTGCATGGAAACCTGGCCGACGGCGCGGCGCGTGTCGCGCCGGTCCTGGCGCAGCGTGTGCAGTGCCTCCAGGCGCCGCTGGTTGCGGGTGCGCCGCGCGGTGACGCCATAGCGCAGCCAGTGCTCCTCGCGGACGATCTTGCGGTCGAGCTTCTGCAGGTCGCGCTCTTCCTCCTCCAGCACCTTGTCGCGCCAGGCCTCGAAACTGCCGAAGCCCTGGTCGAGCCGGCGCGCCGTGCCGCGGTCGAGCCAGACCGTCGCCTTGGTGACGTTCTCGAGGAAGCGCCGGTCATGGCTGATCACCACCACGGCGCTCTTCATCTGGCGCAGTTCGCCCTCCAGCCACTCGATCGTCGGCAGGTCGAGATGGTTGGTGGGCTCGTCGAGCAGGATCACGTCCGGCTCGGGCGCCAGCGTGCGGGCCAGCGCGGCGCGGCGCGCCTCGCCACCGGAAAGGTTGACCGGCCGCATGTCGGGCGAAAGGCCGAGCGCATCGAGGCACATGGTCACCCGGTGCGGGTCGTCGGACGGGCCGAGGCCGGAGGTGACATAGGCCTCGACGGTCTGGAAGTCGCCGAAGTCCGGCTCCTGCGGCAGATAGCGCAGCGTCGTGCCTGGCTTGAGGAAGACTTCGCCGCCGTCCGCCTCGACCTGGCCGGCGGCGATCTTCAGCAGCGTCGACTTGCCGGAGCCGTTGCGGCCGACCAGCGCGATGCGGTCGCCGGGCAGGACGTTGAGTTCGACGCCGGTGAGCAGCGGCGTGCCGCCGAAGGTCAGTCGGACGCCATCGAGGCGTAGCAGGGGAGGGGGAGCCATGGCGGCCTTCTAGCGGGGATGCGTCACGGGCGAAAGGCCCGCCTGACGCGGCGCGGCCGCGGCCGGTCGGCCGAACGGCCTTTTTCCCGTGCGGCGGTCCCCGCCAGCCGGTCAGGCGCCCTGCGGACTGGGCGTATCCTCCCGGCGGCGATCTGCCTCCTGGCGTTCGGCGAGCGCGATATCGCGCTGGAGCTGGGCGGTCTTGTCGGCATTCGGCGTCGAGAAGCGGCCGAGGATCAGATAGGCCACCGGCGTCACGTAGAGGGTCGACAACGTCGCGAGGCCGAGCCCCCCGACGATGACGTAGCCGAGCGCGATGCGCGCCTCGGCGCCCGCACCCGAGGCGAACACCAGCGGCAGGCCGCCGACGACCGTGGCGATCATCGTCATCATGACCGGGCGCAGGCGGATCAGCGAGGCCTGCTCGATCGCCTCGCGCACGCTCATGCCTTCCTCGCGCAGCTGGTTGGCGAACTCGACGATCAGGATGCCGTTCTTCGCCATGATGCCGACCAGCAGCACCAGCCCGATCTGGCTGTAGAGGTTGAGGCTCATGCCGAAGAAGCTGAGCGCGAAGATCGCGCAGGCGACCCCGAGCGGCACCGTGGCGATGATGATGAAGGCCGAGACGAAGCTCTCGAACTGCGCGGCGAGCACCAGGATGATGATCACGATGGCGAAGGCGAAGACCAGCGCCATGCCGCTGTTGGTCTCGTTGATCGTGGCCGCTTCCGCCAGCGGGATCAGCCGCTGGTCGTCCGGCAGGATCTCCGCGGCGAAGTCCTGCAGGTCCAGCCAGCCGGCCTGGATGGAGTAGCCGTCCGGCAGCTGCGCCGACAGCGCCACCGCCCGCGCGCGATCCTCCCGGGTCAGCGTCGGGGCGATCGGACGCTCCTCGACGGTCGCCACCGTCGACATCGGTACGATGCGGCCGTCGCTGGCCTTGACGAAGATGTTGCGCATGTCGCCCGGGTCGTTGACCGGGTCGCTGGTGGAGATCAGCTTGATCGGCACTTCCTTGTCTTCGACATAGGTCTGGCCGATCTCGCGACCGTCCAGCAGCGCCTGCATCGCGGTGGCAAGGCCGTCGATGTCGATGCCGAGGTCGGAGGCCCTGGCCCGGTCAATCAGGACCGAAAGCTGCGCCTGGGTAGCGTTTTCCGACAGGCGCACATTGCCCCAGCGCCCGTCGGCCTGCATCGCCTCGAGCAGGGTCTCGGCGCTGGTGGCGAGTTCCTCGAAATTCTGGCCGGCGACGGCGAACTGCAGGCCGCGACCGCCGCCGCGGATGCCGAGGGAATTGGGCTGGATGGCGAAGGCGCGCACGCCGGCGATCTGCCGGACCTTGCCGTTGATCTCGGCGACGATCTCCTGCTGGGTCCGCTCGCGTTCGGCCCAGTCCGCCAGGGTCACGACCAGAAAGGCCGAGTTCGCCGAGCCGCGGCCGGAGATCGCGAAGACGTTGGTCGCCTCGCCGCTGTCGACATAGGGCAGCACGACGTCCTCGATCCGGCGCAGCTGGCCATTGGTGTAGTCGAGGCTCGCCCCCTGCGGCGCGTCGATGCTCATCAAGACGACCGCCCGATCCTCGGTCGGCGTCAGTTCCTGCGGCATCGACAGGAAGGTCATGTAGGCGAGGAAGGAGAACAGCCCGGCGACGACGACGATCAGCAGCGGGAAGGCGAGGCAGAACCGCAGCGTCAGCGCATAGAAGCCGGCGAGCCGGCTGCCGATCCACCGCATGCCGTTCTGGAAGAAGCCCGGCGCCCGCTCGTCCTCGCGGGCCTTGAGGAAATGCGCGGCGAGCATCGGGCAGAGGGTGAGGGCGATGAAGGAGGAGATGACGACCGCGATCGCCAGCACGAAGCCGAACTCGCGGAACAGCCCGCCCGCCTGGCCCGGCAGGAAGGAGATCGGCACGAACACCGCCGCGAGCGTCGCGGTGGTCGAGATGACGGCGAAGAACACCTCGCGCGTTCCGAGCACGGCAGCCGCCTTCGGCTTGGCGCCCATGTCGCGGCGGCGCACGATGTTCTCCAGCACGATGATGGCGTCGTCGACGACCATGCCGGTCGCCAGCACCAGCGCCAGCAGCGTCAGGATGTTAATCGAAAACCCGACAAGATAGATGAAGGCCATGACGCCGATCAGGGCGATCGGCATGGTCACGGCCGGGATGATCGTCGCCCTGACGTTGAGCAGGAAAAGGAAGATCACGAAGACGACGATGACAACGGCGAGGCCGAGGGCGATCTCGACCTCGTGGATGGCGCCGTCGATGAAGGTCGCGTCGTCGCTGGTGACGCGGACGGTGACGCCCTCCGGCAGCGTGCGGTTGAGGTTCTCGACTTCCGCCCGCACCCCCTCGGAGATGTCGAGCGTCGAGGAGCCGGCCTGGCGCACGACGCCGAGCCCGACGCCGGTCTGGCCGTTGACCCGCTGCTGCGAGGCCGCGTCGTCCGGCCCGAAGCGTACGGCGGCGACGTCCCGCAGCCGCGTCCGGTCGTCGAGGAAGATCGCCTCGAACTCGGCCGGCGAGGAGACGTTGGCGTCGGCTCGTACGATCAGGTCCTGGGTCGGCGAGGCGAGCGATCCGGCCGGCACGTCCATCGCCGCATTCTGCAGCGCGGTCGACACGTCACCGAGGGTCAGGCCGCGGGTGGCCAGCTTGTCCGGGTCGATGTCGACATAGATCAGCCGCTCGCGGTCGCCGTAGACTTGAAGGTCAGCGACGCCCTCGACGGCGGCGAGCTGGTCGGCGATGCGGTCGTCGACGAGGGTCGTCAGGTCCTCGATCGGCATGCCGGGCGCTGTGATCGCCAGGCGCATGATCGCGTTGGCGTCGGCATCGGCCTTGACGATCCGGGGCTCGTCGGCGCCTTCCGGCAGGACGTCGGAGATGCGGCTGACGGCGTCGCGCACGTCGCTGGCGGCAACGTTGAGGTCGGTGGACTCGGTGAATTCAATGGTCGTGCGGCTGTCGCCGAAGCGCGACCGCGACGACACCGAGGAGATGCCCGACACGCGCGCGACGGCACTCTCGATCTGGCTGGTGATCTGGCGGTCGACGGTTTCCGGCGAGGCGCCCTCGAAGGTGACGGAGACGCTGATCACCGGCCGGTCGACATTCGGCAGTTCGCGGATCTCGATCGCGTTGAAGGCGGCGAGGCCGGCGACGACGATCAGCAGGTTGATCACGATGGTCAGCACCGGCCGCCGGATGAACAGGCTGGTGAAGGCGGTGATGCCGTCGGGCTTGGGCGGGGGCGACACCGGCGTCGTCATCGGGCGGTCGTCCTGGCGGCGGACCCGGCAGTCTCGGGTCCCGGCGCCGGGATCTGCGCGGCGACGGCCCGGCCGGCCGGCGCGGGATCGGCGGCAGCGCCTTCGAGCGGCGTCTCGAGCGGCACACCCTCGGCGGAGGGCACCGTCCCGGCATCGGCGGGGGCCTCGCGCACCCGCTGGATTTCCACCGGGCCGCCCTCGCGAACCGTTTGCAGCCCTTCGACCACGACGAGATCGCCCGCCTGCAGCGTGTCGGAGGCGACGAGGATGCGGTCGATATTGCGTTCGATGATGCGGACCGGCGCCTTGACCGCCTTGTCGTCGGCGATCTTCCAGACGATCGGGCCGTTGCGTTCCCACACCACGGCGATCGGGTCGACGGAGAGGAACGTCTCGCCGTCGAGTTCCAGCGTGACGGCGAAGGACATGCCGGGTCGCAGCTCGTCCTCGCCGTTGTCGATCATCGCCTCGGTGCGCAGCGTCCGGCTGGCCTCGTCGAGGCGGCTGTCGATGGCGACGATCCGGCCTTCGTGGATCCGGCTCGGCCGGGCGGTGGCGACGGCCTGCAGGGGCGCGCCGATCTCGAGATCCTGCACGAAGCTCTCCGGCGTGAAGAATACCACCTTGAGCTGGCTGCGGTCGTCGATCGTCGCGATCACCGTGTCGCTGCCGACGAGATCGCCCTGGTCGACGCTGACGATGCCGACCCGCCCGGCGATCGGCGCGCGGATGTCGCGCTTGCCGAGGGCGATCTCGGCGGTCTGCAGGTCGAGGCGGGCATTGTCGCGTTCGCGGGCGACGTCGGTGACCTCGACCGCGGTGATGGTGTTGGAATCCTGCAGGCGCTGGAACCGGCGGAGCTTCTCGTCCGCCGCCTCGACGCCCAGCTGGGCGCGCGCCACCGCGACCTCCTCGCTGGCCCGCTCGAGGCGTGCCAGGATCGATCCGGCTTCCACCTGGTCGCCGGACTGGACCTGGACCTCGTCGATGATGCCGGTGGTGTTGTCGGGATAGACGACGACCGACCGGGCCGCCTCGCCGGTGCCGATCGATCGCATCGCCGTACGGGTCACGCCCTTCACGACCGTGTCGGCGACGACGATGGTGGCGCCGCCCCCGCCACGGCGGGGATTGCCCTGCGGGCCCGCGGCGATGTCGGTTGCCGGTTCGCCGGCTTCCGGCGCGACATAGAGAATGGCGCTCCGCAGGAACTCGGGCACCGCGACGTCGGAATTCAGCACCGCCCGACCGGCGCCGGGCTCCCATTTGAGATAGGCCACCGCGGCGATGATCAGGACGAGGAAGGTGACGAGCACCTGCTTCAGGATGGCCATGGATACCTTGTTCGTTGCGTCGGCGTTTTGCGGTGCGAAGCCGCGCCCGAACGGTACGATAACGGATATTCGGGCGAGAATGCCGTTGCTTTGATTACGAAGTGTATCCCTCCCCTGCACCTGAGATCACAAGCGCGGCATCTGCCGGGCAAGGTGTGCAGTGCAAAACGAAAAAGGGCCCGCCGAAGCGAGCCCTTCCGATCGACGAAGCGTCGAAGCTTAGTTGGCCGTCGCCGGCTGGCCGGCGCCGCCCGACTGGATCCGCATCGTGTCGCGGTTGTCGGCGTAGCTGTCGGCATCGTACTCGGGCGCTGCCTCGAGCTGCTCCTGCGTGAACTGCGTGTAGAGATACAGCGAGCCGCTCGAGTCCTGCATGAACTGCAGGTTGTCCATGGCCACGGCGACCGGCTTCGCGCCGATGCCGAGGAAGCCGCCGACGTCGACGATGACGGCATCGACCTGACCCTCGGGGCTGAGCGCGATGTCGGCGATGTCGCCCACGTTCTCTTCGTTCGGACCGTAGACCGTGGCGCCGAGCAGGTTGTCGGCGGTCAGTTCCGACTGGTCGGTAACCGCCGTCATGCCCTCACGCTCGCCGCCGGTGGAAGCGGTGGTCGTGGTGTCCGCCGTTCCGGTGGTGGCAACGGCCGCTTCGCCCTGCGCCATGTCGGCACCGCCGACCGGAGCGGTCGTCTCGGTGTTGGCAGTGTCGGTCGTCGCCGTCGTCGTGGCGGCTCCGGTCATGGCACCAGTGGCCACAGCCGTGTCGGCTGCCGGCTCGCCGGCCGCCATGGTGGCGTTGTCGTCGGATACCTCGAACGCCGGCGCCTGCTCGAGTTGCTCGCGGGTCATCGCCGTGGCGACGACCAGGTCGTTGTCGTCATCGCGGGTCATCTGCAGCTGGTCGAACGGGACCGCGACATCCTTCTCGCCGATGCCGAGGAAGCCGCCGACGCCGATCACCGCCGCTTCGACGCGGCCGTCGGACGCCATGATCAGGTCGCTGATCGTGCCGATCTCGTCGGCATCGTCACCGGGGCCGCTCTTGACTTCGGCGCTCATCAGGTTGTCCGCGAGGAACTGCTCGGCACCGGCCTGCGAGGCGTACTCGCCGGTCGCGGCAGGAGCCGCGTCGGTGCCGGCAGCCATTTCGGTGCCAGCGTCCGTGCCCGTGGCGGTGGCCGGAGGCGTGACAGCGGCCTGGTCCGTGCCGGTGGCGGCGGGAGCGGAAGCCGTGCCGGTCGCCGGGGCGCCGTTGACTGCGACGGCGTCGGCCGCGTCAGCCTGGTCCTCGGGGTCGACGAACTCCGGCGCCTGCGCCAGCTGCTCGACGCCGACGTTCAGCACGGCGCGGGGCTGGTTGTTCTCGTCGTTGGACCAGGTGATCTGGTCGAACGGAATGGCGACGGTGCGATCCTCGCCGCCGGCCGACATCTCCACGACGGCGGCGGCAACCTTGCCGTCGGCATCGAGCAGGAAGTTCTCGATCTCGCCGATGCTCGCCGCTTCCGCGGCGGCGCTCTGGTAGATCGACAGGTCGACCAGGTCACTGGCGAGGTGCTGGTCGGCGGTGAGCGACTGCATCTGGCCGGCCTGCGTCTCGGCGGCTGCCGTCGGCGCGGCGGCGTCGGTATCGATGGTTACCGTAGCATCCGGCGCGACGGGGGTCGCGTTGGCCGGCGCCTTGTCTTGGGCATAGGCCGAAGTGGCCAGGATACCCGCGAGGGCGGTCGTGGCGAAAAGCTTGCGCATCATGGAAATTGTCCTTGTCTATTCTAGGGATAGACGCGGCATTTGCCGCGAATGCTGAGTCAGCACTCGCGGCACGCCGCCTATGGAAAGAGAACTTACTCGAGAGGCTTCGGTTCCGGCGACCCGATCTTTCTTGGCTCCGGCCGGGCCGCCGCGGGCAGGGCCCCCCCGCGCGCCGAGGCCGGCGCCGTCAGGCGAAGACCAGGACGCCGAAGACGAGCATGAGAAGCAGGCCGATCAGCACGATGAAGATGAGGACCTTGGCGATGCCTGCCGAGGCGCCGGCAACGCCGCGAAACCCGAGCAGGCTCGCGATCGCCGCCACGATCAGCAAAATGACGATCCATTCAATCATGTCGTGCTCCGTGATTTGTGCCGCGCGCCTGCGCGGTCCCGCCGGCAGAACGGCCGCAAGGCGCGACGGTTCCTGTCGACAACCGTTGCCATGCCGCTGTGGCTAGATTGGCCGGCCGCCGATATGCGCCTATTTGCTGCTGCGGCAGGGCGCGAGGCCGGTCTTGCCGGATCGCATCCGACCACCTTTCGCCCATTGGGGACATTCATGAAGATTCTCGCGCTGCTCAACCAGGACGGCGGTACGTTGAAGACGCTGGATCTGGACCGGCTGGCGGCGCTGATCCGCGACGAGTTCCAGGTCCATGGCCACGAGATCACCGTCGAACGCTGCAAGGGAAGCGCCATCGTCGAGTCGATCCGGCGCGCGTCCGAGCGGCCGGACATCGACGTCCTGATGGTGGGCGGGGGCGACGGCACGGTTTCGGCCGCGGCGGTGGCGCTCACCGGCAAGCCCATCGCGCTCGCGATCCTGCCAGCGGGGACGATGAACCTGTTTGCTCGCACCCTTCAGATACCGCTCGACCTCACCGAAGCGATCGCCGCGCTGGCGTCGGGGCAGGTCCTGGCGGTCGATGTCGGAACGGTCAACGGCGAACCGTTCGTGCACCAGTTCGCCGTCGGCCTGCACGCGCGGATGGTGAGGATGCGCGAGAGCCTGACCTACGGCTCGCGCATCGGCAAGATCATCGCCAGCACGAGGGCGGTGTTCCTCGCGTTTCGCCGGTTCTCGTCGGTGGATCTGGTCATCGAGATCGACGGGGTGCAGCAGCGCATCTCCAGCCCTGCCGTCGCCATCTCGAACAATCTCTACGGGGAGGGGCACGTGCCTTACGCCGACGATCCGCGCGGCGGCGTGCTCGGCGTCTATATCTGCCGGGTCAAGGCGCCTAGCGCGGTGATGAAGCTGACCTTCGACATCCTGCGCGGATCGTGGCGGCAGAACCCCTATCTCGAGGTGCATGCCGCACACCGGGTCGCGTTCGAATACCGGGGACGCCATCATACCAAGCGGGCGATCCGCGATGGCGAACTGACCCGACTGGAGCCCAGCACCATCGTCGAGATCAAGCCGCTGGCGTTGAACGTGCTGGTGCCCGCGGAGGCCAGCTACCACGCGACGGCCGTGCCCTCGGCCGAGACCGCGGCGGCCTGACGCGCAAGTGGTCCATGCGCGGCGGACGTGTCAGCGCGGCGGGGCGTCCGGGTCTTCCGGCCAGTCCGCGTCGTCGGGCGAGCGGGCGTCCGAGCGACCCTCGGGGTCGAAGCCGGTTTCCTCGACGGTGGAATAGTTGTGCCCGCCCTGGGCGAGCAGGTTCAGCGCCTCGCTGATCTGCAGACCGAGCGGATCGAACTCGTCACCCTGGTCGATCGTCTCGCGGTAGCCGACCTGTCGCGCCAGCTCCTCGAGCCGCGCCTGCTTTTCCTCGACCAGCATGTCCGGACTGTTGAGGATGTCGTCGATCTCGGCCTGGGTGACCGGCTGGCTGATGCCGGGCTGGTCGGCATCGCCGCCCACCTCGATGTCGGCCGCAAGGATCGGATCGATGTCGTCGTTGCCCGTGTTGGACATGAAAGCCTCCATTCGGCTAGGCAGCCAGAAGATGGCCCCGGGCAGAAGCGCCCGGGGCCTTCCGCTGCTATTGCGTGTCGGCATCCTGGTCGGGCGTGACCGTGATACCGGTCGGCTCGGCGGTATCGGCGAGAGGCGCCGTCGCCGGCACGTCGCTGGAGATGTCGGCATCCGGCAGGGCCCAGCCATAGATCCCCAGCCCGATAAAGACGACGGCACAGAGCGCCAGAGCGACGATCAGGATCTTGAGGACGGGGGTCCCCTTCTCGCCCTGCCGGGCGTCTTCGGGATTGAGTTTCGGCTCTGGCATGTTCACGTCCTGACGATGAGATGTTCGGCGGCGCCCGCGGGTACCGCCGCCATGGAAAAGATGGTCTATGCGCCTAGCGGGTGCGCTCGCGATAGGTGACGATGGCCCGCCAGATCGCGAAGCCCGTCGCGCCGGCGACCGGAAGCAGGAGAAGCTTCTTGTTCCGCCGCACCGAGCGCAGCAGGAGCGGCGCGTTGGTCAGCGCTGCGACGCCGGCGATCGAGGCGATGTCGCTCTGCAGCCGATCGTCCGCCCGCCGGGTCGGGGTGCGCTGGAGCATGACGGTCATGATCCAGAACACCAGGAACAGCAGCAAGAAGAACCCGGCAAAGCCAAGCGCCGTCGGCAGCGCCCCGAAATGATCGGCCAGGAAAATGAACAGCGAGGCGATCAGGAAGGCGAGGGTGAGCACGCCGAACAGCGCCATGACGGCGTACAGCCCGGCGAGCCGCCGCATCCGCACGAGGTAGGTGCCGGCTTCGCCTGTGATCAGCCTGGTGATGAGCTGCAGCACCATGATCAGCGGCGGAAGAGACGCGCGTAGATATACCCTGCGGCGGCGGCGATCAGCACGCTCTTGATCGGCTCGGCGCGCACCTTCTCGCTCAGCTGCTCCTCGAGATCGGAAGCCGCATCCTGCGCCTGACGCATGTAGCGCTCGCCGCGTTCGCGGACGTCGTCACGCAGGGCGAAGGCCTGCTGGCGCGCGCCATCGGCGCGATGCGTCGCCTCGGCCTTCAGCGCTTCCGCAAGGCCGCTGACATCCTCGCGCAGCCGCGCCAGTTCGGCCTCGATGTCGTGCTTGCTCCCGCTCGTGCCGGGACCGGTCGGCTTGCCAGCCGTCTTGACGTCGTTGGAACTGATATCGGAAGCCATGGAGCACCCCACTGAACGAATACTGAGAGAATGGCGCGGCGCGGGATCGATCCGCCCGGCCACCGGTGTTGATTGAAACTATCGGGCGACCGGGCGGTTCCCGCCCGGCGTGCGGTTTGTGGCCTCAGGCTGCCGGCGCCACGCCGATGATCTGCGACGAGATCGAATCCGGCCCGTATTCGCCGTCACCCTCGATGCCGAGGATTTCGGCGATGCGGGTGCGGGCGCGCGAGACGCGGCTCTTGATCGTGCCGACGGCGCATTTGCAGATCTCGGCGGCCTCCTCGTAGGAGAAGCCCGATGCGCCGATGAGGATCAGCGCCTCGCGCTGGTCGTCGGGCAGCATGTCGAGCGCCTTGCGGAAATCCTGCAGGTCGAGATGGCCCTGCTGCTCCGGGTGGCCTGCAAGCTGCATGGCGTGGATGCCGTCGACATCCTGCACCTCGCGGCCCTTCTTGCGCATCTGGGTGTAGAACTCATTGCGCAGGATGGTGAAGAGCCAGGCCTTGAGGTTGGTGCCCGGCTGGAAGGTGTGCTGCTTGTCCCAAGCCTTGACCAGCGTCTCCTGAACCAGGTCGTCCGCCCGGTCGAACGAGCCGGACAGCGAGGCGGCAAAGGCGCGCAGGTTGGGAATGATCGCAATAAGTTCCCGACGGAAATCTTGCTGTTCGCTCATCAATGAACCTACTTGCGGTCCGCATTCTTCGATGCCGATTCCGCCGCGTCCAGCGCGTCGAGAAGCGACAGGAAGCGGTCCGGGACCGGTTCGCTGGCGACGTCGTCGTAATAGGCCTTGAGGCGCTTGCCGATAGCGGTCTGCACGCCGTATTGCGGTGTCGGCGCCGGCGATCGCTGATGCTGCTTTTCCTGGAACATGTGGTCCTTCGTCTCGCGATCATCCATACGTTGTCTCGGCGTGTCCTGGTCGTTCGCCCATGGCAGGTGACATGCCACGCCCCCGCGCCGCACGACGACAGTTACATAAATCCATTACTGCGCTTCTCAACCCTGCCCCTCCAGAATGTCCCCCTCGAAAACGTCGAGCCGTCACAGGAGCATCCGAAGGCGAGAACTTCCGTGACAGGGCAAAGTTCCCGTCGCCGGCGAGGAACTTTTCCGGCCGGGGGGCATTCAGCACCCATTCGTGCCTTATCCTTAGGTCGACACGAGGGGAGTTTTCATGTCGATGTCATCCCGCATAGCGCCTCACATTCCGTATCTCAGGCGCTATTCACGGGCCCTCAGCGGTTCGCAGGCCAGCGGCGACGCCTATGTCGCAGCAGTTCTCGAGACGCTGATTGCTGATCCCAGCCTGTTTCCCGACGACCAGACGCCGCGGATCTCGCTGTACAAGCTGTTCTCGTCGCTCTGGCAGTCCGTCGAGGTGAACATCCGCGAGGACGCACCGACATCGGCCTGGGAAGAGAAGGCATCGCGCAACCTGCGCGCCATCTCGCCGCTGCCGCGCCAGGCCTTCCTGCTGGTCGCCGTCGAAGGCTTCACGACGGAAGAGGCCGCCCTCATCCTCGGTCTCGACGACGCGGAATTCTCGCGCCTGATCGACCAGGCGAGTTCCGACATCGGCCGCCAGGTGTCCACCGACATTATGATCATCGAGGACGAGCCGCTGATCGCGATGGACATCGAGCAGATGGTCGAGAGCCTCGGCCACACGGTGACCGGCGTCGCGCGTACCCACAAGGAAGCGCTGACCCTGTTCGAGAAGCAGAAGCCGGGCATGGTCCTGGCGGACATCCAGCTGGCCGACGGCAGCTCGGGCATCGACGCGGTCAACGACATTCTCGCCAAGGTCTCGGTACCGGTGATCTTCATCACCGCGTTCCCTGAGCGCCTGCTGACGGGTGAGCGGCCGGAGCCGACCTTCCTCGTCACCAAGCCCTTCAATCCGGACATGGTGAAGGCGCTGATCAGCCAGGCGCTGTTCTTCGAGTCAGACAGGAAGGCCGCGGCCTAGGCCGCGGTCCTGACGTGCCGGCCGTGGCTAGCCCCAGCGAGCACAGGATCGGGCGGGCCAGCATGAGCCGGTCCGGCGACCTCGCGGCCGGCGTGTCCGGCCGGGGCGGCCCGCACGCCCGTCACCGCTGCACTCAGGCTGCCGCTTCGCCGCGGCGTGTGGTGTCGCGGAGACCGGCGAAGCAAGTCGTCGCTCCACATCGGTTCCGTTCGTCTCCGGGCCCGGACAATACAGTGCATTTTTCGAGCGTCGGCTGATGTTGGCAGACAAGGTCATGCGAGCGATAGGCAACACGGAGATGTCCGTGTTCGCCCAGGATCGCGATCTGCGCTACTGCTGGGTGTCCAACGCTGGCGATTCCTGGCTGGCCGGCGCCGACGAGGGCATGACCGACGGGGACATTCTGTCCGGCCAGGCCGCGGAGCGGTCCACCGCCATGAAGCGGGAAGTGCTGCGCAGCATCCGTCCGGCACGATTCGAACTCTCCATCGCGACGGGGCCCTCGGTCCGCTGGTACGACGTTCGGGTCGACGTCGACCGCGACGCAGAGGGTGAGGTCTGCGGCCTGATCGGGACCTCGTTCGAAATCACCGAGCAGAAGCGCCGCGAGGAGACCCTCAAGACGTTGCTGCGCGAGCTTTCGCATCGCTCGAAGAACCTTCTGGCGATCATCCAGAGCCTTGCCAGCCAGACGGCTCGCCATTCCGTGACGGTGCCGGAATTTCTCGTCCGCTTCCGCGGCCGCATCCAGTCGCTCTCCTATTCGCAGGACATCGTCACCGACGCCGACTGGCGCGGCGCCGACCTGATGAGCCTCGTCACCATGCAGGTCGAGCGCTATGCGCCGGACGGCATGGACCAGATCGAGGTGGAGGCGCCGGACGTCTATCTGTCTCCGACGGCCTCGCTGCATGTCGGCCTTGCCCTGCACGAACTGGCGGTCAACGCCGCCTCGTACGGCGCGCTGTCCGTCCCCGGGGGCGGCGTGTCGATCACCGCGCGCTTCGACCGGAACGCCGATGGCGAACGGCTGGTCCTGGTCTGGCAGGAGCGCAACGGCCCGCGCGTGCGGGCCGAGCGCGACGCCCGGTTCGGCACCTCGACGCTTGAGCGGATCGTCCCCAATGCGGTGGGCGGCGATGCGGAACTGGACTATCTGCCCGGCGGTATCCGCTACACCCTGACCATTCCCGAGGCGCAGTACGAGATCATATCGCGCGCCTCCGTCGAGTCCGCCTGACCCTTGCGACGCCGCCTTTTCGGCGACGGGATGACGCTAACGAATTTTTCACGCCTTCGTGACGCAGCGGCGAATTTCGCCGGGAACGAATCTCCCCACGGCTCATTTAATTGACCAAAGGAGAGGTTTTCATGGAACACGTTGCTGCTTTCATGTTGCTTGTTGGCTGTTCGAGCGACGCCACGCTTTGCAAGGAAATCCCGGTCCCGGTGCCGGCTTACGAGACCCTGGCGGAATGCCAGTCCGATCTCCCCCTGCAGATTCGTCTGAGTGGCTCGACCGACCGTCGCGTCCTCGGCGCCTGCAAGGCGGTGGACGAGGAGGTCTTCGAACAGTCGGCGTCGATCGACTGGGCTGTCAGCCGCGCCGGCCAGCTTCTCATCACGTTCGACGCGGAGCCGCAGGTCGTCGCGGCTCGCTGAATGCTGCTGACGGCATGATGGAACGAAACCGTTCTTCTGTCGTTACGACCGGGGACGACGAGTTTTTAGTGAGAGGTTGGGAATGATCAGGAAGATTTCATTGGCGGCAGTTGCGGCGTTGACGCTCGCCGCATCGGGCTGCACGACCGAAGACCGCTACACCGCGGGCGGTGCCGGTATCGGCGGCCTCGGCGGCGCGGCGATTGGCGCGGGCATCACAGGTGACGCACGGGGCGCGCTCATCGGCGGCGCCATCGGCGCTGGTACGGGCGCGGTGGTCGGCAACGTCATCGGTCGTTCGCAGGAACGTCCGGGCTACTGCCGCTACTCGGATGGCAACATCTATCGCTGCCCGGCGGGCTATTGATCGGCTCTAGCTGATCACGCCACCATCAGAATTCGGAAAGGCCGTCGGGAGTACATCCCGGCGGCCTTTTTCGTTGAGGCGCTTTGCGGCTCGGGCCGGTCCGGCTACAACTGCCGAAGCATCGCAAGCGGGGACGCCATGACATCGCCAAGCCATCGCCCGTGCGGCCGAGCGTCCGGACCCGGCCGTCACAAGGCGCTGGGCCTGGCACTGGTCCTGTGCGGGCTGGCGCTCTCCGGCTGCTCGGGAAGCGCGCCGCCGGTCTTCGGGGCCGTCTTCGGACTGGAGGGGGCGGACGTCGCGCCGTTCACGGTCGGCAAGGTGCCGGAGCCGTCACCCTCCGCCGACGACCGCATCCTCGGCCTCGCGGCCAGCAATCCCGGGCAGTGCATCTATCTGCGGCCCGACAACCGGCGTTTCCGCGCCACCTGTCCGGACGGCTATCAGCTGTGACGCGCGGGCCCGTCGCCGGACGCTGACGGCGTTTCGCCGAGCAGCGCGACGAAGGCCTCACGGAAGCCACCCGGGCCTGCCGGATCGCGCGCGAACGCCACGTGGCGCAGCCGGTCGCCGCGGGCGATCTCGAAGCCGGACCTGTCGACCGTCGCGATCCGCCATCCATCCTCCCGCTCGCCCTGCCGGCGCGCGATCCTGTCGATGGCATCGGCGTGGTCGTCATTCATGTGGTCCCGGGCGCGCAGGCCCGCGGCGTCGAGCCCGGCGACCGGCGCATCGAGGAAATCCTCCGGCTGCAGGCGGAAGGCCCGTCCGAAGCCGCCATTCAGCGCGGCACCGGACGGCAGCAGGCGAACGAAGCGGAAATCGGCGAAGTCGGCATAGAGGGCCGCCTTCGGATGGCGCGACAGGAAGCGCTCGCGCAGGGCAGGGCGCTCGGGCGCGTCCGCTGCAATGATCGCCGCTGTCGCTGCGAGCGACAGGCGCGGATGCGCCAGCGGGTCGCCCTTGCCGGGCTCGCCGACGAGCAGCGAGCAGCGCGGATCGCCGGCAAGCGACGTGGCGTGGGCCGACAGGTCCGAGATCAGCATGACCGGGCAGCCGCAGCCGTCGGTCGCCACCAGCACCCGGCTGGCCGCCGGATGTCCGGACGGGTCGATGATGGCGAGGGCGCCGTGGCGCGCCTCGCGCAGCAGGCGCCGCGACAGGGCCCGGACCTCGTCGTCCACCGGCTGGAACGGCGAGGTCGGCGATTCGGCATTAGTGGGCGCGTCTTCGGATCGGTCGTCCATGCCGGGATCATACGCCGGATGCCGACCGGGCGGCACCCGGTGCCGGGTCCGTCGCGCGACAATCGCGGCGACAGCCGTTGGAACTGCCCCGCCGGCGGGTTATCTGCGGCAGGAATGGCGAAAGCCACAGCACGGAGACAGGCATTGAACGACGCACAGAAATCCGCGATCCAGACGTTGCTGCGAGGCCTTGACGCTCCCGACGGCAAGGGCGACGTGGTCTCCCGCGGCATGGTGTCGGACATCTTCATTGCCGACGGCAAGGCGTTCTTCTCGCTGTCGGTACCGGCGGCGGAAGCCGATCGCTTCGAACCGTTCTGCCGGGAGATCGAGCGCCGCGTCGTCGACATCGATGGCATCGCCAGCGCCCTCGTGGCGCTGACCGCCGAGAAGGTGGCCGGCGCGCCCTCGCGGGCGCCGCAACCGGTCCCGCCGCAGCAGCCGGGCCGGCCGGGCCAGGCGATCCGCCCCGGCGCGGCCCCCGCCGGCGCCCCCGGCGCCGCGCGCCCGGCGACGTCGAAGCCGGGCGTTCCCGGCATCGACCGGATCATCGCCGTCGCCTCCGGCAAGGGCGGCGTCGGCAAGTCCACCACCGCGGTCAACCTGGCGCTCAGCTTCGCCGCGCTTGGCCTCAGGGTCGGCATCCTCGACGCCGACATCTACGGGCCGTCGATCCCGCGCCTGCTCAACCTGAAGGAAAAGCCGCGATCGGCCGGCGGCCGGACGCTGATCCCGCTCGAGGCCTATGGGCTCAAGGCGATGTCCATGGGCTTCCTGGTCGACGAGGAGACCCCGATGATCTGGCGCGGCCCGATGGTGATGTCGGCGCTCACCCAGATGCTGCGGGAAGTCGAATGGGGCACGCTGGATCTGCTCGTCGTCGACATGCCGCCCGGCACCGGCGACGCCCAGCTGACCATGGCGCAGCAGGTTCCGCTGGCCGGCGCCGTCATCGTCTCCACGCCGCAGGACCTCGCGCTGATCGACGCGCGCAAGGGCCTGGCGATGTTCCGCAAGGTGGACGTGCCGGTGCTCGGCATCGTCGAGAACATGAGCTACTTCATCGCCCCCGACACCGGCGCGCGCTACGACATCTTCGGCCATGGCGGGGCGAAGGCGGAGGCGCAACGCCTGGATGTGCCGTTCCTGGGCGAGGTGCCGCTGGAGATGGTGATTCGGGAAACCTCGGATGCGGGACGGCCCATCGTCGTCGCCGAACCCGACAGCCGGCATGCCGCGGTCTATCGCGACATCGCCGCGCGGACGCTCGCGGAAATGGACCGGGATGCGGCGGGCGGGGCCAAGGCTCCGGCCATCGTTTTTGAGTAAGTGGTCAAAAATTAAGCTTGCATGGAAAACGCAAAACTTGTCGGATGCCCCCTTCCGGTGGGCGCTGTTGCCCGCCTTGCCATTTCGGGAGTTCATCCATGAAATTGTTGACCCGGCTCCTCGCCGCCACCGCGCTGACGCTGGCGCTCGGATCCGCTGCTTCGGCCAAGACGCTGGTCTATTGCTCGGAAGGCTCGCCCGAGGGCTTCGACCCTGGCCTGTACACCGCCGGCACCACCTTCGATGCTTCCGCGCACCCGATCTACAACCGCCTGACCGAGTTCAAGAAGGGCACGACCGAGGTCGAGCCGGGCCTGGCGGAAAGCTGGGAAGTCTCGGACGACGGGCTGCAGTACACGTTCAAGCTGCGTCCGGGTGTCAAGTTTCATTCCAACGACAACTTCACGCCAACGCGCGATATGAACGCCGACGACGTGATCTTTTCCTTCGAGCGTCAGGGCGACCCGGAAAACCCCTACAACCAGTACGTCGCCGGCGCGTCGTGGGAGTATTACAACTCCATGTCGATGCCCGATCTCGTCAAGTCGGTCGAAAAGGTCGACGACATGACGGTCCGCTTCACGCTGAACCGTCCGGAAGCGCCGTTCATCGCCAATCTCGCGATGCCGTTCGCCTCGATCATGTCCAAGGAATACGCCGACCAGCTCGCCGAGAACGACCAGCAGGCGCAGCTGAACCAGGCACCGATCGGCACCGGGCCCTTCGAGTTCGTCGATTATCAGAGCGACGCGGTGATCCGGTATGAATCGTTCGACGACTACTGGGGCGGCGTGCAGCCGATCGACGACCTGGTCTTCGCGATCACCACCGACGCCTCGGTGCGCCAGCAGCGCCTGCTCGCCGGCGAGTGCCACATCATGTCCTACCCGAATCCGGCGGACCTCGAGAGCCTGCAGAAGAACGCCGACCTCACCGTGATGGAGCAGGAAGGCCTCAACATCGGCTTCCTTGCCTACAACACGCAGCAGGCGCCGTTCGACAAGCCGGAAGTGCGCCGCGCCCTCAACATGGCGATCAACAAGCAGGCGATCATCGACGCCGTCTACCAGGGCGCCGGCCAGGTCGCCAAGGCGCCGATCCCGCCGACGATGTGGTCCTATAACGACGCGCTGGAAGACGACAAGTACGACCCCGAGGCGGCCAAGGCGGCGCTCGATGCGGCCGGCGTCGAGAACCTGTCGATGAAGATCTGGGCGATGCCGGTCTCGCGGCCTTACAACCCGAACGCCCGGCGCATGGCCGAACTGATCCAGGCGGATTTCAAGAAGGTCGGCGTCAACGCCGAGATCGTCACCTATGAATGGGGCGAGTATCTCGAGCGCTCGTCGCAGGTCGATCGCGATGGTGCGGTGCTGCTCGGCTGGACCGGCGACAATGGCGATCCGGACAACTTCCTGGCCGTGCTGCTCGGCTGCGACGCCGTCGGCGGTGCGAACCGTGCGCAGTGGTGCAACGAGGAATTCAACAAGCTCGTCCAGGAAGCCAAGACCAAGCCGACGCAGGAAGAGCGCGCCGAGCTCTACGAGCAGGCGCAGGTCGTCTTCAAGCGCGAGGCGCCGTGGGCGACGATCGCCAACTCCGTGGTCTACGTGCCGATGCGCTCCAACGTCACCGGTTTCGTCCAGAGCCCGCTCGGCGACATGACCTTCGACGGTGTCGACATCACCGAGTAGGTCCAGCTATCTGTGGACAGACGGGCAGGGGCGGCGACAGCCGCCCCTGCTTCGTTTAGGCCCCCTGCTTCCCACGCCAACGGCGCCCGGCAGCATGTCGCCGCCCGCAAAAACGTGTAGAACGGTTCCATGTTACGTTTTCTTGTCGGTCGTCTCGCCGTTCTGGTGCCCACCTTCATTGGCGTCGCGCTGGTCGCCTTCTTCTTCATCCGCCTGCTGCCCGGCGACCCGGTGCTGATCATGGCGGGCGAACGGGGCCTGTCGCCGGAACGCCACGCCGAACTGTCGGCGCTCTTGGGCTACGACCAGCCGATCTTCGTCCAGTTCTGGAACTTCCTCACCGGCCTGTTCCAGGGTGACTTCGGCCGGTCGATCACGACGCGGCGGCCGGTGCTCGAGGAATTCCTGACGCTGTTCCCCGCGACGCTCGAACTCGCCTTCTGCGCCATCGTGTTGGCCATCGTGCTCGGCATCCCGGCCGGCGTCTTCGCGGCGGTCAAGCGCGGCTCGTGGTTCGACCAGTCGATCATGGGCGCCGCCCTCGTCGGCTACTCGATGCCGATCTTCTGGTGGGGCCTCTTGCTGATCATCTTCTTCTCGGGCGTCCTGCAGTGGACGCCGGTCTCCGGCCGCATCTCGCTGCTGTATTATTTCCCGACGACCACCGGCTTCATGCTGATCGACTCGCTGCGGTCCGGCCAGGCCGGCGCCTTCACCTCGGCCCTGTCGCATCTGATCCTGCCCTCGGTGGTGCTGGCGACCATTCCGCTGGCGGTGATCGCCCGGCAGACCCGGTCCGCGATGCTCGAGGTGCTGGGCGAGGACTACGTGCGGACGGCGCGCGCCAAGGGACTGTCGCACCGCCGCGTCGTCGGGGTCCACGCGCTGCGCAACGCGCTGATCCCGGTGGTCACCACGATCGGCCTGCAGGTCGGCGTGCTGCTCGCGGGCGCCATCCTGACCGAAACGATCTTTTCCTGGCCGGGGATCGGCAAGTGGATGGTCGACAGCGTCTTCCGCCGCGACTACCCGGTGGTGCAGGGCGGTCTGCTGCTGATCGCCATGATCATCATGTTCGTGAACCTCGTGGTGGATCTCCTCTACGGCGTGATCAATCCCCGCGTCAGGGCGCAATAGGAGGCCTTGATGAGCCATATCGAAGCCCAGGAAGCCGCCGAAGGGATCGGCGCCGAGGTCCCGGATCGCGAGCCGACGAAAAGCGCCCGCCGCGTCATGCTGGCGGAGTTCTGGTTCTACTTCTCGGAGAACAAGGGCGCCGTCGGCGGCCTCGTGGTGTTCACGCTGGTCGTGCTTGCGGCCCTGTTCGCGCCGCTGATCGCCCCGCACTCGCCGATCCTGACCAACACCAACGCCCTCCTGGTGCCGCCGGCCTTCCAGGACGGCGGGCAGATGACCTACCTGCTCGGCACCGACCCGGTCGGCCGCGACATCCTCTCGCGGCTGATCTACGGCGCGCGCTACTCGCTGTTCATCGGCGTCGTGGTCGTGGTCATCGCCGTGTCGACCGGCATCTCGCTCGGCCTGATCGCCGGCTATGTCGGGGGCTGGGTCGACACGGTGATCATGCGGGTGATGGACATCATCCTCGCCTTTCCCTCGCTGCTGCTGGCGCTGGTGCTGGTGGCGGTGCTCGGACCCGGGCTGTTCAACGCGATGATCGCCATCGCGCTGGTGCTGCAGCCGCATTTCGTCCGGCTGACCCGGGCCTCGGTGATGGCCGAGAAGCAGCGCGAATATGTCACCGCCGCCCGCGTCGTCGGTGCCGGCCCGCTGCGGCTGATGCTGGTGACGATCCTGCCCAACTGCCTCGGACCGCTGATCGTCCAGGCGACGCTGTCCTTCTCCAACGCCATCCTCGACGCCGCGGCACTCGGCTTCCTCGGCATGGGCGCCCAGCCGCCGACGCCGGAATGGGGCACGATGCTCGCCGAGGCGCGCGAGTTCATCCTGCGCGCCTGGTGGGTGGTGACGTTCCCGGGCCTGGCGATCCTGATCACGGTGCTCGCCATCAATCTCGTCGGCGACGGCCTGCGCGACGCCCTCGACCCGAAGATGAAGCGAAGCTGATTCCATGCCCCTTCTTTCGATCCGCAACCTCTCCGTGACCTTCGCCACGGCCTCCGGCCCGTTTAAGGCGGTGGACGGCGTCGACCTGACCATCGAGCCGGGCGAAGTGGTCGGCATCGTCGGCGAGTCCGGGTCCGGCAAATCGGTGGCGATGCTCGGCCTGATGGGCCTGCTGCCGCCCAGCGCCACCGTCACGGCCGACGAGATGAGCTTCGAGGGCCGCGACATGCGGGTGATGTCCGACGCTGATCGCCGCAAGATCATCGGCCGCGACGTGGCGATGATCTTCCAGGAGCCGATGGCGAGCCTCAATCCCTGCTTCAATGTCGGGTTCCAGATCAAGGAAGCCCTGAAGGCGCATACCGATCTCGACCGCAAGGCGCGGCAGAACCGGGCCATCGAGCTGCTGCAGCAGGTTGGCATGCCGGAGCCGGAGCGCCGGCTCTCCGCCTTTCCGCACCAGCTCTCCGGCGGCATGAGCCAGCGCGTGATGATCGCCATGGCGACCGCCTGCAATCCCAAGCTGCTGATCGCCGACGAGCCGACCACGGCGCTGGACGTGACCATCCAGGCGCAGATCCTCGATCTGCTGCTCGACCTGCAGAAGTCGCACGGCATGGCGATGATCCTGATCACCCACGACATGGGCGTGATCGCCGAGACGGCCGAGCGCGTCGTCGTGCAGTATGCCGGCCAGCAGGTGGAGCGCCAGCCGGTCGGCACCCTGTTCGAGACGCCGCACCACCCCTATACGGCGGCGCTGCTTGCGGCGATCCCGGAGCGCTCGACGGGCGACCGCCTGCCGACCATCCCGGGCGTCGTGCCGGGGCAGGGCGACCGGCCGGACGGCTGCCTGTTCAACCCGCGCTGCCCGAAGGCCGACGATCGCTGCCGCACCATCGTGCCGCCGCACCAGCCGCCGTCGCTCGGCGAGGCCTTGTGCCATTATCCGATGAATGCGCCGCTCGAAGCGGGCTATGCGCAGGGAGCCGCCCGATGACCGCCATCGTCACGGCCAGGGACGTCAGCCAGGTCTACGAGGTCCGGCGCGGCATGTTCGCCAAGCAGCTGGAGCTCAAGGCCGTCAAGGAGGCGAGCTTCTCCGTCGAGGAAGGCGAGACACTGGCGATCGTCGGGGAATCGGGCTGCGGCAAGTCGACCCTCGCGCGCATGCTGACGATGATCGAGACGCCGTCGTCGGGCGAGCTCGACATCGACGGCGTGCGGATCACCGGTGAGGAGAAGGGCGACGCCAGGCGGCTGCGCTCCACCGTGCAGATCGTCTTCCAGAACCCCTATGGCGCATTGAATCCGCGCCAGAAGGTCGGGACGATCATCGAGGAACCGCTGAAGATCAACACCGGCCTGTCGCGCGCCGAGCGTCGGGCGAAGGCGGAGGCGGCGCTGGCCGAGGTCGGGCTGCGGCCCGAGCATTACGGCCGCTATCCGCACATGTTCTCCGGCGGCCAGCGCCAGCGCATCGCGATCGCCCGGGCGATCATCCTCGAGCCGAAGATCCTCGTTCTCGACGAGCCGGTCTCGGCGCTGGACGTGTCGATCCAGGCGCAGATCCTCAACCTGCTCGCCGACCTGCAGGACCGGCTCGGCCTGACCTACGTCTTCATCAGCCACGATCTGTCGGTGGTCCGGCATGTCGCCGACCGGGTGATGGTGATGTATCTCGGCCGGCCGGTGGAGATCGCGCCCGTCGACGCGCTCTACGCCAATCCGCTGCATCCCTACACGCGGGCGCTGCTGTCGGCGACGCCGGCGACAGACCCCGCCAAGAAGGTCGAGCGCATCCGCCTGACAGGTGAGCTGCCGTCGCCGTTCAATCCGCCGCCGGGCTGCTCCTTCAACCCTCGCTGTCCCTATGCCAACGAGCGTTGCCGGACGGAGTTGCCGCTGCTGAAGCAACATGGTGCGACCAAGGTCGCCTGTTTCGCGGTGGATGAAGGCCGGCTGCCGCCGGCAAGGGCCACGGCGCTGATCCAGGCCTGAGCGGTCTCAACCGAAAAGAGCCGCGCGCTACGACCGGGCGCGGCGAGCCGTGCCGACGAAAACAAACTTCTCGGCGGCAAGGAACAGCGGGATGGTGATGAGGGCGGCGCCCATGTCGTCGCCCATGACCCCGACAGCGCCCGGCAAGGCCTCGAGCCACTCCAGCGGCCAGATCTTGGACCGGTCGATCACCAGATAGATCGGTGCGGCAAGCAGAAGGCGCTGCCATCGAGCAGCGCCGAGTACCGAGGCAACGAGGAGGAATCCCGCGACCTCGTCGACGACGATGCGTCTGTCGTCGCCCGTGCCGGTCGCGTCGTCCCATAGCACGACGCCTGTCGCCCCCAGCCCCGTCACCGCTATCAGAAGCGCCGCAAGCCAAGTGCGACGTCGCAGCAGGATCGCGGCGAACAGGGCCGTTGCGATGGCAAGCCCCGCCCGGAGCGGATGGACCAGACCGGCGCCGAACCATGTCGATAGCCAGAGCGCCGGACTGGTCCATGAAAGACCGCCGGGAACGTCCAGCAGCCTGAGCGTCGTATCCAACGCGGTCAGAAGATCAGCATCAGCAGCCCGATGACGACGAGAAGACCGATGAGAAAGACGATGCCAACGGCGCTGGCGAAGAACTTGAGCATGACTGATCCTTGCAGGATGGGGGAGTTGCGGCCGGAAACCGGCGCGCAATGGTGATGGGACACCAACGTCCGACCCTGCCGCCCGTTCCGGCCTGGCGGTCCGGCCGGAGATGACCGGCGCTCGACGACGGCGCTACTGATCGACCTGGTGGCGCTCCAGAGCGTCGACGATCTCCTGGGCGCCGATCTGGCCAAGAATCTGGCCGTTGCGCGAGACCACGACGGAACCCTGGCCCTTGCAGACCGACGCCATCACCCGGCGCAGCGGCGTGTCCGGCTCGGCCATGCCGGCGACGCGGGCCGGGGCATCGCCGGAGTCGCGGCTGATCGGCTTCATCACGTCCTCGGCGGTGAGGACGTTGAGCGGGTTCATGTGCGTCACGAAATCGGCGACGTAATCGTTGGCGGGACGCAGCACGATGTCCTGCGCCGTGCCGATCTGGATGATCCGCCCGCCTTCCATGATGGCGATGCGGTTGCCGAGCTTGAAGGCCTCGTCGAGATCGTGGCTGACGAAGATGATGGTCTTCTTCAGCCGCTGCTGGATCTCCAGAAGCTCGTCCTGCAGCCGCGAGCGGATCAGCGGGTCGAGCGCCGAGAACGGCTCGTCCATCAGCAGGATCGGCGCGTCGGTGGCGAAGGCGCGGGCAAGGCCGACGCGCTGCTGCATGCCGCCGGAGAGTTCGCCGACGCGGTTGTCCGCCCAGTCGCCGAGGCCGACCAGCTGCAGCTGGGTCATCACCCGGTCGCGGCGCTCGGCCTTCGGCTCGCCGGACAGCTCCAACCCCAGCCCGACATTGTCGGCGACGCTGCGCCAGGGCAGCAGTGCGAACTGCTGGAACACCATGGCCACCTCGTGGCGGCGCAGTTCGCGCAGCCGCTTCGTGCCGCAGTCGCGCGGGTCGACCTGGCCGTTGCCGGTGTCGACCACGACCCGCCCGCGGGTCACCGGCGCGAGGCCGTTGACGGCCCTGAGCAGCGTCGACTTGCCGGAGCCCGAGAGCCCCATCAGCACGGCGATCTCGCCCTCGAAGACCTCCATCGAGGCGTCGGCGACGCCGAGCGTCGTGCCGGTCGCCTCGCGGATCTCGGCGCGGGACTGGCCGGCATCGGCCAGCGGCAGGGCGGCCTCGGGATTCTTGCCGAAGACGATCGAGACGTTCTGGAAGGAGACGATCGGCTTGGTCATCGCGGCGATTCCTCGACCCGGAAGAAGCGGTCGAGAATGATCGCCAGGAGCACGATGGCAAGGCCGGCCTCGAAGCCGTTGCCGACATTGATCGAGTTGAGCGCCCGCAGCACCGGCACGCCGAGCCCCGGCGCTCCGACGAGGGCGGCGATCACCACCATCGACAGCGACAGCATGATCGTCTGGGTCAGGCCCGCCATGATCTGCGGCAGCGCGTAGGGGATCTCGACCTTGAACAGCCGCTGCAGCGGCGTCGCGCCGAAGGCGTCGGCGGCCTCGATCAGCTGCTGCGGCGTCGAGGCGATGCCGAGGCGGGTGAGGCGGATCGAGGCGGGCAGGGCGAAGATCACCGTCGCGACGAGGCCGGGCACCATGCCGAGGCCGAACAGGATCAGCGCCGGGATCAGGTAGACGAAGGTCGGGATGGTCTGCATCAGGTCGAGGATCGGCCGCAGGATCACGTAGACCCACTCGCGCCGCGCCGCGGCGATGCCGAGCGGGACCCCGATGATCATCGACGTGGTGGTCGCCGCCAGCACCAGCGCCAGCGTCTGGACGGTGGCCTCCCAGAAGCCGAGATTGATGATCAGGAGAAGGCCGCCGAGGGTGAACAGCACCACCGGCAGCGAGCGGCGGGCGATCCAGGCGATGGCGCAGAACACCGCCACGACCACGAAGGGATGCGGCCATTCGAGGATGAAGAGGATGCCGTCGATGAACCCTCCCAGCCCCGTCGTCAGCCCGTCGAAGACGAAGGTGAAGTTGTCCGTCAGCCAGTCGACGAAGGCTTCTGCGTAGTCGCCGATCGGCAGCGGGTTGTCTTCCAGCCATTCCACTTGGGAGGTCTTCCTTCTTGCGGGGTTCGGGCCCGTTCATGCAAGCAGGGCCGGTGCGGCCGGCCCTGCTGTCGTCGCGGATCGGTGCGCTCAGGAGAGGCCGAGCGATTCCTTGACCGCCGGAAGGCCTTCCCCGCCCTCCGTCGTGGTGACGCCCTCGAGCCAGGCGTCGAGGCGGCCCGGATTGGCCTTCAGCCATTCCTCGGCAGCCTCGCCGGGATCCTTCCCGTCGTCGAGGATCGCCCCCATGATCTGGTTTTCCATCTCGAGGTCGAAGGTGAGGTTGGTCAGCAGCTTGCCGACATTCGGGCACTCCTCGACATAGCCCTTGCGCGTCACCGTGTAGACGGTGGCGCCGCCGTAGTTCGGTCCGAACGTGTCGTCGCCGCCGGAGAGGTACTCGATGTCGTAGGTCGAGTTCATCGGGTGCGGCGCCCAGCCGAGGAACACGATCGGCTCGTCGGAGCGCGTGGCGCGGGCGACCTGGCTGAGCATGCCCTGCTCGGACGAGGCGACCAGCTCGAAGTCGCCGAGGTCGAACTCGTTCTTCTCGATCATGCCGATGACCAGGCTGTTGCCGTCATTGCCCGGCTCGATGCCGTAGATCTTGCCGTCCAGCTCGTCCTTGAACTTGTGGATGTCGGAGAAGTCCTTGAGGCCGGCGTCGAAGAGATATTTCGGGACCGCCAGCGTGTATTTGGCGCCCTCGAGATTGGTGTGGACCTGCACGATCGAGCCGTCGTCGAGATATTTCTTCAGGTCGTTCGACTGCGCCGGCATCCAGTTGCCGAGGAACACGTCGAGGTCGTTGTTGGAGAGCGAGGCGAAGGTGACCGGGACGGAGAGGATCTTGACGTCCGCCTCGTAGCCGAGCCCGTCGAGGATCTTGCCGGTCACGGCCGTGGTCGCGGTGATGTCGGTCCAGCCCACGTCGGAGAGACGGACGGTCGAGCAGCTTGCCGGCTCCTGCGCCGCGGCCGGGGAGGCAGCGATCAGAGCACAGAGGGAAAGCCCCGCAACAACGTGGCGAGAAATCATGATGGTCTCCTTTCTGGGGCACCAATTTGCCACGTCGGCCACCCGTCGGCGCCGGGTCGGGTTCGATCGGTGCTGAGTATTGCGCCATGTTCCAGGCTTGCGCAACATTGCATCTACGGCGGTGAGGTCAACCGTCAGAAGGCGATCGCTGCGGTATTCTTCACCTCCTCCATCACGGCATAGGTGTGGGTCTCGCGGACACCCGGCAGCGCCAGCAAGGTCTCCGAGAGGAAGGCGCGATAGGCCGCCATGTCCTCGACCCGCGCCTTGATCAGGTAGTCGAAGCCGCCCGCCACCATGTGGCATTCCATGATTGCTGGCGTCGCCTCCGCCACGCGCTTGAACTCGGAGAACACCGCGTCGCTGGTGCGATCCATCTTGACCTCGACGAAGACGATCATGCCACGCCCGAGCTTCTCGGGCGCCAGCCTTGCGGCGTAGCCGAGGATGAAGCCCTCGCGCGTCAGCCGCTTCACACGCTCCGCCGTCGCCGTCGGCGACAGGTGCACCCGCTCGGCCAGTTCGAGATTGGTCAGCCGCCCCTCGCGCTGGAGCTCGCGGAGAATGCTGCGGTCTTTTCGGTCGAGGTCAGTCATTTCCCCGATTTTGGCCGATTCTGGTCGCGGTTGTCACCATGCGGCGTGCGCTTTTTGGCGAGAAGCGCCCTCGGACGGCCTGCTAGAGTGCCGCCGACCCCGCTTCAGGAGAACGCGATGCCGGCTTCGCCCCCGCCTTTCACCGCCCCCTACGCACCGGATGATGCCGCCGCCGTCGCGGCGCTGCTCGGGGCGGCCGGCCGCTGGAGCCACGACGAGGCGGCGGTGGACCGCCGGGCCCGCGCGCTGATCGAGGGCATCCGCGGCTCGGCCGGCGGCATCGGCGGCGTCGAGGATTTCCTGCGCGAGTTCGGCCTCTCCAGCCGCGAGGGCCTGGCGCTGATGATCCTCGCCGAGGCGCTGCTGCGGGTGCCGGATGCGGCGACGCAGGACCGGCTGATCGAGGACAAGATCGGCGCCGGCGACTGGGCCCATCACGACGGCGACGAGGACCGCATGCTGACCGCCGCCTCGGCCTGGGCGCTCGGCATCTCGGCGCGGATCATCCGGCCGGGCGAGACGCCGCAGGGCGTCATGCAGACGCTGGTGAAGCGTCTCGGCGCCCCGGCCGTGCGCACTGCGACGCGCCAGGCGATGCGCTTCCTCGGCCGGCATTTCGTGCTGGGCGAGACGATCGGCGACGCGCTCGACCGGGCGCGAAGCTTCGAGAAGAAGGGCTACCGCCACTCCTACGACATGCTGGGCGAGGGCGCCCGCACCGCGAAGGATGCCGCGCGCTACTTCAAGTCCTATGCCGACGCCATCGAGGCGATCGGTCGCAAGGCCGGCAACAAGGCGCTGCCCGACCGGCCCGGCATCTCGGTGAAGCTGTCGGCGCTCTATCCGCGCTATTCGCCGATGCATCGCGACGCCGTGATCCGCGACCTCGTGCCGAAAGTCGTAGAACTCGCGAACTTGGCCAAAGGCTACGACCTCAACCTCACCATCGACGCCGAGGAGGCCGAGCGGCTGGAACTGTCGCTCGACGTCATCGACGCGGTCGTCGCGGCCTCGGACTTCAAGGGCTGGGACGGTTTCGGCCTGGCGATCCAGGCCTACCAGAAGCGCACGCTGGCGGTGATCGACCATGTCGCCGCCCTGGCAGAATCGGCCGGCATCCGGATGATGGTGCGGCTGGTCAAGGGCGCCTACTGGGACACCGAGATCAAGCTGGCGCAGGAAAAGGGCCTTGCCGGCTATCCGGTCTATTCGCGCAAGCCGGCGACGGACCTCTCCTATCTCGTCGCCGCCCGCGCGCTGCTCGACCGCCGCCCGCTGCTCTATCCGCAGTTCGCCACCCACAACGCCCTGACCGTCGCGACGATCATGGAAATGGCGGGCGCCAACCCGACGGGCTTCGAGTTCCAGCGGCTGCACGGCATGGGCGAGGCGCTCTACGAGACGCTGCGCAAGACGAAGGGCGGCGGCGACATCGCCTGCCGCATCTACGCGCCCGTCGGCGGCTATCGCGACCTGCTCGCCTATCTCGTCCGGCGGCTGCTCGAGAACGGCGCCAACTCGTCCTTCGTCGCCCAGGTGGGGGATGAGGACGTGCCGATCGAGACGCTGCTGCAACGCCCGCGCGACCTGCTTGCCGACGGCCCGGCCCGGCATCCGAAGATCGCCCTGCCGCGCGACGTCTTCGCGCCGCGGCAGAACTCCGCCGGCGTCGCCTTCGGCGACCGCCAGGCGCTGGGTCGCTTCCTCGCCGGGCGCGATGCCGCCGGGCCGCTGGACGTCACGGCGCGCTGTGCCTGGCCTGGCGCCGCGGCCGACGCGCCGGCGACCGTCCGCTCCGCCGTCGACGGCGCGCCGATCGGCCGCGTCCATGCGCTCGGCGCCGACGCGGCGACCGCCCTGGTCGGCGAAGCAGCCCGCCATGTCCGCGCCGCCGAAGCCGTCCCGGCAGCGACGCGCGCGACGTGGCTGCGCAAGGCCGCCGACCTGATGGAGGCGCGAGAGGGCCTGCTGATGAACCTCCTGGCGCGCGAGGCCGGCAAGACCGTCGACGACGGCATAGCCGAGATCCGCGAGGCGGTCGATTTCCTGCGCTTCTACGCCGCCGAGGCCGAGCGGTTGTTCGGCGCGCCGACCTTCCTGCCCGGCCCGACCGGCGAGGAGAACGTGCTGCAGTACCGCTCGCGTGGCGTCGCGGTCTGTATCTCGCCGTGGAACTTCCCGCTGGCGATCTTCACCGGCCAGGTCGCCGCGGCGCTGGCAGCCGGCAATGTCGTCGTCGCCAAGCCGGCCGAGCAGACGCCGCTGGTCGCCGCCGTCGCCGTCGGCATGCTGCACGAGGCGGGCTTTCCCGCCACGAGCCTCTACCTCGCCCCCGGCGACGGCAAGGCCGGCGCGGCGCTCGTCGCGCATCCGGCGACGGCCGCCGTCGCCTTCACCGGCTCGACCGATACGGCCTTCGCCATCAACCGCGCGCTCGCCGCCCGCAACGCCCCGATCGCGCCGCTGATCGCCGAGACCGGCGGCATCAACGCGATGATCGTCGATGCGACGGCGCTGCCCGAGCAGGTGGCGGACGACGTGGTGATGTCGGCCTTCCGCTCGACCGGCCAGCGCTGCTCGGCGCTGCGGCTCCTGTTCGTGCAGGAGGAGGTCGCGGACGCGATGGTGGAGATGATTGCCGGCGCCGCGGCAGAGCTCACCGTCGGTGATCCCCGGGATATCGCCACCGACATGGGCCCGGTGATCGATGCCGCGCAGCACGGCATGCTGCGTGAGCACCTCGACCGCATGGGCCGCGAGCAACGCATCCGCTTCGCCGGGGCGCTGCCGAACGGCCTGCCGTCGGAAGGACACTGGATCGCGCCGCACATCGTCGAACTCGACCGGGCGGAAGCGCTGCCGGGCGAGGTCTTCGGCCCGATCCTTCACGTGGTGCGCTGGAAGGCCGGCGGGCTCGACGCGGTCTGCGACCAGATCGAGCGCACCGGCTACGGCCTGACGCTCGGCATCCACAGCCGCATCGACGACGTGGCGCGGCGTGTGCGCGAGCGGCTGACGGTCGGCAATGTCTACGTCAACCGTAACATGATCGGCGCCATCGTCGGCTCGCAGCCCTTCGGCGGCTCCGGCCTTTCCGGCACCGGGCCGAAGGCCGGCGGCCCCAATTACGTCGCCCGCTTCGCCCGCGAGCAGGTGGTGTCGGTCAACACCGCCGCGGCGGGGGGCAATGCCAGCCTGATCGCAATGGAATCGTAGCAAACGAGTAACAGACAGCGGCTGCAACTTGCGCTATGGTGCTGACGTTGCGGCAACAAGACCTGCTGAGGCCCGCGAGATCCTCCCAATCGCTCGAGCCTCGCAACGCCGCGAACTGGCCGGCATGCCGACATTTTCCTCCCAATGTCGCGGACGGGCAGACTGACAGACGAGGAGCCCGGTGCGCCCTGCGCCCGGGCTTCTTCGTTGCAGTGCGAGATCTTAGGCCGCCATTCAGAATTCTTCACCGCGCTGCCCGGTAGCGTTTCCGCGCCTTGCTGCCTAAGGTCGCCGGCAACAAGAAAAGTGGGAATCGGGAGACGAGACGCTTGGCCGAGTTCACATCCGACATCGCGATCGCGCGGGCCGCGCAGAAGAAGCCGATCCGCGAGATCGCCGCGCGCCTCGGCATCGAGGAAGCCGACATCGTGCCCTACGGCCACGACAAGGCGAAGATCGCCGCCGGCTTCATCAAGTCGCTGGCGGACCGGCCGGACGGCAAGCTCATCCTCGTCACCGCGATCAACCCGACGCCGGCCGGCGAGGGCAAGACCACCACCACGGTCGGTCTCGGCGACGGGCTCAACCGCATCGGCAAGCGCGCGGCGGTCTGCATCCGCGAAGCCTCGCTCGGGCCGAATTTCGGCATGAAGGGCGGCGCGGCGGGCGGCGGCTATGCCCAGATCGTGCCGATGGAGGACATGAACCTCCATTTCACCGGCGACTTCCACGCCATCACCACGGCGCACAACCTGCTTGCCGCGCTGATCGACAACCACGTCTACTGGGGCAACGCGCTCGAGATCGACACCCGCCGCATCACCTTCCGCCGGGTGATGGATATGAACGACCGGGCGCTGCGCGGCATCGTCGCCTCGCTCGGCGGCGTCGCCAACGGCTTTCCACGCGAAAGCGGCTTCGACATCACCGTCGCCTCCGAGGTGATGGCGATCCTCTGCCTAGCCCGGGACCTCGCCGACCTCGAGCAGCGCCTCGGCGCCATCGTCGTCGCCTATCGCCGCGACAAGACGCCGGTCTTCGCCCGCGACCTCAAGGCCGACGGCGCGATGGCGGTGCTGCTCAAGGATGCGATGCAACCCAATCTAGTCCAGACGCTGGAGAACAACCCGGCCTTCGTGCATGGCGGCCCGTTCGCCAACATCGCGCATGGCTGCAACTCTGTCGTCGCCACCACCACGGCGCTGAAGCTCGCCGACTACGTCGTCACCGAGGCCGGCTTCGGCGCCGATCTCGGGGCGGAGAAATTCTTCGACATCAAGTGCCGCAAGGCCGGGCTGAAGCCGGCCGCCACGGTCATCGTCGCCACCGTCCGGGCGCTGAAGATGAACGGCGGCGTCGCCAAGGCTGATCTCGGCGCCGAGAACGTCGCGGCGGTGACCGCCGGCTGCGCCAATCTCGGCCGGCATATCGAGAACATCCGCCAGTTCGGCGTCCCCGCCATCGTCGCGATCAACCATTTCGGCACCGACACCGAGGCCGAACTCGAGGCGATCAAGGCCTATGTCGCGGAGATGGGCGAGGAGGCGGTGGTCTGCCGCCACTGGGCCGACGGCTCGGCCGGCATCACCGAACTGGCCGAAAAGGTGGCCCGGCTCGCCGACAGCGGCGTCGCGCAGTTCGCCCCGCTCTATCCCGACCGGCTCGGCCTGTTCGAGAAGATCGAGACCGTCGTCCGGCGCATCTACCGCGGCGCCGAGGTCACCGCCGACAAGGCGGTGCGCGACCAGCTCAAGGCCTGGGAAGACGCCGGCTACGGCGAGCTGCCGGTCTGCATGGCCAAGACCCAGTATTCCTTCTCCACCGACCCGACCCTGCGCGGCGCGCCGGAGGGCTTCGCCGTCCACGTCCGGGAAGTCCGCCTCTCCGCCGGCGCCGGCTTCGTCGTCGCGATCTGCGGGGAGATCATGACCATGCCGGGCCTTCCCTCCAAGCCGGCGGCCGAGACCATCCGGCTGAACGAGGCGGGGGAGATCGAGGGACTGTTCTGAGGGGGCGCGCTGGGCCCGTATCAGGCTCGGCTGCCTGACGGCGATTGGCGCCGAACCCCCAACAGCGCGTCATCCTCGGGCTTGACCCGAGGATTCATGCCAAGCTGTTGCCGCCGCCAAATCGGCGCCGAGGACGCGCTACCTGCTTCAGGTTCGTTGGGGATCCTCTGCACGGTTCTCGCGGTGTCGGCGCAGAGGAATGGGTCCTCGGGTCAAGCCCGAGGATGACGCCCGTGGGGAAGGGTGAGGCTGATCGCGGCCGCCCCGAGATCGCGCGCCTCATCTATCCGCGCGTCAAATTATGTACCCACGTGCCAAATCATGGATCGCGACAGCGCCGACACCGTTGCCTCATGGGCCTGTTGCTGTTGGAAAGGCTCACCCGCTCGCGTTAATCCTCTCATCAGGTCCGTCTCTCTCATGCCAAGATTTCTCCGGTTCCTCGCCGGTCTCGCCTTCCTCGCCACCTTCAGCCTGCCAGGGACGAGCGCCCAGGCGCAGGAGGTGGGCGTCGTCGAGATGGCGCCCTATGCGACGCAGGACGGGGACGGCAACTGGAGCGGACCGGCGGTCGACCTGTTTCGTGAGGCGGCGGATGCCGCCGGCCTCTACTACCGGCTCGTCGCGGCCGGCCGCCAGACGGAGATCGGGTCCATGCAGGCGGTGTTTCCGGTCTATGCCGATCCGCAGGTCGCCGACAGCGTCCGGCGCAGCCTGCCGTTTCATGTCGACCCGATCGGCCTGATCGGCGCGCCGGGCGCGTCGAGCGGCCCGGGCTTCATCGAGGGGCTTGCCGGCCTCTTCAATCTCGGCTTCCTCAAGGTCGTCGGCATGCTCAGCGTCCTGTTGCTGGTGGTCGGCACGATCTTCTGGCTGGTCGAGAAATCCGGCGACGGCGACCTCGCGTCGCGGGAATCCAGCATCAAGGGTATCGGCGACGGGTTCTGGTGGGCCGGCGTCACCGCGACGACGATCGGCTATGGCGACCTCGTGCCGAAGACGTTGGGCGGACGCGCCATCGCGATGATCTGGATGCTGTTTTCCATGGCGCTGACCGCCATCCTGACCGCCTATCTGGTTTCGCTCACCGGTCAGAAGGGCAGCGGTCCCAGCCTCGAGGACGCGATCGCGGATCAGCGCGTCGGCTTCGTCGCGGACGGAGCGGTGCCCGAGAGCGACCTGAAGGCGGCCCAGACGCTGACCAGCTTCGCCAGTCTCGATCAGGCCATGGATGCGCTCGACGCGGACGAGATCGACCGGATCGCCTATCCCTACCAGGCAGCCAAGAGCGCCGCCGGATCCAAGAGCGTGCAGCGCTTCGCCGGCACCGTCGCCATGCCGCTGTTCCACGTCGGGTCCGAGCGGCTGCGCGTCGAGATCGACCGGATCATCCTGTCGCCCGAATGGCAGCGGCGGATGGAGGACCAGTTCTCCTCGCGCTAGGGGAACCGCTTGCCCGCGATCGGCCGCGCTGATCCCGAATGCCTCTCGCAACCGGGGCCGGCGACCTTTATCCTCGTGCCCACCATTCCCGCCAAGACGAGAATTTCATGTCCGCCATCTCTCTCTCCGCCGTCACCAAGCGTTTCGGCGATGCCGCGGCCGTCGACGGCGTCTCGCTGGAGATCGCGGCGGGGGAGTTCGTGGCGCTGCTCGGCGCGTCCGGCTGCGGCAAGACCACGCTGCTGCGGCTGATTGCCGGCTTCGACACGCTGTCCGCCGGGTCGATCCGCTTCGATGGCACCGTGATGGCGGGTGAGGGTCGGCACGTGCCGCCCGAGGACCGCAATGTCGGCATCGTCTTCCAGTCCTACGCGCTGTGGCCGCACATGAATGTCGGCGAGAATGTCGGCTATCCGCTGCGGGTGCGCGGCATAAGGGGCGCGGCGAAGGCCGACAAGGTCGCCGCGGCGCTCGCCGCCGTCGACCTCTCCGGCTTCGAGGCGCGGCGGCCGGCCGATCTCTCCGGCGGCCAGCGCCAGCGCGTCGCCCTGGCGCGGTGCCTGGCGATGGATCCGGCGGTGGTGCTGCTCGACGAGCCGCTGGCCAATCTCGACGTCAACCTGCGCGCCGCCATGGAGGACACGTTCAAGGAATTCCACGAACGCACCAAGGCGACGATGGTCTACGTCACCCACGACCAGGCCGAGGCGATGGCCATGGCCGACCGCGTCGCGGTGATGGAAGCCGGCCGCGTGCTGCAGGTGAGCGACCCGGTGACGCTCTACGGCGAGCCCGCCAGCGAGGCTGTCGCCCGCTTCGTCGGCAACGGCTCGGTGGTGGATTGCCGCTTCGTCGGCCCGGCGGCTTCCGGCAGGGCCCGGGTCGCGCTGTTCGGCCATGAGGCGGAGGTGCGGGCCGATCCCGCCACGCTGGCGCCGGCCGGCGCGACCGCGCGGCTGTGCCTGCGGCCGGAACATCTGGTGGTGTCGGACGGGGAAGGCTTTGCCGCGCGCGTCGCCAAGGCGACGTTCAAGGGCTCGCACGCTTTGCTGGAGGTGGCGCCGGCGGCCGCTCCTGGCCAGCTCCTGCCGGTCTGGGCACCGCGTCTCGTTGCGGCGGGAACCGAGGTCCGCGTCGCCGTCCGGGATGGCTGGCTGCTGCCGGGTATCGCGTCGGGCGTTCCCGCCGCGCGCGCCGCCTGAGACGGCGTCAGTCGGCCCAGGGCAGGACGCCGCGCGGCAGTTTCCGCGCCGCCAGCGCCGTCACGCCCATGATCGCGACGATCGCCACCACCGTCACCGCCGCCACCGCCGAGGCCAGCACCGTCGCGCCAGAATCGTCGAGATTGAAGACGACAACGCCCAGCGTCTCGTTGCCCGCCGACCAGAGCAGCGCCGAGACGGTCAGTTCGTTGAAGCTGGTCATGAAGGTGAGGATCGCTCCGGCCGCCGCCGCCGGCGCCAGCAGCGGCAGGATGACGGTGCGCAGCCGGAACCAGTAGCGCGCCCCGGCCATCCTGGCGGCCTCCTCCAGCGCCCGGTCGGTCTGCTGCACCGCGCCGATCACCGGCCGCAGCGACAGGGTCAGGAACCGCGCCAGATAGGCGAAGAAGATGATCCAGATCGTGTTGTAGAGGCTGATGCCGACCAGCGGCAGCGGCACGACGAAGAGCAGGATCGCCGCGACGCCGAGGACGATGCCGGGCAGGGCGTAGGGCACTTCCGCCGTCATCGCCATCGCGTCGAGGAAGCGGCTGCGGCGCCAGACGATGAAGGCCGCGAAGGGCACGCACACCGCCATCAGTACCAGCGACGCGCCGGCGGCGAGCAGGAACGAGTTACGGAAGGCGCGGATCGTCGCGTCCTGGCGCAGCAGCACCTCGGCATAGTTGCCGAGCGTCACCGTCTCGACGGTCAGCGGCACGCCGTAGGCGGTCACCAGCGAGGTGGCAAGCAGCGCCGCGAGCGGCACCACCAGGATCGCCACGATGATCGTCCAGGCGAGGATTTCCGCCGGCAGCCGCCAGAGCCCGAGCGCGTAGCGCAGCGCCTGCGAGGGCGCGCCGACGCTGCGATAGTCGCGCTTGCCGATGACCAGGGCCTGCACCGCGAAGCCGACGAAGGCGAGCGCGCCGACGACGATCGACAGCACCGCGACGTCCGAGATGATCGACGGCCCGAAGCTTGCCAGCCGCTGGTAGATCAGCGTCGGCAGCACGGTGAAGCCGGCCGGGATGCCGAGCAGCGCCGGAATGCCGAAATTGCCGACGGCCGAGACGAAGGCCAGCGCCCCGCCGGCGACCAGCGGCGGCGTCATCATCGGCAGCACGATGCTCGCCATCACGCGCAGCCGCTTGGCGCCGCAGGCCCGCGCCGCCTCGATCATCTCGCGCGGCAGGCCGCGCAGCCCGGCGCGCACCGCCAGGAATACCAGCGGCGCGTGCTGAATGCCGAGCAGCAGCACGATCCCTTCGGCGCTGTAGAGCGGGTTGGAGGCGCCGAGCGGCGGCGCGAGGCCGAGGGTGATCAGCAGCGGGCTGGCGGGACCCGCCAGCTGCGCCCAGGACAGCGCCGTGACCTGCGGCGGGATCATCAGCGGCAGCAGGAAGCAGAACACCAAAGCCGCCTTGCCGCGAATGTCGGTGAGCGCGACCAGCAGCGCGAACAGCGTGCCGAGGCCAAGCGAGAGCGCGGTGCCGAGCGTCGCGGTGACCAGCGAGTTCCAGGTGGCGGTCCAGGTCGAGCGGGCGGTGAGCACCGAGCGGACGTTGGCGAGGTCGGGCGTGCCGCCGGGCACAAAGGCTTCGAAGGCCAGGCGCGCCACCGGCAGCACGCTGACCAGGCCGACGAAAACGACGAGAACGGCGAGAGTGATGCTCTCGCCGTTCAGCCGTCTCGCATTGTCGGTGACGCGGCTCAGCGTCAGCCGCCGAAGATCTCGGCGAAGCGCTGCTTGTTGGCTTCCTCGTCCGCAAGCGCCTTGGCGGCGTCGAACGGCATCAGCTTGATCGTGTCGCGCGCCGGGAAGCCGGCCGGGCCATCGATGCCGTCGCGGGCCGGCAGGTAGCCCTGGCTGGCGGCGAGCTTCTGGCCTTCCTCGCTGAGCAGGAAGTCGACGAAGGCCTTGGCGGCTTCCGGGTTCTTGGCGGTCTTGAGGATCGCCACCGGCTCGGTGACGGCGGTGACGCCTTCCGCGGGGAAGACGAAGTTCACCGGCGCGCCGTTCGCGGCCTCACGGATCGGCAGATAGTCGACGACGACGCCATAGGCCTTCTCGCCGCCGGCGACGGCCCTGAGGATGCCGCCATTGCCGCCGGCCGCCGTCGCGCCGTTGGCCGCCAGCGCCTCGACATAGTCCCAGCCGAGATCGGCATTCTGGGTGATCGCCGCGAGATGGACCAGCGCCGCGCCCGAGGTGAGCGGGCTCGGCATCGTCACCTGGCCCTCGGCCTCCGGCTTGACGAGGTCCTTCCAGGAGGCGGGCGTCATCTCGGAGCGGGTATTGTTGACGATGCCGGTGGTGATCAGCTTGGTCGAGAAATACGTGCCATCCGCGTCGTGCAGCCCGGCCTCGTAGCCGGTCGTATCGGCGTCCGTGTAGGGCATCAGGCGGTCGTCGCGCTTCAGCCCTTCCATGGTGACGCTGTCGGCGATGAGCAGCAGGTCCGGCTGCGGGGCGCCGGCGGCGAACTCGGCCTGCAGCTTGGCCATCACCTTGGTCGTGCCGTCGCGCACCCACTGCACGTCGACATCGGGGTACTTCGCCTCGAAGGCGTCGACGGTGGCCTGCGCATCCTCGTTGGGCTGGCTGGTGTAGAGCACCAGGCTGCCCGACTGGGCGAAGGCGGCGCCGGAGGAGAGGGTGGCGGCAAAGGCGGCCAACAGGGCGAGCTTGCGGGTCATCGGGCGGTCTCCTCGGATAGCGTTCGCGTCAAGGCGCGAATGCGCCCGTTGACCGGGCGACTAACGCATTGCCTGTGACAGCTTGATGAAGGTCCGACAAGCCTCGCCGCGATCGCCGCGGCCGCGCCCGCGGTCGCCCGGCCCGGCCGCGCCGTTGCAGCGCGGTTCAGGCCAGGCGCGAAGGACCGCCGCCCGCTAGGCGCCGCCGCGTGCGGACTGCAGCGGCAGATACTGGCAGAGCCACGTCTCGGTCAGCACCTCGCCGTTGCGCACGAGATAAAGCCGCAGGTCCACCGGCTCGGTGCCGTCGACGGTGAGGTCGAAGGTCGAACGCCAGGCGGTGCCGACCTTCACCGAGTAGGCGTCGATCCGCGACAGCGTGCCGCGCGAGGCGGTGACCACGGCCTCGACACCGGTCGCGTCGCGGGCGAGCGCCGCCACCTTGCCGCCGTCGAAATCGACGGCGAATTTCGAGGCGTCAGCCGGGCGTGGCTGGCCGGGAATGCCGCCCCGGCCCATGCGGGTGGCGCTGACCGTGGCGACCGCTGGCGGGTAGGGGTCGTCCTTCGACCAGATCAGGCGGTAGTCGAGGGCAATGGCGTCGCCGCGCCGGAACGGCTTCTCCGGCACCCAGGAAGCGACGATGTTGTCGTGGATCTCGTCGTCCGTGGGAATCTCGACCAGTTGGACGCTGCCGGGGCCCCAGCCGCCCTTGGGCTCGACCCAGAGGCTCGGCCGGCGGTCGTAATACACCCCGTCGTCCTCGTAGGACTGAAAGCTCCGGTCGCGCTGCATCAGGCCGAAGCCCTTCGGGTCGCGGTCGGCGAAGCTGGAGGTGATCACGCGGGCGGGATTGTTCAGCGGCCGCCAGATCCGCTCGCCGGCGCCGGTCCAGATCGCCAGCCCGTCGGAATCGTGCACCTCCGGCCGCCAGTCGATGCGCCGGTCACGGTCGGTCTCGGAATACCAGAACATCGAGGTCAGCGGCGCCAGCCCGACGCGGTCGATGTCGGCGCGGGCGAAGAAGCGCGCCTGTATGTCCATGATCACCCGGCCGCGCTTGCCGACATCGATCCTCACCACGCCGGTCATGCGCTGGCTGTCCAGCGGGCAGGTGATCGAGAGATCATGCTCCGGCGAGCTCGGCGGGCCGAGATAGAAGTCGGTGAAGCGGGGAAATTCCTCCGGCGTCGGCATGGCGACGTCGACCGCGACGGCGCGTGCCGACAGGCCGTACTGGTTCAGCTCGCCGGCGCTGCGGAAATAGCAGCCGCCGAGAAAGGCCAGCCAGTCGGCGGTGGCGTTCTGGCCCATCACCCGGAAGCCGGCGAAACCGACGTCGTGCGGCAGGTCGCGGGCCGGACTGTCGGCCGGCATGTCGAACAGCGCCTCGTCGTAGACCAGCTGGCGTGCCTGATCGCCATCGACGAGGTGGATGTTCACCGGGATCTGGAAGTAGCGGCCGAGATGGAACAGGCTGACCGGCGCCTTGCCGTCCGCGACGTCGAGCAGCGCGTCGGCTCGGTATTTGATCTTCCAGTGCGCGTCGAAGTCGATCCGGTCGAGGATCCCGCCGCCGCGCACCTGCGGCGGGACGTACGGCTCGGCCGCGAGGCGCCGGGCCCTGTCGGCCAGCGCGTCGAACGAAAACGGCCTCGGGTCTTCCAGTTGCAGGGGCCCGTCCGCCGCATGGGCCGGTCCGGGCAGTCGCACGACACCAAGTGCCGTCAGCCCCGCGAGAACCTCGCGGCGCGTGAGAGGAGATTTCATCTTGCGTCCCTTCGCTCGCAGCGGAGCGAGGCCGGCACGATCGATCGTCCCCTCCGGCGCCCCTCCGGCAAGAAGGCCGCGATACCGACGCGGCATTGGGGCAATAGCGTGGCGGATTTGCCGCACCGGTCGGCGTTGCGATGCCGGCGACGTCGATCGGGTCGCCGCCACGCCCTTCGCTGCTTGCTTCGTGGCGGAGCCTTGCTCTCCGCCGCTGCCTCGGCTATCGGTTTGGCATGAACACACGGACGATCCTTGCGATGAACTGGTGGCGGACGCGCTCTTAGCGGCCGGACCATCACGCACGTGATCAGTACCTCAAGGCCGCCTCGGATCATCCGGCGGCCTTTTTGCTTTGTCGCCAGGGGTCCGGGACCGAGACCCGCACCGAAGTGCCCTAGACCCGGAGAAAACGCATGGTGATCGAGCAGACCGAAGACGAGCGCGAGCGGTACGTCACCGCGGGCGGCATCGTGGTGACCCGCAGCCGGCGGGTCGTGGCCTATGAAGGCGCGATCGAGCCGTATTTCGACTGGCTGGACGACCGCCGGGGCGCGGTGCTGTTCTCCAACTACGAATATCCCGGCCGCTACACGCGCCAGGACGTCGCCTTCGTCGATCCGCCGCTGGTGCTGGCCTCGCGCGGCCGTTCGATGTGGATCGAGGCGCTCAATCCGCGTGGCGAGGTGCTGCTGGGCTTCGTCGCCGACGCGCTCGCGGACCATCCTGACATCGCGCATCTCGAGCGCCAGGCGGCCCGCATCGACCTCACCATCTCGATGCCTTCCGGCGCGGTGACCGAGGAAGAGCGCTCGCGCATGCCGACCGTCTTCTCGGTGCTGCGCTCGATCGTTTCGCTGTTCAGGGCCGACGACGACAGCCAGCTCGGCCTCTACGGCGCCTTCGGCTACGATCTCGCCTTCCAGTTCGACCCGGTCGCCGAGGTGCTGCCCCGCGATCCCGCCGGCCGCGACCTGGTGCTGTATCTGCCGGACGAGGTCCTGTCGGTGGACCACTATTCGGCGAGCGCCGTGCTGACCCGCTATGCCTTCGCCCACGACGGCGTCTCGACCGACGGCCTCGCCGGCGGCGGCGAGCCGGCGCCCTTCGTGCCGTCCGACCGGATCCCGCCGCGCGGCGACCACCGGCCCGGCGAGTATGCCGAGCTGGTGCGCGCCGCCAAGGACAAGTTCATCCGCGGCGACCTCTTCGAGGTCGTGCCGGGCCAGGTCTTCTACGAGCGCGCCGAGCATCGGCCGTCGGAGATTTCCCGCCGCCTGAAGGCGGTGAACCCGTCGCCCTATTCGTTCTTCGTCAATCTCGGCGACAACGAGTTCCTGATCGGCGCCAGTCCCGAGATGTTCGTGCGGGTGAACGGAAGGCGGGTCGAGACCTGCCCGATCTCCGGCACGATCAAGCGCGGCGAGGACGCCATCGCCGACTCCGAGCAGATCCTGAAGCTGCTCAACTCCAAGAAGGACGAGTCGGAGCTGACCATGTGCTCCGACGTCGACCGCAACGACAAGAGCCGGGTCTGCGAGCCGGGCTCGGTCAAGGTGATCGGCCGCCGCCAGATCGAGAAGTATTCGCGCCTGATCCACACGGTCGACCATATCGAGGGTCGGCTGCGCGACGGCATGGACGCGTTCGACGCGTTCCTCTCGCATGCCTGGGCGGTGACCGTCACCGGCGCGCCGAAGCTATGGGCGATGCGCTTCATCGAGAGCCACGAGAAGAGCCCGCGCGCCTGGTATGGCGGCGCCGTTGGCATGGTGCATTTCAACGGCGACATGAACACCGGCCTGACCCTGCGCACCATCCGGCTGAAGGACGGCATCGGCGAGGTGCGCGCCGGCGCGACGCTGCTCTACGATTCCAATCCCGAGGAAGAAGAGGCCGAGACCGAGCTCAAGGCCTCGGCGCTGCTCGGCGCCATCCGCGAGGCGGGCGCCGCCGGCCCGGTCGGCGGCGAGCGGCATACCGCCAGGGTCGGGGAAGGGATCCGCGTCCTGCTCGTCGACCACGAGGATTCCTTCGTCCACACGCTCGCGAACTATTTCCGCCAGACCGGCGCCACCGTCTCGACGGTGCGCACGCCGGTGCCGGCGGAAGTGTTCGAGCGGATCGACCCGGACCTCGTCGTGCTGTCGCCCGGGCCCGGCCGTCCCTCCGACTTCGACTGCAAGGGCACGATCGCCGCTGCGCGCGCCCACGGCGCCGGCATCTTCGGCGTCTGCCTCGGCCTGCAAGCGCTGGCCGAAGCCTATGGCGGCTCGCTCAGAACGCTGCACCTGCCGGTGCATGGCAAGCCGTCACGCATCCGCGTCTCCAGTCCCGGCATCATCTTCCAGGGCCTGCCCAGCGAGGTCACGGTCGGGCGCTACCACTCGATCTTCGCCGATCCGGTGCGCCTGCCGAAGGAGTTCGAGGTCACTGCCGAGACCGACGACGGCATCGTCATGGCCTTCGAGCATCGCACCGAGCCGGTCGCGGCGGTGCAGTTCCACCCCGAAAGCATCATGAGCCTCGGCGGCGACGCCGGCATGCGCATGATCGAGAACATCGTCGCCAAGCTGCCGCGCCGCGCCCGCATCAAGGCAGCCTGAGACGTGAGCATAGTGACCGACGAGCCAAGGGACGGCGGCGCGACGCTGGTCAAGCGCATCGCCATGGTGTCGGTCCTGGTGGCGCTCGTCGTCCTCGGGATCAAGTACGCCGCCTATTACGTCACCGGCTCCGTCGCGCTGTTCTCCGACGCGATGGAATCGATCGTCAACGTCGTGGCGGGCCTGATCGCGCTGTGGGCGGTGTCGCTCAGCTACAAGCCGGCCGACAGCGATCATCATTTCGGGCATACCAAGGCCGAGTACTTCTCGGCCGTCGTCGAGGGCGTGCTGATCGTCGTCGCGGCCATGCTGATCCTGCGCGAGGCCTGGGGGGCCTACCTCGTGCCGCGCACGATGGAGGCGCCGCTCACCGGCATCGCCATCAACGCCGCCGCCACCACGATCAACGCCGCCTGGGCGCTCTACCTGATCCGCCGCGGCGCCGAGAAGCGCTCGCCGGCACTGGCGGCGGACGGGCGTCACATCATGGCCGACGTCGTCACCTCGGTGGGGGTGATCGGCGGCCTGCTCGTCGCCACCGCCACCGGCTGGTCGATCCTCGACCCGCTCATGGCGGCCCTCGTCGCCCTCAACATCCTGCGCGAGGGCTATCTGGTCGTGACCAGCTCGCTGTCCGGCCTGATGGACCAGGCGATGCATCCGGGCGAGGAGGCGCAGGTGCGCGACCTCATCTCCGCCAATGCCGACGGCGCCCTCGAAGTGCACGACCTGAAGACGCGGCTGGCCGGCCGGGCGATGTTCATCGAGTTCCACATGGTGGTGCCGGAGGCGATGACGGTCGGCGCCGCACACGACATATGCGACCGCATCGAGGACGCGCTCAAGCAGGAGTTCCAGGGCGCGCGGGTACTGATCCACGTCGAGCCCGAAGCCGAGGCCAAGCAGACCGGCGTGCCGGTGCTGTAGTACCGCTTTTCTCTGGCCGGATGGCGAATTTTGTTGCGTTGCATGGCGAAGTTTACGCTATGTTCCGTGCGGCGGATTTTTCCGGAAACGAGAAACGACGACAGCGGTGGCCGTTCGATGAACGGCGCGGCTGTCGGTGGCAGTGCGTCACGGATACGGGGATCGAGGGGACGTTTTGACAGGGTTGGCGCCGTCCAGGCTGAAGGGTATCCAGGCATTGCTGGCCCGCACCTCGCTCAGCGAGCGTCCGGTGCTGCGCTGGGTGTTTGCGGTCGCCGCCTTCGTCGTCGCCTTCGCGATCCGCTACGAGCTGGATGAGCAGCTGCCGATCGGCTTTCCCTATCTGTCGTTCTTTCCGGCGGTGATCATCACCGCCTTCCTGGCCGGGATCGGGCCCGGTGTCCTCGTCGCCTTGGCCGGCGGTGTGGCATCCTGGTACTTCTTCATCCCGCCCTTCGACTCCTTCGTGCTGACCGGCGGCTCGGTGCTGGCGCTCGGCTTCTACGTGTTCATCGTCACGGTCGACATCGTGCTGATCTACTGGATGCAGCTCGCCCTGCAGCGCGTCACGATCGAGAAGGAAGCCGCGAGCCGTTATGCCGGCGAGCGCGATCTCCTGTTCCAGGAGATGCAGCACCGGGTCTCCAACAATCTCGGCGTCGTCTCGGCCCTGCTCAACGCCCAGTCGCGCGGCACGACCAACCCGGAAGCGACGGCCGTGCTGCAGCAGGCCTCCGCCCGGATCGGGCTGATCTCCAAGATCCAGCGGCAGCTGCACGACCCCGGCAAGCAGACGCTCGACATGGGCCCGTATCTGGCCCAGCTCGGGCCGGACCTGCTTGAGGCCTCGGGCGTCGAGGGCGTGCGCTACGAGGTCGACGTGGAGACCGTCGAACTCTCCGCCGACATGGCGGTGCCGATCGGCCTGATCGCCACCGAGCTGATCTCCAATTCCATCGAACATGGCAGGGTGCCCGGACGAGCCGGCTCGATCCGGGTCACGCTGGGCCGTGATGGCGTGGGCAAGGAAGGCGAGGGCGTGCCGGTCTTCCTGCGGGTCGCCGATGACGGGCCGGGCTGGCCGGCCGGCTTCTCGCCCGCCTCCTCGCGCAATCTCGGCATGCGCATCGTCGTGTCGCTGACCCAGCAGGTCGGCGGGCGCCTCGATATCAGCAATCAGGACGGGGCGGTGTCGACGCTTCGCTTCGTCTCGCAGTCGGCGCCGGAGCTTGCGGGGCATGCCGCCTGAAGCGGGCGTGGGCGGATGCCGTCCGGGACCACGACGTTTTTTCGCTTGCTTCGGCGGTGTTTCCGGTTAGCTTCGCCGCCATGACCTCGATGCGCGCCCCTTCCGCGTTCTTCGCCGCTGCCGCCTCCGTCGGCAGCCTGCGCTCGGTCGCCCTGCTTCTTGGACTGCTTATCGGCGGCCGTCGGACCCGTTGATCGAAGGGGCGTCCGGCGGTCGAGCCGGCGCGCAGAGGGACCTTCCGGCTCCCGCGCTCTGCCCCTCAATCTTTACATCCGTGTTGCAATTGCCGATGACCCGGTCCGAAGCGCGCTTTGTCGCCGCCGCCGGAATCGGCCCGAGATGAAGGTCAGAACCATGTCCGTCAGTCCCGCCATCCCGCCCGTCGCCGACGCCGCGCAGCCGGCCGGCCGCACCGCGTCGATGCCGCTCGCCTCCCGCAAGTACCAGCCCTACGGCCAGGTCGACCTGCCCGACCGCACCTGGCCGTCGAAGACCATCACCGCCCCGCCGATCTGGTGTTCGGTGGATCTGCGCGACGGCAACCAGGCGCTGGTCGACCCGATGGGCCACGACCGCAAGGCGCGGTTCTTCCGGCTCCTGAAGGAGATGAACTTCAAGGAGATCGAGATCGGCTTCCCGTCGGCCTCGCAGACGGACTTCGACTTCGCCCGCTGGTGCATCGAGGAGGGCGACACGCCCGAGGACGTGTCGCTGCAGGTGCTGGTCCAGTGCCGGCCGGAGCTGATCCAGCGGACCTTCGAGTCGCTCGAGGGTGCGGTGCGGCCGATCGTGCATTTCTACAACTCGACCAGCGAGTTGCAGCGCCGCATCGTGTTCCAGAAGGACCGCGCCGGCATCAAGCAAATCGCCACCGACGCCGCCAAGCTGATCACCGACATGGCGGCGAAGGCCGGCGGCGGCTACCGCTTCGAGTATTCGCCGGAGAGCTTCACCGGCACCGAACTCGAGTTCGCCGCGGAGATCTGCAACGCGGTTGCCGAGATCATCGGGCCCACCGCCGACAACAAGCTGATCCTCAACCTGCCGGCAACGGTCGAGATGTCGACGCCCAACATCCATGCCGACCAGATCGAGTGGATGTGCCGCCAGCTCGACAACCGCGAGAACCTCATCGTCTCGCTGCATCCCCACAACGACCGCGGTACCGCGGTCGCTGCGACCGAGCTCGGCCTGATGGCCGGCGCCGACCGGGTCGAGGGGACGCTGTTCGGCAATGGCGAGCGCACCGGCAATGTCGACCTCGTGACGCTGGCGCTGAACATGTTCACGCAGGGGATCGACCCCGGCCTCGACATCACCGACATCAACAAGATCAAGGACGTCTACGAGTACTGCAACCAGCTGGCCATCCCGGAGCGCCACCCCTATGTCGGCGAGCTGGTCTACACGGCGTTCTCCGGCTCGCACCAGGACGCCATCAACAAGGGCATGAAGGCGCGCAAGACCGCCAACAAGGAACTCTGGGAAGTGCCCTACCTGCCGATCGACCCGAAGGATGTCGGGCGCAGCTACGAGGCGATCATCCGGATCAACTCGCAGTCCGGCAAGGGCGGCATCGCATACGTGCTGCAGGCCGATTACGGCCTCAACCTGCCGCGCAACCTGCAGATGGAGTTCCGCGAGGACATTCAGCGGATCACCGACGAGGAAGGCCGCGAACTGCCGGTGAAGCGGATCTACGACCGGTTCATCGAGCTCTATGTCGAGCAGCCGGGCGCGCGCATCCGCTTCCTCGACCATCACACGCTGCCGGATCCGGAGCATCGCGGCGAACGGCTGCTCGAAGCGACGATCGTCGACGGCGACCGGGAGGTGACGATCACCGGCCGCGGCACCGGACCGATCGACGGCTTCGTCGACGCCCTGTCGCGCCATCTCGGCATCGAGATGTCGGTCGCCGACTATTCCGAGCACTCGCTCCAGCACGGCTCCAACGCCTCGGCGATCTCCTACATGGACATCGAATACCAGGGCGAAGGGCTCGGCAGCGGGCGGCTGTTCGGCGCCGGCATCAACAAGAACATCGTCACGGCCTCGCTGCAGGGCATCGTCTCGGCCGCCAACCGCATCGTCGGAGCGATGAAGTGACCGTGGAGGGGGGCGTCCTCCTCGTCCGCGCCCTGGAAGCGCAGGGCGTCGACCGCGTGTTCTGCGTGCCCGGGGAGAGCTATCTCCCGGTACTGGACGCGCTCTTCGACAGCGGCATCGACACCGTCCTCTGCCGGCAGGAGGGCGGCGCCGCGATGATGGCGGAGGCCGACGGCAAGCTCACCGGCCGGCCCGGCATCGTCTTCGTCACCCGCGGCCCCGGCGCGACGAACGCCTCCGCGGGAGTCCACGTCGCCGCCCACGACCTGACGCCAATGATCCTGTTCATCGGCCAGGTGCCGACCGAGTTCCGCGGGCGCGGCGCCTTCCAGGAGGTCGACTACGACAAGATGTTCGGCGGCATGGCCAAGGCGGTGTTCGAGGCGGCGACCCCTGCCGAACTGCCCGACCTCGTCGCCGAAGCCTTCCGCATCGCCCTCGACGGCGCGCCCGGACCCGTCGTCGTCGCCCTGCCGGAGGACACGCTGTCCGGCGAGGCGGACGCCGACATTCCGAGCCGCGTCGAGGCGTTCGAGATCCATCCGGCCGAATCGAAGCTCGAGAATCTCTGGGCGATGCTGGAAGACGCGACGGCGCCCATCGTCATCCTCGGCGGTTCGCGCTGGACCGACGGGGCGATCGCCGACATCGAGGAATTCGCGACGCATTTCCACCTGCCGGTCGCCTGCTCCTTCCGCCGCCAGTCGCTGTTTCCGAACCGCCACCCGAACTATGCCGGCGACGTCGGTATCGGCATCGCGCCGGCGCTGAAGGCGCGCATCGCGGCCTCCGATCTGGTCATCGCCGTCGGCGCGCGGTTCGGCGAGATGCCGAGCCAGGGCTACACGCTGTTCGACGTGCCGACGCCGAAGCAGCGCCTCGTGCAAGTCCTGCCCGACGACACCGAGCTTGGCCGGCTCTACCACCCGGCGCTGTCGATCCTTGCCGATCCGGTTTCCTTTGCGCGCAAGGCGGCGCAGCTCGTCGCCTCCGCAACGGTCGCCTGGTCGGGCGAGGCGGAGGCCGCGCATGCGGCCTATCTCGCCTGGTCGACGCCCGAACCCGATGCCGCGGCGCAGCCGGGCTACGTCGACATAAACGCCGTCATGGCGCATCTCGAAAAGGTGCTGCCGGCGAAGAGCACGCTGACCAACGGCGCCGGCAACTATGCCGGCTGGCTGCACCGCTACCACCGCTTCACCGACCGCGCCGCGCAGCTCGCGCCGACCTCCGGGTCGATGGGCTACGGCCTGCCGGCGGCGGTGGCGGCGAAGCTGCGCCATCCCGATCGGACCGTGGTGTGCTTTGCCGGCGACGGCTGCTTCCAGATGACAATGCAGGAATTCGGCACTGCCTGCCAGGCGGGCGCTGCGGTCGTCGTCCTCGTCGTCGACAACAGCCAGTACGGCACCATCCGCATGCACCAGGAACGGCACTATCCGGGCCGGCCGTCGGCGACGGCCCTGGTCAATCCGGATTTCGCCGCGCTCGCCCGCAGCTATGGCGGCTTCGGCGTCATGGTGACCGAGACGGCCGACTTCCCGGCCGCGATGGACGCCGCGCTCGCCGCCGGCGTCCCGGCGCTGGTGCATCTGCGGACCGATCCGGACCGCATCTCCACCACCGCGCGGCTGCCCTTTGCGCCGGCGCGCGACGCCGGGTGAGCACGGGGGCGCGCCTCTTCGCGCTGGAGGACGGCGCCGGCGAGGGCGCCCCGATCGTCTTCCTGCACGGCTTCGACGGGCGGGCGGCGAGTTGGACGGCGGTGCGTGCCGCGCTCGGCGACATCGAGCGCTCCACCATCGCCTTCGACCTGCCCGGCCACGGGCGGTCGGTGGACTATCCCGGCGCCGGCCCGGCCAAGGTGGCAGCGCGCGCGGTGCTGGCCGAGCTCGACGCGCGCGGGATCGCCGCGGCGCATCTCGTCGGCCACTCGATGGGCGGCGCCGCTGCCGCGCTCGCCTGCCTCTTTGCGCCGGAGCGCATCGCCTCCCTGACGTTGCTGTCGCCCGGCGGCTTCGGGCCGGAGATCGGCACGGGCCCGATCCGCGCCGTCATGGAGGCGCCGGCGGGCGAGCCGCTGCGGCGCGCCCTCGGCCGTATGGGCGCGCCGGGCTGGCAGCCGCCGGCGGATGTCGCTTCCGGCCTCGGCGAGCGGACGCCGGAAGCGCGCGCATCGATGCGCCGGATCTTCGACACGCTGTTTCCCGGCGGTGGGCAGGGCGTGCTGCCGTTGCCGGCGATCGCCGAGAAGCACCGGCCGATCCACCTGATCTGGGGCCGCGAAGACCCGGTCACGCCGATCGCCCAGGCGGACGGCCTGCCCTCGGGCTTCGTCGTCCACCGCCTCGACGGCGTCGGCCACATGCCGATGCTGGAGGCGCCCGATGCCTGCGCCGCGGTGATCCGGGCCGCCGTGGCAGAGGGAAATCCGGCAGCCGGCGACTGATCGACGCGACCGCGGTTTCTTCCATGGGGAAAGCTGGATAAGGTGAAGGCGGCGTTAACGAAGCGGATTCGAGGTTGCCGGTGATGGGCGAAGGCAAGGACAATGCGGCCTCCCTGATGGGCACGAAACGCCTGGCCGATGCCGTGCGGAAGGCGAAGATCGCCGCCGCGCATCGCTCCGACGTCGTGGTCGACATCCGCGAGGCCGACCGGGCCCGGCTGGAGATCCTCGCCGAGGAACTGCAGCCGCTGCTCGACGAACTGCCGCCGGGCGAGGATCTCTTCGACTTCACCATTTCTGGCGGCATGCATCCGCGCCTGTGGATCGACGGCACCGCCAACGTCATGATGGCGCGGGACCGTCGCACCTATCGGCTGGTGCGCGAGACCCGCCTCGGACGGGTCGTGCTGATGGAGGCCGCCGAGCCGCGAGTGATCGCCGACCGTGTCACCGACTACGTCGCCGAACGCATCGTCGAGCGCGACAAGGCCTTCGCGGCGGAAGACGGGCTGAACGAGCGGATGATCAGCCCCGCCCGCCCCGCCAAGACGCCCGCCAACGACGAGCCGCTGCGCGTGCCGACGCCGCCGAGCCGTGCGGCCGACGTCGTCGTGGCGCTGACCTGGCTGATGATCGGCGTGGTCATCGGCGCCGGCATCCTGCTCGCCATCGCCTCCTACCAGGGCGTCTCGATCGGCTGACTGATGGCGGGCCGCGGATGCGCAAACCCCTCTCTTGCGAATTCTATCGCTTAGCACCTTCGGCGCTAAGCCGATGAAATCGCTTTCTCCCCCTCAAGGGGGGAGAGGGGCGCCTGGTTCGACGGGGAACCGCGGAAAAGAGAACGCAATCAGATCCCGGCCGGGTGTCAGCCGGCGGCGTCCTGCGGCTCGCGTGCCGCCCGGGCGTCATCGCGCGGCGCCGCCCTGACCGCCCGGCCGCTCGACAGCAGCTCGCGTTCGCGGATCCAGTCGATGCCGGGAGCCTCCTTGCGGGCGCCGCGCTCGCGCTGGACGAGCGACCACTTGCCCGGCCTGCCCTCGATCTCGAACAGGTTGTAGCGCGAGGCCGGGTTGGTGCCGCCGGGGCTCTGGCTCGCAGACGGCACGCCGACCACCGGAACCATGTGGTCCGGTCCCCGCAGCCAGTGCAGCGTGTCGAGATGCGTGTGGCCGTGCAGCACGAGATCGGCGCCGACCTCGTGGATCACCTTGTAGAAGAACTGCTTGCCGACCAGCCGCTTGTGCCAGGCGGCGGCGCCCGACACCGGCGGATGGTGGATCAGCACGACGCGGAAATGGCCGGTCGCCCGGCAGTTGTCGAGGAGGCGCGCGAGGTGCAGGGCCTGGCCGCGCTTGAACGTGCCGGTGGCCATGAACGGCGCCGTCGCCTCGGCGGTGGATACGCCGAAGATCGCTACATTGTCGCGGACCCGCAGATACGGGAAGGAATTGCCGACGGCCGACAGCGGATTGTCGCCCAGCATGTACTCGTGCCACTCCTTGTAGGCGCGCTTCAGCGCCCCCGGCACGTAGGCGTCATGATTGCCGGGCACCACCGAGACGTCGCGCGGCAGGCCGAGTTCCTCGAGCCAGATGCGGGCGGCGATGGTCTCGGTCTCGGTCGCCAGGTTGACCAGGTCGCCGGTCACGGCGATGTGGTCCGGCGCCTCGGATTTGATGTCCGTGACCAGGTCGGTGAGCGTGTCGCCGAACATCACCCGCCGGCGGTTGCGGTGCCAGTTGACGTAGCCCGTCACGCGCTTCGAGGCGAGTTCGCGGATGGACAGGGCAGGCAGCGGGCCCAGATGGATGTCTGAAAGATGGGCAAGGCGGAACATTACTGCCATCCTAGTTCATGGCACTGCGATTGGTAGGCCCGGGCCTGCGAGGGAATCGATGCTGTTCGAGAAACCGCTGATCAAGCTTCTGCACGGCGTGCATCTCGTGGCGCGGCCGGTGACCCTCGGCGTGCGGGCGGCCATCTTCGATCCCGGCGGCCGGATCTTCCTGGTGCGGCATACCTATGTCTCGGGGTGGTACATGCCCGGCGGCGGCGTCGAACCCGGCGAGACCGCCATCGAGGCGCTGACGCGCGAGATCTTCGAGGAAGGCAATATCGAGCTCGATGCGCCGCCCGAGCTGTTCTCGGTGTTCTTCAACCGCAACGCCTCGAACCGCGACCACGTCCTGCTCTATCGCTGCGGCGCCTTCCGCCAGGCCGCCGAAAAAACGCCCGACGCGGAGATCGCCGAGGCGGGGTTCTTCGCGCCGGATGCGCTGCCGGCGGGCACCACCGACGCGACGCGCCGGCGGCTGGCGGAACTTCGCGGCGAGGCGCCGACGGATCCGCACTGGTAGCCGGTCAGGCGGCGGCCCGTCCCGCCGGCAGGCGGTCCCGCCCGTGCGGCCGGTCGAGATCCTGATCCGGGCCGAGCGGCACGATGCCGGTCGGGTTTATCATGGTGTGGCTCTGATAATAGTGGCCCTTGATGTGCTCGAAATTCACCGTCTCGGTGATCCCCGGGGTCTGGTAGAGCTCCAGCAGGTAGCTGAACAGGTTCGGATAGTCGGCGATCTGCCGCAGGTTGCATTTGAAGTGGCCGTGATAGACCGCGTCGAACCGGATCAGTGTCGTGAACAGCCGCCAGTCGGCCTCCGTCGGGGCATCGCTCCCGACCAGATAGCGCTGCCGCGACAGCCGGTCCTCCAGCTGGTCCAGCGTCTCGAACAGGGCCCGGAAAGGCCGTTCATAGGCCTTCTGCGTGGTGGCGAAGCCGCATTTGTAGACGCCGTTGTTGACCCGGTCGTAGACCAATTCGTTGATGGCATCGATCTCCGGCAGCAGTGCCTGCGGCGTGATGTCCACCGACGCATCGCCCCATTCGTCGAAGGCGGTGTTGAGGATGCGGATGATCTCGGCCGACTCGTTGTTGACGATCGTGCCGGTCTGCTTGTCCCAGAGCACCGGCACGGTGACGCGGCCGGTGAAGTGCGGATCGGCCTCCAGATAGACCTCGTAGAGCCGCTGCTTGCCGAGCACGCTGTCGGGAATGGCGCCGGGACGGTCCGAGAAGGTCCAGCCCTCGTCACCCATCAGATAGTCGACGACGGACAGCGAGATGACGTCCTCGAGCTGCTTCAGCCGGCGCACGATCAGCGTGCGATGCGCCCAGGGGCAGGCGAGCGAGACATAGAGGTGATAGCGGCCCGGCTCGGCCTTGAAGCCCTTCTGGCCATCGGGGCCGGGGCCGCCGTCGGCGGTGATCCAGTTGCGGAACACCGTCTTGGTCCGCTCGAAGCTGCCGCCGGTGGACTTGGTGTCGTACCATTGGTCCTGCCATTTTCCGTCGACCAGAAGTCCCATTGCGCCATTCCCGTCATCGCTTGCGTCGTACCAGTCTAACAGGAGACGCCGCGCGCCGTTCCGAACCCCTTCGTGACGGAGCGTCAACGGGCGGGGCGGCGGCCGCGATGCTGGACCGACCTGCCGCGCAATGCTAACAGCACCGGCTGACGACGAGAGGGCTTTCGATGATCCTGCTGCGACGACGTTCCTGGCCGCGCCGCCCGGCGCACTGATCGCCGTCGTTCGCAGAAGGTCCGCCGGACCGGCGCGGGCGCCGCAAACGCCTGCCAACCCGGTTCCGCCCATGTTCGATCTCGCCGCCGTCCGGCTCCTGCCGGAACTTCCCGACCACGCGCCGATCATCGGAGCGATCACCGACGAGGCCTTCGGCCCCGGGCGCTTCGTGCGTGCGGCCGAGCGGGTCCGCGAGATGGCGCCGCACGACCAGGCTCTGTCCTTCGTCGCCGAGCACGACGGCGCGATCATCGGTTCCGTCCGGCTGACCCCGATCGCTGTCGGGAGGGCGCCGTCGCTGATGCTGGGGCCGCTCGCCGTGCGGCCGGACTACAAGAACCGCGGCGTCGGCAAGGCCCTGATGCGGATCGCCGCAGAAGCCGCGCGCGCGGCGGGCGAGCGCTCGATCATCCTGGTCGGCGACCCGCCCTATTACGCCCCGCTCGGCTACAGCCCGCTGCCGCGCGGATCGGTGATCATGCCGGGGCCGGTGGACCTGTCCCGGCTGCTCGGCCTGCCGCTGGCCGAGGGCGCGCTGGCGGAACTCGTCGGCCGGGTCGGGCCGCGGCGCGACTGAACCGGCGGCGCGGCGCGATCACCCGCGTCTCCTACCGCCCTTCGCGATACCAGGTGGCCGACAGCGCCAGCAGCAGCACGGCGAGGCCGAGGAAGCCGGCGAAGAGCGGGATGCGCTCGACGCCGCGCAGCACCGTCTCCTCGGTGGTCCGCAGTCCGATCCAGTCGCGGCCATTGGCGTCGGCGCGCCCGCTCACCGGCACGATGCGGGGCACCGCCACGTCCTCTCCGAGCCGGCGGACGCTGCCGCTGGTGGCCTCGGCAAGCGGCGCCAGCTTCTCCTCGGTGGAGATCGCCTCGCGATACTCGCGCGGATTGACCGGGCCGACATTCGCCAGCGCCCGCAACTCGCCGTTCGCGGCCTGGAACAGGCCGAGTTCCTCGGTCGCCAGCCGGCCTTCCCAGCGGCCGTCGCCGGCCGCCAGCATCGGCACGGTCACCGCTCCGCCGGACGGCGTCAGCACGGTGGAGGGACCCGGATCCTCGCCGATGGTCTGGCGGGTGATCACCAGGTCGGTGCCGCTGGCCTCGGCGTCGAGCGCCTCCTCCTCCAGCTCGGGCTCCTTCATCAGCCAGTGGGCGAGGCGGCGGAACAGCGCGACATGCGGGCCGCCGCCCTCGAAGCCGCGCGACCACAGCCATTCGTGATCCGACAACAGCAGCGCGATCCGGCCTTCGCCGACGCGGTCGAGCACCAGCAGCGGCTTGCCGTCGGGCCCATCCATGACGGTCTCGCCGCGCGGCTCCTCGACGTCGATCGAGCGGAACCACGGGCTCCAGTCCGGCGGCTCGCTGGCTGCGCCAGGCAGGTCGCGGGTGACCGGATGCTTGCGGCCCAGCTCCGACAGTTCGGGGTGGAACGCCTGCTGGTCGATGCCGCCGGTCGGCAGCGCCGGCAGGATCGACTGCAGCGGCGTCATCGCGACGCTCTCGTCGCCGGCATATTCGGGACCTGCGGCGATCAGCATGGCACCGCCGTTTTCCACATATTGGGCGATGTAGTCGAAATACAGCGACGGCAGCACGCCGCGCTCCTGATAGCGGTCGAAGATGATGAGGTCGAAATCGTCGATCTTCTCCACGAACAGCTCGCGGGTCGGGAAGGCGATCAGCGACAGTTCGTCGATCGGCGTGCCGTCCTGCTTCTCGGGTGGGCGCAGGATGGTGAAGTGGACGAGGTCGACCGCCGCGTCGGATTTCAGGAGGTTGCGCCAGGTCCGTTCGCCGGCATGCGGCTCGCCCGAGACCAGCAGCACGCGCAGGTTCTCGCGGATGCCGTCGACGACGGCGATCGCCCGGTTGTTGACCGGAGTGATCTCCTCGGGGTCGCGCGCGACGGACAGCTCCAGGATGTTCTTGCCGGCGCGCGGCAGCTGGAAGGTGAGGGCGCCCTCGCTGCCCGGCCGCGCCTGCTCGCGGGAGACCAGGTCGCCATTGACGAAGACCTGCACCTCGACCGGCGTGTCGGAGGCCTGCGGGCCTTCCTCGACGACCCGGTAGCGCAGCGTCTGGTCCTCGTCGACGAGGCCGAAGCGCGGGCTGGTGGTGATCTCGATGCGCCGGTCGAACTCGTCCGCGCGGCCGGTGATCAGCCCGTGCACCGGCGCGTCGAAGCCGAGCGCCTGGGCCTCGGCCGGGATGTCGTGGATCTGGCCGTCGGTGATCATCACCGCGCCGGCGACACGGGCGGGCGAGACGTCCTTGAGGGCGCCGGACAGCGCCCCGAACAGCGCCGTCGTCGCGTCGTCGCCGGGCGTCGCGCCGGATCGCGCCTCGACCGTGCGGACCTCGAATTCCGGGAAGCGCGCCAGGCTCTCCTTCAGCGCCGCCTCTGCGGCATCGGCCTGCGCCGTCCGTTCCTCGATGGTCTGGCTCTGGCTGCGGTCGACGACGAGGGCCACGACGCTCTTCAGCGGGTCGCGTTCCTCTTCCAGCACCACCGGATTGACCAGCGCCAGCAGGATGGCGGCGATGGCGACGACGCGGATGAGGGCGCCGCGCATCCGTGCCGCCAGCAGCGCCAGCGCCAGGATCACCGCCGGCACCGCGAGGATGGCGATCACCGTCCAGGAGAACAGCGGGGAAAATTCCACCGACCAGGTCACTGGCCGAGCCTTTCGAGCAGCGCCGGCACGTGCACCTGGTCCGCCTTGTAGTTGCCGGTCAGCACGTACATCACGATGTTGACGCCCGCCCGGTAGGCGAATTCGCGCTGCGCCGGATCGGCGGAGTCGGTCGGGAACAGGAACAGGCCCTGGTCGTCGACTGCCCAGGCGCTGGCGAAGTCGTTCGAGGTGATCATGATCGACGAGACGCCGTCACCGCCCCGCGCCGGGCGGGCGGTGCCGTCCGCGTCCTGCACCAGCGATTCCACCCAGAGGTCCGAGCCGCTGTGGCGGCCGGGGAAATCGTCGAGAATGTAGAACGCCTTGGTCAGCACGTGGTCGCTCGGCACCGGCTCCAGCGGCGGGATGTCGAGATCGGCGAGAATGTCGCGCAGCCGGCGCTGCCCGGCAGAAACTTCGGTGCCGGACAGACCCGTCAGCGTTTCGTCGGCAACGTCGAACAGCACCGTCCCGCCTTCCTTCATGTAGGCGTCGATGCGGCTGATCGCGGCTTCGCTCGGCATCGGCGCGGCCGGATCGATCGGCCAGTAGATCAGCGGGAAGTAGGCTAGCTCGTCGGTGGCGATGTCGACCGCCATCGGCTCGCCCGGCTCCAGCGCGGTCTTCGCCGCGACATACTGGCTGAGGCCGGCGAGGCCTGCGCGCGAGACGTCGTCGACGGCGGGGAGGCCGGTCTCGACATAGGCGAAATGCGTCGATTCCGTCGCCTTGATGGCGCGTTCGACGTCGACCGGCATCTCGGCCTCCGGCGGGTTCGCCGGCGCCGGCGCGTCCTGCGCCTGCGCCTGCGGGACCGCCGCCAGCAGCAGCCCGGCGGTCGCCAGCATGGCGATCGCCGGCAGGGCGGTGGCCCGGCGGCGCGACAGCGTTGCGCCGATGCGCGAGAAGGCGCCGTTCAGCCACAGCAGCGCCAGCGCGTCGAGCGCGAACAGCACCAGCGCGGCGGCGAACAGCCAGGGGGCGAGGTTCAGCGTGCTCTCGCCGCCATAGCCGCGGGCCTCGACCGGAGTGCCGAGGTCGAGGGCCGGCAGCCGTCGCAATTCGGCGCCCGCCGTCAGGAGATTCAGCGCCATGTAGCCTTCCTCGTTGCCGTAGAGCCCCGGCGGGTTCTGGCGGGTCACCGGCTGCGCGCCCTCGGCGACGGGCTCCAGCGGCTGCACCTCGGCGCCGGGGCCGGTGAGCCTGCCCTGGCCGTCGAGCACGCGATAGGGGGGCAGGCTGTCGGCGGCCGTCTGCCCCTCGGTGGTGCCGCCGCTGGCGCGCGACAGCGTCACGATGCGCCGCAGCATGTCGACGAAAGCGCCGGAGATGGGCAGGTTCGACCAGGTGGCCTCGGCGGTGACGTGGAACAGCACGATCGTGCCGGCGCCGACGCCGGCCGCGGTGACCAGCGGGGTTCCGTCCGAGAGGCTGGCCCAGGTCCGCTCCGGAAGGTCCACCGACGGCTCGGCCAGCAGCTGGCGCGCCACGGTGACGTCCGCCGGCACCTCGATCCCGGCAAACGGCGTCTCGGCCCCCATCGGCGCGATCGTCTGCGGCTCCGACCAGGACATGGCGCCACCCAGCTGGCGCTCGCCGCTGCGTAGGCGCACCGGCACCAGCGGGTCTTCGCCGGTGGTGGCGGCAAGGCGCGGTCCGGCGAAGCGGACCAGATAGCCGCCGGCCTCGACGAAGCCCTGCAGCGCCGTCTCCGCCCGCTCCGGCATCACGCCGATGTCGGCCAGCACGATCACTGAGGGGCGGCGCTCGACGAGCGCCGGGATGGCTTCGGCGAGATCGGCGCTCTCGGCCCGCACGATGTCGGCGAACGGCTCCAGCGCGCGGCTGATGTAGTAGAGCGGCGACAAAAGCGGCTGCGCCACGTCGGCGGATTCGCCCGACACCAGCCCGACCCGGCGGCGGCGGAAGCTGTCGTCGACCAGCCGGACGGCGCCGGCCTGCGACGCGCCCTCGATCTCGATGCGGGCGATGTCGTTGCGCAGTTCCACCGGGATCGCGAAGCGGGCTTCCGCCGTCGCCGCGCCCTCGTCGAAGGAAAGCGGCGCGCGGCCGACCTCCCGGCTCTGGGAATCCAGCGCCCGCAGCGTCAGGTCGGCGGCCAGCGCGCCCTCGGGGCGGACCGCCTGCACGACCAGCGCCTCGGTGGAATTGTCGGCGCCGGTGAGCCCGACCAGCCCGTCGACATCCGGCGCGTAGACGATGGCCTCGCCGGGCGCCAGCGCCGCCAGGCTGCGCGCGGCGGCCTCGGTACCGTCGCTGTCCAGCCCGTCGGCGAGGAACACCAGCGAGCCGGGCGTATCGCCCGCCAGCGCCGTCGCCAGCCGCTCGGCGGCGGCGGCGCGGTCGGTCGGGATCGGCCGCGGCGCCGCGGCGGCAAGCCGCTCCAGCGCGGTGGCGGCATCACCGGGAGTCGCATCGTCGTCCGCCGCCTCGGCGGTGAAGGCGAGGGCGACCGGCCGGCCCTCGTCGCCGGCCCGCCGGATCAACTCCTCGGCGGCGTCGCGACGCGAGTCCCAGTCGCCGCCGCTCGCCCAGCCATTGTCGACCAGCAGCGCCAGCGGCCCGGATCCGGAGAGGAGACCCTCGCGCGGGTTCAGTGTCGGCGCCGCCAGCGCCAGGATGATCAGCGCCGCCAGCAGCAGCCGCAGCAAGGTGAGCCACCACGGGCTCTTGGACGGCGTCTCCTCGCTCTTCAGGACGCGCTGCAGGATGCGCAGCGGCGGGAAGGTCTCGGTCTGCGGCCGCGGCGGCGTCAGCTTCAGCAGCCACCAGATCACCGGCAGGGCGAGAAGCCCTGCGAGTACCAGCGGTGCGCCGAAGGACAGGGCCAGTCCGCCGATCACGAGCGACGGCCCGTGGACTGCGGCGCGCCGCTGAGGCGTGCATGGATGGCGACCAGTGCCTCCGAGGCCGGCCGGTCGGTGCGGTGCGGGATGAAGCTCCAGCCGAGGCGGCGGCAATGCTCGGCGATATGGTCGCGCCGGGCATTGTAGAGCGTCACGTAGTCCGTGCGCAGCGTCTCGGCACGGCCGGCGGTCAGCTTGGCGCCGGTCTCCGGGTCACGGAATTCGGTGCGGCCGGCATAGGGGAAGGCTTCCTCGGCCGGGTCGGAGACCATGACCACGTGGCCGCGAATGCCGCGCCGCGCAATCCGGTCGATCCGCGCCACGATCTCGTCGACCGGGTCGAGCAGGTCGCTGACGATCACCATCTCCGAGAAGCGTTTCAGCCGGTCGTCCGGCGGAAACGGGTGGTCGGGGCGGCTGCCGAGCAGCGTCGCGGCGATCCGCTCGGCGGCGTTGCGCGACGAAATCGGATCGACGACGCCCGGATAGCCGATGCGCTCGCCCGATCGCGACAGGATTTCCGCCAGGGCGAGGACGAGCACCAGCGCCCGCGATTCCTTCGACACCGGCGCGGTCTTCGACTGGTACTGCATCGACGGGGAGGGATCGGCCCAGACCCAGACGGTGTGCGCCGCCTCCCACTCCTGGTCGCGCAGATAGACATGGTCGTCGCGGGCCGAGCGCCGCCAGTCGATGCGCGACACCGCCTCGCCCTCGACGAAGGGCCGGAACTGCCAGAAATTCTCGCCGACGCCGCGCCGCCGCCTGCCGTGCCAGCCGGCGATCACCGTCGCCACGACGCGCCGCGCCTCGACCAGCAGGTCGGGCATCAGCACGGCGCGCTGCCGGGCCCTGACCAGGGCGTCCGGCGCGGCGGTAAGTTCGACGCTCGAACCGATCGGCATGGGCGTTCCTACGCCGCGTCGCGCTTGAGCGTGGCGATCACGTCGCGCACGCTCATGCCCTCGGCGCGGGCGGCGAAGTTCAGCGCCATGCGGTGCTGCAGGATCGGCTCGGCGAGCGCCATCACGTCGTCGACGGAAGGGGCGAGCCGGCCATCGTAGAGCGCGCGGGCCCGCACGCAGGTCATCAGCGACTGAGAGGCGCGCGGGCCGGGACCCCAGGCGATGTGGGCGTCGGCTTCCTTGTGGCCGTTGCCCGGCCGGGCCGAGCGGACGAGGGAGAGGATCGCCTCGACGACGCTTTCGGCGACCGGCATGCGCCGGATCAGCGCCTGGATCTCGCGCAGCCGCTCGGCCGTGACCACCGGGACGGCCGACTGGTCGTGGCCGCTTGTCGTCTCCAGGAGGATGCGGCGTTCGGCCGCTAGATCCGGATAGGCGACGTCGACCTGCATCAGGAAGCGGTCGAGCTGCGCCTCGGGCAGCGGATAGGTGCCTTCCTGCTCCAGCGGGTTCTGGGTCGCCAGCACATGGAACGGCGCCGGCAGGTCGTGGCGCTCGCCGGCGACGGTGACGTGATACTCCTGCATCGACTGCAGCAGCGCCGACTGGGTCCGCGGCGAGGCGCGGTTGATCTCGTCGGCCATCAGCAGCTGCGCGAAGACCGGACCCTTGACGTATCGGAACGAGCGTCGGCCGTTCTCGTCCTGGTCCATCACCTCGGTGCCGATGATGTCGGACGGCATTAGGTCCGGCGTGAACTGGATGCGGCGCGCGTCGAGGCCGAGCGCGACGCCCAGCGTGTCGACCAGCTTGGTCTTGGCGAGGCCCGGGACGCCGACCAGCAACGCGTGGCCGCCGGCGAGGATCGCCACCAGCGCCTGTTCGACGACGGCCTCCTGGCCGAAGATCACCCGGCCGACGGACTCGCGGATCGCTGCGATGTCGGCCAGCGCGGTCTCTGCCAGGCGGACCACCGCGCCTTCGTCGAGGGTCGTCTCGTGGGGCGCGAGAATCGTCATCGTGATATCTCCGTCGAGAAAGCGGCCTGCGGCGCCACGGTGCGGGCACGGGCGCTCGCCGCCTGCCGCACCATGAAATCCGTCGTGACCGCTCCTGGCAAGCAAGGGAAGGGCAACTATTTCGTGACTGCGAAGGCGGGCCAAAATAAGACCGGCCGGGCCGGGCGCACCGCGCCGCAGCACAAGGGCAGCATGGAAAATCAAGCACCTAGCGACGACGCTCCGAGCCTGGCGGCACTGGTCTCGCGGGCCGAGCGCGCCGGCAAGGGGGCCCCGCCCGTCGAGCAGTGGGACCCGCCCTTCTGCGGCGACATCGACATGGTGATTCGCGCCGACGGCACCTGGACCTATGGCGGCTCGCCGATCGGGCGGGAGCGCCTGGTCCGCCTGTTCTCCACGGTGCTGCGCAAGGACGCGGACGGCCGCACCTACCTGGTCACCCCGGTCGAGAAGCTCGGCATCACCGTCGAGGACGCGCCCTTCCAGGCCGTGGAGATGAGCCGCGACATAAGCGCCGGGGAGCCCGTGCTGACGTTCCGGACGAATGTCGGCGACGTCGTCGTCTGCGGCCCCGACCTGCCGCTGCGCTTTGCGAATGATGGAGAGGACGGCGCCTTCCGCCCCTATGTCACCGTCCGCGGCCGGCTCGAGGCGCGGCTGACGCGGGCGCTCGCCTACGATCTCGCCGATTTCGTCGAGGACGACGGCGACGGGCCGTTCGTGCGCTCCGGCGGTGCCCGTTTTGCGATCGGCCCGGCCGGGGCCACGGCGTGACCGCACGTCCGGACGACTATGCCGGCTTCACCGCCGCCGACCTGCGCACGCGCATGCAAGCCGCCGGCCCGGCGTGGCCGCCCGAGCGCCACTATGGCGACCATCTGCTCAATCCCGACCTCGTCCAGCTGATGGAACGCGAATCGGCGCGCGAGGCGGCGGTGCTCGTCCCCGTCGTCGACCGCCGCGAGGGCGCGACGGTGATCCTGACCACCCGCGCCTCGCATCTGCGCAAGCATTCCGGCCAGATCGCCTTTCCGGGCGGCTCGGTCGATCCGGGTGACGCCTCGCCGGAAGCCGCGGCGATGCGCGAGAGCCGCGAGGAGATCGCGCTCGACCCGGACCATGTCGAGCCGATCGGCCGGCTGCCGCTCTACCGCACCACCACCGGCTTCCGCATCACCCCGGTCGTCGGCGTGGTGCGGCCGGGCTTTGCGCTCACCGCCAACCCGCTCGAGGTCGAGGACGTCTTCGAGGTGCCGCTGGGCTTCCTGATGAACGAGGCCAACCATCGCCAGGAGAGCCGGGTCTGGCAGGGGCGGACCCGCCACTACTATGTGATGCCCTTCGGCGAACGCTTCATCTGGGGCGTCACCGCCGGCATCATCCGGACGCTCTACGAAAGGCTCTACGCATGACCACCCGCCGCATCGACGACGCACCCTGGCTCCGCACGCCGTCGCTGCAGGCCCTGCTGGCGGCGCTGTCGGCGGAGGGCGAGGCGGCCCGCGTCGTCGGCGGCGCGGTACGCAACACCTTCATGGGCCATCCGGTCACCGACGTCGACGTGGCGACAACGACACCGCCGTCCGAGACCACCAGCCGCATCGAGGCCGCCGGGTTCCGCGCAATCCCGACCGGGATCGAGCACGGCACGGTCACGGCGGTGACGCCCGAAGGGGTCTTCGAGGTCACCACGCTGCGCCGCGACATCGAGACCGACGGACGGCGCGCCGTGGTCAGCTTCGGCCGCGACTGGCAGGCCGACGCCGAGCGCCGCGACTTCACGATCAACGCGCTCTACTGCGAAGCGGACGGCACGGTGGTCGACCTCGTCGGCGGGCTCGCCGACATCGAGACGAAGACGCTGCGCTTCATCGGCGACGCCGAGGCGCGCATCCGCGAGGATTATCTGCGCATCCTTCGCTTCTTCCGCTTCTTCGCCTGGTACGGCGACGGCCGGCCGGACGCCGCCGGCATCAGGGCGGCCACCCGGCTGAAGGAGGGGCTCGACGGGCTGTCGCCGGAGCGCGTCTGGAAGGAGCTGAAACGGCTGCTCGCCGCCCCCGACCCGTCGCGGGCGCTGCTGTGGATGCGCCAGACCGGCGTGCTCACGCTTATCCTGCCGGAAAGCGAGCGCTGGGGCATCGACGCCATCCACGGCCTGGTCGACGCGGAAGCGGCGTTTTCGTGGCCGGCCGATCCGCTGCTGCGGCTCGAAGCGATCGTGCCGCCGGATGGCGAGCGCCTGGCGGCTCTCGCCGACCGGCTGCGGCTCTCGAACGGCGAGCGCGACCGGCTGCTGGCCTTCGCCCATGCCGAGCCCGTCACAGCCGAGACCGACGACTCCGCCCTGCGCACCCGGCTGTATTTCGGCGACCGCCAGGCGATCGCTGACCGGCTGAAGCTGGCGCTCGCCGGCGAGCGCGCGAAGGCAGGGGGCGCGGGGGACAGCCTGCCGCGCATCGCCGCGCTGGTCCGCCATCTCGACGCCGCCAGCCGCTTCGCGCCGCCGGATTTTCCGCTGAACGGCACGGACCTGCAGGAGGCCGGCATCGCGCCGGGGCCGGAACTCGGCCGGACGCTCGACCGGCTGCGCCGGATCTGGGCCGACAGTGGCTTCACCCTCGGCCGGCAGGCGCTGCTGGCGAAGCTCTAGGCGGGCGGCGGTCCGGACGGCTTCAGGCAACAAAAAAGGCGGGCTCGAGAGCCCGCCTGTCGATGCACCGCGGCCTGCCTCAGTTCGGCAGTTCCTGCGTCTTCTCCCGCATCGTATCCAGCATTTTCGGCGTGATCCGTGCAACTCCGAGCTGCTTCGCCTGGACCACGGCCCGGCGGAACACTTCCGCCTGGCTCTCGGCCCTTATGATGCGCTCGCAGCCAGGGATGACACCCGAACAATCGAGTTCGTACATGGTCGATCCTCCCGTTGAGTAGCTCCCACTACCCCCGGATCAACGGCGAAAACCTTCAACTGGTTCATCTTTGGCGAAAAAATGTGCAGGTCCTGACTAAGAATTGATCGGCTCAGGGCCATTTCACGACGGGCGGCATCGAGGAGAGGATCGAGGCGACGTTGCCCCCGGTCTTCAGCCCGAACAGCGTGCCGCGGTCGTAGAGCAGGTTGTACTCGACGTAGCGGCCGCGGCGGATCAGCTGCTCCTCGCGGTCTTCCTCGGTGAAGGGCGTGTCGACATTCTGCCGGACGATGTGCGGATAGACCACGATGAACGCCTTGCCGACGTCGCGGGTGAAGGCGAAGTCGGCGTCCCAGCCGCCCTTTTCCTGCGGCGAATGCAGCCAGTCGTAGAAGATGCCGCCGACACCGCGCGCCTCGCCGCGGTGCGGCAGGAAGAAGTACTCGTCGCACCATTCCTTGTACTTGTCGTAGTCGGCGACGCCGGCGTGGCGGTCGCAGACGAACTGCAGCGCCTTGTGGAAGGCGCGCGTGTCGGGGTCGTCCTGGCTGCGCCGGCGCTCCAGCGTCGGGGTGAGGTCGGCGCCGCCGCCGAACCACTGGCGGGTGGTGACCACCATGCGGGTGTTCATGTGGACCGCGGGAACGTGCGGGTTGCGCAGATGCGCGATCAGCGAGATGCCGGAGGCCCAGAAGGTCGGGTCCTCGTCGGCGCCCGGGATCTGCTTGCGGAACTCGGGCGAGAACTCGCCGTGCACCGTCGAGGTGTGGACGCCGACCTTCTCGAACACCCGCCCGTGCATCATCGACATCACGCCGCCACCGCCATTGGCCTCGCGCGACCAGGGCGTCCGCTCGAAGCGCCCGGCTTCCAGCCCGGTGCTTTCGCCGTGGCGGTCCTCGATTTCCTCGAAGGCGGCGCAGATCCGGTCGCGCAGCGTCTCGAACCAGGCCTGGGCTGTCGCCTTCTTGGTCTCGATGTCGTCGGGAAGCCCCTCGGGCAGGTCCGGCCGTTCCATGTCAGCGCCACTCTCGTCGTGTTGGCCGCGCGCTCCCCGGCAGCGGCTCCTGGCGTCCCCTCGCGAAAGCTGGACGCGATTTTCCTTCGGCAATCGCATCTGGCGGGCCAACGCGCAATGCCGGCCCCGCCCGTGCACACCGCGCCGCTGGCGCTGTGACGATTCGCAAAGCCCGCGGCGCGACGCTATCTTGGGGACAAGTTGCAACGATCGGAGCCACGGAGGCTGCGGAAAATGTCACGGCTCTCGCGTCCGCCGCTCGACGGTCTGAGACGGCAGCTGCATCGCAGCCGCAGCGATCGCGCCGGTGGCGGCAGCGGCGACAGCTTCGTGCGCGAGACCTTCACCCTGCCGCGCGACGCCGCGCGCAGCAAGGCGCGCGAGTGGTTCGAACGCTATCCCAAGGCCGCCTACTGGACCTCGGTGGAGAGCTGGCGGCTGCTGCCGGGCGACGAGGTGGAGTTCACCATGCGCCGCCTGCCCAGCGCCGACTGAAGCCGGTCCCGCCGCCGGTCAGGCGACGGACTGCATCCCGATATAGCCGGCATAAAGCGCCAGCAGCAGCGCACCCGTCCATCGCCCGATCGAGCGGAAGGCGAACAGGAAGACCAGCGTCGCGACCGCGACGGCGGCCATCAGCGGGCCGTCGAAGATGGCGAAGCGGTGCGACACGCCGATCGGCGCGATGACCGCGGTGATGCCGAGGATGCAGAGCAGGTTGAAGATGTTCGAGCCGACGACGTTGGCGAGGACCACCTCGGCGTGGCGGCGCCAGGCCGCGATGATCGCCGTGGCGAGTTCCGGCAGCGACGTGCCGATGGCAACGACCGTGACGCCGATCACCGCCTCGGAAATGCCGAAGCCGCGAGCGATACCCACCGCGCCGTCGACCATCAGTCGGGCGCCGATCACCAGGAGGATCAGGCCGAGGGCCGCCGCAGCGGCAGCCATCAGCAGCGGCAGCGGCTTCTGCGCCTGCTCTTCCTCGTATTCGCTCTTCCCGATCGCGCCGGCCTCGCCGTTGGCCGCCTTCACCCGGCGGGCTTCCAGCGCGTAGGTGACCCCGAGATAGAGCGCGAGGGCGGCCAGCATGGCGACGCCGGTCAGCCGGCTGATCTCGCCGGTGAAGAAGATCGCGGTGACCCCGATAGAGGCCAGTACCATGACGATCAGGTCGCGCCGGATCGCCCGGTCGCTGTTGGCGACCGGCGCGATCAGCGCCGCGACGCCCACGATCAGCAGCACGTTGGCGATGTTCGATCCGACGACGTTGCCGACGGAAATGTCCGGCGACCCGGCCAGGGCCGCCTGGACGGAGACGAGGAGTTCCGGCGCTGAGGTGCCGAAGCCGACGATGACGAGGCCGACGACGAGCTTGGAGATGCCGTAGCGATCGGCGATGGAAACGCTGCCGCGGACAAGGAATTCGCCGCCGCCGAACAACAGGACGGCACCGGCGGCCAGATAGACCCAATCCCACATCATCAGCGCGTAAACTCCATCGGTTGCCGGGTTATTCGGGCGAAGTGAAGCCGCGCGAGGCGAGACGAAGCGCGGCGGACGGCGGGCGGAAGTCCCGAAAATGGGAAGGGGACGGCGCTTTCCAACCGCCGGAGTCAGCCATACGTGTCAGCGGGCCGGCGCCCACCGCAATTGCCGAAGCGCCTCGCCGGCCACCATCGCCACCGAGACGGCGAGATTGAGGGAACGGGCGCCCGGCTGCATCGGGATCGTCAGGCGGGCGTCGGCGGCCTCGTGCAGGCTGTCCGGCACGCCGGCGCTCTCGCGGCCGAACAGCAGCGTGTCCTGCGCCGAGAAGGTGAAATTGGTGTAGTTCGTCTCGGCCTTCGTCGTCAGCAGCACCAGCCGCCGCGCCGCGCTCTGCCGCGCCGTCTGGAAGGCGGCGAGATCGACGTGGCGGACCAGCCGCGACATCTCGAGATAGTCCATGCCGGCCCGCCGCAGGGCTCGGTCGGAGAGATCGAAGCCGGCAGGGCCGATCACCTCGACAGGGAGACCGAGACAGGCGCCGAGCCGCAGGATCGTCCCGGTGTTGCCGGCAATGTCCGGCTGGAACAGCGCGATCGAGGGCTGCGGCAAGAGGTCCGGCTGCGCCATGTCCTGCGTCGCGGCCACACTGTCTTCGGAATTGCTGGTCATCGTGGTTCGGGTCCAGGGCCGGGCCGGTGCCCGGCAGGGCGTGAAACTTCGCGAACCCTGCCTATATCCTTCGAGCCGCGCCCGCCACGCGGCGACAGCATCGGTAGCAACCCGGCCATCGCGCCTGCCCAAAAAGGCGCAGCGGCGACAGCGGCGCCGTCTCTCCTCCGCCTGGCGATCCGGCGCCTGCCGGTGACTTGCGGAACATCGATTGGAAGTACGTCCATGTTCTCCTTCTTCGAAAGGATGGTCGAGCCGTTCCCCGAGCGCGGGGTCGCGACACCCCCCGGCGGTGGCATCCTGCGCTTCGTCTGGTTCTACGCCAGGCCGGTGTGGCCGCTGTTCCTGGCGATGGGCGTGCTCACCGCCATGGTGTCGATCATCGAGGTGTCGCTGTTCGGCTTTCTCGGCCAGATCGTCGACTGGTTCTCCGGGGTCTCGCGCGAGACGTTCCTGGCCGAGCGCGGCTGGATGCTGGCCGGCATGGCCTTCGTCATCCTCGTCGCCCTGCCGGCGCTGATCTTCCTCGAGGGCCTCGTCACCTTCCAGGCGCTGTCGGCCAACTTCCCGATGCGCTTCCGCTGGATGGTGCATCGCTGGCTGCTTGGCCATTCGATGGGCTTCTACCAGGACGAGTTCGCCGGGCGGATCTCCACCAAGCTGATGCAGACGGCGCTCGCCATCCGCGAGACGCTGATGAAGTCGATCGACGTCTTCCTCTATGTCGCGGTCTATTTCACCGGCATCGTGGTGCTGGTGGCGGCGGCCGACTGGAAGCTGGCGCTGCCCTTCGTCGGCTGGCTGGTGCTCTACGGCATCGTCCTGTGGATATTCATCCCGCGCCTCGACCGCATCTCCGAGAAGCAGGCCGATGCGCGGGCCGAGATGACCGGCCGCGTCGTCGACGCCTATGCCAACATCGCCACCGTCAAGCTGTTCGCCCACACGCGTCGGGAGGCCGATTTCGCGCGCCGGTCGATGCGCGGCTTCCTCGGCACCGTCTACGGCCAGATGCGGCTGGTGAACCTGTTCTACGTCTCGCTCTACGTGCTGAACTCGGCGCTCCTGGCCTCCGTCGGCGCGCTGTCGATCTGGCTATGGCTGGACGATCTGGTGAGCGTCGGGGCGATCGCCGCGGCGATCGGCCTCGTCCTGCGCATCAACGGCATGTCGCAGTGGATCATGTGGGAGGTCGCGGCGCTGTTCGAGAACATCGGCACGATCCGCGACGGCATGGCGACCTTCGCCTCGCCACACACGATCACCGACCGTCCGGGGGCGAAGCCGCTGACGGTGACGCGCGGCGAGATCGCCTTCGACAACGTCTCCTTCCACTACGGCAAGGGCGGCGGCGTGCTGCGCGACTTCAACCTCGTCATCCGACCGGGCGAGAAGGTCGGCCTGGTCGGCCGCTCCGGCGCCGGCAAGTCGACGATCCTCAACCTGCTGCTGCGCTTCCACGACGTCGAATCCGGCCGCATCCTGATCGACGGCCAGGATATCGCCGCGGTCCAGCAGGAGACCCTGCGCGCGCAGATCGGCATGGTGACGCAGGATACCTCGCTGCTGCACCGCTCGATCCGGGACAACATCCTCTATGGCCGGCCGGATGCCAGCGAGGCGGATCTGCGCCGCGCCGTCGAGCGGGCGGAAGCGGCCGACTTCATCGAGGAACTGCGGGACAAGGACGGGCGGCAGGGGCTTGACGCCGAAGTCGGCGAGCGGGGCGTCAAGCTCTCCGGCGGTCAGCGCCAGCGCGTCGCGATCGCCCGCGTCATGCTGAAGGACGCGCCGATCCTGCTGCTCGACGAGGCGACGTCGGCGCTCGACTCCGAGGTCGAGGCTGCCATCGCCGCCAATCTCTACCGCCTGATGGAGGGCAAGACCGTCATCGCCGTCGCCCACCGCCTGTCGACCATCGCGGCGCTCGACCGGCTGATCGTCCTCGACAAGGGCCGCATCGTCGAGGAGGGCAGCCACGCCGATCTGATCGGCGCCGGCGGCCTCTACGCCCAGCTCTGGGCGCGGCAGTCCGGCGGCTTCCTGCCGGTCGAGCCGGTCGAGGAGGTCGACGAGGCGGCGCTGAGGGCTGCCGAATGATGGACCGGCTCCTGCAGCGCTTCGAGACCTTGCTCGACCCTTTCGAAGACGAGGGAGAGGACAGCGAGGACGCGCGCCTCAACCGCACGGGCCATCTCGATCCGCTGCCGGACGAGACGAACCGCTTCATCTGGCATTTCGCCAAGCAGGCGAAATGGCCGCTGCTCGGGCTGCTCGTCACGGGCGGCCTGACCGGCGGGATCGAGGCGGTGATGTTCACCGGCGTCGGCTGGCTGGTCGACGCGCTGGGGCAGGCTGAGCCGGAAACGCTGTTCGCCGAGCATTTCTGGCTGATCGCCGGGCTCGCCTTCATCACCCTCGTCGGCCGCGCGCTGATCCTGTTCCTCGCCTCGGTGCTGGAGGAGCAGGTGGTCTCGCCGAGCTTCTACAACCGCATCCGCTGGCAGAGCTACCGGCGGCTGATGGAGCAGACCTACACCTTCTTCCAGAACGACTTCGCCGGCCGGCTTGCCCAGAAGGTGCAGCAGGTCGGCCAGGCGACTGGCGACTTCATCACCACGGTCCTGCAGACCTTCTGGTCCTTCGTCACATTCATCCTGCTGACGGTGACGATTCTCGGCGCGATCGACTGGCGCATGGCGGTGGTGCTGGGCGTCTGGTCGCTCGGCTACGTCTGGATCGTGCGCAATCTCCTGCCGCGCATCCGCCTCAACGGGCGCGCCGCCGCGGAAGCCCGGTCGGTCGTGTCGGGACGCGTCGTCGACGCCTTCACCAACATCCTGTCGGTGAAGCTGTTCGACAGCAATCGCCGCGAGGACAGCTTCGTCAAGGAAGGCTTCCAGAACCTCGTGGACGCCTCGCGGCGCATGACCCGCGCTCTGACGGAGGTCCGTACCGCCGTCGCCGTTCTCAACGGCTTCATGATGACCGGCGTCGGCGCGGTCGCGCTTCTCGGCTGGCAGGCCGGCAGCGTCTCCACCGGCGGCGTCGCGACGGCGCTGGGGCTGGTGCTGCGGCTCAACCAGATGTCCGGCTGGATGATGTTCAACATCAACGGCCTGGTGCGCAACTACGGCACCATCCAGGATGCCGTCGCGACGGTGACGCGCGTGCCGACGCTGGTCGACGACCCGCAGGCGCAGCCGCTGGTCACCGGGCGCGGCGAGATCCGCTACGAGGACGTGACCTTCCACTATGGCAAGGGCGCCGGCGTCATCGAGAACCTGTCCCTGACCATCCGTCCGGGCGAGAAGGTCGGGCTGGTCGGGCGCTCCGGCGCCGGCAAGACGACGCTCGTCAACCTGCTCCTGCGGCTCTACGACCTCGAGGGCGGGCGGATCCTGATCGACGGTCAGGACATCGCCAAGGTCACCCAGGCGTCGCTGCGGGCGGCGATCGGCGTCGTCACTCAGGATACCTCGCTGCTGCACCGCTCGATCCGCGACAATATCGCCTACGGCCGGCCGGGCTCCGAGGACGGCGACATCCTCTCGGCGGCCGAGCGCGCCAGCGCCGAGGAGTTCATCCCGACGCTGCGCGACCCGAAGGGCCGACAGGGCTACGACGCCCATGTCGGCGAGCGCGGCATCAAGCTCTCCGGCGGCCAGCGCCAGCGCATCGCCATCGCCCGCGTGCTGCTCAAGGATGCACCGATCCTCGTCCTCGACGAGGCGACGGCGGCCCTCGACTCGGAGGTGGAGGCGGCGATCCAGGACAACCTCTCCAAGATGATGCAGGGCAAGACGGTCATCGCCATCGCCCACCGCCTGTCGACCATCGCGGCGATGGACCGGCTGATCGTCCTCGACAGGGGCCGGATCGTCGAGGAGGGCACCCACGCTCAGCTCGTCGCCTCCGGCGGGCTCTATGCCAGCCTCTGGGCGCGCCAGTCCGGCGGCTTCCTCTATGCCGATACGGACGCCGCGGCGGAGCAGGGGGCGGCGGCCGCCGAGTAGGCGCCGCAGCTGCGCGCGCTCGATCGGCACGACGACCGCCGCGGGGCGGAAAAACGCCCGGGCGCCCGGCGCCGACGCTTCCTCCGATGCAATTTTGCGGCGGCGTTCCGAAGCCGCGCGACAGAACGACCTTAAAGCCCTTCTAGTCTGGACAATGGCCCGGCATCCCGCATAGAACCGGCGCGAAATCGTCATCGCCTGCGGGGCGCTGCGGCCGTCGCGCCGCGTCGCCCCTTGCCGCCCCGGCCGGAATCGGCAAGAAGCGGTCGATCCGCGCGAGACCAGTCAAGGAGTGGCAGCCGCCGTGAGCGTCAACGACACCGCCGAACCGACCCGTCGGGACTTTCTCTACATCGCGACCGGCGCCGTCGGCGCCGTCGGTGTCGCCTCGTTCCTCTGGCCGTTCATCGACCAGATGAACCCGGACGCCGCGACCCTCGCGCTGGCCTCCATCGATGTCGACGTCAGCCAGGTCGCCGTCGGGCAGTCGATCACCGTCAAGTGGCGTGGCAAGCCCGTTTTCATCCGGCAGCGGACACCCGAGGAGATCGTGGAAGCCCGCGCGGTGGAACTGGCCGAACTCAAGGACCCGATCGCGCGTAACGCCAACATTCCGGAAGAGGCTCCGGCGACGGACGAGAACCGTTCGGCCGAAGGCCGAGAGCAGTGGCTCGTGATGATCGGCGTCTGCACCCATCTCGGCTGCATTCCGCTCGGTCAAGCCGGTGATTTCGACGGCTGGTTCTGCCCATGTCACGGCTCGGCATACGATACGGCCGGGCGCATCCGGCAGGGACCCGCTCCTACCAACATGGCCATTCCGCCTTTCGCGTTCACGTCCGACACCACCGTCCGCATCGGCTGATCGGTTAGAGGGTACACATCATGAGTGGTCATTCTTCCTACGTGCCATCCAACGGGGTCATGCAGTGGATGGATGCGCGGCTGCCGCTGCCGCGTCTGGTCTACGACTCGTTCGTCGCCTATCCGGTGCCGCGCAACCTGAACTACGCCTACACGTTCGGCGGGATCCTCGCGGTCTTCCTGGTGCTGCAGATCCTCACCGGCGTCGTGCTGGCGATGCACTACGCGGCCTCCTCTGCCCTGGCCTTCGAGTCGGTCGAAAAGATCATGCGGGACGTGAACTGGGGCTGGATGCTGCGCTACATGCACGCCAACGGCGCCTCGTTCTTCTTCATCGCCGTCTATCTCCACATCTTCCGCGGGCTTTACTACGGTTCGTACAAGGCGCCGCGCGAGGTGCTGTGGATCCTTGGCGTGATCATCTTCCTGCTGATGATGGCGACGGCGTTCATGGGCTACGTGCTGCCCTGGGGCCAGATGTCCTTCTGGGGCGCGACGGTCATCACCGGCTTCTTCACCGCCTTCCCGCTGATCGGCGAGCCGATCCAGCAGTTGCTGCTCGGCGGCTTCGCGGTCGACAACGCCACGCTCAACCGCTTCTTCTCGCTGCACTATCTGCTGCCGTTCATGATCGCCGGCGTGGTGATCCTCCACGTCTGGGCGCTGCACGTCACCGGCCAGACCAACCCGACCGGCGTCGAGGTGAAGTCCTCGAAGGACACCGTGCCGTTCACACCGCACGCGACGATCAAGGACGGCTTCGCCATGGTCGTCTTCCTGGCGATCTTTGCGTATTTCGTTTTCTATCTGCCGAACTTTCTCGGCCATCCCGACAACTACATCGAGGCGAACTCGCTGAAGACGCCGTCGCACATCGTGCCGGAGTGGTACTTCCTGCCGTTCTACGCCATGCTGCGCGCCATCACCTTCAACATCGGACCGATCGATTCCAAGCTCGGCGGCGTGCTGGTGATGTTCGGCTCGATCATCGTGCTGTTCTTCGTCCCCTGGCTCGACACGTCGCGGGTGCGCTCGTCGGTGTTCCGGCCGATGTACAAGATCTTCTTCTGGATCTTCGCGGCAGACTGCGTGTTCCTCGGCTGGCTCGGCGCCAAGCCGGCGGAAGGTCTCTACACGATGCTGGCCCTGTTCGGGACGATCTACTACTTCGCCCATTTCCTGATCGTCATGCCGGTGCTCGGGCTGGTGGAAAAGCCCAGGAAGCTTCCGAACTCGATCACCGAGGCGGTGCTGGCCAAGAACGGCGCGCGCGGGACACCGGTCGGTGCGGCCGCGTCCCCGGAAACCCACGGCTGACCTGACGGTTCGAAGAGAGACATATCCATGAAAAGACTCCTGTCAGTTCTTCTCGCCGCCGGCCTGCTCTTCGGCCCGGTGGCGGTCGCCGGCGCGCAAGACGGCCAGGGCCCGGTCGAGAACGATGCGGCCGAGACCGAAGCCGCGGCAACGGCCGAAGACCCCGCTGCCGAAGTCGCCGAAGAGGGGCATGCCGAGACGCCGCATTACCCGCTGGAGCACCCGGAGGAACTCGACTGGACCTTTGCCGGCCCGTTCGGCCATTGGGACCTCGCCCAGCTGCAGCGCGGCCTGAAGGTCTACACGGAGGCCTGCTCCGTGTGCCACTCGATGAACCTCGTGTCGATGCGCTCGCTGGCCGACCTCGGCTACAGCGAGGAGCAGGTGCAGGCCTTCGCCGCCCAGTACCAGGTGCAGGACGGCCCGGATGCGTCAGGCGAGATGTTCGAGCGTCCCGGCACGCCATCTGACCGCTTCCCGGCGCCATTCCCCAATCCCGAGGCGGCCGCCGCCGCCAATAACGGTGCCGTGCCGCCGGACTTCTCGCTGCTCGCCAAGGCGCGCGCCGTCGAGCGGGGCTTCCCGACCTTCGTCTTCGACATCTTCACGCAGTACCAGGAAGCCGGCGTCGACTATATCCATGCCTTGCTGACCGGCTATGAGGACGAGGCGCCGGCAGGGATCGAGATCCAGCCGGGCACGTATTACAACCCGCACTACATTGCCGGGCCGGCGCTCGCCATGCCGCCACCGCTCTCGGACGATCAGATCGAATACACCGACGGCGCGCCGCAGACGGTCGACCAGTATGCCCGCGACGTCGCAGCCTTCATGATGTGGGCGGCCGAGCCGCACCTCGTCGAGCGCAAGGCAACCGGCTTCGTGGTGATGATCTTCCTGGTCATCTTCGCGGTGATGATGTTCCTGGTGAAGCGCCGGGTCTGGGCGAACACCCCGCACTGACCCGCACCGCTCCCGACGACATGCTGGAAAAGGGGGCTACGGCTCCCTTTTTCTTTGCCGGCGGGTCGTGCGAGATTGCGGCCGGCGTGCCGAAGACCGGGCCTGAGGAGACTACCGATGTATATCGCGATGAACCGCTTCAAGGTCTTGCCGGGATCGGAAGCCGACTTCGAGACGCTGTGGATAAGCCGCGAGTCGAAGCTCCCGGAAGTGCCCGGCTTCGTCGAGTTCCACCTCCTCAAGGGGCCGGAGCGCGAGGGCCACCGGCTCTATTCCTCGCACACGGTCTGGCAGGACTATTCGTCCTTCGAGGCCTGGACGAAGTCGGAGGCGTTCCGTGCCGCCCATGGCGGCGCCGGCAGCACCAAGCCGCTCTACGAGGGCCATCCGCAGTTCGAGGGCTTCGAGGTCATCCAGACCATCGGCAAGGACAACTGAGATGACGGTCGATGCCGCTCGTGCCGGACATGAGCCGACGGATTTCGCCGCGGCGATCCGCACCATTCCCGACTATCCCAAGCCTGGCATCCTGTTCCGCGACATCACCACGCTGCTGGCCGACCCGGCGAGCTTCAGCGCCGCCGTCGACGCGCTGGTCGCCGGCCACCGCGACGACCGGGTCGACCTCGTCGCCGGCATCGAGGCGCGGGGCTTCATCCTCGGCGGGGCGCTGGCGCACCAGCTTGCCGCCGGCTTCGTGCCGATCCGCAAGAAGGGCAAGCTGCCGCACGACACGGTGCGCATCGCCTACAGCCTCGAATACGGCGTCGACGAGATGGAGATGCACCGCGACGCGGTGCGGCCGGGCCAGCGCGTGCTCTTGACCGACGACCTCATCGCCACCGGCGGCACCGCCGAAGGCGCCGTCCGACTGCTGCGCGAGCTCGGCGCCGAGATCGTCGCCGCCTGCTTCGTCATCGACCTGCCGGATCTCGGCGGCCGCCGCAAGCTCGAGGCGATGGGGGTCGAGGTGCGGACGCTGGTGGCGTTCGAAGGCCATTGACGGAGCCGCGACGCGACGCGGCCGACGCCGTGCCGCATTTCGACGACCGCTTCTACGCCGAGTTCCTGACCCTGCTGCGCTGGCGCCGCGACGTCCGCGGCTTCGATCCCCGGCCGGTGCCGGATGACGAACTGGCACTGGCGCTCGCCGCCTGCGACCTCGCCCCGTCAGTCGGCAACAGCCAGCCCTGGCGCTTCGTCTCGGTCGCAGATCCCGCCCGCCGTGCGGCGGTGAGCGAAAGCTTCCGGCGCTGCAACGCCGCGGCGCTGGCATCCCAGCCCGACGACAGGGCAGGGCTCTATGCCCGTCTGAAGCTGGAGGGGCTGGACGCAGCACCCATCCATCTCGCGGTGTTCTGCGACGAGGCCACCACCCAGGGCCACGGGCTCGGCATCCGCACCATGCGCGAGATGCTGCGCTACTCCGTGGTCACCGCGATCCATAATTTCTGGCTTGCCGCCCGCTGCCGGGGCCTCGGGGTCGGCTGGGTGTCGATCCTCGAGCCGGAGGTCGTCACGGCGGCACTGAACGTGCCGGCGGACTGGCAGCTGGTCGCCTATCTCTGCGTCGGCTATCCGCGCACGCCGGACGACGTGCCGGAGCTGGAGCGCGAGGGCTGGCAGGCCCGCAGCGATGGCCGTGGACGACTGGTCGAGCGCTGAGCCGTGTCTGCGCCGCCGCGACGGCGCTGCTCAGTCGGTGCCGTAGAACGCCGCCGCGTCGAAGGAGAACACCCGCTCGCCCGCCTGGTTGACGCCTTCGCAGCTGAACTCGATGACGCCCCAGCCGGGACGGCTCGCCGATTTCCGCTTCGCCGTGACGTGCTGGGAGAAGGTCACTGTGTCGCCCGTATAGACCGGCTTCAGCCAGCGCAGGTTCTTCAGGCCGGGGGAGGGACCGACCTTGGGGACGGGATTGCCTGCCGCAACGAATTCGCGGACCCGGGCAGTCTGGCTGTCCACATTGAGCCGCATCCAGACGGCGGTGGTGTGCCAGCCGGAGGCGCAGAGCCCGCCGAGGACCGAGGCGCGCGCGGCTTCCTCGTCGAGATGGAAAGGCTGCGGGTCGTATTTGGCGGCGAAGCGCTTGATGTCGGCGGCGTCGAAACGGTGCGAGCCGATCTCGACCCGCTCGCCGATGGTGATGGTGTCCCAGTAGCTCATGCCGCCACCCCGTCGCGGGTGAGCAGCAGCAGCGTGTATTCGCTCTCCAGCACCGGCTCGTCCCGCTGGTTGCGCAGCACCGTGACGATCTTCGCCAGCCCCAGCGTCGGGCGCTTGGCCGAAAGCCGCCGCGACTGTACCTGCGCCGTGCCGGTCAGCACATCGCCCGGCCGGACCGGGCGCAGCCATTTGACGTAGTCGACGCCGGGCGAGCCCTGCGAGCTGGAATCGCGGATGTAGCCGTCGGCCATCATCCGCATCATCATCGCGCAGGTGTGCCAGCCGGACGCCGACAGTCCGCCGAGCATCGACTCGCGGGCGGCGTCTTCGTCGAGATGGAAGGGCTGTGGGTCGAATTCGCGGGCGAACTCGAGCACTTCCTCGCGCGTCACCGCGTAGGGCCCGAGCGGCAGTTCCAGCCCCTCGTCGAAGTCTTCATAGGTGCGCATCGACGATCCCGCGTCAGCCTGGCCGGCAATCCGGAAAGGGCGCGCCGGCCCGGGGCCGGCGGCCGTATCCGGTCAGTTGTTGAACTTGAACATCAGCACGTCGCCGTCCTGGACGATGTATTCCTTGCCTTCGTCGCGGGCCTTGCCGGCTTCCTTCGCCGCGACCTCGCCGCCGAGGCCGACGAAATCGTCGAAGGCGATGGTCTGGGCGCGGATGAAGCCCTTCTCGAAATCGGTGTGGATGACGCCGGCGGCCTGCGGCGCCTTGGCGCCGCGCCGGACCGTCCAGGCGCGCGTCTCCTTGGGGCCGGCGGTGAAATAGGTGATCAGGTCGAGCAACTCGTAGCCGGCGCGGATCACCCGGTCGAGGCCGGGCTCGGTGAGGCCCATCGACTCCAGATACTCGCCGACCTCGGCTTCCGGCAGCTGGGCGATCTCAGCCTCGATGGCGGCGGAGATGACGACGCTCTTGGCACCCTGGCGCTCGGCCATGGCGGCGACCGCCGCGGAATGCGCGTTGCCGTTAGCGGCGTCCGCCTCGGCGACGTTGCAGACATAGAGGACGGGTTTGGAGGTCAGCAGGTTCAGCGCCTTCAGCTCGCGCCGGTCGTCGGCGTCCATGCCGGCGAGCAGCACGCGCACCGGCTCGCCCGCCTGCAGCTTGGCGAGCGCGGCTTCCATCACGGGGAGCGCCTGCTGGGCTTCCTTGTCCTTGCCGGCGGCCTTCTTCCGGGTGGCGACGATGCGCCGCTCGATGCTTTCGAGATCCGAGAGCATCAGCTCGGTCTCCACCGTCTCGGCGTCCGCCACCGGGTCGATGCGGCCCTCGACATGGGTGATGTCGTCGTCCTCGAAGCAGCGCAGCACGTGGACGATCGCGTCGACCTCGCGGATATTGGCGAGGAACTGGTTGCCGAGGCCTTCACCCTTCGAGGCGCCGCGCACGAGGCCGGCGATGTCGACGAAGGTGATGCGGGTGGCGATGGTGTTCGCCGACTTGGCGATGCCGGCAATGTCCTTCAGCCGCGGGTCCGGCACCGGCACGTCGCCGGTGTTCGGCTCGATCGTGCAGAACGGATAGTTGGCGGCCGCGGCGGCCGCGGTCTTGGTGAGGGCGTTGAACAGCGTCGACTTGCCGACATTCGGCAGACCGACGATCCCGCATCTGAAACCCATGGGGCAATCCTTGTCTCTTGCTGGCGGAGGAGAGGGCTTGTCGCCGCTCAGTCCTTGCCGCCGAATAATCGCTTCAGCATCTCGGCCATCGGGCCGCGCTCGGGAATCTTCACCTGCGGGCCGGCGCCGCGCGCCTGGCGGACATGGCTCTGGCCCTTCGGCCGCGCCGCTTGCGCGCTGCTCGCGGAGCCCTTGGCACCGGCGGGTTCGCTGGCGCCGGTGGCCATCGCCACCTTGTTCATGAACACCGCGTCCTCGCCCTTCGCCAGGCTGTCGACATGGCGCGCCACGGCATCGAGGAACGGCTCCAGCCACTCCCGGTCGACCTTGGCGAAGTCGCCGAGCACGTGCGGGGTGACGGCTTCCTTGCTGCCCGGATGGCCGATGCCGAGGCGCACCCGCCGGTAGTCCTTCGAGCCGAGATGCGCGTCGATCGAGCGCAGCCCGTTATGGCCGCCATTGCCGCCGCCGGTCTTCACCCGCAGCTTGCCGGGCGGCAGGTCGAGCTCGTCGTGGATGACGACGAGCTGCGAGGGCTCCAGCTTGAAGAAGCGCATGGCATCGCCGACCGAGCGGCCGGATTCGTTCATGAAGGTCTGCGGCTTGAGCAGCACCACCTTCTCGCCGCCGACCAGCCCTTCAGCGATCTCGCCGGAGAACTTCTTCGACCACGGCCCGAAGGCCGGATCGCGGGCGATCGCGTCGAGCGCCATGAAACCGATATTGTGCCGGTTACCGGCATAGCGGGAGCCGGGATTGCCCAATCCTGCGATCAGCAACATGTCCCGGCTCCCCTGGCTGTCGTCGACGGTCGCGTCGAACGGTCAGTCTTCCTTGTCGGACTCAGTCTCGGCCTGGGCCTCTGCCGACTCGGCTGCAGCCGACGCCTCTTCGGCCTCATCCTCTTCCGAACGGAGCGCCGCAGGCGCCGCGATCGTCGCGATGGTGAAATCGCGGTCGGTGATGGTCAGCTCGACGTTCTTCGGCAGGGTCAGCGCCGAGGCGTGGATCGAATCGCCGATCTCCAGCCCCGTCAGGTCGATGGCGAAGGCTTCCGGGATGGACGTCGCCGGGCACTCGATCTCGACCTCGTGGCGGACCACGTTCAGCACGCCGCCGCGCTTCAGGCCGGGCGAGGCTTCCTCGTTCTCGAAATGCACCGGCACCTCGACCGTCACGCGGCTCTTCTCGGAGACGCGCAGGAAGTCGACATGCATCAGGAAGTCGCGGACCGGCTCCAGCTGGTAGTCCTTCGGCAGGACCTGGATCGACTGGCCGCCGACCTCGATGGTGCCGACATGCGTCATGAAACCGCCGGCGTGCAACGCCAGGAAGGTTTCCTTGTAGGGGATGGCGATCGGCAGCGGGTCCTGCTTGTCGCCATAGATCACTGCGGGAATCATTCCGTTGCGGCGAAGATGTCTGGCGGCCCCCTTGCCGACCTTGTCGCGCGCCTCGGCCTTGACCGTGAAGGTCTTGCTCATGGCTTGTTCCTTTTGTTCGTGAGGGGTCGAACGGGCGTCGTGCCCGGAACGACGAAAAGCGGACCCGTCAGGGACCGCTTAACTCCGCGCTGCCTCCAAGGGTGTCCGCGCGGACGCCGTCGCTATAGCGCAGCCGCGGAAAACGGGCAAGCCGGCGCCGCATCGGCGCGCCGGCCTGCCGCAGCCGTTCAGTCGAACAGGCTGGAGACCGATTCTTCCGACGCGGTGCGCTGGATCGCCTCGCCGAGCAGGTTGGCGGTGGTGATCACCCGGATGTTCGGGGCCTCCAGCACCGCCTTGGTCGGCTGGATCGAATCGGTGATCACCAGTTCCTTCAGGCTCGACGCGCTGATCCGCGTCACCGCGCCGCCCGAGAGCACCCCGTGGGTGATGTAGGCCGAGGCGCTGTTGGCGCCGGCCCGCATCAGCGCGTCGGCGGCGTTGCACAGCGTGCCGCCGGAATCGATGATGTCGTCGATGAGGATGCAGTTGCGGCCGGTGACGTCGCCGATGATGTTCATCACCTCCGATTCGCCCGGCCGGTCGCGGCGCTTGTCGACGATGGCGAGCGGCGCGTCGAGCCGCTTGGCGAGCGAGCGGGCACGGACCACGCCGCCGACGTCGGGCGAGACCACCATCAGGTTGTCGAGGTCCTGGTGCTCCTTCACGTCGCGCGCCAGCAGCGGCACGGCGAAGAGATTGTCGGTCGGGATGTCGAAGAAGCCCTGGATCTGGCCGGCATGCAGGTCGAGCGTCATCACGCGGTCGGCGCCGGCCTCGGTGATGATGTTGGCGACCAGCTTGGCCGATATCGGGGTGCGCCCGCCGGCCTTCCGATCCTGCCGCGCATAGCCGAAATACGGCAGCACCGCGGTGATCCGCCGGGCCGAGGCCCGCCGCATCGCGTCGATCATGATGAGCAGTTCCATCAGGTGATCGTTGGCCGGGTAGGACGTCGACTGGACGATGAAGACGTCCTCGCCGCGAACGTTTTCCTTGATCTCGACGAACACTTCCTGGTCGGCGAAGCGGCGGACCATGGCCTGGCCCAGCGGGATCTCCAGATACTGGGAAATGGATTCGGCCAGCACCCGATTGGAGTTGCCGCTGAACAGTTTCATCGCGTTGTTTCCGCTGGCGGGACGGCGACGCGGTACCTGGCGCTGCATGCGCATCCTTCCGCTGCTGCCCATCGAGAGGGCCGATTGATGGACGGGCTCATAACAACATCGGGCGAAACTTCAACCGGAGTCTGACCGCTTCGGCGCGATCGGTCCGGGAAGCTATCCGGTTTGCCCCACCAGCGCGGCGGCCTCGCGCATCGTGCGGTCGGCGACGGCATCCAGCTGCGCCTGGCCTATATCGGCCCAGGGATCGCTCGCCGTGCCGGGAACGCTCTCCTGTCCCTGGATGCGGTGGATGCGCTGGTCGCTGGGGTCGAGGACGTCCCAGACATAGACCAGCGTCGTCGACGTGCCGTCGTTGAAGGCGGAGAAATAGCCCTTGAGGCGCACCGGCGTCGCCGCGCCGCCGGCGGGACGGATCTCGACCCCGGCCGTCGCGGCGCTGTCGGAGAGCGAGCGGGCGAGCATGACCGCCTTGTCCTCCGGCGCGCCGGTCAGCGGCAGGAACTGGATCTCGCGACTCGCCAGCGACCCGCTGGCCGGCGCCGGCGCGGCGGGCGGCGCAACGGCCGCCACCCGCACGGGCTGCGCCGGCGGCGGAGCCGGCTCGTAGGTCTGCTGCGGCGGCGCTGGCTCGTAGGTCTGCTGCGGGGGTGCCTCGTCGTAAACCTGGAAGGGCGGCTGCTGCGGCGGTATCGCGGGCGGCGGCAGCGGTGCCGGCTGGCTGACATAGGGCTCGGGCGCCGAGGCGATCGGAGCGGGGGGCTGCATCGCCGTGTTGGTGGCGACGGTATAGGGTGCGGCGGGCGCCAGCGTCGGCGAATAGCTCATGCCGGGATAGCCGACGTCGACGCTCGGCATCGGAGCGTCGGCCATGCCGATCATCGGGTCGACGCCCGTGCAGCCGGCCAGCGACGCGCACAGACCCGCTGCGATGATCGGCCTGCGAAGGTTGGTGCGGGCTTCCACGGCACGCTCCCCTGCCTTGGGTCGGATCCGCGCCCGCCGAAGCGAACGCCAGACCCTTCGTGGCAGAGAAACGTTAAGATACCCCTCGGCGCCTGCGGTTTCGGCCGTCAGCTGCCGATGACGGCAAGCTCCAGCGGCAGCCGCGACAGCGGTTCCGGCGCGCCTGACGTGGTCAGGTAGGTGCGCCCGAGGGTCATCGCCGTCTCGGTGTCGGAATCCATGATGATCATGTGGGCGAACAGCGTCATGCCCGGCACGATCGCCTCGGTGTTGCCGGCGTAGAACATCGGCATGTCCATCCACGATGGCGCATAGCGGGCGCCGAGCGAGTAGCCGCAGGCGCTGAGCCGGTGCCGGGCCAGCTCGTGGGCTTCCATCACCGATGCATGCGCGTCGAACACCTCGCCGAAGGTCCGGCCGGGCTGCATCACCGCCTCGACCGCGTCCAGCGCCTCGCGGGCGGCGGCATGCAGCTCCAGATGCCGCTCCGTCGGCGTGCCGATGATCACCGTGCGCATCAGGGCGGCGTGGTACTGCGCCTTCACCCCGGCCCATTCCAGCGTCAGCTGGTCGTTCGCGCCAAGCTTGCGGCGGCCCGACTTGTAGCGGCAGAGAAGGGCGTCGCGGCCGGAGCCGATGATGAACGGGTTGGCGGGATAGTCGCCGCCTTCCGCCAGCACGGTGCCCTGCATCGTCGCCAGGATCTCGGCCTCGTCGGCGCCGGGCCGGATCAGCGGCAGCGCCGCCTCGTAGGCGGCGTCGGCGAGCCGGGCGGCCTCGCGCACCATCTCGATCTCGGCCGGGCTCTTGACCGCCCGCAGCAGCGGGATCAGCGACGAGGCATCCTTCAGCGTGCCGAACGAGCCGAGCCGTTCCTCGACCGAGCGCCCGTTCGCCGCCGTCAGGCCGTGCGTCGCCCACTCGACGCCGATCCTGGCGCCCAGCAGGCCCATCTCGTCCAGCATGTCGCGCAGCTCGATCACCGGCTCGGCCTGGTTGCGGTCGCGCCAGACCGTGATGTTCTCGATGATCGAGGTATGGCGCGCCTGCCGCAGGTCGGCCGAGCGGCTGAGCAGGCGCATGTCGCCGTCGGCCTTCACCACCAGGCACTGGAAGAAGCAGAAGCCGAACGTGTCGTAGCCGGTCAGCCAGTACATCGAGTCCTGCGCGAACAGGATCATCGCGTCGAGCTTCTGCTCGCCCATTTCGACGATCAGCCGGTCGCGCCGCGCCTCGTATTCGTCCCGTCCGAAGTGAAGCATCGTGTCAGTCCCGAAGAGCGATCGCGGAGAGCTGCCGGCCATAGTCGGGCTCGCCGCGGTGGGTGGTGCGCCGGAAGGAGAAGAAGCGGTCCGGTTCGGCATAGGTGCAGAGGCCGACGAAGCTTGCGGAAACGCCGCTGGCGCGGAGCCGGTCGACGATGAAGCCGGGCAGGTCGAACTGCCGCTTGTCGGCGGCCTGGCCCGGCGCGAAGAACCGCTCGCGCGCCCCGTCGCCGTCGAGGAACTCCGCCATCATCGCGGTCCCCACCTCGTAGTTGGGCTGGGTGATGGTCGGCCCGAGCACGGCGGTGATCGCGCTCCGCTCGGCGCCCGCCGATTCCATCGCCGCGATGGTGGCCTCGAGCACGCCGCCGAGCGCCCCGCGCCAGCCGGAATGGGCGGCGCCGACGACGCCGTTGCGGGCATCGGCGAACAGCACCGGGCCGCAGTCGGCGGTGACGACGCCGATGGCAAGGCCCGGACGGCGGGTGACGATGCCGTCGGCCTTGGGCCGCTCGCCCGCGAACGGCGCGTCGACGACGATCACGTCGGGCGAATGCACCTGCCAGGGCGTGACGAAATCGCCGTCGCCGAGGCCCATGTAGGCGATCGCCCGCGCCCGGTTCTCGGCGACGGCGGCACGGTCGTCATCCGACCCGTAGCCGACGTTCAGCCCCGCGTAGATGCCGGTGGACACGCCGCCGCGGCGGGTGAAGAAGCCGTGCCGCGCGGCGTTCGCGACGTCCAGTTCCGGTGCGCGGACCACGTCGAAATCGGTAAGGCGCACTGCGGGTCTTTGTCGGGATTCGGACATGGCGCGGGATGGTGGTCGAGGGGCGGGGGGAAGTCAATCGGCGGGGCCGAGGCCGAAGGGTGGCAAATGTAACGCTGCAGTTGCCACACCCAACACCTTGAAAAGAATTCCCATTTCGTTCTCGCCAGAGCCGGCGAGCCGGCGCGCGGCGGCCTCGATTTCGGCGTGTTTCCCGGCTTCCGCCTGGGCCGCGAGCGCCGCCGCGCGTTCGCGCAGCCCGAGCGAAACCAGGAATGCGCCCTGGGTGAAGACGGGGGAAACGGCAAGGCCGCGCGCGCGGAACGCCGCCGCGATCGGCGCGAAATCGACATGGCTGGTGATGTCGCATTCGCCCGGGCGGTCGAGCGGATCGGCAAAGGCATGACCGTGCACGGCCTGCAGCGTGTCGCCGAAACCGGTGGCCGCATGGCCGTAGTCGACGAACAGTCCCGCCCCGCCGTCGCGGGCAAGACGGTCGGCGATCTCCGCGGCAAGGGCCTCTCGAGCCGGCGACCATTCGAGCACCGCGCCGGCCAGCGGCGCGGTGCCGGCGAGGAGCGTCTTCGGCAGGGCATCGGCCTTGCGGCTGAGCACGAACTCGAGGCGGCCGCTGCCGGAAAGCGTCACGCAGCGTTCCCGCCAGGCGTCGCCGTCGAACACGAACTGCCGCATCGCGATCGCGTCGAACAGCTCGTTGGCGACGATGATCGCGGGCAGAGCCTCCAGCTCGCGGATCTGCCGAACCCGGCGGACGGGCAGGTCGAAACGATCCAGCGTGGCTGCCTGCACCGCCGCCAGGCGGTCGCTGGTCTCGACCAGCCGGACCCTGAGCGCCCGCATGCAGTCCGGCGCCACCCGCGCAATGGTGCGCTGCATGTCGGCCATCAGGGTGCCGCGGCCGGGGCCGATCTCGACGAGCAGGAAGGGCGCCGGCGAGCCGAGCTCCCGCCACGCGGCGACGACCCAGGCGCCGATGAGTTCGCCGAACATCTGGCTGACTTCCGGCGCTGTGACGAAGTCGCCGCCGCGCCCGAACGGTTCGCGGCTGGTGTAGTAGCCGTGCTCGCGATCGAACAGGGCGGTGTTCCAATAGCGGTCGAGCCCGATCGGACCGGTCGCCGCGATCTCAGCGGCGATGCGCCGTGCCAGCGGGTTCACGGCCGGGCGACGTCCGGGCCGGCGGCCGCCTCGGGGGCGGGGGCATAGGCGCGGGGCTTGGCGGACGCCATGGCCCAGATGCCGACCAGCAGCATCGGGAAGGAGAGCACCATGCCCATGGTCACCCAGCCGCCGTAGAGATAGCCGAGTTGCACGTCCGGCATGCGGAAGAACTCCACGAAGATGCGCGCGCAGCCATAGCCGAAGATGAACAGTCCGGCGGTGAAGCGCGGGCGCTGCAGCGTCTTGAAGCGATGGGTGGCGATGCGCAGCACGAGGAACAGGACGACGCCCTCGAGCAGCGCTTCGTAGAGCTGGCTCGGGTGGCGCGGCAGCGGCCCGCCATCGGGGAACACCATCGCCCACGGCACGGTCGACGGCGCGCCCCAAAGCTCGCCGTTGATGAAATTGGCGATGCGGCCGAAGAACAGGCCGAACGGCACCGAGGCCGCGACGACGTCGGTCAGGCTCCACAGCGGCACCCTGCGCACGCGGCAGAAGACGGCGATCGCCACCACGACGCCGAGCAGGCCGCCGTGGAACGCCATGCCGCCCTCCCAGACCCGGAAGATCGCCAGCGGATCCTCGGCATAGCGGGCGAAATCGTAGAACAGCACCGATCCGAGGCGGCCGCCGATGACGATGCCGATGGTGATGTAGAGGATGAAGTCGTCGATGTCGGTCTTGGTGAAGGGCGAGACGCCGTTCGCCCATAGCCGCGGATTGCCGGCAAGATAGCGCCCGTACAGCCAGCCGCAGAGGATGCCGGCGACGTAAGACAGGCCGTACCAGCGTAGCTGGATCAGCCCGAGGTCGAGGAAGATCGGGTCGACCTGCGGGTAGGTGAGCACGCCGAAGAAGGGAAGGGTCAGCATCGGGCCGCCATTGTCTGGTCGCCGGCGCCGGGCGCCGCGGGAGAGGCGGCGCGACATTGGCCAGAGCTTGCCGCGAGGGTCAAGGCGATAGCGGCGGGACGGCTTCGGGGCCTGCCGCCATTGCCTTCGCCCCGGCCCGTCTCTACCTCCGGGGCAGACCCAACGCGCGCGAGGGCGCCAGAACGGAGATCCTCCATGTCCAGTACAGGCCCCGGCCGGCAAGGCCCGAACCGCATGCTCGACGAGTTCGCGCGGATGATGACCGATGCCGCGGGCGCCGCGCAGGGCGTGCGGCGGGAGATGGAAACCATGTTTCGCGCCCAGGGCGAGCGCCTGATGAACCAGATGGACATCGTCCAGCGCGAGGAGTTCGAGGCGGTGCGCGACATGGCCGCCAAGGCCCGCACCGAGAACGAGGCGCTGAAGCGGCGGCTGGCGGACCTCGAAGCGAAGATCGCCAATCTTCCGGGCGCAGCGTCCGGTTCGGACACGACGCCGAGCCAGGCGTAAGGTTCTCCACAGGCTTTCAACAGCTTTTCCCCGGCGCCGCCACGGCGCCGGTCGGGGCTGAAAGCGCTTTGCGGCGAGTCGCTTAAGACTCGCCGTCGATGCGGCGCGCGAGCCGCGAAATCCGATCAATGGTGAATAAACCGTTCACGCCCTTAGCGCGAAGACTCCCGGTCTATATGCTGATTCATAAGGGTGATTCGACGCCGATCGGCATCGGGCACCCGGCTTTGGAGGGGTGTCGGAGCGGACCGCGCCTCCCCGAAGCGGATACGGGGACGCCGGGGCGAACGAATGAATCTGACTGACTACGCAACCTTGCGGCAATCCAATCCGGTCGACGTGATCGAATGGGTGGCCGCGTCGCGCGAATGGGCCTTCGAGCGCTCCTGCGACGACGAGATCGCCGTGGCGGTCGCCGGCGTCTGGACCGACTATGCCGTCTCCTTCTCCTGGCTGGAGAACATCGAGGCGCTGCATCTCGGCTGCGCCTTCGACCTGAAGATCCCGGCGCATCGGCGCCCCGAGGTGCTGCAGCTTCTGGCCAAGATCAACGAGACGCTGCTGGTCGGGCATTTCGACCTCTGGCAGCAGGAGGGCGCGGTGATGTTCCGTCACGCGCTGCTCCTGTCGGGCGGCGCCGAGCCGACCAGCCAGCAGGCCGAGCGGATGCTGGCGATGGCGCTGGAGAGCTGCGAGCGCTTCTACCAGGCGTTCCAGTTCGTCATCTGGGCCGACAAGTCGGCCGACGAGGCGATGGCCTGCGCGATCTTCGAGACGGCGGGAGAGGCCTGATGCCGGACGCCGGGCGCATCCTTCTCGTCGGGGGCGGCAACATGGGCGCCGCGATGCTGGCGGGCTGGCTCGACAAGGGCATCGACCCGAAGAGCGTCACGGTCGTCGATCCGCGGGTCGGCGAGGCGCTGCGCCCGCTGGTCGAGGAGCGGGGCGTGCGCCATGTCGAATCCGTCCCGGCCGAGAATTTCGACGTCGTCGTCCTGGCGGTGAAGCCGCAGATGATGGGCGAGGCCCTCGGGCCGCTGCGCGCCGCGCTCGGCGACGCCACGCTGGTCATCTCTGTCGCCGCCGGCACCACCATCGCGACGATCGAGGCGGGCATCGGCGAGCACGCGGTGGTGCGCGCCATGCCCAACACGCCGGCGCTGATCGGCCGCGGCATCACCGGCGCCTTCGCCAATGCGCGCGTCGATGCAGCCGGCCGAGCGCTGGCCGATACGCTGCTGGCTGCCAGCGGCCCGGTGGAATGGGTCGATCGCGAGGAGCTGATCGACGCGGTCACCGGCGTCTCGGGCAGCGGCCCCGCCTATGTCTTCCACCTTGCCGAATGCTTGGCCGAGGCGGGCGTCGCCGCCGGCCTGCCCGCCGATCTGGCGATGCGGCTCGCCCGCCACACCGTCGCCGGGGCCGGCGAGCTGATGATCCGCTCGTCCGAGACCCCGGAAAAGCTCCGCCGCAACGTCACCTCGCCGAACGGCACGACCCAGGCGGCGCTGGACGTACTGATGGCCGAGGACGGGCTGGCGCCTTTGATGCAGCGCGCCGTGCTCGCCGCCCGCGACCGCGCCGCCGCATTGGCGAAGGAATGAGCTGATGGCGGGCGACGAACGCGCCGACGAAATCGCCTTCGGGGATTTCATGAAGGTCGACATCCGCGTCGGCACCGTGGTCGAGGCGGCGCCGTTCCCGGAGGCGCGCAAGCCGGCCTACCGGCTGGTCATCGATTTCGGCGAGGCGATCGGCCGCAAGAAATCCTCCGCCCAGATCACTCGCCACTACACGCCGGAGACCTTGATCGGCCGCAAGGTCGTCGCGGTAGTGAACTTCCCGCCGCGGCAGATCGGCCCGATGCGCTCGGAAGTGCTGACTTTGGGCGTTCCCGATGCCGACGGCGAGGTGGTGCTGCTGCAGCCGAGCCAGGACGTCCCGGACGGCGGCCGGATGTTCTGATCCGCGCGGCGGGCCGGATGCCCGCCGTCAGGCCGGGATGCGCACCAGCGCGCGCAGGCCGCCGAGCTTGCTCTCCGACAACAGGATGTCCCCGCCATGGCTGCGGGCGATGTCGCGGGCGATGGCAAGACCGAGCCCGGTGCCGCCGCTGTCGATGTTGCGGGCGGTATCGAGCCGCACGAAGGGCTTGAACACTTCCTCGCGCTGGTCGGGCGCGATGCCGGGGCCGTCGTCCTCGACGGTCACCGTCAGCCAGCGGCCCTCGTGGCTGGCGCGGATCCGCACCCTGGTGCCATGCCGCATGGCGTTGGCGACGAGATTGGTGATCATCCGCGCGAAGGAGTCCGGGCGCACCGCGATGCGCGGGTCGCCGACGATGTCGACCGAGATCTGCCGTCCCTGCAGCTTGGCGTCGTTGTGGAACTTGCCGAGCATCTGGGCGAGGTCGCACTCGCCGACGTCCTCGCCGGCCTCGTCCTTGGCGAAGGCGAGATAGCCCTCCAGCATGCGCTGCATCTCGTCGACGTCCTGGCTCAGCTCGTCCTGGTCCTCGCCCTCGCCGAGCAGCGCCAGCTGCAGCCGGAAGCGCGTCAGGATGGTGCGCAGATCGTGGCTGACGCCGGTCAGCATCGCCGTGCGCTGCTCCATCTGCCGCTCGATGCGGTCGCGCATCTGGATGAAGGCGAGCGAGGCGCGCCTGACTTCGGAGGCGCCGCGCGGCCGGAAGTCGCTCGGCATCGGCTGGCCGCGGCCGAAGCCCTCGGCGGCGGCGGCGAGCGCCTGGATCGGCCGGATCTGGTTGCGCAGGAACAGGATGGCGATGATCATCAGCACCAGCGAGGTGCCGACCATCCACACCAGGAAGATGTGGGTGTTCGAGGCGTAGGCCGAGTTACGCGGCGCGAACACCCGCAGCACGTGGTCGGCGAGCTGGATGCGGATCTCGACGATCTTGGAATTGCCCACCGTGTCGATCCAGAAAGGCCGGCCGATCTGCCGCGTCACCTCCTCGCTGAGGATGCCGTCGAGAATGTTGAAGAACGGCTTCGGCGCCGGCGCCGGCAGCGGCTCCGGGGCGAGGATGCTGACATTCAGGCCGAGATGCTCGCGGGCGATGCGGACGATGTCGCTGTTGTCGGCGCCGACCGGCCGCTCCTCCACCATGGCGGTGATCGCCGCGATGTCCTGCACCACCGATTCCGACAGGCGCTTGGTCACCAGCTGCCAGTGCCGCTCCATGAACACCACGGTCACGACGCTCTGCAGGATCACCACCGGGGCGATGATGATGATCAGCGAGCGGGCGTAGAGCCCGGTCGGCATGTAGCGCTGGACGATGCGCGGGATGTGCCGCAGGGGGCCGCGCCAGATCCGGATGCTCGGCAGGTGCCAGCCGAAGCGGCGCCCTCGCGGCAGCCGGCCCGCCCACTTGCGCCACCAGGACGTCTCCCCCGGCTTGCGCGGCGGTCGGTGCTGGATCAGGCGCTCGATCAGGGTCACGGCGTTCTCAGTCGACGTTCAGGCGGTAGCCGATGCCGCGCACCGTCTGCAGCCAGAGCGGGTTGGCCGGGTCGCTCTCGATCTTGCGGCGCAGGCGGTTGATCTGCACGTCCACGGTGCGCTCGCCCACCTCGGTCTCGTCGCCGAGCAGTTCCTGGCGCTGGATGGTCTCGCCGGCCCGTTCGGCGAACAGCGTCATGATCTCCTGCTCGCGGTCGGTCAGCCGGATGATCTCGCCGCCGCGCTTCAGCTCGCGCCGCGACAGGCTGAAATTGTAGGGCCCGAAGCGAACGTGCTCGAGCTTCTGCACCGGCGCCGGGGTGCCGCGCTTGAGGATGTTGGTGATCCGCAGCAGCAGTTCGCGGGGGTCGAAGGGCTTCGGCAGATAGTCGTCGGCCCCGGCCTCCAGCCCCTCGATGCGCTGCTCGGTCTCCGAGCGCGCCGTCAGCATCAGCACCGGCGCGGTCCGGGTCTCGCGCAGCGAACGCACCAGGTCGATGCCGTTCTCGCCGGGCATCATCACGTCGACGACCAGCAGGTCGAAGTCGAGCCCGCCGAGGATCTTGCGGGCTTCCGCGGCATTCGCCGCCACCGAGACGCGGAAGCGCTTCTCGCTGAGGAAGCGCCACAGCAGCGAGCGGATGCGGCGGTCGTCGTCGACGATCAGGATATGCGGCGCATCGTCGCCGAGCGGTTCGATATCGGTCTGGGTCGCGATGGCAGCGTCGGTCATGCGGGATCTTTCCTGTCGATGCCCTGCTTCTTGAACCATTCCTGCGTCGCCCGGCGGTCGGACGCCATCTGCATCAGGAAGCTTCCGATCGGCGCGGCGTCAGTGGGCTTGGTCGTCCCCAGCGCCGCGTCTATGCGGCGGGACTGGGCACGCGACAGTTCAAGCGTCAGATCGCGGCCCTTCTGCGTCGGATAGAGGCAGCGCTGGCGGCGATCCTCGGCGCCGGGCATCTGCCGGACGAAGCCTTCCTCGATCAGCTGCCGCAGCACCCGCGACAGCGACTGCTTGGTGATCTGCAGCAGTTCCAAGAGGTCGGCAATGGTCATGCCGGGATCGCGGTTGACGAAATGCAGGATGCGATGGTGCGCCCGGCCAAAGCCGTACTGCTCCAGGATCGAGTCCGCATCGGCGGTGAACTCGCGATAGGCGAAGAACAAGAGCTCGATCATGCGGAAGTCGAGATCGCCTCGCGTGGGCAGGGGATCGCGAACGATCACGGCGCTGGCATCCGGCAGGCTCGCCTTGGCAGGCGGGGAAATTTCCATGATAATAGGTCAGCACCATTGACGTAATTTGGTACTATTGTTACACCGGGCAGCCTAGAGGGGAAACCGTCGCTGCCACCGTCTTCGCATCCGGCTACCGGGCCGTCCCGCATTGACGCGGGCCGACCCGCGGCGGACATTCGAACGCACCAAGAAACGATCAGGGAGGACGCCTCGATGGCGTCGCGCAAACGATGAGCAATGTTCCCTTCGACCAGCTGGACGGCGAGATCTGGTTCAACGGCGAGTTCGTGCCCTGGAAGGACGCGAAGATCCACGTCCTGACCCACGGCCTGCACTATGCCAGCGCGGTCTTCGAGGGCGAGCGCGCCTATGGCGGCACGGTCTTCAAGCTGCGCGAGCACACCGAGCGCCTGATCGAGTCCGGCCGGCTGCTCGGCTTCCAGATCCCCTACAGCGCCGACGCGATCGACGCGGCGACCAACGAGCTGCTCGAACGCCAGGGCTTCACCGACGCCTATGTCCGGCCGATCGCCTTCCGCGGATCGGAGATGATGGGCGTCTCGGCCCAGAAGAACCGCATCAACGTCGCCATCGCCATCTGGCAGTGGCCGAGCTATTTCGATCCCGAACAGCGGATGAAGGGCATCCGCCTCGACCTCGCCGAGTATCGCCGGCCGGATCCGCGCACCGCGCCGTCCAAGGCCAAGGCCACCGGCCTCTACATGATCTGCACGATCTCCAAGCACGCGGCCGAGGCCAAGGGCTATGCCGACGCGCTGATGCTGGACTGGCGCGAGCAGGTGGCCGAGGCGACCGGCGCCAACGTTTTCTTCGTCAAGGATGGCGTCATCCACACGCCACTGGCCGACTGCTTCCTCGACGGCATCACCCGCCGCACCGTGATCGCGCTCGCCAAGCGTCGCGGCATCGAGGTGCGCGAGCGGGCGATCCTGCCGGCGGAGCTCGCCGATTTCGACGAGTGCTTCCTGTGCGGGACGGCGGCGGAAGTGACGCCGGTCTCGGAGATCGCCGACTGGCGCTTCACCCCCGGCGCGACGACCCGCCGCCTGGTCGAGGACTACGCCAACGAGGTGCAGCCGAAGCGCGCTGCGGCGGAATAGGGATGGCATACGGCCAGACCGGCCCCGCCGTCGCCCGCCGGCCTGAGGGCCTGCGCCCCGCCACGCGCCGCGCGCTGCCATGATCCCCTGGGAGCACCTGGGCAGCGCCCCGGTGCCGGGCGGGGGCGGCGAACTGCGGCTGATGCGACGGGCCAGCGAGTTCTCGATCATGCTCGGCGGCACCGAGCTGATGAACAGCCGGCTGAGCGGTTCCGAGGAAGCTCTGGCGCGGCTCTCGCTGGAGCAGATCCCGGGCCGGCCGCGGACATCCGTGCTCGTCGGCGGGCTCGGCATGGGCTTCACCCTGCGGGCGCTTCTCGCGATGATGGAGCCCGACGCCCGGATCACCGTCTCCGAACTCGTCCCGGCGGTGGTCGAGTGGGCGCGCGGGCCGATGGCGGAGCTGTTCGCGGGCTGCCTCGACGATCCGCGCGTGACGGTCGTCGTCGAGGACGTCGCCGACTGCATCGCCAGGGCGCCGGCGGCCTACGACGCGATCATCCTCGACGTCGACAATGGCCCGCAGGGGCTGACCAGCCGCGAGAACGACCGCCTCTACACCGTCGCCGGCCTCGGCGCGGCGCGCGCCGCCCTGCGGCCGGGCGGCGTCCTGTCGGTCTGGTCGTCGGGGCCCGACAGCTATTTCACCGGCCGGCTGCGGCAGGCGGGCTTCGTCGTCGAGGAAGCGCGGGTGCGGGCAAGCAGCAAGGGTCGCGGCGCCCGGCATGTCATCTGGCTGGCGCTGCGCCCGTTCAGCTGAGCCGCCGGCCGGCGTTGCGCGGCCTTCCCGCGGCCGCTATGCCACCCGCGAGACCGCCCCGGCGGTCGCCCATCGATGCGGCACGGAAGGCCCAGCCCTTGACCCAGCTCAACGCGCGGATCGTTCCGGTCACGCCATTCCAGCAGAATTGCTGCATCCTCTTCGACGGCGAGGAAAAGGTCGGCGTCGTCGTCGATCCAGGCGGGGACGTCGACAGGATCGTGGCGGCGATCGCCGAGGCGGGGGTCGCCATCGAGGCGATCTGGCTGACCCACGGCCATATCGACCATGCCGGCGGCGCCATGGAGTTGAAGGACCGGCTCGGCGTCGAGATCATCGGCCCACACCGGGCGGACGAATTCCTTCTCGCCGGGTTGGCCGACCAGGCGCGGATGTTCGGCATCGGCGGCACCGTCCGCAACTGCACCCCGGACCGCTGGCTGGAGGAGGGCGACGTGCTGGGATTCGGCGCGCATCGATTCGAGGTGCTGCATACGCCGGGGCATGCGCCCGGCCACGTGGTGTTCTTCGACCGGGCGGCGAAGTTCCTGCACGCTGGCGACGTGCTGTTCGCCGGCTCGATCGGCCGCACCGATCTGCCCGGCGGCGACCATGCGGCGCTGATCCGATCGATCAAGGACAAGGTGCTGCCGCTCGGCGACGACGTCGGCTTCCTCTGCGGCCACGGGCCTGGCGGGCGCCTCGGCGACGAGCGCCGGACCAATCCGTTCCTCACCTGACAGAGCGCGGCGGCACCGGGGAGGCGGCTTACTCCCCCTTACAGAACCGGCTCTGCCCGTCCTCGTCGCGATAGGTCCCGAAGTCCGGATCGAAGCTCGCATAGGCGCGCGAGCACCAGGAAAGCCATGCCGGCGACCATGGCTCCAGCGCCTCGGACGGCGCGCCGTCGGCGGCGTCGATCGCGCCGGTGGCGGTGCGGTCGTAACCTTCAGCGATGCGGATGATCTTCGAGCCGCCGGCATAAATCACCTCGATCCCGGAGGCCGGGATCGGGCGTCGGTCGAGGCGGGCGCTGGCGACGTCGATGACCTTCGGACCCTCGGCGAGGCCGGCGAAGCCGCGATTCAGCGAGACGGGATATGTCGGCAGGTGCCGTCGGTCGCCAAGGTCGGAATAGACGACGGTGAACGAGCCGCTGGTCCGGTGCGTCGAGTGGGAAGGGCGCGGGTCGCGCCAGCCGCGATCGCGGTCGGGCCGGCGGAATTTCAGCGTCCGCAGCGTGCGATCGGGAGCCGAGATGCCGCCGCCGTCCTCGAGGAATTCCTCCCGCTCGTCGGTGACGTAGATGTCGGGCTCGGTGCGGATCCCGCCACCATCCTCGAGGAATTCGTCCCGATCGCGGGAGACATACCCGTCGCGGTCGCTGCTGATACCACCGCCGCCGTCGAGAAACGCGTCGTCGTCGCCGATCGCGCCGCCACTGAATTCGTCGAACAGTGGGGTGGGCGGAACGAAGCGCTCGTCGCGGCGGTGCTCCCTATGCCCGTCGTGCTGCCGCCCGACATCGTAGTGTCCGCCATCGAGAGGCTCTGGGGTACGGTCCCCGGCTTCGGCCGCCTGGCTGCCGAGCAGGGCGCCGAGGATCAGCGCGGTGCCGCCGGCGAGGCATCTGGATCGAAACATGGCAAGCTCCCGTCTCGGATGAGATGTTCGGGAGGACCCTTGCAGGGTCCGTGCCAGGTGATTCCGTTCCATATTGAAACAGGATCACGAGCCGTGCCTTGTGAAAAGCCCGCCGCTGGCCGGCGACGGGCTTTCCAGAACTTGTTTGGCGTGCGCCCTGCGGTAGCAGGCCGCCGACAGTCTCAGCTGGCGGACTGAAGGTTGACGGCCTTCGGTCCCTTGCCCCGCTTGTCAGGCTCGGTGTCGAAGGAGACCTTCTGGTTCTCCTCGAGCCCCGGCAGGCCGGAAGCCTGCACGGCGGAGATGTGAACGAAGATGTCCGCCCCACCGTTGTCGGGCTTGATGAACCCGAAGCCCTTCTCGGTGTTGAAGAACTTGACCGTCCCGGTCTGTGCCATCGTCGGAATCCTTATCCTGGCATTACGTGTCGCCGTCTGGCGGTGGCAGGCAAGTCTTGACTAGGATAGGAACCGATACATCGCAGGACAGCACTCTCGCACGGCCCGCTCGGGAGATGCGCCCCCGATACGCAATTCGTCCTTGACCCGTGTTCGCGAAATTGCCCGAACCTCTTTTCAATGATATCCCGCCGCAAGCTTGGCAAGCAAAACTTTGCTGTTGTGCTTCACGTTTCGTTTCGAAACACCCCCGCATCCCGTCTCTTGGTGCTCCTTACCTGTCATGACCATCCTCGTTGCCGGCTTCTCTTCCTTCCCCGGCGCGCCGGACAACCCTACCGAGCATCTGGTGCGAACGCTGGCGGAAGCCACTGGCGGCGGCGATGCCGCGCTGGCGACAGTGGTGCTGCCGGTCGAGTGGGAGCGCAGCTGGCCGGTGCTGGAAGCGGCCATCGTCGCGGCCGGCGCCGACACGGTGCTGCTGTTCGGCCTGCATCGCCGCGCCGAACGGCTGCGGATCGAACTGCTGGCGCGAAACCGGCGCGAGCTGGGGCGGATCGACGCCGCCGGCGGCTTTCCCTCCGGCCCCGCGGTGCTGGACGGCGCCGAGACGCTGCCGCTCGCCTTGCCCTGGCCGGCCGTTGCCCGGGCGCTGCGCGAGGCGCGGCTGTCCTTCGAATGGTCGACCAACGCCGGCGCCTATCTCTGCAACGACACGCTCTACCGCCTGGCCTTCCATGCCGGGCGGCTCGGCGTCGGCCGCTTCGGCTTCTTCCATGTGCCGCTGACCGACGAGTTGGTGACCGCGCCGGCCGCCGAGGCAGGTCCGGAAATCTTCTGCAGCCTCGCGGCGGCCGATCTCGAGCGCACCGCCCGCCAGCTGATCGCGACCCTTTCCGCGGACGCGGCGGTCGCCTGATCCACGGGCCGACCGGCATCCTCCGTCCGGCGCCGAGGCGGGGTGACGGGAACGTGAGGGATCGGCTTGTCCCCCGCCGGCGTTTTGCGCCGACAATGGGATGACGCCGTGCCGCTAGCGCGGCCTGCCTGGAGAAGATCGATGTCGCCAAGCCGTATCGCCTGCGCCGTTCTGGTCGCCCTCGCTACGGCGACACCCGTGCTGGCGCAGACCGCCGTGCCGCAGGATGCGCCGATTCCGCGCGGCGGCACGCTGATCCAGCAGGGAGAGGGCGTCCCGATCGGCGACCAGATCGATACCGGCGGGCTGCCGGGGGTGGATTTCGACGCCACGGAGGCGGACGATGCGGTCCGGGGCCCGGGTGGCCTGCAGAACAATGTCGGCGCCGTCGGCACCGACGCACCAGCGACGTCCGGCTATGATCCCGAGACGTTCGAGGCGCCCTTGCCGGAAGGCGAGGGGGTTCCGCTGCCCGTGCCGCCCGCCGAGTAGGCGCCTGGCGCTTCCGCCCGCCCGCCTGCTGCCGTAAGGAGGCGGTTCCTGTGACAGTGACGGAGCGGACGATGGCCGGCGGGTTCGACGAAGAGGCACTGGCGGAGGCGTACAACCGGGCGCTGACGCTCGAGAAGGCCGGCGAGGCGGTGGAAGCGGCGGCGGCCTATCGCGAGTGCCTGGCGCTCGACCCGGACGACCACGGCGGCGCCGCGGTCCGGCTGGCCGCGCTGGGGCAGGGCGAGACGCCCGCCTCGGCTGGCGACGCCTATGTCGCCACCCTGTTCGACCAGCATGCCGACGCCTTCGAGGACATCCTCGTCCGCCAACTCGGCTACGGCGTGCCGGCGCTGATCGCCGAGCGGCTGGGCGAGATCGCCCCCGGCCCGTACCGGCGGATGCTGGATCTCGGCTGCGGCACCGGCCTTGCCGGCGAGGCGCTGGCGGAGCGGGCGGAGACGATCATCGGCGTCGACCTCTCCGAGGGCATGATCGAGAACTGCTTCGACAAGGGCGTCTACGACCAGCTGTTCATCGGCGAGGCCGTCGGGTTCCTCGAGGATTTCGACGAGGAGGCGCCGTTCGACCTCGTCGTGGCGGCCGACGTGCTGCCCTATCTCGGCGACCTCGATCCGCTGCTGGCGAACGCCGCCGCTCGGATGGCCGGCGGCGGCATCCTCGCCTTCTCCACCGAGACGCTACCGGATGCCGTGTTCGGCAGCCGCGACTTCATGGTCGGGCCGCACCAGCGCTTCCACCACCGCGCCGCCTACGTGACGGAGCGGCTCGGCGCGCACGGCTTCGAGGTCCTGTCCTGCGAGGGCATCATCGTCCGCCGCCAGGAGGGCCAGCCGGCGCCCGGCCATCTGGTCGTTGCCCGGCGGCGCTGACCCCGGCGCCTTGAAACGGCCCGGCGGGCGGGCGACAATGCCGCCTCACTCCTGCGGATCGAAATCCATGACCCTTCGCCTTGCCTTCTTCCTTCTCGCCGCCCTGTCGGTCGCCGGCTGCGCCACCAAGCCGGTCGACGACCCCGAGGGGAAATGGGCGAAGCAGGCCGAGCAGCTCGACAATTCGCTGTTCTACTAGGCCGTCCGTGCCGCGTCGCATCCTGACCGCCTTCGGCCTCGTCGCAGGGCTCGTCGCGGGCCCGGCGCTGGCGGCCTCGGGCGACCTCGCGGTGCCGGGCTGGCGGGCCGGGCCGCCGGCCGAGGCGACGCTGGAGGCGCCGCAGCGCTACGACTGCACCGGCCCGGCCTGCCCCTCGGCCGGGCTTTCCTGCCTCTACGCCGTGGCGCCGCCGAGGCCGGCGGGGTCGCGCTGGCTGTCGGCCGAGGACGTGATGAACCCCGACGTGATGCCCTGGGCCGACTACGAGGTCTGGCTCGCCGGCGCGGCGCGGCAGCTGAAGCCGGCGCTGGCGAGCGATCCCTCCCGCAGCGGCTTTGCCGAGCGCGGTGTGCCGGCGCTGCAGGCCCTTGGCGGCCGCGATGTGGTGCGGCGCGACTACGGCCTGCGCACCAGGGCCGGCTATCTGGCGATGCCGGCATTCCTCTGGGGGGCGAAGGGCCGGCTCTACACGCTCGCCTGCGCCACCGCGCCGGAGGCGCGGCAGGCGGCGCGCATCCCGATGATCGGCCTGATCGAGGCGCTGGCGGTGCTGGAGCCCGACGAGTAACGATCCCGGGAGGCGGGGCGTGATGCGCAACGGCCGGGCGGCGGCGGCGTTCTTCGAGGCGACCCCTCATGGAGAATGCCCGATGCCCGCCATTGCCCTTGCCCTGATCCTGTCCCTGACGTTCGCCGGCTGCGTGTCCGGCGGCAGCACCCGCGGCTACGAGAACACGCCCTCCGGCGGCATCGTGCCCGGCCAGCAGGGCTACTGACCTTCGCCTCGATGCAATGCCCGGCGCCGGCGCGGCGTCGGGAGGAAAGGAGTCTCCGATGATCCGCTCTCTGCCGCTGGCCCTCGCCGCGCTCGTCGCCCTGCCGGCGCTCGGCATCGGCCCTGCCGCCGCGCAGGACCGTTTCGACGACGGCTACGCCACCGTCGGCGTCGCCCTGTCGGACCGCGAGAAGGCCCGCTCGGTGCCGGTGCGGCTGCCGGACGGGCGGGTGGTGCTGCGCCCGCCGAGCCGCGGCATCCCGTTCCTGTTCGGCTTCGGCGACAATGACGGCGTGCCCTCGGCCCGCCCCACCGTCGGCGGCGTGACGCCCTCCGCCATGGCCGCGACCCCCTCCGGCGGCATCGTCCCGGGGCAGAAGACGCCGTAGGGCGTCGGCATTTCTACGCGCCGTCATCCTCGGGCCCCGTACCCAGGATCCAGGCTTCGGGGCCTTCTCCAGAGCGCGGAAGCGCGTGCGTCTGCCACGGAGCGGCGCTCCGGCGCGGAGGAATGGGTCCTCGGGGCAAGCCCGAGGATGACGCGGCTTTCGTGGCGTGCGGGTTCTGCAAGCGCCGGCGCCGGCGGGTAGCCTCCCTCATTAAACGCGGCGTCATCCTCGGGCTTGACCCGAGGACCCATGCCTCGACGGCCGTGCCGGATGATCCGGTGACCGAAGCGCGGGTGGTGCGCTGCTGGATCCTCGGGACGGGGCCCGAGGATGACGATTGCGGATGTGGGGGCGGCCCGTCGCTAGCGGCTATGCTCTGCATCCCGCGCGCGGTGACGCATGCCGACGTCCTCCTCGGGCCCACCCACGACGTCACCGTCGGGCATACCCACGCCGTCACCCTCGGGGCCACCCACGGCGTCATCCTCGGGCCCCGTCCCGAGGATCCAGGCGTCCCCGCCGGCGCACGCAGCGTCACAGCTGCGTCAGCCGCGGGCGCGGCGGCGGGGGCGCGGGGAACGCCGTCCGGGCCGGCGCAGCGGCGTCCGACGCGGCGTCCGGCGCCGCAGCCTCGCTCCGTCCTTCGCCCGCCTTACCCTCCCATTGCCCTTCGCGCGCCGCACCGTCGCTCTGCGCCTCGCGCGCCGCCGCGGCTTCGGCGATCTTGCGGCGGGCGGCGTCGATCCAGGACTTCTCGCAGCGGATGGTGAACTCGTCGCGGAAGCGTTCCGGAAAGTGCCGGCGCATGATCGCGTAGGGCAGGACGTACTGCACCACGAGCGGCAGCCGGGCGAAGCACGGGGCGGCGCCGTGCGGGTCGGGGACGCAAGCCGCGTCGGCGGGGCGCTCGCCGAAGCAGCAACGCCCGGCCCGCCGGCAGGCGCCGCGCTTGCAGAACGGCGTCAGCAACAGCGCCGAGTGGGGCAGCAGACGCTCCGGATGCATGTCCACCCCCGAGCGGGCGCGCCGGGGCGGGGATTTCTTCGAGCGCCGCGGCGGTTTCGGCGCGTTCTGGAGCGCGTCCCGGACGAGCTTCAAGTGCGCGTCGGCGATCCGGCGGCTCTCGGCGATCTCCTCCGGCGTCAGCGGCGGGTCGATCGGCGCGTCGGACATGGTCATCCTCCTTCGGGTTTCGGGGCTCTCCTTGACTGCGGGCGTGCGAAAGCGTCGCCGCGCCCGGGTGGGCCGGCGGTCTGCCGCATGCGGCCGCCCTGGCGGGCGGCGGATCGCCGACGGCACGCCATCGGCTTGTATCAAGAGCGGCACGCCGTCGGCGATCCGCGCGGTGTCTTGTCGGTCCGATTGGAAAGGGGAAAGAGTCGTCTGCCCAGCCCTTAAGCTCCTCGCGGGGCTCGTCGCTGGCTGGGACCCACACCCCCTTCCGGCCGGCTCTTCGCCCTTGCGGGCTCAAGCGGATCGATCCGCGGCCCCCTCGTAGTGGGGGACGGTCCGGCGACGGTTCGGCCCGTCCGGGTCGGCGCCTCTCCGGAAGAGGCACCGGCGCGGACACCGCTCGCCGCCCCCGGGCGATCCCGGCGATCGTCCGTGCCCGCCGTGGGCGGCGATGCGGGGATTATGCGGGAGGGGGGAAGGGGTGGGGATAAATCCGTGAATGGAGCAAAAACAAATGACCGTCAGCGCTTCAACGCACGATCGAGGCATATAAAAACAGTCTTGCTTCGATTGTACGCGGTCCGAGCTTCATCGTAGCTCGCATTGGAGGGAACGTTTCCTCCATGAACAAAATTATTTCGCCACGTTAGAATATTTCCATAAGAACTTTTGATTGAACCGCCACCAGACCCCAAGGAGCTTTTTTCTTCGATCTCTAGAAAGCTATCAAAACGCTTTTTATACTTTTCTCCAAATCTAATAACATGGCTCTTCCTAATTTCAGATAAGCTTATCCTCCCATTTAATCTATCGTAAGAACTTTCGATGTGAACTCCAAAAACAGGATGTTTTTTCTTGGCAAACTCAATAACGATGTCTTTGAAAGCCTCTTCGAAAAATGTAACGGCTGTTACACAAAGAAACCCTATGTAGCGATTTTTAAACAACGGATCATCTACGAGATCAACAGCGTCATCGAGATGGCTTATGTAGCTGTCAGCATCTTCTAAAATAACCGTGTATGCCATATCAAAATAACTTTTTAACGGCGCTCATACGTACTTTGACTGCAGAAGCATCACTTGTATTAAAAAATATGCTATCTGTGTACTCTTTATTGTTAAGGAGCTTAGCATAGATTTTTTGTGCTTTTTCAAAATCACCGGATGGGTGCCGCATGCTTTCAGAAAATACGCTATCCAAAGCTGCTAGATTGATTGGGCCTCGTACGTGGAATGGTCTTTCACCAAATGCCTCAACTATCTTATCGCACACCGCCGGAAAATTCCGATAAAAGCTCTTAAAAGAACGAGATTTGGCCTCAATATTCTCTTTCATTGAGATATTGAGGAATTCTTTCATAGGTTTTTCATAGGAGGTAGAGCGTTCGAACATCGCGTAGGCTCGAAGAAGGATTTCTACGTCACGTTGGTGCTTATCCAGATTTTCTCTGCCTATTATCTTGCGCCAACTAGGGTACTTATTCAGCTCATTGAGCGAAGTTACAACAGCTCCGTGGAAGACGCAATTTCTGATCTCTTGGGCGCGCAGCGGAGTTCCGCCAGTGTTAAGCCTTTCAAATATATGGAAGGCCGCTGTGTCGTTGTCTCTCGGTGCCATCTGGCGAATATTGACAACGCGCAAAACAGAATTAACTAGTTTTTTCTGATCTTTTTCGTCTAATTCAGTAAATCTCTTTTTAGCAAATGGGCTTCTTTCATTTAGTCCAGTAAGTCTAAAAACTTGCCGTCTTCCTTGGAAATTCTCATCGCCAAAATAACCATCGAGATAATATATCAACGAAGTGATGCGCTGCTGTCCATCAATAACGAGATTATTTTGGTCTTCGTCAACGAAGAAAAATGCTTGAGGTACAGGGAGCCCGAGAAGAAAAGATTCGACCAATGAAGACGCCTGTTTGATAGTCCATACGTAATTTCTCTGAAACTGTGGGATAATAATATTTTCTTTATCCCACATATCTTTCAATACAGATATAGTCAGGTCTGACGGGTACGATGCGATATCATATCGAATATACGATTCGTCTTCGACTGATGTCTCGTCAATATCAATTTCTTCGTTTGAAACGTTTGCTTGATCTGCCATGAGGGCTGCGAATCCAAAATAGAGTTAAGAGCGCCAAGTCCTGAATCGACTTTGACAATATCGCGAATGATGTTTGATTCAAGAGGATGCGCGGCAGAGGGGGCGATATTATTCGTCCGGGGTTGAAACCGAGCGTTCAAGACGGCGGAGACGGTGTCTCTTCTGATAGGCGGCTTTGCGGAGATTTTCCCTCATCCCCGGTGCCGGGACCTTCTCCCGTTTTGGAGGAAAGTGAGGCGTCGGGTGCCGGCGCTTGTTTGCACCATGGCTAAACCTCTCTGTTGTCTCTCATCCTGGACCTGTCCGAGGGCCCGGGGGCGCTGGCTCTGTTCCTGGTTCTTCGAAAGGCTCAGGGATCAGAGTTGGGCGCGGCGTACCGGAACGGCCGCCATTCCTCTCCCCAGCGGGGAGAGGGTGGATTCGAGCAGGGGCGAGCAGACGGGTCGGGCTTATCCGGGCGCCTACTGGCCCGGGCGGCCGGTCTTGCCAGGGCGGCGCTTGCGGCGCTGGTCGGCGGGGTCCTCGTAGGAGCCGCGGCCGATGCGCTCGCGGCGGATCGGGGCGGGGGAGTCGGGGTCGGTGCCTCGCGGATCGGCCGGATCGCCGCCTGCGTTGGTGGGCGGCACGCCCCCCTCTGTCCTGCCGGACTTCTCCCCCTCAAGGGGGGGAGAGGGGCTTTGCCTGAAGCGTTGGCGGGGTTCGCCCTCATCCCCCTGCCGGGACCGCCCTGGGACGAGCCACGTGTCTCGTCCCGTCCTGCGGACCCCGTTTCGGGAGAAGGGGAGGCGTCGGGTGCCGGCGCCCTTCCTCTCCCCAGGGGGGAGAGGGTGGATGCGAGCGGAAGCGAGCAGACGGGTGAGGGCTTTGCCGCCCTACTGGCCCGGGCGGCCGGTCTTGCCGGGGCGGCGCTTGCGGCGCTGGTCGGCGGGGTCCTCGTAGGAGCCGCGGCCGATCCGCTCGCGGCGGATTGGGGCGGGGGAGTCGGGGTCGGTGCTCCGAGGATCGGCCGGCTTGCCGGGCTCGTTGGCGGATGACTTACCCCCCTCTGTCCTGCCGGACATCTCCCCCACAGGGGGGGAGATCGGCTGTGCCGTCGGCGTCGCCGGCTTTTTGGGAGCCGGCTTGCCGGTGGGCTTTTCGGTGCGGCCGACGGTCATTTCGTCGAGGGAGTTCTTGCGGAACAGCGAGGGACCGGCGGGGACGGCCGTGTCGGTGCCGGGGCCCATGCTGTCGAGCGAAGGCTTGTGGAAATAGGACGCGGCGGCCGGCGTGGCCGGCGTGGCGGCGGGCGTCTCGCCGGCCGGGGCCGGGCGGGAGAGTGGCGCGGGGCGGCGGGGCGAGCCTTCGCCGCGGGGCTTCAGCGGTTCGCCGCGCGGGCCGAAGCGCTCGCCGCCGGCGGGGGAGCGGTCGCGCTTGGTCTTGCGGCCGTGCTTGGAGCGGCCGGTGACGGGCGAGACGGCGTCCTCCTCGAAGGCGATCGCGTCGGCGGCGGTGTCGCCGAGGCCGCCGTCGCTGAGGTGGGCGTCGCCGCCGGGGATGCCGCCGAATTCGAGTTCCTTGGCGCGCAGGCGCTTGAGCTCGTCGCGCAGGCGGGCGGCCGTCTCGAAGTCGAGGTCGGCGGCGGCCTCGCGCATCTGGCGCTCGAGATGCTCCAGATGGGATTTCAGGTTGTTGCCGACGAGGGCGCCTTCCTTGGCGCCGGGGCCGACGTCGATGCGGACGTGGTCCTTCTCGTAGTAGCTGTCGAGAATGTCGGCGATATGCGCCTTCACGCTAGCCGGGGTGATGCCGTGCGCGGCGTTGTAGGCCTCCTGCTTCTCGCGGCGCCGGCTGGTCTCGGCGATGGCGCGTTCCATCGAGCCGGTGGTGCGGTCGGCATAGAGGATGACCTTGCCGTCGATGTTGCGGGCGGCGCGGCCGATGGTCTGGATCAGCGAGGTCTCCGAGCGCAGGAAGCCTTCCTTGTCGGCGTCGAGAATGGCGACGAGGCCGCATTCGGGGATGTCGAGCCCCTCGCGCAGGAGGTTGATGCCGACCAGGACGTCGAAGGCGCCGAGGCGCAGATCGCGGATGATCTCGATGCGCTCCAGCGTGTCGATGTCGGAATGCATGTAGCGGACGCGGATGCCCTGCTCGTGCAGATACTCGGTGAGGTCCTCGGCCATGCGCTTGGTGAGCACGGTGGCGAGCACGCGGTAGCCCTTGGCGACGGTCTCGCGGATCTCGCCGACGAGGTCGTCGACCTGGCTGCGGGCCGGGCGGATCTCGACCGGCGGGTCGATCAGGCCGGTGGGGCGGATGACCTGCTCGGCGAAGACGCCGCCGGCCTCCTCCATTTCCCAACTGCCGGGGGTGGCCGAGACCGCGACGGTCTGCGGCCGCATGGCGTTCCACTCCTCGAAGCGCAGCGGCCGGTTGTCCATGCAGGAGGGCAGGCGGAAGCCGTATTCGGCCAGCGTCGCCTTGCGGCGGAAGTCGCCGCGATACATGGCGCCGATCTGCGGCACGGTGACGTGGCTCTCGTCGATGAAGACCAGGGCGTTGTCGGGCAGGTACTCGAACAGGGTCGGCGGCGGGTGGCCGGGCTGGCGGCCGGTGAGGTAGCGCGAATAGTTCTCGATGCCGGGGCAGGAGCCGGTGGCCTCGATCATCTCGATGTCGAATCTTGTGCGCTGCTCGAGCCGCTGGGCTTCCAGCAGGCGGCCGGCCTTCTCCAGCTCGACGAGGCGGTGCTTCAGCTCCTCGCGGATCGACTTCACCGCCTGGTTCAGCGTCGGGCGGGGCGTGACGTAATGCGAGTTGGCGTAGATCTTCACCGACTTGAGGTCGTCGGTCTTCGAGCCGGTGAGCGGGTCGAATTCCTGGATCTGCTCGATCTCGTCGCCGAACATCGAGATGCGCCAGGCGCGGTCCTCCAGATGGGCGGGGAAGATCTCGATCGTGTCGCCGCGGACGCGGAAGGAGCCGCGCTGGAAATCCATGTCGCGGCGCTTGTACTGCTGGGCGACGAGGTCGGCGAGGAGCTGGCGCTGGTCGAGCCGGTCGCCGACGGCCATCTGGAAGGTCATCGCGGTGTAGGTCTCGACCGAGCCGATACCGTAGATGCAGGAGACCGAGGCGACGATGATGACGTCGTCGCGCTCGAGCAGCGCCCGGGTGGCGGCATGGCGCATCCGGTCGATCTGCTCGTTGATCGAGGATTCCTTCTCGATATAGGTGTCCGAGCGCGGCACGTAGGCCTCGGGCTGGTAGTAGTCGTAGTAGGAGACGAAATACTCGACGGCGTTGTCGGGGAAGAAGTTCTTGAACTCGCCGTAGAGCTGCGCCGCCAGCGTCTTGTTGGGCGCGAGGACGAGCGCCGGGCGCTGCGTCCGCTCGATGACGTTGGCGACGGTGAAGGTCTTGCCGGAGCCGGTGACGCCGAGCAGCACCTGGGTCTGGTCGCGCTCGGAAATGCCGGCGACGAGGTCCCTGATGGCGGTCGGCTGGTCGCCCATCGGGGTGTAGTCCGAGGCGATGCGGAAGGGGACGCCGCCCTCCGACTTGTCCGGCCGTGCGGGGCGGTGCGGGATCCAGACCTTGCCGTCCTTCAGGAGCGGGTCGCCCTCGGAGATCAGCTTGGTCAGCGCCTCGACCGTGGCGGTGACGCCGCCTTCCGGCAGGCGGCCGGCATCCTCGAGGCTGACGTCGAGGCCGGCGACCGGGTTGAGCCCGGCGGCGGCGCGCTGCTTCGGGTCGGTGGTGCCGCCCATCGAGGTGCCGCGGGAGGATTTCATCGGCCGGTCGGCGGCGCGGGCCTTCGGCGGCTTCGGCGCCGGGGTGGCGGCGGCCTCGCTGGCGATGGATTCGGCCCAGCCGGAGACCGGCCCATCGAGCGGCGCGCCGCTGTCGAAGCCCGCCTGCGGCGCCTCGGCGAAGCCCTCCGACGTTCGCTCGGCGGCGTCGGCGAAATCCTGCAGCGGGCCGCGCCGCGCCGGCGCGCCGGGGTCGAACGGCGGCTCGTCTGAGGGGGACTTGGCGGGGCGGGTCTGTCGGGGTCGGGAAGCCATGCGGCGCATATAGAGAGCCGGAGGCCGGCTTGGAAGAAGCGACGCCGCGTCGCGGGCGGAAGCTGCGGGATTCATCCTTCGCTTACCAAACCTGCCTAGGGTCTGGCGCATCCGCCCACGTTCGGCGGATGACGAAAGGCCGGTGCATGGTATCGCGTAAACGCATCTGGCGCATCGCCGCGCTCGCTGTCGCCCTGGCGACGGCGAGCCATCTTTCCGGCGCCCTCGCGCAGTCCGACTTCGCCCCGGTGCCGCCGGCGGCGGTGCCGGGCGGTGGCCAGCTGATGTGGGGCGGCCGCCTGCCGGCGCCGGGCGAGGGCTATGTGCCGAGCGCCCCGCGGCTCGGCGACCAGGGCTACGAGGCGCTGGTCGAGCACAGCCAGGCGCAGCAGAACGCCGTGCAGGCGGCGCCGCCCGCACCGGTCGCACCTTCCGACGACGGCTGGTCGCTGACCGAGGACCTGCTCGGCGGCGGCGGCGCGCCGGCTGCCGCCCTGCCGCCGCCCGCCCCGATGCAGGCCGAGACGCTGCCGGTCGCGGCCGAGCCGGCGCCGCCGCCGCCGCCGCTGGCCGCGCCGGTGAGCATCGACGGCGGCTACGCGCCGGCAGCGCCGGCCGGCGATCCCTGGGCCGGGCTCAAGCAGGTCTCGCCCGAAGCGCTGGCCCGCGCCGTGCCGGCGCCGGCCCCGGCGCGGTCGGTCGTCGCGCCGGGCCCGCAGCAGGCGGTGGCGGCGCTGGAGCCGGCGCCGGTGCGGCCCGAGCCGGTCGTGCCGGGTCGCGGCGCGCTGGAGGACGAGACGCCGAGCGGCTATCGCGCCATGCCGCGGGCCGAGGCGATGTGCCGGGCGACGCTGCGCCGGATGGGGGTCAAGTTCGTCGACGTCGCGCCGATCGGCAAGGGCAAAGGCTGCGGCATCCCGCACCCGGTGAAGATCACGGCCATCGCCGAGGGCGTGGCAATGAAGCCGGCGGCGACGCTGAACTGCGCCTCGGCGATCCGCATCTCGCAATGGGTCGAGGAGGAGGTGAAGCCGGCGGCGCGCTGGAAGCTGTGGAAGCGCCCGACGGCGGTGCTCAACGCCTCGTCCTATCGCTGCTCGCGCATCGCCGGCTCGCGCACCGTCTCCGAACATGCCTCCGGCAACGCGCTCGACGTGCGGGGCTTTGCGTTCTCCGACGGCTCGCTGTTCGACGTCGAGAAGAAGGGCTTCTTCTCGTTCCGGCAGAAGTCGTTCCAGAGCGCGGTGCGGGAATCGGCCTGCCGCTATTTCGGCACGGTGCTCGGCCCGGGCTACAACCACGCGCATCGCGACCATCTGCATCTCGACGCCAAGAACCGCCGCCGCGTGGTCTGCAAGTAGCGCGTCAGGGGATCAGCGGTGCCTCGGGCGGCACCGGCACCGGGCGGCCCGCCTCGTCGATCGCCACCATGACGAAGGAGGCCTCGGTCACCTTGATCCGCTCGCGGGTCAGATGCCGCTGCGCCCAGGCCTCGATGGAGAGCGAGATCGAGCTGCGGCCGACCTTGTCGATGACCGAATAGACACAGAGCGTGTCGCCGATCTTCACCGGCTTGCGGAAGGTGAGCGCGTTGACCGCGACGGTGGCGACGCGGCCATGCGCCCGCTCGGCGCCGCGGATGCCGGCGGCGAGATCCATCTGCGCCATCACCCAACCGCCGAAGATGTCGCCATTGGCGTTGGCGTCGGCCGGCATCGCCGGCACCCGCATCGTCAGTTCGCCCTTCGGCTGGTCGTCGTCGGCGTCCATCATCCCCTCCGTCCGGTCAGCGCTTGATAGCAGACGCGGTGGCGCGTGGCATCGTGGTTCAGCCGTGGCCGGCTTCATGTGCGAAACACGCCGCGGCCGAGCTAGGTGGGTGGGATACCCCCCTCTGCCTGCCGGCATCTCCCCCACAAGGGGGGAGATCGAAGCTGGTGAGGGCGGCAGCCTTGCTTCCGATGTCGTGCGCCAGACCAAAAGCGGGAATGTTGGCGACAAGCCGATCTCCCCCCTTGTGGGGGAGATGTCCGGCAGGACAGAGGGGGGTGGGCGGCCCTGAGGAGGTGGCAGACGGGACAGGCCGTGGCATACCGGCGACCCGCAACCGCAACCGCAAGGCATCGCTGCCCGCGCGCCGCGTGTCGGTTAGCTGCCGGGTGCGCACCGATGAAACCTCTGCGGTCATCGCCTTCCGACGGGGGCGCGCGAAAAGTCCGGCTTATCGAGCTACGGACCTGGGGCCTTTGTCGCGCAGCGGCACCAGTTCCACCGCCAGCATGGCGGCGAAGATCAGGATGCAGCCGAGAATGCCGATGGCGGCGATGCGTTCGCCGAGCAGCAGGGCGGCGAACAGGGCGGCGAACAGCGCTTCGGAGGAGAGGAAGATCGCCGCCTGGGCGGCGGTGGTGTGGCGCTGGCCGATGATCTGCAGGGTGAAGGCGAGGGCGGTGGAGAACAGGCCGCCATAGAGGATCTCCGGCCAGGCGGCGGCGAGGGAGGTGGGGGTCGGCGCTTCCAGGGCCAGCATGCCGAGCCCGGCGAGCAGCGCTGCCACCGCGAACTGGGTGAAGGAGAGGGTGAGCGGCCGTCCGGTCGGGCCGGCGAAGACGCCGACGGCGATGATCTGCAGCGCGAAGAACGCCGCGCAGGCGACCATCAGCCAGTCGCCGAAGCCGGGCACCGCGACCCCGCCGCCGCCGAGCAGCACGATGCCGGCAAAGGCGGCGAAGGCCGATGGCCAGACCACCCAATGCGGCCGGGCGCGCAGCAGGACGAAGGCGAGGATCGGGGTGAACACGACGTAGAGCCCGGTCAGGAAGCCGGCATTGGTCACCGAGGTGGTGACGATGCCGATCTGCTGCAGGATCGCGCCGGAAAACAGCATCAGCCCGACAAGGACGAAGCCGGTCCGCGCCGAGGCCGGCAGCGGCGCCTTCGCCCGGCGCGACTCGAGGATCGCGAAGGGGGCGAGCGCCAGCGCCGCGACGGCGAATTTTGCCGCCGTGTAGGTCCACGGGCCGACCGCGTCCATCGCCGTGGACTGGGCGACGAAGCCCATGCCCCAGACGGCACCGGCGAGCAGCAGCAGGAGATTGGCGCTGAGGCGCGACATGGGTAGCCCATCCGGTGCGGGAGAGGCTGTGGCTAGCCGAGGATGGGCAAGGGTGCAAGGCTGGATGCGCCGCAGATGATGCGGGCCGGGTGTTCGGAGTGCCTGGTGGATGGCGGCTCAGGCAACGGGCCGGTATCGGTCGCAAGAGCCACCGAATGGACTTGGCAGAGAGCGCTGCGAAATGGGCTGAGTTGGGTGGTCAGGAGACCCTCAGACGTCGACGTGGCAAACCCTCAAGCGGCCCACTGCACCACAGCGGCACCAGCCTTCCGCAGCACCGTCTCACGCTCGGCCAGCTCGAGTCCCGGTGCATCGTAATAGGCGGCGACCAAAAGTGGGGGCCGCCGCGGCGGTCTGACGAGAGCGTAGTCGTTGGTTTGATTGCGCGCGTTTGTGCCGGGTCTGTTGCCTGCCACCCACCCGGCGGGCAGCGCCGCACGGAGCCTTCTCCGGCCGGGCTGACAGTTCACCATCCAGAGTTCGAGCCTGGAACGGCTCTCCGGGGACAGAACGTTTCCCAGAAGGATTTCGCGTGCCGAAGTCGCAATAGCCCGGGGCGTCGTCGTATCCAACTCCCCATCGGGAAAGTTGGCTTCCAACTCGTAGCGGTCTACTCGCGTGACATCGTCCCCCAGGTCGCGAAGGAAGCGGGTGAGAGCGCCGGGTCCGCCACTGGCCCTCATCAGCAAATTGGCGGCGGCGTTGTCGCTCGTCTCGACCATCCCCTGACAGAGGATCTCCACCGGCAGAGCGCCACGCGAGACATGCGCGGCCGTCACCGGAGAAGGGGTCAGCAGATCGTCGCGTGAGACGGGAACGTCGCGATCGAGTTGCTCTATCCCCGCGTCCACGCGTGCCAGCACGTGCGCCGCAAGCAGGCCCTTGAAGGTGCTGCACATCAAGAAGCGTTCGTCCGCACGGTGTTCCAGTGTTCGGCCCGATCCGGTTTCGAGCGCAAGCAAGCCAAGTCGGCCGCCATGCTGGCGTTCAATGGCGGCGATCGGATCATCGGCGGCGACCGCAGAGACTGGGAGGATACCGGCGATGTACAACGACGCGCCCATGATCAGGTGGCGGCGTGAAAGCGAAGGACGGGAAGCTGTTTGCTCGCAGCGATCGATTTTCATTGACGGCAGCTTCCTGATCCGACTGTCGATATGGCCGACGGTAGCCGATCAGGCGAAGTCGCCACAAGACGGCCGAGTATGTCCGCCCGCCTGATGTCACAAGCGGAAGGGCTGCATCTCCATCCAGGAACGGCAGGGGCGGGTGGATTTCAGACCGTCCGCTTATAGCTGGCAACCGCCGGAAGCGAACCTTCGGGGTACGGGGATTTGGCGCTTACCGGACAGGCTGCGCGTCCAATGCCGAAAGAAGGCGAGCACTGCCGTGCGTCAAATGTTGCCGAAGCGCGTCGGCCGCCGTTTCAGCATCCCCGTTACAGCAGGCGTCGAGGATAGCCTGATGATCGGCATGTGATTGCGGTTGGTAGTCCATCGCCGACAGAAGAATGCGGACGTAGCGATCCGCTGCCCTGAGGTAGAGATCGATCTGCGACAGCAGACGAGCGTTTCCGCAAGGCTCGTATAGCGTTGCGTGGAAAGCCCGGTTGAGATCGCAGAGACTCGCCGCATCTGCTCCACGCGACATCTGACTGAGCAGCCTCGCAGCCGCTTCCAACCTTGGTGCGTCGAGGTTGGAGCATGACAGGCGCAACGCCCCGACCTCCAGAATGACCCGCATCCCGAAGATTTCTAGGAGTTCTACGGCGTCCAGGCGGGCGACCTGTGCACCCTTGGTCGGATGGATCGCGACCAAGCCCTCGGCTTCGAGTTGCCGAAGCGCGTCACGGATCGGCATACGGCTGAACCCGAACCGGGCCGCCAGCTCGTCCTGACGTAGCACCTCGCCGGGTGGAAGCGTGCCCTCAACGATGGCAGACCGAATGGAGGCCGTGATCTGGTCGCCGACAGTCTGCGGCTTGAAAGCGTTCGCAAGGGCGGGCCGGATAGATCGGGCCATGGGACCTCCGATGAAGATCCTTGGCAACTACCACATCAATCAGCTACCCGTCATCTCGTATACGAGTATCCAACGAGGGAATGCCGCGAATGTCAGTCGATGCGCTTCGAACCATGTATCCCCCGATCGAGCCCTACGAGACGGGAGCGCTCGACGTTGGAGACGGGCACACGGTCTACTACGAGCGTGTCGGGACGCGTGGAGCCAAGCCAGCCGTGTTCCTGCACGGAGGACCGGGGGGCGGGATCAAACCCGACTACCGACGCCTTTTCGATCCGAGCCGCTACGACGTGCTACTGTTTGACCAGCGGGGATGCGGTCGCTCGGCCCCTTATGCCAGCCTGGAAGCCAACACGACCTGGCATCTCGTGGAGGACATGGAACGGCTGCGCCAGCACATGGGTGTGGAGCGATGGCTGGTGCTAGGGGGGTCATGGGGTTCGACGCTCGCCATGGCCTACGCGCAGACCCATCCGGAGCGGGTCAGCGAACTGATCCTGCGTGGCATCTACACCCTGACGCGAGCCGAACTCGACTGGTACTACCAGTTCGGCGTCTCGGAGATGTTTCCCGAGAAGTGGGAGCGCTTCATTGCTCCGATCGCCGTGTCAGATCGAGGCGACATTATCTTGGCCTACAGGAAGCTGCTGACCTCCGACCACCTAGACGTTCGGGTCGAGGCCGCAAAGGCCTGGACCATCTGGGAAGGCGAGACCATCACGCTTCTGCCCAACCCGGATTTCTCGGCCGCCTACGCCGATGGGCACTTCGCGCTCGCCTTCGCCCGGCTGGAGAACCACTACTTCGTTCACGACTGCTGGATGGAGGACGGGCAGCTACTGCGTGATGCGGGGCGGATGAAGGGCATACCGGGCGCGATCATCCACGGTCGATACGACATGCCGTGCCCGGTGAAGAATGCCTACCTCCTACACAAGGCCTGGCCAGACGCATCCTTCCATATCGTCGAAGGTGCGGGCCACGCCACCACCGAGCCTGGCATCCTCGACCAACTCATCAGAGCAACGGATCGGTTCGCAGTCTAAGCTTGCGCTTTGGTACGAACGTCCGGTTATGGGACGTTCGCATTCCACGCTGTTGGTCGACATTGGGTCGTGAGCGGAACGGCTGCTTCCCGGCGTCTTCGTCTGAAACCTGCCGGTCCGCTTTCAGCCGTCGAGCCTGCCAAGCGGAGGCGAGTGTTCACCGTTTCGCCGATGCCGCCGAAGCGATGTCGTCAATGCTGACGTCATCCAACTCGGCGCGAAGCGTCGCCTCCGCCTTCTCCATCGCCTGTCGGAGAATGTGGTTGGCCGAACCCTCGACAGGGCAGGCCGGGTGGTCGTTCGACAGGCTGAACGCGAAGGAGGATCCGGTGGACAGGGCGTCATGCACCTGGCGAACCGTGATCTCCTGGGCCGGTTTCGCCAGCCTCCATCCCCCGCTGCGTCCCCCGGTCGAGGTGACCAGCCCGTGGTGCTTCAGGATACCCATCGTCCGACGCACCACCACGGGGTTGGTGTCGAGCATCAGCGCGATGGTCTCGGATGTCTCGGTGCCGCCAAGCAGGTGCATGTGGGCAAGCACGTGGAGCATGCGAGCGAGGCGGGTGTCGGACATTTCGCAACTCGCACTGTTATGGAAACTTGACGGCAGCCAAACCGTAACATAGAAAGTTGCGCATCAGCAAACGGTGGCTACCATGACTTCACGCTTTCTCGACGCCAATGGCCTGCGCATGCACGTTCTCGAAGCGGGGCAAGGACCGCTCGTGATCCTTGCCCACGGCTTCCCCGAAACGTCCCATTCGTGGCGACACCAGCTATCGGCCCTGTCGGCTGCCGGGTTTCGTGCCGTTGCGCCCGACATGCGAGGATTCGGGCAGACCGAGGCGCCGGCCGATGTCGAGCGCTACACGGTCCTGGATCTCGTCGGCGATCTGGTTGGCCTTCTCGACGCCCTCGACGAACCCTCGGCGATCGTGGTCGGCAACGATTGGGGCAGCACCGTCGCATGGCAGGCGGCCCTGATGCGTCCCGACCGGTTCCGCGCGGTTGCCGCTGTCGGCGTGCCGATGATGGCGAACCCGCCGCTGCCGCCGACCCGGATCTTCCCCCGGACGGAAGATGCGGAACATTACACGCTCTACTTCCAGGACGTCGGCCGAGCCGAGGAGGAGCTGGAGCGCGACGTCGGTGCGACGCTCCGCAAGGTTCTGTTCGGCGCCTCGCGTGATGCCGGACTGCGCCGGGAAGGCGACGATACCCCGAACCCCTTCGGAATGGTCGCCAAGCGGGACGGTTTCCTGGCGCCGCTGCCCGAGCCTGCCACGCTGCCGCATTGGCTGAGCGAGGAGGATCTCGACATCTTCGTGCAGGCCTTCCGAACCTCGGGGTTCCGTGGCGGACTCAACTACTACCGCAATCTCGACCGGAACTGGCATCTGCAGCGCTCGCTCGCGGGACGAAAGGCGGAGGTTCCGGCGCTGTACCTGACGGGCGAGCAGGACCCCGGCTTGAGCATCCCCGGCATGAAAGAGTTGATCGCGGCCATGCCGGCGCTTGTTCCCAATCTCGTGCCGCCGGTCTTCATCCCCGACTGCGGTCACTGGGCGCCACAGGAGAAACCTGGCGAAGTGAGCCGCGCACTCGTGGATTTCGCACGATCGCTGTGACGGTTAGCGGCAAGCGATGAAAGACGCCGTCTCGGCTGTCCGCTTCGGGGCCGGGCCGATGGCGCACAGGACAACCGGCAGCGGTCGTGAGCGGAACGGCAACTATCCGCGACGGCCTCCGGAAGCGGACAGGCCGCTATCCCGCATGATCAGATCGCCGTCATGCGCCCATTCCAGATCCACGGCCTTATTCAGCCTGCGCGATCACCGCTACGACGCGACCGACTGCGTCACGCGCCGCTCACGCGCCAGATGACGTCTCCCACATCGTCGGCCATCAGCAGCGATCTGCCGTCCGGGCCGATCGCAACGCCGACGGGACGCCCATAGGCGAGTTTCTCGTCCTCGGACAGGAAGCCGGACAGGATATCGCGCGCCGGTCCGCTCGGCGCGCCGTTGTCGAAGGGGACGAAGATCAGCTTGTAGCCGCTGAGCGTCGAGCGATTCCATGATCCGTGCTGGCCGATCACCATGCCCTCGCCGAACCCCGGCAAGGTGCCGGCCGGCATCCAGCAGAGGCCGAGCGATGCCGTGTGGCCGCCGAGAGCGTAATCCGGCTGGATGGCACGGGCGACGAGGTCCGGAGCCTGCGGGACACGATCGTCCACGGTCCTGTCCCAGTAGCAATAGGGCCAGCCGTAGAACCCACCCTCTTGAACGGACGTCAGGTAGTCGGGCGGCGTTTCGTCCCCGAGCCCGTCGCGCTCGTTGACGACGGTCCAGAGCTTTCCCGTGACCGGCTCGAAGGCCATGCCGACCGGGTTTCGCAGCCCCGAGGCAAAGATCCGCGCCTTTCCGGTGGCAACGTCCAGTTCCCAGATCGCCGCGCGACCCTCTTCCGCCGCCATCCCCTTGTCGCCGATGTTGGACAGCGATCCGACGCCAGCGTAGATCTTCGACCGATCCGGCGAGACGATCAGGCTGCGGGTCCAGTGGCCGTGCGGCTTGAAGTCGACGAGCTTTTCACCGGCGCCCGTGAGGCTCGTATCGACTGGCCGGTAGTCGAAACACCGGATGCCGTCCGTGTTGCCGAGGTAGAACCGGTCGCCGACCAGCGCCATGCCGAAGGGCTGGTTCTGGTTTTCCACGAAGACCTCGCGGCGCTCGGCGACACCGTCCCCATCCGCGTCACGCCAAAGCGTGACACGATTGGCGCTCTCGCCGATCGCCTTGACGCGGCGCATCGTGGCCTGCTGGGCGTGGTCCATGAGGGTGCGCGGCTTCTCCGGCTGCTCCTTCGACTCCGCCACGAGGACGTCGCCGTTCGGCAGGACCTCGATCCAGCGGGGATGATCGAGGTTCGACGCAAAGGCATTGACCTTAAGCCCCGGCGCGCAGGTGGGCAGGCGCCCCTCCTTCCAGCCCTCTGCGGCGGGAAGCTTCAGGGTCATGATTCCCTGTTTGCGCGCCTCCGGAATCTGGGGTGTCAGCCCGACGGCCTGATGCGACGGAGAACCAAAACGCCTGACGAGGGCGACAGCGCCACCCACGACTTCAGTCGCCTTCGCGACAATTCCCATGGTCGACCGCCTTGTCCTCAGGAGGATGTATGGAGAGCACCAACACCTGCAGGGCATTGGCACCGATATGCGGTTTTCACCACGCCATGAGGCTACGTCAAGGCGTCTGGCTGCCGTAACGGCCCAGCGATCCGAACATCGGGCGACCGGCTTGATGGCGGCTTTGTAAGCCGCGGATCGGTGCGCCACCGTTCCGCTTTCGAGCCATTTCGGTCATTCCCCTTCCAACACATATTGGCGAAAGCGGTCATGTTCGCGGCTCGCGCGCTCGGAAACGGTCCATAAACCGTCCTGCCAAACGAGCTTCGACTCGTCCGTTGGTGGCTCTTGCCGGCTATACCGCAGCTGGTCTGCCCGAGAGGATGAGCGCGATCCAAACCCTTCTCAGCGGCTGGTCAGAACCGGCGCCGCGCTCACTTGCGAACCCTCGCGCACGACAAGCCGCGGTGGTTTTCCCGCAGCCGACTCCGTCGGCGCGGCGATGCTGCGAACGGGGCCGATGCTCGACGCCATGCCGGCGCCCTTGTCATTGGTCTTCAACACCGCGACAGGCTCGTCCTGCCCCTCGAAGAACAGGCCGTATTCGGTCATCGGCTTCAGCCTGGCGACGCTGGCGTCGATCGCGTCGACCAGACCGAGATTGCGCGACACGACCATGCCCGAGCCGGCCGCGCCGTCGGGGGCACGCAGCGTGAGGGTCAGGTTCTCCGGTCCGGTCTTCAACGGCATGAGGTTCTCGGTGCCTTCCCCCTCCGGCACCGCACCGGGCACGTAGACGAGGGCCTGGGGCGCCTGTCCGACCGGGATCTCGGCAATGACCTTCTGCGCCGCCGTGTCGATGACGTCGACCTTGTCGCCGTTCTCGAGCCCGACATAGATGCGGCTGCCGTCTTCCGCTCCCCAGATGCCGTGCGGAAGGGCACCGACGGGGATGGTCGCGACGAGTTCGACCTTCGGCTCCGTCTTGTAGACCTTCACGACGTTCTCGCCGCCGATCGTGACGTAGACCAGCGTTTCGCCGTTCACCGTGCCGAAGCCGACATGGTTGGAGATCGGCCCGCTGTCGATGACCTCCTTCACCTCGAGCGTCCTGACATCGACGCGCGTGACCTTGCCGACGTCCTTGTGCGTCAGCCAGACGTCGCGGCCGTCCGGGCTCACCTGCACGAAGGGCACGAAGGGCGAGACGACGGGGATCCGCCTGACGAGATCGTGGCTCGCGACGTCGAAGACCTCGAGCACCGGATTGAAGGAGTTGGCGACGAAGGCGAGCTTGCCGTCGCCGGAGAACTTGGTCATGCCGGGCCCGCTTGTCGTGGGGATGCGGCCGGTTTCCTCGAAGGTCGTGGCATCGATTACCGACAGGTAGTCCTCTCCGCGGACGGTCGCCCAGACTTCCCTGCCATCGGGCGTGAAGAAGGCTTCGTGCGGATTGCGCCCGACATAGGTCCGGCCCTTCACGGTGTTGGTCGCGGTGTCGATGAAGGTCACCGAGTTCGTCACCGTGGACACGGCAACGAGCGTCCGGTGATCCGGCGAGAAGCCGAGCCCGTGCACGTTGACCTCGCCTTTGTAGAGGGGGCTGAGGACGTCCGGACGCGGATTGCCGAGGCGGATCTGGCCCAGCAGCCTGTTCGCGACGGGGTCGATGACCGAGACCGTGTTGGAATTCTGGTCGGCGGTGTAGACGCGGTCGGAGGCGGCCGGCAGCGCGAAGGCCGAGGTCGAGACGAGAAGCGCGGCGGCGAGGATGGCGGTGCGGGTCATGGTTTCTCCGGGACGGGTGCGGCCTTGTCGGCGGATGCGGCGAGCATCGATCGCATGAGCGCGATCTCGTAGGTCTGCTCGGTGATGATGGACTGTGCGAGGTTGCGGATCGCCGGATCCTCGGTCGAGCCGAGCACGGCCTTCGCCATGTCGATCGCGCCCTGATGATGCGGGATCATCTGCGACAGGAAGTCGTGCTGGGGAGCGCCCGTCACCGGGGCGGACATCATGCCGGCGTGCATCGTCTCCATCGCCTCGGCGACGGCTTCGGCATAAGGCGAGCCGACGGACACCGCCGGCGCCATCGCCGCGTGATGGTGTGCAGGTGGCTCTTGCGCCTCGGCTCGGGAGAGCGACACCCCGGCGCAGGCAAGGGTCAGGAACAGCGTCTTCAACATGGGATCGGAGGTCCTCGCAGCACGGGGTCGCAGAGAAGACGTCGGCCGCTCCCGTTCATTCCCAGGGCTGCGGCTTTTATTTTGAGGACGCGGCGTTCCGACCGGACCCGCACAGATGCTGGAGGAAAACCGATCGCCTCGATCGACGCTTTCGGGAGTGCTTCTCGTCGTCGTTCCGGCGGTGCGCTGGGCGGTCGTCGGCACTCGTACGGCGCTCGGCGCGGCGAGAGTCGACCTCTTCGTCTCGCGGTGCCTCATGGCGGATCGAGCCAGGCGCGCGACGCCGGCCCGGAACCGACAGCCCCGCCTCCGTCCCGTGCTATCGCTTTGCTACGGCAACGAAGACGTGATGCCGGTCGGCGTCACAGCGTACGGCCGGACAGGCTCGACGCCGGGCGGTTGAGGCTTTCGTAGACGGCCGTCGCTGCCTGCATCAGCCGTTCGCGCGATGCTTGCGCCGACACGACATAGCCGAGGCCGGCGTCGCGCCAGAACAAGGCGGAGACGCCGTCCTCCTCGACGAACTGAAACGACGTCTCATCCTTCTCGTCGGTCTTGATGAACAGCGTCAGCCGCGTGCCCCGGTCGTCGTCGTACATCAGCATTGCGGCTGGGCCCGCGCCGGCCGGCAGGAGCCGCCCGCCCATCAGCCGATAGCCGAGCGCCGTCAGGTCCGGGGCCGACAGCCGCGTCCCCAGCCGCTTCGACAGCCATTGCAGGAGATGCGCCTCCTCGTCGGCGCGCACTTCGACGGGATGGACCACCTCGACGACGAAGGTGCGGTGCGCCGCGATCGCCTCGTCGGCCATGACGGCCACGCGCGTCGGCGACACCGGTGCGCGCAGGACGTCGTTCGCCAGCCACCCGCCCGCGCTGCCGAGGATCACCCAGCCGATGACGGCGGCGATACGCAGGCGCGTGGCCGCGAAGCGGCCGTGCCGGGCCTCGCGGATGTTCGCGATGCGAAGCCGGGCAGGGATGGGCTCGTCCGCCTTGAAGGCCAGCCGCTGGCGCAGCACCTGGGCGATCTCGCGGTCGCGCTCCAGGGCCGCGGCGGTCTCCGGTCGCTCGGCGAGATAGGCCTCGACCTTCGGCCGGCGCTCGGCCGACAGCCGTCCATCCACATAGGCCTGCAGGTCGTCCTCGCCGACGGGCGTGTCCCTGCAGCTCATTTGACTCTCCTCAAGGGCGAACGGGTCCCGGTCTCCAGGAACGTCCGCAATTTCTCACGCGCCCGCGACAGGCGCGACATGACCGTGCCGACAGGCAGCCCGATCACTCGCGCAGCCTCCTCGTAGCTCATGTCCTCGACGCCGACGAGCAGGAGGATGGTGCGGTGCTCCTCGCTCAGCGTGTCGAGCCCGGCGAGAATGTCGCGGAGGCCGGTGCGTCCGTCCTGGTCGCCGTCGACCGCCGGCGGCGACGCCATTTCGTCGAGCGCAACATGCGGGCCGCGCCGGCTGCGCTGGCGCAGCCCCGAGAGGTGGAGATTGCGCAGGATGGCGAACAGCCAGGCGCGCAGGTCACCGTCGGGCCGGCGCAAGTGCCAGCGCCCGACGGCACGCTCGAGGCAATCCTGGACGAGATCGTCGGCGCCATCGCGATCGCGCACCAGCGCAAAGGCATAGCGCCTCAGTCCCGGAATGAGCGGTTCGATCCGCGCTGCGATCTCGTCGGTGGACATGCCTTATTTCGCCAGCGCGGGGTCGATCTGCCAGATCTCGTCGGTGAGCTTGCCATCGCGGAACACCATGACGTAGCGCACCGGGATCTTGTTGTCGTTGGCGAAGACGACATCGGCGACGACCGTCGCGCCTTTCGGATTCATGCTTTCGCGCATGTCGAGAACCGTCGCCTCGAGGCCCGCCTGCGCCTTGGCGAACTTCCCCCAGGTCGCCGCGATCGCCGAGCCCGTATAGGCGCCGTCGAGCGGGCCGCCGATCCAGTGGAGGGTGGCCGACGGCGCATAGGCGGCAGTGACCGCAGCGGTATCGCCCCTGGCGATCGCATCGATATGCGCCTTCGCCAGGTCGCCGGCGGGACCGGCAAGCGCGGCCGAGGCGCCGGCGGCAAGGAGGACGATGGCAGCGAGGAGGGTCTTCATGGCTCGGTGTCCTTGGCTTCAGCCGCGATTGGCGAACGCAAGACGCCGATGAACGGCGCGTATTCCCTCCCGATCGGAAATTTTTCGACGAGCAGAGGGTCCCCGTTCCTCGCCCCCTGAGCCGAGCGAGGCCCGCCTTCGGACCGGATCGGAAAACCCCGAACGCGCCAATACACGCCAAACCATTCCTTGAGGATGGCCCGGCGATTACCGACGTTCCGGACACCGCGCGCCAGCGCCCGCCTTCGAAGGAAACCACACCATGAAACGCACCCTCGCAACCATCACTGCCATCCTTGCACTCTCCGGCGCCGCCTATGCGGGAAGCCTGGAAGACGTGAAATCGGCCGGCACGCTGCGGATTGGCACGGAAGGCACCTACGCGCCCTTCACCTTCCATGACACCTCCGGCTCGCTCGTCGGCTTCGACGTCGAGATCGGGCGGGAGGTCGCGAAACGCCTTGGCGTCGAGGCGGAGTTCGTCGAGGGCAAGTGGGACGGGCTGATCGCCGGCCTCGCCGCCGACCGCTACGATGCGGTCATCAACCAGGTCGGGATCACCGAGGAGCGCCAGGCGCGCTTCGACTTCTCCCAGCCTTACATCGTCTCCAAGGCGGTGCTCATCGTGAAGGCCGACAACGACGAAATCGCCGGGTTCGCCGACCTGGACGGCAAGCGCGCGGCACAGTCGCTGACGTCGAACTACGGCAGGATCGCGGAAGAGGCCGGCGCCTCGCTGGTCGGCACGGACGGCTTCGACCAGTCGATCCAGCTCGTCCTGACCGGGCGCGCGGATGCGACGATCAACGACAATTTGTCCTATCTCGACTTCAAGAAGCAGAAGCCCGACGCGCCGGTGAAGGTCGTCGCCACGCAGGAAGAAGCCGCGGCGTCCGGCATCATCGTCCAGAAGGGCAACCCGGAACTCGTCGCCGAGATCGACCGGGCGCTCGAGGCGATGAAGGCGGACGGCACCTACGCGGCCATCTCCGACAAGTATTTCGGCGAAGACGTGTCGCGATAGTCGTTGCGGCATTCGGGCGGGGTGCCGAGCGGCGCTGCTGCGCTAGTTGATACCCTGCCGGCCCCTACCACGAGCGTTCCCGCGCCTGCCGGCGTCCCGCCGCCGCCACTGGACGGACCTGCCCTTGCATCCCACCCTGCAACTGATGCTCGACTCGCTCTGGCCACTGGTCAGGGCGGGCATCCTCTTCACCGTCCCGCTGGCGATCCTGTCGTTCGCCTTCGGGCTTTCGCTCGGCTTCGCCGTCGCCGTCATCCGCCTGTTCGGACCGAGGCCGCTGGCGTTCGTCGCGCGGTTCTACGTCTGGTTCATCCGCGGCACGCCGCTTCTCGTCCAGCTCTTCGTCATCTTCTACGGACTGCCGAGCGTCGGCATCCTGATCGACGCCTTCCCGGCGGCGCTGATCGGCTTCACCCTGAGCGTCGGCGCCTACACGTCGGAGATCATCCGGGCGGCGCTTTCCTCGATCCAGAAGGGGCAATGGGAGGCGTCCTACGCGATCGGCATGACGCAGCGCCAGGCCATGGTCCGGACGGTCGTGCCGCAGGCCGTCCGCGTCTCCATCCCGCCGCTCTCGAACTCGTTCATATCGCTGGTGAAGGACACCTCGCTGGCGGCCGCCATCACCGTCCCGGAACTCTTCCAGCAGGCCCAGCGCATCGTCGCCACGACTTACGAACCCTTGATCCTCTACGTCGAGGCGGCGCTGCTCTACCTCGTCCTGTCGTCCGTCCTGTCGGCGCTGCAGGCGAGGTTGGAGAAGCGCTTCGGTCGCTATGGCGGCTATCTGGAGGCAGGCTCGTGATCGGTCTCAGCGGCATCCACAAGCGCTTCATCGACAATCCCGTGTTGCGCGGCGTCGACCTCGACATTCCCGAAGGGCACGTCACCGCGCTGATCGGTCCGTCCGGCAGTGGCAAGAGCACGCTCCTGCGGATCACCAACCTTCTCGAGATACCGGACGCCGGCGCCATCGAGATCGGGGACCATCGACTGGTCTTCGACGAGGGGACGAGACCGCCGCAGGCGGGCATTCTCGGCCTACGGCGGCAGACCGGCATGGTGTTCCAGAACTTCCAGCTCTTTCCCCACCGAAGCGTCGTCGCGAACGTCATGGAGGGTCTGGTCACGGTCTGGCGTTGGCCGGCGGAAAAAGCCAGGCGGCACGCGATGGAGCTCCTGGAGAAGGTCGGCATGGCGAACAAGGCGGAGGCCTGGCCGGCGACGCTCTCCGGCGGACAGCAGCAACGGGTCGCGATCGCGCGTGCCATCGCCGCCTCGCCGGCGCTGCTCCTGTGCGACGAGCCGACATCGGCGCTCGATCCCGAACTCGCCGCGGAGGTCGTGGAGGTGCTGAGTGCCCTCGCCGCGGAGGGCATGACGATGCTGATGGCGACCCATGACCTTCGTCTCGCGGACCGGATCGCCCATCAGGTGGCGTTTCTCGAAGACGGAGTCATCGTCGAGCGGGGGGCTCCGGACCGGATCTTCCGCCACCCGTCGGATGAGAGGACGGTGCGCTTCGTCAGGACTCTGACCGGGGCTGCGGGATCGGCATGAACGCCGCTTCCGCCGCGCCGCCTCGACGGCATCACCCGGAAGGCGGTGACCGCGGTCGAGTATTCGATCACCCCGCTGGGCAGGACGCTACAGGATCCTTCCTCGCACTCTACGATTGGGCTGTGGACCACCAGCGGGATCTGTCGAACGCCCAGGAGCTGTTCGATAGGAAATCCGAGTGGTTACGGCTTGGCTCTTCAATGCTGTCGCATTTCCCCCGATGCGTTGGGGGCTTCTGCTACCTGATACCGCAGCTGGCGCTGCCCGAGAGGATGAGCAACCGGTTCGCACGGGAGTGACCATGCCCTACCAGAACGAGACCAAACGGCACGCCGACCTCGGCCGGCTCGAGGGGCGCATGCGCGAAGCGCAGGATGATGCCTATCCGGTCGTCTCGCGGGAGGATGCTGCGGACGCATCGCGAGGGCGGCGTTACGTTCTGGTGTTCCTGATCGTCCTCGCCGGGTCGTTGCTGGCGCTGCTGCTGCAGTGAACGACCAGCGTGCCGCGCGCTGACCGCATGCCGAGCCGATAGAAGCGAGCGGCGCCGGCCTCCCGCACTTCGGCGGTCGGGGCGCTGACAACGGCGCGGCCCGGCGGCGGGACGCGTTCCGTCTTCGCCTAGTGAGCTGAGCCATGTCGGACATCGCGATCCGAGGCCGGAAGGCGAGAGATCACGCCAGGCCGAGCCGGCGGGCCTCCTGGGTGTGGCCGCCATAGCCCCAGCTGTCGGCGGCGATCTCCTCGACGACGACATAGGTCGCGAGCGGAAGGTCCGGGCCGACGGCGGCGCGGAGCATGGCGTGGGCCTTGTCGACGAAGGCTGCCTTGTCGGCCGCGTCGTTGGTGCCTGCCGTCACCGTGACGGCGAGATGGGCGGCGACGGCGACCGGCGCGCCGCCGACGCTCCAGCGGCCGCCGTCGATCGCCTCGACCAGGACCGCCGTCAGCTCGGGCTTCTTGCGCATCACCCCCGCCATGAGGCGGGTCGCCTCGACCTGGAGCGCCTCGACCTCGGAGGAGGCGAGCGGTCGGCCGGCAATGCGGATGTGAACGAAGGGCATGGTTCTTTCCGTCTTTCGAACGATCTTGACCCACCCAGCATGCCGCCGCACAATCGTTTTGAGTATCGCGTAGTTCTCGCTGGACGATTTTGGAAAACCGAATGGTTGCGCCGGTCAATCTTGACATGGATGTGCTGCGGACCTTCGTGACCGGCATGGATCTCGGCAGTTTCGCCAAGGCCGCCGACCGGCTCGGCCGATCGCCCTCGGCGGTCAGCCTGCAGCTGCGCAAGCTGGAGGACCAGGTCGGCCAGCCTCTGGTGCGCCGGAAGGGGCGCGGGCTGGTGCCGACCGAGGCGGGCGAGACGCTGATCGGCTACGCACGGCGCATTCTCGACCTCAACGACGAGGCGCGCCTGGCGCTCCGTGCCCTGGCGGGCCTGGAAGGCTGGGTGCGGATCGGCGTGCCGCAGGATTTCGCGGAGAGCTGGTTTCCGACCCTGCTGGGCCGGTTCGAGCGCGCCCATCCCAGGGTCCGCATCGAGGGCCGGGTGGATCGCGGCAGCAGCATGGTGGACGCGGTGAGGGCCGGCGATCTGGATCTGGCGCTGACCTGGGGACGGCTCGGCAACCCGGACGCGGCGATCGTCGGCGAGCGGCGGGTGGCCTGGATCGCGGCGCCGGGCTTCGTCTGGGATCGCGAGAACGCGTTGCCGCTGGTCATGATGGACGCGCCGTGCGCGTTCCGCCAGGCGGCGACGGCGGCGCTCGACGCGGCCGGAACGCCGTGGCGCCAGTCGTTCGCGACGACCAGTCTCGCCGGCGTCTGGGCGGCCGTCGCCGCCGGGCTGGGGGTGACCGCCCGCACCATCCAGACCTTGCCGCCGCATCTGGTGGAATTGCAGGGGGATGCCGGCGACCTTCCGGCGCTCGGCAGGATCGAGCTGGCGCTGCACCGCGCTGCCCGGCCTGCGAATGAGGCGGTGGACGCGATCACCAGCCTCCTGCGGGAGGCCGTGGCGGCCGGGAACTAGCGGGGCCGATGCGGCGTCTCGCGGCGCGGGACCATGCCTTGGGGAAAGCGGGAAACGACATGTCCGACCTGGAACGCAACAAGGCGAACGTCGTCGCCTTCTACGAGATGATGTTCAACGAGGCCCGGCCGCGCGAGGCGATCGCGCTCTATGCGGGGGCCGACTACATCCAGCACAACCCGCACGTGGAGACCGGCCAGGACGGGTTCATCGCCTATTTCGAGCGGATGGCGCGGGAATATCCCGGCAAGCGCGTGGAGATCCGGCGGGTGATCGCCGAGGGCGATCTCGTCGTGCTGCACTGCTTCCAGCACTGGCCGGGCAGCGACGACTATGCCGGGATCGACATCTTCCGCCTCGATGGCGACGGCAGGATCGTGGAGCACTGGGACGTGCTGCAGGTGATGCCCGCCCACTCGGCCAATCCGAACGGCATGTTCTGAACGAGCGGCGCCGCCGGCCTGCCGTCAGGCCAGCGCACGGCGATCAGGGCGGTGAAGGGGATCGGCAGCATCGGCCGGCCACCGGCGATGCGCCGCAACGCGGCCACCACCGCCGCCTTGTCGCCCGGCCCGGCGACCTTCCCTACGAAGCCGCACGATCTATCTGAAATCGCAGGGGCCCGAGCATCGATCCGGGCCCGTCCGCTCTCCCGGTTGCAGGATCGCCGCCGTTCCCCGGAGCATTCCCCGGCGCGATCGCGTCGTCGCTTCCGCCCAAGACCCGCCGAGCGGGTACCCGCCAGAAAGTCGCCAGATGGACCAGGAAGTACACGCGAACCGGCTGAATCCGGCATCCGATGCGGAGGATCTCTCGCAAGACGAGCGCTTCGCGGTCGAACAGCAGAGCCGGCCCAGCGCCACCCTGATCCACGAGACGATCCGGGCGGAAGGCGAACGCGAACTGGACCGTGGCGCCTTCGCCCTGATGATGTCGGGACTGGCGGCGGGCCTTTCGATCGGCTTCTCGGTCGTGGTGCCGGCGATCGTGATGGTCGCGCTGCCGGACACGCCATGGAGCCATCTGCTCGTATCGCTCGGCTATACGGTGGGATTCCTGATCGTCGTCCTCGGGCGGCAGCAGCTTTTCACCGAGAACACCCTGACGCCCATCCTGCCGCTGCTCAGCGGGCCGAGCTGGCATCGCCTGTGGCGGGTCCTGCGGCTGTGGGGGATCGTGCTCGTCTCCAACATCGCCGCCACGTGGGTCTTCTCGGGCGTCCTCGCCTTCACGCCGCTGTTCGACCCGGAGACGAAGGCGGCGATCGCCGAGTATTCACGCAGCACGATCGAATCGTCCTTCGGCGAGATGTTCATCAAGGCGGTCTTCGCGGGTTGGCTCATCGCCCTGATGGTCTGGCTCATGCCGGCCTCCGGCGACTCCAAGCCGCTGGTGATCATCATCGTCACCTACGTCGTGGCGCTCGCCCACCTTGCCCATATCATCGCCGGATCGGTCGAAGCGTCGTTCCTTGTCCATATCGGGGAGGCATCGTTCGGCGATTACGGCCTCTTGTTCTTCCTGCCGACCCTCCTCGGCAACACGATCGGCGGCGTGTTGCTGGTGGCCTGCGTCAATTTCGGTCAGGTGGCCTCGGAACTGTAGACTCGCGGGGAGGGGCCGTCGGGCCGCCCGAACCGCAGCATGGAGGGGCGGCCCGAATGCCGGCGGGCCGGGCCGCCGCCGGCCTGCCGTCAGGCCTCTGCCAAGGCGATCAGGGCGGTGGAGGGGATCGGCAGCACCGGCCGGCCGCCGGCCATCCGCCGCACCTCGGCGACCACCGCCGCCTTGTCGGCGTCGTCGAGGCTGGTCCAGTCCGGCGACATGCCGAAGAGTTTGTCGGGCGCGTCCAGCAATGCCACGTCCAGCCGGAAGTCGTGGGTGACGGTCTCGACCTGCGGGTCGCGGTAGCCCGCGGCGACGAGCGCGCGGGCGAAGGATTCCGGGTCGCCCATCGCCCGGACGCCCTCAGGCATCGGCATGGAGCTGCGCCCGGGAAACAGCCGGCGCCGAACCTCGCCGAGCAGCAGGAAGGTCGCCGCGCCCTCGTCCCGCCAGGTGGCGACGACGCCGTGGCCGCCCGGCCGCGTCACCCGGCGCATCTCGGAAAGGCCCCGGCGCCAGTCGGGAAACATGATCACCCCGAAGATCGAGAAGACCGCGTCGAAACTCGCGTCAGGCAGGTCGAGCGCCTGGCCGTCCATGACCTGCGTCGCCACGTTCGGCAGGCCGGCCGCGGCGATGGCCGCCACCATGCCGGCGGAGAAGTCGGTCGCCAGCACCTGCGCGCCGGTTCGCGCCGCCGCCAGCGCCAGGGCGCCGGTGCCGGCCGCGACGTCGAGCACGCGGCTGTCGGGGGTCAGCGCGACGCGCGCCAGCGCTGTCTCGGCGTACTGGGCGGTGAACGGGTGGGCGGTCTCCCGGTAATGGACCGCTGCCTTGTTCCAGTGGTCGGGTCTCTCGAACTCTTGCATTCCGTGCTCCGTCGAATCATGTAACTTTAGAAGTAGCATGATAGGGCGTGATTGCCAACGGGAGGGCCGGCGTGAGAGATCAGGCGATGCGAAACGACAGCCGCCTTTCCCGGATGCTGCACGTGCTGCTGCACATGGCGCGGCACGACGGGCCGATGACCTCCGAGGCGATCGCCGCGATGCTCGGGACCAATGCGGTGGTCGTGCGCCGGACCATGGCCGGGCTGAGAGACGCCGGCTATGTCCGCTCGGGCAAGGGGCATGGCGGCGGCTGGGTCATCGCCTGCGACCTCGAGCGCGTGTCGCTGCTCGACATCCACCGCGCCGTCGGCGGCCCGCGGCTGTTCGCCATCGGCAACGAGCATGCGCATCCGGACTGCGCCGTCGAGCAGCTGGTCAACGCGGCGCTGGAAACCGCGCTCGCCGAGGCCGAGGCGCTGCTGGTGGCGCGGCTGGCGGATGTCAGCCTCGCCGAGCTCGGCCGGCAGTTCGACGCCCGCTGCGCCGCGGCGCCGGGCGGGCATGGGCACGCGCCGGGGCGGCAGCACGGCTGAGCCGCGATCGCGGGGAACGGCTGCGGCCCGTCGCCCGGGTGCGGTGCGGATCCTTGAGAGGCGCGGGGCCTCAGATACCGGCGAGGTGTGCCGCCCAGCGGGCGAGGCGCTTGCGGTTGGCGCCGAAGTCGCCCTTGCCGAGCTGCGAACGGGAGTAGAGGCGCAGCAGCGTCCCGCCGCCTTCGGCGGGGAGCGCCTCGGCGTCGACCGTGTCCGGAAAGCGCAGCAGCTTGGTGCGCACGACGTAGCGCCGGTAGAAGGGGCGGTCGTCGACGCGCTCGACACGGGGGTCGGCCGCGACGAACGTGTCGAGGCGGCGGATCAGCGCGTCGGGCGTCTCGGCATAGACCGGCAGCGCCAGATCCACCTTACCGGACACCGCGCCGGGCGAGGCGGCCACCGCATCGTTGGGGACGGGTCGGCGCTGCAGATCGGCGAAATCGGCGGGACCCTGGTCGGCCGGGCCGGCGAGGCGGGTCCACAGGGATTCGAGCGGCGAGGCCATGGCGATTTTCTCCAGGATGGCGCGACGCGGTGCGGCCGACGCCGGGCGGGCTGCGACGCCCTGCCACGGAACGATCGAGTCCGCCTCCCGTTGCCAATGCAGCAACCGGGCCGCATCGCCTGCGCCCGCAGCCAATTGGGAGACGACCATGAAACTCTTCGCCACCACAAGCCTCGCCACCGCCCTGCTGTTCGCCGCGCCGGCCTTCGCGCAGGACAAGGCGCCGGCCGACACGCCGACCCCGACGGCCGCCCCGACCGAAGGCGCGGCCGCCCAGACGGCGGACGGGATGGAGCCGGTGACGGTCGAGATGAAGACCGCCGATGGCGGCTCCGCCGGCACGGTCACGGTGACCCCGACGCCGCACGGCCTGCTGCTGGCCGCCGACCTTTCCGGCCTCGGCGACGGCGAGCGCAGCTTCCACCTGCACGAGACCGGCATGTGCGAAGGCGACTTCACCTCCGCGGGCGGGCACTACAACCCGACCGACAAGGAGCATGGCTACATGGCCGAGAACGGCCCGCATGCCGGCGACATGCCGAACTTCACCGCGACCGGCGGCGAGGCGGCGTTCCAGACCTTCAACCCGATGGTGACGATCTCCGGCGGCCACGCGCCGCTGAACGACGCCGACGGCACGGCGATCGTCATCCATGGCGGCGCGGACGACTACACGTCGCAGCCCTCGGGCGACGCCGGCGACCGCATCGCCTGCGGCGTGGTGTTTGCGGCGCAGTAAGCGGCCAAGCAGCGATAGGGGCGGCGCGCCGGCTTCGCGCCGGGCGTCGTGCCTGCCGAACGCTCAGGCGTCTGGCAGCCAGTCGCGCGGGCGGTAGTTATCCAGACCGGCGACCCGCGCCAGCCACGCCTGGATGCCGGGATAGGCGGCAAGGTCGAAGCCGCCTTCGCCGGCGACATGCGTATAGGCATAGAGCGCGATGTCGGCGAGGCTCGGGCTGCCGCCGACCAGCCATTCGTGGCCTGCCAGCCGCTCCTCCATCACGGCGAGCGCCTTGTGGCCGCCGGCGAGCGTCGCGGCGAGCCGTTCCGGCGTCGCGACATCGGCCATCTCCGGATAGACGAGCAGCGAGCGGCGGACGGCGACGCTTGGTTCGTGGCTGTACTGCTCGAAGAACATCCACGCCAGCATCCGAGCCCGCTCGAACGCGTCGTCCGGCACGAAGCGTGTTCCCTCGCCGAGATGGAAGAGGATGGCGTTGGATTCCGGCAGGAAGCTGCCGTCCTCGGTCTCGAGCAGCGGCACCTTGCCGATCGGGGTCTTGCGCCGGAACGCCTCCGACGACGTCTCGCCGTCCAGCCAGCTGACCTCGCTGTGCCGGAACGGGCGGCCGAGCAGCGCCATCAGCAGCCGCGGCTTGTAGCAATTGCCGGAATCGGCCATGCCGTGAATGGTGATCATGAGCCCTCCGGGCGTTGCAGCGCGCCAGATTCCGCAAGGACCGGCACCACGACCAATTCATTCTGCTGACGGCTGCCATCGGCGGCGGTGATCGGCGCGAACGGGCCGCGAACGCGGCGCCTGTCATGCAAGGCGTCGCGGTCCCTAACGGCCCGCCGGAGTGCCGCAGGACCAGTCGCGTCGGCTGCCCGCCCGCCTTGCACCAAAAACGGTCTGCGCATAGGGTCCGCGCGCCTTTTCGGCTCCCCTGGGCACCCCAAAGCAGAACCGGAGTTTCAGACCCATGGCATTTCTTGCCGCCGCCCTCGACCGCGTCAAGCCGTCCGCGACCATCGCCGTCACCCAGAAGGCGCGCGAGCTGAAAGCGTCCGGCCGCGACGTCATCGGCCTCGGCGCCGGCGAGCCGGATTTCGACACGCCCGACAACATCAAGGAAGCCGCGATCGACGCGATCCGGCGCGGCGAGACCAAGTACACGCCGGTCTCGGGCATTCCGGAACTGCGCCAGGCGATCGCCGCGAAGTTCAAGCGCGAGAACAATCTCGACTACAAGCCGGAGCAGACGATCGTCGGCACCGGCGGCAAGCAGATCCTGTTCAACGCCTTCATGGCGACGCTGAACCCCGGCGACGAGGTGGTCATCCCGGCGCCCTACTGGGTGAGCTATCCGGAGATGGTGGCGATCTGCGGCGGCACGCCGGTGTTCGTCGACACGACGATCGAGACCGGCTTCAAGCTGACGCCGGAAGCGCTGGACGCGGCGATCACGCCGCAGACCAAGTGGTTCCTGTTCAACTCGCCGTCGAACCCGTCGGGCGCCGCCTATTCGCGCGCCGAACTGAAGGCGCTGACCGACGTGCTGATGCGTCATCCGCATGTCTGGGTGCTCACCGACGACATGTACGAGCACCTCGTCTACGGCGACTTCACCTTCACCACGCCCGCCGAGGTCGAGCCGGCGCTCTACGACCGGACGCTGACGATGAACGGCGTCTCCAAGGCCTATGCGATGACCGGCTGGCGGATCGGCTATGCCGCCGGGCCGGTGGCGCTGATCAAGGCGATGGACATGATCCAGGGCCAGCAGACCTCGGGCGCCTGCTCGATCGCGCAGTGGGCGGCGGTGGAAGCGCTGAACGGGCCGCAGGACTTCATCGCCACCAACCGCTCGATCTTCGAGGGACGCCGCGACCTGGTCGTGTCGATGCTCAACCAGGCACGCGGCATCGAGTGCCCGTCGCCGGAGGGGGCATTCTACGTCTATCCGTCCTGCCGCGGGCTGATCGGCAAGACGACCAAGGCCGGCAAGGTCATCGAGACCGACGAGGACTTCGTCGGCGCGCTGCTGGAAGCCGAGGGCGTCGCGGTGGTGCACGGCTCGGCCTTCGGCCTCGGCCCGAACTTCCGGATCTCCTACGCGACGTCGGAGGCGCTGCTGGAGGAAGCCTGCTCGCGCATCCAGCGCTTCTGCGCCAGCCTCGACTGACCGACGAACCGGCGGGCGCCTGGCGCCCGCCGTTTCTCGCTGCCCAGCGGGACGCGGGCAAAAAAAAGCCGGACCCTTGCGAGCCCGGCTTGAATTAGAAAGGGGGTTTCCGGGAGGAAAACAAACCCCTTGGGAGGAAACAGTCGGGCGAAACAGCGGGAGGAGGTGCTGCTCGCGGTCGACTGCTGATGAACATAGGCGTTCGCAGTTGCGAAGCCAGCCGGCTTTCGACATGCCAGCCATGCATTCAGTGCATCGCTCAGCGCCAGGTGCTTGATGTTGCTGCATTTGTAGCCATCCTGCCCGCTGGAAAGGCAGGCCGGCGCCGACGGGGCGCCCGCCGTTAACCGTTTCCTGCCAAAGCCGCAGAACCCCGCGTTTTCCTGCGTTCCCCGCCTTACCCCAGCCGCCCGGCCGCCTTAATCTCCGATTAACGATGAGTTCGGATCGGAGCCGGTCCCGGCAACCGTCGAGGCAGAAAGGACCAGGCCCGTGGGCGCATCCCATTCCTACACGCTGCGCGGACAGCAGACCCGGCTGGACCTCACCACCAAGGTGACGCTGGCGGTGCTGGCGCTGGCGAGCGGCGTCTACACCTATCTCGGCGTCCGCGAGCTGCTGAACGGCACGGCGACGACGGTCTTCCTCGGCGCGGTGATCTACGCCTCCGCCGTCTCGGTCGCGATCTACGCCTTCTGGTCGTTCCTGCTGCGCTTCATGCCGCATGTCCGCCAGCCGCGCAGCCGGGCGATGCTCTATCTCGCCATGGCGATCGGCTCGGCGATGATCATCGCCATGTCGTCCTGGCTGAACGCCGCGGCGCTGGCCGGCTCGGCGGCGATCGAGCAGCATCTGGCGGTGACCACCGAGGAGTACCAGCAGAAGCTCAACGAGGCGCACGAGAACGCGCTAGCGGCGCAGAGCCTGCTGCCGGACATCCAGCTCGCCTCGCAGCGCTTCGCCCGGCTCTCCGACCAGGAGGCCCAATCCGGCGCCCTGACCGGCACGTCGGGCTCCGGCACGGTGGTGCAATATCTGCGACAGATGTCGAACCAGCTCGCCGGCCTGCAGGGCGAGCTCGAGACCTCGCGCACCGAGGTGTCGGCGCTGTTCGACGAGGGCGGCGTGCGGCTCGGCGCGATGCGTCAGCTGGTGTCCTCGCAGGGGCCGATCGCCGAGCGCTCCAACGACTATGCCGAGCAGGCGGTGGCGCTCTCCGGCCTGATCACCGCGCTGCAGCAGACCTCGGTGGCGCCGGCCGTGCGCCGCGCCGCGGAAGATCTCGGCCGGACCTTCATCGCCCCGATCGCCGACGGCGCCGACGCCGAGCTGCGGACCCGGCAGAGCGAGGTCGTCGGCCGCGTCGAGGCGGCGGTGCAGGCGCAGAGCGCGGCGCTCGCCGGCGCGGCGGACGAGATTCTGGCGCGGCCGGTGGTCGAGGCGCTGCGCTTCACCCCGCTCTCGGCGCCGGAGGCGGTGATCCGCTATGCCCGCGACTTCCTGCCGTCCTGGGCCGGGGCGATCTCCATCGACCTGTTGCCGGCGGTGCTGATCTTCATCCTGTGCATCGTCCAGGACGCGATCCGGCGCGAGGACGGGGAGGACACCGGCGAATTCGAGACCGAGGACATGAGCGCGGCGGAGCTGCTGCGGGCGATGCGCATCCAGAAGCGCCTGCGCGCGATGGACCTTGACGCGGAGCCAGACCTCGTCCCGGCGGTCGCCGCCGACGACGGCATGGTCCAGCGCAACGACCCGGCCGGGCCGACGCCGTTCCCGAAGACGGTGGTCCGGTAGCACGGCCCGATGATCGGCTGGGAAACACCGCCCGGACGCTTCGAGCGCCTCGTCAACAAGCTTCCCGAGGGGGCGGTGCTGCGCGGCGTGTTCGTGTCGCTGCTCGCCGTCTCGGCGTCGATCGTCTATCTCGACTACCGCGACCTTGCGGCCGCGTCCGAGGACGTCGAGCGGACGATGCGCACCGAGCCGCTGCCGCTTGAGCGGCCGGAACCGGGAGACCAGGTCCGCCCCTATCTGCCGCGCACCATCCCGGTCGGCCCGGATCGCGGCGAGCCGACGCTGCCCGGCTATGACGGGCCGGTCGGCGGCGAGGCGATGGCCGAGCCGATGCGCTTCGTGGCGGCGCCGGGCGGCGCGGTGTCGGCGATCGGCCGGATCGAGATCGGCACCGGCGCGCAGCTGACGGCATTCCTCGCCGAAGAGGGCATTCGCGCCGGTTCGACGGTGCACCTGCATTCGCCGGGCGGCTCGGTGGACGATGCGATCGAGATGGCGCGGGAGATCAGGCGGCTGCGGCTTTCCACCGCGGTGCCGGACGACGGCTACTGTGCCTCGGCCTGTCCGCTGGTGCTCGCCGGTGGGGTCACGCGGGCCGCCGGTGCGGGCGCCTGGGTCGGCGTCCACCAGGTCTATGCCGTCGACATTCCCGGCATGCCAGAACTGCGCGACGTGGGCGCCTCGATCTCCCAGATCCAGGCCACCATCGCCCGCTGCCAGGAACTGCTGGTCAAGATGGGGGTTGATCCGGCGGTGTGGATCAAGGCGATGCAGACCCCGCCGGAGGAGCTCTACGTGCTGACGGAGGAGGACCTTTCAAGCTACCGGATGGTGCAGGCCGAGCCGGACCCGGCGCTGTTCATCGGCCCGCCGGCTCCGGAGGCGCTGCTCGACGAGGGTAATGTAGCCGTCACTCCAGCCACTTCACCAGACGCAGGATGATAAGGGTCATCACGACGGCGATGATGGCCAGGACGTACTCGCCGAGGCCGCAGGCAAGCCCGACCGCGCCCGCCAGCCAGAGCGACGCGCCGGTGGTCAGCCCCCTGACCTGACCGCGCGCCTGGATGATCGCGCCGGCGGCAAGGAAGGCGACGCCGGCGGTGATCGCCTCGACGATGCGGACGGGGTCGGAGCGGATGTCGTCACCCTCGAAGCGGTGGATCAGCTGCACCATCAGCAGCGTGAAGACGCAGGCGCCGATGCCGACCAGCATGTGCGTGCGCAGTCCGGCGTCATGCTCGTTGCGTTCGCGCTCGAAGCCGATGGCGGCCGTCATTGCGGCGGCCGCCGCGAGCCGTGCAGCCTGGGTCAGCGCGGCCGACCACATGCCTGGTTCGATCACTTCGTTCATCGTCCCCTCCCGAGACTGCCGATAGCCAGAAGAAACGCCGTTTCAGCCCGGCAGTTTCGCGCCGAGCCAGCCGATCAGGCTGGCGACCGCGGCGGCGCGGAAGGGCTCGACCTCGTGCAGCGTCTCGTGGCGCGCCGCTTCGACGATTTCCACCGTGACGTCGCTGCTGCCGGCAAGGCGCAGCCGGCCGGCGAGCTGGCGCACCGCCTCGCCGTAGCCGGTCGCCGGGTCGCCGGTGCCGGCGAGGAGGTGGACCGGCAGCGCCGCGGGCAGCATCGACAGGCCGGCCTCCGAGCCGCCCTGGAACATCAGCGACAGCACGTCCTCCATCATCGAGATGCTGGGGGAGAAGCCGCAGAGCGGGTCGGCGATGTAGGCGTCGACCGCCGCGGGGTCGTGCGACAGCCAGTCGAACATGGTGCGGCGCGGCTCGATCGCCTTGCCCCAGGCCTCGAAGGTGGCGCGCTGAAGGAGGCGGCTCGGCACGTCGGAACCCTTCAGGGCCTTCTCGACCTTCAGGGCGGCGCGGCCGACGCGCTCCTCGAGACCGGTCGAGAGATCGGCGTTCCAGACCGCGAGCGCCGCCAGGTCGCCGCCGTGCCGCTCGGCGTAGTTGAGGGCGATGATGCCGCCCATGGAATGGCCGAAGACGGCGACGGGCAGGCCGGGATGGCGGGCGATGGCGTCGGCATGCACCGACCGGCAGTCCAGCATCACCTTCTCGGCGCCGCCCTTGCGGGCGAAGCGGCGGAGCACGGCGTCGGCCGCCACGGTGGAGCCATGGCCGCGATGGTCGTGGGCGAAGACGTGGTAGCCGGCATCGGCGAGCTCGCCGGCGAGCCGGCCATAGCGGCCGGCATGTTCGGCAAGGCCGTGGAAGACCAGCACGATGCCGCGCGGGGCGCCGACCGCCTTGCGGCTGTAGACGTGCACCGCCGCACCGGAGCGGCTGTCGAGGGTGAACTGGTCGTCGAACATCAGCCTCGCCGATACCGCATTGATGGCGCCTGAGATAGGGCCGGCCGGCCGGCGAGACTGGTGGACGCGGCGGCGCCGCGTCGTCCGGCGCGCCACGGGGCGGGGATCCGGAAGTGGGCGGACCACGGGGCCGTCCTTGCTCCCGCCCCATCGCCTTGCTAGCGCAGGGCATGCGCCTGCTCCCCACCGTCCTTCTCGCCGCCCTTTCCGTGTCTGCCGGGCTCCCCGCCGTCCCGGCACTGGCCGACGTGCCGGTGACCGGCCGCTTCATCGCCGAGGCGCGCTGTCCGTCGCTGCCGGAGATCGGCACGGTGGACAATCCGGGAGCGGTGGCGACGGAGCCCGGCCGCGCGTACCGGCTGCTGGCGCGGACCGCCGCGCCGGCGACGCATTACCTGATCGAGATCCCCGGCGCCGAGCCGCCGCGCCGCTGGGTGCCGATCGGCTGCGGCCGCGTCGAGGCGGAGGGCGAGGCGGCGAGCCTGCGCCAAGAAGAGTTCGCCCGCTTCACCTGAGCGTCATGCGATTACGCTCGCCGATGCTAAAATAATGCAGTAACATGACGGCATCTACTGGCGTCGTTCATCATCCATCGGGAGTTTCAGCGATGCGGCGGGGTCTTCTGTTTGCAGGCGCCGGCCTGATGCTGCTGCTGCCGGGACAGGCGGGGGCGCAGGTACCGCTCGACGGTTTCGTCGTGGCGCGCTCGGAATGCCCGGCGACGCCGGCGATCCGCAACGACGCCAATCCCGGCAATGTCAGCCTCACGCTGGACCGGGCCTATCGGCTGATCGGCGAGAACCGCGCCAACGGCACGCATTATCTCATCGAGGTGCCGGGCGCCGAGCCGTCCCGGCGCTGGATCGCCAAGGGCTGCGGCGACTGGGTGGAAATGGTCTCGCCCAGCGACGGCAGCGGCGGCCAGGCGCCGGACGGCGGCACCGGGCCGGTGGCGGGCGGCGGTGCCCAGGGGAGCGGCGCGGCGCACCCCGACCTCGTCATCGCCATCAGCTGGCAGCCGGGTTTCTGCGAGACCCGGCCCTCCAAGCCCGAATGCGTCGACCAGATCAAGGGCCGCTTCGACACGACGCATTTCTCGCTGCACGGGCTCTGGCCGCAGCCGCGCGGCGTCGAATATTGCGAAGTCTCCGCCGAGGCGAGGGCCGACGACCGGGCCGGACGCTGGGACGAACTGGCGCCGGTGGAACTGTCGCCCGAGACGCAGGCGGCGCTCGACGAGACGATGCCCGGCACCCGCTCGGCGCTGGAACGCCACGAATGGACCAAGCACGGCACCTGCTACGGCACCGATGCGGAGGAGTATTTCGCCGATTCGCTGATCGTCATGGCGGCGGTGAACGATTCGGCGGTGCGGACGCTGTTTGCCGACCGGATCGGCGAGGAGGTGACGCAGGCCGAGATCCGCGCCGCCTTCGACGAGGCTTTCGGCGAGGGGGCCGGCGAGCGGGTGCGGGTCTCCTGCGCCAATGACGGCGGGCGGCGGATCGTCACCGAACTCACCGTGGGCCTCGCCGGCGAGATCAGCCCCGATGCGGACCTCGCCGAACTGATCCAGGCGGCGCCGTCCACCGACGGCGGCTGCCCCGGCGGGGTGGTCGACGCCGTCGGGCTGCAGTAGCCGCGGCGGGGGCCGACGCCCGGCCGTGGGATCGGCCGGAGGGGGCCGGACATTCCGTGTAGGGAACGATGCATGGCCGCGGCGATTGACCCAAGAGTCAATTCGCGGAGCCCAGCATGCCCTCATCCGATTTCTCCTGGTCCATCCCCTTCATGCGCGCCGGCTATGCCGGCCGCGGCCTGGTCTATCTGGTGGTCGCCGGCTTCTCGCTCTACGCGATCTGGCTGGGCGGGCAGGCGCAGGGGACGTCCTCGGCGCTCGATCAGCTGGAGAACACCGGCTGGGGCATGGCCGTGCTGTTCCTGATCTTCCTCGGCATGCTGGCCTATGCGATCTGGCGCCTGATCGACGCGATCTACGATCTCGAGGCCTATGGCAGCGAGGCCAAGGGGATGATCGCGCGCACCGGCATGCTGATCACCGGCCTCATCCACCTGGCGATCGGCATCTCGGCCTTCTCGCTGCTGTTCCTGGGCGGCGGCGACAGCGGCGGTGGCGGCGGATCGTCGATCACCGGCGCGGTGTCGACGGTCATGGGCCTGCCGGCCGGGCGCTGGATCGTCGGCATCGTCGGTGCGATCGTCATCGCGACGGGCGGCTATTATCTCCACAAGGCGTGGAAGGAGAAATACCGCCAGCATATCCGCGCCAACGAGTTCACGCTGCGCTGGAACTTCATGCTGAAGGCCGGGCTCGGGGCGCAGGGGCTGGTCATCGCCATCATCGGCGGGCTGTTCGTTTATGCGGCCTGGCGCGCCAATGCGAGCGAGGCAGGCGGGGTCGGCGAGGCTTTCGACTGGCTGACGGCGCAGCCCTACGGGCAGTTCCTCGTTGTGTTCGTCTGCATCGGCCTGCTCGGCTTCGCGCTGTTCTGCTTCGTCAACGCCGCCTACCGGATCATCCCGAAGGCAGAGGGCGACGACATCGAGACGCTTGGCGCCCGGCTCGAGGCCAAGGCGAAGCGGGAGATCGGCTAGGCGCCGCTTCCGAAACAGCGCGCGGGTCCCGGACGAGGCGATGACTCCACCCGGGCGGTCTCACGGCAGGAAGCCACAGCGTCCGGCGGCAAGGGCGGTCAGGTCACCCGCAATTCGTCGTAGGAGACCATGACGTGCTCGCGATACGCGGGCCGCTCGGTCAGCGCGGCGTAATAGCGCGCGATCGCGGGGTGCGAGGGGCGCTCGATCGGCAGGTCGAAATAGCGGTAGAGCAGGTAGCCGAACTGCATGTCGGCGAGGGTGAAGTCCGGGCCGGCGAGGAAGCCGTGCTCGGCGATGCGCGCCTCGGCGATGTCGAATTTGGGCTTGAGCGCCTGGACCGCGGCGGCGATGGCGCGCTCATCGCGGTCGGCTTCCGGTACGCGCACGATCTGCCAGAACACCGGGCCGTTGAAGTTCTGCCAGATGTTCAGCCGGGCCCATTCACCCCATTTGTCGACCTGGGCGCGTTCCGACAGATCGGCCGGCCAGAACGGCCCCGCGCCGTAGCGGCTGGCGAGATAGCGCGTGATGACGGCGGATTCGAACAGCGGCGCGTCGTCCCCGTCCTTCAGCACCGGCACCAGGCCGTTGGGGTTCATCGCCAGGAATTCCGGCGTGTCGTTGCCGCCGTAGCGGTGGCCGACATCGTGGCGGCGGACCGCCAGGCCGAGCTCGGCGATGCACCACATCACCATCTGCACGTTGGATGAGCTTCGGCGTCCCCAAACAGTCAGCATTCTTGTCTCCCCGGTCCTTCCCGCAGGCGTGACGCCGTTGCGGCGGCCGCCTCGATGGCTTACGTACGGCGCAATCTTCCATCATTCCGACACGGAGCGACCGCGCGCCATGGCACGCCAGTTCATCTATCACATGTCCGGCCTGACCAAGGCCTATGGCAACAAGAAGGTCCTCGAGAACGTCCATCTGTCGTTCTACCCCGATGCCAAGATCGGCATTCTCGGCCCCAACGGCTCCGGCAAGTCGACGCTGCTGCGGATCATGGCGGGCACCGACCGGGACTTCACCGGCGAGGCGTGGGCGGCCGACGGCGCCACGGTCGGCTACCTGCCGCAGGAGCCGCAGCTCGACGAGAGCAAGACGGTGTTCGAGAACGTCATGGAAGGCGTCGCCGAGAAACAGGCGATCCTCGACCGCTACAACGAACTGATGATGAACTACTCCGAGGAGACGGCGGAGGAGGGGGCGAAGCTCCAGGACGTCATCGACGCGCAGAATCTCTGGGACCTCGAGAACCAGGTCGAGATGGCGATGGACGCGCTCGGCTGCCCGCCGAAGGACGCCAATGTCGTCGCGCTTTCCGGCGGCGAGAAGCGGCGCGTCGCGCTCTGCAAGCTGCTGCTGTCGAAGCCCGACATCCTGCTGCTCGACGAGCCGACCAACCATCTCGACGCCGAGACGATCCTCTGGCTGGAAAAGCACCTTCGCGAGTACGAGGGCTCGGTGCTGATGGTCACCCATGATCGCTACTTCCTCGACAACGTCACCGGCTGGATCCTCGAGCTCGATCGCGGCCGCGGCGTGCCCTACGAGGGCAACTACTCGGTCTATCTGGAGAAGAAGGCCAAGCGCATGCAGCAGGAAGGGCGCGAGGACGACGCCCGCGTGCGGGCGCTGACGCGGGAGCGCGAGTGGATCCAGCAGGGCGCCAAGGCCCGCCAGACCAAGTCCAAGGCGCGCATCAAGGCCTATAACGAGCTGGTCGAGGCCGCCGAGAACCGCAAGCCCGCCGACGGCCGGATCGTCATCCCGACCGGCGAGCGGCTCGGCAACCGGGTGATCGAGGTCGAGAACCTGTCGAAGAGCTTCGGCGACCAGGTGCTGATCGAGAACCTCTCGTTCAAGCTGCCCGCCGGCGGCATCGTCGGCATCATCGGGCCGAACGGCGCCGGCAAGTCGACGCTGTTCAAGATGATCACCGGGCAGGAGAAGCCGGATTCCGGCAAGATCGAGATCGGCGAGACCGTCGACCTCGGCTATGTCGACCAGAGCCGCGACCATCTCGACGGCTCGAAGAACGTCTGGGAGGAAATCTCCGGCGGCGTCGACATCATGAAGCTCGGCAAATACGAGATGAACTCCCGGGCCTATGTCGGCAACTTCAACTTCAAGGGCCCGGACCAGCAGCAGAAGGTCGGCACGCTCTCGGGCGGCCAGCGCAACCGCGTGCACCTCGCCAAGATGCTGAAGTCCGGCGCCAACGTCATCCTGCTCGACGAGCCGACCAACGATCTCGACACCGAGACGCTGACCGCGCTCGAGGACGCGCTGGAGGAATACGCCGGCTGCGCGGTGGTGATCAGCCATGACCGCATGTTCCTCGACCGGCTGGCGACGCACATCCTCGCCTTCGAGGGCGACAGCCACGTCGAATGGTTCGAGGGCAATTTCGAGGATTACGAGCAGGACAAGATCCGGCGCCTCGGCCCCGAGTCGGTCAACCCCAAGCGCCCGACCTACAAGCGCCTGACGCGCTGATCCGGACAATGCCGGGCCGTCCCGCGGGCGGCCCGGCGCGACGGCTAGGCGTTCCGGCCGCCGCTTGCTATCCAGGGTCACGGATCGGCGCAGGCAGGGATGTCGCGATGAAGAAGTGCGGACTGGGTGTAGCGGCGTTGGTGTGTTCCGGGATGCTGCTCCTTGGCCAGGGGACGGCCGCGGCCCGACCGGCCAAGTGCTTCGCCACCGACGACGGGCATTTCGACTGCGATTTCACGGCGACGGATGCGGCCGGCAGCTTCACCATCGTCGGACCCGAGGCGACCTACATCCTCGTGATCGACGAACCCGGCAAGGCGTTCGGCTTCGTCAATCTCGGCAACCGCAACATCCCGCTGGCCGGCACCTTCCTGCGCGAGCAGGACGATCCGGCCTGCTGGGCGAATGCCGAGACCTCGACCCGCATCTGTGCCTGGTAGAGGGTTCCCGGCACCGTCGGCGGGGGCCAAGGTGAAGCGGCAGCCGCCGTCATCTCGGCGCGACCGCGGCAAGCCCGGCCTGTGTTTCGCTGGCCAATGTTTGCCAACTCACTGAATTCGCATGTATCGCGCGCTGCACCGGCCAAGGTTGGCTTAACCGTCTGTTGCAGTCTTTCCAATAAATTCAGATAACACGTTCCGAGAGAGCCGGCCGAGACCAGCGAAGCGCATGAGTAGTTCTGATTTCCAGCGGATTTTCGAGGTCCTTCCGACACCGTACATGGTCCTTGACCGGGAGCTTCGGTATGTTGCGGTGAACCGCGCCTATGCCGACGTGGTGTTGCGGAGCCAGGAGGAACTGGTCGGACACCAGCTGTTCGCGCTGTTCCCTGACGATGGCGAAAGCGGGCGGCGGCTGCGCGCCTCGTTCGAGCAGGTGCTGGCGACCGGCGAGCCAGACACGATCGCCTTCATCCCCTACGACATCCCGCTGCCGGAAGAGCGGGGCGGCGGCGTCGAGAAGCGCTACTGGACCGCCACCCACACGCCGATTCTCGGGGAGGGCGGGCAGGTCGACTACATCGTCCAGAACACGATCGACGTCACCGACATCGTCCGCATCAAGGAGGCCGGCACGCTGCCGTTCCGCTCGATCCCTGGCGAGCTGGCGCTCTTGCGCCATGCGCAGGAGGTCGAGGAGGCCTACCAGGAGAAGGTCTCGGAGAGCGAGGAATTCCGCCGGCTGTTCCGCCAGGCACCCGGCATGATCGCCGTGCTGGAAGGCCCGGAGCACGTGTTCACCTTCGTCAACGACAGCTATCTGCGCTTCATCGGCAACCGCAACCTGATCGGCCTGCCGATCCGGCAGGTGCTGCCGGACATCGCCGGCCAGGGCTACTTCGAGATGCTGGACCGGGTCTACGAGAGCGGCCAGTCGGTCACCGGCGAGGGGGTGCGGCTGATGCTCCAGAGCGGGCCCGACGCCGAGCCGGTCGAGGCCTTCCTCGACTTTTCCTACAACGCGATCCGCGACGGGGAAGGCCGGGTCAGCGGCGTGTTCGTGCAGGCGACCGACCGCACGGAATCGGTGCGGGCCGCCGAACGCCAGCGCCTGCTGATCGACGAGCTGAACCACCGGGTGAAGAACACGCTGTCGACCGTGCAGTCGATGGCCCGCCAGAGCTTCCGCAACATCCGCAACCCCGAGGAAGCGCGCTACGCCTTCGAGGCGCGGATCATGGCGCTGAGCCAGGCGCACAACGTCCTGTCGGCGCGCCGCTGGGAAGCCGCGAGCCTGTCGGTGCTGCTGACGCAGGAGCTGTCGGTGTTCTCGCCGCCGCGCGTCTCCGTCGCCGGACCGGAGGTGCACCTGTCGGCGAAATCGGCGATCGCCCTCGCAATGGTGTTCCACGAACTCGCCTCGAACGCCGCCCGCTACGGCGCCATGTCCGGCGACGAGGGCCGACTCGACGTGACGTGGACCACCAGCGGACACGGGGCCAACCGCACGCTGGACGTGGTCTGGCAGGAGCAGGCCCCGGCCGCCGCGCCGCGCGATCTCATGCCCGGTTTCGGCATGCGGATCCTCAAGCGGATCATCGAGGGGGAACTGTCGGGCACGCTGGCTCTTGACCTTCTCGATGCCGGCCTCATCTGCCGGTTCCAGGTAGCGCTCGCCGAGGTCGAGGATATTGAAAGTTCAGCCGCATAGGCAGTCCGGGGATCTGAGCGGGGTGAAGGTCTTCGTCGTCGAGGACGAAAGTCTCGTGGCGATGCAGCTGGAAGACATGCTCGACGACCTCGGCTGCGACGTCGTGGCGACCGCCATGCGCGTCAGCGGCGCGCACCGGCTGATCGACTCCGGCATCGAGATCGACGTGGCGATCCTCGACGTCAATATCGGCGGCGAGACGGTCTATGCGGTGGCCGAGCGGATGCGCGAGGCCGGGATCCCGATCGTCTTCGCCACCGGCTACGGCCGCGGCGGCGTCGAGGAGCGCTGGCACGACTGCCCGATCCTGCAGAAGCCCTACACGATCCAGCAGATCGAGAGTTCGATCGACACCGTTCTTCGCTAGGCCCTGCCGCCGGTCACTCGTCGCGGGTGCCGGTCAGCAGCATGACCAGCGCCCGCTCGCCGATGCCGATCGTCGCCACGGCGGCATCCGGATGAAGCGTCCGCAGCTCCTCGTGCCGGGCGTGATCCGCCAGCAGCATCAGCCGGATCCCCGCCGCCGTGAGCGCCGCGTCGAGTTCGCCGTCCAGCGAGGCGTCCGGCGCCAGCGCCACCACCGCCAGGGAGAAGCGCCGCCGCAGCAGGCGGTCGAGCGCCGTCGCCCGGTCGGGTACGATGGTGGCCCGCGCGCCGGCGGCCTCCAGCGCGTTGGCCGTGCGCATGGCGCGCCTGGCGTCCGGGTCGACGACCAGCGCCTCGCTGCCGGCGAGGAGGCTTGCCCAGGAGAAATTGTCGAAACTGTCGAGGCCGGTGCTCATGGCGCGAGCAGAGCACCCGCCCCATCCCGCGGCAAGCCATTCCGTCCTGCTGCGTTGCAACGGGGCGAAGCGCGCGCTATCGGAACGGCCATCGACGCGATCGGGCCGGCCACGTCCTGCCGCGCGAGCCGGCCCAAGTGGATGATGCGATGGACGTTTTCGTCAAGACCATGATGGACAGCTTCGGGCCGTTCGGCATCGCGCTGCTGATGCTGCTGGAGAACATCTTCCCGCCGATCCCGTCGGAACTGATCATGCCGCTGGCGGGCTACGAGGCGGCGGCCGGGCGCATGTCGATCGTGACGGTGATCCTGGCCGGGACGATCGGATCGCTGGCCGGCGTGGTGCCGTGGTACTACGCGGGCCGCTTCATGGGCGAGGCGCGGCTGAAGCGACTGGCGGACCGGCACGGGCGCTGGATGACGCTGTCGCCCGGCGACGTGGACGTGGCCAATGCCTGGTTCCGCCGGCATGGCGTCATGGCGGTGCTGTTCGGGCGCCTGGTGCCGACGGTGCGGACGCTGATCTCGGTGCCGGCCGGCATCGCCTGCATGCCGATCGGCACGTTCCTGATCTTCTCGGCCATCGGCAGCGCGATCTGGACCTCGCTGCTGGCCCTGGCGGGCTATCTGCTGGGCCAGAACTACGACGCCGTGGAGGGATATGTCGGGCCGGTTTCGAATGCGGTGCTGGCGGTGATCGTGCTCTTCTACATCTACCGGGTGGTCACCTTCGAACGCTCGCACGCGGCGGAATTCAATCGCGACGACCGGGAGGCCTGACCTTGGCGAGCAGCGCGACGGGGCAGGAGATGCTGGACCTGGGTGAGGCGGCCGAGCCCGACCGGGCGGCCGCGCCGCAGCGCCGGCCGGGCTTGCGGCTCGCCGGCCGCGCCACCGCGCTCTACCGCACCGCCGGCAGCGGCTTCGAGACGAGCCAGGTGGCGGCGCTCGACCTCGGCTTCGACGGGCTCGACGGCGACCGCCACGGCGGCCTGACGCGGCGGGCCGGCGGCCGCGAGCCCTGGTATCCCCGCGGCACCGAGATCCGCAACGAGCGGCAGGTTTCGCTGCTTGCGGCCGACGAACTCGCCGAGACGGCGGAAGCGCTCGGCATCGACGCGATCCGGCCGGAATGGGTCGGCGCCAACCTGCTGATCGCCGGGATCGCCCGGCTCTCCTTCCTGCCGCCGCGCACGCTCCTGATGTTCGAGGGCGGCGTCACGCTGAAGATCGACGGCGACAACGCCCCCTGCCGGGCGGCCGGCCACGCGGTCGCGCGCCACTACGAGGGGCGCGCCGACATTCCCTTCGCCTACGTGCGTGCCGCCAGGCACCGGCGTGGGCTGGTCGGCTGGGTGGAGAAGCCGGGGCGGATCGAGGCCGGCGAGGGGTTCGAGGCGCGCGTGCCGGAGCAGTGGATCTACGGCAGCTAGTCGTCGCGACCGAGACCGGCGGAACCGGCATCGTCGGTGTCCGGCATGTCGTCGGGAAGATTGTCTTCCGAAAAGTCCGGATCGAGGCGCCTTGTTGCGCCCCATCGGTCGAGCACGTCGTTGATGTCGTCCAGGACGAAGTAGCGCGCGGCGTCGCGGTCGTAGCCGTCGTCCATCAGCACGTCGTAGTCGGTATGGGCGTGGCGAATATGCGAGATCGCCGCCAGCCATGTCGCCCGCTCCGGCGACAGCGGGCGCATGTGGCGCGAGCGCGCCGCCTCGCGGATCGCCTCGGCGTCGATGAACGGCGCGCGCGGGATCAGCGCAGTGAGGGCGCGGGCGATGCGCTTCTGGCGTTCGGTGGCCACCTTGGGCTCAGCCCGCGGGCGGTGCGTCGACCGACGCCAGATACGGCTTCAGGTCGATCAGCGGCGTGCCGTCGAGGACGTCGATCGCGTCGATGGTGAGGATGCCGGCCACCGGATCGATGGCGTCGATGCGCACCAGATGCATGCCGATCGGGTTGGGCCGGACCGGCGAGCGCAGCGAGAAGGAGCCGCGCGGGCCGCTCGCGTGGCGCGGCACCTGCAGCGCCAGGTCACGGGTGGCCTGGTCGAGCCAGGTGAGGAGATGCACGTAGGCGCCCGCCGCCAGGCCCTGAAGCGCCGGCCGGAAGGCGGCGTCGATCTCGACCGTCGCCGGTTGGCCACGCTCCCGCGCCGCGCCGATGTTCTTCGGGCAGGCGCTGCGATCGGCCCAGGGCGAACGGATGCGGCCGATGAAGACTAGGCCGGCATCCCGATAGGCCGGCGCCGGGCCGGCGAACGCCACCTCGCCGGGACGCGCGCCGCCAGCCGGCGCGGCGGACTGCGGCCCGTCGGCCTGGGGGTCGGTCAACGACGGTCACCGGGCAGGGGAGGCACGCCGGACCGGGCGAGCGAGCCGGCGGGTCGCGAAAGCGGCTTGCAGCCGTCGCCGTTTCGATATAAAGATATGTTTATATCGTGATCGGAAGCCTTGATGCTGGACATTCGCAAACTCTCTTTCGGATCCTTCGTCGACGCGCTGAAGGCCGTCGCCGAACCGACCCGGCTGCGACTCGTCCTGCTGCTGGCGCGCAGCGACCTGACCGTCAGCGAGCTTACGTCGATTCTCGGCCAGTCGCAGCCGCGGATCTCGCGGCATCTCAAGCTGCTGGTCGAATCCGGCGTGCTGTCGCGCTACCAGGAAGGCGCCTGGGCGTATTTCCGGGTCTCCGACGAGGCGACCATGTCCGGACTGGTGCGCACGCTGGTCGGCTGGGTCGATGACGGCGATCCGGAGATCCGCCGCGACATGGAGCGGCTGGAATCGGTTCGGGCCGACCGGGCCCGCCGCGCCGCCAGCTATTTCGCCAGCAATGCCGGGCACTGGGACCGCATCCGGGCGCTGCATGCCTCGGACGCCGAGGTGGAGCGGGCGCTGCTAGACGCGCTCGGCCCCAAGCGGATCGGCACGATGCTCGACATCGGCACCGGCACCGGCCGGCTCCTGGAACTGCTCGCGCCGCGCTGCGAGCGGGCGGTCGGTGTCGATGCTTCGCGCGAGATGCTGGCCATCGCCCGCGCCAAGCTCGACCAGGCCGGCATCGCCAACGCGCTGGTGCGCCAGGGCGACGCCTACCATCTGCCGGTGGAGCGCCAGGCCTTCGACCTCGTCACCATCCATCAGGTGCTGCACTATCTCGACGACCCGGCCGCCGCGGTCGCCGAGGCGGCGCGGGCGGTGGCGCCCGGCGGGCGCATGGCGATCATCGACTTCGCCCCGCACTCGCTGGAATTCCTGCGCGCCGAACACGCGCATCTGCGGCTCGGCTTTTCCGACGAGTCGCTGACCGGCTATCTCGACGATGCCGGGCTCGAGACCGTTTCCATCCAGCATCTCGTCTCCAAGGGCGAGCAGACCGGCGAACTCACGGTCACGCTCTGCATCGCCCGCGACCCGCGCCTGCTCGTCGCCGAGCAGGCGTCCACCCATCCTGCCCAAGCCAGCTGAGAAGAACCTGCCATGAGCCGCACCAGCCCGCTTTCCCCTTCCGGGATCAACGTCTCCTTCGAGTTCTTCCCGCCGAAGTCGGAGAAGATGGAGGAGAATCTCTGGCGCTCGATCGAGCGGCTGGCGCCGCTCGGGCCGCGCTTCGTCTCGGTCACCTACGGGGCCGGCGGATCGACCCGCGAGCGCACCCATTCGACCATCGAGCGAATCCTCAAGGAGACCAGCCTGACGCCGGCGGCGCACCTGACCTGCGTCGACGCGTCCCGCGAGGACGTCGACGCGGTGGTGCGCCAGTACTGGGAGACCGGCGTGCGCCATTTCGTGGCGCTGCGCGGCGACAGCCAGGCCGGCGTCGGCGGCGAGTATGTGTCCCGTCCGGACGGCTATCGCAACGCCGTCGAGCTGGTCGCCGGGCTGAAGGCCTTCGCCGATTTCGAGATCTCGGTCTCGGCCTATCCCGAGAAGCATCCCGAGAGCCCGGATTTCGCCACCGACATCGACCTCCTGAAGCGCAAGGTCGACAACGGCGCGACGCGGGCGATCACCCAGTTCTTCTTCGACAACGACGTCTACGAGCGCTTCGTCGAGCGGGTCCGCAAGGCCGGGATCTACATCCCGATCGTGCCCGGCATCGCGCCGATCCACGACTTCACCAAGATCGCCCGCTTCTCCAGTGCCTGCGGCACGAAGATCCCGTCCTGGCTGGCCGAGCGGTTCGACGGGCTGGAGAACGACGAGCAGACCCGAAGCCACGTGGCCGCCGCCGTCTGCGCCGAGCAGGTACTCGACCTCACCAGCCGCGGCATCTCGGACTTCCATTTCTACACGATGAACCGGGCGGACCTCGTCTACTCGATCTGCCACATCCTCGGCCTGCGGGCCGGCAGCACCGGCGGCACGGCGGCCGAGGGCGCTGCGCAGGCGGCCTGAGCCGAGGCCAGCCGCCAGCAAAGTCACATGAAAAAGCCGGGGAGAACCCCGGCTTTTTCGTCTCTGGCGCCACCCTGATGGTGACGATCACCGGCCTGGTCAGGGCACGATTCCCACCACCAGGGCACCGACGAATGCGAATGCGGCACAGATAAACAGCAGGTTCATGGGACGTGTCAGTTCCATTGAAGTGCCTCCTCATCTGACGACGGGTCGGACGTTAACCGAGATCGGCAAATCGTAAAGACGGTTTCGTTGGTGCAGTGCGGCATGAAAATCCGCCGTCGCGGCGGCCAGCCCCTGCGGGTCAACGCGATGCAGCGCGAAGCGGCAGGCTGTATTTTTTTGGCACAGCGGCGCGTCGCGGTGACGTTTCTCCCCGAAGCGATCAGAGAGCGTCCCGCGACGGTCAGGCGCGCAGCCGGGCCTCGAGCAGCGCGCCGATCGCCAGCGCCTCGGCGTCGCGGCCGAAGCGGGTGACGATGCTGATGCCGAGCGGCAGTCCGCCGGCGGTGGCAAGGCCGGGCACGCTGACGGCGGGGTTGCCGGTCAGCGTCCAGAGCTTGTTGAGCGCCGGATCGCCGGTCGAGCCGAGGCCTTCCGGGGCGGCGCCGAGCGCGGACGGCAGCAGCAGCGCGTCGACGGTCTCGAACAGCGTGGTCGCGGCCCGGCGGCCGATCCGGGCGGTGCGGCGGCCGGCATCGTAGGCGGCGGGGGAGGTGGCGGCTCCCTCGTCGAGCTGGGCGAGGACGCGCGGTGCCAGCGCCTCGCGATGGGTGCGGTGCTCCCACATCAGCGCGTGCGCGGCCTCGAAGTTCTGCACGATGCCGTGGACGTCGCGGGCGGCGGCGAGGGCGGCCGGCTCTTCCAGCTCGACGAGCGTCGCGCCGGCAGCTTCCAGCGCCCGGGCGGCCTTGTCCCAGGCTTCCCGCATCTCCGGCTCGATGCCGGCGTCGACACTGCTGCGGTAGAGGCCGAAGGTGAGGCCCGCGGCGTCGGCGAGCGGCGGGGCGGCGAGCGGCCGGCCGGTCAGACGCGCGGCGAGCAGCGCGACGTCGGCGACGCCGGCGGCGAACAGGCCGACCGTGTCCAGCGACCAGGCGAAGGTCTTCATGCCGACACTCGGCAGCAGCCGGAAGCTCGGCTTGTAGCCGGCGATGCCGCAATAGGCGGCCGGCCGCAGCACCGAGCCGCCGGTCTGCGAACCGCAGGCGCCGGCGACCATGCCGGCCGCGACCGCCGCCGCCGAGCCCGAGGACGAGCCGCCGGGCGTGCGGGACAGGTCGTGCGGGTTTCGCGTGGCGCAGGGGTCGAGCGAGGCGAACTGCGTCGTCGCGGTCTTGCCGAGCACCGCGGCGCCGGCCGCCCGCGCCATCGCGACGAGGGCGGCGTCGGCGACCGGGCGGTGGCCGGCATAGAGCGGCGAGCCATGTTCGGTCGCCATGTCGGCGGTGTCGAAGATGTCCTTGACGCCGAACGGCACGCCGGCGAGCGGGCCGGTGGCCGTGATGGCCGCCGCTATGCTCTCCGCCGGGGCGCGGCGCACGAAGGCGGCGATTTCGCCGTCCAGCGCGTCGATGCGCTCCTCAGCCGCGGCGATGGTCCGGGCCGCGGTGGCCCGGCCGCCCTCGATGTCGGCAAGCAGGCGGGCAAGGCCGAGCGGCTGGACGTTCATGCGCGAAGCTCCTAGGGATGACGCGTCCTCAATAGGGCCGGCGACGCCCGGCCGGCAAGGCCGGTCACCAGACCGGGACACGACGATCGACGCTGCCCCGCAACATTCGCCGACGCCGCCCTAGGTGCATCGGCATTGCCCCGTCCGACCCGAAGGCAGGAGCTCTCCTTGCAGAAATTCAAGACCGCCAAGGACGCCGCGCTCGCGCTTCGGCCCGACGTTCCGGTCTACTGCTTCCGGCCGGATGTGCTGAAGGCCGACGCCCGTGGCTTCATGGACGCGTTTCCGGGCGACACCGCCTATGCGGTGAAGACCAATGGCGAGCCGATGGTGCTCTCGGCGCTCGCCGAGGCGGGGGTGAAGATCTTCGACGTCGCCTCGCCGGGCGAGTTCGCCGCCGTCCTCAAGGCGCTGCCGAAGGCCGAGATGCTCTACATGCATCCGGTCAAGGCACAGTCCGACATCAGGCTGGCGCTCGAGACCTACGGCATCCGCGTGCTGTCGCTCGACCACGAGGACGAGGTCGCCAAGATCCTGCGGATCGTCCGGGCCCTCGACCTCGACCCCGGCACGATCACGCTGTTCGTGCGCATCCAGACCAAGGGCCATGCCGCCTACGAGCTGTCGAAGAAGTTCGGCGCGGCCCCGGCGCACGCGGTCGAACTGCTGCAGCGCTGCCACAAGATCGGCTTCAAGGTCGGCATCTGCTTCCATGTCGGCTCGCAGATCGAGGACCCCGACACCTACGAGCGGGCGCTCGCCTCGGCCGACTGGGTGCGCAACCGCGCCGACGTGCCGCTCGCCGGGCTCGACGTCGGCGGCGGCTTCCCGGCGGAATACGGCCACGACCCGCGCCGCAAGAAGCGCGAGATGCCGGGGCTCGGGCAGATCATGTCGCGGCTGCGCGGCGACCTGAAGGAATGGGGCTTCGACGACATGCCGCTGGTCGCCGAGCCCGGCCGGGTGATCGTGGCGCGCTCCTTCTCGCTGGTCGTGCGGGTGCTGCTGAGGAAGGGCAAGCGGCTCTACATCAATGACGGCATCTGGGCGTCGCTGTCGGACTCATGGACCGGCAAGATCACCCTGCCGGCCCGCTTCATCCCGGATCCGGCGCGCCAGAGCCGCAACGGCGACCCGTCGAAGATCGAGGCGTTCAAGGTGTGCGGCGCGACCTGCGACAGCGTCGACATCCTGTCGCGGCCGTTCTGGCTGCCGGAGACGGTGGACACCGGCGACTGGATCGAGATCGGCCATATCGGCGCCTATTCCCTGTCGCTCAGGACCCGTTTCAACGGCTTCTATCCGGACACGTTCGTCGAGGTGACGACGCCGTTCGACGAGGGCGAGGCGGCGGAGGGCTATGCGAGCCTGGAGACGATGGCGGATTGAGGCGACCGCGGCTGCGATGCCGCGGGAAGGCCGGCCGGCGGGTAGGCCCCGACGGCCGAGGGCTGTATCATGCGGCAGCCGGACCGGCGCGACGCGCGGTGCGGTCCTGGCCAGGCGGTGGAGCGGGAGACGCGGAGCCATGACCGGTGCGTGACGGCCATCTCACATTCGACCTGCCGCCGATGTGGGCGCTGGCGACGATCGCGGCGTCGAGCCTTGCGGCCTGGCTCGTCCCCATCGCGCGCTTCGGCTCGGCGTGGAGCACCGGTCTCGGCATCCTGATGGCGCTCGCGGGGATCGCGATCATGGTCTGGTCGGCGCTGTGGTTCCGCCGCAAGAAGGCCGAGATCATGCCGCGCCAGTCGCCGACGGCGCTGATCGTCGAGGGTCCCTACCGGATCAACCGCAACCCGATCTATACCGGCATGGCGCTGGTGGTGCTGGGCGTCGCCTTCTGGCTCGGCGCGCTGTCGGCGGTGGCGATCGCGAGGTTCTATCCGTTCGTGATCACCAGCCGCTTCATCCGCGGCGAGGAGGCGGGACTGCGCCGGACCTTCGGGGCCGAGGCGGAGGCCTATTTCCGGCGCACGCGGCGCTGGTGAGCGAGGCCGCCGAGGCCGCTGGTGAGCGAGGCGGCTAGCGGCGCTTCGGCGTGACGTCCTTCATCGGCCGCTCGCGCATCGTCTCGCCGAGTTCGGTGTCGGCCTCGCCGAAATGCTCGAGGATGATGTTGAGGTTGCGCCGGTGCGCCTTGAAGAACAGGTCGGCGACGTCGCCGGCCAGCGGCACCGCGCCCACCACCACGTCGAGCCCGAGATTGCCGAGCATCTTGACGATCTTGCTGGTCGGCAGGCCGAGCCGGCGCGCCTCGTTGACGATGTAGAGGCCGACGGCGCCGCCCGCCACGTCGCCGACGCCCGGGATCAGGCCGAGCACCGAGTCGCCGCCGAAGCGGATGCTGGTGCCGGGAATCCGGATCGCCGTGTCCATCAGTCGCGCCAGGCGGCTGACGCGACGCAGGCGCCGCACATGGTCGGGATGAAGCGGGGTCTGGGGGTTCTTCATGCGTGACTCACTCCTCACGGAGCGCTCACTGCTCCGTGCGGGCATATGGGGACGGCGGGCGGATGACAACAGGCGCGGTGAGGCAGACCTGTCTGCCGGGAGTGCCCTGCCGCACGCGAAGCGGTGGCAATAGAGGGTGGTAGGCTGACCCGAAGACCTTCCATGCAAACCTCCGCAGGCTCTACCGAAAGTTGTCAAAGTTGCCTATGTTGGGCTCGATAAGTTTCGGGCGCCAGTCGCCAGAGGACGGAGCCATCGTCGTGACGGAGAAACTGAAGGCGGCAGCCAGAAAAAGCGCGTCCGGACACGGTTCGAACGAGGCGTCCGTCGTCCCGCAGATCGCCACACAGGCCTTCGAACCGGACGCCAGGGCCAGGGCCATGTTGGACGGGATCCGCATTGCCGAAGACGATCTGCGCGCCGCCGGCGGTGCCTATACGCTGGAAGAGGTCCAGGCGCTCATGCGCGGGGTCACGCGTCAGGCTGTCGAGAAACGGGTCAGCGAGGGAAGCCTTCTGGCGGTGCCCGGCCCCAGCAACCGACGCCGCTACCCTGTCGCCCAGTTCAAGGCCGACGGGTCGATCGTCGGCGGGATGCGAACGGTGCGCGAGGCCTTGCCCACGAGGAACCCGTGGACGATCCTCAACTTCCTCGTCCAGCCGAATCCGAAACTCGGCGGGAAGAAGCCAATAGAGCTGATGCGAAACGGGGAGGTCGACCGCGTCGTCGAGGCAGCCAGACGTGTGGGCGAGCAGGGAGCTTGAGCGCACCAGAGCCGCCGGCGGACCTCGGGGCACGTTCGCCGAAGGTCCTTAGCGTTCCACGCGGCTCGCTTCTCCATCGCTTCTACAATTCCTCCCACGAGCCGATCCATTTCGACAGCACGCCGAGCGGACGATTCAACGCTCCGGACGGGAGCTATGGAACGCTCTACGCAGCCCGTGACCGCGCCGGTGCCTTCGCCGAGACGTTCCTGCGGACACCGGGACGGACGCAGATCGATTTCGACCTGCTGGCGCGGAAAGCCTACGTCCAGATGCAGAACGTCCGCGCGCTTACCCTGATCAGCCTGACAGGACCGGGTCTGGCTGTCCTTGGCGCGACGGCCGAGGTCACCCATGGCGGCTTGCCCTACGACATTCCCCAGAAATGGTCGAAGGCCCTTGCGGAGCATTCGCTGGCAGCCGATGGCATCGTCTATACGGCCCGCCACGACGACGAACAGCTTTGCTATGCAATCCATGAACGCGCGGCAGCGGCCCTCTTCGAGGTCGACCGGACGGACGACCTCGACCGGGACTGGTTTTGGGAACTCGCCAACCGGTACGGCGTCGGCCTCGCTCCGTCGTAGCTGCGTCGACGAGCCAGGCTGGGCGGCGGCTACACCTGCGGCGTTGCTGCGGGCAGCGGGCCGGCGGTCTCAGAGAGCCGAGAGGAGTTCCGGGGTCGGCCAGCCGTCGGCCGGCAGGCCGAGGCGGATCTGCTCCTGGCGGACCGCGGCCCGCGTGTTCTCGCCGATGATCCCGTCGACGCCGCCGGTGTCGTGGCCGAGATCGCTGAGGCGCTGCTGCAGCCGCTTGGTGTTCTCGAGATCGAGACCCGGCTGCGGGTTGCCCATGTCGACCGGCGGCGCGCCGGCGAGGCGGGTGGAGAAGTAGGCGGCGGTCAGCGAGTAGACCAGCGACTTGTTCCAGGCGAGGTAGATGTCGAAATTCGGGAAGGCGAGGAAGGCCGGCCCGCCGCGGCCCATCGGCAGGATCAGCGATGAGGGCAGTGCGTCGGACTCGAGCGGCGAGCCGTCTGCCTTGGTGACGCCGAGCGACGCGAAGGCCGAGCGCGGCTCCTTGTTGACGAGGGCGGCGCGCTCCCACGGGAAGTCGGCCGGGACAGAGACGGCCTCGAGCCAGGGCTCGCCGCGGCGCCAGCCGAGCGACTGGATGTACTTGCCGGTGGTGACGAGGACGTCGGCGGCGTCCTGACGCAGGTCGACCCGGCCGTTGCCGTCGCCGTCGGTGCCGTAGGCGATGTATTCCTCCGGCAGGAGCTGCGTCTGGCCGAGTTCGCCGGCCCAGGCGCCCTTCATCTCCGCCGGGGTCAGGTAGCCGCGGTCGACGATCTCGATCGCCCCGAGCAGATGCGGGCGGAAGAGTTCCGGGCGACGGCAGTCATGTGCGAGTGTGGCGAGCGCCGCCAGCGTGTCGAAATTGCCGAGCACCGCACCGTAGTCGGTCTCGAGGCCCCAGAAGGCGGCGATCACCGGGCCTGGCACGCCGGTCTCGTCGAGGACGCGGGACAGGACGCCGGCGTGCTTGTCGAGATTGGCTTTCCCCTGGCTCAGCCGGTAGCCGTTGACCATCCGGGTCGCGAACTGCTCCCAGTCCTGGGCGAAGACGCCCTGGGCACGGTCGGCGGCGAGCACCTTCGGATCCTGCCGCATGTTGGCGATGGCGGTGTCGACGGCGGCGGGCGACAGGCCCTTCGCCAGCGCTTCCGTCCGTACGCCCTCCAGGAACTGCCCGAAATCGCCACCGCATTGCTGCGCGGCGGCGAGCGAGGTGCCGGCGAGAAGCATCGACAGGGAAAGGGCAATATGGCGGGCTGCAGGCATGGAGGCGGTCCTGTTCGGGCGTTGCGTCGAGCCGGTCGCTCGGGATCGGCGGGCCGGTGGATGTCGCGACTAGCCCGCCATGATGGCAGTTTGAAGAAGCCTCAGCCCGCCGTGTGCGTCCGCAGCCACCGGATCCAATCGTCTCTGGTGCCGGCGAAGACGTTGCGGTCGACCTCGCCGTTGATGCCCGGCACCGTGCCGCTCTCGGTGTACTGCCAGAAGTGGAAGTCGCGGTCCTCGTAGACGTTCTTCGGATGGTCCCTGACCGCGCGCAGCCAGACCTGGTGATGCGGGAAGGCGCCGACGAGGCGATCGCGGTGCACGTCGATCGGGATGTAGAGGATCGGGCGCTTGCCGTAGTGCTTCTCGAGGACGGCGGCCATGGCGCCGACCTCGCGGACGATCTCGTCGGTGGAGGGCCGCCGCGTGCAGGTCGGCGAGAAGGGCGTCCATTCGATGTCGATCACCGGCGGCAGCGCGTTGCGCTCGCGCGGCACGTTGCGGATGAACCAGGCGGCCTGCTCGACGCCGGGCCGGCAGTGATACCAGAAATGATAGGCGCCGCGGGGCACGCCGGCCGCGCCGGCATTGCGCCAGTTCTCGAGGAAGCGCTCGTCCAGCCGGTCGCCGCCCTCCGTCGCCTTGAGCCAGGCGAAGGCGGTGCCGGCCTCGCGGGCGGCGGCCCAGTCGATCGTGCCCTGGTATTTCGACACATCGATGCCATGCACCGGATAGGCATGGGCGCTGTCGGCCGAAAAGCCCGATGGGGCGGGGGCGAGGCCAAGGTCGTTGACGTCGAGCGAGGCGGAACGGCAGCCGGCGAGGGCCAGCGCCGCCAGGCCGGCGGCGATCAGCAGGCCCTGCCGCCCGGCGCGAGAGGGCCGCGGAGATAAGCGGCGAAGCGCGCCCGAGACGAAGCGTCCGCAAACGGCAGAAAGCGTGGTCATGGCGGCTCCGGATAGTCCCCTCGCGGAATTTTCCGACGAGAGGCACTCGATGACAATGGCCGCGGCGCCACAGGTCGGGCAGCAAATATTGACGGCGGCTGGATGCGGACCATCTGAGCAGAGGTGGCTGGACCGAGGCTGATCGCTCCCGTCCCTCTGTGACGAAGCGCTGCCGGACGATCCGCGACCCGACCGCTGTCGCAATCGGACATGATCTGTGATCGGGTCGTGCTCGAACCGGAAGCGGTTTGCCGCGTTTCGATGCAGAACCACGATTTAATCTCGGAAGGACTATTCCATGAAAACGCTCCTGCTGGCCGCCAGTGCCGCCGCTCTCCTGACCCTCGGCGCCTGTTCGGATGCCGACGAGGCAACGGAGACCGAAACGACGGAGCCTGTCGTCGAGACCGAAGCGGTCGAGCCGGAGGTCGTCGAGCCGGAAGTCGTCGAGCCGGAAGTCACGGTGCCCGCCGAAGACGATGCGGAAGTCGTCGAGCCGGCCGCGCCGGTCGTCGAGGAGGATGAGCCGGTTGTGGCGCCGGAGACCACGCCACTCGAGGACGACGACACCGTCGTTGTTCCGCCTGCCACGGGCACGACGCCGGCCAACTAACGGCGACGGCATCCCGCCGCAGTATCTCGATATCGATGGGCCGCCCGGTTGGGCGGCCCTATTTGCGTTGCAGCAATGCTTCGCCGATAATTGCGTCCGTCCCTGTCGGTGAATCGTCGGAATGCAGATACTTTCAAGCCTCAGCGCGTTGCTGCAATCGGTTCCTGCCGGTGGGCGGGCGACGCTCGACGCGATCCTCGAGGCGATCCGCTCGCTGTTCGCGGGTGACAAGGCGACCAGGCGGGGCGTCGCCTTCAGCGTCGCGGTGATCGCGCTGTCGGCCAAGATGGCGAAGGCGGACGGCGTGGTGTCGCAGCGCGAGATCGCGGCGTTCCAGCAGATCCTCGAGATTCCGCCGGCGGAACTGCGCAACGTCTTCCGGCTCTACGACATCGCCAAGCGCGACACCGCCGGCTTCGAGTTCTACGCGGCGCGGCTGCAGGCGCTGTGCCGCGAGGAGGACGGCGACTGCCAGATCCTCACCGACGTGCTCGACGGGCTGTTCCACATCGCCAAGGCGGACGGGCTGGTGCACGAGCACGAGCTCGCCTTCCTCGCCGAGGTCGCCCGGCATTTCGGCCTGACGGAGAGCGAGTTCGCCCGCCTCAGCAACCGGCACATTCTCGGGCCGGACAATCCCTATGCCGTGCTGGGGATCAGCCCGGACGCGCCGCGCGAGGAGGCGCGGGCCCGCTACCTCACGCTGGCGCGGGAAAACCACCCGGACCGGCTGTCGGCCCGCGGCGTACCCGACGAGTTCATGTTCATCGCCAACGAGCGGATGAAGGCGATCAACGAAGCCTATCACGCGATCACCAGCCGGGACGCCGCTTGACCCCAGACTCCCCGCTCGTCGACATCGTGCTGGCCTCGCCGAACCACAACGAACGCCGGGTGCCGGGCGGCCCGGACATGCTGCTCATCCACTATACCGGCATGGGCACCGGCGACGACGCGGTGCGCTGGCTGTGCGACCCGGTCAGCGCCGTGTCGTGCCACTATCTCGTCCACGAGGACGGGCGGATCGTCCAGATGGTGCCGGAGGCCCGCCGCGCCTGGCATGCCGGGGTGGGCAACTGGCGGGGACAGGACGACATCAATTCCCGGTCGATCGGCATCGAGATCGTCAATCTCGGCCACGCCGCCGGCTATCCGGACTTTCCGGAGGCGCAGGTGCGGGCGGTCGCGCAATTGTGCGCAGATTGTGCCGCGCGCTGGGCGATTCCGCCGGAAAGACTGCTCGGGCACTCGGATGTTGCGCCGGGGCGCAAGGCCGATCCCGGCGAAAAGTTCCCCTGGGATCAACTCTTCCGCGCCGGACTCGGCCATTACGTCGAGGCGGCGCCGATCGCCGGCGGGCGCTTCTTCGGCCTCGGCGACAGGGGCGACCCGGTCGCCGCCTATCAGGGATTGCTGGCGGCCTACGGCTACGGCGTGCCGATCGACGGAACCTTCGGCGAGACAACGCGCCAGGCCACGATCGCCTTCCAGCGGCACTTCCGCCGCGCGTGCGTCGACGGGGTCGCCGACGCCTCGACCGTGGAGACGCTGCACCGGCTGCTCATGCAGTTGCCGCAGTCGCCGCTGCGGCGTCCCGGCGCCGTTGCTCAGGCGACAGCTGACCGGGTCCATGTATCAGCCTGAAACAGTCCGTGATGTAGCCGTCACATTGCCGGTCCTTTTGCCCCGCACATAGCGGTCCTCGCAGCCGCAGCATTCCAGCGGCGAGGGGATAGTGTCGCTCTTTCAAGGGGTTGGGGCGACAGGCAACATCTGGGGTTTCCATGACAAGACTGACTGCCGCGGCTCTCGCCGCGACGATCGCGCTCGGCCTGACGACCGCTTCCACGGCCGACTCCGTGAGGGGAAATACCGAAGCGGGTAACGTGCAGATGGCATCCGTCGAGCGGTTTGCCGACCGGCCTTACGCCACCATCATCGCTGCTCAGGCCAAGGCCCATGGCGTGCCCGTGGCACTCGCTCATGCGGTGGTGCGGATCGAGAGCAGCTACCGGGCGACGGTGACCGGCGCTGCCGGCGAGGTCGGCCTGATGCAGATCAAGCCCGCCACCGCCCGCGGCATGGGCTATCGCGGCTCGACCAAGGCGCTCTACGATCCGGCCACCAACATCAAGTGGGGAATGCGCTATCTCGCCGGCGCGATGCAGCGCGGCGACGGCAGCACCTGCGGCACGATCCTGAAGTACAACGCCGGCCATTACGCCAAGCGGATGAACCCGATCTCGAAGCGCTACTGCTCGAAGGTGCAGCGGGAAATGGCCCGCGCCTGAGCCGGGGAGACGGGCCGCCGGGACGCGTTCGCGACCGGGGCCCGTCACGCGCTTTTCCATCCAACGGTTGACATTGCGCGCCATGGCGAACACCTAGGCGTCGCCAGTCGGCCGTGCGACCGCTCCCGCCATATGTCGAAAGACGGCGGGGGAGGAAAGTCCGGGCTCCACGGAGAAACGGTGCCGGATAACGTCCGGCGGGGGCGACCCCAGGGAAAGTGCCACAGAAAACAGACCGCCCCGCCTTCAGTGCGGCTTGCCGGCTCCAGCCGAGCGCGCCGCAGTGATGGCGGGGTAAGGGTGAAACGGCGGGGTAAGAGCCCACCGCGCTTCCGGCAACGGCGGCGGCACGGCAAACCCCACCGGGAGCAAGACCGAATAGGGACGACGCGGAGCCTGCCGCAAGGCAGGTGACAGCCCTTCTCCGGGCCGGTCGTCCGGGTAGGTTGCTCGAGGCGGCGCGCAAGCGCCGTCCCAGAGGAATGGTCGCACGGCGGCTTCATCGCCGCCCGACAGAACCCGGCTTACAGGCCGACTGGCATCTTCTACCGACCAACGCGGCCACGGGCGCGCCGACAGGCGCGTGCCGATGCCGGGCGCCGCCAGGGTTCCGCCATGGGATGGCGCGCCACCAGCCCGCCGCGCATTTTTCCCCACCGGCGTTTTCCGTTTTTCTCCCGTCCCTTACGGCCGTTCGATCGTCTCCCGGCGCAGCTCAGCATCGGCGCCGACGAATTCTGCCGCGTTTGCGAAACATCAATATTAATAAGCCGTTAACACTGGCGTTCTAAGAATTACGGGAGCCGCCGGGCAAGTGTTGCACCGGTACTTCCCATTGACGCCCATGAACGCCCATGCTATCCCAAATGCCATCAGACGAGGGGCGCGGCAGCCCTTTTTTCAGACATCGAATACCGCTCCCCGGCACGTCCGGGGTGGCGGCGAGCAAATGGTGGGCGCCGTCCGCCAGGGCATTCGCGTGCCTGCGGACCGGCGACAAAGCGGGGGCTTTGATGGAATGCGAACGGGTCGCTCCAGGACAGTCGGCGGCTGATGGATCGGTTCCTTTCCAACTTCGTGCACAATATCGACGCCAAGGGCCGGGTCTCGGTGCCGGCCGCCTTCCGGCAGGTGATCGCGGCCCGCGGCATTCGCGACCTGTTCGCCATGCGCTCGCTGACGCATCCGGTGATGGATGTGGGCGGGCCGGAACTGATGGAGCGCTTCGAGCGGCGCATGGACGCCCAGGATCCGTTCAGCGAGACGTTCCAGGACCTGTCGATCTTCGCCTTCGGCGACGGCACCTATCTGAAGTTCGACTCCGAGGGGCGGATTATGATGACGGACTTCATCCGCTCCCATACGGGGATCAGCGACCGCGTCGCCTTCGTCGGCGCGCGCGACTATTTCCAGCTCTGGGAGCCGGACCACTTCGAGGCCTACCGGAACGAGGCGCGGGAGCGACTTCTCGCCTCGCGATCCGGTGGGACCGCTTCGGCGAGAGCACCGGAATGACGACGGGCGGCGGCGGGGTCGAGGAACCCTCCGCTGGCGGACCAGCCCGTCATCTTCCGGTGCTTCTCTCCGAGGTCCTTGCCGCCCTGCAGCCGGCGGAAGGCGAGGTCGTCGTCGACGGCACCTTCGGCAATGGCGGCTACACGCGCGCCATCCTCGACGCTGGCGCTTCGGTCATCGCCATCGACCGCGATCCGTCGGCGATCGCCACGGCGCGCGACATGGCGCGCGCCTATGACGGCCGGCTGACCCCGGTCGAGGGCCGCTTCGGCGACCTCGCCGCGATCGTCGCGGCGCATGGCGGCACGGTGGACGGCATCGTCCTCGACATCGGCGTCTCGTCGATGCAGATCGACACCGCCGAGCGGGGCTTCTCGTTCCAGAAGGACGGGCCGCTCGACATGCGGATGGGCTCGACCGGCCCGACCGCCGCCGACGTCGTCAACCGGCTGAAGATCGGCGACCTGGCGCGGGTGCTCGGATTCTACGGCGAAGAGAAGCAGGCCGGGCGTATCGCCCGGGCGATCGTTGCGCGCCGCGACGAGCGGCCGTTCGAGCGGACCCTCGATCTCGCCGGCGTGGTCGGCAAGGTCGTGGGGCGCTCGCCCAAGGACAAGATCGATCCGGCGACCCGCAGCTTCCAGGCGCTGCGCATCTACGTCAACGACGAGCTCGGCGAACTCGCCCGGGCGCTGGTGGCGGCCGAGCAGGTGCTGAAGCCCGGCGGCCGGCTGGTGGTGGTGAGCTTCCATTCGCTGGAGGACCGCATCGTCAAGCGCTTCCTGCGCGACCGCTCGTCGCCGCCCTCGGGGTCGCGGCACCTGCCGGACCTCGCCCCGGTGTCGCAGACCTTTGTCGCCCGTAACAAGGCCGTCGCGGCGAGCGAGGAGGAGGCGCGCCGCAACCCGCGCGCCCGTTCCGCCAAGCTGCGCAGCGGCATCCGGACCGCCGAACCCGCCCGAGACCCCGGCAGCGCGCTCGATTTCGCGGCGCTGCCCTCGCTTGCCGACCTGCCCGAGAGCGGAGAGTGATCCGATGCTGAAGACGATCGACGTCGTGCTGATCGCGGTGATGATTTCCGCCGCCGCCTGGACCTACCAGATCAAGCACCAGGCCGAGACCACCGAGAGCGAGCTCGCCCAGGTGGAACGCCGGATCGCGCTCGAGAAGGAGACGATCCAGCTGCTCGAGGCCGACTGGAGCCTGCTCGACCAGCCGCCGCGGCTGCAGCGGCTGGTCCACGCTTTCGAGACGGAGCTGCAGCTGAAGCCGATGCGGCCCGACCAGGTGGTGGAGCCGGACGAGCTGCCGGCCCGGCCGGTCAACCTCGTCCCCGACCAGAACAACACGCTCGGCGGCTATGCCGACAACGGCGAAACGGTGGTGCGCTGATGGACGTCACGAGGCTCTTCCGCCGCAAGAAGGTCGCCGAGTCGGCGCTGCCGGAATTCGATCCGTTCGGCCGGCGCCGTCGCCTCGGCCCGCCGAAGAACCGCGGCCGCATCACCCTCGCGATCGGGCTGTTCGTCGGGATCTACGGCGTCATCGGCGGCCGTCTGGTGATGTGGGGTGCGGCCCCGTACGACGTCGCCTCCGCCTATGGGGCGCGCGACCAGATCATGGCGGCCCGCCCGGACCTCATCGACCGCAACGGCGAAGTGCTGGCCACCGACATCCGCACCGCGTCGCTGTTCGCCGAACCGCGGCGGATCATCGATCCGGACGAGGCGAGCGAGCTGCTGCTCAGCGTGCTGCCTGATCTCGATCCGAAATGGCTCTACAGCCGGCTGGCCAGCAAGGCGGGCTTTGCCTGGCTGCGCCGCGAGCTGACGCCCGGCCAGCAGCAGGCGATCCTCGATCTCGGGATTCCGGGCATCGGATTCCGCACCGAGAAGCGGCGTTTCTATCCCGGCGGCAGCACCGCGGGCTTCGTGACCGGCCATGTCAATGTCGACAACCAGGGCACGGCCGGCATGGAGAAATACATCGACGACCAGGGCTACCGCGCCTTGCAGAACGCGGGTCTTGCCGTCGGGACCGATCTCGAGCCGGTCAGGCTGTCGATCGACCTGCGCGTGCAGCACATCCTGCGCGACGAGCTCGCCGCGGCGATGACCCGCTACAAGGCGATCGCCGTCGGCGGCGTCGTCCTCGACGTGAACACCGGCGAGGTCATCGCCATGACGTCGCTGCCCGACTACGACCCGAACGATTCCAAGCAGGCCCTCGACAAGGACCGGATGAACCGGATGTCCGCCGGCCTCTACGAGATGGGATCGACCTTCAAGACCTTCACCACCGCCATGGCGCTCGACTCCGGCAAGGTGAAGATCACCGACTCCTTCGACGCGTCGCGGCCGATCCGCATCGGCGGCTTCACCATTTCCGACTTCCACGGCAAGAAGCGCGTGCTGTCGGTTCCGGAAGTGTTCATCTACTCCTCGAACATCGGCACGGCCAAGGAAGCCGAAGTGGTCGGCGTCGAGGGGCACCAGGAATTCCTGACCCGCATGGGCCTGCTGACCCGGCTTCAGACCGAGCTGCCGGAAGTGGCGACGCCGACGCAGCCGAAGGTCTGGAAGCAGATCAACTCGGTGACGATCTCCTTCGGCCATGGCGTCTCGACGACGCCGCTGCAGACGGCGGTCGCCGCGGCGACGCTGATGAACGGCGGCAAGCACATCCCGCCGACCTTCCTGCCACGCACGCGGGCCGAGGCCGATGCGCTGGCGACGCAGGTCGTCGACCCGAAGACCAGCGACCAGATGCGCTATCTGTTCCGCCTCAACGTCGCCGACCAGCGCGGCTCCGGCAAGAGCGCCGAGGTCGAGGGCTACAAGGTGGGCGGCAAGACCGGCACGGCGAACAAGGTGGTGAACGGCCGCTATTCCGACACGGCGAAGTTCAACGCCTTCCTGGCGGCGTTCCCGATGGACGACCCGCGCTACATCGTGCTGGTGGTGATCGACGAGCCGAAGCGCGAGGAGGGCAAGCCCTACGCCACCGCCGGCTGGAACGCGGCGCCGACGGTGGGCGCCGTCATCCGCCGCTCGGCGACGCTGCTCGGCGTGCGGCCCGATTTCGGGGACGAGGCCAAGTCGCTGCTCGTTTCGTATTAATACCACAACCGGAACGAACTGTTCCGGCACGACGAAAGCGATCTTCACCGAGCGACCGCTTGGCGATAGAAGACCGAGCAGCCGGCCAAGGTTAGGCCGGCTTTTCGGTACAGAGCGGAACATGGTTAATGAAGCTTTCCCAACTCGCAGAGGGCCTTGCGGCGACCTGGACGGGCAGCGACCCGGAGATCGCCGGACTCTCGACCGATTCGCGGGAAACCCAGCCTGACTTCCTGTTCGCCGCGGTCGCCGGCTCGAAGGCCGACGGCGCGCGCTTCGTCGCCGACGCCGAAAGCCGCGGTGCCGCCGCGATCCTCGCCGGCACGAACGCCGCGATCGACACGACCCTGCCGCTGATCCGCGCCGAGGACCCGCGCCGCGCCATCGCGCTGATGGCGGCGCGCTTTCATGGCGCGCAGCCGGCGCATGTCGTTGCGGTGACCGGCACCGCCGGCAAGACCTCGGTCGCCACCTTCCTGCGGCAGATCTGGGCGCGCGCGGGGATCGCGGCGGCCTCGATCGGCACCACCGGCGTGGTGTCGCCCGGCCGCGACGAATACGGCTCGCTCACCACGCCGGACCCGATCGCGCTGGCAAGGCTGATGGCCGAGCTCGCCGGCGAGGGCGTCACGCACGCCGCCATGGAAGCCTCCAGCCACGGGCTCGACCAGCGCCGGCTCGACGGCGTCCGGCTGGAAGCCGGCGGTTTCACCAATCTCGGCCACGACCACATGGACTATCACCCCGACATCGAGGCCTATTTCGCGGCCAAGATGCGGCTGTTTTCGGCGCTGCTGCCGAAGGGCGCGCCTGCCGTGGTGTTCGCCGACGACCGCTGGTCGGGCCGGGTGGTGGAGGTCGCCACCGGCGCCGGCCTGCGGGTGATGACCGTCGGGCGCGGCGGGAACTTCCTGACGCTGAAGCGTCTGGAGCACGAGCGGCACCGCCAGATCGGCGAGATCGAGGCGGAGGGCCGCATCCATCGCATCGTCTTGCCGCTGGCCGGCGAATTCCAGATGTCCAACGCCCTGGTCGCGGCCGGGCTTGCCATCGCCACCGGCGTTCCGGCGGCCGACGCGCTGGCGGCGCTGGAGACGCTGAAGGGCGCTTCCGGCCGGCTCGACCTCGCCGGCACCACGGCGAGCGGCGCGCCGGTCTTCGTCGACTATGCGCACAAGCCCGAGGCGCTGGAGAACGTGCTGGCCGCGGTGCGCCCGTTCACCACCGGAAGGGTGGTGGCGGTGATCGGCTGCGGCGGCGACCGCGACAAGATCAAGCGGCCGATGATGGGCGAGATCGCCGCGCGCCTCGCCGACATCGTCATCGTCACCGACGACAACCCGCGCTCGGAGGATCCGGCGACGATCCGCGCCGAGATCATGGCGGCATCGCCCGGTGCCACCGAGATCGGCGACCGGCGCGAGGCGATCTTCGAGGCGGTGCGCACGGCGCGGGCCGGCGACACGGTGGTGATCGCCGGCAAGGGCCACGAGGTCGGCCAGACCGCCGGCGGCGTCACCCAGCATTTCAGCGACCATGAAGAGGTCCGCGCGGCGATCGCGGAGGCGGGGCGATGAGCGCGGCACTCTGGGACATTCCGGCGCTGATGGCGGCGATGGATGCACGGCCGGTCGGCGACCTGCCGGAGACGATCACCGGCATCTCGATCGACAGCCGCACGCTCGAGCCGGGCGAGGCGTTCTTCGCCATCAAGGGCGAGCAGTTCGACGGCCACAATTTCCTGACCGCGGCGACCAAAGCCGGGGCGGCGCTGCACGTCGTCTCGGAACAGAAGCTGCCGGCGCTGGGACGCGTCCAGTCGCCGCTGCTGGTCGTCGACGACGTGCTGAAGGCGCTGACGCGGCTCGCCGAGGCGGCACGCGCCCGCTCGCAGGCCAGGATCATCGCGGTGACCGGCAGCGTCGGCAAGACCACCACCAAGGAGGCGCTGCGGCACGGGCTGTCGGCCTGCGGCAGCGTCCATGCCAGCGCTGCCTCGTTCAACAATCACTGGGGCGTGCCGCTGAGCCTGGCGCGCCTGCCGGAAGATGCCCGCTTCGCGGTGTTCGAGATCGGCATGAACCATCCGGGCGAGATCCGCCCGCTGGTCAAGCTGGTGCGCCCGGACCTCGCGATCGTCACGCTGATCGCGCCGGCCCATCTCGGGCATTTCCGCGACATCGACGAGATCGCCGAGGCAAAGGCCGAGATCTTCGAGGGGCTGGTCGACGGCGGCACGGCGATCCTCAACGGCGACGACCCGCAATGCGGCCGGCTGGCGACGCTGGCGCGCGCCGCCGGGGTGAGCCGGATCGCGACCTTCGGCGAGGCCGCCGGGACCGACTTCCGCCTGACCTCCTTCGCGCCGTCGCCGGACGGGGCCGAGATGACGGCGACGATCGCCGGCGAGGCGGTGCGCGTGACGCTCGCGCCGAGCGGCCGGCACATGGCGCAGAACGTCCTCGCCGTGCTCGGCGCAGCCAGGCTCGCCGGCGCCGACATCCAGGCGGTCGCGGCGGCGCTCGGCAGCTGGCGCGCCGTCAAGGGACGCGGCGCCCGCCACCGCCTGCCACTGCCGGGAGGCGGGACCATCACGCTCATCGACGACAGCTACAACGCCAACCCCGCCTCGATGCGCGCCGCGCTCGACGTGCTGAAGACCGAGACCCTGGGCGAGGGCGGACGCCGGATCGCGGTGATCGGCGACATGCTGGAGCTCGGAACGCACGCGCCGTCGCTGCACGCCGAGCTGGTGGGGGCGATCGAGGCGGCCGGCGTCGACCGGGTCTACATGGCCGGCAACGAGATGAAGGCCCTCGACGACGTGCTCGAGAACCGCGTGCCGCGCGAGTGGCACGAGAATGTCGACGAGCTGCTGGCGAGCCTCCTCGGCGCGGCGCGCCCCGGCGACGTCATCATGGTCAAGGCATCCAAGAGCATCGGCTTCGGGCCGCTGGTGGAGCGGCTCATCGCCCACCACGCGCCGGAGACCTCGGGCGACGCGGCGTCGCATTCCTCGCCCAGATCGTCCGGAGACGACGCATGATCGCCTATCTCGGACAGTTCGCGGCCGAATTCCCGATCTTCAACGTCTTCCGCTACATCACCTTCCGCACCGGTGCGGCGATGATCACCGGCTTCATCGTGGTGTTCCTGTTCGGTCCGGCTATCATCGCCAATCTGCGGATCCGCCAGGGCAAGGGCCAGCCGATCCGGGCGGACGGCCCGCAGACGCATTTCAAGAAGGCCGGCACGCCCACGATGGGCGGGCTGATGATCATCAGCGGCTTCCTGGTGGCGACGCTGCTCTGGGCGGACTTGGCCAACCTTTACGTCTGGACCGTGCTGATGGTCACCGTCGGCTTCGGCGCCATCGGCTTCTACGACGACTACCTGAAGGTCACCAAGCAGAGCGACAAGGGCTTTTCCGGCAAGTCCCGGCTGGCGCTGGAGTTCCTCATCGCCGGCACGGCGGCGACGATGATCGTCTATGCCGGCACCGGCAGCTTCGCCAGTTCGCTGGCCTTTCCCTTCGTCAAGTCGGTGCTGATCGATCTCGGCTGGTTCTACGTCGTGTTCGGGGCCTTCGTCATGGTCGGCGCCGGCAACGCGGTGAACCTGACGGACGGGCTGGACGGGCTCGCCATCGTGCCGATCATGATCGCCGCCGCGGCCTTCGGGCTGATCGCCTATGTCGCCGGCAACGTGAACTTCTCCACCTATCTGCAGATCCACTATGTCGCCGGCACCGGCGAACTCGCGCCGCTCTGCGGCGCGGTGATCGGCGCCGGGCTCGGCTTCCTGTGGTTCAACGCGCCGCCGGCGGCGATCTTCATGGGCGATACCGGGTCGCTCGCGATGGGCGGCATGGTCGGCACGATCGCCGTCGCCACCAAGCACGAGCTGGTGCTGGCGATCATCGGCGGGCTGTTCGTGATCGAGGCGCTGTCGGTGATCATCCAGGTCGGCTGGTTCAAGCTGACCGGGCGGCGGGTCTTCCTGATGGCGCCGATCCACCACCATTTCGAAAAGCTCGGCTGGACCGAGAGCCAGGTGGTGGTGCGGTTCTGGATCATCGCCTTCATGCTGGCCTTCGTCGGCCTTTCCACCCTGAAGCTGCGGTGAGGCGATGATCGCGGCCGAAAGCTTCTCCGGCAGATCCGTGGCGCTGTTCGGGCTCGGCGGCTCGGGCCGCGCCACCGCCCTGTCGCTGGTCGAGGGCGGCGCCCGGCTGACGGCGTTCGACGACAATCCCGACAGCGTCGCGGCAGCAGCAGCCGCGGGCATTCCGACCGGCGACCTGCGTGATGCCGACTGGACGGGCTTCGCCGCCCTGGTGCTGGCGCCGGGCGTGCCGCTGACGCATCCGCGGCCGCACTGGACGGTGGAACTGGCACGGGCGGCGGGCGTGCCGGTGATCGGCGACATCGAATTGTTCAGCCGCGAGCGGCAGGCCCGGGCGCCCGAGGCGCCGCTGGTCGCCATCACCGGCACCAACGGCAAGTCGACGACGACGGCGCTGATTGCCCACTGCCTGCGTTCCGCCGGACGAGACACGCAGATGGGCGGCAATATCGGCGTCGCGGTGATGACGCTGGAGCCGCCGGCGCCGGGGCGCCATTACGTGCTGGAATGCTCGTCCTACCAGATCGACCTCGCGCCGACGCTGGCGCCTTCGGTCGGCATCCTCCTCAATCTGACGCCTGACCACCTCGACCGGCACGGCACGATGAGCCAGTACGCGGCGATCAAGGCGCGGCTGGTAGCGGGATCCGACACCGCCGTCGTCGGCATCGACGACGCGCATTGCCGGCGCATCGCCGAGGAACTGGAGAGCGAGGGCAGGGCGGTCATCCGCATATCGCAGTCGGACGATGCCAGCGCGGCGGTGGGTTTCGACGGGCGGGCGCTGCTGCGCCGCATGCCGGGGCTTGCCGAGGCCCGCTTCGACCTTGCCGGGATCGGCTCGCTGCGCGGCCGTCACAACGCCCAGAATGCCGCGGCGGCGGTGGCGGCGCTCAGCCTCGCCGGCCTGTCCAGCGACGAGATCGAGGCCGGGCTGCAGAGCTTCCCGGGTCTCGCCCATCGCATGGAGATGGTCGGCCGCCACGGCGGCGTGCTGTTCGTCAACGATTCCAAGGCCACCAATGCCGACGCGGCGGCGACCGCTTTGGCGAGCTTCCCGCGGGTTCACTGGATCGCCGGCGGCCTGGCGAAGGAGGGCGGGATCGCGCCGCTGGCGCCGTTCTTCCCGAAGATCGCCAAGGCCTATCTGATCGGCGAGGCGGCGCCGGCCTTCGCGGCGACGCTTGGTAAACGAATTCCTTACGAAATCTCCGATACGCTGGACGTCGCCGTGCGGCATGCCGCGGCGGACGCCGCCGCGGACGGCGGCGAGGCCGTCGTCCTCCTGTCGCCGGCCTGCGCGAGTTTCGACCAGTTCCGCAATTTCGAGGTGCGGGGCGACGCCTTCCGGGAAGCGGTGGGGCGCCTTCCCGGCATCGAGATGGTCCAGAGGGGATGAGCATGACGAGCCGGACCAAGCGTGGCGTGGTCAGCGACTGGTGGTGGGGCGTCGACCGATGGTTCCTCGCGGCCTTCCTGACCCTGCTGGTCGGCGGGCTGGTGCTCTCCTTCGCGGCGAGCCCGCCGGTCGCCGAGCGGATCGGGCTCGAACCCTTCCACTTCGTCAAGCGCCACGCGGTCTTCCTGCTGCCGTCGCTGGCGGTGATGTTCGGATGTTCGCTGCTGTCGCCGCGCGGCGTGCGGCGCACCGCGCTGCTGATCCTCGGTGCGTCGCTGCTGCTGATGGTGCTGGCGCTGTTCTTCGGCACCGAGATCAAGGGCGCCCGCCGCTGGATCGAGCTCGGACCGCTGAACATCCAGCCGTCGGAGTTCATGAAGCCGACCTTCGTGGTGATCTGCGCCTGGCTGTTCGCCGAGAAGGAGCGCCGGCCGGACATTCCCGGCAACATGTTCGCGATGATCCTCCTGCTGGTCGCGGTGGCGCTGCTGGTTGCCCAGCCCGATCTCGGCCAGACCATCCTGGTCGCCGCCGCCTGGGGCGCGCTGTTCTTCATGGCCGGCATGTCGTGGCTGTGGATCGCGCTGCTCGGCGGCATGGCACTCGGCGGCTCGGCGCTGGCCTATTTCGCCTTTCCGCACGTCGCCAGCCGCATCGACCGGTTCCTCACCGGCGAAGGCGACACGTACCAGACCGACACCGCTCGCGAGGCGATCATGCGCGGCGGCTGGCTCGGCCAGGGACCCGGCGAGGGCACGGTCAAGCGCATGCTGCCGGACAGCCACACCGACTTCGCCTTCGCGGTGATCGCCGAGGAGTTCGGCATCATCACCTGCATGGCGCTGGCGGCGATCTTCGCCTTCATCGTGGTGCGCGGCCTGACGGTCGCCGGACAGCAGCGCGACGTCTTCAACCGGCTGGCGATCTCCGGCCTCGTCCTGCTGTTCGGACTGCAGTCGATCATCAACATGGCGGTCAACCTGCAGCTGATGCCGGCCAAGGGCATGACGCTGCCGTTCATCTCCTATGGCGGGTCGTCGATGCTGGCGATCGCCATGTCGGCCGGGTTCATCCTGGCGCTGACGCGGCGACGGCCGGAGAACCGCTCGCACACCGACCGGCTGGTCCAGCGGACCTATCAGCTGCACGGCGCCTGACGAACGCCGGCGGGGCGGCGGACACAAGTCCCCGCCCTGCCGGCCGCCGGGCCTTGGCAAGACGGCGACCGCGCAATAGGTCGTGACGACGTTCCTTTCCGCGCCGGCCTCACAGACCGGCCAACCGCCCGGTGCGCATGACGACCATCCTTCTCTCCGCCGGCGGGACCGGCGGCCATCTGTTTCCGGCCGAGGCGCTGGCGCACGAACTCGTGGCGCGCGGCCACGACGTGCAGCTCGTCACCGACGATCGGGCCGGACGCTTCGCCGACCGCTTCCCGGTGGCGACGGTGCATCGCGTGCGGTCCGCCACCTTCGCTTCAAAAAACCCGATCAAGGTACTGGCGACCCTGTGGACGCTGTGGCGCGGCTTCCGCGAGGCGGGGGCGCTGGTGCGGCGCATCCGGCCGGCGGTGGTCGTCGGCTTCGGCGGCTATCCGACGGTGCCGCCGCTGATGGCGGCGATCCGCGCGGGCCGGGCGACGCTCATCCACGAGCAGAACGCGGTGATGGGCCGGGCGAACAAGTTCCTGGCGCCGCGTGTCGACCGCATCGCCGTCGGCATCTCGCAGCAGACCATCGATCCGGCCTATGCCCGCAAGGTCGCGGTGACCGGCAACCCGGTGCGTCCGGCGGTGATCGCGGCTTCCGCTATTCCCTACCGGGCCGCCGGCCCCGACGAGCCGTTCAAGCTGGTGGTGTTCGGCGGTAGCCAGGGGGCGCAGTTCTTCTCCGAGGCGGTGCCGGCGGCCATCGACCTGCTGCCGGAGGGACTGCGTCGCCGGCTGGTGGTGACGCAGCAGGCGCGGGCGGACGACGAAGCCGCGGTGCGGCGCTTCTACGAGGAGCGCGGCATCCCGGCCGAAGTGGCGCCGTTCTTCGCCGCCATGGCCGAGCGCATTGGTGCGGCGCATCTGGTGATCAGCCGTTCCGGCGCCTCCACCGTCTCGGAGATCGCGGTGATTGGCCGGCCATCGATTCTGGTGCCGTACCCCTACGCGCTCGACCACGACCAGGCGGCGAACGCGGCGCGGCTGGAGGCCGAGGGCGGGGCGCTGGTGGTTCGCCAGGCAGAGCTGACGCCGGAGCGCCTGGCGGGACTCGTTGCCGGCATCGCCGGCGATCAGCAGCGGGCGACGAGCATGGCGACCGCCGCCCGGGCGACTGGCATTCCGGATGCCGCCCGGTTGCTCGCCGACCTGGTTGAGTCTATGCCGCGCTCTGACGAAGGGCGCTGATCGGCAGCTTCCTGCCGCAGCAGTCGAGGGGGATGCGCATGAAGATGCCGCCGAATATCGGGCCGGTCCATTTCATCGGAATCGGTGGCATCGGGATGAGCGGAATCGCCGAGGTGCTCGTCGATCTCGGCTACACCGTGCAGGGCTCCGACCAGTCCGAGAACGCCAATGTCCAGCGGCTGCGCGAGATGGGCGTGACGGTGCATATCGGCCATGCCGCGGAAAATCTCGGCAAGGCGGAGGTCATCGTCGTCTCGACGGCGATCAAGCGCGCCAATCCCGAACTGGCGGCGGCGCGGGAACGGCTGCTGCCGATCGTCCGGCGCGCCGAGATGCTGGCCGAACTGATGCGCTTCCGTTCGGCCATCGCCATCGGCGGCACGCACGGCAAGACCACGACGACCTCCATGGTGGCGACGCTGCTCGACGCCGGCGGCCTCGACCCGACGGTGGTCAACGGCGGCATCATCAACGCCTACGGCACCAACGCGCGCATGGGCGCCGGCGACTGGATGGTGGTGGAGGCCGACGAATCCGACGGCACCTTCCTGAAGCTGCCGGCCGACATCGCGGTGGTCACCAATATCGACCCCGAGCACCTCGACCATTACGGCACGTTCGACAAGGTCCGCGACGCCTTCCGCGCCTTCGTCGAGAACGTGCCGTTCTACGGCTTTGCGGTGATGTGCCTCGACCATCCCGAGGTGCAGACCCTGGTCGGCGAGATCGAGGACCGCCGGGTCATCACCTATGGCGAGAACCTGCAGGCGGACGTGCGCTTCGAGAATGTCCGCTACGAGACCGGCAACTCGCTGTTCGACGTGACGATCCGCGACCGCATCACCGGCGAGACGCACGTCATCGACCGACTCAAGCTGCCGATGCCGGGCCGGCACAACGTCTCCAACGCCACTGCGGCGATCGCCGTCGCCCACTGGCTGAAGATCCCGGCGGATTCGATCCGCGCGGGGCTTGCGGCGTTCGGCGGCGTGAAGCGCCGCTTCACCCTGACCGGCACGGTCGGCGGCGTCACCATCTACGACGATTACGGCCACCACCCGGTGGAGATCCGCGCGGTGCTGGCCGCGGCGCGCGCCTCGTCGACCGGGCGGGTGATCGCCGTCGTGCAGCCGCACCGCTACACGCGGCTGCAGTCGCTGTTCGCCGACTTCGCCGCCTGCTTCAACGACGCCGACACGGTGGTCATCGCGCCGGTCTATGCCGCCGGCGAGGAGCCGATCGAGTTCGTGACGTCGGAGATGCTGGTCGAGCGGCTGAAGCTCGGCGGCCATCGCGACGCGCGGCTGATCGATGGGCCGGAGGAACTGGCGCCGCTGATCCACCGCGTGGCCCAGCCGGGCGACATGGTGATCTGCCTCGGTGCCGGGTCGATCACCCAGTGGGCCTACGCGCTGCCGCGCGATCTCGAGGCGCTGGCGGCGGACGATGCCTGAGGTGGATGGCGCCAGGCTGCTCGCCCGCCTGGGCGACCGCCTGAAGGATGTGCGCGGGCGGCTGACGCCCGATGCCGGCATGGACAAGATCACCTGGTTCCGCACCGGCGGCCCGGCGGAACTCCTGTTCCAGCCGGCCGACGAGGCGGATCTGTCGGCCTTCCTGGCGGCGCTGCCCGAGGACGTGCCGGTGATGGTTGTCGGCATCGGCTCGAACCTGCTGGTGCGCGACGGCGGCATTCCGGGCGTGGTGATCCGCCTCTCGGCCAAGGGCTTCGGCCAGGTGGAGCGGTCCGGCGAAACCACGATCATGGCCGGCGCCGCGGCGCCGGACAAGCGGCTGGCGGCGGTGGCGCTGGAGGCGGGGCTGGGCGGCTTCCACTTCTATCACGGCATCCCGGGCGCCATCGGCGGGGCGCTGCGGATGAATGCCGGCGCCAACGGCGCCGAGACGCGGGAGCGGGTGCGCGAGGTCCGCGCCGTGGACCGCCGCGGCGAGGTACATGTCCTCTCCAACGCGGCGATGGGCTATTCCTACCGCCACTCCGAGGCGCCCGGCGACCTGATCTTCACCAGCGCGGTGTTCGAGGGCGAGGCCGCCGAACCGGCGGAGATCCGCGCCTTGATGGACGAGGTCCAGCACCATCGCGAGACCGTCCAGCCGATCCGCGAGAAGACCGGCGGCTCGACCTTCAAGAACCCGCCCGGCACCTCCGCCTGGAAGGAGGTCGACCGCGCCGGCTGCCGCGGCCTGACGGTCGGCGGGGCTCAGATGTCCGAGATGCACTGCAACTTCATGATCAACACCGGCACAGCGACCGGCCATGACCTGGAGACGCTCGGCGAGACCGTGCGGGCGCGGGTGCTGGAGACCTCGGGCATCCGGCTCGAGTGGGAGATCAAGCGGCTGGGGCGGTTTGCCGAAGGGCAGGGCGTCGAGCCGTTTCTGGGCAGGGGCTGAGGCGGGGCCTCCAGGCGGCGCCGCTCTCCCGGTTCTTTGTGGAGCGCCGAGCGCTGACGCTTCGATCTCCCCCCTTGTGGGGGAGATGCCTGGCAAGGCAGAGGGGGGTGTGAAGCCCTGCCAAGTTCGATGCCGTAGCACCCCCCTCTGGGCTGCCGCCCATCTCCCCCACAAGGGGGGAGATCAGCCAGTCTCCGAGCGGGTCGCCAGTGGCCAATTGTGCAAAGTCTGAATCACATCAGGCGGCTGGTCGAATTTCCTCATCGTCAACGATAAGCTGAAGCTCACCGTGGACTTCGCCAACGCCGGCTGGAAGCGCGGGCTGGTAGGGTTTGCTGCGCCGGTGCGAGGCTGAGGCAGCCTCTCCCCCCTTGAGGGGGGAGAAAGCGATTTCATCGGCTTAGGGCCGCAGGTCCTAAGCGACAGAAATCGCAAGAGAGGGGTGCTCTTCCGTGCGGATCACCGCCCGCTTGCAACGTCCTTTTACCCCTCTCTTGCCTTTTCTGCGACTTGGCCCTCGGCAAGCCTCGGGACCAAGACCGCGAAAAGGCTTTCTCTCCCTCAAGGGGAGAGAGGGCGCCTCAACGCCGACGCCTGCTTCGCTACGCGGATTTGCACCTTCTCCCCCTTGAGGGGAGAGAGGGCGCCCCACCTCGGACGCGGCCCGTCCGTCATGGATCACCTCTCTCCAGCTGCCGCATTTTCGCCTGTCTGCCGACAGGATTACGATTTTCTTGCTTTCGCCCCAATCGGTTAACTCCTGCTTAACCATCGGACTGCGATGAATGGCCGGAAGCCTTCGTGCAGTTTGGAAACGGGCGTCCATGGCCAAGAATGTCGCGGTTTTGATGGGTGGATTTTCGTCGGAGCGGCCGGTGAGCCTGCGCTCCGGTGCTGCCTGCGCCGCTGCGCTGGAGACCGCCGGCTACAACGTGACGACGGTCGATGTCGGCCGCGACGTCGCAACGGTGCTGTCGGAACTCCGCCCGGACGTCGCGTTTAACGCGCTGCACGGCCCGTACGGCGAAGACGGCACCATCCAGGGCATTCTGGAATACCTGCAGATCCCCTACACCCATTCGGGCGTCCTCGCCTCGGCGCTGGCGATGAACAAGCAGGTCGCCAAGACCATCGCGTCGGCTGCCGGCATTCCGGTCGCCGAAGCCAAGGTGATGCACCGCCACGCGGCCGCCAAGGCGCATGTCCTGTCGCCGCCCTACGTGGTCAAGCCGGTGGCGGAAGGGTCGAGCTTCGGCGTGCTGATCGTCCGCGAGGACCAGGAGCACCCGCCGCAGCAGCTCTACGGCGCCGACTGGCCCTATGGCGACATCGTCATGGTCGAGCGCTTCGTGCACGGCCGGGAGTTCACCTGCGCGGTGATGGGCGACGTCGCGCTCGAGGTCTGCGAGATCATCCCGGAAGGCCACGCCTTCTACGACTACGATTCCAAGTACGTCGCCGGCGGCTCGCGCCACGTCGTGCCGGCGGAGATCCCCGCGGCGGTGACGCGGCGAATCCAGGAATGGTCGCTCACGGCGCACCGCGTCATCGGCTGCCGCGGCGTGTCGCGCTCGGACTTCCGCTACGACGACCGGTTCGGCGAGGGCGGCGAGGTCATCTGGCTGGAGATCAACACCCAGCCCGGCATGACCGAGGTCTCGCTGGTGCCCGACATCGCCGCCGCCTCCGGCCACAGCTTTCCGGAACTGCTCACCTGGATGGTGGAGGACGCGTCATGCGGGCGATGAGCGACGACTATCGGCCGCTGCGCGCGCCCGGCCGGCTGACGCTGCATGTCGTGCGCCTCGCGCGGCGGGCCTCGAGCGGCGCCGCGGCGCTGGCCCATGCGCCGTTGCCGCGCTTCGGCATGCTGGCGGCGGCGGTGATCGGCTCCAGCGTCGTCTACGGCATCTCCGCCGGCGGCCACACGGTGACCGTCATCGACGCCTTCGCCCAGCCGCTCGGCTTCTCGATCAACCGGGTCGACGTCGAGGGCAACGACGAGACCTCCGAGATCGACGCCCTGCAGGCGCTCTGGCAGACCGGCTCGCAGAGCCTGTTCTCGCTCGACCCCGCGGCAGCGCGCGAGACGCTCGAGGCGATGCCCTGGGTCGACCGCGCCTCGGTGGCGAAGGTCTTCCCGGACCATGTCCGGATCACCCTGTCGGAGCACCGGCCCTACGCGGTCTGGCAGCGCGGCACGGAGTTCCTGGTCGTCAACCGCGAGGGAAGGGAGATCGTGCCCTACACGCCGGGCCGCTACGCGGCGCTGCCGATCGTCGTCGGCACCGGCGCGGCGAGTTCCGCCGCCGCGCTGATCGACGAGATGGAAGTGCTGCCCGAGCTTCGCGCAAGGGTCAGGGCCTACATTCGGGTCGGCGACCGCCGGTGGGACCTGCGGCTCGAGAATGGCGTGACCATACGGTTGCCGGAAAATGGGGCGGTCGAAGCCCTGGCGGAGGTGGCACGGATGGATCGGGAACACGGATTGCTGTCACGCGACATCGAGGCCGTGGACGTGCGCCTCAGCGACCGGATGGTCGTCAAGCTGACGCCGGAAGCCCTGGTGCGCCGCAACGCTGCGCTCGAGGAGCGCGAGAAGATCATGAAGCGTAGCCGGAAGGACAACCCGGTATGAGTCTGTTTGCACGAGGCCGGGGCGATCTGCCGCGCATCAGCGCGCTGCCCAAGCGCCGGACGCGGGTGATTTCCGTGCTCGACGTGGGCTCGGAGAAGGTCACCTGCCTGATCGCCCGGCTGCGGCCGCGGCTGCCCAGCGAGATGCTGCCCGGCCGCACCCACGCCATCGAGGTTGTCGGCGTCGGCCACCAGCGCTCGCACGGCATCAAGTCGGGCGTCGTCGTCGACCTCGACGCCGCCGAGCAGGCGATCCGCCACTGCGTCGAGGCCGCCGAGCGGATGGCCGGCCTGACCATCGAATCCCTCATCGTCTCGGTCACCGCCGGGCGGCTGAAGAGCCTGCGCGGCTACGCCGAGATCGACACCGACGGCGAGATCACCCGTCTCGACATCGCCAAGGTGCTCGGCCAGGCGGCGCGCGTGCCGCTCGACGACAACCGCGTCGCGCTGCACTCGATCGGCTGCGACTACGCGATCGACGGCGAGGGCGGCGTCGAGCAGGTCCTCGGCATGAGCGGTTCGCGGCTCGGCGCGTCGATGCACGTGCTGGCGGCCGAGGAAACGCCGCTGCGCAATCTCGAGGCGGTGATCAACCGGGCGCATCTGATGGTCGAGGCGTTCGTCGCCACGCCCTATGCCAGCGCGCTGTCGACGCTGGTCGAGGACGAGGCCGCCATGGGGTCGGCCTGCATCGACATGGGCGGCGGCGCGACCACCATCGCGATCTTCCAGAACGGCCGGTTCGTCTATGCCGACCAGGTCGCCATGGGCGGCCACCACATCACCATGGACCTGGCGCGCGGCCTGTCGATCCGGCCGGCCGACGCCGAGCGGCTCAAGGTCATGCACGGCTGCACGCTGAGCGAACTTCTGGAGGACGGCGAGACCGTGCAGGTCGCGCCGCTCGGCGAGGACGGCAACGAGGCGCCGATCACCGTCGCCCGCTCGCTGGTCGCCAAGATCATCCTGCCGCGCGTCGAGGAGACGCTGGAACTGGTGCGCGACCGGCTCGCCGCCTCCGGCCTCGGCCACGTCATCGGCAAGCGCGTCGTCCTCACCGGCGGCGCCAGCCAGCTGGCCGGGCTCGGCGAGACGGCCAAGAGCATCCTGCAGCGCAATGTCCGGCTGGGACGCCCGGTGGGCGTCTCCGGGCTCAACCCGTCGCACAAGGGACCGGCCTTCGCGACGGCGGTGGGGCTGCTGATCTTTCCGCAGGTGGCGCATCGCGAATACGTCGCGGAAACCTCGATCGCGGCCTTCGCGGTCGACGAGAATACCAGGACAGGGCGGATCGGCTCATGGCTCCGGCGGAGCCTCTGACGACACCCGCGGCGCAAGCCGCCGGGTTGCCAAGTGAACGGTGCGCCGTGCGCCGGCAGACATGGATCAAGGGATCGGCCGCGCGGCGAGACGGCCCGAACAGTGGAACGAGGAACGAACGATGAGCATCACCCTCAACAAGCCGGACATCACCGAGCTGAAGCCCCGCATCACCGTCTTCGGCGTTGGCGGCGGCGGCTGCAACGCCGTCAACAACATGATCAACGCCGGCCTCGAAGGGGTCGAGTTCGTGATCGCCAACACCGATGCGCAGGCCCTGCGCTCGTCGCGGGCCGAACGCATCATCCAGATGGGCGTCGCCGTCACCGAGGGTCTCGGCGCCGGCTCGCAGCCGGAGGTCGGCCGCGCGGCGGCTGAAGAGTCGATCGACGAGATCTGCGATCACCTTCTCGGCTCGCACATGTGCTTCGTCACCGCCGGCATGGGCGGCGGCACCGGCACCGGCGCGGCCCCGGTCGTCGCCCGGGCGGCGCGTGAGAAGGGCATCCTGACCGTCGGCGTCGTCACCAAGCCGTTCCACTTCGAGGGCCAGCGCCGGCTGCGCATCGCCGACCAGGGCATCGAGGAACTGCAGAAGAACGTCGACACGCTGATCGTCATCCCGAACCAGAACCTGTTCCGGATCGCCAACGACAAGACCACCTTCGCGGACGCCTTCGGCATGGCCGACCAGGTGCTCTACTCGGGCGTTGCCTGCATCACCGACCTGATGGTCAAGGAAGGCCTGATCAATCTCGACTTCGCCGACGTCCGTTCGGTGATGCGCGAGATGGGCAAGGCGATGATGGGCACCGGCGAAGCCTCCGGCGAGGGCCGTGCGATGGCCGCCGCCGAGGCGGCGATCGCCAACCCGCTGCTCGACGAGACCTCGATGAAGGGCGCCAAGGGCCTGCTGATCTCGATCACCGGCGGCCGTGACCTGACGCTGTTCGAAGTCGACGAGGCGGCGACCCGCATCCGCGAGGAAGTCGACCAGGACGCCAACATCATCCTGGGCGCCACCTTCGACGAGAACCTCGAGGGCGTCATCCGCGTCTCGGTCGTCGCCACCGGCATCGACAAGGCCGACGGCTACGTCGCTTCCGAGCGGCCGATGATGGCCCAGACCCAGGCCGTCGCCCAGCCGGCCGCCGCCGCCCAGCCGCGCGCCGTCCCGGTCGCGCAGCCGGTGACCCAGCGTCCGGCCGAGGCCCATGCGGCCCCGGCGTTCGCCGCGGTCGAGGAAGACTTCGCCGCCGACGAGATCGAGGACGACTTCACCGCCGCGCTCGAGGCGGAGATCGCCCAGGTCAGCCCGTCGTCGGCCGCCGAGCGCCATGCCGCCGTCGTGCAGTCGCCGCGCATGCCGCGCGTCGAGGACTTCCCGCCGACGGTTCGTGCCGAGATCGAGAGCCGCGCAGCATCCGCCGACGGCCACGAGGATCGCGGCCCGATGGGCCTGCTGCGCCGCCTGACCACCGGCCTGTCGCGTCACCAGGACGAGGAGGGCGCCGCCGACACGCGCCGGCCCGCCGCGGAGCAGCCGCGCCGTGCCCCGGCCGAGCCGAGCCCCTACGCGCCGCGCCGCGTGGCGGCAGAATCGGCGGCCCGCCCGGTGGCCGCGCAGCGGCCGCAGAGCGACGACGATCAGCTTGAGATTCCTGCGTTTCTGCGCCGCCAGGCGAACTGATCCACGCACGTTGCAAGTTTGACACAGGGCCCGCCGGGAGACCGGCGGGCCCTTTCGCATCTAAGTTGTTGAAAATGGTCGCTTTTGCGATGCGTTAACCAGCTTCGCGGTAACAACGGGTAAGAAAGCGTGATTTGGCCCCCGACGGGCCTCGTTCTAGGACTTTCTACGCGTTTTGCAGGTTCTGCGTCGTGCTGGTCGTCGGGGGGCGATCAGCTTCTCACGGCAAGCAACCCGGAACGCCGAGGGGACGCCAGCCGCACAATGAGCGCGCCGTTCCTCGATCTGCATGGTGGGAAAGGTTTGCCGGTAGTGTCAATGTTTCAGCAGACGATAGGCTCGCGGATCGCGTTCGACGGTGTCGGCGTCCACAGCGGCCTGCCTGTCCAGCTCAGCCTGCTTCCGGCCGAAGCGAATACCGGCATCGTCTTCCATCTCTTCGACGGCAGCGAGCTGCTGCACGAAATCAAGGCGACCTCCGCCAACGCCGCCCTCATCGACCTCGCGACCGTGGTCGGTGACCCGCGTGGCGCGCACGTGTCGACCATCGAGCATCTGATGGCCTCGCTCTACGCGATGGGTGTCGACAACATCGTCGTGCAGATCGACGCGCAGGAAACCCCGATCATGGACGGCTGCGCCGCCGCCTTCATCGCGGCGATCCGCGAGGCCGGCACAGTGAGCCAGGCCTGCCGGCGCCGCTATCTGCGCGTGCTGAAGCCGGTGACCGTCGAGATGAACGGTGCCTGGGCCGAGTACCGCCCGCATAACGGCACGCGTTTCGAGGTCGAGATCGAATTCGACAGCCCGGCGATCGGACGCCAGGCCTACAGCGCCGACCTGACGGCCGAGCGCTTCGCGCGGGACCTCTCGCGGGCCCGCACCTTCGGCTTCATGAAGGATGTCGAGCGGCTGTGGGCGGCGGGCTTCGCGCTCGGCTCGTCGCTGGAGAATTCCGTGGTGATCGGCGAGGACGGCCGGGTGATCAACCCGGAAGGCCTGCGCTACAAGGACGAGTTCGTCCGCCACAAGACGCTGGACGCGATCGGCGACCAGGCGCTCGCCGGCGCCCGCGTCCTCGGCTGCTACCGCTCCTATCGCGGTGGGCACAAGCTCAACGCGCTGGCGCTGCAGGCCCTGCTTGCGGACCGGCGCGCCTACGAGATGATCGAGATGCCGTCGCGGCGGGTCGATCCCGTCCGCCACGCGCCGCTGGTCGCCGTCGCGGCGCCCGCCTACGGGCCACAAACGCTCTGAAGCGAGCGGTCGGGCGCAGCAGTCACAAAAAAGACGGCTTGGTGCGGCTTGAGCGTTGCCGGCATCGAAGGTCGGGCGTACACATGCCGGGCCTTTAGAAGGCAGGGGGTCGACGCATATGAGCAATCCGCAAACATCACGGGCCGTCCCGCGCTCGCGCCAGGCGACGCTCGGGCTGGCGACGGTCCTCGGGCTGGCGCTGGGCGGGCTTTCCGGCTGCATGTCGTCGGGCACCAGCGACGTCGACGCGCTGGCGCTCGCCGCGCAGACCGAACCGCCGGACGTGCTCTACAACCAGGGTCTCGCCAATCTCGAAGGTGGGCGCCTCAGCGAGGCGTCGGCGAAGTTCGAGGCGATCGACCGCCAGCATCCCTATTCGGAATGGGCCCGCAAGGCGCTGGTGATGCGCGCCTTCGCCAGCTACCGCAGCGGCGAGTACGAGGACGCCATCAGCTCGGCGAAGCGCTATCTGGCGCTCTACCCGGGCTCAGAGGACGCCGCCTACGCCCAGTACATCATCGGTCTCGCCTATTACCGGCAGATCCCGGACGTCACCCGCGACCAGAAGGAATCGGCGCGCGCCGCCGCGGCCATGCGCGAGGTGATGGAGCGCTATCCCGATTCGGAATATGCCGACGACGCCCGCACCAAGGTGCGCATCGCCCGCGACCAGCTGGCCGGCAAGGAGATGCAGGTCGGCCGCTATTATCTCGAGCGGCGCGAGTACCTGGCGGCGATCAACCGCTTCAAGAACGTCGTCGACGTCTATCCGGAATCGCGCCAGGTCGAGGAGGCGCTCGCGCGCCTGACCGAGGCCTATTACGCGATGGGCCTGACCAGCGAGGCGCAGGCCTCGGCCTCGGTTCTCGGCCAGAACTTCCCCGACTCGCCGTGGTACCGCGACACCTACCAGCTGCTGCAGAGCAAGGGCCTGTCGCCGCGCGATGGCGGCGCCAACTCGTGGTTCGCCAATGCCGGCCGGATGATCACCGGCGCCTGACGGCAGCCATCGGGCGAGGGCCCGGCGCCACCGCGCCGCGGGCCTGAGCCCTGCCAGACCAGAGAGTGCATTGAAAAGGCCGTCTTCCCCGGAAGGCGGCCTTTCGAATTCTCGACGCCGTGCCGATCGAGACAGGCCGCCCTATCTTCGCCTGGCTGTTGCCATAGCGACGGCGCTTCACTACCGACATTCGGGCCATGCTGGTTCACCTTTCGATCCGTGACATCGTTCTCATCGAACGGCTCGACCTCGCCCTCGCGGCGGGACTTTCGGTGCTGACCGGCGAGACCGGCGCCGGCAAGTCGATCCTGCTCGATGCGCTGTCGCTCGCCCTCGGCGGCCGCGGCGACGGCGGGCTGGTGCGCCATGGCGCCAGGCAGGGCGAGGTGACGGCGGTCTTCGACATCGCCGGCGATCATCGCGCCCGCGCCATGCTTGTCGAGAATGGCATCGACGCCGATGGCGACGTGATCCTGCGCCGCGTGCAGAGCGCCGACGGGCGCACGCGCGTGTTCGTCAACGACCGGCCGTCCAGCGTCGCGCTGATGCGCGACCTCGGCCAGCTGCTGGTCGAGATCCACGGCCAGCACGACGACCGGGCGCTGATCGACCCGGCCGCGCATCGCCTGCTGCTCGACCAGTACGGCGGCCTGCAGGCCGAGGCCGAGGCGGTGGCCCGCGCCCATGCCGCCTGGAAGGATTGCGAGCAGGCGCTGCTCCAGCACCGCGCCCGCGTCGAGGCGGCGCAGCGCGAGGCGGACTTCCTGCGCGCCTCGGTCGAGGAGCTGTCGGATCTCGCGCCGATCGCCGGCGAGGAGGAGGAACTCGCGGCACGGCGCCAGACGATGATGCGCTCGGAGAAGATCGCCACCGACGTCAGCGACGCCAACGAGGAGCTTTCCGGCCATGCCTCGCCGATCCCGCCGCTGGCGGGGCTCTTGAAGCGCCTCGACCGTCGCCGCGACGAGCTGCCGGGCCTGCTCGATCCCGCGATCGAGCGGATCGACGTGGCGCTCGACGCGCTGTCGGAGGCGCAGATGGCGCTGGCGGCGGCGCTGCGCTCGCTGGAGTTCGACCCGCGGGCGCTGGAGGAGACTGAGGAACGGCTGTTCGCGCTGCGGGCGGCGGGCCGCAAGTTCAACGTGCCGGTGGACGACCTGCCGGAGCTCACCGCCCGGATGATCGGCGATCTCGCGGATGTCGACGCGGGCGAGGAGCGCCTGCACCGGCTGGCGGCGGAGGCGGCGGAGAAGCGCGCGCAGTTCGCCGGCCTTGCCGCGGCCCTGTCGGAGAAGCGCCAGGTCGCCGCGCGGTTGCTCGAAGGCGCGGTGATGGCGGAGCTGCCCGACCTCAAGCTCGAACGCGCCGCCTTCATCGTCGAGTTGGCGAGCGACCCGGACCGCCCGTCGGCCGCCGGCATCGACAGCGTCGAGTTCTTCGTGCGCACCAATCCCGGCACGCGCCCCGGCCCGATGATGAAGGTCGCGTCGGGCGGCGAGCTGTCGCGCTTCCTGCTGGCGCTGAAGGTGGCGCTGGCCGACCGCGGCTCGGCGCCGACCCTCGTCTTCGACGAGATCGACACCGGCGTCGGCGGCGCAGTGGCGGATGCGATCGGGCGGCGGCTGGGCCGGCTGGCGGGCTCCGTCCAGGTTCTCGCGGTGACCCACGCGCCGCAGGTCGCCGCGCGCGCCACGACGCATCTGCTGATCTCCAAGGCCAGCACCGAAGGCGGCGAGGACCGGGTCGAGACCCGCGTCGCCACGATGGGCGAGGCCGGGCGGCGCGAGGAGATCGCGCGGATGCTCGCCGGCGAGAGCGTCACCGAGGAGGCCCGGGCCGCCGCGGCCCGGCTGATCGGCGCCGACGGGCGCTAGGGAGGCAGAGGCGATGGCGCATCACCGCGTGATCCTGATCGCCGGGGCGGGGCCGGTGGGACTCGCCGCCGCGGTCGAGCTGACCCGCCGCGGCCTGCCGGTGCGGATCATCGACGCCGGGGAGGGGCCGACGCCGCCCGAACAGTCGCGGGCGCTCGGAACCCTGCCGACGACACTGGCGATCCTCGCCGCATCCGGGGTTTCGGCGCGGCTGCTCGCCGAAGGTGCCCGTATCACCGGCGCCGACGTCGCCCGCGACGGGCACCGGCTGTTTTCCATCGAGGTTTCCGCGGCGCGCACGCCGACGCCTTTCATTCTGTCGCTGCCCCAGGGCCGGACCGAGCGGATCATGGTCGAGTGGCTGGCGGCGCACGGCGTCGGGGTGGAGTGGAACCTCGCGCTGGAGGACATCGTCGACACGCACAAGCCGCGGGCGATCCTCGCCAATGGCGAGACCGTCGCGGCGCGCGCCGTGGTCGGCTGCGACGGCGTGCATTCCCGGGTGCGCGAGGCGGTCGGCATCCCCTGGCGCGGGGAGGGCTATCCGGGCGTCTTCTCGCTGGCCGACGTGCGCTTTTCGGCGCCGATCGATCCGACGCGCGCCAAGGTCAACATCCGCTCCGGCATCGGCGGCTCGGCGCTGCTGCCGTTCGGGCCGCATGCCGGCCGCTATATCGGCCTCGGGGGCGACCCCGAGGCGCTCTACAACGGGGTGTCCGGGATCGAGGCGGTGACCTGGACGTCGCGCTTCAGCGTCGCATTCCGGCGCGCCGAGCGCATGGCCAAGGGACGGGTGTTCCTGGCGGGGGACGCCGCCCACGTGCATTCGCCGGTCGGCGGGCGCGGCATGAATCTCGGCATCTGGGACGCGGCGACGCTGGCCTTCCTGCTCGCCGAGGGCCGCGAGACCGAATACGAGACCAAGCGGCTGCCGGTGGTCGACGAGGTGCTGAAGGTGACCCGCCAGATGACCGACATGGTCAGCCGGCCGGGGGGTCCCATGCTGTGGCTCCTGCCCTTCGCCATGCCGCTGGTGACCCGCGTGCCGACGGTCGCGCGGCGGATCGCCGAACGGGCGCTGGCGCTCGACCTGCCGCAGCCGGAATGGCTGGCGGCGGACTACGGAATGAACAGGGACGCGGGATGAGCGACACGCCGGTCGAGGAACTGACGGAGACCGATGCCGCCGCGGAGCTGGAACGGCTGGCGCATGAGATCGCCGCGCACGACCGGCGCTACTACGCCGAGGACGCGCCGACTGTCTCGGACGCCGAGTACGACGCGCTGCGGCGCCGCAACAGCGCCATCGAAGCGCGGTTTCCCGGCCTGATCCGGGAAGACTCGCCGTCCGCCCGGGTCGGCACCGAGGTGTCGGACAAGTTCGGCAAGATCCGCCATTCCATCCCGATGCTGTCGCTGGACAACGCCTTCTCCGACGAGGACGTCGCGGACTTCGCCAAGCGCGTGCGGCGCTTCCTGAAGCTCGACGAGGCGGCGCCGCTGGGGATCACTGCGGAGCCGAAGATCGACGGCCTGTCGCTGTCGCTGCGCTACGAGCAGGGCGAGCTGGTTTCGGCGGCGACGCGCGGCGACGGCACCACCGGCGAGGACGTCACCCGCAACGCCCGCACCGTGTCCGACATCCCGAACCGGCTGAAAGGGTCCGTGCCGGACGTCTTCGAGGTGCGCGGCGAGGTCTATATGAGCCATGCCGGCTTTGCGGCGCTCAATGCGAGCCAGGCCGAGGAAGGCAAGCCGATCTACGCCAACCCGCGCAACGCCGCGGCCGGGTCGCTGCGCCAGCTCGACGCCGGCATCACAAGGCGCCGCAAGCTGAACTTCTTCGCCTATGCCTGGGGCGAGGCGAGCGAGGTGCCGGGCGACACGCAGATGGCGGTCGTCGCGGCAATGAAGGCGATGGGCTTTCCGACGCTCGACCTGATGCAGCGCTTCGAGACGATCGAGGGGCTGATCGCGCATTACCACCGGATCGAGGAGGGCAGGGCCGGGCTCGGCTACGACATCGACGGCGTGGTCTACAAGGTCGACGACCTCGCGCTGCAGAAGCGGCTCGGCTTCGTCTCGCGCTCGCCGCGCTGGGCGATCGCCCACAAGTTTCCCGCCGAGCAGGCGACAACGGTGCTGCGCGACATCGAGATCCAGGTCGGGCGCACAGGCGCGCTGACGCCGGTCGCCAAGCTGGATCCGGTGACGGTCGGCGGCGTCGTCGTCCAGAACGCCACGCTGCACAATGCCGAGGAGATCGAGCGGCTCGACGTGCGGGTCGGCGACACGGTGCAGATCCAGCGGGCCGGCGACGTGATCCCGCAGGTGCTCGGCATCGTCCCCGACAAGCGGCCGAAGGGCGCCAAGCCGTTCGCATTTCCCGACACCTGCCCGTGCGAGCTGAAGACGCCGGTGGTGCGCGAGGAGACGGCGTCTGGCGCGCAGAGCGTCGTGCGCCGCTGCACCGGCGAGTTCGCTTGCCCGTTCCAGCGGCGCGAGCACCTGAAGCTGTTCGTCTCCCGCAAGGCCTTCGACATCGACGGCCTCGGCGAGAAGCAGATCGACCTGTTCTACGACGACCCGGACTTTCGCGTCCGCACGCCCGCCGACATCTTCAGGATGCGGGATCGCGACGCCGCCTCGCTGAAGAAGCTGAAGGACAAGGAAGGCTTCGGCGAGGTCTCGGCCCGCAACCTGTTCGAGGCGATCGAGGCACGGCGGACGATCGCGCTCGACCGGCTGATCTTCTCGCTGGGCATACGGCATGTCGGCGAGGCGACGGCGAAGACGCTGGCCCGCGCCTATGGCAGCTTCGACGCCTTCCACGTGGCGGCGCTGAAGGTCGCCGAGGGGGACGCCGAGGCCGCCGCCGAGATGGATGCGCTGGAGGATATCGGCGGGGCGGTGATCACCGCGGTGGCGCGGTTCTTCTCCGAGGAGCACAACCGCCGGCTGGTCGAGGAGCTGGTGCGCGAACTCACCATCGAGACGGTCGAGAAGCCCGCCGCGACTTCGCCGGTTTCCGGCCAGACCATCGTGTTCACCGGCTCGCTGGAGCGCATGACCCGCGACGAGGCGAAGGCCATGGCCGAGGCCCTGGGGGCCAAGGTGGCGGGCTCGGTGTCGAAGAAGACCGATCTGGTCGTCGCCGGCCCCGGCGCCGGCTCGAAGCTCAAGAAGGCGGCGGAATTCGAAGTCGAGGTGATCGACGAGGATGCCTGGTTCGAGCGGATCGGACGGGGCGGCGAGGCGGGCTGAGCCCGCCAGGCCCGTCGGGTCAGCCCGCCAACGCTTCCCGGGCCGCTTCCTTCGCGACGATCCGGTAGTGGATCGGCTTGAAGCTGCCGCCGTTGCTGGCCGGGGCCGAGCAGGCGGTGAGGCCGATGACGAGGTCCATCTCCGCCCGGAAGGCGATGTGGTCGCCCGCCCGGCTGAGCGGCGGCAGGACCTTGAAGCGGCCGGTCTCGCCGTCGACCGGGACATTCATGAAGCAGTTGAAGGCGACCGGGATGGCGTCGTCGGTGACGCCATACGGCGCCAGAGCGTTGGCGAGGTTGCCGTGGCAGCCCTGGTGCGGCGGCTCGTCGTCGTAGCAGAGGCGAAAGGTCGCCTCGCTGCACGGCGTCAGCAGGAAGTCGTGACGGCCGACCGTATCCTCGACGATCTCCAGCATGACGTTCGAGCGGTTCGAATAGAGCTTGTCGCCGGTGGTGAGATAGATGCGCTCGGCGTAATCGAGCGTCCGGCCGGACGACAGCATCTCGCGGATGTCTGCGCTGGAGACCGCCAGCAGGTCGGCAACCTGGCCGCCTTCCGGGTCGATGACGATGAGTTCCTCGCCCGCCTTCAGCTCGAAGGCGGTGCCGCTGCGCGGCGCGATGCGCTGGCTGCCCGCGACGGCGCTCACGAGGCGCGCCTGACGTCCGGGGTTTCCTCGTTGGCGACGGGCAGGACCGCCTCCGGCTTGCGCGAGAACGGGCAGGTCCACTCCGGGCCCACGGCGCGGCCGCTGTACTGGCGCGCCTCGGAGATGGTGCCGTGCCGGGCGAGCATCGGGTTCGGGTCGCCGGCGAGCTTCACGTCGCGGTCGATGATCGACTCGCGCAGCTTCTCGTAGCGGTTCGCCTCGCGCAGCATCTCGAACTGGTTGTGCAGGTTGAACACCATCGTCGGGTGGGCAAAGCGCCGGGCCGGGCGGCTGGCCTTGGGATGCAGGCCGACCACGAAGAACGCCTCGCCGCCGAAGCTGAGGGAGAAATGCTGGTCGGCCGGGTCCGAACTGACACGCGGATCGTGCTTCTGGCCGCGCCAGGCGTCCTTGTCGGCCAGCGACTGGATGCGGGTCCACAGGCTCTGTTCGAAGGCTTCCTCGGTCAGGTCGTAGGGCCCCTCGAAGATCACCGCGAAGCTGGTGAACAGCATCGGCTCCTGGCTGTATTCCCAGGCGAAGTTCATCAGCCTGTCCTGGATCTCGACGTCGTTCCAGGCGCTGTCGATGCTGCGGGCCGTGTGGATGGTCATGCGGCCGCGTTGCAGCGCCGACTTGGCGCCGACGCAGGGAAAGCCCTGGTCCATGATGAAGCTGCGCAGCTCGGTCTCGAGCGGCGATGCGGCGGTATCGTCGTTGACGCTATGGGTACTGGGCATGGGGAGAGGAGCGCCTCGTTCAGGGGACTCCGAAACCGGCAGCGTCCGGGATGGTTCCGGTATTGGCTTGCCGGCTACGACTCCATTTCCCGTCGGAGGCGAGGGTTGGGCGGCGGCCGCGGTCTCCCGCAGCCGCCAATCCTCCGCTAGTTCTTCAGCCGCTCGGCATGCCAGCCGAGATGGTCGGCCATGAAGGTCGAGATGAAGAAGTAGCTGTGGTCGTAGCCCGGCTGGCGGCGCAGCGTCAGCGGAATGCCGGCCTCGGCGCAGGCCTTCTCCAGGCGTTCCGGCTGGAGCTGCGCGGCGAGGAAGTTGTCCGCCTCGCCCTGGTCGACCAGAAGGTCGGCGACCCGGGCGCCATCCTCGATCAGCGCCACCGCGTCGTGCTGGCGCCAGGCCGCGCGGTCGTCGCCGAGATAGGCCGGCAGGGCCTTCTGGCCCCAGGGCACCTCGCTGGGTGCGACAATCGGCGCGAAGGCGGAGACCGCCTTGTAGCGATCCGGATAGGTCAGGCCGATGGTCAGCGCGCCGTGGCCGCCCATGGAATGGCCGAGGATCGACTGGCGCGCCGTATCCGCCGGGAACTCGGCAGCGACGAGCGCCGGCAGTTCCTCGGTGACGTAGGACCACATGCGGTAGTTCTTCGCGAAGGGCTCCTGCGTCGCGTCGACGTAGAAGCCGGCGCCGAGACCGAAATCATAGGCGGCGTCCGCATCGTCCGGCACGCCGTCGCCGCGCGGGCTGGTGTCGGGCGCGACGAAGATCAGGCCGAGCTCGGCGCAGGCGCGTCGATACTCGCCCTTGTCCATCACGTTGGCGTGGGTGCAGGTGAGACCGGACAGATACCAGACTACCGGCAGCTTCGCCCCCGGCGCATGCTCCGGCACGTAGACCGCGAAGGTCATGTCGGTGCCGGTGGCGGCGGACGCATGGCGATAGACGCCCTGCGTGCCGCCGAAGGCTTTCGCCGTCGAGACGGTTTCCATCAGAAGACCACGACGGAGCGGATCGACTTGCCCTCGTGCATCAGGTCGAAGCCCTTGTTGATCTCCTCCAGCGTCAGCGTGTGGGTGATCATCGGGTCGATCTGGATCTTGCCGTCCATGTACCAGTCGACGATCTTCGGCGTATCGGTGCGACCGCGCGCGCCGCCGAAGGCCGAGCCCTTCCAGACCCGGCCGGTGACCAGCTGGAACGGCCTTGTGGAGATCTCCTTGCCGGATTCCGCCACCCCGATGACCACCGAGACGCCCCAGCCGCGATGGCAGGCCTCGAGCGCCTGGCGCATGACCGTGGTGTTGCCGGTGCAGTCGAACGTGTAGTCGGCGCCGCCGTCGGTCAGGCCGACGAGATGCTGGACGATGTCGCCCTCGATCTCCTTCGGATTGACGAAATGCGTCATGCCGAAGCGGCGGCCCCATTCTTCCTTGTCCGGATTGATGTCCACGCCGACAATCTTGTCGGCTCCGACGAGGCGGGCGCCCTGGATGACGTTGAGGCCGATGCCGCCGAGGCCGAAGACGACGACGTTGGAACCGGGGGTCACCTTGGCGGTGTTGACCACGGCGCCGACGCCTGTGGTGACGCCGCAGCCGCAGTAGCAGGCGGTCTTGAACGGCGCGTCCTGGCGGATCTTGGCGACGGCGATCTCGGGCAGCACGGTGAAGTTCGAGAAGGTCGAGCAGCCCATGTAGTGATGGATCGCCTGGCCCTTGTAGGAGAAGCGCGTGGTGCCGTCCGGCATCAGGCCCTTGCCCTGGGTGGCGCGGATCGCGGTGCAGAGATTGGTCTTGCCGGAGAGGCACGACTTACACTGGCGGCATTCCGGCGTGTAGAGCGGGATCACGTGGTCCCCGGGCTTCACATAGGTGACGCCGGCGCCGACCTCGCGCACGATGCCCGCGCCCTCATGGCCGAGGACGGACGGGAACAGGCCCTCGGAATCGAGTCCGTCGAGCGTGTAGGCGTCGGTGTGGCAGATGCCGGTTGCCATGATCTCGACCAGCACCTCGCCGGCCTTCGGGCCTTCCAGGTCGAGCTCGACGATCTCGAGTGGTTTCTTGGCCTCGAACGCCACGGCGGCTCTGGTCTTCATGCATCTCTCCGAAATCTTGGTGCCGGGCTCCTGCTAGCCGTTTCGGGCCGGCTTGCAAACCCTGCGGCGACAAGCGCGGCGACGGCCGTCTGCGGCGTCGACGGTCCGGGCCGCATGGCAGCCGGGCCACGGTCGCGGCAGAACCGTTGATAAGGCGCAATGACGGGTTGCGGCGATGCCGGAGGAAGCCGAGATTGGCAGCCTACGAACGGGAATCGCTCATGTCCTCCAGTCCGCCGCGCTTCCTGCGCACCGGCCTCACTGTCCTGTGGATGCTCGCCGGCACGGCGGGGCTGGCGATCGCGCAGCCGGCCGAGACGCCGGCCGCGCCGGCGATCACCGATCCCGGCGCGCAGCCTGCGGACATCATCGCGGCGAACGACGTCGCGGCCATCACCGAGATCGCCCGCGGCTACGGCGAGGCCGACGCAATCGCGGCGGGCAACGGCGACCCGGTGATCACCGGCCAGATGAACGGCATCGGCTACCAGATCTTCTTTCTCGAATGCGCCGCGAACCGCGACTGCAAGGTGCTGGATTTCTACGCCATCTGGGACACGCCGGGCGTGCAGCTGGAAACCATCAACGAGTGGAATCGCTCCCAGCCGTTCAACAAGGCCTATCTCGGCGAGGACGGGCTGCCGGTGATCGAGCTCAACCTGTCGCTGGTCGGCGGGCTGACGCGGCCGCAACTGGTCGATGCCTTCGACCGCTGGGCCGTCGCCCTGGCGGAATTCCAGCGTTCGGTCGTCGAGGCGGCGCTGTAGCGCCCTTGCTGCCCGGGCAGGCCGGCAACGCGCCGACGCTTGCCTCCGCCCGGCACCGGGCGTAATCCGCCGGCGGGCCGCCCGCCGGTCCTCTCACCCCGTCGATCCCCGCCGAGTGTCCGCTTGACCCATTCCGCCCGCCTGGAGATTCGCGCCGCCTTGCGCCAGCTGCTGCCGGTGATGCTGGCGGTCACGCCGTTCGGCATGGTCTATGGCGCCGTCGCCGTGGCGGAGGGCTTAACCGTGTGGCAGGCGATGGGGTTCTCCGTCGCGCTCTATGCCGGCGCCTCGCAGCTGGCGGCGCTGCAGATGATCGGCGTCGGCGCGCCGATATGGTCGGTGCTCCTGACGGTGGTGGCGCTGAACTTCCGGCACGTGCTGTATTCGGCGTCGGTCGGCCGGCATCTCACCCGCTTCAACCCGCTGGAGAAGGCCGCGGCGTTCTTCCTGCTCACCGATCCGATGTTCGGCGCGGCGGAGGCGCGGGCGCTGCAGCAGCCGCTGACCAAGACCTTCTACTTCGCCTACGGCATCCTGCTCTATCTCAACTGGATCGGCTCGACCCTGGTCGGCGCGGTGTTCGGCTCGATGATCGGGGATGCGGAGCGCTTCGGGCTGGATTTCGTCCTGCCGGTGTATTTCCTGTCGCTGCTGATGACCTTCCGGGCCCGCAACGCCTTCTATCTCGTGGCGCTGAGCAGCGCCGCCGTGTCGCTGCTCGTCTATGCGACGCTCGGGCCCCCCTGGCACGTGACGCTCGGCGGGCTGGCCGGCATCGCCGTCGCGGCGATCGCACCGCCGAAGCGGCAGGCGGAGGCGGGGGCGGGGGATGAGTGATATCTGGCTGATCATCCCGCTGGCCGGCCTGCTGACCTACCTGACGCGGGCCAGCGGACATCTCCTGCTGGCGCGCTTCGGGCGCATTCCGCCGCGGCTCGACGCGGCGCTGAATGCCGTGCCGGCCGCCGTGCTGACCACCATCGTGACGCCGGTGCTGGTGTCGGGCGGATGGCCGGAGCGCGTGGCGATCGTCATCTGCATCGCGCTGTCGCTGCGCCTGCCGCTGATCGCCACCGTCGCGATCGGAACCGCGATGGTCGCGCTCGCCCGCGCCGCGGGCTTCTGACCGGAAGGGCGGGACGCCTAAGCGCCCCGCCGCGGAGGCTCAGGCTTCCTGGATCGCCGACAGCTTCCAGTCGCCGCCGCGCTGGCGCACGAAGGTCCAGAGCTCCGTCGCCTCGGTCGGCGTCTCGGGATCGCCCTCGACGACTTCACCGGTGGTACGGTCGCGCATCACGTCGATGGACGAGAAGCGCATGGCGACACTGGCATAGTCGCTCGGGCCTTCGCGCCATGCCTCGGCCAGATCGCCCTGCTCGAGCTTGACGTCGAGCACGTCGTTCTTCCGGCCGGAGGTGGCGTTGTCCGAGAGTTCCTCGGCGAGATAGGACATCACTTCCGGCGTCGTCAGCTGCCGCAGCGCCGCGTAGTCCTCGCGCGAGAAGGCAGCCTGCACCGCAACGAGCCGCTGCTCGAACGTCTCGAGATCGCCGTCGGTGATGCCGACCTCGTCCGAGCCGCTCGCCACCGGTGCGGTGGCTGCCTTGGCGCTCGCGGCCCCGGCTGCGGCGCCCGAGCCGATCGACGGGATGCGGAAGCTGCCGTTGCCGGCGGCGGGCGGCGGCGTGTCGTCATAGGCGCGGCGTTCGTTGCGGCCGGCGTTGGCGGCCGAGGCCCGCGCCGGCGTCTGCGCCGAGCGGCCACGGAACAGGCGGATCAGCAACATGGCGCCGAGCCCGACCAGCAGCAGCTGGACCAGCAGCGCCAGGAAGCCGCCCATGCCACCGAAGCCGGTGCCCATCAGCATGCCGAACATGCCGCCGAGCAGGAGGCCGCCGAGCAGACCGCCGCCGAGCCCGCCGAACATGCCCGGCCGGCGCGCCTGCGCGCCCGCCTGTCCGGCGGCGGCACCCGGCTGGGCGGCCGACGGCTGGGTCATCGTGCGGTTGACCGGCGCGGTGACGTTCGGCGCGGTCTGCGTCGCCGGTGCGCTCTGGAACGTCCGCCCGCCGCGGCTGCCGAAGCTGCCGCCGCGCCGCGCGTCGGCATAGTCGACCGCGACGAAGGAGAACACCATGAAGAGGCTGGCGAGAAGGGCGCCGAAGCGCAGGCGGTTGGCCATGAAAAGGATCCGTCTGGTTGTCGTTGCATTGGCATATGGGAAGGGCGGGCCCGCAGTACCACGGCCGGCCGGCAATATCGGCAGAGGCGGCTAGCGCGAGAGGCTGCGGGTTGCTGCCTCGATGCCCTGGAGCGTCATCTCGAACATGCGGTCGTCGGTCGCCTCGCGGATCATCGCGATGGACTGCGTCCAGTCCCATTGGGACCGCGGTACCGGGTTCAGCCAGGCCATGCGTGGCCACTGTCGGGCGAAGCGCGACAGCCAGACAGCGCCCGGCTCCGGGTTCCAGTGCTCCACCGAACCGCCTGGCATGACGATCTCGTAGGGGCTCATCGAGGCGTCGCCGACGAAGACCGCGCGGTAGTCCGGCCCAAAGCGGTTGATGACGTCCTGGGTGGCGATCGTCTCGGCATGGCGGCGGCGATTGTCCTTCCACAGCCGCTCGTAGGGGCAGTTGTGGAAGTAGAAGAACTCGAGGTGCTTGAGCTCGGATCGCGCCGCCGAGAACAGCTCCTCGACGATCCGGACGTGGTCGTCCATCGACCCGCCGATGTCGAGGAAGAGCAGGACCTTCACCGCGTTGCGCCGCTCCGGCCGCGTCTTCACGTCGAGATAGCCGTGCTCGGCGGTGGCGCGGATCGTGCCGGAGAGGTCGAATTCCTGCTCGGCGCCGTCGCGGACCCAGCGCCGCAGGCGCTTCAGCGCGATCTTGATGTTGCGCGTGCCGAGTTCGACGCCGTCGTCGAGGTCGCGGAACTCCCGCCGGTCCCAGACCTTGACGGCGCGCCGGTGGCGGCTCTCGGCCTGGCCGATGCGCACGCCTTCGGGATTGTAGCCGTAGGCGCCGAAGGGCGAGGTGCCGCCGGTGCCGATCCATTTGGAGCCGCCCTGGTGGCGGCCCTTCTGTTCCTCCAGCCGCTGCTTCAGCGTCTCCATCAGCTTGTCGAAGCCGCCGAGGCTCTCGACCAGCTGCTTCTCCTCGTCGGTCAGGTGCTTTTCCGCCAGACGCCGCAGCCATTCCTCCGGCAGCTCGCGCGGATCGATTCCGGCCTCGCCGGCGCCGGCGACGGATTCGACGCCCTTGAAGACCTCGGCGAAGACGCGGTCGAAGCGGTCGATGAAGCGCTCGTCCTTCACCAGCGTGGCGCGCGCCAGGAAGTAGAAGCCCTCGACGTCGAAGCCGACGAGATCGGCGCGCATCGCGTCGAGCAGCAGGAGGTGCTCGCGCAGCGTGACCGGCACGCCGGCGGCCTTGAGCTTGAGGAACAGGGTCAGGAACATGCGCCGAGGGTAGGGCAGGCGGCTCGCGCTGTCATGGGGCAAGCGCGCGGGCTTGCCAGGCGCCGGCGCAAACCGCCACATGGGGGCCTGGAGGATGCCTGGTGCGGCTGTTGCTTGTCCTGACCCTCGTCGCCGTCGGCGCGCTGGCGCTCGGCCTCTACTGGCTGTGGACGCCGGACCGTTCCCGTGCCGCGCTGGAGGCCGCCTATCTCGATGCGCCCAGCGACATGGTCGAGGTCGATGGCGTGTGGCTGCACGTGCGGGACAGCGGGCCGAAAGAGGCGCCGGCGCTGATCATGCTGCACGGCTTCGGGTCGAGCCTGCACACCTGGGAGCCCTGGGCCGCGGCGCTGGGCGATCGCTACCGGGTGGTGCGCTTCGACATTCCGGGCGCCGGCCTCTCCGGTGTCGATCCCACCGGCGACTATTCCGACGAGCGCACGCTGGCGGTGCTGCTGGCGCTGATGGACCGGCTTTCGATCGAGCGGGCGACGCTGATCGGCAATTCGATGGGCGGGCGCTTCGCCTGGCGGTTCGCAGCGGCGCATCCGGAGCGGGTGGACAGGCTGGTGCTGATCTCGCCGGACGGCTTTGCCAGCCACGGCCTCGAATACGGCAAACGGCCGAACGTGCCGGCGACGGTGAGCCTGATGCGTTACGTCCTGCCGCGGCAACTGCTGCGCATGAACCTCGTGCCGGCCTATGCCGACCCGTCGCGGCTCTCCGAGGCAACGGTCGACCGCTACCACGACCTGCTGCTGGCGCCCGGCGTCCGCGACGCCATGATCGAGCGGATGCGGCAGGTGGAACTGGTGCCGCCGCCGCCGCTTCTGGCGACGATCGCCGCGCCGACCCTGCTCCTGTGGGGCGGCAAGGACGCGATGATCCCGCTTTCCAATGCCGCCGACTATCAGGCGGCGCTGCCGGACAGCCGCCTCGTCGTCCTGCCGAATCTCGGCCACGTGCCGCACGAGGAGGCGCCGGCCGAGGCACTGGTGCCGGTGGCGGCGTTCCTGGACGAACGGCGGGAGTGAGGGGCGATGTTGCCGTCGTGAAGAGCGGGCTAGAATGAGCATGCCAAGCTTGTCGCAGCTGCGCCAATGGCGTATATGAGGCTATGAATGTACGACGTCGAAATCGGCGAGACGGAGCGTTTTCGGATCGATTGCGGGCTCTACGGGCTGGAGGCAGAGCGCTACGAGCAGGTGTTGCGTATCCTTCGATCCGACCCGGTGATCGGCAAGCAGCGAGCGGATTCCCCCGCCTTGTGGGATTGGTCCTTTCGGTCGCTGCGGATCACCTACGCCCTGTCCGACCAGATCGACCGGATCGTCCTGTTGCGAGTGGTGCCGCTGGAAGCCCCGGCGGCCCGGCCAATTGAGGCGGCCTTGAGAGCGATCCGCGTTATCAACGATGTGAAACGGCTGTTTGGACTGTGAGGCGATGACGAAGCGTGTACCGGTCGAGACCCAGGATGAAGCCAATGACCGTCTGGTCGAATCCCTTGAGCAGGCGCTGAAGTGGTTCGAAGGAGATGACTCCCAAGTCGTGGTCCACCGTTTCACGGTGGCGGTGCCGGACATTGCCAAGCTCCGCCGCAAGCTGAAGCTGACGCAGGACGCCTTTGCCGGCAAGATCGGCGTGCCGGTGGCGACGCTGCGCAACTGGGAACAGGGCCGGCGCTACCCGACCGGCCCGGCCCGGGTGCTGCTGAACGCCCTCGAGCGCGAACCGAAGGCGGTGATGGCGGCCATCGCCGCCTCCGAGATCGTCGAGGCGGCGGAGTAGGGCGCTTCCCGGGGCGCCCGCCGTCCCGACCGCACGACGAGGCTTCGGCCTCCCCCATCCTGCAGCGTCGCCGCCGCCATTCGCGACGAAGTGACCGGGCCGGATCGCGCGTCGGTGCAAAACGCCGCGATCCGCACTAGAAGCCAAGGGATGAGCGACTCCTTCCGCAAGCCCTATCCCGCCATCGAACCCTACCAGACCGGCCGGATCGACGTCGGCGACGGCCACCAGGTCTATTACGAGCTGTGCGGCAATCCCGACGGCATCCCGGTGGTGTTCCTGCACGGGGGGCCGGGCAGCGGCGCCTCGTCCCAGCACCGGCGGCTGTTCGATCCGGCGAGGTACCGCATCCTCCTGTTCGACCAGCGCGGCTGCGGGCGTTCGACGCCGCTCGGCTCGCTGGAAGCCAACACCACCTGGCACCTCGTCGCAGACCTCGAACGCCTGCGGAAGCTGACCGGCGCCGAGCGCTGGCTGCTGTTCGGCGGCTCCTGGGGCGCGACGCTGGCGCTCGCCTATGCCGAACGGCACCCCGAGCGGGTGACCGGCATGATCCTGCGCGGGGTGTTCACAGGCCGGCGTTCCGAGCTCGACTGGTTCTACGAGGCGGGCGCCAACCGGCTCTTCCCCGACCGCTGGGAGAACCTGATGGGTCCGATTCCCGCCGACGAGCAGGATGACCTGCTGACGGCCTACGGAAAACGGCTGAACCATCCGGACCGGGCCGTGCGGGCCGAGGCGGCGCGGGCCTGGACCGGGTGGGAATCGGCGACGGTGACGCTGCGCACCGGCCGCGGCGGTGAGGCCTCGTCCACCGGCCCGGTCTCTGACGCGACCATCGCCTTCGCCCGGATCGAGAACCATTACTTCTCGCACGATCTCTGGCTGGAGGAGGGCGAACTGCTCGACAATGTCGAGCGGCTGCACGACATCCCGGCCGTCATCGTCCAGGGCCGCTACGACGTGGTGACGCCTGCGATCACCTCCTGGCAGCTGGCGCAGGCCTGGCCGCGAGCCGACTACCGCATGGTGGAGGGCGCCGGCCATGCCTTCGCCGAGCCCGGCATCCTGCACGAACTGCTGTCGGCAACCGACCGCTTTGCCGGCAAGGCCTGACGCTGGCGGGCGGCCTGCCGAGCGCTAAGATCACCGTAGCTGTTCAACGGAGCCAGGAACGCCATGACCTCCCATACCGGTGGCTGCCAGTGCGGCGCCGTCCGCTTCCGTGTCGAGGGCGAACTCGGCAAGGCGTCGATCTGCCATTGCCGCATGTGCCAGAAGGCCTTCGGCAACTTCTTCGCGCCGCTGGTCTCGGTGCCGGACGGGGCGCTGGTCTGGACGAAGCGCGAGCCGGCGCGCTTCCGCTCGTCGAACCACGTGCTGCGCGGCTTCTGCCCGTCCTGCGGCACGCCGCTGACCTACGAGGCGCCGGACGGCGTGGCGCTGGCGATCGGCGCCTTCGACGACCCCGCCGCGGTGCCGCCGACGCTCCAGTACGGAGTCGAGGGCAAGATCGCCTATGTCGACCGGTTGCATGAACTGCCGGGGCGGGCGTCGGAAGACGACGCGGAGGCGCTGGAATTCCTGCGCACGCTCGTCTCCTGCCAGCACGCCGACGCGCCGGACGGCGACGAAAGAGGCGCGGCGTGAGCGGGTCGGAGGGATCGCTGCGCGGGCTCTATCCCGAGATCGAGCCCTACGAGCACGGCATGCTGGATGTCGGCGATGGCCACCGGATCTATTGGGAGCGCTGCGGCACCAAAGGCGGCACGCCGGCGGTGTTCCTGCACGGGGGCCCAGGCGGCGGCGCGTTTCCGGTGCATCGCCGGCTCTTCGATCCCACCCGCTACGACGTCCTGATCTTCGACCAGCGCGGCTGCGGCCGCTCTACCCCGCACGCCTCGCTCGAGGCCAACACGACGTGGCACCTCGTCGCCGACATCGAGCGGCTGCGCGCCATGGTCGGCGTCGAGCGATGGCTGGTGTTCGGGGGCTCCTGGGGCTCCACCCTGGCGCTCGCCTATGCCGAGACGCATCCCGAGCGGGTGAGCGCGCTGATCCTGCGCGGCATCTATACGCTCACCCGGGCGGAACTCGCCTGGTACTACCAGTTCGGGGTCTCCGAGATGTTCCCGGACAAGTGGGAGCGCTTCCTGGCGCCGATCCCCGAGGCCGAGCGCGGCGACATGATGGCGGCCTATCGCCGCCGGCTGGTCGGCGATGATAAGGCGGCGCAGGCGGAGGCGGCCCTGGCGTGGAGCCTGTGGGAGGGCGAGACGATCACGCTGCTGCCGGACGAGACGGTCGGCGGGCAGTTCGGCGACGCCGACTTCGCACTCGCCTTCGCCCGCATCGAGAACCATTACTTCGTGCACGGCGGCTGGCTGGAGGAAGGGCAGCTGCTGCGCGACGCGCACCGGCTGCAGGAGATCGAGGGGGTGATCGTCCACGGCCGCTATGACATGCCCTGTCCGGCGCGCATCGCCTGGGAGCTGAGCAAGGCCTGGCCGCGGGCCGCGTTTCATCTCGTCGAGGGCGCCGGCCACGCCTTCTCCGAGCCCGGCATATTGCATCATCTGATCGAGGCGACGGACCGGTTCGCCGACGGCTGAGGGCCCCACCCATCAGCGAAGGTGATTGCAGCGATAACCTGAATTCGGGTGGCGGTGCGCTGCGGGTCTGCTAGACCGCGGGGACCCTCAACCACCCTCAGGTCTTGCCATGCCCGCGGCCGACACCGCACAGCGTCAGGGATTCACCTACGCCCTCGCCGCCTTTGCGATCTGGGGCCTGATCCTGCCGATCTACATGAAGCTCCTGGCGGACGTGTCGCCGCTGGAGATCGTCGGGCACCGCATCATCTGGGCGATCCCCTTCGCCATGCTGATCCTCTGGTGGCAGGGCCTGCTGGGCGGCGTGTGGCGGCACTTCACCCACCTGCGGACGCTGGCGCTGGCGACGCTGACGGCGGTCCTGATCTCGGTGAACTGGGGCACCTATGTCTACGCCATCGTCTCCGGCCATGCGGTCGAGGCGGCGCTCGGCTACTACATCAACCCGCTGGTCAACGTGGTCCTCGGCGCACTGGTGCTGGGCGAGCGGCCCAACCGCATCCAGTCGGTGGCGATCGGCCTCGCGGCGATCGGCGTTGCGATCCTGACCGTCAAGGCCGGCGGCCTGCCGTGGATCTCGCTGATCCTCGCCTTCTCCTTCGGCACCTACGGGCTGCTGCGCAAGATGGTGCCGGTCGGCGCCTCGGAAGGCTTCTTCCTGGAGGTGGCGATCCTGTCGCTGCCGTCGGTGCTGCTGATCGCCTTCATGCCAGGCGAGAGCCACTTCCTCGGCAATGGCTGGGAAACCGCGATGCTGATCGGGGCCGGGCCGCTGACGGCGGTGCCGCTGATCCTCTATGCCGCGGGGGCGCGGCTCTTGCATTATTCCACCATCGGCATCCTGCAATATGCCGTGCCGACGCTCTTGTTCCTCACCGCCGTGTTCATCTTCGGCGAGCCGTTCAGCGCCTGGCAGCTGGTTGCCTTCGCCTTCATCTGGGCGGCGCTGATCCTCTACACGGTGGCGCTGTTCCGCTCGACGCGGGCGGAGCGGCGCGAGCGGCAGGGGACCGGAGCGGTACTGCCGGCCGAGGCGCCGCTGGTGCTGGCCGGGGCGGCTCAGCCGCCGTCGGACCAGCGGGTGCGGTAGAGGTCCAGCCGGCGGTCGCGCAGGTTGCGGACCGAGCCCTCGTAGCGAGCCCAGTTGAGCGTCGCCAGGTTGAGGTCGGCGACGGTCACCATCTCGATGTTCTCCGACGCTTCCGCGGCAATGCCATCGCGGGCGAAGGGGAAGTCGCAGGGCGTGAAGATCGCCGACTGGGCGTACTCGATGTCGAGATTGTCGACATTGCCGAGGTTGCCGGTCATGCCCGAGGTGACGACGTAGCACTGGTTCTCGATCGCCCGCGCCTGGCAGCAGTAGCGCACCCGCAGATAGCCGTGGCGGGTGTCGGTGTTGAACGGCACGAACAGGATGCGCGCGCCCTGGTCGGTCAGGCGCCGTGCGACTTCCGGGAACTCCGAATCGTAGCAGATCATCACGCCGATCGGCCCGCAGTCGGTCTCGATCGTCTCGACCCGGTCGCCGCCCTTGATCTGCCAGTTCTGGCGCTCGTTGGGCGTCGGGTGGATCTTCTCGCGCACATGCACCGAGCCGTCGCGCAGGAAGACGTAGCCGAGATTCTGGATGGCGCCGGCCTCGGTGCGGGTCGCGTGGCTGCCACCGATGATGTTGATGTTGCGGCGGATCGCCATCGCGGTCAGCCGCTCGACGAAGTCGGGCGTGTGCTCGGTGAGGCGGGCGATCGCCGCCTCCGGCTTCAGCTCCTCGGCCTCGCAGGACAGGAGCATCAGCGTGAACAGTTCCGGAAACACCGCGAAGTCGCCGCCATATTCGGAGGCGACATCGACGAAATATTCCACCGCGTCGTAGAAATCCTGCGGCTGGGTGATGCGCCGCGCCTTCATCTGCACGGTGACGACGCGCACCACGTCCGGATTGCCGCGATTGACCGGCTGTTCGGCGCGCGAGGGATCGTAATAGGGATTGCGCCAGACCATCAGGACGGCATGGCCGCCCGACGCCTCGTCCCTCGGGTAGTAGGCTTCGAGGAGGCGGATCGGCTCGAAGCCGGCATCGAGATGGAACGAGGCCACCGGATCCTTCACGGCGCCGGCGCGGATCGCCTCGAGATAGGCCTCGGGCGTTCCGTACTGGCGGGCGTTGCGGCGGTAGCCGGGCATGCGGCCGCCGAAGGCGATGCCCTTGAGGTCGAGATCCTGGCAGAGGCGTCGCCGGGCATCATAGAGCCGCTTGCCGATCCGCAGGCGCCGCCGGTCCGGATCGACGCAGATCTCCGTGCCGTAGAGCCATTCGCCGCGCCGGTCGTGCATTGCCGCATAGCCGCCGCCGGTGACCTCGGCCCAGCTGTGCTGCTCGAGCGCCTTCTCCTCCGGCAGGATCATCGTCGCGGCATAGCCGACGATGTCGCCCTCGTAGACGACGACGAACTGGCCTTCGGGAAAGGCCGACAGCTGGCCGAGGATCATGCCGCGCGTGTAGCCGACGTCCTCGCGGAACACCTTGGCCGAGAGCGCGATGATGGCGTCGACGTCGTTCTTCGTAGCGATGCGGACTTCGATCGTCGGGGTCGAGCGCTTTTCGGCCATGGGAAGGCGGATCCTTGTCGCGATGTCGCAGAAACGGGGAGCGCGGCGGCTGCCGCACGCTCACATCTAGGCCACTGGCGGGTTATCGCAACCGAAAGACCGTAATACCGGGAATCAGAGCCGCTCGATGATCTCGGCGCGGCCTTCGTCGGCTTCGGGCAGCGTCAGCGCCGCGAGGCGCGGTACGATGTCGGCGACGGCGTCGATGACGATCGGCTGCACCTGATGGGCGCTGTGGATGAAGCCCTCGTCCTTCATGTGGTCGAACAGCCGGGCGAGCGGATCCCAGAAGCCGCCGATATTGGCGATGACGATCGGCTTGGCGTGCCGGCCGAGCTGGCTCCAGGTCATGATCTCGACCAGCTCCTCCAGCGTGCCGATCCCGCCGGGCAATGCCACGAAGGCGTCGGAGCGCTGGAACATCAGGTGCTTGCGCTCGTGCATGTCGTCGGTGACGACGAGCTCGTCGAGCCGGCCGAGCTCGCGCTCGGTCGCTTCCATGTCGATAAGGAAACGCGGGATGATGCCGGTGACCTGGCCGCCGGCCATGATCACGCCGTCCGAGACGGCGCCCATGATGCCGCGCGTGCCGCCACCATAGACCAGCCGCATCCCGGCCTCGGCCATGTCGCGGCCGAGCCGCCGGCCGCTCTCGACATAATCGGGATCGCGCCCGGCGGAGGACCCGCAATAGACGCACACGGAACGAATCGCATTCATGGGCTGGAAGGTCGGCCGTGGGGGAGGGAAGGTCAAGCGGGGATGGGGCGGTTGGGAGGATAGCGCCGGCCCTCCGTCAGGGCCGTCATCCTCGGGCCCCGTCCCGAGGATTCAGGCTGCGGCGTTGGATGGCGCGGTGAGCGCCTCGCATCGGCGGCTTCATCGGCGCGGAAGCGACCCCGACGAAGCGGTGCGGATGTCCTGCAGCAAGGCGGCGACCGGAGCGGCCGAGCCCCTGGATCCTCGGGACGGGGCCCGAGGATGACGCCGTAAGGGAGCGAGCGGCGCTGCATTCCGTGCGACGCCGTTTGGCGATTCGCGGAGGACGGATGCGCAACGTGGGGGCTGATCCATGATGCGATGCACGAGCCAGTCACACCGTACGAGTTGATCATACCACCCACGGGGCGTCATCCTCGGGCTTGACCCGAGGACCCATTCCTCTGCGGAGCCACCGCCTGTCCGCCTGAGGACGGGCACCTTCTCCGTTCCCGGTTAGGGGCCTCGCCGGCTTGGCATGGGTCCCCGGGTCAAGCCCGGGGATGACGCCGTGAGGGAGGGAGAGGCTTTGCGTGCGGCGCTCGGGTGAGAGCGATGCGTTCCGTGCGACGTCGTTTAGCGAATTCCGGGAGGACGGACGCGTAACATGGGGGCTGATCCATGATGCGATACACGAGCCAGTCACGCCGTACGCGTTGGTCAGACCACCTCTGCGGCGTCATCCTCGGGCTTGACCCGAGGACCCATTCCTCTGCGGTGCCACCGCCTGTCCGGCGGAGGAAGGGCGCCTTCTCCGTTGCCGGTTAGGGGCTTCGCCGGCTTGGCATGGGTCCTCGGGTCAAGCCCGAGGATGACGCCGTCAGGAAGGGAGCGGCTGTGCCTGCACTGTGCGCGCCCGGTGATGCCGCGAGTGGAAGCGCGGGGGACGCTCGGAGAGTAGCAGAAGTATCCTCGGGCAGGAGCAGCAGAAGCATCGTGGGCAGGAGCAGCTGCCCCTACAGCACTCCCGGAAACAGCCGGTCGAGTTTGGCCAGCTCGCGCTCGCGCCAGGCGGCGTCACGGGCGGGGCGGGGTGTCGTGATCTCGTGGATGCCGCGGACCGTGGCGGGGCGCGGCGTCAGGAAGACGATGCGGTCGGAGAGCTCCACCGCCTCCCGGAGGTTGTGGGTGACCATCAAGGCGGTGGTCGGCCGCGCCGACCAGACGGTCGTCAGGAGCGCGCGCAGCCGGCTGGCGGTCATCTCGTCGAGCGACACGAAGGGCTCGTCGAGCAGGATCAGCGACGGCTCGACGGCGAAGGCGCGGGCCAGCGCGGCGCGGCGGGCGAGGCCGAGCGACAGCTCGCCGGGAAAGCGCGAGCGCATCGCCTCGAGGCCGAGGATCGTGAACAGCTCGGTCAGATCGGCGCCTTCCAGCTCGGGCGGCAGAGCGAGCCGGACGTTCGCCTCGACGGTGCGCCAGGGCAGGAGGCGCGGCTCCTGGAACACCGCGGCGACGCGGGGCGTCGCGCCCGGGACCGTCACATGCCCCTCGAAATCCGTGTCGAGCCCGAGCACGATGCGCAGCGTCGTCGTCTTGCCGCAGCCGGAAGGGCCGATCAGCGTCGTGAAGCTGCCGGCGGGCGCGGTGAACGCCACGTCGTCGATCGCCGTGAGCAGCCCGCCGTCCGCGCCGCGGAACGTCTTGTTCCGGATCGCGACTTCGAGCAGGTCAGCGGCGCCAGCGCGTCGCACGGGCTTCAAGCGGTTGGACAAGCAGGAACTCGATCATGAGCATGACGGCGACGAAGGCGAGCGTATAGGCGAGGATCGCCGCGACGTCGAAGAGCTGGAAATAGAGGTGAATCTGGAAGCCGACGCCGTTCGAGCGGCCGAGCAGCTCGACCACCAGCGCGATCTTCCAGATCAGCGACAGGCCCGAACGCGAGGACGCGGCGAGATAGGGCTGCAGCTGCGGGACGATGACGTGGCGCAGCGTCTTCATCCGGCCGAAGCGGTAGACCGACGCCATCTCGGCCAGCTGCCGGTCGAGGGCCCGGGCGCCCTCGCGCATGGTGACGACGACGTTCGGGATCTTGTTGATGGCGATCGCCCCGATCGCGGCGATCTCGTTGAGGCCGAACCAGATATAGGCCAGCACGATCACCACCAGCGCCGGGACGTTGAGGAAGAGGATCAGCCACGGGTCGAAGAAGCGGTTGGCCTCACGGCTCATGCCGAGCGCGACGCCGATGATCGCGCCGAAGACCATGGCGATGAGGAACGAGGCGGCGACGCGGAACAGCGTCATGCCGAGATGGAAGAACAACTCGCCGGTGCGCGCGTCGCGCCAGAACGCCTGCGCGACGGCGGCCGGCGTCGGCAGTACGCGGCTGTCGGCGATCGACGCGGCCACCCACCACACGGCGAGCAGCACCGCCAGCGAGAGGATCACGATCAGGCTGGGCAGCGCCCGGTTCTCGCCGCGGCCCCGCGTGGCCGCGGATGCCTCAAGTGCCATTCTTGCGACCGGCGAAATAGGTCCCCTCGGCCAGCTCCGGCGACGGCCCGACCAGCCGTTCGCCGCCGATCTCGGCCAGCAGCCGGTAGAGCGCCCGGGCGTCGGCGACCTCCTCCTCGGCGCTGCGCGTCGGAATGCCCTCGCGATAGCGGTCGCGCAGCGTCGCCAGGGTCTTCTCGTCCTCGGCCTTCACCAGCGGCGCCAGCTTCACCCATTCCTCGTCGGAATCGCGCAGGAGCGCCTTGGTTTCGGCGTCGGCAGCGAGAAAGGCTTCTATCGCCTTCGGGTGCTCGTCCGCGAAACTGTCACGGAACACCCAGCCGATCGCCGCGACCGGGCCGGCGGTGCCCATCGCCATCGCGGCTTCGGTTCCGGAGACCAGCGTGCGAAAGCCCTGCGCCTCGAGGCGGGCGGCGTAGTGCCAGTAGTTGAGCACGGCATCGAGCTCGCCGGATTCCGCTTTAGCCGTGAGCAGCGGCGGGGCGCCGTAGACGATCTCGTTCTCCGCCGCGAGATCGAGGCCGTCGCGTTTCGCCAGCGCCTGGATCAGCAGCCAGTTCTTGTCGAGCGGCCCGCCGGCGACGCCCAGCGTCTTGCCGCGCAGATCCTGGAGATCCTGCATGTCGCTGTCGCCCGGCACCATGACCGAGCCGACGGACGTGGAGTAGGGCGCGAAGGTGTAGTCCGCCCCGGCGGCGCGCTGGCGCGACACCCACAGCCAGTCCGAGACGATCATGTCGACCGCGCCGGCCTGCAGCGCCACGTTGGAGGCGTCCTCGCCGGCGAACGGCACCAGCTCGACGTCGACGCCGTGCCGCGTGTCGATGCCGTTGCGGGTCATCGCGTCGAGCTCCCAGTTCACCGTGCCGTATTGCAGGACGCCGACCCGCAGGGTCTCGGGCCCCGCCGGCTGCTGCGCCGCCGCGGAGAGAGCCGAGACCACGAGAACCAGTGACGCAGCGAGCGTCGGGTGAAGCCATCGCATGAGCGATCCTCCGGTAACCGTCTTGGCGTGCCCATCCGCCTTCTAGCGCAGGGCCGGCCGCGCCGTCACGCATTTGACGGTGCTCGGCAGGACATAGGGAATTATTCCCGGTTCAGGAACGGGCGTCGATCGCCTCGGCGATCTCGTCGGCCATCTTCAGCAGCCGCACTATCACCGGGACCGCCAGCGGGAAGATGCTGCGGTCCTGGCCGCGGGCGCGCTGGGCCTCGCGCACCTCGTCGAGGATCGCGGCGACGGCCGGGATGAAGCGGATGGCCAGCGACAGCGCGAGGCTCACCTTGGCGACGTCGACCCCCAGGGGCCGCAGCGGCCCGAGGGCCCACTCGATGACGGCGACGAGATCGGCGGTGCGGGTGGTCAGCGTGACCAGCGCCGCGGCGAGGATCAGCGCCGCGAAGCGCAGGACGAGGAGCAGGGCCGGCTCGAGGCCCACCAGCCAGAGCTGCACGGCGAAGAGGATGGCGAGGATCCACAGCGCCGGGCGGATCTGGGCAAAGGCGTGCCGGGCCGGGATGCGGGCCAGCGCGAAGCCGGCAAGGGTGACGAGCAAGGCGGCAGCGGCGAGCGCGACGGCGTCGACCGCGAAAAGCAGCGTGCCGAGGCCGAGCAGCAGCGCCAGCTTGCTGCCGGCCGAGGCGCGGTGCACCGGGCTCGCGCCTGGCCGGTAGAGCCCGCCGATCATCCGGCGATCGCCCGGTACGCGGCGATCGCCTCGCGCGGAGCGGCATCGCAGGCGATCCGGCCCGCCTCGAACACCAGCACGCGGTCGAAATCGGTAAGCAGGTCGAGATCGTGGGTGACGAAGACGACGTTCTGGTCGAGGGCGGCGACGGCGTCCATCACCCGCCTTGTGTTGCGCAGGTCGAGCAGCGTCGTCGGCTCGTCCATCACCAGCCAGGCCGGCTCGGTCACCATGACCCCCGCCAGCGCCACCATCTGGCGCTCGCCGCCGGAGAGTTCGTGCGCCAGCCGGTCCTCGAAGCCGGCAAGGCCGAAGCGCGCCAGCGCGGCCTGCACCCGGCTGGCGATGGTGGCCTTGTCGAGGCCGCGGCCCTTGAGTCCGAAGGCGAGGTCCTCGCCGACGGTGGGATAGACGATCTGGTTGTCGGGATTCTGGAAGACGAAGCCGACGCGGCGGCGCACCTCCTTGCCGCTGGCCCTGGTGTCGAGGCCGTCGACGTCGACCGCGCCGGTCGTTGGCGGGAGGAGCCCGTTGAGCAGCCGGGCGAAGGTGCTCTTGCCGGAGCCGTTGGCGCCGATGACGCCGATGCGGCGCTCGGCCAGCGTCAGGTCGAGCCCGGAGAGTACCGGCCGCCCGGCCCGCTCGACCGAGGCGCCGCGAAGGACGATCACAGCAGGGCCGGACGCAAGCGCGTCAGGCCGAGACGCGGCGGGGCGCGATCAGCGGGTAGGCGCGGCGCACCGCGACGATCACCGCCGCGGCGACGCCGGCCTTGATCAGGTCGCCGGGGACGAAGGCGACGGCCGAGCCGATGAAGGCTTCGCGCAGGCCCATGCCGGACATCGCCGAATACCACGGCACGCCGACCGCATAGATCACACCGATGCCGCCGAGGACGGCGATGGCGAAGGCGGCGGGGAAGGAGAGGCGGGTCCAGAAGCGCTCGGTCAGCCAGCCGATGACGAGGCTCGCGGCGACCCAGCCATAGATGAAGCCCGACCAGGGGCCGACGAAGGGCGCCAGACCGCCGCGTCCGCCCGAAAGCAGCGGCAGGCCGATGGCGACCAGCGCCAGGAACAGCAGCATCGCCAGGACGCCGCGCTTCGCGCCGAGAATGCCGCCCATCAGCATCGGCCCCATCGACTGCGCGGTGATCGGAATGCCGAGCGCCGGGATCATCAGCGGCGGAAAGGCACCGAGCACCGCCATCAGGGCGGCGAACAGGGCAATGAAGACGATGTCTCTGGTGGTCATGGCGAGTCTCTTGCAGGGCGGGAGGCGTCCGATGCTGCGCGGCCCGCGATGCGGCACGTCAAGCGGATCGGGCGGCAAAGGTCAACGCCGGATGCGCGCAAGGCGCCCTGCCGTCCACGGCACTCCGGCCCCCGGGTGCTGCGGCGCCGGGCTCAGGCGGCCTCGATGTCGGTCTGCGCGAAGTCGTCGCCCTTGAAGAGCAGCGTGACGCCGAAATGCCGGGCGCAGGCATAGGCGAAGCAGTCGCCGAAATTCAGGCCGGCTCTGTGCCGTCCCTTGCCGAATCGGGCGTAGGCCTCGACCGCGAGAGCGGCGGCCTCCGGTGGAACGGGGACGATGGTGATGTGCATCTCCGCCAGATAGGCCTGAACAGCCGCCTGGGCACTCTCCAACTGCCAGTCGATGCGGCGCGAGCAGGAGACGACCGTTTCCCATATCACCGTCGGTGAGACGAGCAGTCGATCCGCCGACTTCATCCGGATGAGGATCGCCTCGGCGTCCTCCTCCTCGAGCACCAACGCGCAGAGGGCAGAGGCATCGACGAACATCAGTCGTCCTCGTAGAGGCTGTCGATCCACTCCTTGGTCACTGGCAGGCCCTTCCCACCAGCGGGATATCTCTCGCGGATCGCGCGGGCGACTTCCAGCGCGTTTTCGACGTAGGCCCGTGTCTGCACATCGAGCTCTGGCGGTTTCGACTCCGTCGCCGCGTTCCGCTTCAACTCCTCCCGAAGCGCCTGGCGTACCGCCTCGGTCTTGCTGGTCTTCTTGAGTCTGGCGAGGCGCTCGGCGAGTTCGCCGACCTCGCGATCCTTGACGTAAAGCGGCATGGTGGCCTCCGGAGGGATATCCCCAAGATAGGACGCGGATATGCCGGTGTCGAGAGAGGTGGCGGGGACAGGGGTCACTGCGGTCGGCCAACGTCTCGTCGCAGCAGATGGCCTCAGGCCGTCAGCGTCCGCCGCACCGCGTCGGCCCAGCCGGTGAGCTTGCGGCCCCGCGTCACCGCGTCCATCTGCGGCGCGAAGCGGCGCTCGAGCTGCCAGCGCCGGGAGAACCCGGCCATGTCGGGCCAGACGCCGGCCTTCTGGCCGGCCACCCAGGCGGCGCCCAAGGCGGTCGTCTCCAGCACCACCGGCCGGTCGACCGGAGCGTCGAGAATGTCGGCGAGGCGCTGCATCGTCCAGTCAGACGCCACCATGCCGCCATCGACCCTCAGGATCGTGTCGGAGGCGCCAGGCCAGTCCCGGCGCATGGCGGTGAGAAGGTCGGCGGTCTGGAAGCACACGGCCTCGAGCGCGGCGCGCGCCAGTTCGTCCGGCCCGGTCTTGCGGGTGAGGCCATAGATCGCGCCGCGCGCCTCGGCGTCCCACCAGGGTGCCCCGAGGCCGGTGAAGGCCGGCACCATGTAGACATCCTGTGTGTCGTCGGCCCGCGCCGCCATCGGGCCGCTCTGCTCGGCGCGGTCGACGAGCCGCAGCCCGTCGCGCAGCCACTGCACCGCCGCGCCAGCGACGAAGATCGAGCCCTCCAGCGCGAAGGCGGTCTTGCCGGCGAGGCGATAGGCGACCGTCGTCAGCAGGCGGTTCTGCGAGGTGATCCGGTCGGTGCCGGTGTTGAGCACGGCGAAACAGCCGGTGCCGTAGGTGGACTTGACCATGCCGGGGGCGAAGCACGCCTGGCCGAGCGTCGCGGCATGCTGGTCGCCGGCCATGCCGCGGATCGGGATCGCCGCGCCGAACAATGCGGCGTCGGTCGTACCGAATTCGGCGTCGCAGTCCTCGACGCTCGGCAGCAGCGCGCGGGGAACGCGCAGCATGCTCAGCAGGTCGTCGTCCCAGTCGTTGGCCTCGATGTCGAAGAGCAGGGTGCGCGCGGCATTGGTAGCATCGGTGGCGTGGACGCGGCCGCCGGTGAGGCGCCAGAGCAGGAACGTGTCGACCGTACCGAAGGCGAGCCTGCCCGCCTCCGCCTTCGCCCGGGCGCCGTCGACATTGTCGAGCAGCCACCCGATCTTGGTGCCGGAGAAATACGGGTCGACGATCAGGCCGGTCTTGGCCGTCACCGCCGGCTCGCAGCCGTCGGCAACGAGGCGCTGGCAGATCTCGGCGGTGCGCCGGTCCTGCCAGACGATGGCGTTGTGGATCGGCCGGCCGGTGTCGCGGTCCCAGATCAGCGTCGTCTCGCGCTGGTTGGTGATGCCGAGCGCGGCGATGTCGGCGGCCGACAGCGAGGCGTCGGCGAGCGCCGAGCGGACCGTGGCCACCACCGAGGACCAGATGTCCTCCGGATCGTGCTCGACCCAGCCGGAGCGCGGGAAATGCTGCGGGAACTCCTCCTGGCCCATCCCGACGACCCGGAACCCGTCGTCGAAGACGATGGCGCGGGAGGAGGTCGTGCCCTGGTCGATGGCGAGGACGTAGCCGGACATGGCAGCTCCTGAGAATACGGGTGACCCTGTCCCGGAAGTGCAGCCTCGAAAGGGCGCAGGAGCAGGGGAAGGCGCGCGTTGGCGCGCCGATACGAGAAGGCCGGGAACGTCCCGGCCTTCTCTCTTCTCTCGTGGCGTCCGCCGCTTACTGGGCGGGCGCGGCCGCCGGCGTCGCCGAGGTCGTGTCGCCCTCGGTCGGCGCGGTCGCGGTGGCGTCGGCCCAGCTCTTCACCAGCTCGTCGTAATTGACGGTGATCGGCTGTTCCTTCTCGTTCTCGACCGCCGGCTGGGGCGCCAGCGTGCCATTCGCCTTGGCCTGCTCGACCCAGTATTCCATGTCATGCTCTTCGTTGAGCTTCGGGCCGATGTCGCCCTGGATGCCGGCCCGCTCGAGCCGCTCCATGATGCTCTCCTGCTCGGCGCAGAGCGTGTCCATGGCTTCCTGCGGCGTCTTGGCGCCGGAGGCCGCGTCGCCGATCGCCTGCCACCAGAGCTGGGCGAGCTTCGGATAGTCCGGCACGTTGGTGCCGGTCGGCGACCACTGCACCCGGGCCGGCGAGCGGTAGAACTCGATCAGCCCGCCGAGCTCGGGAGCCCGCTCGGTGAAGCTCGGGTGACGGATCGAGCTTTCGCGGATCAGCGTCAGGCCGACATGGCTCTTCTTGACGTCCACGGTCTTCGACGTGACGAACTGGGCGTAGAGCCAGGCCGCCTTGGCGCGGTCGTCCGGGGTCGACTTCATCAGCGTCCAAGAGCCGACGTCCTGGTAGCCGAGCTTCATGCCGTCCTTCCAGTAGACGCCATGCGGGGAGGGGGCCATGCGCCATTTCGGCGTGCCGTCCTCGTTGACCACCGGCAGACCTTCCTTGACCGCGTCGGCGGTGAAGGCGGTGTACCAGAAGATCTGCTGCGCGATCTTGCCCTGCGCCGGCACCGGGCCGGCCTCGGAGAAGGTCATGCCCTGGGCCTCCGGCGGCGCGTAGGCCTTCAGCCAGTCGAGATACTTGGTGATCGAATAGACCGCGGCCGGGCCGTTGGTATCGCCGCCGCGGGCGACGCAGGAACCGACCGGACGCGAGTTCTCGTCGACCCGGATGCCCCATTCGTCGACCGGCACGCCGTTCGGGATGCCCTTGTCGCCGTTGCCGGCCATCGACAGCCAGGCGTCGGTGAAGCGCCAGCCGAGCGAGGGATCCTTCTTGCCGTAGTCCATGTGGCCGTAGACCGGGCCTTCGCCCATGTCGCGGCCGGTGAAGAACTCGGCGATGTCCTCGTAGGCCGACCAGTTGACCGGCACGCCCAGATCGTAGCCGTACTTGGCCTTGAAGTCGGCCTTGTTCTTCTCGTCGTTGAACCAGTCGTAGCGGAACCAGTAGAGGTTGGCGAACTGCTGGTCGGGCAGCTGGTAGAGCTTGCCGTCCGGCGCGGTGGTGAAGGACGTGCCGATGAAGTCGTCGAGGTCGAGGCCGGGATTGGTGACGTCCTTGCCCTCGTTCTCCATCCAGTCGGTGAGGCTGCGCGCCTGCTGGTAGCGCCAGTGGGTGCCGATCAGGTCGGAATCGTTGACATAGGCGTCGTAGATGTTCTCGCCGGACTGCATCTGCGTCTGCAGCTTCTCGACGACGTCGCCCTCGCCGATCAGGTCGTGGGTGACCTTGATGCCGGTGATCGCGGTGAAGGCCGGGGCCAGCACCTTGGACTCGTATTCATGGGTGGTGATGGTTTCCGACACGACCTTGATGTCCATGCCCTGGAAGGGCTCGGCGGCGTCGATGAACCACTGCATCTCCTTTTCCTGCTCTTCGCGAGACAGCGAGGACATGTCGCCGATCTCGGCGTCGAGGAACTTCTTCGCCGCCTCCATGTCGGCGAAGGCCGGGCCGGCGGCGAGCGTGATGGCGAGAGCCGCCGTCGTACTCATGAGTATGTGCTTCATATTGTCAATCCTCCCAGATGGAGCCGGTCGGTTGGTTGGCTGATCCGCGTCGACCGGTCGAGACGCGGCAGGGGCTGCAGCCGTCTCGTCAGACGAGACGGAACACGAGAAGAAAGAACCCGGCACACACCGCGAGGGCGTACCAGAGCGAGAGGTCGGTGGACCACAGCCAGCCGAGGCAGATGAAGGCGGACCCCAGCAGCGACACGAACAGCCGGTCGCCGCGGGTGGTCTCGAAGCGCAATATGCCGACGCGCGGGGAGCCACCCGGCACCACATATTCCCAGACGCCCATGGCGGCGATCATCGCGAAGATCACCAGGAAGAAGATCGCGGTCGGCCATGTCCAGGCCATCCATGAGAAGTCCATCACACCCTCCCCAGGGCGAAGCCCTTGGCGATGTAGTTGCGCACGAACCAGATGACGATCGCGCCCGGGATGATGGTCAGCGCCCCGGCCGCGGCGAGGACGCCCCAGTCCATGCCGGAGGCGGAGACCGTGCGGGTCATGATCGCCGAGATCGGCTTGGCGTCGGTCACCGTCAGGGTCCGGGCGATCAGGAGCTCGACCCAGGAGAACATGAAGCAGAAGAACGCCGCGACCCCGATGCCGCTGGCGATCAGCGGCGTGAAGATCTTGAAGAAGAAGCGCGGGAACGAATAGCCGTCGATATAGGCGGTCTCGTCGATCTCCTTCGGCACGCCCGACATGAAGCCTTCGAGAATCCACACCGCCAGCGGCACGTTGAACAGGCAGTGGGCGAGCGCCACGGCGATATGCGTGTCGATCAGCCCGAAGGCGGAATAGAGCTGAAAGAACGGCAGCGCGAACACCGCCGGCGGCGCCATCCGGTTGGTCAGCAGCCAGAAGAACAGATGCTTGTCGCCGAGGAAGCGGTAGCGCGAGAAGGCGTAGGCCGCCGGCAGCGCCACCGACACCGAGATCACCGTGTTCATCACCACGTAGATGATCGAGTTGATGTAGCCGTTGTACCAGGACGGGTCGGTGAAGATCACCGCGTAGTTGCGCAGGGTGGGGTTCTGCGGCAGCAGCGTCAGGCCGCTGAGGATCTCCTGGTTGGTCTTGAAGCTCATGTTGACCAGCCAGTAGATCGGCAGCAGCAGGAAGAGGATGTAGATCGCCGGGATCAGCGCCTTCCAGCGGAAGTGCCCGGTGCGGACCCGCGCGCGGGCGGCAATGGCGGTTTCCGAATGGGCCGCGGCAGGCAGGCTGCGGTGGGTCGTCGCCTGGTCGCTCATTCCGGCGCTCCCTTGGTCGGCTGGTCGGCGCCGGCATTGGTCATCACGGTGTAGAAGACCCAGGACAGCGCCAGGATGATCAGGAAGTAGACCAGCGACATCGCCGCCGCCTCGCCGAGGTTGAACTGGCCGATCGCGAGCTTCACCAGGTCGATCGACAGGAAGGTCGTCGAATTGCCGGGGCCGCCGCCGGTGACCACGAAGGGTTCGGTGTAGATCATGAAGCTGTCCATGAAGCGCAGCAGCACGGCGATCAGCAGCACGCGGCCCATCTTCGGCAGCTGGATGTAGCGGAACACCGCCCAGCGCGACGCGCCGTCGATCTTCGCCGCCTGGTAGTAGGCGTCCGGGATCGAGACGAGACCGGCATAGCAGAGCAGCACGACGAGGCTGGTCCAGTGCCAGACATCCATCAGGATGACGGTCACCCAGGCATCGAACGGGTCCTGCACGTAGTTGTAGTCGAAGCCCATCGCCGTCAGCGTGTAGCCGAGCAGCCCGATGTCGGTGCGGCCGAACACCTGCCAGATCGTGCCGACGACGTTCCACGGGATCAGCAGCGGCAGCGCCATCAGGACGAGGCACACCGGCACGAAGATGCCCTTCTTCGGCATCGACAGGGCGACAAGGATGCCGAGCGGCACCTCGATGGCGAGGATGATCGCGGAGAAGATGAGGTTGCGCTGCAGCGCGTCGTGGAAGCGGGCCGAGGTCAGGATGTCCTGGAACCAGCTGGTGCCGGCCCAGAAGAACTGGTTGTTCCCGAACGTGTCCTGCACCGAGTAGTTGACCACCGTCATCAGCGGGATCACCGCCGAGAAGGCCACCAGCAGCAGCACCGGCACGACCATGAACCAGGCTTTGTTGTTCCAGGTCTTGTCCATGTCTCAGGCCCTCTCCACCAGCCAGGAATCGGCGTAGACATTGAGTGCGTGCGGGGCGAAACGGACCGCCGCGTCGGCGGGAATGGCGGCGCCTTCCGGCACGATCGCGCTGATCGGGTTGCCGGACAGCGTCGCCCGCACGATCCGCTCGGAGCCGACATCCTCGACCTTGGTGACCTGCACCGGCAGGCCGCCGGCCTCGCCGCGCCGGACGATCGAGACGAATTCGGGGCGGATGCCGAGTTCGGTCTTCTGGCCCGCGCCGACCGCGGCGAGGCCGGTCAGGGCGACCCGCTCGGCGGCGATCACCGCCTCGCCGGCCTCCAGCCGGCAGGGCAGGACGTTCATGCCGGGGGAGCCGATGAAATAGCCGACGAACGTATGCCGCGGCCGCTCGAACAGCTCTTCGGGCGTCCCGATCTGCACGACCTCGCCGTCGTACATCACCACCACCTTGTCGGCGAAGGTCAGCGCCTCGGTCTGGTCGTGGGTGACGTAGATCATCGTCATCGCGAATTCGTGGTGCAGCTGCTTCAGCTCCGAGCGCAGCTGCCACTTCATGTGCGGGTCGATGACGGTCAGCGGCTCGTCGAACAGGATGGCGTTGACGTCGGAGCGCACCAGGCCGCGGCCGAGCGAGATCTTCTGCTTCTCGTCGGCGGTCAGCCCCCGCGCCTTGCGGTCGGCCTTCGCCTCCAGCCCGATGCGGCGGATCATGTCGTCGACGCGGGTCTTGATCTCGGCCTTGGCGATCTTGCGGTTCTTCAGCGGGAAGGCGAGGTTCTCGCGCACCGTCATCGTGTCGTAGATCACCGGGAACTGGAAGACCTGCGCGATGTTGCGGGCTTCCGGCGTCAGCATCGTCACGTCGCGGTCGTCGAAGCGGACCTTGCCCTCCGACGGCGTCAGGAGGCCCGAGATGATGTTGAGCAGCGTGGTCTTGCCGCAGCCGGAAGGGCCGAGCAGCGCATAGGCGCCACCGTCCTCGAAGGCGTGGTCGACCTCGCGCAGCGCGTAGGTGCCGGCCCTGGCGAGCGCCGGGGAATAGGCGTGGCGGATATGGTCGAGGCGGATACGGGCCATCGTCTCTCCTCAGGCCGCCAGACGCGCGGGCGTGGCGACGGCAGCGCCGTCCGGGTCGAACACCAGGACGCGGGCCGGGTCGAAGGAAAGCCGCACCGTCTGGCCTGCATCGAGGCGGCGCACCCCATGCACCAGCGCGATGATCCGCTCGCCGCCGAGATCGGCATGGATGAAGGTCTGCGAGCCGGTGACCTCGGTCAGCACCACCGTCGCGTCGAAGCCGCTGTCGTCGGTACCGCCGAGCGTCAGCCGGTGCGGGCGGATGCCGGCGGTGTACGGGCCGTCGGGAAGCCCGGCATGCACCGGCGCGGCCGCGAAGGCGACGCCGCTCCGGGAGGTGAAGCGTTCGGCATGCTTGGTCAGCGCCACGACGTTCAGCGGCGGATCGGAGAAGGTGCGGGCGGTCAGCAGGTCGCGCGGCTGGTGATAGACCTCGGCGGTGTCGCCGAACTGGGTGATCCGCCCCTTCGACATCGTCGCGGTGCGGCCGCCGAGCAGCAGCGCCTCGTGCGGCTCGGTGGTCGCATAGACGAACACCGCGCCGGTCTCGGCGAACAGCCGCGGCAGTTCCTCGCGCAGTTCCTCGCGCAGCTTGTAGTCGAGATTGGCCAGCGGCTCGTCGAGCAGCACCAGCTCGGCATTCTTCACCAGCGCCCGCGCCAGGGCCGTGCGCTGCTGCTGGCCGCCCGACAGGTTGAGCGGCGTGCGGTCGAGGAACGGGCCGAGCTTCATCAGGTCGGCGGCCTTGCGTACCGCCGCGTCGATCTCGGCGGCCGGGCGGCGCTGGATGCGCAGCGGCGAGGCGATGTTCTCGTAGACGGTCAGCGACGGGTAGTTGATGAACTGCTGGTAGACCATGGCGACGTTGCGCCGGCGCACCGGCACGCCGGTGACGTCCTTGCCGTCCATGACGATGCGTCCGCTGGTCGGCGCGTCGAGCCCGGCCATCAGCCGCATCAGGCTGGTCTTGCCGGCCAGCGTCGGCCCGAGCAGCACGTTCAGCGAGCCGCGCTCCAGTTCGAGCGAGACGTCGATGATGTGCTTCTCTCCGCCGACGGTGCGGCTGACGTTCTGCAATTCGAGCAAACTGTCCTCCCAGACGGCTCCCGCGCGGTGCTCAGGCTACCGCGATCCTGCGTTGTACCTCTAGTGCGTCCAAGTGCTCTGCCAGGCGCTGCCGTTCGGCCTCGCCGAAGCGCAGGCCCAGCTTGGTCCGGCGCCACAGAATGTCTTCCGCCGTGCGCGCCCACTCGTTGCGGGTGAGCCAGTCGACCTCGGATTCGAACAGCCCGTGACCGAGATCGCGGCCCGGCGCGCCATGGCCGGCGACGGCCAGCGCGTCGGTGCCGTAGGAGCGCACCAGCCGGCGGACGGTGCGCTCGTCGAGCACCGGCACGGCCTGCCGCAACTGGTCTTCCAGGGCGGCCAGCCCATCGACCGCGAAATCGCCGCCCGGCAAGGGTGCCGTCCCCGTCCAGCGCTTGCCGCGGGCGCCGAGCGCATCCTCGATCTTCGCCAGAACTTCCTCGGACAGCACGCGGTAGGTGGTGATCTTGCCGCCGAAGCAGTTGAGCACCCGGGCCTCGTCGCGGCCGCCCTCGACCTTGAGCACGTAGTCGCGCGTCGCTTCCTGGGCCTTGGAGGCGCCGTCGTCGTAGAGCGGGCGCACGCCGGAATAGGTCCAGACGATGTCCTCGGCCGTCACCGGCCGCTTGAAATACTCGCTTGCCGCGCCGAGGAGATAGCGCGTCTCCTCCTCGGTGATCGCCACCTTGCCGGGGTCGCCCTCGTAGTCGCGGTCGGTGGTGCCGACGAGGGTGAAGTCCTCCTCGTAGGGGATCGCGAAGATGATCCGGCCGTCCTCGTTCTGGAAGATGTAGGCGCGGTCGTGATCGTAGAGCTTGCGGGTCACGATGTGGGAGCCCTGGACGAGGCGGACGTGGCGCGCCTCGTTGCGTCCCATCGGGCCGCGGATGATCTCGTCGACCCAGGGGCCGGCGACGTTGACGAGGAAGCGCGCGGTGACAGTGCGGCTGTGGCCACTCTCGGTATCGCGCAGCGTGATCTGCCAGGCGCCGTCGACGCGCCGCGCCTCGGTGACGCGGGTACGGACCATGATCGTGGCGCCGCGGATCGCCGCGTCGCGGGCGTTGAGGACGACGAGGCGGGCGTCGTCGACGCGGGCGTCGGAATACTCGAAGCCCCGGCGATAGTCGTCCTTCAGCGGCGCGCCGAGCGGGCCGCCGAGATCCACCGTGGTGGTGGCGCGGAGCGTCTTGCGGCCGCCGATATGGTCGTAGAGGAACAGGCCGGTCCGCAGCAGCCAGGCGGGGCGCAGGCCGGCATGGTGCGGCAGCACGAAGCGCAGCGGCCGGATGATGTGCGGGGCGATCGACCAGAGCACCTCGCGCTCCATCAGCGCATGGCGCACCAGCGAGAATTCGTAGTGCTCGAGATAGCGCAGGCCGCCATGCACCAGCTTGGTCGACCAGGAGGAGGTGCCGGAAGCGAGGTCGTTCATCTCGGCGAGCCCGACGCGATAGCCGCGCCCCGCGGCGTCGCGGGCGACGCCGCAGCCGTTGATGCCGCCACCGATGATGAAGACGTCGAAATCCAGAAGAGCCTCCCCAGGCTTCGCAATGCAGCATACTCCTGCGATTGCGAACTTAACGAAGCTTATGACGAAACCAAACCGAAGGTCAAACGAAATTCACGCGACGCCCGCCGGCGCCGTGGCGGCGGTCTCGGCCTCGGCGGCTTCGGTTTCGATCAGCCGCACGTCCGCATCCCGGCAGATCTGCCGGATGGCGGCCGGCGCCGCATCGGTGACGAAGGTGTGCACCTGGTTCAGATGGCCGATTCGGACGGGTGCGCTGCGTTCGAATTTCGAGGAATCGGCGGCGAGGATGACGTGCCGGGCATTGGAGATGATGGCCTGCGCGACCCGCACCTCGCGGTAGTCGAAGTCGAGCAGCGAACCGTCGGGATCGATCGCCGAAACGCCAATTACCGCGAAGTCCACCTTGAACTGCCGGATGAAGTCGACGGCCGCCTCGCCGACGATGCCGCCGTCGGACCGGCGCACGACGCCGCCGGCGATGACCAGCTCGATCTCCGGGTAGGGCCGCATGGCCGTCACGACGTTGATGTTGTTGGTGATGACCATCAGCCCGCCGTGCCGCAGCAGGGCATGCGCCACGGCCTCCGTGGTGGTGCCGATATTGACGAACAGCGACGCGCGATCCGGAATGAGGTCGGCGACGGCCCTGCCGATCGCCGCCTTCTCGTCGGCGGCGATCATCCGCCTGGCGTCGTAGCCGACATTCTCCACCCCGGAGGAGAGCACCGCGCCGCCATGGATCCGGGCCAGCAGGCGCTGGTCGCAGAGCTCGTTGAGATCCTTGCGGATCGTCTGCACCGAGACGGCGTAGCGGCCGGCGAGGTCATCGACGGCGACCCGCCCGGCCCGCTTGGCGAGCTCGAGTATCTGCTGCTGGCGATCGGAAAGCATCGGAATCCCCGCATTCGTCCGGAAGCATGGAAGAAGCGAAACCAAAACGCAACAAACGAAAGCCGCAGTCAGCCTCCGCGTCAGATCGCGGTGCGATCGGCCTCCTCGATGTAGATGTCGCGCAGCCGCCCGGCGATGGGCCCCGGCCGGCCGTCGCCGATCGCCGCGCCGTCGATCGACACTACCGGGAGGACGAAGGCGGAGGCGGAGGTGATGAACGCCTCCTTCGCGGCCTTGGCCTCCTCCAGCGTGAACGAGCGCTCCTCGATCCGCAGCCCGATGTCGGCGGCAAGCCGCAGGACCGCGGCCCGGGTGATGCCGTGCAGGATCGAGTGCGACAGGTCGCGGGTCACCAGCGTGCCCTCGGCCGTGATGATATGGGCGTTGTTGGACGTGCCTTCGGTGACGATGCCGTCCTCGACCAGCCAGGCGTCGTCGGCTCCCTGGCGCACGGCCTGCGTCTTGGCCATCGACGGATAGAGCAGCTGCACCGTCTTGATGTCGCGGCGGCCCCAGCGAAGGTCCGGCACCGAGGCGACGCGGATGCCGTTACGGGCGGCCGGCTTGTCCCGCAGCGCCATGGTCTGGGTGAACAGCACCAGCGAGGGCGGCGTGTCCTGCGGCGGAAACAGGAAGTCGCGGTCGGCGGCGCCGCGCGTCACCTGCATGTAGATCAGGCCCTCGTCGACGCCGTTGCGGGCGGCGAGCTCGCGATGGATCGCCAGCAATTCGTCGTGGCTCGCCGGCGCCGGCAGGCCGAGTTCCGACAGCGACCGGTCGAGGCGCGCCATGTGGGCGCGAAAGTCGACGAGCTTGCCGCCCAGCACCGTCGTCACCTCGTAGACCGCGTCGGCGAACAGGAAGCCGCGGTCGAAGACCGAGATCCTGGCTTCCGCTTCCGGGACATAGGCGCCGTTGACGTAGACGATGCGGGACATGGAGGACTCTCGGCTGGGTTTCGACCGATGCTTGATAGGGCCGCGCGCGGCGAGAGGAAAGCCTTTGCGGCGCCCCTGCCGTGTTCCTCCGGACGTGCTAGGTCTCGACCAAGAGCGGAGCCGGCTCGAGCCGAGCCGGCGGCGACAGGGCAGGAGGGGACATTGCGGATTGACGAGACGACACCGGCCATCGTGTCGGGAGCGGGCTCCGGCCTCGGGAGGGCGACGGCACGGGCGCTGGCGGCACGCGGCGCGCCGGTGGCGGTGCTCGATCGCGACGAGGCGGCGGGCCGCGAGGTCGCCGAGGAGATCGGCGGGGTGTTCCTGCGCTGCGACGTCGCCGATCCGGCATCGGTGGCGGATGCCGTCGCGGCCGCGGTCGCGGCGCATGGCGTGCCGCGCATCCTGGTGAACTGCGCCGGCATCGCGGTCGGCGCCAAGACCGTGTCGCGCGGCGAGGCGCACGATCCGGCGCTGTTCCAGAAGGTCATCGCGGTGAACCTGATCGGGACGTTCAACCTGTCCTCGCAGGTGGCGCTGGCGATGTCGGAGGCCGGGCCGATCGACGCCGACGGCGAGCGCGGCGTCATCGTCAGCACGGCATCGGTCGCGGCGTTCGACGGCCAGATCGGCCAGATCGCCTATGCCGCCTCCAAGGCGGCGGTCGCCGGCATGACGCTGCCGATGGCGCGCGATCTCGCCAAGTCGGGCATCAGGGTGATGACCATCGCGCCGGGCATCTTCGAGACGCCGATGATGGCCGGCATGCCGGAGGAGGTGCAGGCCTCGCTGGCGGCGGCGGTGCCGTTTCCCTCGCGGCTCGGCAAGGCCGAGGAATACGCCGCGCTCGCCCTGCACATCGTCGAGAACGCGATGCTCAACGGCGAGACGATCCGTCTCGACGGGGCGATCAGGATGCAGCCGAAATAGGAACGGGTGGTGCGGCGACCGCGTGGGCCCCGCACGCACCGGCAGGAGGAGGAATTCATGGCCGAAGACGACATCGTGATCGAGAGCCGCGACGGGCGCGTCGCCATCCTGACGCTCAACCGGCCTAAGGCGCTGAACGCGCTCAACACCGCGGTGATGGGCGAGATCGTCCGCCGCACCGCGGCGCTGGACCGCGACCCGGAGGTCGGGGCGATCCTGATCGCCGGGTCCGACAAGGCGTTCGCGGCGGGCGCCGACATCAAGGAGATGGAGGACCGTTCGGCGATGGCGATGATGCTCGCCGACTGGCTGTCCGACTGGGAGGCGCTGGAGCGGGTGCGCACGCCGATGGTCGCGGCGGTGGCGGGCTTCGCGCTCGGCGGCGGCTGCGAGCTGGCGATGATGTGCGACGTGATCCTCGCCGCCGATACCGCGAAGTTCGGCCAGCCGGAGATCAAGCTGGGGGTGATTCCCGGCATGGGCGGCTCGCAGCGACTCACCCGCGCGGTCGGCAAGTACAAGGCGATGGACATGATCCTTACCGGAAGGATGATCGACGCCGCCGAAGCCGAGCGGATCGGCCTCGTGTCGCGGCTGGTGCCGGCGGACCGCCTGATGGACGAGGCGCTGGATGTCGCCCGGACCATCGCCGGCTTCTCCAAGCCCGCGACGCTTGCCGCCAAGGAAGCGACGAACCGCAGCTTCGAGGTCGGGCTGCGCGAGGGGCTGCTGCACGAGCGGCGGATCTTCCATGCGCTCTTCGCCGGCGGCGACCAGAAGGAGGGCATGGCCGCCTTCCGCGAGAAGCGCCCGCCGGTGTTCCGTCACGGGGATGAGTGAAAGCCCGTTCGGCTCTCATCCGCGAATCTCACCGCGCGGCTGATCGCACCGGGGCCAACAATGGACCGGCGCATCTGAGGGCGGGGGTATCCGCTGGCCGCACCACGCGAGATCGGGTCCCGACGTGAAAAGAGCCCCGGCGCGAATGCCCCGGGGCTCTCTTTCATGCGCAGGGAAGCCGGCGTGAAGCCGGCCGGAGCAATCAGTTGCTCTTGGTTTCCGTCGCGCCCGTGTCCACGCCTTCCGCAGGCTGCAGCGCGTCGCCGCCGGGCTTCGTCATGTCGGTGCCTTCGGCCACGTTGACATAATCGTAGGCGCCGTCCTTCCACTCGTAGACGACGTAGCCGGGCAGCGTGACGTCGCCCTTGTCGTCGAAGGCAAGCTCGCCAATGACGGTGTCGAACGTGCCGTCATCGAGCGCCTTGACGACGGCGTCATAGTCGGTCGAGCCGGCGGCGTTGACTGCGTCGGCCCAAGCCTGGATCGCCGCGTAGGTGTAGAGCACGTAGCCCTCGGCGGTCTGGCCCTTGGCGCTGAGCTTCTCGACGACCGGCGCGGCCGCCTCGTTCTTGCGCGGATCCGGGGAGAAGGTCATCAGCGTGCCCTGGCCGGCATCGCCGGTGATCGCCCAGTACTCGTCGGTGACCAGCGCGTCGCCGGACATGATGATGGTGTCCATGCCCTGCGAGCGCATCTGGCGGGCCATCAGGCCGGCTTCCGTGTGGTAGCCGCCGACATAGACGAGATCGACCCCGGCTTCCTTCATCTTGGTGACGAGGGCGGTGTAGTCCTTCTCGCCGGCCGTGTAGCTCTCGACCAGCACCGGCTTCTTGCCGGCTTCCTCGTAGTATTTCTGGGTCTGGTCGGCGAGGCCTTTGCCGTAGGCGGTCTTGTCGTTGATGATGGCGACCTTGGCGTCGGGGAAGTTCTCCGCGATGTAGGCGCCGGCAACCTGGCCCTGCTGGTCGTCGCGGCCGCAGACACGGTAGATGCCTTCGCCCGGACGCTTGTCGGTGAAGTCGGGATTGGTCGAGGCCGGGGAGATCTGGATGATCTGCTCGTCGGCATAGACCTGGCTGGCCGGGATCGACGAGCCCGAGCAGAAATGGCCGGCGACGAAGGATACGCCTTCGCCGGCGAAGCTGTTGGCCACGGCAACGGCCTGCTTGGGATCGCAGGCGTCGTCGCCGATCGAGAGCTTGAGCATCTCGCCGTTGACGCCGCCGGCGGCGTTGATGTCCTCGACAGCCTGCTCGGCGCCGACGCGCAGCTGCTCGCCGAAGCTCGCGTACTGGCCGGTCATCGGGCCGGCGACGCCGATCGTCATCTCGGCGAAGGCAGAGCCCGCGAAGACGAGGTTGAGCGCAGCGCCGGCTAGAAGTGCTTTCTTCATGAGAACCTTCCCTATTGCAAAATTCGGAGCGACCCCGCGGATCGCGAGCAGGTATTCGTCGTGCCCTACCTGGGTCGATTAAAGACCGGATCGGGCCGGGTTGGAATAGCGCCGGCCCACAATTTCACCGTTGCCGACAAATGCGGCACGCTATCGGCGATCCTGGTGAAGAAAGCCGTATTGCCTTGCCATCTGCCGGCTGCGGACGAAGCTTCGCCCGGCGGCGGCGATGGCGAACAGCACGATATAGTCGACGACCGCATAGTGCAGCGCCGTCCCGAACGTGCGGACCGGCAGGAAGAAGGAGCCGCCGAACAGGCTGAAATGGATGAAGCGGACGGCGATCGTCAGCAGCAGCAGGTAGAAGGCCAAGAGGCCCCAACCGCTCCAGGTGAGCGCGGTCGAGCGCCCGATCATCCAGGCACCGCCGCCGCCGAGGATCACGGTGACGAAGATGAACTCGGCGATCGAGACTTCCCAGAGGAGTGCCAGTTCGGGTTCCATCAGTGGGCTCCCCCTTCCAGATACGCGCTGCGGACCTCGTCGCGCGCAAGCAGTTCGCGGCCGCCGCCGGTCATGGTGATCACGCCGTTGACCATCACGTAGCCACGATGCGCCAGCCGCAGAGCATGGAAGGCGTTCTGCTCGACCAGGAAGACGGTCAGCCCCTCGTTGCGGTTCAGCTCGCGGATGACCTCGAAGATCTGCTTGACGATCAGCGGCGCCAGGCCGAGCGACGGCTCGTCGAGCAGCAGCAGCTTGGGCCGGCTCATCAGCGCCCGGCCGATCGCCAGCATCTGCTGCTCGCCGCCCGACAGCGTGCCGCCGCGCTGGCCGCGCCGCTCCTTCAGCCGCGGGAACAGCTCGAAGACCTTGCGCAGGTCGTCGTCGAAATAGCGGTCGTCCTCGAGGATAGCCCCCATCTGGAGGTTCTCCATCACGGTCATCCGTCCGAACACCCGGCGGCCTTCCGGCGACTGGGCGATCGACTTCGACATGATGTCGTGGGTCGGCAAATGGGTGATGTCCTCGCCGCGGTAGAGGATCTGGCCGGAGCGGGCGCGGGGATTGCCGCAGATGGTCATCATCAGCGTCGACTTGCCGGCGCCGTTGGCGCCGATCAGCGTGACGATCTCGCCCTCGTGGACATCGACGTCGACGCCACGCAGCGCCTGGATCTTGCCGTAGAAGGTCTCGACTCCCCGGACCGCCAGCAGCGGCTGCGCCGCCGGGCTGGTCGCCTCGATCGCGCTCATGCCGCGCCCCCGTCGATATGGCCTGTGCCGGTGGCGGTGCTCCCGCCCGCCTTGCCGAGATCCGCCTCGACGGCCTCGACCTCCTCGTCATCGACGCCGAGATAGGCGGCGATGACCTTCGGGTCGTTGCGCACCCTGGCGGCATCGCCGTCGGAGATCTTCTTGCCGTAGTCGAGCACGATGACGTGGTCGGAAATCTCCATCACCACGCCCATGTCGTGCTCGATCAGCAGCACCGACACGCCGTGCTCGTCGCGGATGTAGCGCAGCAGCGTGTTCAGCTCGGCGGATTCTCGCGGGTTGAGGCCGGCGGCCGGCTCGTCGAGGCACAGCAGCGACGGGTTGGTGCACATCGCCCGGGCGATCTCCAGCCGGCGCTGGGCGCCGTAGGGCAGGTCGGCGGCGGGGTCGTCGGCCCGGTCGAGCAGGTCGGTGTGCCGCAGCCAGTCGATCGCCTTGTCCCTGGCGGCGGCGGCGGCGCGGCGGTAGCCCGGCAGGCCGAACAGCCCGCCGATCGTATAGCCGGAAGCGCGCATCAGCACGTTGTGCTGGGCGACCAGCAGGTTCTCGAGCACCGTCATGCCGCCGAACAGCCGGATGTTCTGGAAGGTGCGGGCGACGCCGGCCACCGCGGTGATGCGGAAGTCGGCCATGCGCTCGAGCAGGAACACCGAGCCCTTCTCCTCGCGCAGATACTGCCGGCCGCTGCCGGTCAGCTCCTCCACGGTCGCGGCCGGCACCTCGCGGCCGCGGCGCATGGCGATCCGGCCCTCGGTCGGCTTGTAGAAGCCGGTGACGCAGTTGAACACCGTGGTCTTGCCGGCGCCGTTCGGGCCGATCAGCGCGGTGATGTCGCCGCGGCCGACGTCGAAGGAGAGGTCGTCGACGGCGACCAGGCCGCCGAAGCGCATGGTCAGGTGCTCGACGGTGAGGACGGGGTCCTGCGTCCAGCGTTGCGTCTGGTTCAGCATCAGTGACCCTCGCCCTGGGCGACCATGTCGGCGCTGATGGACTTCCGCTCCTTGTAGACGATCGACGGGGAGCGCGTGGAGATCAGGCCGCGCGGCTTCCACACCATGATCGCAACCATGGCGAGACCGAAGATCAGCATGCGGTATTCCGTCGGATCGAAGCCGGCGCCGAAGACCGCCTGCAGCGCCGTCAGGTTCCGCAGCAGCTCGATGCCGCCGATCATCACCACCGAGGCGATGACCACACCCAGCTGCGAGCCGAGGCCGCCGAGCACGACGATGGCGAGGATGATCGCCGATTCGATGAAGGTGAAGCTCTCCGGCGAGATGAAGCCCTGGCGGGTGGCGAAGAACGAACCGGCGAAACCGCCGAACATCGCGCCGGTGGCGAAGGCCGTCAGCTTGACGTTGACGGTGTTGATGCCGAGCGAGCGGCAGGCGATCTCGTCCTCGCGCAGGGCTTCCCAGGCGCGGCCGACCGGCAGCTTGCGCATCCGCATGGTGACGAAATTGGTCAGGAGGGCGAGCGCCAGGATGATGTAGTAGAGGAAGACGAAGCGCTGCACCGTCGAATATTCGAGGCCGAAGAAGTCCGAGAAGGAGCCTTCGCCGCGGTCGAACTCGAGGCCGAAGAGCGTCGGCTTCGGGATGCCCAGGATGCCGTTCGGCCCGCCGGTGAAGTCCGACCAGTTCAAGAGGACGACGCGGATGATCTCGCCGAAGGCGAGCGTCACGATGGCGAGGTAGTCGCCCCGCAGCCGCAGCACCGGGAAGCCCAGCATGACGCCCCAGAGCGCGGCGAACAGCCCGGCCATCGGCAGGCAGACCCAGAAGCCGAGATCGAAATTCTGGGCGAGCAGGGCGAAGGAATAGGCGCCGACCGCATAGAAGGCGACATAGCCGAGGTCGAGCAGGCCGGCGAGGCCGACGACGATGTTGAGGCCCCAGCCGAGCATGACATAGGTCAGGATCAGGATGGAGAGGTCGATCAGATAGCGATTCTGGCTCGGCAGCAGCGTGTCGATCAGGAACGGCAGCAGTAGCGCCACGACCAGCAGCACGATGCCGACGATCTTGCCGAGCGGAACCGGGCGCGCGCCGGCGCGGCGGGTCCGCTTGAACCAGCCGGTGACCGGGCGCTCGGCGCGGAAGATGAAGAAGGACAAGAGGAAGCGCCCGACGAAGGCGATGCCGATCCACACCAGCCAGAGGTCCGGCCGCGTCGTCAGGTCGAGGCCGCCCACCGCGATGTCGCTCCGGAAGGCGAAGAAGAACAGCGTCAGGCCGGCGATGATCGCCGCCGTGATGCCGGCCTCCTTCAGCGAGGCGACGAACCGGCTGTCGGCTGTCGGCGGCTCGGAGAAGGGCGGCTCGCCGCGCATCGCGTCGCGCCTGGCCTCGGATTCCAGCTCAGCCCCTTCGGGCCGGGTGGAAAGGGTCGGTGCACCAGGGGTCGCCATGGGCTCAGACCTTCTCGACTTCCGGCCGGCCGAGCAGGCCGGAGGGCATGAAGATCAGTACGATGGCGAGGATCGAGAAGGCGGCGACGTCCTTGTACTCGACCGAGAAATAGCCCGACCAGAAGGTCTCGATCAGGCCGATCGCGAGGCCGCCGAGCATCGCACCGGGCAGCGAGCCGATGCCGCCGAGCACCGCCGCGGTGAACGCCTTAACGCCGGCGATGAAGCCGATATAGAAGTCGATCACGCCGTAATAGAGCAGGTACATCATGCCGGCGACCGCGGCGAGCGAGGCGCCCATCACGAAGGTCAGCGAGATGGTGCGGTCGACATTGACGCCGAGCAGCGAGGCCATCTTGCGGTCCTGCTCGCAGGCGCGCTGCTGGCGCCCGAGCGAGGTGCGCGAGATGACCAGCGCGAAGGCGGTCATCAGGACGATGGTCATCGCGATGATGATGATCTGCATGTAGGAGATCTGGACGACGATCCCGCCCGGGCCGTCGAGCAGCGTGATGCCGCCCTGGATCTGCGGCGGCAGCGGCTTGACGCGTGCGCCCTGGGTCACCTGCACGAAGTTCTGCAGGAAGATCGACATGCCGATGGCGGTGATCAGCGGGGCGAGGCGGAAGGAGCCGCGCAGCGGCCGGTAGGCGACCCGCTCGATGGTCCATCCCCACAGCGCCGTGCAGAGCATGGCGACGATGAGCATGATCAGGATGACGACCGGCAGGAAGGTGATGCCGAGCGCCGCCAGCGCCAGGAACACCGTCAGCGCGATGAACGAGCCGAGCATGAAGATCTCGCCATGGGCGAAATTGATCATGCCGATGATGCCGTAGACCATCGTGTAGCCGATGGCGATGAGCCCGTAGATTGATCCGAGGGTGACCCCGTTGATCAGCTGCTGGAGAAAATATTCCATGACCCGCCGTTTTTTGTCGGTGCGTGTTGGGTGCCCGCTTGGTTGGCGCCGCGGTCGACTGTCAGGAACGCCGCGTCGGAAGGCATGATCAATTCCATAGCGATGACATAATCGCAACCCGGCCGTCACAATTGCGCGTACTCGTGCACAGGCAGTGCGGCCCGGAAATGCCGGGCAGGCCTTCGGCGGGGAGGGAACTTCAGCGCGGCGTGGGCTTCGAGCGGCCACGGTTCGGCCGCTTTCGCGCCACCGAGAACGCATCCATGCCGGAGCCGTCGCGCGCTGCCGGCGGTCAGCGTTCGGCCGGGGGCGCCTCGGGGACGCTTTCGCCGGCCTGGGGATCGACGGCACCGCGGCGCTCCAGCCAGCGTGCGACCATCCACCACGCCACCGCCCATGCCGCGCCGGCGGTCCAGCCGGCCAGAACGTCGCTCGGCCAGTGCACCCCGAGATAGACCCGGCTGATACCGATGAGCATGGTGAGGAAGACCGCGGCGCCGATCAGCAGGGCCCTCAGGCTCCAGCGCTCCTGCACCCGCGCCACGAGGATCGCAAGGGTCAGGTAGGTCACCGCCGACATCATCGCGTGGCCGCTCGGAAAGCTCGCGGTGTAGACATACGTGCCGTGCGGGACGAGGTCCGGTCGGGGACGCGAGAAGCCCCACTTCAGGGCCTGGCTCATCATGAAGCCGCTGACGATGGCGGCGAGCACCAGCCACATCGAGCGTCGCTTGCCCGACAGCCAGAGATACAGCGCGACGAAGCAGGTCAGCATGGTCAGGACGCCGTTGCCCCCCAGCGCCGTCATGTCCCGTCCGAGTTCCTCGAACCACATCGGTCCGAGCGGGTCCGAGGGATCGGTGGCGCTGCGCAGGGACAAGAGGATCTCGGTGTCGAGGCCCTTGGCATCGCCCTCCAGCACCTCGCCGCCGACGGAGACGAAGGCCCAGACAGAGGCGGCGACAATCAGTGCCGCGACCAGCGTCGAGATCTCGACCCGGCTCTTGATCCAGGCAGGCAGCGTGTGCCGAACGAAGGGGACGAGCTTGTTCACGGTGGGCAGGGGCATGGACGCTTTCGAGACAGGCGGTCGGGTCGCCCTACAGATAGCGGCGGCGGCCGGGCGTCAATCTTGTTTCGGCGCGAGACCGGCCTGCAGCAGCTCCGCCAGATAGGGGTTCTGCGCCCGGCAATCCGCATAGGCCGACGGGTCGAGATCGGCGACGAGCATCGCCGCGTCGCTGTCCCCGGCGGCGGCGAGCACGCTGCCGTCCGGGGCGACGATGCTGGAGAGGCCCTGATAGGCAAAGCGGAAATCGGCGCTGCAATGATCGGCATAGACGATGAACAGCTGGTTCTCGAAGGCGCGCACCGGCACTACGCGTTCGGCGATGAAGCGGGCGCCGACGCTCCGCGGCAGCGCCGTCGGCACGATCACCGCCGCGGCGCCGCGCAGAGCCAGTTGCCGCACCAGTTCGGGGAACTCGACGTCGAAGCAGACGAGCACGCCGCAGGCGAGGCCGCCGATCTCGACGATCGGCGGCTCGGCGCGGCCGGCCGCGAACAGGCCCTTCTCGTAGTCGCCGTAGAGCATGCGCTTGGCGTAGAGCGCCGGCGCGGCACCGGGGCGCAGCATCGCTGCGGCGTTCGCCAGACCGCCGTCGTCGGCACGCAAGGCGAGGCCGGTCACCATGGCGACGCCATGCTGGTCCACCATCGCCTGCAACGGCGCCAGCGCCTGCTGCGGATCCGCCGCGGATTCGGCGATGGCCGGGCCGGCGCCGTAGCCGGTGACCGCGAGTTCCGGAAACACCGCGAGATCGGCACCGGCGGCACTCGCCATGCAAGAGTCTATTTCCGCAAGGCGCGCGTCCGGCGACCCGAGGCCGGCGGCAAGCTGGAAGGCGGCGACCCTCATTTCTCGTCTCCGGCGCGCCAGGCGCCCAGCAGCTTCGGCAGGTCACCGAACCGTGCGACCGTCCCGAACACCGCGACCGCCACGGCGACGAACAGGATCGAGACGCTCGCCATGGTCGGCGTGTAGCCGTAGCGCAGGGCGTTGAAGATCTTGATCGGCACGGTCTCCAGGGTGAAGCCAACGGTCATGTAGGCGACGATGTACTCGTTCAGCGACAGGACGAAGGCGAAGGCGAAGCCGGAGACGATGTAGGGGGCGATCATCGGCAGCACGATCGTCGTCAGGATCGTCCGGTCGTCGGCGCCCATGGTGCGCGCCGCCTCGGTGACCTCGCGGTCGATGGTGGAGAAGCCGAGCGAGATCGTCACCAGCGGCAGGCTGGTGAAGAAGATCGCATGGCTGATCACCACCGTGTACCAGGCGCCGTACGCCCCGACCGTCGCCCAGAGGCTCAGCGCGCCGAGCGCGGTGATCACCGGCGGCAGGACGAAGGGCGAGATGCCGAGCGTCTGGATGATCCGCCCGACGGCCGAGACCCTGCGCCACAGCGAATAGGCGATCGGCAGCGCGATCGCGACGGCGAGCGTCGCCGCGCCGAGCGCGATCAGCACCGAGGTGGTCAGCGCGCCGCGCCAGCCGGGATCGGTGAAAATCTCGCCGTACCAGGCGAGCGAGAAGCCGACCGGTGGGAAGGTCAGGCTGCGCATCTCGTTGACCGAGACGCCGGCGATGACGATCAGCGGCGCCGCCAGGAACAGCCCGACGAGGGCGAAGAACAGCCGGGAGAGGGCGGTGCTCATGCCGGTTGCCCCCGCCGCCCGAGCAGCGTCGTCGTCAGCACCAGCAGCAGGCTCGCGACGACCAGGAACACCGCCATGGCGGCGGCGAACGGCATGTTGGACTGGTAGATCGCCTGGTCGGTGATCAGCACCGACAGCGTCCAGTGCTCCGGCCGGCCGAGCAGCTGCGGCAGCAGATAGGCGCCGAGCGCGAAGACGAAGACGATGATGAAGGTGGCGATCAGCGTCGTCCGCAAGGCCGGCAGCACCACCGTCAGGAAGGCGCGGATCGGCGAGGCGCCGAGCGTCTTGGCCGCTTCCGCCAGCGACGGATCGAGCCGCGAGAAGGAGGGGTAGAGCACCAGCACCGAATAGGGCAGCGCCTGGTAGACCATGCCGGCCAGCACCGCGCCGAAACCAGGGGTCCAGGCGACGGGCGCGTCCATCAGCCCGATGGCGACGAACAGGTTGGAGACGCCGGCGGTGCGGCTGAGCAGCGTCGACCAGGCAAAGCCGATGATCACCTCCGACAGCGACAGGACGGCGAGCAGCGCGACGAGCCACGGCACCTGCATGGGCCGCTTCAGCCGGGTCAGCAGATAGGTGAAGGGCGCGCCGACGGTGATGCAGATCGCCGCGACCAGCGCCGACAGGCCCAGCGAGAACAGCAGGATCTTGCCGAAGAACAGGCTGAGGAAGCGGGCGTAGTTGGCGGTCGTGACGATCGGCTCGTAGAAGCCGCCCTGGACGCGCTGGAAGAACGACACGGCGATCATCAGCCCGAATGGCACGACGAAGAACGCCAGCAGCATCAGCGCCGGAAACACCAGCACCCACCGCGAATCGCCGGATGCGGCGCGGCTCACGCGCGGCTCCCCGCCGGGAAGACGACGATTGCCGCCGGGTCGAGGCCGAGCGACACCTTGTCGCCGACGGCAAGGCCGTGCCGCCCCGGGGGCCGCATGGCGATCATCTGGCCGGCAGCGGTGGCGAGATAGACCTCGACGCTTGCGCCCATGTCGCGGACGAACTCGACGGTCGCGGCGATCGGCGCCTCGCCCTCCGGCTCGATCGAGACATTCTCGGGCCGCACCGAGATCTCCGCGCCGGCCTGGCCGTGCGGCAGCGTCAGGCCCGGAATCAGCGCGCCGCCGACCGCCGCCGCGCCGCCTGCCGACTCCGCCCTCAGAAGATTGGTCTGGCCGAGGAAATCGGCGACGAAGGCGTTCGCCGGGCGACGGTAGATGTCGATCGGCCGGTCCATCTGCTGGATGCGGCCGCCGTTCATGACTACGATCGTGTCGGCCATGGTCATCGCCTCCCGCTGGTCGTGGGTGACGACGATGGTGGTGATGCCGAGCCGCTCCTGCAGCTGCCGCAGTTCCACCTGCATCGCCTCGCGCAACTTGGCGTCCAGCGCCGACAGCGGCTCGTCGAGCAGGAACAGCTTCGGCGATACGGCAAGGGCGCGGGCGATGGCGACGCGCTGGCGCTGGCCGCCGGAGAGCTGCGCGACCGGGCGGCTTGCCACGCCGGGCAGGCGCACGAGGTCGAGCAGTTCGGCGACTCGGGCCTCCCGCTCGGCCTTGCCCTGGCCGCGGATCTTCAGCGGGTAGGCGATGTTGTCGCCGACCGACAGATGCGGAAACAGCGCCAGCGACTGGAACACCATGCCGAAATCGCGCTTGTGCACCGGCCGGTCGCCGAGCGTCTCGCCCTCGAAGCGGATGTCGCCGCTGGTCGGGGTCTCGAGCCCGGCGATCATCCGCATCAGCGTGGTCTTGCCGCAGCCGGAGGGCCCGAGCAGGCAGACGAACGATCCGGGCGGCACCGACAGCACCGCGTCATCCACCGCGGCGACCTTGCCGTAGCGCTTGGTGACGTTGACGAGTTCGAGCCCGCTCATGCGTTGGATCGTCCTTGCTGGGGGTTCCGGCGGCAGCGTGCCCGCCGCCGGATCATGGTCGAAGGGATGGTCAGCCCACGATCAGCTCGGTCCATTTCTGGTTCAGCCAGTCGGCCTTCTCGACATAGAGGTCGTAGCGCGGGACGATCGGCGGGATCTCCGAGGACACCGCGGCGAACTCCTCGTCGGTGAGGTCGAGCAGCTCGCGCTTGATCACCGGCGCGGTGCCGACCTTGCGGGCGAGGATCGACTGGATTTCCGGCTGCGTCATGTAGTCGATGAAGGTCAGCGCCAGGTCGAGCTTCTCCGACGCCTTGGAGACGGCCCAGCAGCCGGAATCGGAGATGCCGCCTTCCTTCGGGAAGGTCGAGCGGACCGGGAAGCCGTCGGCGGCCGCAAGGCCGGTCACGTCGTGGTAGTACTGGCCCATCGGGATCTCGCCGGACTTCAGCGCCTGCTCGAACTGCGCCTCGTCGCGGTACCAGAGCTGCACGTTCGGCTTCAGTTCGGCGAGCTTGTCCATCACCTTGAGGATACCTTCCTCGGTCGACAGGATGTCGGTGCCGCCGAAGAAGGTGGTGGCCGTCACTTCCAGCAGGAACGAGTTCGACACCAGCGCCAGCAGGCCGAGCTTGCCCTTGTTGGCGGGGTCCCAGAAGGCCGCCCAGCTTTCCGGCGCCTCAGGGTAGGTGTCGGTGTTGGTGACGAGGTTGATGTACCAGGCCACCGCGCCGATGCCGGCGACGTCGCCGTTCGGATACTTGACCGTGAAGGGCGGCAGGACGTCGCCGGCCCGGGTGATCTTCGAGACGTCGAGCGGCGCCCAGAGCTCGGTGGCAAGGCCCTTGCGCATCGCGACCTGCGACATCATCGAGACGTCCGCCGGCGCCATGCCGGCCCGGGCCGCCTGCTCGAGCTGGACCAGCCAGGCTTCGCCGGTCGGCTCGGCGACGCTCTCGACCGCGATGCCGGTCGCCTTGGTGAATTCGGGGAAGATGCTCTTGTCGAAGGAATCTTTGAAATAGCCGCCATAGACGCCGACCTTCAGCGACTTGTCCTGAGCGCGCAGGATGGAGGGCATCGCCAGGCTGGCGCCGGCGGCGGTGGCGCCGGCGAGCAGCACGCGGCGGTTGAGACTGAAGGGCGGTCGCGTCGTCATGGGCGTGTCTCCGTTTCGAGGGGTGGAATGAGCGCGGCTATGGCCGGCCCGGCGTGAAGGGAACGAGGCTCAGAAGTTCGAACAGCATCTGCGCGCCGGCATGGGCGGTGTTGGTCGTCGCGTCGTATTGCGGCGCGACCTCGACGACGTCGCCGCCGATCATCGCGATGCCGGCGAGGCCGCGCAGGATCGCCAGCGCCTCGCGCGTCGTCAGCCCGCCGATCTCCGGCGTCCCGGTGCCGGGCGCGAAGGCCGGGTCGAGGCTGTCGATGTCGTAGGAGACGTAGACCGGGCCGTCGCCGACCACCGCGCGCGCCCTCGCGACGACGGCGTCGATGCCGAGCCCGGAAATCTCCTCGGCGTGGATGACGGTCATGCCGGTCTCGTAGGAGAACTCCCAGAGATATTCCGACGAGCCGCGAATGCCGATCTGGATCGTCCGCTCCGGGTCGAGCACGCCGTCGAGCACCGCCTGCCGGAACGGGCCGCCATGGTGGAACTTGCAGCCGTCGAAGGGTCCCGACGTGTCGCAATGCGCGTCGATATGGATCATCCCGACGGGCCGTTCGGCGCCCAGCGCCCGCAGGATCGGCAGGGTGATCGAGTGGTCGCCGCCGACGAAGAGCGGCAGCACGCCGGCGCCGACGATGGTGGCGGCGGTCCGCTGGATGTCCTCGTGCGAGGTCGCAAGATCGAAGCGGCTGCGGAACGGCACGTCGCCGATGTCGGCGACCTTCAGCTCCTTCACCGGCATGGTCTTGAGCTGGTGGTTGTACGGGCCGACCCGCTCCATGGTGCGGACCGCGCGCGGGCCGAACCGGCTGCCGTTGCGGTTGGTGACGCCGAGATCCATCGGCACGCCGATCATCGCGACGTCGAGCCCGGAAAGATCCGGCGCCGACCAGTCGATGGCACGGTAGGGCGCGTCGAGGAGGGTGGGCAGGCCGGCATAGGGAGCGACCCTCGTGCCCTTCGGATCGAACAGCCGGTCGGCGACGGCGGCAAAGCCCGGATCGTAGATGCGGCGCTCATTGTCGCCGGCGAAGCGCTTGCGCAGGGCGGCGAGTTTCTGTTCATCCATGGATCGTCTCTCTCGTTTCGGTAGCCGCAGCGGCGCCAAGGCCGATGGCCAGGCGGCGGGCGATCTCGGCGATGCGGTCGGCCGCGACATTGGCGACGGCGAAGCGCAGATAGGCCTCCTGGCCGGGGCCGAAGAAGCTGCCCGGCAGCACCAATATGCCGAGTTCACGCACCAGCGCCGCGGCGATCTCTTCCGCCGGTACCCCCTCGTAGGGATGGCGGACATAGGCGAAATAGGCGCCGAGCTGCACGATCTCCCAGCCGTCGATGGGGGCGAGCGCCGCGGCGAAGGCCTCGCCTCGGGCAGCGATCGCCGCGGCGCTCTCCCGCCGCCAGTCGGCCATCGCCGGGATCGCCCAGACGAGCGCCGCCTGGCCGGGCCGCGGCGGGCAGATCTGGATGCAGTCGATGGCCTTCTGCATCGACGCCAGGAAGGCTTCGCCGGCGATGATCGCGCCGAGCCGGTGGCCCGGAATCGCATAGGCCTTGGAGAAGCTGTAGAGGCTGACGAGGTGGTCGGCGGCTTCGGGCCGCGAGAACAGGTCGTGCGTCGCGCCGGACCCCGGCGGCAGGAAGTCCCGGTAGGTCTCGTCGAGGATCAGATAGAGGCCGCGCTCGACGCAGATGTCGAAGATTTCGGTGAGCAGTTCCGGCGGGTAGATCGCCCCGGTCGGATTGTTCGGGCTGACCAGCAGGACCGCCCGACACTTCTCGTCGAGCACGGCGCGTAGTCCGTCGGCTGTCGGCAGGAAGCCGTCAGCCTCCGTCGCCGGCAAGAGGCGCGGTTCGACGCCGGTCATGGCGAGCGACATCTGGTGGTTGAAATACCACGGCACGGGCAGCACGACGGCATCGCCGGCCGTGGCGACTCCCAGCATGGCGGCGAAGAAGGCCTGGTTGCAGCCGGCGGTGATCGCGACCCGGCCGGGGCCGAGGTCGACGCCGTAGAACGCCGAGACCTGCTTCGCGTAGACGTCGCGCAGCGCAGCGTCGCCGAGGATCGGCCCATAGCGTGCCGCATCCGCCGAGGCGGCCGCCGCGCCGAGCCGCTCGGCCAGCGGCGGGGGCGGCGCGTGGTCCGGCACCGCCTGGCTGCAGTCGATCAGCGGCCCGTGGCGGCCGTCATAGGAGTCGCGCCAGCCGAAGGCGCGGGCGATCGGCGCCGGCTCGACGGCGGCGAGGCGGGGGTTGGGTGTCGGCCTTGGCATGCGTCGGGCGCCTCCGGGCGTGGGAAGTGGGTGCCCTCATGATGGTCAACCATAACACCTGCCCGGAAGCTAGGCATCTGGACGACTGGTTGAATATCCGCCTATCAATCCGAACCTTGATGATGCTCAATGTGAAGGGCGCGCTCATGCGGGTTTCTGGAAGTGATCTGCGACTGCTGCAGGTGTTCGACGCGGTCGTGCGGAACGGTGGCTTCGCGGCCGCCGAGCCGGAGCTGAATGTCGGCTCGTCGACGATCAGCAACCACATGGCAGCGCTGGAGCAGCGGCTCGGCTTCACGCTCTGCCATCGCGGCCGCGGCGGCTTCCGCCTGACCGAGCGCGGGCAGGCGGTCTGGGAGGCTTCCCGCCAGCTCGACAAGGCGCTGCAGGATTTCACCGCCGACGTCGCCGCCGTGCGGGGCGAACTGCGCGGCGAGCTGCGTATCGGCGTCCTCGACGCGATCTGGACCGACCCCGCCAACCGTCTCGCCGAGGTCATCGCCGAATTCGGGCGGGTTGCGCCGCAGGTGCGGCTGGTGCTCGGGCAGGAACGGCCGCAGGACATGCAGCAGAAGGTGGCCGACGGGCTCTATCACTGCGCCATCGGCAGCCATCGCGACCGCGTCGAGGGCATCGAATACGACGCGCTCTACGAGGAACGCCACAGCCTCTATTGCGGGCGGGCGCATCCCGAATTCGGCACCGCCGACGCCGTGCTGACGGACGCGAGGCTCGCGGCGCTCCCCTTCGTGCACCGGGGCTACTGGCGCGAGGAGGATTCGCTCCGCTCCGTCGCCTGGCGGGTCGAGGCGACGGTCTACCAGATCGAGCCGCAGATGATCCTGATCCGCTCCGGCCGGTTCATCGGCCTCCTGCCGGACCATTATGCGCGGGCGGCGGTGGCGGCCGGCGAACTGAGGGCGATCCGGCCCGCCGAGATCGGCTATGTCTGCACCTTCGAGCTGTTCTCGCCCGGCGGCCGGCGCACCTCCGACATCACCGCCGCCTTCGTCGACACGGTCCGCCGCGTCTGGCGGAGCGGGACGGTGGCCGTGGCGGTCGCCGCCTGACCGGCGCTAGAAGTCCTGCCAGCCGTCGTTGGCCGGTGCGACCGCTGCGGCGCCGCCGCCGGTCTTGAGGCGGACGACGGGCGCCGCGGGGCGTCGGGGCGCCCCGGCCCGGCTGCGCGAGACGGGCTGATGGGCCGATCCCCCGCCGGCGTCCGGCGATATCCGGAAACGGTCGACAAGGCCGGAGAGCAGGTCGGTCTCTGCCGCCAGGGCCTGGCTCGCGGCGGTGGTCTGCTCGACCATCGCGGCGTTCTGCTGGGTCACCTTGTTCATCTGCTCGGCCGCGCCCGACACTTCCCGCAGGCTCGTCGCCTGTTCGCGGGCGCTGTCGGCGATCGCGGACACCCGGGTCGCCATCTCGCCGAGGTGCCCGAGGATCTCCTCCAGCGAACGGCCGGACGCCGTGACCAGCTCGACCCCCTGGCCGACCTCGTCGTGCGACGCGCTGATCAGCGCCTTGATCTCCTTGGCCGCCTCCGCCGAGCGCTGGGCAAGTCCGCGCACTTCCTGCGCGACGACCGCGAAACCCCTGCCGGCGTCGCCGGCGCGGGCCGCCTCGACTCCGGCGTTGAGGGCGAGGAGGTTGGTCTGGAACGCGATCTCGTCGATCACCGAGATGATCGTGCCGATCCGGTTCGACGACTGCTCGATGCGGCCCATGGCGTCGATGGCCTGCCCGACGATGGCGCCGCCGCGTTCGGCGCTGGTGCGAGCGGTGGTCGCCAGCTGGCGTGCGTGGTCGGCGCTGTCCGCGGTCTGCCTGACGCCGCCGGTGACCTCGCCAAGGGCGGCCACCGTCTGCTCCAGGCTCGTGGCCTGCTGCTCGGTGCGCTGCGCGAGGTCATGCGAGGCCGCCGAGATCTCGGACAGCCCGGTGCGGATTGCCGCGACCGAACCGACGACGGAGCCGAGGGCGAGCTCGAGCTTGCCGACGGCATCGTTGAACAGCGCGCGGATGCTCTCGTAGTCGGCCGCCACCGGCCGTTCCAGCCGGACCGTCAGATCGCCGCCCGACAGGCGGTCGAACCCGGCCTCGATGTCGCCGACGAAGCCCTTCAGCGCGAGGGTGACGGCTTCGGCCTCGGCCTCGCGTTCGGCGCGCATCGCGTCGTTGCGGGCATGTGCATCGGAGGCGGTGGCGGTCATGAGCTGGGCCTCGCGCTCCGCCGCGATCGCCTGGCTTACGGCCGTGTCGCTGGCGGCGAACGCCTTGAGCAGCGTGTAGGTGAGCGCGAGCAGCACGCCGGCTTCCAGCACCAGGATGATGGCATGCAGGAGGACCCGGGTGAAGGTCGCCTCGCCGGTGAACACGGCGGCCGGGAGCAGCGCGTAGAGGAGGAGGTGATGGACGGCGGTGAAGGCAGAGAAGGAGGCGATCGGGCGCCAGTCGACCCACGCGGCGCAGATCGCCAGCGTGGCGAAGAAATACATGTGCATGTCGATCTGCAGCGACGAGCCGGAGAAGCCGTAGACCAAGAGGGCGACAAGGACCCCATGGGCGAGGCCGGTGACCGTCCGCGTGGTGGGACCGGTCCGGTCGGCGAGCCAGCTGGCGGTCGCTGCGAGGGTGACGACGAGGCCGCCGCCGACAAGGACGACGAGGCTGGCCTCGGTGCCCCAGACCGCGCGCGCCACGATGAGCGCCAGGTTCACCCAGAGCAGCAGGATGATACCCTTGCCGGCCCGCTCCCGCAGATCAGTGAGACTGTTCATCGGTCGAATACCCTGGTGAGACACGCGGCCCCGAAGCCGCCGTCGAGGACGAGGACAGCACCGGCCGAGACCAGCCGGGAGACGAAATCGGGAGCCGCACCGTCGGCCACGGCGATCCAGGGACGGCGCCCGGTGGCCACCAGGGTGCCGCCCGCGGCGCGGACGACGGCGACCACGTGTTGCGGATCGCTCCACGGACCGACGAGGACCAGGACCCGGTCGCCCTTCGGCACCGCCGCGATGCCGATGAGCACCAGCAGGGCGGCTGCGATGTTGCCGATGAGGAGCAGGCGACGGTGCCGGGACGGGGGAACTGACACGGGTGGGGAGTTCCTGCCTGATGCGCAGGCGGACACCGGATGCGGCGCGCCTGAGCCAGTGCTAGCAGACAGCGATTAGCAAGGGCTTAAGCGCCGCAACGGCCAGGTTTGCCGTCAGATTGCCCGGCTGAACGAGGTCTCGCCGCCGCTGCGGGCCTCGTCGAACAGGGCGGCGATGAGCCGGACGAAGGGCCGGCCTTTCGCGGTCATCCGGAGCGTCCCGCCGGACAGGGTGGCGAGCCCGGCCGCCTCGTAGGGCTGCAGCCGCGCGGCGATGTTGCCATAGCGGGTGATGCCGCCGACCTCGTCGAGATCGACGCGGAAGTCGCACATCAGCCGCTCGATGATGATCGCGCGCCGGCGCGTCGCCGGCCCGACGGCGATGCCGCGGGCGGTCGGCAGCACGCCTTCGGCGATGCTGCGGCGATAGTCGGCGACCGGCGCCGTCGTCTGGACGAAGCCGTCGGGCAGCTGCGACACCGCCGAGGCGCCGAAGCCGATCAGGGTCCGGCGGTCGTCGTCCGTGTAGCCCTGGAAGTTGCGGCGCAGGCGCCGCTGCCGCGCGGCGACGGCGAGCTTGTCGCAGAGCCGCGCATAGTGATCGAGGCCGATCGCCTGGTAGCCGCGACCGCAGAACACCTCGGCGACGGCGGCGGCCTGCCGGAAGCGCTCGAGCGTGTCGGGCAGGGCGGCTTCGTCGATCAGGCGCTGGTTGGCCTTGCGCTGCGGCAGATGGGCATAGCCGAAGCAGGCGACACGGTCGGGTCCGAGCGCCGCGACCTGCCGGCAGGTGGCCCGGACCGAAGCCTCCGTCTGGTGCGGCAGGCCGTAGATCAGGTCGATGTTGAGTCCCTCGATCCCGGCGGCGCGCAGATGGCCGACCGCCGCGGCGACGACGGCCTGCGGCTGGACGCGGCCGATGGCGATCTGGACGACCGGGTCGAGATCCTGCACCCCCAGGCTGACGCGGTTGACGCCGAGGTCGGCGAGCCGGCGCGCCAGGGCCGCGTCGACGAAGCGCGGGTCGAGTTCGATCGCGTGCTCGGCGAGAGCGTCGAGGTCGAACGCTTCGTCCAGCACCGCCATGACCGAAGCCAGGCCGTCAGCCCCGAGGATCGACGGCGTGCCGCCGCCCCAGGCGATGCGGGCGGCCTTGAGACGTCCCGGCAGGTGCCGCGCCACCAGCCGGATCTCGGCTTCGAGGCTTTCCCGGTAGATCCTGACGGCCTCGTTGCGATGCGTCGCCTTGGTATGGCAGCCGCAGTAATGGCAGAGGTCACGGCAATAGGGGACGTGGAGATAGAGCGAGACGCTCTCGTCCGGATCGACCCGGCCCAGCCAGGTGGCGTGCTCTCCGGGACCGACGGCCGGGCTGAACTCGGCCGCCGTCGGGTAGGACGTGTAGCGCGGCACCGCCTGCAGCGCGAATTGCGTCAGCTCCGCATCCATGGCTCAGCGCCCGGCGGCCGGATGGCGACGCCGGCGGCGAACCGGCACGACGCGCGGACGGCGCTGGCCGATCGCCATGGCCATGGCGGCGAGGGCCAGGCTGGCGAGCAGCGCCACGGCGGCGAGGGGGAAGAGATCGTGCATGGCGGCGGGCCCTTCGTGACCGAGCTTATGTCACGCCCGAACCACCAGCCGGCCGCGACCTCAGCCGAGCATGGCGGAGCGGGGCGGCGCGTCCTTGATCTCGGTCAAAACGGGCTGAGGCGGTGCCGGCTCAGCCTTGCCTGGGCTTTTCGTAGGCGGTCACCCGGAAGCGGGCCGTCTGGAGCGCGACGCGGCGCGGCGCCACCGCGGCGAACCACCGATCCGCGGTGGCGACCGCCAGTGCCGGCCGGATGGCGGCATCGTCGAAATCCAGCACGTGGTGCAGGAAGACGATCCGGCCGCCCGGCGCCAGCGCCGCGTGCAGCTTCGGCAGGAGGGCGGCGAGGTCGCGAGGCTTCAGATAGTACAGGATCTCCGACGCGACGATCAGGTCGAACGGGCCCTTCGGCATGTCCCGCGGCAGCAGTGCGTGGCGGAAGTTGACCCGGGCGTTTCCCGCATTGCGGTGCTGGGCAGCCTCCAGCGCCGTGGCCGAGGCATCGACCGCAAGCAGGCACCGGCAGATGGTCGCGAGGCGCCGCGTCGTCTCGCCATTGGCGCAGGCAAGCTCCAGCCCGCGCCCGAAGTGCCGGTCGCCGCAGGCCTTGAGAAGCACATCCCGCTTCCACGCCTCGAAGGGCGAGGCGGCGTAGTTCCAGGGATCCGGGTCGGCGGCGAACTTCGCCTCGAAGCCGTCGGCGTCGATCACCCGTCGCATGGGCGCAGATACGTCTCGACGGGGCCGTTCAGGCGCTCGATCGTCGCTTCGGTGAGGCGGAACCCGTCCGGGTCGTCGGCGATCAGGTCGGTGGTCTGCGACAGATGGGCGGCGACGGCCTGCCGCTTTGCGGCGGCGACCGCGCCGATATCGAAGGCGACGATTTCCATCTCGCCGGGACGCGGCGCGTCTTCTGCGGCGCCCAGCTCGTCGAGCCAGATCGCGTATTCCAGCGTCGCGGGCCGTGGGCGCCGCTGCTGCAGGACTTCGGTGACGAGCAGCCAGCTGTCGCGGTGGTCGCAATGCGGGTCGCGCCGCCACGGCAGCAGGACGAGATCCGGGTCGAACCACTTCACTAGGTCGGCGACCGTAGCCGCAGCGGCGCGCCAGGCGGGCGAGCCCTGCGGCGGCATGGCGGCATCGTGCAGCCGCAGGAAGGTCGAGGCGTCCGGATCGAGGCCGAGGGCGAGGAGGGCGGCGCGGGCCTCGGTCTCGCGCTGCGCGGCCAGCCGCTCGCGCGGCCACTGCGCCGAATTGCGATGCGAGGCGCCGCCGTCGGTGACGAACAGCGTGTGGATCTGCCGGCCGAGCCGGGCAAGTCTCGCCGCCAGCCCGCCGCAGCCGAGCGTCTCGTCGTCCGGGTGCGGCGCGACGATCAGCACCCGTTCCGCGGTCACCGACTCCGGTCGCAGGAGCCTCATGCCGGACGGCCCGTCCGGGGATCGGCGCGGCCAGGCCGCCACTCGCCCCTCGCCATGGCGAGACCCGCGGAACGCAGCGCTCCGTCCGGATTGGGCTGGCGCAGATAGGTGCGCAGGTCCCGTACCAGCCGCTCGAGCCGGTGCGGCGCGATGAACCCGGCGGCGCCGACGGCGCGTTCGGCCTCTTCGAGCACGCTCATCGCCGCCGCCTCGACCGCCGAGCGGGTCGCGTTGGCCGTCGCGGTGAGCCGCGCCGCCGGCGGACCTTCCCCGCCCGCCACCACGGCGGCATCCCAGGCTTCCGCCGCCCGGTCGAGCCAGGCGTAGCCGGTCTCAACCGCGATGCCCATGCGGGCGATGCGATGCGCCTGGTAGGGATCCTCGGCACGGCCGGTGCGCCTCAGATGATCCAGCGCGACGTCGAACACGGCGTGCATGCCGCCGACATGGACGGCGGCGAAGCGGATCGCGCCGCCGCCGAACCAGGGCTCTGCGACATAGGCGCCCGGCTCGCCGAGAAACCAGCCCGGCTCGGGCGTAACGCCGGCGAAATCGACGAGATGGCTGCCGGAGGCGCGCATGCCGAGCGGCTTCCACCAGCTGCGGTCGACCGGCAGGCCGTCCAGCGGCACCATCAGCATCAGGCGGCCGGCCTCCTCCGGCACGGTCACGATGGCGCGCGACAGGCCGTCGACGCCGGAGGCGAAGTTCTTGCCGCCGGCCAGCACGCCGCCTTCGAGACGCAGCGGTGCGGCCGGCATGTCGGTGTTCCACACGCCGAACAGCCGACCGGCGCGGGCCTCGGCGAACCATTCGCGCCGTTGGATTGCCGTCCCGTGCTGGTCGATCAGGATCAGCGCGTTGACATGGCCCTCGAAGATCCGCCCGGTGCTGAGGTCGCCGCGGCCGACCCCAGCCAGAAGCCGCAGCAGCGAGCCGGTTTCGCCGGGGCCGATAGGCGGATCGCCGAGGGCGCCGAAGGCGGCCAGCTCGGCGAAGCCGGCGGCCGGAAACGCGTCCTCCGTCTCGGCGTTGCCCGCAGCGGCAGCAATCGCGTGGCTCAGCGCATCCAGTCGCTCGTCCATCGTGGGCTCATGCCGCATCGGCGGCCACCGTGATGTCGTCGATCAGCCGCGCCATCGCCGCCATCGCCGTGTCGACCGGCACGGTGGCGGGCGCATCCGGCTCGTCCGGCGCGTGGCGCTCGACCAGGGCTTCCGGCGACAGCAGCCGCCCGCCGTCGTCGTGCAGGTCGGCGGGGAACAGCGCGAGCCGGTTGGCGAGCACGGCGATCTCGTCCGCGTCACCGGCGGCGGCGAGGCGGCGGAGCATCGACCGGCGCAGGGCGCGCTGGCGCACGCGGACCGGCGCCTCGACCAGATGCGGCCGGCCTGACGCTTCGGCGGCGATCCAGGATTTCAGGCAGTCGGCCATGCCGCCGCGCGCCCGCCCGAAGGTCCGGGCCGACACGGTGACGACGACGTCGGGATCGTGGCGGAGCCGGTAGCCGGCGGCGCGCAGGCGGGAGACGAAGGTCAGATCCTCGCGCCGCGGCAGGGCCGGCAGTCCGCCGACCGCGTCATAGGCGTCGGCGCGGACCGCGAGGCTGGCGCCGGTATGGTCGTGGTGGCGCGGCCACGGGTCGTAGGGAATCGGATCGATGATCGCGGTGAGGCGGTCGCAAAGGCCCCCATAGGCGACCTGGCGCCGGGCGCGCCGCCGGAAGCCGTCGCCGAGCAGCGCTTCCTCGGCCTTGTCGCCGACGATGAGGCCGCCCACCAGGTCGGCGCCGGCGGCGATGCTGCGGAGGTTGGCGTCGACCCAGGCGGGATGGGGGGTGCCGTCGGCGTCGGTGGTGAGCAGGACGCTTCGCGCCGGATCGGCGACCAGCGATCGCGCCGTCTCCATCGCCAGCCGCCGGGCGCTCCCGGCATGGGCCTCGGGGCGCGGGAAGTCGACCTCTACAATGTGGAGACGCAGTTGCGGGTGCCGCGACGCCGCCGCGGCCAAAAGAGCGGCGGATTCGTCGCGGCAGTTGTTGAGCACGAGCACGACGTCCAGCATCCGGCCGCAATCGGAGAGCCACGACTGGGCGGCGAGCGCCGCGACGAGGCGCGGCAGGCGCTCGGCCTCGTTCTTCGCGGGTATCGCGACGACCGGATGGAGGCCGTCCACGGCCGTCGAGCCGGGAGCGCGCAGGAGGAGGGACTGATCTACGGGCTGCATCCCGCGCTAATCGCCTCGCTGGTTGCTGGGGTGGTCGCGCCGATGGCACCGGCGCGATTGCTCGATGGCACAGGAAGCTGCAGCGCCGTGACTGGTTCCCTGATGCCGCGCGCAATAACCGGGCAACCGCGCGGCGGCGACCGGCATGGGCCGCAGTTCCGGGTTGCCGGGACCGCCCGCTGATCCAGATCAAGGACGGGAAGAAGCCTGCGGGATAGGCCGTTTCCACCTGGTGGCGGCGACACCGGGAGCCCCGCGAATCGGCGCCTCTGCGGCGCAGTGACATGCGGTCGCATCGTGCTGCGGCCGCTGCCACCGACCCGAAGCCAGAGACGGAGACTTCCCCGCCCATGACCGATCACGACTTCGACCGCATCGACCGCTACTGGCGCGCCGCGAACTACCTCTCGGTCGGGCAGATTTACCTTCTCGACAACCCGCTGTTGCGCGAGCCGCTGACCACGGCGCACGTCAAGAAGCGGCTGCTCGGCCACTGGGGCACGACGCCCGGCCTGAACTTCGTCTACGCCCATCTCAACCGCATCATCCGCGACCGCGACCTGTCGGTGCTCTACATCTGCGGGCCCGGGCATGGCGGCCCGGGCATGGTGGCCAACACTTGGCTCGAGGGCACCTACAGCGAGACCTATCCGGACGTGCCGCAGAACGCCGCCGGCATGCACAGGCTGTTCCGGCAGTTCTCATTTCCCGGCGGCATCCCGAGCCACGCCGCGCCCGAAACGCCGGGCTCGATCCACGAGGGCGGCGAGCTCGGCTATGCGCTGGCCCACGCCTATGGCGCGGTGTTCGATTCGCCGGATCTGATCGCGGCCTGCGTCATCGGCGACGGCGAGGCGGAGACCGGCGCGCTCGCGGCCTCCTGGCATTCCAACAAGTTCCTCAATCCCCGCGTCGACGGCGCGGTGCTGCCGATCCTGCACCTCAACGGCTACAAGATCGCCAATCCGACCGTCCTCGGCCGCATGCCGCACGAGGAACTCCGCTCGCTGCTGGTCGGCTACGGCCACGAGCCGATCTTCGTCGAGGGCAGCGAGCCGATGGCGATGCACCGGCTGATGGCCGCGGCCTTCGACCAGGCCTTTGACCGGATCGCGGCGATCCAGCAGGCGGCGCGGAACGGCGGCGACAACGAGCGGCCGCGCTGGCCGATGATCGTGCTGCGCTCGCCGAAGGGCTGGACCGGGCCGGACGTGGTCGACGGCAAGATGGTCGAGAATTTCTGGCGCTCGCACCAGGTGCCGGTCTCGGGCGTCCACGACAATCCGGCGCATCGCCAGATCCTCGAGGACTGGCTGCGCTCCTACCGGCCGGAAGAACTGTTCGCCGAGGACGGCAGCCTCTTACCGGACCTGGCGGCGCTCGTGCCCGAAGGCGACCGCCGCATGGGCGCCAACCCGGCCGCCAACGGGGGCATGTTGCGGATCGAGCTCGACCGGCCGCCGGTCGAGGACCATGCCGTCGCCGTGCCCTCGCCGGGCGGGGCGCGCGGCGAGGCGACGCGGGTGCTCGGCGCCTATCTGCGGGACGTCATGGTGCGCAACGCGGACGCCCGCAATTTCCGCCTGATCAGCCCGGACGAGGCCTCGTCGAACCGCCTCGACGCGGTGTTCGAGGTGACCGAGCGGGCGTGGATGGAGACGATCGAGCCCTACGACGTGCATCTCGCCGACGAGGGACGCGTCATGGAGATCCTCAGCGAGCATCTCTGCCAGGGCTGGCTGGAAGGCTATCTGCTGACCGGCCGGCACGGCATGTTCGCCTGCTACGAAGCGTTCGTGCACATCGTCGACTCGATGTTCAACCAGCACGCCAAGTGGCTGAAGGTCTCCCGCGAGCTCGAATGGCGGGCGCCGATCGCCTCGCTCAACTACCTGCTCTCGTCGCATGTCTGGCAGCAGGACCATAACGGCTTCAGCCACCAGGACCCGGGCTTCGTCGATCTCGTCGCCAACAAGAAGAGCGACGTCGTGCGGCTGTATTTCCCGCCCGATGCCAACACGCTGCTCTGCGTCGCCGACCATTGCCTTGCCACCTACGACCGGGTGAATGTCATCGTCGCCGGCAAGGCGCCGGCGCCGCAATGGCTCACCATGGACGAGGCAAAGCGCCACTGCGAGGCGGGCATCGGCAGCTGGCCCTTCGCCTGCAACGTCGCCGCGGGAGAGACGCCGGACGTGGTGATCGCAGCCGCCGGCGACGTGCCGACGATCGAGGCGCTGGCGGCTGTCGACCTGTTGCGCCAGAAGCTGCCGAAGCTGCGCATCCGCTTCGTCAACGTCGTCGACCTGATGGCGCTGCAGCCGAAGGAGCGCCACCCGCACGGCATCGACGAGGCCGATTTCGACGCGCTGTTCACCACCGACAAGCCGGTGATCTTCGCCTATCACGGCTATCCGTATCTCATCCACCGGCTGACCTATAAGCGGGCCAACCACGACAACTTCCACGTCCATGGCTACCAGGAGGAGGGGACGACCACGACGCCCTTCGACATGACGGTGCTGAACGAGCTCGACCGCTTCCACCTCGCCATCGCGGCGGTGCGCCGGCTGCCCGGCCAGGGCGGCGACGAGGGCAGGGCGGCGATCCGCCATTGCGAGGAACGGCTCGCCGCGCATCGCCTCTACGTCGAGGCGGAGGGCGTCGACATGCCGGAGATCCAGGACTGGGGCTGGCCCTACGCGACGGCGGCCGATGCCGGCGACTGAGCGGTCGGGCCCGGCGCGGGAGGCCGGCTGATGGCGGACATCGTCCTCAGCCTCAATGCCGGCTCGTCGAGCGTCAAGTTCGGGCTGCACAGGATCGCGGGCCCCACGACGATGCCGGTGGCGGTGGCGCGCGGCGCGGTGAAGGCCGAGGCGGGGGCGTGGCGGCTGACAGCCGAGGGCTCGGACGGCGCGCCCGGGCTCGACGAGGCCGTCACCGGCGGAGCGGACGACCTGGCGCCAGCGCTCATGCGTCTGCTCGCCTGGGCGGAGGATGGAGCCGGGCCGGGCGGCCTGCTCGCGGTGGGCCACCGGGTGGTGCATGGCGGGCCGCGATATGCCGATCCGGTGCGGCTGACGCCGGAACACGTCGCGGCAATCGAGAAGCTGACGCCGCTGGCGCCGCTGCACCAGCCGCGCTGTCTCGCCCCGATCCATGCGTTGATGGCGGTCCGCCCGGTTTTGCGGCAGACCGCATCCTTCGATACCGCCTTCCACCGGACGATGACCGGCCCGGCCACGCGCTACGGCCTGCCGCGCGAACTCGAGGCGGAGGGAATCCGCCGCTACGGCTTCCACGGCCTCTCCTACGATTTCATCGCGCACCGGCTGGAAACGCTCGAGCCGGGCAGCCGTGGCCTCAGGACCGTCGTCGCCCATCTCGGCAACGGCGCCAGCCTCTGCGCGCTGAAGGACGGCAAGAGCGTCGACACGACGATGGGCTTCTCGGTGCTCGACGGGCTGCTGATGGGCACCCGCCCCGGCACGCTCGACCCGGGCGTGCTGGTCTATCTGATGCGCGAGCACGCCTATGGCGCCGAGGCGCTGGAGGACATGCTCTACCATCGCTCCGGCCTGCTCGGCGTCTCCGGTCGGTCGAGCGACATGCGCGAACTTCTGGCTGACGGCAGCGCCGAAGCAACCGATGCCGTCGACCTCTTCGTCCACCGCGCGGCGCAGCAGATCGCGGTGATGGCGACGAGCCTTGGGGGCCTCGACCGGCTGGTCTTCACCGGCGGCATCGGCGAGCACCAGCCGCAGATCCGCGCGGCGATCGGCCGGCGCCTGGCGTTTCTGGGCATAGCGGAGGACCCGGTCCTGAACGATGCCGGGCAAGGGCAGATCAGCACCGACGACAGCCGTGTGAGTGTTCGCGTCGTGCCGACGGACGAGGAGGCGGTCATCGCGCGCGACGCCGCCGCGATCTGCCGCGCCGGCGAATAGGATGACGGATCATTGACTTGCGCGAGGGAGCCTCGATGCCGGTCGAGCGTTGGCTGAGGGAGAGCGCCGGTCTTCGGCGCCCGGTTCGCCGCTCCGGCGGACGTCATTCCGAGGAGCCGTCATGACCCTTCGCCGATTTTCACTGCCGCTTGCGGCGCTATGCCTGTCCCTCGCGGCAGGCCCCGCCTTCGCCCAGAGCCAGCCGCTGCCCGATGCACCGCCGGAGATCCCGGCGCCGGAGTCGACCGCTCCCGGCATGCCGCTCGACGGCGACCCTTGCGCTCCCGCAGCGGCACCGGACGGCGCTGCTGCCGGACAGGGTGACCTCACCGCGCGCCTGCAGGATTGCGGCAGCGTCCTGACGCCGCCCGATACCGGCGACACGGCCATCGAGGCGCCCGCACCGGATCCGGACCCCGGCACCACGCCGGTCGTGCCGCCCTCGCAGCTGCCGGGCCAACAGACGCCGCAATAGCCGTCTCGACAGGATGCCGGCTTGTCGCCATTGTCCGGGCCGTTTGATGCAGGCGGCCCGGATTGCCGGCATGCCGCGAGGGAGAGACGGTCCATGAAGCGTTCGCGCGTCAACGAGATCCTGCAGGAGGGCGACGCCTTCATCCGCTCCTTCGGCTACGTCATGCCGCCATTCGCGTATCTTTCGCCGGAGGAGATGCAGCGGCGGCGGCGCGAACTCGACGGCATCATCGAGGCGCGGCTCGGCTGGGACATCACCGACTACGGCCAGGGCCGGTTCGACGAGCTCGGCCTGTTCCTGTTCACCGTGCGCAACGGCCGCGTTGATGATCTGCGGCACGGGCGCGGCATGCTCTATGCCGAAAAGATCATGATCAGCCGCAAGGAGCAGCTGTCGCCGATGCACCGCCACGTCGTGAAGGCGGAGGACATCATCAATCGCGGCGGCGGCAGGCTGGTGCTGGAGCTGTTCATGTCGGATGCGGCCGGCGATCCCGACGCGACGGCCGAGGTGTCGGTGATGACCGACGGCATCTCCCGCACGCTGCCGGCCGGCGGCCTGCTGGCGCTCGACCCGGGCGAGAGCGTGACGCTGCTGCCGGGCGTCTGGCACGCTTTCTGGGGCGAGGGGGCGGACGTGCTGATAGGCGAGGTGTCGACCGTCAACGACGATCTCACCGACAACGTCTTCCGCGAGCCGATCGGCCGCTTCGCCGCGATCGAGGAGGACGAGCCCCCGGTGCATCTCCTCGTCTCGGACTACGACGGCTACCTGACACGCTAAAGATCGCCGCCGGCCGGGCCCTTCGGCCGCGCGGCGCTCCCTCAGGCATCCTGTTCGGCGAATGGCAGGCTCGACTGCGCCGCCATGCCGGCGCGCGTGCCGCCGACCAGCGTCAGCGCCTCGGTCTCCGCGAGCGCGTCGGGACGGGCGCAGCGCGGCCCGATGGTTACCCGCTCGCCGCTGCCCGCGGCTTCGAGGGTGCCGGCCATCACCGCCAGCACGTGCAGCGCCACCGCGCCATTCGCCCGATGCGGCCGGCCTTGCTCGATCGCCTGCGCCATCTCGGCGATGCCGGCGCCGCGGTAGTTGGCGTGGATGGGGTCGGCCAGCGGCCAGTTGGCGGCGCCGAAGACCCGGTGGTCGGTGGCGGTGCTGCTCCAGTCGCCGCGCTCGACCGCGGTCTCGACGGCGCCGCCGAACCAGTTCGGATCGGGGACGCGCATCGAGCCTTCCGTGCCGTGCAGCTCCAGCGGTCGCAGCCCGTGCTTCCAGACATCCCAGCTGGCAAGGAAGGTCACCTGCGCGCCGCTGTCGAATTCCAGCAGCGCCTGCACCGTGGAGAGCACCTCCACCCGGATCGCCTGGCCGAGCATCGGCGAGTTCGCCGTTGTGACGGTGCGGGTCTCGAAGCCGACCTGGCCGCTCGCCTGCACGGAGGCCACCGGCCCGAGCAGGGTGACGAGGGTCGAGAGGTAATAGGGGCCCATGTCGAACACCGGTCCGCCGCCCGGCTTGAAGAAGAAGGTCGGGTCGGGGTGCCAGTTCTCCATACCGTGCGACAGCACCGAGGCGACGCCGAGCAGCGGCTTGCCGATGACGCCGGCGTCGATCTGGCGGCGCGCCTCCTGGATCGCGGCGCCCAGCACGGTGTCGGGCGCCGCGCCGACGCGCAGGCCGCGGGCCTCGGCCGCCGCGAGGATCGCCTCGCCGTCGGCGACGGAGGTTGCCAGCGGCTTTTCCGAATAGACGTGCTTGTCGCTCTCGAGCGCCGCCAGCGAGATTTCGGCATGGGCGGCGGGAACGGTCAGGTTGAGGACGATGTCGACGTCGTCGCTGGCGAGCAGCGCCTCGACGCTGCGCGCCTCGATGCCGTAGGTCCCGGCCTTGGCCGCTGCCGCCTCCGGCCGCAGGTCGGCGCAGGCGGTGAACGCGATGCCGGGAAAGCGGGCGGCGTTGAGCAGGTAGATGTCGGAGATGTTGCCGCAGCCGATGAGGCCGATGCGCGTGACCATGGGGGTGTTTCCGGTTCAGTTGTTCGAGGCGGCGAGGGCGCTCATGCGCTCGGCGCTGGTGCGGGCGAAGCGCGAGAGGTCGGACGGGTTGTCGTGCTCAGCGATCATCAGCGCGGCGCCGGAGCGGGCGGCGAGCGGCCAGAACCTTGCCCAGTCGACGACGCCGTCGCCGACATCGGCCCAGCCGTCCTCGTCGAGCTTCTCGCCCTCCGGCGCGATGTCCTTGACGTGCACCGCGGCGATGCGGCCGGCATAGCGCTTCAGCCACGGCTCCGGATCGGCATCGGCCCGGGCGATCCAGGCGACGTCGGCCTCCCAGAGGACACCCGGTGCCAGCAGATGCTCGATCGGATAGGAGCCGTCGGGCAGCGCCACGAACTCGAAATCGTGGTTGTGCCAGGCAAGCCGCAGCGCCTCGTCGGCAAAGTCGGTCGAGAGCTTCGCCAGGCGCGCGCCGACCGCCTCCCAGCCGGCGCGATCCGCCGGCCGTTCCTCGGGCGCGAGATAGGGGATGACCACCGTCTCGATGCCGAGCGTGCGGGCGATCGCAACGACGCGGTCGAACTCCGTCTCGGCCATTGCGAGGGCGAAATGGCCGCTCTTGGCGGTGAGGCCGTTGGCGTCGAGCAGCCGGCGGAAGCTTTCCGCATCCTCGTGTTGCGGGCGGTAGGTCTCGACATTGGTGTAGCCGCAGGCGGCCAGCATGGCGAGCACCGCCGCGTCCGGCGGGAAGTTGCGGGCCGAGTAGAGCTGGAAGGAGATCGGGTCGGTGGGCGTCATCGCGAAAGTCCTCGGATCGTGACGGCTAGAGGCGGTCCTGGGTCGTGGCGTCGAACAGCGATGCGGCGGCGAGGTCGAAGCTGAAGGCGATCTCCTCGCCGACCCGCACGGCCGCGTCGCCGCCGGCACGGATGGTGAAGGTCTGGCCGGCGAATCGCGTCCACAGGATCGTGTCGGCGCCCATCGGCTCGACGATCTCGATCCGGCCGCGGCCCGCGACATGGCCGGGCGGCACCGGCCCGATGGCGACATGCTCTGGCCGGACGCCGAGCACGACGCGCTGGCCATTCGTCGGCGGCACGGCGAAGTCGTAGCGCGCGGCGTCGAGGGTCTCGCCCTCCAGCGCCAGCGACAGGCCGCCGCCGGGCGCGGCCACGAGCTCGCCGTCGAAGAAGTTCATCGCCGGCGAGCCGATGAAGCCGGCGACGAAGCGGTTGGCGGGCCGCCGGTAGATCTCCTGCGGCGGGCCGATCTGCTGCACCACGCCGCCCTTCATCACCGCGATCCGGTCGGCGAGCGTCATCGCCTCGACCTGGTCGTGGGTGACGTAGACCATGGTGTTGCCGAGCTGCTGGTGCAGCTTCTTGATCTCGATCCGCAGCTCGTTGCGCAGCTTTGCGTCGAGATTCGACAGCGGCTCGTCGAACAGGAAGACCTCGACCTGGCGCACCAGCGCCCGGCCGATGGCGACGCGCTGGCGCTGGCCGCCGGAGAGTTCGGCGGGCTTGCGTTCGAGCAGCTGCTCCAGCTGCAGCAGCGCCGCCGCCTTCTCCACCCGGGCGGCGATCTCCCGCTTCGGCAGGCGGGCGACGCGGAGGCCGAAGGAGAGGTTCTGGCGCACCGACATGCGCGGATAGAGCGCGTAGGACTGGAACACCATGCCGATGCCGCGGTCCTTCGGCTCGGCCCAGGTGACGTTGCGGCCGGAGATCCAGATCTCGCCGTCGGCGACGTCGAGCAGGCCGGCGATGGCGTTGAGGAGGGTGGACTTGCCGCAGCCGGAGGGGCCGAGCAGGACGAGGAACTCGCCGCGGCCGATGTCGAGGTCGAGCCGGTCGATGACCGGATGCGCGCCGAAGGCGATCCGCAGATCCTTGACGGACACCGAAGGCTCGGTGGCGAAGCGGGTGGAGGGGGTCATGGACGTCATCCCTTGACGGCTCCCGCCGCGATCCCGCGGACGAACCAGCGGCCCGACACGAAGTAGACGACCAGCGGCACCGCCGCCGTCAGGATGGTCGCGGCCATATTGAGGTTGTAGGCGCGCTCGCCATAGGTGGAGTTCACCACGTTGTTGAGCTGCACCGTCATCGGCAGGTTCTCCCGGCCGGCGAAGACCAGGCCGAGGATGAAGTCGTTCCAGATGTGGGTGATCTGCAGGATCGCCGCGACGATCAGCATCGGCGTCGACATCGGCAGCATCACATGCGCGAAGATCCGCCAGAAGCCGGCGCCGTCGACGCGGGCGGCGTTGAACAGCTCCTGCGGCAGGCTGGCGTAGAAGTTGCGGAACAGGAGCGTCATGATCGGCAGGCCGAAAATGACGTGGATGATCACGATGCAGGCCAGCGAATTGTAGATCCCGACCGCCGAGAAGGTCCGCACCATCGGATAGATGAACACCTGGTACGGCATGAAGGCGCCGATCAGGAGCACCGCGAACAGGACGTTGGCGCCCCTGACCCGCCAGAAGGACAGGGCGTAGCCGACGATGGCGCCGGCGGCGATCGAGAGGAACACGCTCGGCACCAGGATCTGCACGGAATTCCAGAACCCGACCCGGATGCCGTCGCAGGAAAGCCCCGTGCAGGCGCTCGACCAGGCCGCGACCCAGGCGCTGAAGTCGAGGGACTGCGGCAGCGCGAAGATCGAGCCGACGCGGATCTCGTCCATGGACTTCAGCGAGGTCAGCACCATCACCCCGGCCGGCAGCAGGAAGAATGCCGCGGCGATCACCAGGAAGGCGTAGAGCCCGACCCGGCCGACGCCAACGGTTCTGGGGCGCGGGCCGCGGGCGCTGGCGTCCGGTGTATCGGAAAGCGGCAGCGCGGGGGCGGTCGCGGCGGGGACAATCGACCGGCTCATGCCGCGCCTCCCGCCCGCTGCCGGCGGAAATATTCCATGTAGAGCCAGGGGGCGAGGACGGCGGCGACGGTGATCATCATCACCGTGGCCGCGGCGGTGGCGAGGCCGATGTTCTGCCGGGTGAACAGGTGGTCCATGATGAACTTCGCCGGGACCTCGGTGGCGATGCCGGGGCCGCCATTGGTCAGGGCGACGACGAGGTCGTAGGACTTCACCACCGAGATCGCCAGCAGCACGACCGCGGTGATGATGATCGGCCGCAAGATCGGCACGACGATCGACAGATACACCCGCCAGGCCGGGATGCCGTCGATGCGCGTCGCCTTCCACAATTCCTGGTCGATGCCGCGCAGCCCCGCCAGCATCAGCGCCATGACGAGGCCCGAGGCCTGCCACAGGCCGGCCAGCACCACGGCATAGAGCGCCATCTCCCGGTCCACCGCCCAGTCGAAGCGGAAGCTTTCGAAGCCCCAGTCCCGCACCGCCTTCTGGATGCCGAGCCCGGGATTCATCAGCCACTGCCAGATCAGCCCGGTGACGATGAAGGACATTGCGTAAGGGTAGAGGAAGATCGTCCGCAGCGTGTTCTCGAAGCGGATCTTCTGGTCCAGCGCCACGGCCAGGACGAAGCCGATGACCAGGCAGCCGACGATGAACAGGAAGCCGAAGATCGCGATGTTCTGGATCGAGACCAGCCAGCGGGCGCTGGCAAAGAGGCGCTCATACTGGTCGAAGCCGACATACTCGTTCACCGGCAGCAGCCGCGAGGCGGTGAACGAGATCTGCGCAGTCCAGAGCATGGTCCCGACATAGGCGGCGAGCACCACGCCCCAGACCGGGACGAGCACTAGCGTGGCCATGTTGGGACGCGAGCGGGGCGTCGTCATGGGGCGACCTCGGCGCGGGAGGGGCGCCGGGCGGGCAAGAGCCGCGCCCGGCTGTCAACGGAAGCGGGGGAGGCGGCCGCCCGTCAACTATCCTGTTCGAAGGCGGAGACGAAGCCCTCGACGAACTGGTCGGGAGTCGCCGCGGGATTGTTCCAGAACTGCGTGATGACGTCGTCCAGCGATCCGACCAGGCCGGCGCTGAGCAGGATGTCGAACACCGGCACCTGGCTCTCCGGATCCTTGAGCAGCGCAATGCCCTTCTGGGCGCAGGCGTCGAAGGCGGACGTGTCGACGTCGGTGCGGACCGGCATCGAACCCTTGGCGAGATTGAACGCCACCTGCGTCTCCGGCGCCAGCATGGTTCTGGCGAGCAGGTCCTGGGCGGCAAGCTGCGCTTCGTCGGTCACCGCCGGGAAGACGAACACGTCGCCGCCGACCATCAGGGTCTCGTCGTCGAGGCCGATGACGCAGCCATAGTCGGTGTCCGGCTTCTGCCCGGCATTGATGAACTCGCCCTTGGCCCAGTCGCCCATTACCTGCGCCCCGGCCTTGCCGGTGAGCACGAGGTTGGTGGCGTCGTTCCAGTTGCGGCCGGGCGAGCCCGGATCGACCAGGCCGCGGAGCTTTCCGTAGGTCTCGACGATGGCCCGGAACTCGTCCGACTGGATCGCGTCGAGATCGCGGTCCTGGTAGACCTTGAGGTAGAGGTCCTTGCCGCCGTCGGCGAGCAGGATGACGTTGAACAGGACGCGCTCCTGCCAGGGCTGGCCGCCGAGCGACAGCGGGATGTAGCCGGCTTCCTTGATCTTCTGCAGCGCCGGAATGAACTCGGCCCAGGAGGTCGGCGGCTCGGTCAGGCCGGCCGCCTCGAACACGGGCTTGGAATAGAACAGCCAGTTCTGGCCGTGGACGTTGATCGGCAGGGCATAGAGCTGGCCGTCGCGAGAGGCGGCCTCGACGAGGAAGGGCGACATCACGTCCTTCCAGCCCTCTTCCTCGGCGAGCTCGTCGATCGGCCGCACCAGTTTCTGGGCAACGAGGTCGTCGAACTGCTTGCCGGTGTTGAACTGCGCCGCGGTGGGCGGGTTGCCGCCGACCATGCGGTTGATCGCAGCGGCGCGGGCGTTCTCGCCCAAGGCCGTGGCGTTGTCGATCCAGACGCCGCCGGCCTTGGCATAGGCGTCGGCGAAGACCTTGATCGCGGCGGCCTCGCCGCCCGAGGTCCACCAGTGCATGACTTCGGCCTTCGCCGGCTCCTGGGCGAGCGCAGGAACCGACGCCAGCGCCAGGGCGGAGCCTGCCAGAGCGGCTGCGATGAATGCTTTCATGCCATCCTCCCGTAATGGACCGTGCACGGTCTCTGTAATCGATTACAAAGATGGTAATCCGAAAAGTAATCGATTACAAGCGGCTGAAATTCGCAACGGGAGCAGGTTCCTTGGAGCAGGTGAGGCGGCCGCCCCGTATCGGCGACGTGGCGTTGCAGGCCGGCGTCTCGGTCGCCACCGTCAGCCGGGCCCTGTCGGCGCCGGAGAAACTGCGCGAGGAAACGCGGCGCAAGGTCCTCGCCGCCGTGGCGGAGCTCGGCTACACGCCGAACAGCGTCGCCCGGCAGCTGCGCGGCGGCGCCTCGCAACTGGTCCTGGTGGTCGTGCCCCGCCGCAGCAATCCGCCGTTCTTCTCCGAAGTGCTGCATGGCATCGACGTGACGCTGGCGGATGCCGGCTACGTGCTGATCACCGGCTACATGGAGGGCGTCGATCGCGACCTGCGGCTGATCGAGCTGGCTGCCTCGGGCAATCTCGCGGGGCTGCTGACCACCTCGGGCATGCTGCCGGAAGTCAGCGGCCGGTCGATCCTCGACGCCGGCCTGCCGGCGGTGGCGATCTGCGCCGATCCGCTGGTGCCGGGCCTGCCGGCGGTGCTGCTCGACGACGAGGCGGCGGCGCGGGCGCAGGTCGACCATCTCATCGGCCTCGGACACAAGCGGATCTTCTACGTCACCGGCCCCACCGGCAACTACAACGAGACGGTGCGCCACCGCGGCATCGTCGCCGGCGTCGAGGCGGCCGGGCTCGGGGCCGACGCGCTGACGGAGTTTGCCGGCAACTACCAGTTCACCGGCGGGGTCGCCGGCGCGCGGGCCTATCTGGCGATGGCCGACCGGCCGACCGGCGTGATCTGCGGCAACGACGAATGCGCCGTGGCCTTCATGAAGACCGTCACCGCCGCCGGGCTGCGCATCCCGCAGGACCTTTCGGTGGTCGGGTTCGACGGCATCGAGTTCGCCGATTACTGCGAGCCGACGCTCACGACCATCGCGCAGCCGCGCTTCGCGCTCGGCGCCGCCGGCGCCCGGCTGCTCATCGACATCCTCGCCGGCCAGCGGCCCGCGGCGCTGCAGGGCGGCGGCAGGCTCGTCATGCAGGGCCGGCTGCGCGTCGGCGACAGCACGGCCGCGCCGCCGCGAGGGTGAGGGGCGCACGTGGCGGACGGCCGGCGCGGGGTGGCGGAGGCGGACGGATGATCTGCGGGGTGGTCGGCGGCTCGGACGGTTTGGAATGGGTCCCCGGGTCAAGCCCGGGGATGACGCCCTTGGGGTAGGTCGGCGCCCACCCGTCGACGTCTGCGATGATCCGGTCCCTCCCTCCCGGCGTCATCCCCGGGCTTGACCCGGGGACCCATTCCTCGGCGACGGAACTGTCGCTTCGGGGAAGACATGGGAGTGACGGCGGCCTGAGCTTGTCGGCGGGCGAAGCCGCTCCGAGCCTGGATCCTCGGGACGGGGCCCGAGGATGACGACGGGAGGGGTGGGAGACGCTGATCTTTGACGGTGGCAGCGGGGGCCGGTCTGCCTTCGGCACCGCCCTCCGGTATTGCCAATGGCGGCTTGAAGGTTCTGGCACTGGCAGACCGGCAAGCGATCGCCGCAACCATCATGCACCGACTTCCAGTAAGGTCGTCATCCTCGGGCCCCGTCCCGAGGATCCAGAGCCGCCGCGCTACCGGGCTGAGGCTCAGTCGTGCGGCAACGTCAACCGAGGAGCGTCGCCTCAGTCCCGCTTCGGCCCGTCGTCGCTCGCGTCTATCGGCCGCGTCGCATCACTCCCCGGCGCCCGCGGCGCATCCGGGTCGTAGGTGATGAAGAACATCCAGATGCCCCACGCCGCGATGCCGGCGGTGAGGACGCCCCAGATCGTTTCGCCGTTGGCCCATTCCAGTGCCGACCAGCCGATCACGGCCGAAACGATGGCGATCCGGACCCAGAGCGGCCGGTAGAACGGGTGCTGGGCTTCCTTCGAGGCCATGGCGGCGGCTCCTTCGCAGCGATCGGGGCAGGGTCCGCAGGCAGGTGGCTCCGGATTGGCGGGGCGCCGACCCGGAAACCGTCAGACCGAGCGGGTGGCGCCGCCGTCGCAGCGTACCACCGAACCGGTGACGTAGCTCGCGGGGCCGGAGACCAGGAAAGCGGCGACGGCGGCGAATTCCTTGACGTCGCCGTAGCGCTTCGCCGGGATGGCGGCGAGCGCGGCGTCGCGGACCTCCGACACCGGCTTGCCGGACTTCTTCGAGTTGGCCGCGTCGAGCTCGTCGACGCGCTCGGTATGGATGCGCCCCGGCAGCAGCATGTTGACGCAGATGCCGTCGGCGGCGACCTCGTTGGCCAGCGATTTCGACCAGCCGACCAACGCCGAGCGCAGCGTGTTCGACAGCGCCAGGTTGGGAATTGGCTGCACGACGCCCGAGGAGGCGACGGTGAGGATGCGGCCCCAGCCGGCCTCGCGCATCCCCGGCAGGACGCGGTTGGTCAGGTCGATGACCTGATGCACCATCATCTGGAACTGCTTATCGAGCACTGCGACATCCATGCCCACGGCGCCGCCGGGAGGCGGGCCGCCGGTGTTGTTGACCAGGATGTCGATGCCGCCGAGCCGGTCGAGCGCGGCCTGGTGCAGCGTCGCCGCGAAGTCCGGCGCCGCGAGATCTGCGGTGACGTAGTCGGCCTTGCCGGCGCCCCGGGCGTTGATCGCGTCGCAATTGGCCGCGAGCTTGTCGCCGCTGCGCCCGCAGAGCAGCACGTTCGCGCCTTCCGCCGCCAGCGCCTCGGCGATGCCGAGCCCGAGGCCGCGGGAGGAGGCAAGGACGAGGGCGCGCTTGCCGGTGAGACCAAGATCCATGGCGGAGCCTTTCCAGTTTCTTGTCGCCCTGCCGGCGCTGGGCCGCCGGGCGTGATGCCGGTCCCCGGGTACAAGTCGGGAGCGGGCAGGGCAAGCCGGCGGCGCGTTTCGATCACCGGTCGCCCAGCGCGGCGCCGCGCATGCCGAACCACGGGCCGAGGCCTAAGAGCCTCGGCCCGCGCGGCAAAGGGTGGGCTACTCGGCCGCCTCGACCTGCGGCAGCGCCGCGATGCGGGCCGCGCAATACTTGAACTCGGGGATCTTGCCGTAGGGGTCGAGCATCGGGTTGGTCAGCTTGTTGGCCGGGCTCTCGTTGAAGCAGAACGGCATGAACACCATGCCGTCGGCGACCTCGCGGTCGGCCCGCAGGATCGCCTCGACGGTGCCGCGGCGGGTCTCCACCGCGATCATGTCGCCCTGGCGAAGGCCCCGGCGGCCGATCTCGCGCGGGTTCATCGCGGCGATGCCCTGCGGCTCGATCGCATCGAGCACGCCGGCCCGCCGCGTCATCGCGCCGGTGTGCCAGTGCTCGAGCAGGCGGCCGGTGGTGAGCACCAGCGGATACTCGTCGTCCGGCACCTCGTCCGGCGGCAGAAGGTCGGCCGGGACGATGCGGCCGCGCCCGTCCTCGGTCGGGAAGCTGGTGGTGAAGATGATCTCGTTGCCCGGCACGTCCGGCCCGTCGGCGGGATAGATCACCGATTCCTCGCGCTCCACCCGCTCCCAGGAGATGTGCTTCAGCGACGGCATGACCGAGGCCATCTCGGTGTAGACCTCCGAGACATGGCCGTAGTTCCAGCCGAGGCCGAGGCGCTGGGCGAGCTCGACGATCAGCTCCCAGTCCTGCCGCGCGTCGCCCGGCAGGTCCAGCGCCGGCCGGCCGATCTGCACCTGCCGGTTGGTGTTGGTGAAGGTGCCGAGCTTCTCGGCATGGGCCGAGGCCGGCAGCACCACGTCGGCGTGCCAGGCGGTCTCGGTGAGAAAGATGTCCTGGACGACGAGATGCTCGAGCTTGGCCAGGGCGGCGCGGGCATGGATCTGGTCGGGATCCGACATCGCCGGGTTCTCGCCCATGACGTACATGCCCTTGATCTCGCCGTCATGGATCGCGTCGATGATCTCGACGACGGTCAGGCCCTTCTTCGGGTCGAGCGTCTGGCCCCAGAAATTCTCGTAGCTGGCGCGGATGTCGTCGTTCTCCACCGACTTGTAGTCGGGGTAGTACATCGGGATCAGGCCGGCGTCGGAGGCGCCCTGGACGTTGTTCTGGCCGCGCAGCGGGTGCAGGCCGGTTCCCGGCCGGCCGATATGGCCGGTGATCAGGGCAAGGGCGATCAGGCAGCGGGAATTGTCGGTGCCGTGGGTGTGCTGGGAGATGCCCATGCCCCAGAAGATGATCGAGCGTTCGGCTGTCGCGTAGGTGCGGGCGACGTCGCGCAGCATCTCGGCGGAAACCCCGCAGACCTCGGCCATCGCCTCGGGCGTGAAGTCGCGGACCTTCTGGCGCAGCGCCTCGAAGCCGGCGACGTTCGCCTGGATGTACTGCTCGTCGTAGAGCTTCTCGTCGATGATCACGTTGATCAGCGCGTTCAGCATGGCGACGTCGCTGCCGGCGCGGAAGCGCAGCGAGTGCGTCGCATGGCGCATCAGGTCCTGGCCGCGCGGATCGATGACGATCAGCTTCTTGCCGCGCTTGGCCGCCTGCTTGAAATAGGTCGCGGCGACCGGGTGGTTGGTGGTTGGCCGGGCGCCGATGACGAGGATGCAGTCGGCCTTCATCGCGTCGTTGAACGGCGCCGAGACCGCGCCGGAGCCGACGCCTTCCATCAGCGCGGCGACCGAGGAGGCATGGCAGAGCCTCGTGCAGTGGTCGACATTGTTGGTGTCGAAGCCCTGGCGGACCAGCTTCTGGAACAGGTAGGCCTCCTCGTTGGAGCCCTTGGCCGAGCCGAAGCCGGCCAGCGCCTGGCCGCCGTCGCGATCGAGGATCGACTTCAGCCCGCCGGCGGCGCGCGCCATCGCCTCTTCCCAGCTGGCTTCTCGGAAGATCGTCAGCGGGTCGACGCCGCGCATGTCGAGGTCGCCGGCCTTCGGCGCGTCGTCGCGGCGGATCAGCGGCCTGGTCAGCCGCTCCGGCGACATGGCGTAGTCGAAGCCGAAGCGGCCCTTCACGCAGAGGCGGTTCTCGTTGGCATAGCCGTCGCGGCCATCGACCTGGACGATGCGGTTGTCCTTGACCGCGACCTTGGTCTGGCAGCCGACGCCGCAGAACGGGCAGACGCTGTCGACGACCTTGTCGAATTCCTGGACGGCGCGTTGGGTGCGCGTCTCGTCCATCAGCGACTTCTCGTAGAGCGCACCGGTCGGGCAGGCCTGCACGCACTCGCCGCAGGTGACGCAGGTCGACAGGCCCATCGGGTCGTGGATGTCGAAGACCGGCACCGTGCGGTTGCCGCGCTGCGCCATGCCGATGACGTCGTTGACCTGCACCTCGCGGCAGGCCCGCACGCACGCGCCGCAGGCGATGCAGGCATCCATGTTGACGGCGATCGCCGGATTGGAGACGTCGAATTCGGCCTCGACATGGTCACCGGCGAATTTCGACGGATAGCGGCTGCCGGACACGCCCATCGAGGACGCCCATTGCCAGAAATTCGACTGGTTGTCGGGACCGTCCTCGCGGGCGCGCATGTTGCTGGCCAGCAGCTCGACCACCATCTCGCGCGACTTCACGGCGCGCTCGGTGTCGGTGCGCACCACCATGCCGTCGGCCGGCTTGCGGATGCAGGAGGCGGCCAGCACGCGCTCGCCGTCGACCTCGACCATGCAGGCGCGGCAGTTGCCGTCGGGCCGGTAGCCCGGCATGTCGACATGGCAGAGATGCGGGATCCGGGTGCCCTCGCGCTTGGCGACGTCCCAGATGGTCTCGGTCTCGCCGGCGGCGACGGACTTGCCGTCGAGGATGAAGTTGATCATGCTCGTCATCGCGACAGCTCCTCACGGAAATGCGTCAGAAGATGGTTGACCGGGTTGGGCGCCGCCTGGCCGAGGCCGCAGATCGACGCATCGCGCAGCACGGTCTCGAGGTCCCTGATCGCGGCTTCGTCCAGCGTTCCCCGGGTCTCCAGCAGCGTCACCAGCTTGCCGGTGCCTTCGCGGCACGGCGTGCACTGGCCGCAGCTCTCATGCTCGAAGAACCGCAGCAGGTTGAGGGCCGCATCCTTGATATTGTCCCGGTCGGAGAAGACCACAACGGCATGCGAGCCGACGAAGGCGCCGGCCTTGGCAAGTTCGCCGCCGAAATCGAGCGGAATGTCGCCCATCGAGGCAGGCAGGATGCCGCCGGAGGCGCCGCCCGGCAGATAGGCCTTGAAGCTGTGGCCCTCGATCATGCCGCCGCAATAGTCCTCGATCAGTTCGCGCACGGTGACGCCGGCAGGGGCCAGCTTGACGCCCGGATCGCGCACCCGGCCGGAGACCGACCAGGAGCGGATGCCCGGGTGCCCGGGCTTGCCGAGCCCGGCGAACCAGTCTGCGCCCTTCTCGACGATGTCGCGCAGCCACCACAGCGTCTCGACATTGTGGTTCAGCGTCGGGCGGCCGAACAGGCCGATCTGGGCGATGTAGGGCGGGCGATGGCGCGGCAGGCCGCGCTTGCCCTCGATGCTCTCCAGCATCGCGCTCTCCTCGCCGCAGATATAGGCGCCGGCCCCGCGCCGCAGCTCGATGAAGCCCTTGGGCGCGATGCCGGCCGCTTCCAGCGCCGCGATCTCGGTGCGCAGGATCTGCAGCACCGCGGGATATTCGTCGCGCATGTAGAAATAGATCCGCTCGGCCTCGACCGCGAAGGCGGCGATCAGCGCGCCCTCCAGGGTCCGGTGCGGATCGGTCTCGAGGTAATGGCGGTCCTTGAAGGTGCCGGGCTCGCCCTCGTCGCCGTTGATCGACATCAGGCGGGGGCCCGGATAGGAGCGCACGAAGCTCCATTTCTTGCCTGCCGGGAAGCCGGCGCCGCCGAGCCCCCGCAGGCCAGCTTCCTGCATCGTCTCCATCAGCGCGTCGACACTGATCGTGCCGGCGCGGACCGACTGCAGCAGCTTGTAGCCGCCCCCCGAAAGATAGGCGAAGAGGTCGACATAGGCGGGGACGCTGACGTCGGTCTCGCCGGCAGCCGCCATGCCGAGCAGGCGGTCGCTGGTGGCGTGGTCGACTTCGCGGTCGCCGATGCGGGCGGCGGGCGCGGTGGCGCAGCGGCCCATGCAGGGCGCGCGCACCACGCGAACGGCAGACGGATCGACCGCGCCGGAAAGTTCGCCGAGCAGGCTTTCGGCGCCAGCCAGCATGCAGCTGATCGAATCGCAGACGCGGATCGTCAGCGGCGCAGGTCGCGGCTCGCCTTCGCGGACGACGTCGAAATGGTCGTAGAAGGAGGCGACCTCGTACACCTCGGCCTGGGACAGGCGCATTTCCTCGGCCAGCGCACGCAGATGCGCTGCCGACAGGCAGCCATACCTGTCCTGGATCAGATGGAGGAACTCTATGAGGAGATCCCGTCGCCGCTCGGCGAGACCCAGAAGTCCCCGAACCTCCGCCAGAGCGGTATCGTCGAGGTCACGCCCCTTGGGCCCACGATCGCGGGGCCGCCGGTCCTGCAACGCCATTCCTGCTCCTTCTACGGCGCCCACCGTATCGGCTCCCCCGCATAACGCGTTGGCGCTGAACGCGGCAATCAAAAAACTCGTCGGCGGTCACCGGATCGGAACGCGCGTGGCCGACCGTCACCGCAATGCCGCTGTGCCGATCGCCGATGTGCCAGGACGGCTGCGCCGCCACCCGGTATCGTTCTCGCCCGCGCCAGGGCCGGGACGCATTCACTGGCGTTCATCCACGGTTCAGTCGGGAAATCTTAACCATGGGGAAGCCGGTCGGACCCGGCGAATCGATGTCCGCCCGATCTGATGCAGAACGGGCACGTCGATGGATCGAAGGGATGGCGATGATGACGACGGAACGAGAGGACAGGGGCGGGGACGACGAACGCGTCGCCGCTTTCGACTTCGTCCTGCGGAGCGACGTCCAGAGAGCCCTGGCCGCGGGATTTTCGCGGGAGGATGTCGCCTATATGCTGGCGCTGCCGAGCCCCGAGCAGTGGGAAGACGACCGCGCGCCGCGTGCTTCGCGGGTCTGACGGATCTCGCCGCCGTGCCGTGCCCCGCAACAGGCGGCCACGCCGCCTTCAATCACCCGAAATGATGTAGCCCGTCGCCTCGCGCACCGCGTTCAGGCCTCGTGCGGCGTCGCGGCTGCCGGCATTGGCGGCTGCCGAGAAGACCTGCTCGGCGTCGCCGATCCGTCCGAGTTCCAGATAGGCGTAGCCCTGCAGGACCATGAGATCGAGCCGGTCGGCGGCGATTCGGGACCGCTGGTCGAGCGCGATCAGCGTCTCGACGGGGCGCTTGGCGGCGAACGAGTCGATGGCCTGCGTGCTGAGGATGGCCGTGTCCAGCTCGGTGCGGCGCTCGCGGGGCTGCGGCTCTTTGGCCGCCGCGACGGCCGCCTTGTCGGCAAGCCCGATCCGCAGATACGCCAGGCTCTGGCCATAGGCCGCGTCGCGGCGCAGCTGTGGCGAGCCCGCCAGCAGGGCGATCCCGAAGGCGGGGGCCGCCTCGACCGGCCGGCCGAGCTCCATCAGGCACCAGCCCCGGTCGAGCGCGGCCTGTGCCGACAGCGTGCGGGGATCGACGGAGGCGCCGCAGCCGCGGGGCGCGGCGCGCTGCTGTGACGGCGCGCTGGCGGACGGTCGGGGGGCTTCGTACTGGATCGGCGCGGCGGCCGGCGCGGCCGGTGCCGCGGCTGCGGGGGCGGCGGCAGGCGCGGCCGAGGCGGCGGGCGCGGTAGTTGTGGTCGGCGCGGTGGTCGCGGTCGCGGCGGCGGTGGGGGCCGCGGCCTGCGTATAGGCGGTCATGCCGGCCACCGGCTGCGGCGCGGCGGAAGCGGCGGCCTGCATCGACGGCGCGGTGGCCGCAAGCGCCGCGGATGCGGTTTGCGGCAGCGTCGCACCGGCCTGGCCGACCGCCGCGATTCGCGGGGAGGCGCCTTGCCAGGCGGCCTGCAGGCGGGAGAGCTCGGCGGTATTGCCGAGGCGCTGGTTCGCCAGCGCCAGCCCGAAGGCCGCCGGCTCGCTGGCGGGTTGCCAGTCGAGCGCCTGGGCGAACCACTGGGCGGCCGTCGACAGCTGGTTGAGGCCGTAGGAATACCAGCCGAGCTGCTGGGCGCCGTTGGCGTCGCGGGCCCCGGCCACCGCGTCGACAATGGTGCGCAGCACCTCCGGCGTCTGGACGATCGGCGGATCGATCGCCAGAAGGTTCGCGGCCGCCGCCACGTAGACCGCCCGCGCCTCGTCGGATGCGGCCGCCCACGGTCGGATGACCGCCTCGGCCTCGACCGGCTGCGAGAGCGCCAGCAAGGCGAGCGCCAGCCCCTGCGACGCCTCGGACGAGTCCGTGACTTCGCGGGCCTTGCGGAACCAGGCTTCCGCGGCGGCCGGCGCGTCGCGCCGCAGATAGTACCAGCCGAGCAGCAGGCGGTCGGACACGGCGCCATCCGCCTCGGCCAGCCGGCGCACGGTCTCGAGATCCTCCTGGCTGGCCGTCGCGTCCGGATCGGCGTTGCCGGCGTCGACCGCCTTGCGACTGAGGTCGGCCCGGATGGACGCGAACTCGTCGATTCCTTCGGCGCTCGGGCGCTGCAGGGCGAGCAGGCTGTCGATGGCCGGCCGGTCGAGCCGCTGCGTCGCCATCTGCATCGTCGCCAGACGTTCGCCCGGATTGTCGCAGTTGGTCAGGATGTAGCGATAGGCGTCGAGCGCCCGCCCCGGGCGGTTTGTGGCGGCGAAGGCTTCCGCCAGCCGCCAGAGCACGTCGACCTCGCTGCAGGTCAGGAGGCTGGGCGTGTCGCTGGCGACGCGGATGACGGTGTCGTATTGCTGCAGGTTCGAGGCGTTGACCAGCTTGACCCGGGATTCCGCGACGTTCAGCCGTTCCAGGAGGTCGGCCGGGGGCTCCCAACCGGGCTCGCTGTCCTGCCGGGCGGCGACGGCGGCGCGGACCTCGGCATACTTCCCCTCGGCATAGAGCGCCCACATGCGGTCGAGTTGCGGGTCGCCGATCTCCGGGATCGCCAGCGGATCCTCGGGCGGCGTCCAGTCGGGATAGAGGGCCTGCAGCCGGGCGATCTCGGCCTCGAGGCGGCGGGAGTCGCCGGAGCGGGCGAAGTAGCGCAGGGCGGTCTCGTCGACCACCGGCGGCGTGCCGGCCGCGGGCGCTGCGGCCGGGGCCGCGGCATCGGCGGGCGCATCCGGCGCGGATTCCGACTGCGCCACGAGCGGCGCTGCGGCGATGAAGGGCGAGATGCGGGCCGGCATGCGGCGCCGGTCCGGCGCTTCGCCGTCGGCCGGCGCGACCAGCGTTTCGGGCTGGTCGGATGGTACGCGCGCCTCCGCGCTCATCGACCATGGGACCCGTTGCTGCGCTGCCACGCCTGTTCCGGCTGTCGCGGCCTGGGCGGCGGGCGGCGCGTCCTGAGCGCCGACCCACTGGGTCAGCGCGACCCCCGCGGCCAGGCCAGCGGCCAGCAGCGACAGCGTTCGCCAGGGAGCCGCCGCCTTGCTCATCCGAGACATTCCGGGTGGGCCCGCGTCACGAAGGACAGCGACAGCAGGTGCAGCGTCGAGGGGTAGTAGAGGGTCGGCTCGAAGACGCGCAGCGCCGGCGGGATCGGCGTCGCGTCGAGCACGCAGCCGACGAGCGCCGGAATGATCGCGTAGCCGGGATCGGTGAGCGTCGTCGTGACCTCGCCGGTCGCGATGTCGACGATCGCGACGCCGCCCGTTTCGGTGCTCATGCCGTCGGCCAGGGTCCTGAGCAGGTCGGCATCGGTCACGCCGGCCCGTATCAGATACAAGGGAATGCGCAGGGCATTGTAGCCGAACTCTCCCGGAAAACCCTCTGCCGGCCGCGGGCGGGTCTTGATCGACAGCCATTCCGGCGGCAGCCGGCGCGGGCCGAGCAGCGACTGCCTGAGCAGCGCGATGCCGTCATCGGACACGGCCTGCCAGTCGGTGGCCGGGGCGATCTCGGCAAGGAGCGGGAATGCTTCGTAGATCCAGTAGGACAGATTGACGACCGGCCCGTCGGGGCGCTCGTCGGTGCCGTAGCCGGCGGCGCCGGGCATGATGACGGTCCGGCCCTGGCTGGTGCCGATGAGCTCGGCGATGGCAGTCGCCATCGTGCTGCTGGATGCCAGCAATTCTGGCCGCTGCCATTGCTGCCCGGCCAGCGTCAGGGCGTAGGCGATGAGGATGTCGCCGTCGGTGGCGTTGTTGGGATCGGTGACATGCGGGGTCGCGGCCGGATCCCACTTCCAGACCGCCAGACCGTCGTCGCGCAGCAGCAGTTCGGTCCGCGTGAACGACCAGATCAGGTCGAACGCCGCCATGTCGTCGGCCAGCGTGGCCAGCAGCAGGCCGTATCCCTGGCCCTCGCTATGCGAGATGTTGCCGTTGCCGTCGTCGACGACGCGCCCGTCCGGCGCGACGAAGCTCTGCCGGTAAGCGGCCCAGTCGGCGGGGCGGATCGAGGCTTGGGCATCGGCCATGGTGGTCGTCGCGATCAAGGCCGCGAAGGCGGCGGCGGCCGTCGCGCTGCGGCGGGCGGCGTGCATCATTTCCGTCTCCCCAGCTGCGACACGAGGGCCGTCGTTGCGAGCCCGAGAAGCAGGGCGACGATCGCCAGCAGCCCGGCGTAGGAGAGGACGTTCTCCGACAGCCAGTTGGCGGCGACGAGGCGCAGATTCCAGAAGGACGCGGGCTGGGATGGGACCAAGGTAGAGGCGCCTCCCTGAATCTGCGTGAACGTCCTGGTGCCCGAGTCATAGGTGGTGATGCTGTCGCCAAGCTGCATCCAGCCATCATGGGCGGTCATCGCCTCGACGCCGGCGACCAGTTCGGCCGCGGTCGGCGCGTTGACCGCCGTCCATACCTTGTCCCCGGACGGGCTCATGCCCTGCGCGACCATCAGCGTCGCCGACGCGGGCGGCACGAATTCCGTCTCCCCGGCCGGCCGGAGCCTGATCTCCTCGGGGATGATGTCGAACTTGGCGGTCATCCACTCCTGCAGATCGGCCAGCTTCTGCCGCCAGCGGCTGATGCCCACCTCGCCCTGCCAGCGGGCGGCGATCACGCTCCCGTCGCCGGTTTCGGCAATGGCTTCCTGGCCACCCCATTCGGTCTTCACGGTCTCCGAGACGCTGAGGCGCGGCAGCACCCCGGTCGGCATCTGGCCGGCGGTGGCGATGAACAGCGCATTGCTCGCCGCGGCGTCGGCGGCGGATGTCTGGATGACGAACGGGAGCGGGCGGCCGGCGACGAAGGACAGCTGGCCGAGCAGCGTCGCGGCCGCCGAGATGATCGCCTCGCCGTCGGCACCGCCGCGCTCGATCAGGAGGGGAAACGGTTCGCTCTGCCGGTTGTAGGGAAATCCGACGCCGCGCGTCGGCGCGAGGTTCGGCAGGCTGCTGATGCGGGCGAAGTTGGGTATCTGCAGTTCCGACGTCTCGAAGATGGCGAAGCGCCGCGCCTCCTCGCCGGTGGTCGTCGGGCGGCAGACGGCGTCGTCCGAGGTCAGCAGGATCGCCTCGATGACGATCTCGTTGATCCCCGGCGTCAGGTGCCGCATCGTGAACTCGATCGGGAAATGCTCCAGGACGGCGCCGCGGGCGGATCCGAGCGGCAGCGTCGTCGCGATGTTGCCGTTGACGTAGATGTCGAAGTGACTGCCGCTCCTGACGTTGCCGGCGTAGGCGGCATCGAGCAGGATCGTCGCCTTGCCGTAGGCCTTGGCGTAGAAATCGGCGGGCATCCCGATCGTGAAGACGCTGCGGAAGCGCCGCCCGGAAAACTCCTGCGTCCTGATTCCGAGCTCCTCGAAGCTGACCTTGCGGCCCTCGAGGAACAGCGGACTGTCCGGCGTGCGCCACGCGCTTTCGGCAAGGGCGGTCCGCAATACCGAAATCGGCCGGTCGATCGGCGCCAGCATGCGCTGGACCGCGGCGTCCACGTCCTTCCAGTCGGGGCCCGTCACGACCAGCACGGTGACCGAGGGATCCTGCCGGAGCGTGACGAAGCCGAAGGTCGGCTGGGTGGAAGCGGCGGGCGGGATGGCGGTGACCAGGCCGGCGAGATCGGCTGCCGGGCCGACCAGCACCGTGAGTTCGCCGTCCCCCGGCGTGGGCACATCGCCGCGGACCACCTGCATCGATTGGTTGGGCATGCCCGCCAGCAGCGCCAGCCCTTCCGACAGCCGGATGATCGTGTCCGCGACCGGACTGATGTTGCCGGGCGGCACGAAGATGCGAAAGCGCGTCCGGCCCAGCGCATCGGCACCGATGGCGCCGATGTCCTCGATCCGCCGCAGCTGGCCGGCGTCGGCCGCGGCGAATTCGAGGTAGCTCTGCGCCGGGTCGATGTCCGCCCAGATCTCGTAGGTCGAGGCGATGGTGCAATCGGTGCGGTGCCGGAGCGACGACGCAAAGCGGATCTCGTTAGCGCCCGCCCGCAACAGGCCGGCAGGGACGGCGGCGCGCAGCTGCTTGACGCCGCCGGGCGAGTTGACGGACTCCTGGATGACGGGGGTGCCGTTGATCGCGATCTCGAGCCGCGAGGGCTCGGGGGCGACGAAGATCGCGCTCTGGTAGCCGACCGCGAGAACCGTCGGCGAGGCAGCCTGCTCGGCGGTCAGGAAGATCGACCAGCTGCGCTGTGCGATCTCGCCCGACATGACGAGATTTTCCATCGGCAGGATGTGGCGGCGGAACGGGGTGGGTGAGGGCGTCCTGGCGCCGGGGACGGCCGCGGTTTCGCCGCCCGCGGCGTCCGTCGCCGGCGGAGGCACGACGGCTTCGCCGGCCGGGCGCGTAATGTCCGTGCCCGCCGGTGCGGGCGCCTGCGCTGCCGGGGGAGCAGGCGGAGCGGTCGGTTCGGACGGCGCGGCGGGCGGCGTGGCAGGCGTCGGCCGGGCTGACGGCGCCGGCGCAGCGGTAGGAGTCGGGGGGGTCGGCGCGGCGGAGGGAGGTGCCGGGGCCGGCGGGGTGGGCGCGACGACCGCCGGACCCCTAGGCGCCACCGTTGCCGGAGCACTAGGCGCCACGGTCGCCGGAGCGCTCGGCGCTACCGTCGTCGGCGGGCTCGGCGCGGCTTCCCCGGCCGGCCGCTCGGGGCTCATGTCGAAGGGCGCCGGCTGCGCCTGCGGGGAGACGGTGGTCAGTACGAGTAGCGCCAGCGCGCCGAGGAGGCTCTTCATGGCGTGACCGCGACCTTCTTGGCCGGGACTGCCGGCCTGCCCCGGCCGAGGGCGCCGCGGACCACATAGCTGAGCCCGCGCGAGGTCTGGTAGAAGCAGAGGCCGATGAACCAGCCGGTGCCGCGGATCAGGCCCGGGTTGCGGCGGCGGCTCAGCTGGAACGAGCGCCACTGCTGCGAGTTGGCGAAGATCAGGTCGGCGATCAGGAAGTGATCGGTGGCGTTGTTGACGACATAGCTGCAGCCGATCGAGGCACCGTCGCTCTCCTTCTGGCAGTTGCGGATCTGCAAGGCGAGCGTCGCGGTCTCCTCCGCCGAGTGCGGCTGGAAACGCAGCGTCGCCGGGCCGTTCTTGAAGCGCTCCAGCGGCGCATCGCCGAAGATCTGGATGCGGGCGCCGCCCACCGAGACGTCGTTGATGGTCGCCGGGAACGATTGCTCCCCGACCACGAACTCGCACCGCCGCGCGACGCCGATGCGCCGCGACGAGCTGCGCGCGCCCCGTTCGGACACTACGCCGAGGGCGCAGCCGGCGATCAGCAGGTTGAGGACGTTCCAGCCGCCGACGACGAGGGTGAGGTCGGCCTGCGCCGGCTCGGTGATCACCCGGTAGGCTGTCGCGGCGACGCCGAGCACCAGCACGAAGAAGATCAGGAAGAACGGCAGGCTGATCTCCGACAGGCGGCTGTGCAGGATCGACTCGTCCTTGGCGGTGACGTTGAAGGTCGGCTTGCGGGGGTTGAGCAGGACGGAGACGACGGCCGGCAGCAGATGCACCGTCTGGACGTATTCGTAGAGCTCCGAGATCCACGGCCAGCGGAACGAGCCGTAGAGATAGTTCTGCATCATCAGGTTCACGATGATGTAGGTCGATGTATAGGCCAAGAACTCGCCGCCCGACGCATTGAAGATCTCGAGGCCGAAGAACAGGTAGAACAGCGGCGCGACCAGGAACATCGTGCGCGGGAAGGGAAACAGCCAGAACAGCGTCGACGACATGTAGCAAAGCCGCTGCGGGAACGACAGGCCGCGCTTGAACAGCGGGAAGCGGAACAGCATGATCTGCATCATGCCCTGCGCCCAGCGGCTGCGCTGCTGGATGAAGCTGGCGAAGGTCGCGGGCTGCAGCCCGGCGATCAGCGGGATGTCGACATAGAGGCTGTTCCAGCCGCGCGAGTGCAGGTCGAGCGCGGTCTCGCAATCCTCGGTGATGCTGACGCCGCTGAAGCCGCCGGCCTCGTCGAGCGCCTCGCGCCGCAGCACGGCGGCCGAGCCGCAGAAGAACGCCGCGTTCCATTTGTCGAGACCGCGCTGGATGATGCCGTAGAACATCTCGTTCTCCGACGGCATCTTCTCGAAGGTGCGCAGGTTGCGCTCCACCGGGTCGGGATTGATGAAGAAATGCGGCGTCTGCACCAGGAACAGGCGCGCGTCGTGCTCGAAATAGCTGACCGTCTGGAGCAGGAAGTCGCGGGCCGGGGCATGGTCGGCGTCGAACACCGCGATGAGCTCGCCGTCGGAGTGCAGCATGCCGTTGTTGAGGTTGCCGGCCTTGGCGTGCTCGTTGCGCTCGCGCGTCAGGTACGTGGCGCCGAGGTCGAGGCACAGCTGCTTCAGGAGGGCGTGCCGCTTTTCCGCGGCCTGGGCCGTTCCGGCGTGCTCGGAGGAGCGCTTCTGGAGCGTGGAGCCGTCGTCCAGCAGCCAGACCTTCATGCGGTCGGACGGGTAGTTCATCTTCAGCGCCGCCGCGAGCGTGTTGGCGAGCAGCGTGTAGTCCTCGTTGTAGCTCGGCACGAAGACGTCGACCGTCGGCAGCCGGTCCGAGCGCGGCGTGTCGCGGCCACTGCGCGGCGGCAGGGGCGCTGCCACCACGAACAGGCTGAGCGCCAGCATGAACACGCTGTACATCTCGGCGAGATACAGGAGGAAGCCGGGAATGAAGTTCTCGAGCTGGCTCACCGGCGGCAGCGTGCTGGTGGTGCGCCAGTAGACGTAGCGCAGCACGATCGTGGTGCCGAGGGCGAGCGCGATCAGCCGCCACGTTCCGCCGAGCTTCAGGAGCTTCAGCAGCATCATGACGCCGAGCACCAGCGCGACGGCGACGAGCTGCGCCTGCAGGCTGATCGGCAGGGTGATGATCAGCAGGGCGAGCGCGGCCGCCAAGACCCAGGCAAGCGCAAGGACGAATTTCAGCATTCGCCGGCAGCCTCCCGGGCCGGTGTGCAGGACGGCTGCGACGGCATCAGCGGCGCCGGACCGGCGGACGGAGCAGGCGCCGGCGTGGCGGCAGGCGCCGGGGCGGTGGCGCCGGCGCTGGGAGCCGGAACGGCAGCCGCGGCGGGCGTGGCGGCGGCGGTTCCCTGGGCGGATGGCGGCGGCGGGACCGGCGGGCCGATCGGCGCCGGCAGCGGTTCGGCGACCGGGGCCGGTTGCGCCACGGGCGCAGGGCGGGCCGCGCGTCGTGCCGGCCGGGCGCGTGCCGGCTGTGGCGCGGCGGCGGGCGCATCTGCGAGAACCGGCTCGTAGCCGCCGGCACCGGTCGGGTAGATCGGCGCGCCGGGCTCCCCGATGGCGGGGTCGGGCGAGGGCGGGGCACCGTAAGGGTTCCACGCCACGCCCCGGAAGAAGGCGCGGATCCGCACGCCGTACATCACCGACAGCAATTGCGACTCGCTGGCACCTGCACGGCACAGGCGCAGCCGCAGCTCGATGGCGCCGTTGGAGCGGAAGATCAGCGGCGGCCGCGGCGTGCCGGCGATGCGCTGCCAGGCGTAGACGCAGGTGTCGCCGGTCGGGGCCCGCCCCACCGCATAGCCGAACGGACCATAGTCGTTCTGGGCGAAGAGCGCCGAACGGGTCATCGCCACGCCGGGAAACGCCTCCCGCATCTCCTCGGCGATGTTGGTGACCGCGAGCGGCCGGTTCGGCAGGTCGTCGCGCCCGCGCCCGGTCGCCCCGACCGGGCCGAAGAACTGGACGAGGAGATAGTTCTCTCCCGCGGTCCGGCTGCTGCCGCCGAGCACGATCTTCTGCTCGGTGGCATTGGGAAACCGCGTCTCGATGACCGCCATCACGGCGGGCCCGCCCGCAGGCGGCAGGGCGAAGGCCTGTTCGGCGGCGACCATCGTCGTCCGCGAAGCGGTTTCCGGCTGACCGGCCGTGCCGCAGGCAGCCGCCAAAGCGGCCAGGGCGATCGCCGCTCCGGCACGCACTCGCTTTACAACGCTTTGCCGCTTCCAGCCGGCATGCGGCCGGGAAAGCTGTCGCCGCAGACCAGACGTAATTATGGAACGCATCCCTCGTGAGATCTTGCTCGCCGCGACGGCGCAGAACCGGGCCTCGCCGTACCGGTTTGGGCCACCGCGCGAGAGGCTCCATCTTACGCCTGCCGGCCGGAGTTTCCTAACAAAAGCGTCGCCAAGGTTGCAAAGATAGGCGGACACGGAAATCCATGTGTCTGTTGTGCAACAAGGAAATGTTGCGCGCGCAACTATGGGGCGAGCGGTCCGCTGGCCGGCCCGTGCTCGCCGGGGCTGCCGCGGGGCGCCGGCGTGGTGTGCCAGATCGGCACGGACACCGCCGCGCGCCGAACATTGACCGGTGGACGAACGCCGCCGGGATGGGCATAGGGAGCCGGGGACGCGCAGCCGGAGAAATGCCCGAACATGTCGTTGGACGCGTTGCGCGCGAACAGGTCCTGGCGCTTGCTGAAGGCGGCGGTGCAGCGGCGTGCGGTGTTCCTCATCCCGACGGCCGCGCTGATCGGCATCGTCGCCGGCGCCGTGGTGGCCGCCACGACCTATTCTGCAAGGGCCCTGCATCGGCTGCTGTTCGCGCTGCCGGAGGGCGAGCGCCTGTCGGCACAGGCGGCGCTGCTCGATCCGCGCATGGCGCTGATCCCGGCCCTGGGCGGCGTGCTGGTCGGGTTGTCGATCTTCTTCGTCCGCCGCTTCCGCTCGCGCCCGCCCGTCGACCCGATCGAGGCGAATGCCCTGCATGGCGGCCGTATGTCGTTTCGCGAGAGCGTCATCCTTGCCGCCCAGACCCTGGTCTCGAACGGCTTCGGCGCATCGGTGGGGCTGGAGGCCGGCTATACGCAGATCTCGGCGGCGGTGGCTTCCTGGGCGGGGCGCGTGCTCGAACTGCGGCGCGGCGACGTGCGCATCCTGGTGGCGAGCGGGGCGGCCGGCGCCGTGGCGGCGGCTTTCGACGCGCCGCTCACCGGCGCCTTCTACGCCTTCGAGCTGATCCTCGGCACCTATACGATCGCCGCCGTGGCGCCAATGATGGCAGCCGCGCTTGCCGCCACGCTCACGGCGAACTGGCTCGGCGCCGTGCAGTTCTCTATCACCATCGGCGAGGTCGAGACGCTGCAGGCGGCGGACTACGTGCCGTTCCTGCTGCTCGGCCTCGTCGGCGGCGGCGCGGCGATCCTCCTGATGCGGCTGGTGACGCTGGTCGACTGGCTGTACGGCAGGACCGGGCTGCGCACCGAGTTCCGGCCGCTGCTCGGCGGGCTTGCCGTCGGCGCGATGGCGCTGGTGACGCCGCAGGTGCTGTCGAGCGGCAATGGCGCGCTGTATTTCGACCTCACCGCCGAGCCGGCCCTCTCCATCATCGCGGGCGTCCTGCTCCTCAAGGTGATGTCGGCCGCCATCTCGCTCGGCAGCGGGTTTCGCGGCGGCCTGTTCTTTGCCTCGCTTTTCGTCGGCGGCCTGCTCGGGACGCTGTTTTCGGCCCTCGTCGCCTTCGTCGCTCCGTCCGTCGCGGCTGGCCCGCTCGAGACCGCCCTCGTCGGCATGACGGCGGTGGCGACGGGTGTCGTCGGCGGACCGCTGACCATGACCTTCCTCGCGCTGGAGGTCAGCGGCGACCTGGCGTTGGCCGGCGGGGTGCTCGCGGCGGCGATCGTCGCATCAGTGCTGGTGCGCGAGACGTTCGGCTATTCGTTCTCGACCTGGCGTCTGCATCTGCGCGGCGAGACCATCCGCAGCGCACAGGATGTCGGCTGGATCCGCTCGCTGACGGTCGGTTCGATGATGCGCACCGACGTGCGCACCGTGCCCGTCGATACCTCGATCGCTGAACTGAAGGCGGCGTTTCCGCTCGGTTCGACGTCTCGCGTCGTGGCGGTCGACGGTGAAGGAAGATATGCCGGGATCGTGCTGCTGGCCGATGCCTACGGGGAACGGGAGGATCCGGAAGCCGAGAGCCAGACCGACATCGGAACCTTGCTGAAATTCTCCGACGAGTGGCTGTCGCAGGCGATGAATGCCCGAACCGCTGCCGGCGCATTCCAGCGCGCCAATGCCGAGGAACTCGCCGTCCTCGATCGCGACAACCGGGTTGTCGGGTTGCTGACGGAGGGGTTCCTGCTCCGACGCTATGCCGAGGAACTGGAAAAGGTGAGGCGCGACCTTTCCGGCGAGCGCTGACCGGCGCCCGCTGCGGCGCGCCGTGCCGGCCAGCTGGGGGCTTGCGGCAGCCGGAAAAGCAGAATGGCGCCCGACCGGCAACCGATCGGGGTGCCACGGCTTGCGGAGCGGGGTCCCTCTTCACTAGGTTTGCCCCAGCGACTCCTACCATTCCCGCGTCAGTTCCCGGATACGACAGCATGCCACAGCCACCGGACCATGGTCTCGATCAGGGCCGCAACTGTTTCCGTATCGACACCGCGGACCGGGCCTCGGTGATCGTCGATGCCGACGACTATTTCAGCTTCGCGCGGGCGGCGATGCTGGAGGCCAGGCAGCGCATCACGCTGGTCGGCTGGGACTTCGACGCGCGGATCGAGTTCGGCCGCGAGGCGGGGGACGGCGCGCCGCGCAAGCTCGGGGCCTTCATCCTCTGGCTGGTCAAGCGGCGGCCCGAGCTCGAGATCTTCCTGCTGCGCTGGGACGTCGGGGCGACCGCGACGCTGGTCCGAGGCACCACCATCCTGCGCCTGATCAGCTGGATGCGGCATCCTCGGATCCACACCAAGCTCGACGGCGCCCACCCGCCGGCGTCCTCGCACCATCAGAAGATCGTCGTCATCGACGACTGCTTCGCCTTCTGCGGCGGTATCGACATGACCGGCGACCGCTGGGACACGCGCGAGCATCGCTACCACGACAAGCGGCGGCGCCGGCCCACGACGCATCGGCGCTACAAGCCGTGGCACGACGCGACCTCGGCCTTCACCGGGCCGATCACCACCGCGCTTGCCGAGGTCTGCCGGCAGCGATGGGAGGCGGCGGGCGGCACGCCTCCGATGCACCCGATCGAGGGCGTCAAGGCCAGCTGGCCGGACGGGCTGTGGACCCAGTTCCACAACGTGCCGATGGCCATCTCGCGCTCGGCCCCGGAATATGACGGGCGGCCGGCGGTGCACGAGATCGAGCAGCTCTACGTCGACCAGATCGCCCGGGCCAAGCGGTTCATTTACGCCGAAAGCCAGTATTTCGCCTCGCGCCGCATTGCCGAGGCCATTGCCGCACGCCTCGATGAGCCGGATGGCCCGGAAATCGTCATCGTCAATCCGCAGAGCGCCGAAGGCTGGCTCGAGCCGGTCGCCATGAACACCGCCCGGGCGCGCTTCGTCGAGGCGCTGCAGCGTAAGGATCGCCACGGCCGCTTCCGCATGTACCATCCCTACAACGACGGCGGCGAGGCGATCTACGTGCACGCCAAGGTTCTGGTGGTCGACGACCAGGTGCTGCGGATCGGCTCGTCCAATATGAACAATCGCTCGATGCGGCTCGATACCGAATGCGACGTGACGATCGATGCGGCTCTCGTGGACGACCCTGACGTGCCGCCGGCGATCGCCGCGATCCGGGACGATTTTCTCGCCGAGCATCTCGGTTGCGACGCGACGACGGTCCGCGAGGCAATCGCCCGTTCCGGCTCGCTCATCGGCGCGATCGAAGGGCTGAGGGGCGAGGGGCGCACGCTCCGGCCGTATCGCATGCCCGAGATCTCGGATGGCGAAGCCTGGCTCGCGGACAACGAGGTCCTCGACCCGGAAGGCCCGACCGAGATGTTCGAGCCGCTGGCGCGGCGCGGGCTGTTCCGGCGATGGCTCCGCAAGGCCTGAGGCGCCGCGGCTCCGGCGCGGCGAAAAGACCCCGGCGGCCCATCCTCGTCTCGTCTGCAGGGGCGGAGGCAGGGCAAGCGTGCGCCGACGGGCAAATACAAAAAAAGAAGTTTCCGCAATAGATTTTTCTTTTTCTGAATAACGATCCTGAAAATCGAGTATACAATTCTAATATTACCCTTAGCTGCCTACCGAAGGTCGGATCGGCGATAAATATAAAATGCCCTTAGTAAAATAGTTTCATGTGAGAAAGTGTCGCATCGACACGACTATGCCGCCGGTCCGCCATGATCTCCGCTAATGTGGCGAACGAAAAAAGTGTAGTTAAATCATAAGTTTATATGGAGTTCGCCGCCTTTTTCGGGAATTAATTGCGGCTTTTTCGGAACTGTTCCCCTCACTGTCCCTTTACCAAACATCACCGAAATCACAGGGATATGTGAAAATGAACTACCGCTTTACATCCATGATCGCCGCGTCGCTGCTCGGAACCACTGCGCTGGTGTCGACCGCGTCGGCGCAGGATACGACGGAGCCCGCCGTCAACATCGAGGCCTGCGACGAGCTCCAGGTGCTGAACGAGGAGAATGCCGAACTCTTCAACGAGGAATTCGTCGTCGGCGCGCGTGACGTCATCGAGCAGAACGATCCGGCCATCTGCGGCCCGTGGCTCGCCGAAGCCGAGAGCGCGCTCGAGGAGAACGAAGGCGCCGACCTGACGGCCACCGGTGGCCGCATCGTCGTGACGCAGCCGGAGCCGACGGTCACCGTCGACCAGGCCGATCCGCGTGTTACGGTCAGCCAGGAAGATCCGACGGTTACGGTCGATCAGGCGCGTCCGGTCATCGTCGTTCGTCAGCAGCAGCCGACCATCCGCGTCGAGATGCCCCGCCCGACGATCACGATCGACCAGCCGCAGCCGCAGATCATCGTCCGCATGCCCGATCCTGACGTCGCCGTGACGTCGCCGGAGCCGCAGATCTCGGTTAGCCAGGCGCAGCCTGAGGTCAATGTCGAGATGGGCAAGCCGCAGATCGCGCTCAACGAGCCGACCGTGCGCGTCGAGGATCGTGATGCTGCCGACGTCAACATCGTCCCGGGCCAGCCGATCGTGACCCAGGAGGGCGCCGCCAGCGAAGCCCAGGTGAACATCAACGAAAGCCAGCCGGTGGTCAGCTACGAGCAGGCCGAGCCGAAGATCGAGTTCTCCGAGACCGGCGAGCCGAACATCCAGTACACCCAGTCGGGTGAGCCGGACATCCAGTTCGAGGAGGCGGACGACACCACTGCGTCGATCCAGGAAGACGACCAGTTTGCCGCCCTGCGTGCCGGTGACGAAGAGATCGCCGCTGGCGAGATGACGACGGTGACCGCTTCCGAGATCATCGGTCTCGAAGTGATCAACGCCGAGGACGAGGATCTCGGTGAGGTCGAGCGTCTGGTGTTCGTCGACGATCGCATCTACGCCGTGCTGGCCGAAGGCGGCTTCCTCGGTCTTGGCGAGCGCGAGGTTGCGCTGCCGCTCGACGCGATGTCCATGCGGGGCGACGAGCTCCTGCTTCGGGGCATGACCGAAGACGACATCGAGGCGCTGCCGGAGTTCGACACGGTCAACGCACCGGCCTACGCGGCCGACGAAGAGGTCGAGATCGGCACTCTCTAAGACCAACGACGAAGGGCCGGTCATCGCGACCGGCCCTTCTCGCATTCGACAACGTGCAGCGGGGAGGCAATGGGTCTCCCCGTTTTGCATGGGTCGCCCTTCCACAGGAGATTGCCATGGGCCCGTTCCCGAAGACACTGATGACCGGCCTCATGGCCATCTCCTGCGCTTGGCCCACCGCCATCATGGCAGCCGAGATCACCAAGGACGACGTCAATAAGGCCGCCTTGGGCGACCGGGCCGAGGCCACGGACGGCCGCAGCGCGCTGATGCTCAAGACGCAGATCCTGCTCGACCGCGCCGATGCCTCGCCCGGCGTCATCGACGGCTACGCGGGCGAGAACGTCACCAAGGCGCTCTCGGCCTTCGAGGAAATGCACGACCTGACCGTCGACGGCGAGCTCGACGAAGAGGTCTGGAAGATGCTCGGCGGCGAGGAGGAGGCCGATCTGCTGGTCGACTACACGATCACCGCCGAGGACGCGGGCCAGGACTTCATCGACGAGATCCCTGACGATTACGTCAAGCGTGCGGAACTCGATGCACTGGGTTTCACCAGCATCGAGGAGATGCTGGCGGAGCGCCATCACATGGATATCGAGCTGTTCAAGGCGCTGAACGAGGGCAGGGACATGAGCGAGGGCACCACGATCCTCGTCGCCGACATCGGCGCGCCGCGAACCGATGGCGCGGTGGCCCGTATCGAGGCGCACAAGCAGAAGGCTCAGCTGCTGGCATACGACGCGGACGACAGGCTGATCGTCGCCTATCCCGCCACCATCGGCAGCGAGGAGAACCCGTCGCCGACGGGCACGCACGAGGTCACGGCGATCGCCGTCGACCCGACCTACACCTATCGGCCGAGCAAGAACTTCCAGCAGGGCGACAACGACGAGAAGCTGGTGCTTGCCGCCGGGCCGAACAATCCGGTCGGTAACGTCTGGATCGATCTCTCGGAGCCGACCTACGGCATCCACGGGACGGCCGAGCCGTCCGAGATCGACAAGACCGCATCGCACGGCTGCGTGCGACTGACCAACTGGGACGCGCTGGAACTGGCGAAGCTCGTCGACCCGGGCGTCGAGGTGAAATTCCTGAACTGACGGGCGGGGTCTCGGCGGGAGTTGCATCCCGCCCAGGCAATGCGGCCGTTAGACCTGCCCGAAGCTAAGCCTACGCCGAACGCCGAAACCGATCAGTGGCTGATCTGGCCGAGAAAATCCTTGGTGCGCTGCTCGCGCGGATGGTCGAAGAAGGTCGCCGGTTCGGCGATCTCGACGATCTCGCCCTTGTCCATGAAGATCACCCGGTCGGCGACGCGCCGGGCAAAGCCCATCTCGTGGGTGACGACCAGCATCGTCATGCCCTCTTCGGCAAGGTCGATCATCGTGTCGAGCACCTCCTTGACCATTTCCGGGTCGAGCGCCGAGGTCGGCTCGTCGAACAGCATGATCTTCGGGTTCATGCACAGCGCCCGGGCGATGGCGACGCGCTGCTGCTGGCCGCCGGAAAGCTGCGCCGGGTATTTGTCGGCCTGCTCGGGGATGCGGACGCGGGCGAGATATTTGCGCGCCGTCTCCTGCGCTTCCGCTTTCGAGACGCCGCGCACCTTGATGGGCGCCAGGGTGCAGTTCTCCAGCACCGTCATGTGCGGGAAGAGGTTGAACTGCTGGAACACCATGCCGACGTCGCGGCGCACCAGCTCGACATTCTTCGGTCCCGCCGTCAGCTCGATGCCGTCGACGACGATCCTGCCCTTCTGCACCGCCTCGAGCTGATTGATGCAGCGGATCAGCGTCGACTTGCCGGATCCCGACGGGCCGCACAGGACGATCTTCTCGCCCCGGCGGACCGTCAGGTCGACGGATTTCAGCGCATGGAAGTCGCCGTAATACTTGTCGACGCCTTCCATCGTCACCGCGAGGGAGTCCGCCGCTTCAGCCGTGGTCGCATCTGTCTGGCTCATGATCGGCGTCTCCCTCACAGGTGTTTGTTACTTCTGCGTCTTGGCGAGGAAGTCCGGCAGCGGCGACTGCAGCCACTTCTCGTGGATGGCGTTGAGCTCGCCGCTTTCCTTCGCGCGGTTGAGGAAGTCGTTGACGTAGGTCAGCAGCTCGTCCGAACCCTTGCGCACCGCGATGCCCTGGCTCTGCTGGCGCAGCGGGAACTTGGCGTCGAAGCGGTCGGGCGCGGCCTGGTTGATCTGCGCGATCACGACGTTGGAGGCGCCGATCAGCGGCACCTGGCCCGACAGCAGCGCCTGCACGGCAGTGGCGTCGTCGTCGAAGCGCTGGATGTTGGCGTCGGCCGGCGCGATCTCGGTGATCGCGGTGTCCTGGGTCGAGGCGCGGGCGACGCCGATGTTCTGGCCGGCGAGATCTTTCCCGTCGGTGACCTCGATGTTCTGGTCGCCGTAGACGAAGATCTCGATGCCGGCATAGGGCTGGGAGAAGTCGACCTGTTCGGCGCGCTCCGGCGTGATGCCGAGCGAGGCGACGAGAAGGTCGACCTGGCCGGAGAGCAGGTAGGGGATGCGGTTCGGGCCGGTGACCGGCACGATGTTGACATCGACGCCCATGTCCTTGGCGAGCAGCTTTGCGACGTCCGCGTCATAGCCGTCCGGCTTGCCCTCGAGGTCCAGGATGCCGAAGGGCGGGAAGTCGACGAGCATGCCGATATTGACGGTGCCGCGCGACTTGATCTCCTCGACGGTCTGGGCCGAAGCCGGCGCGACCGTGGCGCCGGCGAGCAGCGCGGCCGCGGCGGCAAAGCCCAGTGCCTTGGTGAAATAGTTCATGGTGTTCCTCCCGTTGGATGGCGTCGTGCCGATGCGGCGTGACGATAGGTAGGGTCAGCGCTGCGCGATGGCGGCGAAGCGGCGTTCCATGTGCCGGGCCACCAGCGACAGCGGCCAGCAGATGACGAAATAGATCAGCGCCACCAGGCCGAAGACCTTGAATGGGTCGAAGGTGGCGTTGTTGACGATCTGCCCGGCGCGGGTCAGCTCGACGAAGCCGATGATCGAGGCGAGCGAGGTGCCCTTGATCAGCTGCACCAGGAAGCCGACCGTCGGCGCCACGGCGATGCGGGCGGCCTGCGGCAGGATGATCGACTTCATCCGGTCGAAATAGGAGATGCCGAGCGCCCAGCTGGCTTCGGCCTGGCCGGCCGGCACCGCCTGGATGCAGCCGCGCCAGATCTCGCCGAGAAAGGCGGAGGCGTGGAGGGTCAAAGCGAGCGCGGCGGCGAACCACGGATTGACGCCGTAGCCGAGGATGCTGAGGCCGAAGAACACCAGGAACAGCTGCATCAGCAGCGGCGTGCCCTGGAACAGGCGGATGAAGCCAAGGGCGAGGCCGGAGACGATGCGGTTGTGCGAGACGCGGGCGAGCGCGGTGATGAGGCCGCCGACGGCGCCGCCGGCGAAGGCGATGGCCGAGAGGGCCAGCGTCCACTGCACCGCGGAGAGGATGAACCAGACTTCATTGGGGCCGAAGGCGCGGATCATGTCGGTGCCCTCCTATCGGCTCATCGGGTAGTGGAAGGCGGCCCGCTGGATCAGGCTGAAGAACGCCGAGAAGCCGAGCGAAAGGGCGAGATACATCGCGGTGATGACCAGATAGACCTCGAACGAGGCGAAGGTCTGCGCCTGCAGGTCGTTGCCGGCGGCCGCGAGGTCGTTCGCCGAGATCACCGAGACGACGCTCGATGTCAGCATCAGGAAGATGAACTGGCTGGTCAGCGCCGGATAGACGGTGCGCAGCGCCGGCTTCATGACAATGTAGCGGAAGATCTGGCCGCGCTTCAGCCCAAGCGCCGTGCCGGCCTCGACCTGGCCGGTGGGGATCGACTCGATGCCGGCGCGCACGATCTCGGTGGCATAGGCGCCGACATTCACGACGAGGGCGAGCAGCGCCGCGGTGCCGGGCGTCAGCCTGAGGCCGAGCGCCGGCAGGGCGAAATAGATGAAGAAGATCTGGATCAGGAACGGGGTGTTGCGGATCAGCTCGATATAGACGTCGATCAGGAAGCGCACCGGCTTCGGTCCGGCCGTCTTGCCGACGGCGCAGACGACCGCCACCACCAGCCCGATCAGCATGGCGCCGAAGGACAGCTGGATCGTCACCCAGGCGCCCGCGAGGAGCTGGTCGAAATTGTCGAAAACCGGGGTAAAATTGAACTGGTACACGCCCGACCTCTCCAGAGGCGTGGAAGGCGTGCTTCCCCCTCGCTGCGGCCACCGGGACCGTCAGCTGCCCGCAGGCACTGGCCCGATCTACCGGACCGGCCGCGCGAGCGTCAACCCTCGGCCGCAGCGAACACCACCGGAGTAGAGGCTGCGCCGTCCGGGCAGGGGGTCTCAGACCGCCGACGCATCGACTTCGCGCGTCCGATCGAGGGGTCAGTCGCCTCGGGACTTGCGGACCGGAGCGCAGAACAGGCCGTACAGCGTGCCGATCAGGGCGGTGACCTCCTCGCTGGCGAGCCGGTAGTAGACGGTACGCCCGTCACGCCGCGTCCTGACCAGCCGGTCGAGGCGCAGGCGCGCCAGCTGCTGCGACACCGCCGCCTGCGGCATGGACAGGATCGACTCGATGTCGCCGACCGAGCGCTCGCCTTCCGACAGGAGGCAGAGGATGACGAGCCGCGTCTCGTGCGACATCGCCTTCAGCAGGTCGCTGGCCTTGCGGGCCTGCTCGAAGAACGCCTCGGTCTCCTCCGGCGAGGTGGCCGGGTCGAATTTGGGAACGGACCAGTTGCTGAGATTGCTCAAGTCGCTCGCTCGATCAGATCGCTTCGCCGCGCGCACCCGCGCCGCCGGACAGTTTCGCCAGCATGTCGTCGAGAAGCCCCCAGAAGAAGGCATCCCCCGGGTAACCTCGCATCCGGGCGATCTCCTGACCAGCCTCGATCAGGACGAAGGTCGGCGTCACCCGCTCCCTCGCGACGTCGTCCAGGTCTTCCGGCCAGGGTTCGGTCAGGTCGACGCGGCGCAGCGGCGCAATGCGCCCGGCTTCCGTCGCCGGATAGGCCGGCGCGATCTCCGCGTCGAAACGTTCGCACCAGACGCAGCCGGGCCTCTCCAGCATCAGCAGTTCGGCGGCGGCCGCAGCGCCGCCCGGCGCCGCCAGGCAGGCCAGCAGCACGATGCCACGGACGAGGCGTCCGGCTTGCCGCCGGCCTCCCCGCAGTCCACCATTTGCAATAGATGAAAACATATGCATTCTTCTATTTAATACCAAGCCGGGTCCTGCGCAATCGGCGCATCCGGCCGCACCAGATAATGTCGTATCCGGAAACGTCCAAATGCTCGATGTTGGCTACGGCGCAGCTCTGCTGGCGGGGCTTATCTCCTTCGTGTCGCCGTGCGTGCTGCCGATCGTTCCGCCCTATCTCGCCTACCTGGCGGGGCTGAGCTTCGACCAGGTCCGCGACCGCGGCGCAGAACCGGCGGTCAAGCGCCAGATCATGCTGGCCTCGCTCGCCTTCGTCGCCGGCTTCACCACCGTTTTCGTCGCCCTCGGCGCCACCGCCAGCGTGCTGGGACAGGTCGTCGCCGAGTGGTTCGACGTCCTGTCGGTGATCGCCGGCATCATCATCATCGTCATGGGGCTGCACTTCCTCGGCGTCTTCCGCCTGGCGCTGCTCTACCGCGAGGCGCGCGTCCAGGTGTCACGCAAGCCGGCCGGGCCGGTCGGCGCCTATGTGATCGGCCTCGCCTTCGCCTTCGGCTGGACGCCCTGCGTCGGACCGGTGCTGGCGGCCATCCTTTTCGTCGCGGGCACGCAGGAGACGGCGCTGCGCGGCGCCGGGCTGCTGGCCGCCTACTCGCTCGGCATCGGCGTGCCGTTCCTGCTCGCGGCCGCCTTCGCCACGCGGTTCCTGGCCTTGGCGGCGCGGTTCCGGCAGCATATGGCAACGGTCGAGAAGATCATGGGCGGCGCCCTGGTGCTGACCGGCATCCTGTTCGTCACCGGCCAGATGGCGACGATTTCCTACTGGTTGCTGGAGACCTTTCCGGTCTTCGCGACGATCGGGTAAACCCGGCGCCGGGAGCGCCGGAAGCAAGGGAGGAGAAGCGCATGTTGAGACGGGTCATGATCGCCGCGGCGGCGCTGTTCTGTCTGGCGTCGGCGGCGCCCGCCGCGGAGGTCGGCGACGACGGGCTGCACAAGGAGCCCTGGTTCACGCTGACGTTCCGCGACATCGCCGACGACATCGAGGCCGCCCGGCAGGACGGCAAGCGGCTGGCGCTGGTGTTCGAGCAGCGCGGCTGCATCTACTGCCGGCAGATGCACGAGGAGATCCTCGCCGACCCGGCGGTCCGCGACTACATCGCGGCGAATTTCCACGTGGTCCAGTACAATCTCTTCGGCGACGAGGAGGTCACCGACCTCGACGGCAGCACGCTGTCGGAAAAGACCGCGGCGCGGCGCTGGCGCGTGGTGTTCACCCCGACCATCCTGTTCATGCCGGAATCGGCGCCGGCGGAGGGCACGGCCGGCGACGCCGCCGTCGCCACCATGCCGGGGGCGTTCGGCAAGCAGACCTTCCTGCACATGTTCCAGTGGGTGCGCGAAAAGGGATACCAGGGGGAGGAGCATTTTCAGAAATATCATGCTCGCAAGCTGGGCGAGGCCGGTGCGACAATCGAGACCGCCAAGTGATTGCTGCGATGCGGTGCGACTTGTGAGCAGTCGCAATACATTCGAAAATAACAATACTTGCATTCATTGTCCCGTGCTGCTTTAATCGCCGTGGGGAATGGAAGCAGTTCGGTCGACCAAGGCCGAGACCCGGGAGGTAGAATTTGTCCATGATGCGCCCGCTCGCGCTCGGCATCGCCTTGTCCATCGCGTTGCCGCCTGTGGTTTTCGCTGCGGAGACAGCGCCCGCCGATGTGTCCATCACCGACGCGCAGGTCGCCGATCCGCTGACCGACAAGCCGGGCGACCCGGCCGAGGGGCGGAGCATCTTCATGGATCGCGGCCTCGGCAACTGCCTGGCCTGCCATGCCAATGCCGATCTCGACGACCAGCTGTTCCACGGCAATGTCGGACCGGAGATGAACGGCGTCGCCGACCGCTGGGAGCCGGGCCAGCTGCGCGCGATCCTGGTCGACGCCAAGCAGGTGTTCGGCGAGCAGACCGTCATGCCGGGCTTCTACACGCTCGATGTCGGCGTCAACGTCGCCGAAAAATATCAGGGCAAGACCATCCTGACCGCACAGCAGGTCGAGGACGTCGTTGCCTATCTCGAGACGCTGAAAGGCGACTAGGAAGGAATTTCCATGAACATGACGAGACGCCAGATCTTCGCGCTGTCCGCCGGCGCTGCCACCTACGGCCTGTTCGCCTTCGCCCCGAGCCGTGCTCTGGCGAGCATCGAGGAGGCCGAGAAGGCGCTTGCCGCCTTCACCGGCGGCGCCAAGCCGCAGACCGGAACGATCAGCCTGACGGCCCCGGAGATTGCCGAGAACGGCAATACCGTGCCGATCTCGGTGACGGTCGAGAGCCCGATGACCGAAGAGAGCTACGTCGAGTCGGTGACGATCCTCGCCGAGGGCAACCCCAATCCGGAGGTTGCCACCTTCCACTTCACCCCGATGAGCGGCAGCGCGACGGCGACGACGCGAATCCGGCTGGCGCAGACCCAGAACGTCATCGCGGTAGCTAAGATGAATGACGGCTCGGTCTTTTCCGACCGCAAGGAAGTGAAGGTGACGATCGGCGGCTGCGGCGGCTGATCGGGCCCGTTTCCGCCCGTCGAACCGAGATCGAGACAGATGCGTGACCCCGCTGAAGGCGGGCGTCACCCGAGGAGAACCAGACCATGGCAACGCCGAAGCCGAGAGTGAAAGTCCCCAAGACCGCCAGCGCCGGGGAAATCGTCACCATCAAGACCCTGATCAGCCACGAGATGGAATCGGGCCAGCGCAAGGATGCCGACGGCAACGTCATCCCGCGGCAGATCATCAACAAGTTCACCTGTGAGTTCAACGGCGTGAAGGTGTTCGAGTGCGACCTCGACCCTGCCGTTTCGGCCAATCCGTATTTCGAGTTCACCGCGAAGGTGCCCGAGAGCGGCACGTTCAAGTTCACCTGGGTGGACGACAACGGCGAGATCTACACGGACGAGCAGAAGATCGAGGTCAAGTAGCAGCCGGCTTGGCAACCGGAACAGGCAAGAGGTCGGCCGCAAGGCTCTGGCCTCGTCGTGGGAGGAAAACCGCTTGAAGAAGTCCGTCATCGCCCTTTTGGGTTTCTCCTGCCTCGGCAGCCTGGCGCTGGTGACCGGCGCGCTGGCCGATCCCGTCGACGAGACGCTGACGATCGACGGCGAGGAGATGATCACCGTCGCCCCCGCGCCGACCGAGCCGCCGGGGCACTTCTTCGACAAGGTCGAGTCCGGCTGGCTCTATCGCGAGGCGGAGACGCGCGCCACGGAGATGGACAGCTTCGAGAACCCCGGCATGCTCAATGTCGAGCGCGGCGAGGAGATCTGGAACACCGTGGATGGCGCGGCGGGCAAGTCCTGCGCGACCTGCCACGGGGACGCCTCCGAGAGCATGGCGGGCGTCGGCGCCCACTATCCAAAATGGAACGCCAAGGCGGGCAAGCCCTTCAATCTCGAGCTGCAGATCGACGCCTGCCGGACCCAGAACATGCAGGCCGAGCCCTACAAGTTCGACGCGCAGGACCAGAAGGACCTGGTGACCTTCATCAAGCATCAGTCGCTGGGCGAGCCGGTGGCGATCGACCTCGCCGAGGGCGAGATGATGAACTGGTGGGAAAAGGGCAAGGAGCGCTACTATTTGCGCACCGGCCAGCTCGACCTGTCCTGCGCCTCCTGCCACGAGACCGCCAACGGCAAGTACATCCGCGCGGACCATCTGAGCCAGGGGCAGACCAACGGCTTCCCGACCTACCGCTTCAACACCGGCGGCATGGTCTCGCTGCACAACCGCTTCCGCGGCTGCATCCGCGACACGCGGGCGGAAATGCCGAAGGCCTTCTCCGACGAGTTGATGGCCCTCGAGGTCTATACCGCCTGGCGCGGCCAGGGCCTGTCGGTCGAAACGCCGGCCGTGCGCCAGTAGCAATTTCCCCCGGCAGCTGCGGCTGCCAGCCATGAACCGGCCAGTCCGGATCGCCTCGGCGATCCGGATCGAGGATGAATCATGTTTTCCAGACGCGAATTCCTGACTGCGACGGTAGCGCTGGGAGCGCTGACGGGATCCGGCCTATCCGGCCGCTGGTCGAGGGCCGCCGCCCAGCAGAAGCTCACCGAGGACGATCTGCTCGGCGCCGCCGACTTCGGCAATGTCACGCTGCTCCACGTCACCGACATCCACGCGCAGCTGAAGCCGGTGTATTTCCGCGAGCCGGCGGTCAACATCGGCATCGGCGCGGTCGCCGGGCTGCCGCCGCACGTCACCGGCGCCGACTTCCTCAAGCTCTACGGGATCGAGCCGGGCACACCCGATGCCTACGCGCTGACCTCGGAAGATTTCGGCGCGCTGGCGCGGCAGTACGGCAAGATGGGCGGCCTCGACCGGATCGCCACGATCGTGCGGCGCGCCCGCGCCGAGCGCGGCGCGGACAACGTGCTGCTGCTCGACGGCGGCGACACCTGGCAGGGCAGCTACACCGCCAACAAGACGGCCGGCGCCGACATGATCACGGCGATGAACGTGCTGGCGCCCGACGCCATGACCGGGCACTGGGAATTTACCTACGGCACCGACCGGGTGAAGGAGGCGATCGACTCCCTGGCCTTTCCGTTCCTCGGCTCGAACATCTTCGACAATGAGTGGGACGAGCCGGCCTTCGAGGCCTGGAAGATGATCGAGCGCGGCGGCGCGAAGATCGCCGTGATCGGCCAGGCCTTTCCCTACACGCCCATAGCGAATCCCTCCTGGCTGATCCCCGGCTGGTCATTCGGCATCCGCGACGAGCAGATCGCCCTGCATGTCGAGGCGGCACGGGCGGAAGGCGCCGACCTCGTCGTCTTGCTCTCTCACAACGGCTTCGACGTCGACCGCAAGCTGGCGTCGCGGGTCGCCGGGATCGACATCATCCTGACCGGCCATACCCACGATGCGCTGCCCGAGCCGGTGAAGGTCGGCAACACGCTGCTGATCGCCTCCGGCTCGAACGGCAAGTTCCTGAGCCGCCTCGATCTCGACGTCTCCGACGGGCGCCTGAAGGATTTCCGCTACCGGCTGATCCCGGTGTTCTCCGACGTCATTTCGCCGGATGCCGAGATGGCCGCGGTCATCGACGAGGTGCGGGCACCCTATGCGGACGAGCTGCAGCGGGTGATCGGCCACACCGACGGGCTGCTGTACCGCCGCGGCAATTTCAACGGCACTTGGGACGACGTGATCTGCGAGGCGCTGCTCGCCGAGCGCGATGCCGAGATCGCGCTGTCGCCGGGATTCCGCTGGGGCACGTCGCTGCCCGCCGACAGCGACATCACCGTCGAGGACCTCCATACGGTCTGCGCGATGACCTACCCGGCCGTCTACCGCAACACGATGAGCGGCGAGATGCTGAAGACCATCCTCGAGGATGTCGCCGACAACCTGTTCAACGCCGATCCCTATTACCAGCAGGGCGGTGACATGGTCCGTGTCGGCGGCCTCGGTTACGCCATCGATCCCACCAAGACGATCGGCTCGCGGATCACCGACATGACGGTGCTGAAGACCCAGGCGCCGATCGAGGCGGGCCGCGACTATGTCGTCACCGGCTGGGCGTCGGTCAACGAAGGCACCGAGGGGCCGGCGATCTGGGACGTGGTGGAAAGCTATCTGGCGAAGAACCCGACGGTTTCGCCCGAGGAAAATCGCAGCGTTATCGTCAAGGGCTGAGGCTGGACAGTCGACAGGCCGGCCGCGCGCTGATATATGCAAAATATCATATAATTCTATGTCGGGAGGATGCCGATGACTGACAGGCCTGAGAAGACAGGGGAGGGAACCTCCCGCCGAAGCTTCCTCATGCGCAGTCTCGCCCTGGGCGGCGCGGCCGCCTTCGCCGGGACCAGCGGCGCGCGGGCCGCCGCCGGCGGCGATCCGGCAATCACCGAGCTGAAGGACTGGAACAGCTATCTCGGCGAGGGCGTGGTCTCGCGGCCCTACGGGACGCCGTCGCCTTTCGAGGCCGAGGTCGTGCGCCGCGACGTGCCGTGGCTGACCGCCGACGCGACCAGTTCCGTCAGCTTCACGCCACTGCATGATCTCGACGGGATCATCACGCCGAACGGGCTCTGCTTCGAGCGCCATCACGCCGGCATCGCCGAGATCCCGCCGGACGAGCACCGGCTGATGATCAACGGTCTCGTCGACCGGCCGCTGGTCTTTACCATGGACGATCTGAAGCGCTTTCCCCGCGAGAACCGCGTCTACTTCCTGGAATGCGCGGCCAATAGCGGCATGGAATGGCGCGGCGCGCAGCTGAACGGCTGCCAGTTCACCCACGGCATGATCCACTGCGTGATGTATACCGGCACGCCGCTGCGCTACCTGCTCGAGGAGGCCGGGGTGAAGACCGCCGGCAAGTGGCTGCTGGCCGAAGGCGCCGATGCGTCCTCGATGACCCGCTCGATCCCGATGGAGAAGGCGCTCGACGACTGCCTCGTCGCCTGGAAGATGAACGGCGAGGCGCTGCGACCCGAACAGGGCTATCCGGTGCGCCTCGTCGTGCCGGGCTGGGAAGGCAATATGTGGGTCAAGTGGCTGCGCCGCCTCGAGGTCGGCGACCAGCCCTGGGAGCAGCGGGAAGAGACGTCGAAATACACCGACCTCCTTGCCAGCGGCAAGGCGCGCAAATTCACCTGGGGCATGGAGGTGAAGTCGGTCATCACCAGTCCGAGCCCGCAGGCGCCGATACGCCACGGTAAGGGACGCACCGTGGTCACCGGCCTTGCCTGGTCCGGCAACGGCCGCATCAACCGGGTCGACGTCTCGGTCGATGGCGGGCGGAACTGGCAGACGGCGCGGATCGACGGGCCGAGCCTGCCGATGGCGCTGCACCGCTTCTACTACGACTTCGACTGGGATGGCTCGCAGCTGCTGCTGCAGTCCCGCGCCGTCGACGAGCGAGGCTTCGTGCAACCCACCAAGAACGAGCTTCGGGCGGCGCGCGGCGACAACTCGATCTACCACAACAACGGCATCCAGACCTGGCTTCTGACCTCGGACGGAGGGCTCGAAAATGTCGAAGTTTCCTGAGGCGCTTTTCCTTGCGGCACTGATCGCCACGGGTGCGGCGGCCCTGGCGCCGGTCGCGGCCGAGGAGCCGTCGGGCGGCAAGCTCGGGCTCGGCCGGGCCGCGACGGAGGCGGAAATCGCCGCCTGGGACATCGACGTCCGGCCGGACGGGCAGGGGCTTCCGGTCGGCAGCGGCACGGTGGCGGAAGGCGAAGCGCTGTTCGAGGCGCAGTGCGCGTCCTGCCACGGCGACTTCGGCGAGGGCCGGGATCGCTGGCCGGTTCTCGCCGGCGGCTACGACACGCTCACGCGCTCGCGCCCCGAGAAGACCATCGGCTCCTACTGGCCGCATCTTTCGACGGTGTACGACTACATCCACCGGGCCATGCCGTTCGGCAGCGCGCAGACGCTCGGCGACGACGACGTCTACGCCCTGACCGCCTATGTGCTCTACCTCAACGACATCGTCAGCGACGAGGAGTTCGAGCTCTCCAACGAGAACTTCACCTCGATCGAGATGCCGAATGCCGGCGGGTTCATACCGGACGACCGGGAGTCCGAACCGCACTACAAGACCGGCGCTGAACCCTGTATGGTGGACTGCAAGCCGAAGCCCGCCGAGATCACCATGCGGGCGCAGGTGCTCGACGTGACCCCCGACAGCGAAGCCGAGGGCGAGGGCGCCGCCGGCGGACAGGTGGACTGACGCAGGCTGCAGTGCGCTTGCGGTCCGCCGCAACGGGAGTAGCTGGCCATGTCCGAATTCCATCGTCGCCTTCCGACGGGCCGGTCCGTGCGGCGGGCTATGGCCGCCGCGGGCCTTGCCCTTGCCCTGGCGACCATGCCTTTGCTGCCGCTGGCGGCGACGCCGGCCGCGGCGCAGCCGGCCGAGGACGACGGCGGTTTCGTCACGCACCGTCTGGCGCTGCAGGTTTCCGACGATGACGAGGCGGCGATGCGCTCGGCGCTCGACATCGCGGCCAACGTCTCGCGCTTCTATTCCGACAAGGCCGAAGAGGTGGACATCCGCATCGTCGTCTACGGCCCCGCCATGACCATGCTGCGGCCCGACAAGACGCCGGTGATGGACCGGCTGACCTCGTTCGACCAGAGCATGCCGAACGTCGCCTTCGTCGCCTGCGGCAACACGCTCGACACGCTCGAGCGCGAGGAAGGCACCCGGCCGGAGATCGTGCCCTTCGCCGAAGTGGTGGAGGCCGGCGTGGCCGAACTGATCCGCCTCGACGAGGAGGGCTTCGCCATCGTGAAGCCCTGAGGGGCTGGGCTGGGCTGACGTGTGTAGCGGCGGCCCGGCTGCCGATGCCCTAGCGCCTTGGGCGCGACCATGGAACCAGAATCCAAGATCGGGACCAGCGGCAGCAAACTGGTTCGCTTACCCCAGGGTCAGGGCACTTCCATGGCCTGAACATATTCGCTTATCCGCATATCTTCGCCGGACCGGCAACCGGCAGGATCCTCGCGCCATGGACTTCATTCCCCTGATCGACTCCATCGGCGAGAATGCCACGGCGCTTGTCGGCGGTGTCGTCGTCGGCGGCCTGTTCGGCTTCTTCGCGCAGCGCAGCGCCTTCTGCACCCGCTCGGCGGTGCTGGATCTGACGCGCCGGCGCGACCTCGCCGCGCTCGCCACCTGGGCGGCCGGTTTCGCCGCGGCGGTGCTGGGCGTCCAGCTACTCCTCAGCTACGGCTATCTCGACGTTCGCGACACGCGGTTCTTCTCGACCGCGCAGAGCCTGTCCGGCGCGCTGATCGGCGGCACGCTGTTCGGCGTCGGCATGGTGTTGGCGCGCGGCTGCGTCTCGCGCATGCTGATCCTGGCCGCTTCCGGCAACCTGCGGGCGCTGTACGTGGCGCTGGTGATCGCCGTCGCCGGCTATGCCACCTATGCCGGCCTGCTGGTGCCGCTGCGCGACGCAGCGGGCGGCCTGTGGAGCACCGCGGCGATCGGCGGCAACGACCTCTTGGCCCATGCCGGGCTCGGGCAGTCGGCAGGCCTTGCCATCGGCGCCGTCCTCGTCCTCGCCGCGGCCGGCCTGGCGGCCATCGCCCGCGTCTCGCCCTGGCGAATCCTCGGCGGCGTCGGCGTCGGCGTCAGCATCGTCGCCGGCTGGTACTTCACCTACACGCTGTCGCTGCAGGTGTTCGAGCCGATCCAGGCCGAAAGCCTCTCCTATATCCGGCCACTGGCGACGACGAGCGCGCTGGCGATCAGTCCCGATGCCTTTGCCGGTCTCGACCAGGGCGTCCTGATCGGCACGCTGGTCGCGGCCTTCCTCGCTGCGGTCGCCTTCCGGGATTTCCGGGTGGTGACGTTTTCCGAGCCCGGGACGCCGTCGATCCTGCGCTACACGGTGGGCGCCGTCCTGATGGGCTTCGGCGGCATCCTCGCCGTCGGCTGCACCATCGGCGCCGGTCTGACGGGCGGGGCGGTGCTGGCGGTGTCGTCGCTGGTGGGGCTTGCGTCGATGATCGGCGGCGCCGCGGTGGCGGACCGTTTCGTCGATCGCGAGACCGTCGCGGGCAGGGCGGAGGACGCCGCCGCGCTTACGGCCTCCTGACCGCGGGACGGCCGCGCCTCCACACCGCCACGCCCTGCGGTTGCGCTCCGGCCACATCGGCTCTGTGAGCGCAAGCTATGGTATTTATGTCGTGCCGCAGAAAAACCGGAATTGCGCCACGAATCCACCGCGGATTGACGTCGCTATTTTCTTCTTAGACGGCTAATTTTCCCTCGCGTCCTGCATCAGGGCGGTGGGGAAAAGCCATGACAATCCGATCGCTTCGTCACGACGTGTCGCGGGCACGTTCGCTGGGACTCGTCGCCCTGGCGCTGGGCAGCACCGCCCTGACGCCGGCCGCCTTCGCCCAGGGCGTCGTGTCGCACGGACCGACGCCCTACCAGACGCTGAATTTCGGCACCAACGGCACGTTCCTCACCGGCATCCGCGGCGACAACGTCGTCGGCAACTACACGCTTCCGGCGAGCGGCCAGACCGGCGGGCTCTATTACAATATCGGGACGCAGCTCTGGTCGCCAATGCCGCAAGCCACGGCCAACGGCGCGAACTATCCCGGCGCCATCGGCTCCTCGCCCTATGGGCCGCATTTCGGCAACCCGGACGGCGTGCTGCGCGTGGTCGGAAGCTACAAGACCGAGGCGTCCAACCCGTTCGACCTCAGCTATCTCTATGATGGCGCCGCGCTGCCAGGCCAGCAGATCACCGGGTTGGCCTTTCCTGGCGCTGATACCGAATTCACCATCGCGCACAGCGTCTTCGGCAACCACGTGGTCGGCAACTACGACACCCGCCTGGCGACCGGCAACGCCTTCATCTACGACATCAACGCCGGCACCTACACCACCAACAACATCCCGGGCGCGATCAGCACCACCGCCTACGGCATCTATGGTGACATGATCGCGGGCGGCTATGGCGAGCTGTTCGTCAACGGCGTGCTCCACGCCGAGCACGGCTACATCTACGACATGGCCACCGGCACCTACCGGACCTACGACCATCCGGGGGCGGTCGCGACGCATTTCGAGGGGATCACCGGCGCTGGCCAGCCCGGCGAGTACAACCTCGTGGTCAACTGGGTCACCGCGAACGGCGTCGTGCATCCCGCCGTGATGCATGTCGACGCCTTGGGCTTTCATACTTGGCACCAGATCGACATCCCCGGCGCGGTCGTGTCGTCCAACTCCGCCTACGGCGACAATGTCGTCGGCATCTACGTCGACGCGAACGGCATCAACGGCTATCTCGCAACGATTCCCGGGATCTACAATCCGACCCGCAACACCGGCACGCTGATTTCCGCCGCCGACAATGCCGCCGTCCTCTCGGGCCGCCGCGGCGAGGACATCATCAACAGCGGCACGATCGAGGTCAGCGGCAATGGCGGCGTTGGCATGCGCGGCGAGACCTACGGCGTCCTGAAGAACACCGGAACCATCACCGCCACCGGCATCGCCGGCGCCGCGGCGCAGATGCACGGCCGCTACGGCACGTTGCTCAATGAGGGCATCCTGTATGCGCCGGCTGTCGCCGACGCCCTGCGCACCGGGCCGGACAGTTTCGGCACGATCATCGTCAACGAGGGCGTCATCGACGGGCGGATCGCCGCCACGGCGGGCCTCGAGAAGCGCTTCGAGAACAGCGGCCTGATCAGCGTCTCCGGGAGCGGCATCGCCATCACGCATCTGTTCGGGGGCACCTTCGTGCAGACCGCGGCCGGCACCTTCAACGTTCGCATGCTCGACTCCGGCAACGACTTGCTCGGGATCACCGGAACGGCCCGGCTCGCCGGTGCGCTGGGCGCCTCGTTCCAGACCCTCGATTTCGCGCAGCGCTACACGATCCTCGGCGCGACGCAGGGGATTACCGGGACGTTCGACAGGGTCACCATCACCGGCCTGCCGGCGCTGTTCGAGGCCAGTCTCGACTATGGCGCGACAACGGTGACGCTCGGCCTTACCGCCGATATCGCCGGCCTGCCGGGCCTGACGCGGAACCAGAACGCCGTGGGCGCCTCCCTCGACGGCTACATCAACACCGCGACGAACGGCATGCTGACGGGGCTTCCCGCGGCGCTGGCGCCGCTCTACAGCCTCACCGCCGGCGAACTGCCGGGCGCGCTGAACGCCCTGTCCGGCGAAACCTATGCAAGCCAGCAATCGGTGCTGATCGGCGACGGCCTCTACACCCGCCAGGCGCTGCTCGGGCGCCTGCGCCAGGAAAGCTATGCCGGCGCGCCCGGTCCGATGGCGGCGCTGGCCAATGGCGGCCCGGCGCTTGCCTACGGCCCCGCCACCACCTACGGCGCGCCGTCGCCGATGATGGCGCCGGCGCAGGCCGTGCCGTCCTTCGACGGCACGGTCTGGGGACAGGCGTTCGGCGGCTGGAGCGATCATGACGGCGGCAGCGACATTGCCGACGTCGATGCCGATATCGACGGCATCATCGCGGGCGCCGACGTGAAGCTCGACAACTGGCTGGTCGGCGCGGCCATCGGCTACACCCGGTCCAGTGCCGACGTCGATGCGCTGGCGAGTTCCTCGGACGTCGACAGCCTGCTGCTGGCGCTTTATGCCGGCACCGGCTACGGCCCCTGGAACCTGCGGCTCGGCGCCAGCTATGCCTTCAACCAGATCGACGCCTCGCGGACCATCGCCTATCCCGGCTATGCCGACGAGGCCGAGGCGGAATACGACGGCGGCACGGCGCAGGCTTTCGCCGAGGTCGGCTACGGCTTCGCCCTGGGGCAGCTGGCGTTGGAGCCCTTCGCCGGGCTCGCCTATGTCAATCTGCACACCGACGGCTTCACCGAGACGGGCGCGGCTGCCGGTCTGACCGCAGGGTCCAGCTCGAGCGATGTCGGCTACTCGTCGCTCGGCCTGCGGGTGGCGACGGCGATGGAGCTTCCCAACGGCATGGCGCTGAAGCCCAATGCCTCGCTGACCTGGCAGTACGCCTTCGGCGACACCACTCCCGTCGCTCAGCTGGCCTTCCGGAGCGCCCCGGCGGCTGACTTCACCGTGTTCGGCACGCCGCTGGCGCAGAACACCGCACTGGTGGAGGTCGGCGCCGACCTCGAGCTCAGCGAGCGGACCAGCCTCGGCGTCTCCTATCTCGGGCAGTTCGCCGAAGACGTCACGGCCAATGCGGTGCAGGCCACGTTGCGGTGGCAGTTCTAGACGGCGTCGCGCGTCAGGGTCCGCAGTCGCTTCGGCCGCGGACCTCCGACAAAAGGCCTTGGGAGGCGCGGGGTCCGAGCGTCGTGAGCAGGGCGTCGCTGCTTACGGCAGCACGGCGCTTCGGGCCGGTGACGTCGAGCGCTCAGTCCGATCCGCCGTAATCGGCATCCGCGACATCCTCGAACGCCGATCGGACCCCTCCACCGGTTCGGCCGGGGTGGAGCGGCGGCAGGGCCGCCTCGATCCGCTGGCGGAAGGGTTCGAACCGGGCGGGCAGTTTCAGCGATCCGCCGAGTTCCGCCGGCGTCTCGTCGATGGTGAAGCCGGGAATGTCGGTGGCGATCTCGAACAGCACGTGGCCCGGCTCGCGGAAATACACCGAGCGGAAATAGTTGCGGTCCTGCTGTTCGGTGGTGTCGATGCCGTGGTTGTCGACGAGGCGGCGCACCATCGCGGCCTGCGCCGCATCGTCGGCGGCCCGGAAGGCGACGTGATGCACCGATCCGCCGCCCTGGCGCGGCTTCAGGAAGTCGCCGACCGCCCTTATGTCGACGATGCCGCCCACCGTCGCGCCGCTCTGGTAGCGGGTCAAGAAGCCTTCGCTCGCCGTCTGCGCAAAGCCCAGCACGTCCGTCAGGATGGCGCCGGTCGGGCCTACCTCTTCCAGCAGCAGGCTGACGGAGTGGAGGCCGCGAAGCGCGTGCTCGGCCGGCACCCCGCCATCCGCATAGGCCGGCTCGGCCTCGATGCCGGGCACCGCGACGAGGGCGAGGCGGGTCCCGTCGGGGTCGCGGAAGGGCAGGACCGTCTCGCCGAAGCGCCGCTCCAGCGGCTGGTGGTCGACGCCCTTGTCGATGAAGCGGTGCGTCCAGTAGCCGATGGCGCCCTGCGGCACGCGGTACGCGGTCTCCTGGGTCTCGCCGATGCCGAGGCGGCCCGGGGCGACATTCTCCCAGGGAAAGAAGGTGATGAGGCTGCCGGGCGTGCCCGTCTCGTCGCCGTAATAGAGATGGTAGGCGCCGGAATCGTCAAAATTGACGGTCTTCTTGACCAGCCGAAGGCCGAGAACCGTCGTGTAGAACGCGACGTTGCGCGCGGCCGGGCCGGCGATCGCGCTCACGTGATGAATGCCTGCGGTCATGTCCTGCGCCTGTTCCGGTTGGTCCCGCTATCGTCCGCCCTCATGATAGGTCCAACGTCGTCCGGCCGGAATAGCCGGCGGGGTGGCGCCCGCCACCGTCCGCCGCTGCGGCCCTCTCTGGAGAGGACACCGCTCGGGTGAATCTCGCCGACCTCATTGCCCACTACGGGCTCGCCGCGCTGTTCGTCGGCTCCGGCCTCGAGGGCGAGACGGTCGTGGTGTTCGGCGGCCTGATGGCGCATCGCGGGTTCTTCGGCTTCGGGCCGGCGGTCCTCGCCGCCGCGGCGGGATCGTTCATCGCCGACCAGATATTCTTCGCGCTGGGAAGACGCTACCGCGACACGCGCCTGGTGCGGCGGATCCGCGAACGGCCCGGCTTCCGGCGCGCGCTGCGGACATTCGAACGCTATCCGAACCTGTTCATCTTCGGCTTCCGCTTCGTCTACGGGCTGCGCACCGTCAGCCCCGTGGCGATCGGGACGACGGATGTCTCCGCCTGGCGCTTCGTCGCGGTGAATGCGGTGGCCGCCTGTACCTGGGCCGCGACCTTCGTCTCGCTCGGCTATCTGTTCAGCCGGTCGATCGAGGCGGTGATGGGACGTCTCGGCCCGGTCGAGCATTGGGCGATCGGCGCGGTGGGCGTCGCGCTGCTGCTGGTGCTCTTGATCCGCTTCGCGCGGCGACGACGGGCCGGGCCCTTGTCCGGTATGGAAAAGGACTGACGCGCCGGGGTGCCGCGCGTCGGCTCGCTCACTTCGCCGGACGCTCTCCCGCGGTCGGGCGGCGGCCCAGCATGGAACGCACGAAGGCCTTGAGGTCGAACCCGGCGGCCGCAGGCTCTCGCCCGTAGAGATGCCGGTCCAGCGCGAACAGGGCTTGCCGGCGCGCCGCGCGCTGCGCGCCGGCGGAGCGCGCCGCCAGGCCACTGGCGGCCCTGCGCGAGGCCGGCAGGTCGCCGCGCCGCGCCGCGCGGCGAAGCATCCGGGCGTCGCGGTCCGGCAGGACGCGCCGGACGAGTCTCGCGAGTTCAGCGCGGCTGCGCAGCCGGCGGCCCGGCAGGCCGAGCGCCAGCACCGCCAGGAAGCTGCCAGCGCCCGCCAGCAGCGCGGCATTGGCGACGAAGAAGCCCGCCACGCCGCTGGCCGGCGGTTCGGCCATCGCGGCGAAGGCGATGCGCTGGGAGTTCAGCACGACGTCGCGCATCTGGCGGCTGGAGGTGTCGAACCAGGGGATGTGGAAGGCCTCCAGCCGGCCGGGCTCCGACGACACCGGCCGCATCCGCCACTTCCAGACGACGGTCGAAACCGGGCCGTTCTCGGTCAGCTCCACGCTGCGCTGCTCCGGCGCGATGAAGGAAATGAGCCACGGCGCCAGCATCTTGGGCGGCGGGGGCAGGGCGTTCGCCGGAACCCCGGTCGCCTCGATCCGCACGGTGCGGGTCGCCGTCTCACCGTTGGCGAGCATCGCCGGGTCGCGGTCCCATTCGTCGCTGTAGGTCAGCGAGCGGGCCGGAAGCCACCAGCCGCCGATCGTGGCGGGACGCGGGTCCACTTTCACGGTGACCGGCGGCGACACGACGTCGTGGACGAAACGCTCGCCGTTCGCGGCGACCAGCGTCAGGCGATGGATGAAGGGCGCGATGGTCAGGTCGCCCGCGGTCTCCGGATAGAGCGCCAGGCGCCGCTCGTAGACGGTGAGCTGGCGACCCTCGATCCGCTGCGTCGTCCAGCTGTCGCGGCCGAGCTGGACCCAGCCGAAATTGCGCAGATCCGGTTGCACCAGCCTCTCCAGGCCGACCGTGACGTCGTAGAGGCCGCGCACCGTGATCAGGATCATCTCGCCCTCGAAGGGCGTCGCCGGAAGCGGATCGATCTCCACCGTCAGTCGGGCGTCGCGCGCCGCGACTTCCGGCGCGGCGGCGGCCGGCATGGCGAGGGCAAGGACCAGCAACAGCGTCCGCAGCGCAAGACCTACCATGCGGTGTCCTCCGGCGGGTTGGCGAGGCCGAGATCCAGGCGCCGCTCCTGCTCGGCCTGCAGCCGGAGCTTCAGATACAGCCCGGGATCGTCGGGAAGGGTGGTCAGCCAGGCTTCGCTGGCGGCAACCGCCTGGCCGGTGCGCGGGCGCACCACCGAGCGCTGCTCGGCCAGCGTCAGGGTGCTGGGCGCCGCCTGCTGCGGCACGGCGGCATCGGACGTCGGTGCGTCGGCGGTCGCGGCGATGCCATCGATCGTGTTGGCCTCGCCGATGATCGGGTCGACGAAGCGGGCGACGAGATCGCGGTTGAAACGCGCGTCGGCATCGGTCGCATCGAGGAACAGCACCGCGTCGAAATAGGCGACGGACTCGGGGTAGCGCCCGAGGGCGGCGAGCGACATGGCGCGGTTGAAGGTCGCGGAGCGTCCGGCCTCGCGGAACGCATCGTCGGAGGCGGCGTAGTCACCGGCCTCGAACAAAGCGATGCCCCGCGTGACCGGGTCGTCGGCGAGCCGTGCCGCGATGCCGGGCACGCCCGCCGACAGCGCCAGACGGGCGAAGGGTGCCGGGCCGGCGATCATGGCGGCAACGAAGGCCAGAGCGAGGAACGCCACGGGGAGGAAGCGGGCCATCTCAGCTCGTCCTGCGAAACAGTGCTAGCGCCGGGAACAGCGCCAGGACGAGGAGGTAACGGCCGTAGTCGGTGACGAACAGCACGGCGTAGTCGCTGGATTCCAGCCGGCTCGCCGCCCGCCGGCCGATGCCGTCGGCCACCGCCCAGGGGGCGCTGGCCGCGGCATGGAAGCCGTCGCCGGCCTCGGCCAGGCGGCGCAGGCCGTCGGGATCGGGCACCGGCATGTCGCCGGGGCGGAGGCTTGGCTCGACGAAGATCGTCGAGACGTGCATGGCGGCCTCCCGCATCGCCTCGGCCTCGGCGAAGGCGGCGGGGCCGATGCCGTCGCCGTCGGTGACCAGCACCACGTCGCCACTGAGGATTTCCGCCTCTTCCAGCGTCCGGCGGGCGAGTGCCAGCGCCCGGTCGGGGCGGCTGCCGGGGGCGGGCACGGTCTCGGCGTCGAGCACCGCGAGCGTCGAGCCGAGGGCTTCCGGATCGGTCGTGAACGCCGTCGCAACGAAGGCCTCGCCGGCATAGACGATGAGCATGACCGGCCGCGAGCCGGCGCTCTGCAGCACCAGTTGCGCCGCCGCCTTGGCGTCGTCCATCTCGCCGCCTTCGGCGACCGAGCGGGAGACGTCCACGGCGAGGACGATCCCGTCGAGATTGCGGAAGGTCGGCGGATCGCCGTCCCGGACGCCGGGTCCGGCGAGGGCCAGCACGATCGGGGTGGCGACGAGGATCGGCAGCCAGGCCCGCCGCGCGGCGCCCGGCACGATCCGGCCGAGCTTCTGCATCGCTGCCAGTAGTTTCGGGTCGACGGCGCGCTCCCAGCCGGCGAGGCCGCGCGAGCGTCGCGCGACGATGGTGGCGATCAGCGCGACCAGCGGCAAGGCGAGCAGCCAGTAGGGCCGCAGCAGCATGAAACCCAGAACGTCGCTCATGCCAGGCGCCTTCCGCCGATGATCAGGCCGATCGCCAGCAGCAGCGCCAGCACACCCGGATAGACCCAGTAGGCTCTATATACCTGGGCGGCCGGCCGGTCGAAGGCGCTGGTCTCCAGCGCGTCGATCGCCCGAGTCACCCTCTCGAGGTCGGCGGTGGTGCGGACGCGAAACGTCTCGCCGCCGCTCTCGTTGGCGATCGAGCGGAGCGTCGCCGTGTCGACGGCGTCGCGCGACTGCGGCGCGGTTTCGAGGTCTTCGGGGCCGAGCGCGATCGTGTGGACGCGCACGCCCAGCCGGCTGGCCAGCGCCCCGGCGTCGTCGGGCTGCACGGTGCCGGCGTTGTTTGCGCCGTCGGAGAGCAGGATCACCACGCGCGAGGCCGCATCGGAGCGCTCCAGCCGCTTCATCGCCAGGCCGAGCCCGTCGGCGATCGCGGTGGACCGGCCGGAAATGCCGATCGTCGCCTCCTCGATCGTGCGGGCGACGGATTCGACGTCGAAGGTCAGCGGCGCCGCGAAATAGGCGGTCTCGGCGAAGATCACCAGCCCGACCCGGTCGCCGGCGCGGCTGCGCACGAAGCCGGACGCGACGCGCTTGACCGCGTCGAGGCGGGTGACCGGCGCGCCGTCGAGGGTGAAATCCTCCTTCTCCATGCTGCCGGAAAGATCGATCGACAGGACGATGTCGCGGCCGGTGGTCGGCAGCGCCGCGACGGGCTCCAGCCGCTGTGGGCCGGCGAGCGCCACGACCAGCGCCAGCCACAGCAGCGCCGGCAGGAGGCGCCGGGCACGGGCCCGCACCCCGTCGGCGGCCCCGGCCGCGAGACGCTCGGCGATCGAGTCGGGGACGATCAGGGCGCCGGTGGCGGCGCGGCGCGCCGGCAGCAGCAGGAGTGCCAGCAGCGGCAGGGGCAGCAGCAGAAAGGCGTAAGGGAACGCGAAGCTCCACATGATCAGGCTCCCTGGCCGGATCGGCGAAGCGTTCCGGCGAAGGCGAGGATGGCGGCGTCGATCGCGTCAGGATCGGCCGCGGCGCCTGGCCGGTACAGCGAATCCGCGAGGCTGGCCCGGGCCCGCGTCAGCGCGCTGTCGGCGCGTGCCGGCCGGCGGCTCCCCCGTCCGCGCTCCGCGGCGAGACGATCGAGGAGGACGGCCTGCCGGAACAGCCGCTCTTCGCCGGAGAGGCCTCGCGCCCCGGCAAGTTCGCGCCGGGCGACGGTCAGTGGCGTCTCCCGCCGGCGCGTCGCCAGCCGAAGCAGGAGCAGCACCAGCAGCGCCGCAAGGATGCCGAGCGCCGCGGCGGCGAACACGTCCGCCCAGGCGAAGGCCTGCCATTCGGGCGGCAGGCGCAGCGGCCGCAACTGTGCGATCAGGTCAGGATCGGCCGGCATCGAAGCCCTTCGCGAATTCAACCAGCGACTGCGCCATCGCCTCAGGTTCGGCATCGGCGTCGATCGTCCGGACCTCGGCGCCCAGGCGCTCGAGCCGCGCAAGGCGCGGGTCGGAAGCGGAAACGGACGTGTCGCGGCCGGTGACGTAAGCCCAGCGCAGCGTCGAGCCAGCGCCCGACAGGAACGGGTAGGCGCCCCTCGGCGGGGCCGTCTCGAAGCGGTCGCGCACCAGCAGCGCGACCAGCCGGGCGCGGCGCCGCAGGGCGGACATCAGCGGGTCGAATTCCGGCCCCGGCGTGTCGAGCCCCGTCGCCAGATATAGCGTGCCCTCGCGGGGCACGAGCGACACCGCGGCCTCCAGCGCCGTGTCGAGGGTCGGGTCGCCGGAGCGTCCGCCGGCAGCTGCCGCAATCGCATCCGCATGGGCGCGTGCCAGGCCGCCGGCGACGGCGGCCATGCCGCGTTCGCGGCCCCGCGGCGCGACGTAGAGCGGCGCGCCCGCGCCGATCGCGAAGATGCCGACCCGGCCGCCGGCCTCGATCACCCGCCAGCCGGCAAGCGCAAGCGCCATGGCGGCGGCGACCGAGCGCAGCCGGCCGCGGGTGCCCCAGAGCATGGCGGGACGGAAATCAGCGACGAGGAGGGCAGTCTTCTCCCGCTCGTCGCGGAAGGTGCGCACATGCGTCCGGCCGGTGCGCGCCGTCGCGGCGGCGTCGACATGGCGGATGTCGTCGCCTTCCGAGAACGGCCGGACGTCGACGATCTCCAGCCCGTTGCCGCGGCGCTTGCCGGCAAAGCCGCCGGGCCTGCCGGTGGGGGCGAGGCCGCGTTCGGGGATGTGGCGGACGAGGTGGCGGAGGCGGAACAGTTCGTCCGCGTCGACCTCGGCGCCGGTGGTGGCCGGTTCCGGCAGGATGCGGCTCATCAGAGCGGCTGGACGATGTCGAGCAGGCGGGTAACGAGGCTGCGGGCCGTGACCCCGTCGGCCGCCGCCCGCCATGTCGGGACCAGCCGGTGCGCGAGGATGTCCGGCGCGAGTTCCGCCACGTCCTCCGGCACCGCGTAGTCGCGGCCGTGGAGATAGGCGCGCGCCTTCGCCGAGGCGGCAAGCGACAGCGTGCCGCGCGGCGACACCGGATGCTCGATGGCGCGGCGGATCTCCGGCGCCGGCTGTTCCTCGCGCGTCGCCATTACCAGGCGAACGATATAATCCTTGAGAGCCGGGGCGAGGTGGACCTGCGCGGCGGCGCGGCGCGCCGCGACGATGGCGGCGGCGGTGACCGGATGCGGCATGCTGGGCGCGGCGCCGCTCGCCTCGCGCTCGACGAGGTCGAGGATCGAGAGCTCCGAACTCGCATCCGGCATGTGCACCAGCACATGCATCAGGAAGCGGTCGAGCTGCGCCTCGGGCAGCGGGAAGGTGCCCTCGTGCTCGATCGAGTTCTGGGTGGCGACGACCATGAACGGCTCGGGGAGCTTGTAGGTCACCCCGCCCGCCGTCACCTGGTTCTCGGCCATCGCCTCGAGCAGCGCCGACTGCACCTTCGGCGGCGCGCGGTTGATCTCGTCGACCAGGACCAGGGAATGGAAGACCGGCCCCTCGACGAACTCGAAGACGCCGCTCTCCGGGCGGAAGACCTGGGTTCCGGTGAGGTCGGCCGGCATCAGGTCGGGCGTGCACTGGATGCGTGAGAAGGACGATTCCAGCCCGTCCGCGAGGCGCTTCACGGCCCGCGTCTTGGCAAGACCGGGAGGGCCTTCGATCAGCAGGTGGCCGCCGGTCAGAAGCCCGATCATCAGCCGCTCGACCAGCGGCTGATGCCCGATCAGCCCGGCCTCGACGGCGCGCTGCAGCGCGGCGAGCGCGTGGTCGCCGCCGGAAGCCTCCGGAAGGGTCTCGACGGGGCGTGGCTTGGGAACTTGCTGCATGGCACTGCCGATCCTGACGTGGTTCTTCGACGTCGGGGGTCGGTGCCACTCCCCCAGACTCACCCATTATGTCGCAAGCGCCGACGCAAAGGTAGGGGAACCTTTGCTTTCACCGTCGGCATCTCCCGCCCGGCTGGCGGCGAGCCGCCGGAGCTGTTACCGCACCGACCCATGTTCTTCACCGCCGACACGCATTTCAACGATCCGCGCATCCTGCGCATCGACCGGCGTCCGTTCCCGGACCTCGCGACACATGACGAGGCGCTGATCGAAAACTGGAACCAGACGGTCGGCACGGACGACATCGTCTGGCATCTCGGCGATTTCGCGCGCGGCGACGCTGCGATGAAATCGGCGCTGCTGGCGCGGCTCAACGGCCGCAAGCAACTGATCGTCGGCAACAACGACGACGCCACGACGATCGACGCGGCCGGATGGGAGAGCGTCCAGACCTACAAGGAGATCACCGTCGAGGGGAGGCTGGTGATCCTCTGCCATTACGCGTTCCGGACCTGGAACCAGATGGGCAAGGGCTCCATCGACCTGCACGGGCACTCGCACGGCAAGCTCAAGCCGCTGACGCGCCAGTACGACGTGGGGGTCGACGCCTGGAACTTCCGGCCCGTGACCCTGTCGCAGATCCTGGCGGCGCGGCGCAAACGCGCGGGCCCGGTCGCCGAATAGCGGCCGGCGCGATCCGCAAAAGCATCGCTGACGAGGGCCGTTCAGCCCTCGATTTCGGCCAGCTCGTTGTCGCTCCAGTCGCCAACCAGATTATGGCCGGGATCGCCGACCCGGACACTATTGGTGCTGTAGCGCTCGTAAGCCGGACGCTGCGCTTCCGACAGCGCGAACGAGGCCACGACGGCGATGACGCCTGCGATCAGAATTCCCGAAACGATGGCTTTCACTGGTTCACTCCGGGGCTGGCCGGGGTCGCCGCCGGGGCGGCGGGAGCGGCCATCTGCTGGTACTGCATGTCGAGGGCCGCGAGGGCGATGAGCGCCGGCGGCATGTCGACGCCTTCGCGGCGCATCGAGCGGGCGGCCTCCTGGCATCCCGCGATGTCGTTGGCGTCGGCCAGAGCCTGGCCCTCCGCAAGCGACATCGTCGGCGCCTTCTTCTGCGGTTCAGGCGTGGTCGGGATGGGCGCGCTCAGGCCGGAGGTCTGCGGTGCATTCTGGCCCGAACCCTCCGCAACGGGCGCGTTGGTCGAGACCGGCGCCTCGACGGCGGCGCCGGCCTGATTGGACGAGTCCTGGGCAGACCCGCCTTCCGACTCCTCGGCGACGGTCTCGCCGTCTCTGGCCGTCGGCTGTACTTCGCTGTCCAGCGCGCCCTCTTCGACCGGCGCTTCGGCATCGCCGGGAGCGGCGGGCGGCGCCTCGGCCGTATCGGTGGGCGCCGCCGGCTCTGGCTGCCCTGCTGCGGCCGGCTGCGCTTCGGCTTGAGCGGCCGGAGCGGGCTGGCCCGCGGCAGCTGGTGCTGCCTGGCCCGGTGCGGCCGCAGCCGCCTGTTGGCTCGCGGCCGGAGCCGGCTGGCCTGGGGCGGCCGGCGGAGCAGCGGGCGCGGCCTGACCTGCGGGCGCGGTCGCCGGCTCGGGCGGCTTCGGCGTCAGGAAGGTCACGAGTTCCGTACAGAGATTGGCAGGGCCGGTGGTGGCGGCTGCCGCCTCGGTCGTTGCCGGCGCGCCGGCAGCGGGTGCCTGAGCGGCGGCCGCAGGCGCGGGTGCCGCAGGTGCCGGTGCAGCCGCCGCGGGTGCGGATGGCTGTGCGGCGGAGGGTGCGGCCTGCGCCGGCGGCGCCTGCGTCGCGGCGGCCGGCGGTGCCGGCGTGGTCGCGGCCGGCGGCGTCGCCGTCTGCGCCAGCGCCAGCGGTGCGGCCGTCGAGGCGGCGAGAAGGATCATCAGTCGCGTAAGGCGCATGTCGTCACTCCGCCGGCGTCGCGTCGGGACGCAGCTGTGCGCCCTTGGCCGTCTTGGCCTGCTCTTCCTCGACCCACAGGCTGTGATGGGTGCGGGCCCAGCCGAGATCGACCTTGCCGCTGCCCATCGCGTCGTAGGCGCCCTCCATGCCGAGCGAGCCGATATAGATGTGGGCGATGATGACGGCGATCAGCAGCACGCCGATGATGGCGTGCACGTACTGGGCCATCTGCATGCCGTTGATGTCGAGCGCCGAGAACGGGAACAGCATCAGGACGCCGGACACCGACAGAGCGAGGCCGCCCAGCGCCACCGACCAGAAGATGACCTTCTGCCCGGCGTTGAAGCGCCTCGCAGGCGGATGACGGTCGCCGACCAAGCCGCCATATTCCTTGATCCAGCGCATGTCGGTCTTCGAGGGAATGTTGTCCTTGATCCAGACGACGATCATGAACACGAGCCCCAGCATGAAGGCCCACGAGACGTAATTGTGGACGTACTTGCTCCACTGGCTCATCGCGCCGAAGGCGTCGGCGCCGATCAGCGGGAACAGCAGCCGCTTGCCGAAGATGTAGTTGAGGCCGGTCAGTGCCAGCAGGATGAAGGCGGTGGCCGTCATCCAGTGGTTGAAGCGCTCGAAGAAGCTGAAGCGCAGGATCTTCCGTCCGGTGATCTCGCCCGGCTCCATCATGATCCGGCCGCGGGTGAAGTAGAAGATCGCCAGAAGGGCGATCATGCCGAGGATCGCAAGACCGCCGATCCACGGCAGCCAGCCCTCGCGGAAGGAGCGATACTCGCGTCCCTGCGGCTGTTCGAGAACCGCGGCCTTGGCGTCGGGGATCGAGACGCGCCCGTCGATGCGCCCGCCCTGCAGCGCGTTCAGGAGCTGCTGCTCCGTCGGCGACTCGGCGGTGGGGTTGGCGCCGCTCGGGTCGACGCCGTCAGGCAGCGCCCCGCCCGGCGGATCGATGGATTCGGTGCGCGTCGGCGTGTTGCCGTCGGTGATCTGCGCCATCGCCGGCAGGCTAGCGATGGTGGCCAGTCCCAGTGTCGCCCCGAAGGCGAGCGTGCGGATGATGTTCATCGCCGTCTCATGCCCCCAGGGTTTCGCGATAGGCCGTCTGCCAGCCCCAGGCGCCGGTGCCGTAGCCGCGCTGCGCCACCCGCTCCTTGTAGATCGTCGCGATGATCTCGCCGTCGCCGGCGAGCAGCGACTTGGTCGAGCACATCTCGGCGCACATCGGCAGCTTGCCTTCCGCCAGCCGGTTCTTGCCGTACTTGGCGTACTCGATCTCCGAGCTGTCGGCTTCCGGACCGCCGGCGCAGAAGGTGCACTTGTCCATCTTGCCGCGCGAGCCGAAATTGCCGACCCGCGGATATTGCGGGGCGCCGAACGGGCAGGCGTAGAAGCAGTAGCCGCAGCCAATGCACAGGTCCTTGGAATGCAGGACGACGCCGTCGGCGGTGGTGAAGAAGCAGTCGACCGGGCACACCGCCGCGCAGGGCGCGTCGGTGCAGTGCATGCAGGCCATCGACACCGAGCGTTCGCCCGGCTTGCCGTCGTTGAGCGTCACCACCCGCCGCCGGTTGATGCCCCACGGCACGTCGTGCTCGTTCTTGCAGGCCGTGACGCAGGCATTGCACTCGATGCAGCGGTCCGCGTCGCAGAGGAATTTCATCCGCGCCATTGTCTTGTCGCCTCCTTAAGCCGCTGCGATCTGGCAGAGCACAACCTTGGTTTCCTGCATGCCCGTCACCGGATCGAATCCGTAGGTCGTCAGGGCGTTCACCGGTTCACCCAGCACCAGCGGATCGGTCCCGGCCGGATAGTGCGACCGCCAGTCTTCGCCCTGGTAATGGCCCGAGAAGTGGAAGGGCATGAACGCCACGCCCGGCCCGACGCGCTCGGTAACGAGGGCCTTCACCCGCGCCCGCGCGCCGTTCTCGGTTCCCGAGACCCACACGACCTGGCCGTCGCTGACACCGCGCGCCGCGGCGTCGGCCGGGTTGATCTCGACGAACATTTCCTGCTGCAGCTCGGCCAGCCAACGGTTCGACCGAGTCTCCTCGCCGCCGCCCTCGTACTCGACCAGGCGGCCGGAGGTGAGGATGATCGGGAATGCCTGCGCGACGTTGCGATCGACCGCCGACTGCTGCACCGACATGCCGATGTTCGGAATGCGGAACTGCATCTCGTCCGGCCGCGTCGGGTACTTGGCGACGAGTTCCGGCCGCGAGGTGTAGATCGGCTCGCGATGGATCGGCACCGGATCCGGCAGGTTCCATGCAACGACGCGGGCCTTGCCGTTGCCGTAGTGCATGACGCCGTGATCCATGCAGACGCGCTGGATGCCGCCGGACAGATCCGTCGCCCAGCTGACCGCGTCCGGCTTGTCGGCGCCGATCCGCAGGATCGTGGCGCGCTCTTCCGGCCGCAGGTCGGTGTCCCAACCGAGCTTGCGCAGGATGCCGTAGTTGATTTCCGGATAGCCGTCGGTGAGTTCGGAGCCCTTCGAGAACGAATCCTCCGCCAGCAGCGTCACGCCGTTGCGCTCGACGCCGAAGCGGGCGCGGAACGTGCCGCCGCCTTCCCACACCGGCACGTCGGTCCGGTAGAGGATCGGCGATCCCGGATGCTTCATCTCGGGCGTGCCCCAGCACGGCCAGGGCAGGCCGTAATACTCGCCCCCCACGTCGGGCGTGTCGGCGGGCGCGCGCAGCGTGACGAGGTCGAACTTGTCCTGGTTGCGCATGTGCGCCTTGAGGCGCTCGGGGGACTGCCCGCAATAGCCGGTGGAGAAGCCGCCGCGGTTGATCTCGCGCAGGATGTCCTCGGCGAGCACATGGCCGCCCTCGACCGCGATGTTCTTGAACATCTCGGCGCCGAAGCCGAGCTTCTCGGCGAAATCATAGATCACGTCGTAGTCGTTGCGGGCCTCGAAGGCCGGCTCGACGATCTTCTCGCCCCACTGCAGCGAGCGGTTGGATGCCGTGCGCGAGCCGTCGCACTCCAGCGAGGTGGCGATCGGCAGGAGATAGGTGCCGTTGCGACGGCCCTTGATCGCGCCGAAAGTCGTGGCGTGCGGGTCGGCGACGACCAGCAGCTCGAGCTTCTCCAGCGCCTTCATCATCTCCGGCATGCGCGTCACGGTGTTGCCGCCGTGACCCATGATGAACATACCGCGCAGCGCCGAGCGCTGGTCGATGTCCTCCTCCGGCAGGTTCACCGCGTCGAACCACCTCGTGGAGGTGATGCCCGGGGTCTCCATGTTGTCCTTGCGCGACCGGGCCTTGCGCCCGCCCTTGGCGGGAACCTCGTCGAAGCGGCTCTGCAGCCACTCGTATTCGACTTCCCAGACGCGGGACCAGTGCTTCCAGCCGCCCTCGGTGAGGCCGTAGTAGAGCGGCAGCGACGTGACATCGAGGCCGAGATCGGTCGCGCCCTGCACGTTGGTGTGGCCGCGGAAGATGTTGGCGCCGGTGCCCGGCTTGCCGACGTTGCCGGTCGCCAGGCAGAGGGTGCAGTAGGCCCGCACGTTGGCGGTGCCGACCGTGTGCTGCGTCGCGCCCATGCACCAGATCAGCGTCGACGGCTTCTCCTGGCTGAACAGGTAGGCGACGCGCTTCAGCTGTTCGCCGGGAACGCCGGAGACCCGCTCCACCTCTTCCGGGGTCCACTTGGCGACTTCCTTGCGGACCTCGTCCATGCCGTAGACGCGGGTGCGGATGAACTCCTTGTCCTCCCAGCCGTTCTCGAAGACGTGCCAGAGGATGCCCCAGATCACCGGGATGTCGGTGCCGGAGCGGATGCGGACATATTCGGTGCCGTGCGCCGCGGTGCGGGTGAAGCGCGGATCCACGACGATCATGTTGGCGCGGTTGATTTCCTTGCCGGCCAGCACGTGCTGCATGGCGACCGGATGCGCCTCCGCCGGGTTGCCGCCCATGATGATCATGGTCTTGGCGTTGCGGATGTCGTTGTAGGAGTTGGTCTGGGCGCCGTAGCCCCAGGTGTTGGCGACACCGGCCACGGTCGTGGAGTGGCAGATGCGGGCCTGGTGGTCGACCGAGTTGGTGCCCCAGAAGGCACCGAACTTGCGGAACAGGTAGGCACCCTCGTTGGTGAATTTCGCCGAGCCGAGCATGTACATCGCGTCGGCGCCGGACTGCTCGCGGATCTCGAGCATCTTGTCGCCGATCTCGCCGATCGCCTGCTCCCAGGACAGGCGCTGCCACTCGCCGTCGACGAGCTTCAGCGGGTATTTCAGCCGCCGGTCGCCGAAGACGATCTCGCGGATCGCCGCGCCCTTGGCGCAGTGGGTGCCGCGATTGATCGGGCTCGACCAGCTAGGCTCCTGGCCGGTCCAGACGCCGTTCTGCACCTCCGCGGTCACCGTGCAGCCGACCGAACAGTGCGTGCAGATGTTCTTCTTGATGGTGATCTCGACGCCGGGCATCGGCGCGGGGATGGCCGCGTCTGCCTTGCGCACGGCGCCGGGCATCATCGATCCGAAAGCCGCGAGGCCGCCGACCGCGATCCCCGACTGCTTCAGGAAGGTGCGGCGATCGACGCCCGGCGAACGGGCGCCGGCAGCCACGGGAATCGCGCGGCCGGGCTGGCCGTCTTTGCGCTTGGTGAGCATCGCCGCCTCACTTCCTGTCGAGGGTTTCGTAGCCGTTCGTGCGGTAGAAGGCCTGCACGTCGGCGCTGTCCGGCTGGTACTTGGTCCGCGTCTCGTCCTCGCCGGGATCGTACGCCTCGGCGTCCGTCACCATCGCCGGGGTCATGACCGCGGCGGTCGCGGCCAGGCCGGCGACGCCGGTGGCGCTGCGCAGGAAGGTACGGCGATCGATCGGCTCGCGCTTCTGTGTCGTCATCGTTTCTCTCCCCAAATCCGGCTGGGCGGCCGGACCATGCTTTTTTTGCCTTCAGGCCGCGAGGGCCAGGGCCTCGGCTTCGATGGCCATGAATGTCCGGCCAAGTATGGCCACGTGTCTGTAGAAATTTGCCGCCTCTGCCGCCGCGAGATCGTCGAAGAGGCGTGGCGTCCAGGGCTCGAGATGCGCCCGGAAGAACCCCGACGCGGCATCGTCGGCGGTCCCGAAAGAGCCGTCCAGAAGTCCCGCCATGATCTCGCAGAGGACGCTGACATGGTCCTCCAGCTCGACCGTGCCCGGCTTGCGCTCGATGCCGAGCATGGCGAGGTCCTGACGGAGCCGGGCCAGCGGTTTCTCCTGCATGAAACCGGTCAGATAGAAGGATTCGTACGGCACGATCTCGCCGCGGCCGACGCCGACGAAGAGATGGAAATGCTCGCGTTCCAGCACCGAAGGGCGGGCGGTGCGCGCCGCCTCGGCGAGCGCGGCATGGGCGCGTCCAAGCGGGGTGGCGTCGCCCTGGAGTGCGGCGAGATGCTGCAGCGTCGTCTCGCTCGGCGCCTCGGCCAGCAGCCTGGCCAGCAGGGCGTAGTGGTGCGCCCGGAAGAGGTCGAACGAATGCTGGCTCTCGAACGGCTCAGCGCTGCCGGGGGCCATTGCTGCCGAGACCGCGCGGGGTAGTTCCGTCATTTCCGCACCCGGGAGTGCCTGCATCCGACGCCTTGAATCATGGAACGATCCTAAAGCGCCATGACATGCGCGCCAAGCTCTTTTTGTAGTCATTCCAAACAGGTTGGAGCCAGGTTCAGGAGGGCAGGGCGCCGCCGTGCCGGGTGACGCGTACCGTCTGAATTTGCTCAGCTTTCGCAGGCGGTTCGGCCGTGGCTGGCGGCGCTGCGGGTTCCGTGACGGCGGCCTGCGCCTCCCCCGTTCCGCGATCGGGAACGGGGTCGATCATTTCTTCGTGCTCAACGAGCGGTTCGGCCGGCCTCGGCGGCTCTTCCGGAGCCGGCTCGTAGAGGCCGCGGACGATCTTGCCGACATCGGTGCTCGCCGACAGCGGACCGGAGACGGGCATCCCGCCCGGCACGTTCCAGTCCCAGGCATAGTCGCGGGCATCGCCGACATAGTCGCGGATCGACGGATCGAGGCTCCAGATCCGCCGCAGCGCCCGATTGCGGAGGGCCAGTGGAACACCCTGGCGCAGGAAGCCGGCGATGTCGGGCCAGGCGGTCACGCTGTCGGGATCGGGCAGGGCCGCGAGCTCCTCCTCGGTGATCGGATCGCCCGACGGCTCGGCCACGGCCTCGATCGGCGCCGCGGTATCCCCGGCCTCCGGAACCGGCGCGTCGGCATCGACCGGCTCGGGGGACGCCTCTTCCAGCTTGCGGCGCGACCAGCGCGCGAAGAAATCATTGCTCATGGATGCCATGTTTGCGCGATACCGGCACAATGCAAGCGCCGCGAGCCCTTCTGCAGGGCGCGCTTGGCCCACCGTCGATTGCTCGAGGCCTGCCGATGATCCGCCTGTCGATTGCCCTGCTCGCGGTGCTGCTCGCGCTTTCCGGCCTCCGCGCCGCGGAACTGCGGGGGCATGGCGGGCCGATCCGCGGCCTCGCGGTCGGTGCCGATGGTGCCGCCGCGCTCTCCGGCAGCTTCGATTCGACGGCGATCCGCTGGTCGCTGGCTACGAGTTCCGCCGAGAAGGTGATGCGCTTCCACGACGGTGCGGTGAATGCCGCCGTGCTGCTGCCGGACGGACGGGCGGTCACTGGCGGCGAGGACGGGCGCATCGCCATCTGGCCCGAGGACGGGACAAGACCGGAGCGGATCCTCGAAGGCCATCAGGGTCCGATCGTGGCGCTGTCGCTGTCGCCCGACGGCCGCTCGCTCGGCTCGGCCGCCTGGGACGGCACGGCGCGGGTCTGGCCGCTCGCGGACGAGGGGACGCCGCGAATCCTCGAAGGCCATACCGGCAACGTCAACGGCGTCGCCTATCTCGGCTCGGGCGAGGTCGCGACGATCGGCTACGACGCGACGCTGCGGATATGGCCGGCGACAGGGCCCGTCCGGGTGGTGAATTTTCCGACACCGCTCAACGCACTGGCGCTCGTTCCCGGCCGGGACAGGCTGGCGATCGGCGGCGCCGACGGGCGGCTGCGCCTGGTCGACGCCGGTGGGACGATCCTGGCGGAAGCGGAAATCGCGCCGACACCGGTGATCGCGGTCGCCAGCGACGGCCGGCGCGTCGCCGCGTCCGGCCTGCGCGGCGCCATCGCGATCCTCTCGGCTGACGACCTGGCGCCGGAGCGCACGCTGGTCGGGCCCGGCCTGCCGGTCTGGTCGCTGGCCTTCGTGCCGGGCAGCAACGAGCTCCTGACCGGCGGCAACGACAATGTCATCCGGCGCTGGAACGCCGCGACAGGCGCCAGTCTCGATTCCGGCATCGCCGAGGGCGTCGAGGACCCGCTGGCGCGCTATGCCGGCGATCCCGGCGCCAAGGTCTATCGCGCCTGCGTCGCCTGCCACACGCTGCAGCCCGGCGAGGGGGTGCGGGCGGGCCCGACGCTGCACGGCATCATGGGCCGACGCATCGCCTCCCTGCCGGACTACGACTACTCCGACGCCTTCTCGGGCCACGACATCGTCTGGACGCCGGAGACCGTGGCGCGGCTCTTCGAGATCGGACCGCACGCCTTTACGCCCGGCACGAAGATGCCCGAGCAGACGATCAACCGGGCGGCCGACCGCGATGCGCTGGTCGAGTTCCTGGTCCGCGCGACCCGCTGAGACTTGGAATCAGGACGGTCAGCTATCCCACTGATCCGGATTGGTCTTGTAGTCGTCGGCGGTGCGCGTCTTCGGCCGCTGGGGCCCGGCATAGGGGTCGATCCCCTCGTTGAGCACCGCCTCGACGCGGCAGTCCTCGCACATGCGGATGGCATCCAGCCGCCGGGCGTTCTCGCCGGAGAACATCCAGTGCGAGCCTTCCAGCTTGGCGATGACCCGCTCGATCGTGCTCCTGGTGCCGAAGGGCTTCGCGCAGCTGATGCAGCAGAACGGCTCTTCCTCCTTCAGCGTCCTGCGCGGCGATGCCCAGGCAGCGAAGTCGAGCTGCGGCCGCAGGGTGATCACGTCCTCGGGGCAGGTCGCCTCGCAGAGGCCGCACTGGACGCAGGCGCTTTCCAGGAAACGCAGCATCGGCCGGTCCTCGCCCGCCGACAGCGCGCCGGTCGGGCAGGCGGTGACGCAGGAATGGCAGAGCGTGCAGCCATCGACCTCAACGTCGACGGCGCCGAAGGGCGCGCCCTCGGGCAAGGCCACGACCGGCACCGGCGTCGGTGCGACCTGGTGCAGCATCCCGAGGCTGAGCTCCAGCAGGCCACGCTTGTTGCCGACCGGCTTGAAGGTCGCCGGGTCCGGGCTCGGCGTGCCGAGCGGCAGCAGCGCAAGCCCGGCGAGGACGTCGCCCGGCGCGTCGGCATGCACGATGCTGCAGGCACCTTCGCCATAGCCCAGCGCCTTCGCCGCGTCGGCGGCGAGGGCGACCGTCGCCGCGAGAGTCACGATGCCGTTGCGCGGTTCCCGGCGGGCCAGGATCCGTACCGCGGCGGCGCCGTAGGCGAGCGCGGCGGCAAGGCTCTCGAGGCCGATCTGCTTGATCTCGTTGACCGGGAAAGGCAGGACGTTGGCGGGCAGATCGGCGCCAACCGCCTCGATCAGCGGGGCGCCGACATAGCCGTCGTGGAAGAGCACGACCGCGTCCCGGCCGCCCGCGGCGCGATATTCGAGCAGCAGCGTGCGCAGGCGGTCGAGCTGAACGTCGACGGTCGGCAGCGTGTAGGTGGCAGCGCCAGTCGGGCAGACGGCGGCGCAATTGCCGCAGCCGGCGCAGACGGCGGCGTCGATCGCCACATGGTCGCCCGCCGGCGTGATCGCCTCCATGGCGCAGGCGTCGAGGCAGCGCGTGCAGCCGGTGATGCCGGAGCGCGAATGGGCGCAGAGTTCCTTGCGGTAGGCGACGTAGACCGGCTTGTCGAAGTCGCCGACGAGTTCGGCCGCTTCGGCGACCCGCGCCGACAGCGCCTCGGGGTCGGCGGGATCGGCCTTCAGGTAGCCGTCGCGCGCCTCGTGCGCGGGAAACAGCGGCGCCTCGCCGGAAAGGTCGAGGATCAGGTCGCAGCGCGAGACCGCCCCATCGCGGGGCGCACCGAAGGCGACGCCTCCATCGGCTGCGGGCCGCGGTGGCGCGAACCCGTCGACTGTCGCCTCGTAGGCGCCGAAATGACCCGTCGCCGATACGATGCGGCCGCGGGCCACCGGAAAGGGCAGCGGTGCCGGGATCGTGATGTTTGCCGTATCCGTCAGCAGCACGGTCACGTCGAGGGTTTCGGCCAGGCGCTGGCCCGCCTCGATCGCGGTCATGTCGCGCCCGTAGACCAGCACGACGCCGTCGCTGTGCAAAGCGAGGAGCGGCGGTTCTGGAAGGGTCAGGGCGGAAAGGGCCGAACGGGCTATGTCTCGCGGAATGACGTCCGCTTCGGTAAAGGTCACGGTTCGGAGAGTCTCCTTGGCGCGAGCATCATGCGCAATGGCGCCTAATCTAGAACGATTATAATCTGGCGCAAGTCGATAATTTCATATGGATTTCATGTCCCTATCCCGCGATGCCGCGCTCAGCCTGCCGCCGCCCTTCCAACTGGTGACGCTTCGCGAAGCGGGCGACGCCTTCGGCCACGCCCAGTCCATCGCCGCCACAAAGGGCGCGGCGACGCTGGTCTGGGCACGGCGCTTCCACATGGCCGAATTCGCCCTGGTGCTGGAGCCCGAGGAGCCGCTGGCCGCGGCGCGGCGCGTCGTCTACGCGGCGGGCAACGCGCTTGCCGACGCCCTCGCGATCCATGCGCCGCCGCAGCAGCCGATCGGCTTCGACTGGCCCGGCGGGCTGCGCGTCGACGGAGCGCTGGTCGGCGGGCTGCGTCTGGCGTGGCCGGCGGACGCCGGCGAGGATGCGGCGCCGGACTGGCTGGTGCTCGGCTGCAGCGTGCGGATGATCGTGATGCGTGCCGGTGAGCCGGGCTTCCGCCCGCTTCTGGGCGGGCTCGACGAGCAGGGTTTCGAGGAACTCAGCCCCGCGGCCCTGATCGAGGGTTTCTCGCGGCATTTCCTGCGGGAGATGAACGAGTGGAACGCGGAAGGCTTCGACGCCGTGCGTAAACGCTGGCTGCAGCGCGCAGAGGGCGCGGGCGCGGCCCTGGCCGACGACCGGCTGCTGGCCGAGGCGCTGCGCGTGCCGGCATGGCTCGATCCGGCGACGGGGGAACCATGGCTTTGAAACTGCCCCGCACCATCCGCCTCGATCCGTCGGACACGTTCGTCTTCGCCCGCGCCGCCGAGCCCGGCGAATGGGCGGTGTCGGGCTCGTTCTGCTTCTTCAACGATGACATCGCGGCGCTGGGCGGCCAGGAACGCCAGGCCTTCCGCGCCGGCTTCCTCGGCATCGCGAGCTTTGCCTGGTCGACGCTCGTGGTGGTGACGGAAGCGACCGAGGCGGACCGCGAGGCGGCGCTGGCCGGCCTCGCGGCGCAGCTCGTCGCCCGTCTTGGCGCGCCGGACATAGACACCGCCCGGGCGGCAGCGGCCGAGGAGATCGCCTTCGCCGCCTCGCTCTGCGACCACCCGGTCAACACGATCCTCGCGGTGCAGCGGTCGCTCGAGGACGGGGGCATCCGCGAGCGCTTCCGTACGCTGCACAAGCGCGAGGGTCTCGTCGAGCACAGCCGCGCCTTCGACATCGTGGTGGACGAGGCCGACTACGACGAGCATGTCGACCTTCACGCACTCCGGCAGGACAAGGCATGAGCGATTTCTGGGTTTCGTCGGGTCATCATCTGCTCGACCGTAACGAGGACGGCTGGCTGGTGCCGACGGACGCGTTCCTGAAGGCGTATTTCGCCCGGCCAGAACTGATGCCGCCGGAAGAGGCCTGCGACGCCGAGCGGGCACTGCATGCGGCGCTGCTCGCCGATCCGAGACGGCCGGTGACGGCGGAGGAGATCGCGGGGCTGGCGGATGAGGACGCACGCGAGAACTGGCAGGTGATGCTGGCCTTCCGGGACAGGCTGCTGGCGCATCCGACGCTGGAGGCGGCCTATCTCGACCTGGTGCGGGGCGGGATGAGCGGCACGCCGCCGCTGTTCGTCAACCAGCTGACCCAGGTGATCCTGCGCAACGCGCTGGAGGGATGCGACGATCCGTTCGTGCTGCGCTCGGCGGAGCTGTTCTTCCGGCCGCAGCGCAGCAGCGTCCACGAGGGGGCGCTGCTGCTCGCCGATGCCGAGGTGGTGGAGCTGCAGGAGGAGAGCCGCCGCAACACCGCGCCGCTGCTGGCGATGTTCAGCGGCCCGGCGGTCACCGAGCTGGACGTCCTCGACGCCGAGAACGCCGCATCCTACGGGCACCGCAACGAGGCGTTCGACCTGGTGCTGAGCTTCGGCGGCGGGCTCGCCTCGCGCGCCGGACTGGCGAAGGCGATCGAGATCTGGGTGCGCCACCTTCTCGGCGTCGCCGTCAGCGTCGAGCCGGCGGCGCAGGCGGAGGAGGCCGACTGGGCCTGGTTCGTCGGGCTCGACGTCGATTCGATGCGCGTCGGCAATCAGCTCTGGCGCGGCGAGGCGACACGCGACGCCGACCTCGAACGCATCATCGGCCTCTTCGCGCTGCGCTTCGAGGATCCGGCCGAAGCGTTTCCCTCGATCGGCGACCGCCCGGTCTGGCTGTTCCTGTCGACGACGCCGGACGGCATGGTGCGGATGAAGCCGCAGAACCTGGTCGCCGGCCTGCCGCTGCGCGGTCCGGCGGAGGCCAGCTGATGATCGATCGTCCGGCCTTCCGCGTGGGCGTCGTCGTCGAGCGGCGGCCGTCCTCCAGCCCCTGGGCCGAGCATGCCTGGCGCATCGCCGCGATCGTGCCGGAGGCGCCCGGCACGCCGGACGGCCAGGTCCTCGGGAGCGACGGCGACGCGACGCTGATCTATGCCGGCTCGACCGAGGTCGAGTTCCACCGCGTCGAGACGGCGAACTACCGCGACAATCTCGCCACCGGCCAGGCCGGGCTGTGGGTGACGCTGGCGCTTCTGTCGGAGGAGCCGGGGATCCGGCTGATCGCGGTCACCGCGGATCCGGCGGAGGGCGAATCGATGACGGAAATCGGCGACCTGCTGGTCGAGGTCGCGCCGATGCCGCCGGAGATGGCCGAGCGGCTCGCCGAATTCGTGCGGGTCCACCATGTCGAGCGGAAATTCATCAAGCGCCGGCGCGACTGACGACCGCCGCGCCGCCTGCAAAAGGCGGCGCCGTCACCGGCGTCAGGCGGGCGTGGCCAGCTTCTCGATCACGAACACGCTGCGCTCGCCGTCCCGGTCGGTGCGCTCCAGCCGGTCGCCCATCTCGTTGACGAGATGCGGAATGTCGAGGAGCGCCAGCGGATCGGTGCAGCGCACCTCCAGCCGGTCGCCCGGCGCGATGCCGCCCAGCGCCTTGCGGGTCTTGAGCGCCGGCAGCGGGCATTTGAGGCCCGACAGGTCGAGGATGGTGGTGGTCATGCGCTGGCGACGATGGCCGGGCGGCGGGGCGCCGTCAACTGAACTTCATCCTTCATCGCGCGGCTCACAGCAGGCTCGAATAGGGCAGGAACTCCACGGTGTCGCCGGGCGTGACGCCGACGCTGTCCTCGCGCAGTTCGACAAGCCCGTCGGTCTCGACCAGCGAGGAGAGGAGGCCGGCGCCCTCGCGCGGGAACTTCACCGCCTCGACGCTGCCGTCTTCCGCCCGGCGGATGGTGACCCGGACATATTCGCGCCGGCCGGCCTTCTTGCGGTAGGCGAACGCCGCGCGCAACGGCGTCGCCACCAGCGCCGGCGCCCGTGCCCCGGCGAGCGCGAGGATCGCCGGGCGGGCGATGCGCGCGAAGGTGACGAAGCCGGCGACGGGGTTGCCGGGCAGACCGATGAAGGCGGTGCCGTCGATCACGCCCATCGCCACGGGGCGGCCCGGCTTTATCGCGACGCGCCAGAAAACCAGCGTGCCGACGCTCTCGACGCTGGCTTTCACGTGGTCCGCCTCGCCGGTGGAGACGCCGCCGGAGGTGAGGATCAGGTCGTGCCCGGCGGCGGCCTCGCGCAGCACTTCGGCGATGCGCGCCTGGTCGTCGGCGAGGATGCCGAGATCGGTGACGGTGCAGCCGAGGCGCCGCAGCATGGCGCCGAGCATGAAGCGGTTGGAATCGAAGAGCTGCGCCGGCCCGCGCGGCGCGCCCGGCGCGACGATCTCGTTGCCGGTGGAGAATACCGCGACGCGCACCCTTCGGCGCACGACGATCCCGGTGAGGCCGAGCGCCGCAGCGAGCGCCACGTCCTGCGGCCGCAGGATCCGGCCCACCGGCAGGACGACGCTACCGGTGGCGACGTCCTCGCCCGCCGGGCGGACATTGGCGCCGCGCTTCAGGCCCGCGGGGAAGACGACGCGTCCGTCATCGGCGACCCGCACGTCCTCCTGCATGAAGACGGTGTCGGCGCCTTCAGGCATCGGCGCGCCGGTGAAGATCCGCACGGTTTCGCCCGCACCCAGCGTCCGGGCCGACGCCATGCCGGCCTGCAGGCGTTCGGCGATCCGGTAGGTGGCCTCGCCCTCGGCCGGGAGGTCGGCGCCGGCCAGCGCGTAGCCGTCGACCGCCGAGTTCGTGAAGGGCGGCAGCGGGAACGGCGCGGCGAGGTCCTCCGCCAGCACCCGCCCGTCGGCCGAATCCAGCGCCACCGTCTCGCAGCCCTCCACGGCCGGCAGGCGGGCGGCGATCAGCGCGACGGTGTCGTCGACGGTTTGCATGGGCCCGCCAAAGGCGAAGCAGTCGTCGGAAAGTTGCGCCATGGCTCCTTCGGTCGTCTCTGTGGGCGGGCACGGCCCCGGATGCGCCCCCTGCCGATTGCGGGACGGCCGGGCGGCAACTAGGTAAGAGCCATGCAGCACACAACGATCCGACCCGATGCGCCCCTCGTCCTGCCGGACCCGGACAACCCGCTTCTGACGCAAGCCGTGACGGGTGTCGACCATAATGGCGTTGCCGTCGACATCCGGGTGCCGGTGGAGCGGACGCTGACGCTCTACCTCAACGCCCAGGAGATCGTCACGATGATGACGATCAACGACCATCCGGAATATCTGGCGCTCGGCTACCTGCTCAACCAGAACATGCTCAAGCCGGCGGACGTCGTCACCGGCGTCGAGTACGACGAGGACCTGCAGGTCGTCGTGGTGCGGACCGAGGCGGGGACGAACTACGAGCAGAAGCTGCGCAAGCGCACGCTCACCTCCGGCTGCGCGCAGGGGACGGCCTTCGGCGACCTGCTGGAGTCGATGGAGGGCGTGGTGCTGCCGCAGGCGGAACTCCGAACCTCCTGGCTCTACCATCTGACCCGGACGATCAACACGACGCCGTCGATCTATCTCGCCGCCGGCTCGATCCATGGCTGCGTGCTGTGCCGCGGCGACCAGCCGCTCTGCTACATGGAGGACGTCGGCCGCCACAACGCCGTCGACAAGATCGCCGGCTGGATGTTCCGCAACGACGTCGATCCGTCCGACAAGATCATGTACACGACCGGCCGGCTGACCTCGGAGATGGTCATCAAGACGGTGCGGATGGGCATTCCCGTCCTCGTCTCGCGCTCCGGCTTCACCGCCTGGGGCGTGGAACTGGCGCTGAAGGCGGGGCTGACGCTGGTCGGACGGGCCCGCGGCAAGCGCTTCGTCGCCGTCGCCGGCCAGGAGCGCATCGTCTTCGATCTCGACATCGAGGCGACGCCCGAGGCGCCGCTCGCCGACCGCAAGGGCTACCGGCCATGACCGGGGCTGGCGCCGCGCACCCGGCGACGCTCGGAGTCATCCTCGCCGGCGGGCTGGCGCGCCGGATGGGCGGCGGCGACAAGCCGATGCGGACGGTCGCCGGACGACCGATCCTCGACCACGTCGTCGAACGCATCGCCCCGCAATGCGACGGGCTGGTGCTCAACGCCAATGGCGACCCGGCCAGATTCGCCGCCTGGGGCCTGCCGGTCGTCGCCGACACCGTGGAGGACTATCCCGGCCCGCTGGCCGGCATCCTCGCGGCGCTGGAATGGGCGGCCGAGCATCGGCCGGACATCGAATGGGTGGCGAGCGCGCCGGGGGACTGCCCGTTCCTGCCGCGCGACCTCGTTGCGCGTCTGCACGAAGCGCGCGACGCCGCCGGCGTGCCGCTAGCCGTAGCGACGTCCGGCGAGCAGGCGCATCCGGTGGTCGGGCTGTGGCCGGTCGGGCTGCGGCATGACCTGCGCCAGGCGCTGGTCGAGGAGGGCCTGCGCCGCGTCGACCGCTGGACGGCGCGGCACGGCGTTGCCGCCGTCGCCTGGCCGGCGCTGCCGGTCGATCCGTTCTTCAACGCCAACACGGTCGAGGATCTCGCCGAGGCGGAGCGGCTGGCGGCAAGCCTGCCGGCCTGAGCTCAGGCTTTCGCGAAGCCGGCATCCTCCAGCGCCCTGGCGGCCTCCGGCGATGCCAGCGCCTCCAGGAAGGCGGCGACGCCCGGCCGCTCCCTGCGCGCGGTGACGAGGGCGAAGTCGTAGTGTTCCTCGGTCAGCGGGATGAAGTCGAGGCCGGCGGCTGTAGCAACGGGAGCGATGGCGACGCCCCAGTCGGCGCGGCCCTGCGCCACCGCCGCGGCGACCGCGTTGTGCGACTTCGGCTGGTTGAAATAGCCGTCCGGGCGAGCCCCGCCGAGCAGCCGGTCGATCAGGATGCGCGTCCCGGCGCCCTGGTTGCGGTTGACCATCAGGCAGTCGGGGTCGGCGAGCGCCGCAGTGACGGCCTCCTCGGCCGAGCGCCCTTCGAAGCGCTGGTCGCCCGGCCGGTGGACGATGCCCTGCATGCGCCGCCAGCCGCGGACGAGTTCCAGACCCGGCGTCAGGAACGGCGCGTTGTAGGTGCCGGAGGCCTCGTCGAGGAGATGGATCGGCGCGAGATCGCATTCGCCGCGCCGCGCGGCGGCAAGGCCGCCGAGGCTGCCGACCGCCAGCGTGCGCACCAGCATGCCCCTGCGGACCAGCGGCGCGGCGATCCGGTCGAGACCGACGCAATGGCTGCCGATGAGCACGAGGTCGGGGACCCGCAGCGTCGGCGTGAACAGCGTGACCCGCGCGCGGGAGCCCGCCGGCAGGTGGTCGGCCAGCGCCTCGATGCGCAGGAAGCCGTCGGCCTGGGCAAAGGAGGTGATGGCGCCCGAGCCCTTGCCGGTCGGGTAGGCGACCAGCCCCTCGGCGCCCTCGACGAGCGAGGTCATGACGAACTCGGTGCGCCCCAGTTCCGAGGCGATCCGCACCGGCACGCTCGCCTCGACCGTGTGGTCCAGCCGTGGCGGCAGGCCGGCCATGCGGCGCAGCACCGGCGCGATCATGTCGTGGAATGTGAACATCGCAGACGTCGGGAAGCCCGGCAGGATGACCACCGGCTTGCCATCGCAGACGGCGAGGCAGAGCGGCTTTCCCGGCTTCAGCGCGACGCCGTGGGCGAGGATGCCGGGTGAACCGAGCCGGGGCACGATGCGGTGGCTGACGTCGCCGGCACCCTTGGAGGTGCCACCGGACAGGATCAGCATGTCGTGCGATGCCAGCGCATCGCGCATCGCCGTCTCCAGCGTCGTTTCGTCATCCGGGAAGGCGCCGAGGAAATTCGGCTCGCCGCCATTCTCGGCGACGGCGGCTGCGACGATGGCGCCGTTGACGTCGTAGATCGCCGCCGGACGCAAGGCCTCGCCGGGGGGCACGAGCTCGTCGCCGGTCGAGAGGATCGCGACGCGGGGACGGCGGACCCCCGGGACGGTGGAAATACCGCAGGCGGCGAGCATGCCAGTCTCGCGCGACCCGATCAGCGTGCCGGCCCGCAGCAGCACCTCGCCGCGGGCAATGTCGGAGCCGGCATGGGAGACGAACTGGCCAGGGCTGGCGGCGCGGCGGATCTCGATCAGCTCCGCCGCCTCGCCTGGCTGGGTGTGCTCGACCATGACGATCGCGTCGGCGCCGCGCGGCACGGGGCCGCCGGTGGCAATCGGCGTCGCGGTGCCCGGCCGGACGGGCAGCAGCGGCTGGGTGCCGCAGGCGATGGTCTCGCCGTTCAGCGTCAGCGTTGCGGGCACCGACTCGCCGGCACCGGCGAGGTCCGCCGAGCGGACGGCGAAGCCGTCGACATTGGCGCGGTCGAAGGGCGGCACGTCGACCGGCGCGACGACGTCCTCGGCCAGGGCCGCGCCGAGCGCCGAGGCGAGCGGCCGCAGCACGGTCTCCTCCCGCCGCGGAAACAGCGCCGCCTCGAAGCGCGATACGGCCTCCTCGCGCGAGAGGATGGCGAGGAACTGTTCCTGCTCGTGGCTGCCGCCGCGGGCAGCTGCCGCCGGCGGCACGGGATCATGCGTCATGCGATGCTCGTAGCAGAAACCGTAAAGCCTGCCACGGGCGTTCCGGCGGCGTAGCCCTCGCTGTCGCCCGGCACGGCGAGCCATGCATCGGCCTCCGCGAGCCGGTGCAGCGGAAAGCGCCCCACCGCCAGCGGCAGCCAGGCATCGTTCGCTTCGCGCAGCAGCACGAGTTCGGTGACGCCGACGGCGGAGGCGATCTTTCGGGCCAGAGGCAGGACGCGCGCGGGCGGCCGGATGCGGCCGGAGAGGCGGTCGATGGCCGGAAGGGCGAAGGTCCAGAACGCCGCCAGCGCCTGGTCCGGCGCGCCCGGCAGCGCGACGACCGGGACCGCACCGCGCCGGCCGAGGGCCGTGGTGGTGCCCGGCGAGAGCGCGATGCCGTGCGCCAGCAGGATACCCCGGGCCGCCAGCGCCTCGGCCGTGGCATCGCCGCGGCCCGTGCCGGTGCCGCCGACCAGGACGAGGAGTTCGCCGTCCGCCGCGTCGATCGCGCCGCCGATGGCCGCGGCGTCGCGGGCAACGGCGGTGACCGAAGTGACCTGCGCGCCGGCCGCCCGGGCGAGGTCGGCGACGAGGCCGGCGGAAGCGGTTGCGCCGGTTGCGCCGCCGACGTTCAGGAGATGCAGGACCGGCCGTCGGACCGGCAGGTCGGTCAGGCCGGCCATCCGCGCGACAAGGATATCGACGGCTCGGACGGGGTGCCCCGCCGTGACCGCCGGCGAGTCCGCCGGCCAATCCTCGCCGCGGCGGCTGACGCCGCTGCCCGTGACCGCTTCGCCCGAGACCTCGACCAGCGGGCCGCTGCGGTCGACGAGCCCCGCCTCGATCACGCAGTCGCAGCCGGCCGGCAGCGCGTCACCGGCTTCCACCCAATGCAGCGGGCCGCCCGGTACGGCGGGCGAGAAGGGCGAGGCGCCGAGAAGATCGGCAGACGCAAAGGCGAATCCGTCGATGATCGCGATGTCGGCGGCCGGCAACGGGGCGGCGAGGGGCGCGGCCTCCGCCGCAACGGCTCCGAGCGCCTCCGACAGCGCCAGGCGGGTGGCGGCCACCGGCTGCAGCCCTTCGGTCAGAAGCGCCAGGGCCGCTTCGACAGAGGTCAGCGCAACGGCGGGAGTCGGCATGATGATCATCGCCCATGATGGGCCGGGCGATGATTGCTTGGCAACGCCGCCGCTCAGGAGCGGCTCTCGGCGGCGTTGGGGAAGAACAGCTGCTGGCCGCCGATCTTGTAGTCGGCGATGGCTGCCTGGCCTTCGTCCGAGATCAGCCAGTCGACGAAGGCCTGGCCGAGTTCGGTCTTCACGTGCGGGTGCTTCTCGGCGCTGACCAGCATGACGCCGTACTGGTTGAACAGCCGCTTGTCGCCTTCGACCAGCACGTCGAGATCGCCGCCATCGGTGAAGGACAGCCAGGTGCCGCGGTCGGCGAGCACGTAGGCCTCCATGGCGCCGGCGGTGTTGAGGGCGGCGCCCATGCCTTGGCCGATCTCGCGGTACCAGTCGCCCTTCGCCGTCTCGATGTCGATGCCGGCATCCTTCCAGAGCCGCAGCTCGGCGGAATGCGTGCCGGACTTGTCGCCGCGCGACACGAACGGCGCCTTGGCCGCCGCGATCGCCTGCAGGGCGGCGGCGATGTCCTCGGTGCCGGCGATGCCGGCCGGGTCGCTCTTCGGGCCGATCAGAACGAAGTCGTTGTACATGACATCGAAGCGCTCGACGCCGAAGCCGTCGGCGAGGAACTGCTCTTCCTGCGCCTTGGCATGCACGAAGACGACATCCGCGTCGCCGCGCCGCGCGGTCTCCAGCGCCTGGCCGGTGCCCTGGGCGACGACCTTCACGGTGATCCCGGATTCTTTCTCGAACAGCGGCAGGATATGGTCGAACAGGCCGGAATCCTGCGTCGAGGTCGTCGAGGCGACGACGATCGAGCGATCCTGCGCGAGCGCCGGATGACCGGTGATCGCCGCGAGAAAAGCCGCGCCGACGAAGGCGAGGGTGGGCATGAAAGGTCGCATCGCAGTCTCTCTGGGTTGGCTCAGATGACGAGGTCGCCGCGCAGGAAGGCGGCAGCTTCGGGCGTAGAGTGGCTGTCGAAGAACGCCGCGACGGGCTTGTGCTCGCGCACCCTGCCGGCGGCCATGAACAGCACCTCGCCGGCGAGGCGCCGGACCTGGCCGAGATCGTGCGAGGCCATCAGCACCTTGATGCCGGAATCCGCCACGTCGCGGATGATCGCTTCGACGCCGCGGCTGGCGGCGGGGTCGAGATTGGCGGTCGGCTCGTCGAGCAGCAGCAGTTCCGGTTCGCGGGCGAGGGCCCGGGCGAGGGCGAGCTTCTGCTGTTCGCCGCCGGAGAGTGAGCGTGCGGGCCGGGCGGCGTGGTCGCTGAGGCCGACCCGCTGCAGCAAGGCTTCGGCGCGTTCGGCCCGCAGCCGCCGGGGGCAGCCGGCCTGCGCCAACCCATAGGTGACATTCGTGAGCGCCGAGCGCCGCAGCATGACCGGACGCTGGAACAGCATGGCGCGGCGGACGGGGGGCGAATCGATCCGGCCGCCCCAGGTGACGCGGCCGGAGGACGGCGCCGTCAGCCCCATGCAGAGGCGCAAGAGCGAGGATTTGCCGGCGCCGTTCGGCCCGACGACCACCGTCGGCGCGCCGGCCCGGATGGTCAAAGTGAGGCGGTCGAGAATGGTGGCCTCGCCGGCGACCAGCGAGACATCGTGGAGCGACAGCGGCAGGTCGGTCCGGGCCAGCGCCTTCATCCGGTCACCCGTCGTTCCGACCAGCTGCGCAGGCCCCACGCCAGCGCGTTCACCACCAGGATCAGGGCGACGAGGATCGCTCCAAGACCCATGGCCAGCGCCAGGTCGCCCTTCGAGGTCTCCAGCGCGATGGCGGTGGTCATGGTGCGGGTGAAGCCGTCGATATTGCCGCCGACGATCATCACCGTTCCCACCTCGGCCGCGGCGCGCCCGAAGCCGGCGAGGAGGGCCGTGACCAGGCTGATGCGGCAGTCCCACAGGAGCGTCGCGACCCTGCCCGCCGGCCCGACATTCATCGCCGTCAGCTCGTCGCGATATTCGTACCAGAGATCCTCGATGGTCTGGCGGGCCAATGCCGCGATGATCGGCATGACCAGCAGCGCCTGCGCCAGGATCATCGCCTGCGGCGTGAACAGGATGCCGAGCGAGCCGAGCGGGCCGGAGCGCGACAGCAGCAGATAGACGGCAAGCCCAACCACGACCGGCGGCAGCCCCATGAAGCCGTTGAGGATGACGATGACCGCCGTGCGGCCGGGAAACCGGGTCAGCGCCAGGACGGCGCCGAGCGGGAAGGCCACCAGCGTCGCCACTGCCACGGCCGACAGGCTGACCAGCAGCGACAGGCGCACGATGGCGTAGAGCGCGGGATCGCCGCTGAGAATCAGGTGCCAGGCACCGAGAGTATCCGGCATGAGGCCTCCCTTGGAGGCTTTCTTCTGCAGGAAATCGGTGTATGTCAAATGATGGAATCAGGACATAAAGGCGCAGGAATATGCCGACCGATCTGCTGACCACGGGGGAGGCCGCCGACTATCTTCGGCTCGGCGAGCGCAAGCTCTACGAACTGGTCGCGGCAGGCGCGATCCCGTGCTCGAAGGTCACCGGCAAGTGGCTGTTCCCGCGCCACGAGCTGGATCGCTGGGTCCTCTCCGGACTGGCGCGACCCGCAGGGATGACGCCGGCCGAGGCGCCGGCGATCGTCGGCGGCAGCCAGGACGACCTTCTGGAATGGAGCCTGCGCCAGTCGGGTTCGGGTCTGGCGTCGCTGACCGAGGGGACGGAGGCCGGCGTCGCCCGGCTGCTGCGCAGCGAGATCGCCGCTGCGGCGGTTCATTTCCATGGGGCCGCCGACGAGGACAACGTCGCCTTCGTCGAGCGCATGCCGCAGCTGCACGATGCGCTGCTGGTCGGCATGGCGCGGCGCGAGCAGGGGCTGCTGCTGCCGACCGGCAATCCGAAGGGGCTTGGCAGCCTGGAGGACGTGATCGCCAGCCGGGCCCGTCTGGCCGTCCGGCAGAAGGGCGCGGGGGCGCAGATGTTGCTGGAGGGTCTGCTTTCGCGTCTCGGCATCTCGCCGGGCGACCTGAATCGCCTGGAGCCCGCCTGTCTCAGCGGCCCCGACCTTGCCGCCGCCATCCGGGAGGGGCGGGCCGATTGCGGCGTCGCCACGCGCTCGGCGGCCCGCTCGGCCGGCCTCGACTTCGTGCCGCTTGCCTGGGAGAGCTTCGATCTCCTGATGCGGCAGCGGACCTATTTCACGCCGCCGCTGCAGGCGCTGGTCGGCTTTCTCGGCGGCGGGGCGGTCCGGCGGCGAGCGGCGGAACTGACCGGCTACGACCTCGCGCCGGCCGGCACGATCCGCTACTTCGCCTGATCGGCGACGGCGGGGACGAGAGGCGTCGCGGCCCGCAGCCGCACCAGGCCGAGGATGGTATCGATGGTCGGCGTCGGGCTGTCGGTGAGGCGCCCGAGCTCCTGCACCGCCGTCACCAGCGCGTCGATCTCCATCGGCCGGCCGAGCTCGAGGTCCTGCAGCATCGAGGTCTTGTGCTCGCCGACCTCGGCGGCGCCGGCGATGCGCTTGTCGACATCGATGGGAAAGCGGATGCCGAGCTTCTCGGCGATGGCCTGGGCTTCCAGCATCATCTGGCGGGCGACCGCCCTTGCGCCGTCGTCGCCGCAGATCGCCGCCAGCGTGGCGCCGGTGAGGGCCGAGATCGGGTTCAGCGAGACATTGCCCCAGAGCTTGATCCAGATTTCGGAACGGATCTGCGGGCGCACCGGCGCGCGGAAGCCGGCGGCGACCAGCGCCCGCGACAGGGCCAGCGTTCGTTCGCTCTTCTCGCCGGAGGGCTCGCCGAGCGGCAGGCGGTCGCCCTCGGTGTGGCGGATGATGCCCGGCGCCTCGATGTCGGCGGCGGGATGGACGACGCAGCCGATCGCCCGCTCCGGGCCGATCGTGTCCCAGATCCGGCCACCCGGATCCACCGCCTCGATGCGATGCCCCTCGTAGGGACCGCCGCTGCGATAGAAGTACCACCAGGGCACGCCGTTCTGGGCGGTGACCACGGCGGTCTCCGGACCGAGCAGTGTCGCCAGGCCGGGCAGGATCGCCGGGACCGAATGCGCCTTGAGCGCCACCAGGACGTAGTCCTGCGGGCCGAGCTCGGACGGATCGTCCGTCGCCCGCACCGCGGCGTTGATCTCCCCCGATGCGTCGCGCACGGTCAGGCCGTCCCGGCGGATCGCCGCCAGATGCGGGCCGCGGGCGACGACGCTGACCTCGGCCTCGCCGGCGGCGGCGAGTTTCGCCGCGACGAGGCCGCCGATCGCGCCGGCTCCGAAGATGCAGATCCTCATGCCGGCGACGCCGCCTTGCCGAGGCCGAGCTTGTCGGCAAGGCCGATGCGCTGCAGCTTGCCGGTGGCGCCCTTCGGGATCTCGTCGAGGAACACCAGGCGGCGCGGCACCTTGAAGTCGGCGAGCCTGGTGGCACAGAAATCGCGGATCTCGCGCTCGGTGGCGCTCATCCCCTCGCGCAGCACGACGGCGGCGGCGACTTCCTCGCCGAGCTTGTCGTGCGGCATGGCGAAGGTCACCACCTGCTGCACCGCCGGGTGGTCCATCAGCACGTCGTCGACCTCGCGCGGCGAGATCTTCTCGCCACCGCGATTGATGATCTCCTTCAGCCGGCCGGTGAGCCGGACGAAGCCGTCCTCGTCCATGGTGCCCTGGTCGCCGGTGTGGAACCAGCCATGCGCGAAGGCTTCGGCGTTGGCCTTGTCGTTGTTCTCGTAGCCCTTGGTGACGTTCGGGCCGCGGATGCAGATCTCGCCGACCGCGCCGGCCGGCAGCACCGTGCCGTCCTGCGACAGGATGGCGACTTCCGGGCCGGCGGCGGGGCCCACGCTGCCGGGCTTGCGCTGGCCGGGCGGCAGGAGATTGGACGCCATCTGATGCGCCGCTTCGGTCATGCCGTAGGACTCGATCACCGGGCAGCCGAAGGCAGCTTCCAGCTCGCCCATCACCTGCGCCGGCAGCGACGCGGAAGAGGACCGGATGAAGCGCAGCTGCGCCCTGTCGACGCTGTCCTGGTTGCGCGGCGCGCGGGCGAGGATCGCCTGATGCATGGTCGGGACGGCCGTGTACCAGGTGGGTTCGGCGGCATCCATCCAGGAGAAGAACTTCAGCGCGTTGAAGCCCGGCGTGCAGACGACCGAGGCGCCGGCCGAGAGCGTCGAGAGCACCGCCGCGACCAGGCCGTGAATGTGGAACAGCGGCATGATGTTGAGGCAGCGATCGGCCGGCGTCAGCGCCAGGGTCTCGCGGATATGGCGCGCCGAGGCCTTTATGTTGCCGAGGGTGAGCGGCACGATCTTCGGGCGCGACGTGGTGCCGGACGTATGCAGGACGAGGGCGATATCGTCTTCCGCGCTGTAGCCGCGACGCTCTGTCGTGCCCACGGACTCGCCCTCGAGGCTGAAGGCGCCGGCGGGCGCGCCATCGGCGACCCGCAGCCGCAGCACCGGGACGCCCAGCCTGGCGGCGACGGCTTCCGCCGCCTCGTGGCCGGCGGCATCGACGATCAGCGCCTTGGCGCCGAGGTCGTTGAGGTAGAATTCGAATTCGTCCGCCCGGTAGGCGGGATTGAGCGGGGCGGTGGTCGCCCCGGCGGCGACGGCGACGAAGCAGGCCGCCATTTCCGGGCCGTTCGGCAGCACGATCGCCACCCGGTCGCCCCGGCCGATGCCGAGCGCGTTGAGGGACGAGACCGTCGTGGCGACGAGCTCGCCGAGGCCGGCGAAGCTCAGCGGCTGGCGGTCCGGCGCGCCGATGGCGGGATCGGCGGGAGCGCCCCGTTGCAGGAGATCGAGCATGGCGGCCGTCCTTGAGCTTGAAGAGAAGCCGGCGGCGCGGGCGCCGCCGGCAATCCACGCTGAGTGGTCAGGACACGGTGACGCGGAGGTCGCCGATGCCGTCGATGTGGCCTTCCAGCACGTCGCCGCGCTTGACGGCGCCGACGCCGGCCGGGGTGCCGGTCATGATGACGTCACCCGGCGCGAGGCGGAAGAGGCCGGAGAGGTAGGAGATCGATTCCGCCACCTTCCAGATCATCTGGTTGAGGTCGCCGTTCTGGCGGATCTCGCCATTGACCTTGAGCCAGATCGCGCCGGAATCGGGGTGGCCGATCTCGGAAGCCGGCACCACCGGCGACACCGGCGCGGAGTCCTCGAAGGCTTTGCCGATTTCCCACGGCCGGCCCATCTTCTTGGCCTCGCCCTGCAGGTCGCGCCGGGTCATGTCGAGGCCGACGGCGTAGCCGTAGACATGCGACAGCGCGTCTTCCACCGGGATGTTCTCGCCGCCCTTCGACAGGAACACCACCAGCTCGATCTCGTGATGCACGTCGGAGGACATCGACGGGTAGGGGAAGCTGTCGCCGACGATCAGATTGTCAGGGTTTTTCTGGAAGAAGAAGGGCGGCTCCTTGTCCGGGTCGTGGCCCATCTCGATGGCGTGGTCGGCGTAGTTGCGACCGACGCAATAGACGCGCCGCACCGGGAAGGTGTCGCCGGAGCCCTGGACGGGCAGCGACGTGGTTTCGGCTGGCGTGAAGACATGTGTCATCGTTCAGGTATTCCTCTGTGTGAACGGTACGGGAGGGATCAGCCGCGCGATGCGGCATAGAAATCGACGCGTCGCTCGAGCCAGGCAAGGCTCTCGGCCAGGATGAAGGCCAGCGCGAACAGGACGATGAGGGCGGCCCAGAAGTGCTCCATCAGGAAGCGCGAGCCGTAGAGTTTGAAGAGCGCGCCGAAGCCGACGATCGACACCAGCAGCTGGCCGATGATCACGCCCTTCACCGCACGGATGACGCCGAGGCGGATGCCGGCGAGAATCTCGGGCAGCGCCGCCCAGATGTAGATTCGCCGGAAGGCCTGCCAGCGGCTGGCGCCGAAGCTGTGGGCCATCTCGACCAGCGAGGGCGAGATCGAGCGGACGCCGGCGCGGGAATCGAGCACGATGATCCAGATGGCGAAGAGCACGACGGTGAGGATGATCGTCGTTTGGCCGAGGCCGAACAGGACCATGATCACCGGGACGAGCGCGGTCAGCGGCGCCGACAGGAAGAGGTTCACCCAGGGCAGGAAGATGCGGTCGGCGATGACCGAGCGCCCCATCAGGATGCCGAGCGGCACGCCGACGCCGATGGCGATGACATTGCCGATGACGAAGGCGTAGGCGGTGACGCCGAGCGCCGACATGAAGGTCTGGGTCGGCACGATCTCCACCATCCTGACGAGGACGGCCGAGAGCGGCGGCAGCAGGATGGTGATGCCGAGCTGCCCGACGATCTCCCAGAGGATCGCCCACAATAGCAGCGAGGCGACCATCGGGATGCGGTGTCCGAAGAGGGTCATGGCGCGCCTCAGTCCAGGTAGGTCTTGAGCGAATGCCAGATGGCATCGACCGTATCGAGATAGACCGGGTGGCGGCGGATCGCGTCGGCATCGCCGTCGCGGTTGATCGCCGGCTCGATGATCTCGGCGATGCGGCCGGGCCGCGGCGACAGCAGCACGATGCGGTCCGACACGTAGACCGCCTCCTCGATCGAGTGGGTGACGAAGATGAAGGTCTTCTTCTCGTTGGCGACGAGGGTGAGGAGATCCTCCTGGAACTTGCGGCGGTTCTGCTCGTCGACGGCCGAGAACGGCTCGTCCATCATCAGGACGTCGGCATTGACCGACAGCGCCCGGGCGAGGCCGACGCGCTGGCGCATGCCGCCCGACAGCTCGTGCGGATATTTCTCCTCGAAGCCGGCGAGGCCGACCTGCTGGATGTAGCGGCGCGAGACGTCCTCGCGCTCGGCCCGCGGCGTGCCGCGCAGTTCGAGGCCGAAGGCGACGTTGCGCAGCACCGTCGCCCAGGGCATCAGCGCGAAGTCCTGGAAAACGAAGGCCCGCTCCGGCCCCGGACCGGAGACCGGCCTGCCGTTGACCAGCACCTCGCCCGAGGTCGCCGGCAACAGGCCGGCGATGATCTTGAGCAGGGTGGTCTTGCCGCAGCCCGAGGGGCCGAGCAGCGAGGTCAGCTGACCGCGCGGGAAATCGACGCTGACATTCTCCAGCGCCTGGACGTTGCCGGCATAACGCTTGTTGACATTGCGCACGGCGACGATGGAGTCGGTCACCGGGGACGGCGCGGCGAAGGCATGTTGGGCGATGGCGTTCACGCTGTGGCTCGCTTCTCGGGTCGGAAGATCGTGACCTCGACGCGCTCGATCAGTTCGATGAAGAGCACGGAGAACACGATGATGGACAGGATCGCGGCGTACATGGCCGGGTAGTCCGCGATGGAACGGCTGTAGCTGATCAGGTCGCCCACGCCGGTCGGCGTGATCAGGAGTTCGGCAAGGATCGCGCCGATGAAGCCGGAGGCGCAGCCGAGGCGCAGCCCCGCGAAGATCACCGGGCTGGCCGCCGGCAGGATGATCCGCGTGATCACCTTTCGCCGCGGCGCCAGGAAGGACCGTCCCATCTCGACCAGCGAGGCCGGGGTGTGGCGGACGGCGGCGAAGGAGTTCAGGACGATCACCGGCATCGCCATGATGCAGACGACGATGGTCTTGGACGTCAGGCCGATGCCGTAGGCGAAGACGATCAGCGGGATGAGCGCCGCCAGCGGCGCCGCCTGGGCGACGATGAAGATCGGCGAGGCGAACCATTCGGCCTTGGTGTTCAGGCCCATCGAGACGCCGATGGCAACGCCGAGCAGGGCGGAGATGACGAGACCGAGCAGCAGCGGCTGCAGGGTGATGGCGAAGGCCGCGACGAGCGAGCCGTCAGCGAGCATGCCCCAGAAGGCCGCCATGGTTTCGGTGAAGGTCGGGAAGGCCGGGCTGATCGGAACCAGCGCCGCCCATTGCCACGCAATGCAGAAGATCGCGACCGAGATGAACCGCAGCGTCAGCGGATGGCTCAGGAATGCGGTGCCCTTGTTCGGCTGGCGCTCGCGAAGGGCGCCGGGGACCCGGTCAGGCCCGAACGGGAAGAACCGGGAGAAGCGGAGCCCGGTGGGCTCCGCTTCGAGATTGGCGCGCTGCTCAGCCACCGATCTTCGCCTTTGCGGCCTCGATCGGGGCGAGGTTCCAGAAATCCTCGACCTTGAGGCTGTCGGCCGGACCTTCCATCTGCCCGGACGTGACATAGAAGTCGAAGTCGGCGCGGGCGATGTCCTCGCTGGCGCCTTCCGGGTTCCACAGGCCGGCCTCGACGCCCTCGGCGTAATACGCGTCGACTTCGGCGAGAATCTCGGCCGGCTGGTCGGAGAGGAGGTTGCGGGCTGCCCGCTCCTTCTCGACGATAGTCGGATCGGCGTTGATCTCCTTCCACAGCTTGAGCAGTTCCTCGGTCAGGATCGCCGCGGATTCCGGGTTCTCCTCGACCCACTTCTCGTTGGCGAAGAGGATCTCGTCGGACACCTTGTCCTCGATGCCGGGCAGGACGTGGAACTTGTCCGGCGCCTGCTTGAGCAAGAGGTTCTTGTTCGACAGGTCGACGATGGTCGCCTTGATGGTGCCGTTGAGCATCGCCACGATGCGGTTCTCGGATCCGGGCACGTAGGAACGCTGGCCGAACTCGATGCCCTCGCGCTCGGCGACGACGTTGCCGTAGGCTTCGGTGGCGGTACCGCGGGCATGGAAGGTGAAGGGCTCGCCGTCGAGGTCCTTCCAGCTCTTGTATTCGGTGGAGACCACCGGGAAGAACACCAGCGACGAGATCTGGAAGATGTTGCGCAGCGGGACCTTGGTCTTCTGGATGATCGAGTAGGGCGTGCCGATGCCGACGTCGGCCTGGCCGCTGATGATCGCCTGGATCGCCAGCTCCTCCTCCGCGAAGGACGTCAGCTCATAGTCGAGTCCCCGGTCCTTCGCCCGCTCAAGGGCGATCAGGAAGCCGAGCGTCTCCACCGATGCCACGTCGCCGAGGGCGACGCGGACGGTCTCCTGCGCGCTGGCGACCTGGGTGCCGAAGCCGATCGCCGCAGCGACGAGCCCGGCGGCGAGCGTGCCCGCCATCTTGGTCCACACTGTCATCTATTCCTCCCGATTGGCATTGTCTTGTTGATTGCCGCACGAGGTGCAGCACCGGTCGCTTCGGACCAATCTCTTGCCAATGGCGTATTGGTTAAGGCATAAGAACGGAATGATCAAGATGGAAGATGACGAGAAGGGCGGTGCCGGTGCGACGATGCTGATCCGTGGCGCCGAGGTGCTGGAAGCCGATACGCTGGTGCGCGACGGCGGCCAGAGCGCGCTCGTGCAGTTGCGCGCCTATCTCGGGCAGCGGGAGTTCGCCCCCAACACCCGCCTGCCGCCCGAACGCGAACTGGCGGAGATCGTCGGGGTGTCGCGCGGCGACCTGCGCAAGGCGCTGGCGGTGCTCGAAGAGCAGGGCGAGTTGTGGCGCCATGTCGGCAAGGGCACGTTCATCGGCGCGCGCCCCGTTGCCGAGATCGCCACGGTCACGGCGATCGCCGACCAGACCAGCCCGGCGGAAGTGATGCGGGCGCGCCTGGTGATCGAGCCGGAACTCGCGCGGGAGGCCGCGCTGCATGCGACCAGCGACGACATCAGGGTGCTGAGGCTCTGTGCCGACGGCGCCCGTCATGCCGAGACGTGGCGGCAATACGAGAACTGGGACAACCGCCTGCATCGGGCCATCGCCGAGGCTGGCCGGAACGCTCTGCTGCTGTCGGTCTTCGACACGATGAACGCGGTGCGCCGCACCGTCGTCTGGGGCCGGCTGCGCAACGACCGCCTGCTGCCGCCGCCCGACCATCACAGCTTTGCCGACCACGATGCCATCGTCGATGCCATCGCGGAGCGCAACCTCGCGGCGGCCGCGGCCCAGATGCGCCTGCACCTCCAGCGGGTCCAGACCAACCTGATCGAGCGCCACAAGGTGGCCGAGGAATAGCCGCTTCGGTCAGGAATTGGATCAGATCAATCGTGGATTGGTCAGAGGTCCGTCCGAGACGGGTCGACGGGCTCTCCCGGCCTCTCGTGGCCGCGCCAAACAGGCTATCGTCGGTGATCTCCCACTGATTCGGATCAGCATGAACACGTCCAGCACCAGCGACGCGGGTGTCGTCATCGCCGGCGGCGGCCAGGCGGGGTTCCAGGTCGCCGCGAGTCTCCGGCAGCTCGGATTTGCCGGCCCGGTGACGATCATCGCCGCCGAGGACCGGCTGCCTTACCAGCGGCCGCCCCTGTCGAAGACCTACATCAAGACCGACGCCGGCTTCGACAGCCTGCTGATCCGGCCGGAAAGCTTCTACGCCAAGAACGATATCATCGTGCGGATGGGCCAGGCCGTCGCCTCGATCGACCGGCAGGCGTCGATGGTCATGCTGGATTCGGGCGAGGCGCTTTCCTACCGCCATCTCGTGCTCGCCACCGGGGCGGCCAATCGCGCGCTTGCCGTCGAGGGTGCGACGCTGCCGGGGGTGCATGGGCTGCGGACGGCGGCCGATGCGGAGGCGCTGCGCGCGGCCGTCGGCGCGGCGCAGCGGCTGGTCATAGTCGGCGGCGGCTTCATCGGGCTCGAGGTGGCCGCGGCGGTGCGCTCGCTCGGCAAGGATGTCGTGCTGATCGAGGCGGCGGACCGGCTGATGGGACGGACGGTCTCGCGCCCCGTCTCGGCCTTCTTCCTCGACCAGCACCGGGCCATGGGAACCGAGATCCGGCTGCAGACGGCCCTCGCGGCGGTGGTCGGCGGGGCGCGGGCCGAAGGCGTGCTTCTGGCGGACGGCACGACGGTCGCCGCCGACATCGTGCTGATCGCCGCGGGTGTCGTGCCGGAGGACCGGCTGGCGCGTGACGCCGGGCTCGCCACCGACAACGGCATCGTCGTGGATGCCTACATGACGACGGCCGACCCGCGGATCTTCGCAATCGGCGATTGCGCGGTGTTCGAGAGCCCCTTCACCGACCGGCCGGTCCGGCTGGAATCGGTGCAGAACGCGGTCGACCAGGCGAAGACCGTGGCGGCCCGGATCGTCGGGCCGGGCGAGCCCTACCGCAGCGTGCCGTGGTTCTGGAGCGACCAGGGGCCCTACAAGCTGCAGGTCGTCGGGCTGACGGCTGGCGCCGACCACGTCGAGCTCGCGCAGCTCGGCGAGGCTGACCGACTCATCGCCTATTGCTTCCGGGCAGACCGGCTGCTCGGCATCGAGACGGTGAACCGCCCGGGCGAGCACATGCTGGGCCGCCGCATCCTCGGGCAGGATCTGACGATCGCCCGGGCCGAGGTGGCGCGGCACGATTTCGACCTCAAGGCGCATGTTGCAAGCCTCTCCGGCGGCTGATCGGCCTGATCGGCGGCGGCGGGGCCGACCAGCCGCGGCGCCTGCTTGGGCCCGGGCGTGCCGCCGATTGATCCCGATCAAGGCCGGCGACGCGGCATTGCCGCTTGATGCCCCTGCCGCCTGAAGCCGGGCCGCCGCGCGCCGCGACGCGCTCCGGCAAGCAGCGCCACACGGGAGAAGCAGGATGTCGTCGCCAGCCAACACCAAAGCCGCCTCGCAATTGACGCCCAGTTTCCGGCACGTCCGCCTGGAGCTGGCGCGCGAGAAGGGGCATCCCGACGGCGACAGGGACCACGGCTACGACCTCGTCGTGCCCCTCGACGCCGAGGGAAGGCTGGATGCGGCCGAATGGAAGGCGCATCAGTCCGCCTGTCGCGTGCGGCGCTTCCTGCAGGGGCAGACCGACGTGGTGGGCCGGCTGCGCCGCAAGCCCGGCGGGACCTGGTTCTTCGACTACGAGGAGGGGGAGGGCGACGACGAGATCGGCTTCCGCCTCGGCGAGGAACGCTTCGTGCAGGGCGAATACGTGTCGATCCGCAGCGGCGACGCCATGCACACCTATCAGGTGAAGCTGGTCGAGCGGCTCTGAGCGGTCGGTCCGAGCATCCTCGCCCGCCGTCATCGACCGGCCATTGGCCCCGGTTCGCAGCTGCGATCGGCGATCGCGGTTGAGATGGCCGCGACGATCGTGATCTAAGTCGCGCCAGGGCGAGGAGATTCTGGAACTGATGGCGTGAGCGGCTATTCGACGATCCGGATCGATACCGACGCGGAGGGCGTCGCTACCCTGACCTTGGCGCGACCGGAGCGCCACAACGCCATGGACGCGGCGATGATCGGCGAACTCGCCGATGCCGCGGCGGCCCTCGGCGCCGACGACGCCGTGCGGGTGGTAGTCCTCACCGGCGAAGGGCGCAGCTTCTGCGCCGGGGCCGATCTCAACTGGATGAAGGCGCAGTTAGCCGCGCCGCGGGCGGCCCGCGTCGCCGAGGCCGAGAAGCTGGCGCGCATGCTGAAGGCACTCAACGAACTGCCGAAGCCGCTGGTCGGGCGCATCCAGGGCCAGGCATTCGGCGGCGGGCTCGGGCTGATCGCCGTCTGCGACGTCGCCATCGGCAGCCTGGCATCGCGCTTCGGTTTCACGGAGACGCGCCTCGGCCTGATTCCGGCGACCATTTCGCCCTATGTGGTCGTTCGGATGGGCGAGGGCCGGGCGCGGCTGGTGTTCATGTCGGGCCGGCGGTTCGGCGCGGCGGAGGCCCGCGAACTGGAGCTTCTCGCACGGGCGGTGACCGAGGACGAACTCGACGCGGCCGTCGCGGCGGAGGTGACGCCGTATCTCGCCTGCGCGCCGGAGGCGGTCGCCGCGGCGAAGGCGCTCGTGCGCTCGCTCGGCCCTGTCATCGACGAGCAGACGATCGCCGTGACGGCCAGCCGGCTCGCCGATTGCTGGGAAGGCGAGGCGGCGCGCAGCCGGATCTCGGCGTTTCTCAACGGCTGAGGGCCCCCGCCGCGGGATGGGTGGCCGAGGGACGATTGCCGCCGCCGCCACTTCCCCGACGCACTGACACCGCGATCCGCCGCTGGAGCATCGGCGACGGCTGTTTCCCGCATTGCCTGGAAACCATAGTCGACGATGGATCTGGTCTTCACGTCTTCGGCAATTGACAGTCTTCTCAAGTCGGAACTAGATTTTTTTGCGGCAAAAAGACGTCTAATTCTGGTTGGAGTCTGCGTTATGAAGAACATCCTGGCTGCCGCCCTGCTGCTTGCGGCAATGACGATCCTCGGCGTCTCGGATGCCGCCGCCGGCCTCGTGGCGAAGATCGATATTTCCAGTCAGACCATGACGGTTATTCAGAACGGCAAGGTTGCCTATCGCTGGCCCGTGTCGACGGCGCGCAAAGGCTACGTCACGCCGACCGGCAGCTGGCGGGCAAAGCGCATGCACCGGATGTGGTACTCGCGCAAATACGACATGTCGCCGATGCCCTATTCGGTCTTCTACCACCGCGGCTATGCCATCCACGGCACCGGCGCCGTCAGCCGCCTCGGCAGGCCGGCTTCGCACGGTTGCGTCCGCCTGCATACGGCGAACGCCAAGACGTTCTACTCGCTGGTCCGCAAGTTCGGCATGGGCAATACCCGCGTCGTCGTCCAGCGCTAGGCCATAGTTCGCCACCGGCGACGGAGCCTTGCGGCGCGCCGGGCGTCAACGCCAGGAGGGAGGCGCCGTCGCCTCAGGGCGCGGGCCGCACCACCCGCTCGGCGAGGGGCGCGCCCTGCGGCCGCGCCACCACCACCGTCACCCTGTGGCCCATTCGCCGGACCCGGTCGGCATCCCGCACCGCCGCCCGCAGCGCATCGACGCGCCGGTCGAACGTGCCGTGCGGGATGTGGCAGAACGAGATCGTCCAGCACCTGCCGAGCGGCTCGACATTATAGCTGAGGTCCGAGGTATGCATGGTGATGCCTCCCGTACTGTCCGCCTCAATGGCACATCAGGAGCGGAATCGGACATGATTTCAAGAGGTCACGTGTAACGCCCCCCAGAATCATCTCCCGCAGTCGCGAACGGCCGTAGCCGCCGGAGACCAGAAGCTCCGCGCCGACGATCTTCGCCTCGTTGAGCAGGGCGTCGGCCGGCCGGTTCCATTTCGGCAGGTGGCGGACCTCGACGGTGACGCCGTGGCGGGCGAGATGCCGCGCCATGTCGGCGACCGGTTCGCTGTGGCGCTCCTCGCTGGCAGTGGCTTCGGCCACCGTCACGAGGAAGACCTCGCGGGCCCGCTTGAGGAAGGGCAGGGCGGCGGCGATGGCCCGCGAGCACTCGGTGGAATCGCGCCAGCCGACGACGATCGTCTGCGGATCGCGCGCCTCCGCCGCCTCCGGCGGCACGATCAGGGCGGGACTGCCGGCATCGAACAGCACGGCAGCGATCATGTCGGCGAGGGAACGGTCGTCCTCGGGGCGTCCCAGAAGGACGAGGTCCACCGTCCGGGCCAGACGAGCGGCGGCAAAGGCGAGTTCATGCGGCATGCCGTCGACGCGCCGCAGGATGCAGCCGTCGCCGATGCTGTCGAGCCGGGCGCGGATCGCCTTCTCCGCCTCGTCGCCGGCGGCGCGGCCTTCCTCCCAGATCTCCGAGGCGAGGCGCTCGTAGCCGGCGCCGACGGGGATGAAGGAGGTGGGGATCGGGTTGGCGAAGAAGCCTTCGATGTGCGTGCCGAAGATCGTCGCCAGCATCTGCGCGTGAGCAAGGCGCGGCGCGTCGTAGCCGGAGCCGTCGAGATGCACGGCAAGATCGGCGATCCGGTGGGTGCCCGGGAGCGCCGTGCGGGGCGTCGCCTCGGATTGGGTTTGCTGGTTGAGAAGCGTGCTCATGGTCGATCTCTCGCTCCCTCGTGCCGGCGCGGGGTCCGAGGACCATGCCCGCCGCGCAGATGCCGGGTCGCCGTGCCGGAAGCCCGGGCGCCTCCCGCCGGACATCCTGCGCCTGACGACGTGCCGCACTATCGGATGCGCGCAACGAGGGGACGTTGATCGGTATCAATTCGGGCACGGATCGTCCGAGGCCCTGCAGAGGGATGCCGCTACTTGCGACGCTTCTTCGAAGGCCGGCGCGACTGCCAGCGATCGTGGAACCACATCCACTGCTCGGGATGCTCGCGCACCCAGCCCTCGACGACGTCGTTGAGCAGCTGGCAGGTCGCCTCGACGTCGACCGTCCCGGCCGCGTCCCGCGGCAGGTCGAGGCGCGGCTTCAGCTCCAGGCGGTAGCGGCCGTCCGGCAGCCGGATCGAGCGCGCCGGATAGATCTCCGCTTCGTACTGCCGCGCCAGCTTCGGCAGCAGCGGGTTGGTCTTGCAGGGCCGGCCGAAGAACGTCGTGCGGACGCCCTTCTGGAACTTCTGGTCGACCAGCATGCCGACGGCGCCGCCGCGCTGCAGGATTCCGGCGAGCGACCAGGCGGCGCCGGCCTTGGAGGGTACCAGATGGCCGCCGGTGGTGCGGCGGGCGGACAGGACTTCCTTGGCGATGTAGCGGTTGTTCGGCTGGCGGAACAGCGCGGTGAATTCCAGCCCGAACGCGGCGGCGCCGATCGGCAGCAGCTCGAAGCAGCCGAGATGGCCGGTAAAGAAGATGAACGGTCCCTTGCGCTCACGCAGTTCGATGAAGGTCTCGATGCCCTCGACCTCGATGCGGCCCTCGCCGGGCCGCTCCGGATCGAAGTCGAACAGGTCGTCGAGATAGACATATTCGGCGGCGATGCGGCCCATCTGGCCCCAGTTGGCGCGGGCGGTCTTCTCCACCCAGGCCTCGTCCCGCTCGGGAAAGGCGCGGCGGAGATTGTCCTTGGCCAGACGGTGGCGCGGCGTCAGCGGCCCGATCAGGCGGGCGGCCCGATCGGCAAAGGCAAGCCCCGCCTCGGCGGGCAGAAGCCGCAGCAGCCGGAGGATGGCGAACAGGACCTGCGCCACGACATAGTCGACGGCGCGCTTCGAGCGCAGCAGAAGACGCGTCGTGCGGGGGTTCATGCGGCGCGGGTGTCCGCGCTCTCGCGGTTGACGTGCAGGATGATCTTGCCGAAGACCTCGCGCGCTTCCATCCGCTTCAGCGCCAGCGCGATGCCGTCGAAGCCGATCTCGGTGTCGATCACCGGATGGACGATGCCTCTCGCCATCTTCTGCATGGCGTCGCGCATGTTCTCCATGCGGCAGCCGAACGAGCCGATCAGCCGCAGCTGCTGCTGGAACAGCATCATCAGGTTCATGTCCGTCGAGACGCCCGAGGTCGAGCCGCAGGTGACGAGACGGCCGCCGCGCTTGAGGCAGAGCATGGAGCCGGGCCAGGTGTCCTTGCCGACATGCTCGAAGACGACGTCGACGCCCTTCTTGCGGGTCAGCTTGCGGGTCACGCCCTCGAAGCGGTCGGTCCGGTAGTTGATGACGTGGTCGGCGCCGAGCGCCTTCGCCCGCTCGATCTTGTCGTCGGAGCCGACGGTGGTGATGACCGTGGCGCCCTGCTTCTTGGCGAGCTGGATCGCTGCCGAGCCGATGCCCGAGCCGCCGGCATGGACGAGGATGGTCTCGCCCGGCTCCAGCTTGGCATTGTCGAACAGCATGTGCTCGACGGTGCCGAAGGTGACCGGCGCCAGCGCCGCGCCGATCGCGTCGCAGCCGGGAGGGGCGGGCACCAGCAGGCGGGTCGGCAGGTTGACCTTTTCCTGGGCGAAGCCGTCGAGGTGGAAGCCGTGCACGCCGGAGACATGCTCGCAAAGATTGTCGCGGCCCTCGCGGCAGGGGCGGCAGAGGCCGCAGGTCTGCGCGCCGTAGATCGCCACGAGCTGGCCGGGCAGCACGTTGCCGACGCCGGGGCCGATCGCCTCGACGACGCCCGATGCCTCGGCGCCGACGACGAGCGGCATCTTGCGCTTGGCGAACGCCATGCCGCGCCAGCCCCAGACGTCGATATGGTTCAGCGCAACCGCGCGGATCGCGACGGTGGCCTCGCCCGGGCCGGGGGGAGGCGGCGGTGGGAGATCGACTTCCCGCAGGTCGCGGTCGCCGACGAGTTGCAGTGCCCGCATGGGTCTATCAGCCTCGAATGCTGGCTTCGGAATCGGTCAGGCGCGGGGTTCGCGGCCGATGACCAGGCAGGCGTTCTGCCCGCCGAAACCGAAGGAATTGGAAAGCACCGCGGCGATATCGGCCGAGCGCGCCTGGTTCGGCACGGTGTCGAGCGGGATCGCCGGGTCGGGATTCTCGTAGTTGATGGTCGGCGGCAGCACGCCGTGGCGCATCGACAGCACCGAGAAGGCGGCCTCGATCGCACCCGCGGCGGTCAGCGTGTGGCCGATCATCGACTTGTTGGAGGAGATCGGCGTCGAGGCCAGCGCATCACCGAAGGCGGCGGCAAGGCCGGTCGCCTCCATGCGGTCGTTCTCTGGCGTCGAGGTGCCGTGGGCGTTGATGTAGTCGATGTCGGACGGCTCCATGCCGGCATCGGCGAGGCCTGCCTTGATCGTCGCGATGATCGGCGAGCCGTCCGGCTTGGAGCGCGTACGGTGGAAGTCGTCGGCGCGCTCGCCGCAGCCGTGGATGACGCCGAGGATCTTGGCGCCGCGCGCCCGGGCGGCGGACAGCGATTCCAGGACGAGGGCACCGGCGCCCTCGGCCATGACGAAGCCGTCGCGGTCCTTGGAGAAGGGCTTGGAGGCCTTTTCCGGAAACTCGTTGTTGGTCGACAGCGCCGAGAGCAGCGAAAAGCGGATCAGCGACTCCTGGGTGATCGAGCCGTCGGTGCCGATCGAGATCGCCCGTTCGGTCTCGCCCCGGCGGATCGCCTCGACGCCGAGCTGGATGGCGCTGGCGCCGGAGGCGCAGGCGGTCGACAGCGTGATCGGCAGGCCGCGCGTGCCGAGCCGGTCGGCGAGGAGTTCCGAGATCCGGCTGCACTGGGTCAGGTGGTAGATCGACGGGTCCGGGCGCCGCCGGGCGATCTGCAGCAGGCGGTCGTAGCCGGCTTCCTCGATGTCGGCGTCGTCCATCCGGTCGAGGCCGAGGCGGTGCTGCCATTCGAGTTCGACCGGGGGCGCGGCAAGAAACAGCGGCCCGGCGAAATCGTCGTCCGGCAGGCCGGCCATGCGCACGGCCTCGCTGCCCGCCGCCTCGGCCATGGCGTATGACAGGCCGGTCGAGGTGGCGGCCTCGGGTCCCATGAAGTCGACGGAGCCGGAGATGGTGGTGCGCAGGCCTTCGGTGGAGAAGCGGTCGATCCGGTGGATGCCGGAACGGCCTGCGGCGAGCGCCGCCCAGTTGTCCTCGACGCCGCGGCCGAGCGGCGAGACGATGCCGATCCCGGTGATCGCGACGACCGGGCGGCCCATGAAGTCGTTTCCGCTGGCGCTCATGTCCTCATCCTCACAGTCTGCGCCCGTCCACCGCCTCGAGCAGGCAGACGCCCTCGGCATGCAGGTGGCCGATGCCGGTGACGACGGCGTGGATCGGCCGCGTGTCGGTCGGCCGTTCCTCGCCGCTGTCGAACGGCGGCGGCACGATGCCGCGTGCCAGCGCACCGGCGGCAAGCGCCACCCCGGCCGGCACCTGCGCCTCGAAGGAATGGCCGAGAATGGTTCCATAGGCCCGCAGCGCGGCGCCGGGAAGCCAGTCCCGCAGGACGCTGCGTTCCACATCCGCGAGCGGCGCGATGCCGGTGGCGCCGGAGAAGATCATCGTATCCTCGCCGTTGCCGTCGATCTCGGGCAGCATCCGCTTGAAACGGGCCACCGTCGCCGCCGGCTCGCGGCGGCCGCGGTCGCCGGAGACGGCGGCGAGCCGCGCATAGGCGGGGGCGGAGCGCGCCGCCGCATGCTCGGCCGATTCCAGGATCAGGAAGGCGCCGACGCTGCCGACGGTGATCCCGTCATGCGGCGCTGCGCGGGAGAAGACGGGGCGCCATTCGTCGCGCAGCATCAGGCCGGCGAGATCGAAATTCAGGATCAGGTCCTTGCGCTCGGCGGAAAAGGCCCCGCCGACGAGGCAGATGTCGCTCTGGCCGGCGGCGATCCGCGCCCGGGCGGAAGCAAGCGCGGAGATGCCGGCCGCTTCCTCGCCCATGAAGGTGCGGGACGAGCCCGTCACCTTGTGGACGATCGAGATGTTGCCGGCGAGCAGGTTGGAAAGCTGGGCGAGGAACAGCGTCGGGCGCAGTTCGGTCGACAGCGTCTCGTTGATCACCCGTTCGGGATCGTTGGCGCCGCGGGCCCGGTCGATCACCATGGCGTCGACCGTCGCGTCGCGCTCGCCGCCGCCGGCGGCGACAACCATGTCGATCTTGGCGCGCACCGCCTCGTCGGCGGGAATGCCGGCATCCTCGAGCGCCAGGCCGGCGGCATAGGTGCCGAGCTTCTGCCAGGTCTCCATCTGCCGCTGGTCGCCGCGCTTGGGGATCTGGCTGGACCAGTCCATCGCCGGCAGCGGATGCACGAAATACGGCGCGTAGCCTTCGGCGTCGATCGACGGTTGCGGACCCCGGCCGATACGATCGAGATGTGCGCCGATGCCCTCGCCGAGGGACGACACAAGGCCGATCCCGGTGATGACAACGTCCCTTGGACTGTCGCTCATGTCTTCATTCCAGTTTCGAGGTCTGCCGCTCCCTTCGGCAGGACCTGCGATCCCTTCATGCCGATGACCACGACGCGCCGGCGCGCCGGCGAGGGGTCAGGCGGTCTTGGCGGCCCGCAATTCGTCGATCTTGGCGCAGAGATTCTTCAGGACGAAGTATTCCTCGGTGGGAACGTCGCCGTCATTGACCTCCTGGGTCCATTTCTCGAGCGGGATCTTGATCCCGAATTCCTTGTCGATGGCGAAGACGATGTCGAGGAAATCGAGGGAATCGATGCCGAGGTCGTCGATCGTGTGGCTTTCCGGCGTAATCTGGTCGCGGTCGATTTCACTCGTTTCCGCGATGATGTCCGCGACCCGGTCGAAGGTTGAAGACAATGGGGAAATCCTTGAACGTTGGGAGGTATGCTGAATCCGGCGCGAACCTATAGGGAATTCGCCCGGAAAAGCAAAGCGAGGATCGCCCGGGGCCGGGCCCGCGGGGTGGAGGGGCGCTTGGGCCGGCCCTGCGGCCGCAGCCGCGCGCCGGCCGCAAAGCCGCGGCAGCCCCGCCCGAGACGGCCGCCGCGCTGCCGCCGGCACTTTTCAACAGACGGTGACGCAACGCCTTGGGCCGCGCAGCATTCTCGAATGTAAGCATCAGCCAATTCCCCGCGTCGCGGGCCCAAGGGAAGCACATCATGACCGGGACAGGGGACAGCGACAGCGACAGAAGACTCTTTCTCAGCAGTCGGCTGATCCGCGCGGCCACGGCGCTCGGCCGGGTCACGTCCCAGGTCCACAAGGGCCAGCACGGGCTGACGCTCCCGGAATTCAGCGTTCTGATGATCCTCGGCGGCGACGACGGCGCCCACACGTCCTCCTACATCGTCGAGACGACGGCGATGGACAAGACGAAGGTGAGTCGCGCCGTCTCCTCGCTCGATCGGCGCAACTGGCTGAGCCGGACCCGCGCGACCTCGGATCGGCGCTTCGAGTATCTGGCCCTGACGGCGGCCGGACGCGCCGCCTATGCGCAGCTGCTTCCTCAGGTCGAGAGCGCCGAGAAGGCGGTGCTGAAGAACCTCACCGACGAGGAGATCAAGGGATTGGAGCGCGGGCTGGCCGGACTGGATCGGGCATTCGGCGAACGCGCGTAAGCCTCTGTCGGGGGCGCAGGAGGGCGGCGCCGTTCGCCCTGCCGTACTGCTTGCCGCCCTGCACAGCCCACGCGAGACGATCCTGCCCATCACTGCGCATCCTGCGGCGCCGCAGATTGTCGCCTCACCAGCGGTCGAGGCGTTCCTCGAAGCGCCGGCGGCGATCGTGGAACCGCCGATCACCCAGCTCCGGACCGCGTTCGTAGCCCCTGTGATGACCGCCGCCGCGGTCCCAGCGACCACGGCGGTCGTGTCGCTCGTCGTAGCGCCCGCGACCGGCGTCGCGGTCCCAGCGGCGATCCCGGTGGTCGTCGCGCCAGCGTTCGTGCCGCCACCGGTCCCGCCTAGGGCCGTGGTCGCGCCAGTAGGGCCGGTCATGGGAGCCGCGATAATGCCGGCGCCAGCCGTCGTCGCGGCCGAAATAACGGTGATGCCGGACCTCGCCGCGCCAGGAACGGCGATCGTCGCGGTATTGCGCCAGCTGCACCACCGGGGGCGTGGCGGCCCCCGGCGTGACCGCCGAGGCCCGGCTTCCCGCCTGCGAGGCCGGCGTGGCGGCGAGCACCGGTCCGATGGCGGCCAGCATCAGCAGCAGCAGGGCTGTGCGAAGCATCGTCTTCTCCTTTCGCCGGTCCCGTTCATGCCTACATACATGAGCAGGCTCTTCGCCTCTGTCACGCTCGCTGCGGACCGGAGGCCCGAGTTTCGGGGAGGTCGGTTAACATCGCGCCTCCTGCATGTCAGGAAGACGCCGGCCCGGCGGGGCGCCATGCGCCAGCTGGGTGAGGCTTCGTGTGCACGCGGACATCCGGACAAGGATCGTCTGCGCACCCGATCGAGCGGCACGCGAGATGGCATCGCCGGCGTTCCGTGATATTGCCGGTGCCGGCGAGCCGGAGCGGGCGGCGAGGGATCGTCAGCCGGCATCGCGGCTCCCTGCCGATAGACACCAGCATACGGGCGCGCACTCCAGCAGGACGGCATTAACGCAAACCCCGAAAAGCAGTCGCTTCGCGGTCGCGGTTTTGGCCTTCGCTAGGGCAGTTCTTACGAACGGTCGTCCGAGGTCGTGAGCAGGGGAATATCTTAGGTTGGAGGACCGTTGCTTAACCCTATCGGGCTAGCTTGCTGATACGATTCCGCCGATAGCGGCAGACGCGAGTTGAAGCGTTTGGCAGATTTCAAGCACTTCGTCAGGGAGGAAGTGCAGCACGCTTCCGACGCCGACTCTCTTCTCACGGTGCAGCAGTTCAACCGTCGCCGTTGACTCTTCATGGCTGCGTTGTGCACGAACGAGCCCACTCATCGCCCCCCCAACGTCGAGGAATGGGGCGGGCACGCCTTCGGCCAGCGTAGTCTTTACTGCTAGCCAACTGATAACCAAATCGGGGCCATGCGTAGCATCCGGCAAACCTACGACCCCAGCACGGTGCGCCAAGCAGTTTCGCGCACGATTGTGCCCTGTCAGTCGGGTTACCCACTCTGGCGCGATAGAAAACTCTCTGGCGAGAATGCTCAGCTGATCCTCAATCCCCTTACGCTCAAATTGAGACGGTGTCGTAGCAAACGTTCGGTCAGACGCGTTCGCGACTGCGTCTCCATAGATCTCCGTCAAGAATATCGAAAAATATTCAATGAGGTCGCGCAGAACTGCTGACGCGGCCCACCGCTGGAACTCCCAATGAAGAATCCTAGTCTCCGCTGTCCTGATATTATCGAAGCGAAACTCCAAATTTCCAATCGTAACTGTGTAGTCGGCGTTGCTAGGTGTTGCCTTCAGGCAAGCTATGTAGTGAAACGCGGCTAGCTGGATGGCAGTGTGCATCTTTTCCAGTGGCTTTGGTTGATCCGGCATGTCTAACCTCCGTAATGCCCGCCAACCTGAACGTGAAGGTTGGCGTAAATAACTATAGCTTTTAATAATTAAAATATATTGCATAAAACAGTAATTCACAACTCTCGCTTGATGTTTTGACGACGCTATGGTCGGCGCAAGACACTTGGTTCGACGCTACCTTTTGCCCTCTTGAGGCAAATGCATGGGCGGTTTGCTATTTGCTTTCTAGGTACGCCAGCACGGTGAACAGTAGCGGTACGGCTCTTACCTTGATTCCTTGGGCGCTCTGATTAGCGTTGTCGGGGCGGAGTAAGACATGCTGCCCTGTCTCGCAATGGTTTCAAAGGGTTCGGGCGTGGTAAAGAGGGGCGGAGAATGTCTCTGACACACGACTGATGGTTTGTGCAGATGTGGAATGTTATGAAAAATCATTGCGGTAGCGGTCAGAAAATATTCGCGGTCGCGCCGATGATCGACTGGACCGACCGTCACTGCCGGTATTTCCACCGGCAGCTGACCGGGCGCGCGCTGCTCTATACCGAGATGATCGTGGCCGATGCGATCATCCGGGGCGACCGCGACAGGCTGCTCGGCTTCGACGCGGCCGAGCATCCGGTGGCGCTGCAGATCGGCGGCTCGGATCCGGAGAAGCTCGCCGAGGCCTGCCGGATCGCCGGCGCCTATGGCTATGACGAGATCAACCTGAATGTCGGCTGTCCTTCCGACCGGGTGCAGTCGGGGGTCTTCGGCGCCTGCCTGATGCTGCAGCCGGAGCTCGTCGGCGAATGCCTGTCGGCGATGGTCGAGGCGAGCCCGGTGCCGGTGACGGTGAAGTGCCGGATCGGCGTCGACGACCAGGATCCCGAGGAAGCGCTCGACCGGCTGGCGGACGAAGCCGTGGCCGCGGGCGTCTCGGCCATCTGGGTGCATGCCCGAAAGGCCTGGCTGCAGGGGCTCAGCCCGCGCGAGAACCGCGACATCCCGCCGCTCGACTACGACCGGGTGCACCGGCTGAAGCGGCGGCTGCCGGAGGCCTTCGTCGGCCTCAACGGCGGGCTCCAGACGCTCGATGCATCGCTCGCCGAGCTCGACCGCGTCGACGGGGTGATGCTGGGTCGGGCCGCCTACCAGACGCCGGACCGGCTGCTTGACGTCGACCATCGCATCTTCGGCGAGGAGAAGCGGCCGATCGATCATGCGGCGATCATCGACGCCATGGCGGCCTATGCCGGCCGGCATATCGCAGAGGGCGGGCGGCTGGGGCAGGTGACCCGCCACATGATCGGCCTGTTCAGCGGCATGCCCGGATCGCGGCGCTGGCGGCAGATCCTGTCGGACGGCGCCGTCAAGCCGGGCGCCGGGCCGGAACTGCTGCACGAGGCCTTCGCGGCGGTGCGCCTCGATCCGGCCGAACGGGATGCGGCGTGAAGCCTGGGACAAGCGCTCAGTGCGCGCGCGGCGGTGGATATCGTGGCGGCGGGGATGCAAGGCGCCATGCACGCGCCTATGAGACCTGATGTCGTTCGATCTCGCGTCCGTCCTGTCACTGCTGATTCCGGTCCTCGTCGCCGCCGCTGCGGGAGGCTTCCTCGCCGGTCTGTTCGGGATCGGCGGAGGGGCGATCTACGTGCCGATCCTCTACCAGACCTTCGAGGCGCTGGGCGTCGACCACGCGGTGACGATGCACCTGGCGATCGGCTCGTCCATCGCGATCATCGTGCCGACCTCGGTCCGCTCACTGGTGGCGCACTGGCGCAAGGATGCGGTGGACTGGCGACTGCTGCGCGAGTGGCTGGTGGCCGTGCCGCTCGGCACCGTCGCCGGCGTCGTGTTCGCCACCTACGCCTCGTCCGAGGCGTTACGGGGGATCTTTGCCGTCCTCGCCACGATCCTCGGCCTGAAGATGCTGTTCGGCCGGGTTCCCTACGTGCTGGCGCAGGATCTGCCGGGCCTGGCGGGCCGTTCGGCGGCCGGCTTCGGCATCGGCCTGTTCTCGGCGCTGATGGGCATCGGCGGCGGGGTCCTCAACAACACCTTCATGACCCTGTTCAACCGGCCGATGATCCAGGCGGTGGCGACCAGCGCCGGCGTCGGCGCGCTGATCTCGATTCCGGGTCTTGCGGCCTATGTCGTCGGCGGCTGGGCCGATCCGCTGCTGCCGCCCTACAGCCTCGGCTTCGTCAGCCTCCTCGCGGTGGCGGTGGTCACTCCGGGCTCGATCCTGACCGTCCCCGCCGGCGCCGCGCTGGCGCACCGGCTCAGCCGGCGGCAGCTGGAAATCGGCTTCGGCTGCTTCCTGCTGCTGGTCGCCGGCCGCTTCGTCTACAGCCTGCTCTAGGGGCGACGGGCGTCCCGGACGCTCGCTAGTCGGTGAGGATCAGCCGGTCGCCGCGGAAGTCGAACGACGTCAGCGTCGACAGGAAGCTCATCCCCAGCAGGACGACCCCGAGGCCGTCGCCCTCGATCACGGCGGCATCGACGTCGCGGCGGACGATGTCGCCGATCCGGAGCGTCTCCAGGCGCAGCGGCGCGGCGTTGGCGATGCCGTTGGCGGTCATCACCTGCTGCGAGAAGCGCAGGTCGCCGGTCTCGATGCCCAGCGCCTCGGCCGTGCCGCGGTCCATGGCGACGACGGATGCGCCGGTATCGACCATGAACGACACCGGCTCGCCGTCGATTGACCCGTCGAGATGGAAGTGATTGTCGACGCCGCGCGTCGCCATGTACTGCCGCCCGTCGGAGCCGGCGACAGCCACGACGCTGCCGGGCACGAGCGCCGCCATCAGCCGGTTCTTCAGCGCGTTCAGCTCCGGCGCCGAGGCGTAGAGCCCGACCAGCACCAGGAAGGCGAGGCCCCAGATCGCCGCGGCCTTGAGCGCGAAGCCGAGGCGGGTGCGGACCATCAGCAGTGCAGTGGAGGCGAGCGCCAGCCCCCATGCGCCGTAATAGGCGAGGCCGGCAAACTGGTCGTCCGGAAGCCCGGCGATGGCGCCGTCGCCATCGAGGACCAGCACCAGGCAGGCAACGCCGATCAGCGCCAGGATGACCCAGAGAAGCACGTCCCTACGCATCGTCGGCACCCCCGCCGGCCCGGGCCCGCGCCAGCGCGCTGCGCCTCGTCTCGCGCCGCGGCGGCCGCGTCAGGGTCGCCAGCCGCGCGGGCAACGCCGCCATCAGCTCACGCCGTTCCGCCGGCGTGAAACTCGTCCAGCCGGCGATCTCGTTGCCGGTCCGGCCGCACCCGAAGCAGTATCCGCTCAGCGGATCGATCGTGCAGACGAGGTTGCAGGGGCTTTCGATGGTCATTCCCGTCCTTGCTCGCGGCGCTCGGGGCCTGGCCGAGATATGGCGGGCCGCAGCGGGGCGGGCAAGCACCCCGCGACCTGACAATCCCGTCAGGGCGCTGAAGGAGCATCGTCGCGGCGATTGTCGAGCGCGCGCACCGGCAGGCGCCGGTCAGGCGATCTCGTCGAGGGCTTCCATGACCTCGAGAACCCGCAGATTGGGAAAGATCGCGATGGCTTCTGTGCCCTCGCGCAGCCGCGAGTTCAGCTCGAATGTGCCGTCATGCATCTTCACCAGCGCCTGGACGATCGGCAGGCCGAGGCCGGTGCCCTGCTCGGCGCTCTTGATGGCGACGGATCCCTGTCCGAAGGACGAGAGCACGATGGGGATTTCCTCCGGCGGGATGCCGGGCCCGTTGTCGCTGACCGAAACATACTGGCCACCGCCGGCGGTCCAGCCGACGCGAAGGAGGATGCGCCCGCCGCGCGGGGTGAACTTCACGGCGTTGGACAGGAGATTGATGATGATCTGCCGAAGCGAGCGCTCGTCGGCCCACATGGCCGGCAGGTCCTTCTCGAACTCGGCGCGGACCTCGAGTTCCTTGGCCTCGGCCTTGACTCGGATATAGGCAAGGCAGTCGCGGGCGATCGGGACGAGTTCGACGGCTTCCTCGTTCAGGTTGTAGCGCCCGGCCTCGACGCGGGAGAGGTCGAGGATCTCGTTGATCAGGCCGAGCAGATGCTGGCCGGAGGCGTGGATGTCGTCGACATATTCCTTGTAGGCGGGGTTTCCGACCGGCCCGAGGATCTCCTTGCCGATGACCTCCGAGAACCCGAGGATGGCGTTGAGGGGCGTGCGGAGCTCGTGGCTCATCGTGGCGAGGAAGCGGGACTTGGCGAGATTGGCGTCCTCGGCCCGCCGTCGCGCCTCGTCCGAGACGAGCTTGGCGGTCTCGAGTTCGGCGATCAGGTCGTCCTTCTCGGCCTGGTGCTTCATCCGGTCGAGGGCGCTGCGCCGCAGCCGCTCCGCGACGATGGAGAAGAACGGCACGGCGCCCAGCAGCACCACCTGCATCGTCCCGGCCACCGGCTGCGGCGAGGACAGGATGCCGACGACGAGCAGCAGCCCGGTCGGCACGAAGGTCAGCGGCACCACGCCCTTCAGCGTGTAGGAGATCATCGCGATCATCGCGACGGCGAGGAAGATCACCGTGAACTGGAAGATCTCGAAGCGCATCGGCCCGCAGGCCTCGCAGGTGAGCGTCGCGAGATAGGCCCATGACAGCCCCGCCACGACGTGGCCGGCCAGGAACAGCCGGCTCCAGCGCCGCACGTCGACGGTGTCGCTCGGGCGGGCGGAAAAGCGCCGCGCGATGACCACCAGCCCGAGGTGGCTGGCAAGGGCGAACAGTGCCCAGAGCATGGCCGTTGCCGGCCCGGTGAACACCGACAGCGCGAAGCCGGTGAGGATGACCGGCAGCGGCAGCACGACGGCCGCCGCCTGCAGCGACGCCGCATGCTGCGCCAGGAGTTCGCGTCCGTAGCTGTCGGACACGCCGCCCCGCGACGACAGCTTCTCGCGGGTGCGCCGCAGCGTCCGGTTGAGCTCGGCATTGCCCGACGCCCGCCGTGGGACGAGCTGGGAATCGTAGAGCGGATGGGCTGCGATGGACATGAACTCGATCGATCGCCTGGGATACGCGGATGACGACCGATCATGTTTCGGGAAGCTTAAAAAAATGCCTTAAGGAAGAACGAAAATGCCGATTGCTTGTGGAAAAGCGGATCGGTCCCCCTTCGGGCGGTGAGGTGGCATGAGCGCCCCCAACAGGCTCGGCGGGAAGGGACTTGGCACACCCGTCCCGCCTGCTTACTCATCGGGCGATTCTACAGGGAGAATGAAGCGATGAAACTGTTCGATGGGGGCCGCGCGCCCAACCCGCGGCGCGTCCGGATCTTCCTGGCGGAAAAGGGCATCGAGGTTCCGACCGAGGCGGTCGACATGGGCCAGATGGCTCACCGGTCGGAAGAGATGGCCAGGCTCAACCCGTTGAAGCGCCTGCCGGTGCTCGAACTCGACGACGGCACCGTGCTCACCGAATCGATCGCCATCTGCCGCTATTTCGAGGAGCTGCATCCAGAGCCGCCGCTGTTCGGCACCGGGGCGCTGGGACGGGCGCGCGTCGAGATGTGGAACCGCCGGCTCGAGCTGGGGCTCTACGCAGCCGTCTCATTCGCCTTTCGCCATACCCATCCGGCGATGGCGGATTGGGAAGTCCCGCAGATTGCCGCCTGGGGCGAGGCGAACCGGCCCAAGGCGCTGGAATTCCTCGAGCTGTTCGACACGCATCTGGCGGACAACCGTTTCGCGGCGGGCGAGGACTTCAGCGTCGCCGACATCACCGGCCTGATCGCCTGCGACTTCATGAAGCCGGCGAAGATCGCGATGCCCGAGGGGCTCGGCCATGTCGCGCGCTGGTATGGCGAGGTGTCGGCGCGGCCGAGCGCGGCGGCTTGACGACAGGCGCGTTCCCGCGGACGCCCGAGGCGCTGTACGGGACGATCCGCGGCTGCCGGATCTGCCGGGACGCCCCGCTCGGGGCCCCGCTGCCGATCGAGCCCAACCCGATCCTGGTGATCTCGTCGACGGCGCGGCTGGTCGTCGCCAGCCAGGCGCCGGGCAATATCGCCGACCGGACGACGGTTCCGTTCAACGACCCCTCCGGCAACAGGCTGCGGCAGTGGCTGGGGATCGGGCGGGAGATCTTCTACGATCCGGCGCGGCTGGCGATCGTGCCGATGGGCTTCTGCTTTCCCGGCAACGATGCCAAGGGCGGCGACCTGCCGCCCCGCCGGGAATGCCGGCCCGCCTGGCATGATCTGGTGATGGCCTCGATGCCGCAGGTCGAACTGGTTCTGGCGATCGGGCTGCATGCGCAGCGCTTCCACATCGTCGAGGGCGCCGGCGCGAGCCTGACCGAGACCGTCGCGGACTGGCGGCGGATCCTGGCGGGACGCGGGCGCTTCGCTCCCGTCCTGCCGATGCCGCACCCATCCTGGCGCAACACGCCCTGGCTGAAGCGCCATCCCTGGTTCGAGGCCGAGCTGCTGCCGGCGCTGCAACGTCGCGTGGCGGAGCTCGTCTGAGACCAGGGAGGGGCGCAGACGTTGCGGCGCCCTGTTGTTTTTCCCGCGGCTTCTCTATCACTCGGAACAACGAGGGAGTGGGGCGGCGATGGACCGGCTGGACAAGAAGATACTGAGGCTGCTGCAGGAGGATTCGACGCTGGCGGTGGCGGATGTCGCCAAACGCGTCGGCCTGTCGACGACACCCTGCTGGCGCCGCATCCAGAAGCTCGAGGAGGAGGGCGTCATCAAGCGCCGGGTGGCGATCCTCGACCCGGTCAAGGTGAACGCCCGCGTCACCGTCTTCGTGTCGATCCGCACCAACTCCCATTCCAACGAATGGCTGAAGCGCTTCTCCGAGGTGATCGGCGAGTTTCCCGAAGTCATCGAGTTCTACCGGATGAGCGGCGACGTCGACTACCTGCTGCGCGTCGTCGTGCCGGACATCGCCGCCTACGACGCCTTCTACAAGCGGATGATCGCCAAGATCGAGATCCGCGACGTCTCCTCGTCCTTCGCGATGGAGCAGATCAAGTACACGACCGAGCTGCCGCTGGACTATCTGGTGCTCGACAAGGAGCCCCGCGGGGATTGAGCCGCAGGCGGTGAAAGCCGAGTCGGAGGAATCGTTTGCGGGCGGACGTTGCCGCATCGCGCGAGCTGCTTCAGGCGGCCCGCGCGACGTTGGCGAGGCGCGTTACCGGTTGAGGCGGGCGAGCAGGCTCGACGTGTCCCAGCGCTTGCCGCCCATCGCCTCGACCTCCGCGTAGAACTGGTCGACGAGAGCGGTGACCGGCAGGGTGGCGCCGTTGCGCCTTGCTTCGGCGAGGCAGATGCCGAGATCCTTGCGCATCCACTCCACCGCGAAGCCGTGCTCGTAATGGTCTGCGATCATGGTCTTGTAGCGGTTCTCCATCTGCCAGGAACCGGCGGCGCCCTTGGAGATCACGCCGATCACCTTCTCGATGTCGAGGCCGGATTTCTGGCCGAAGGCGATCGCCTCGGACAGGCCCTCGACGAGGCCTGCGATGCAGATCTGGTTCATCATCTTGGTCAGCTGGCCGGAACCGGCAGGTCCCATCAGGCCGACCATCCGCGCGTAGGAATCGATCACCGGCTTGGCTGCTGCGAAATCGGCCTCGTCGCCGCCGCACATCACGGTCAGGACACCGTTCTCGGCGCCGGCCTGGCCGCCCGAGACAGGCGCGTCGATGAACTTGAAGCCCTTTTCACGGGCCGCCGCGTCGAGTTCGCGGGCGAGCTCGGCCGAGGCGGTAGTGTTGTCGATCAGGGTCGCCCCCGGCTTCATGCCGGCGAAGACGCCGTCGTCGCCGTAGACGACCGAGCGGACATCGTCGTCATTGCCGACGCAGGTGAAGACGAAATCGGCGCCCTTGGCAGCTTCCCGCGGCGTCGCGGCATCTGCGCCGCCGTGCTCGCCGGCCCATTTCAGCGCCTTCTCCGCGCTACGGTTGAAGACGGTGACGTCGTGGCCGCCTTTCGCCTTGAGGTGACCCGCCATCGGATACCCCATCACGCCCAGTCCGATGAATGCTGTCTTCGCCATGCCGGCTTCCCCCCTCGATCGATGTCCGTGTCGGACCGGCCCTGCGGCGGCCCGCTCGCTTTTTCCATGTTATCTGGCGTGGAGTCGAGACGGCCTACCGCTTCAGGTGCCGGGTCAGGCGGCGTTCGACGAAGTCGGTCGCATGGCGGAGCGCCTCGACGATGGCGAGATAGAGAAGGGCCGCCCAGATATAGGTCTGGAAGTCGAAGGTGCGCGAATAGGCCTGCCGCGTCACGCCCAGCAGGTCGTAGACGGTGATGATCGCGACGATGGCGGAGGCCTTGATCATCAGGATGATCTCGTTGGCGTAGGGCCGCAGGGCGACGATCATCGCCTGCGGCAGCACGATCTTCCAGAAGATCACCAGTTTCGACAGGCCGAGCGAACGGGCTCCTTCCCACTGGCCGCGCGGCACGCTCTCGATGGCGCCGCGCAGGATCTCCGCCTGATAGGCCCCGGTGTTCAGCGCCAGCGAGAACAGCGCGCAATACCAGGCCTCGCGGAAGAACCCCCACAGGCCGATCGACTCGAAGAAGCCGCGGAACTCGCCGAAGCCGTAATAGACCAGGAAGATCTGGGCGATCAGCGGCGTGCCGCGGAAGAAGTTGACGAAGGCGAACGAGGCCCACTGCGCCGCCGGGTTCTTCGACATGCGCCCGAAGGCGAGCGGCACCGAGACGATCGCGCCGCAGACGAAGGAAACGGCGACCAGCGAGACCGTGACCCACAAGCCCGAGAGGTAGGACGGACCGAAGCGGGTGAACAGCGTCGGGTCGAAGACCGTGCCCAGATAGAACAGGAAGCCGATGGCGACGGCGATCCAGACGCCGATGGCGAGAATACCGGCGAGGGGGCGGCGCCGGGTCAGCGCCTGCGGCGGCGGCGAGGCCGCGATCATCCGCTCGGCGACGCTCATTTCGCCATCTCGCCGCGCCGGGTCCAGCGGCCGATCCTGCCGAGCACGACCGCGGAAGCCAGGGTGAGGACCAGATAGAGGGCGCAGGCAAGGCCGAAGAACAGGAAGGGCTCCCGGGTCACCCGCGCGGCGATCTGCGTCTGCCGCAGGATCTCCGCCAGCCCGATCACCGAGACGAGCGCGGTGTCCTTGATGAGGTTCTGCCAGAGATTGCCGAGGCCCGGCAGCGCGATCCTGATGAGCTGCGGCAGGATGATCAGCAGCATGACGCGGGACTTGCGCAGTCCCAAGGCGGCGCCTCCCTCCCGCTGGCCATGCGGAATGGCCCGGAACGCCGAGAGGAAGACCTCGCTCGAAAAGGCGGTGAACACCAGGCTGAGGGTGATGACGCCGGCCTGGAAGCTCGACAGCGCGATCTCCGGAAGGCCGCTCGCGCCGCTGAGCGAACGCAGGGCGCTGTTGAGGCCGAAATAGACGAGGAACAGCGTCAGCAGCTCCGGCAGGCCGCGGAAGATCGTCGTGTAGATATTGGCGGAGAGATTGAGCAGCCGGTCCTCCGACTGCTTGCCGAGCGACAGCAGGAAGCCGGCGACGAGGCCGATCGGCAGCGTCACCAGGGCGAGCGACACGGTGACGAGGACGCCCGCGGCGATGTCGTCGCCCCATCCGGTCTCGCCGAAGCCGAGGAGCACCAGCATCTCCTGCATCAGGCGCGCCTCGCGACCTGACGGCGGTGCGTATCGTTTTCGCCGACGGATCGTTCGCCGGCGAACGGGTTTGCCGCTGCGCCCGACGGCGCTAGTGTCCGGATCCCGATCACGGAGTATCCTTCCTCATGACGATGTCCCGACGCACGCTTCTGGCCGGAGCGCTCGCCGCGCCCGTGCTTGTCAAATTCGCCCTCGTTCCCGCCGCCGCCCAGACCGCCACGGCGCCCGGCGTGTCGCAGGTCGTCGCGGTCCAGCGCCTCAAGGTGGGCGAGGCGATCGTGACGGCGATCTCCGATGGCTTCATCCCGATCGACACGGCGTTCCTCTCCAACGTGACGCCCGAAGCCGCCAACGAGATGCTGGCGGCCGCTTTCGTGGCCGCCGCGTCGCCGGTCGTCACCGGTGTCAACGCCTACGTCGTGCAACTGGCGGACCAGACGGTGCTGATCGATGCCGGCGGTGCCGGCATGGCACCGAGCCTCGGCAAGCTGATGCCGGGCCTCGAGGCGGCCGGCATCGCGCCGGAAGACATCACGGCGGTGCTGTTGACGCATCTTCACGCCGACCATATCGGCGCGATGATCGTCGATGGTCAGCCGGCTTTCCCGAATGCTGCCGTCCATGTCCACGAGATCGAGGCGGCCTTCTGGACGAGCGCCGAAAACCGGGCCGCCGCCCCGGACCAGTTCAAGCCGTTCTTCGACAGCGCCAAGGCGGTTGTCGATGGCTATGGCGATCGCGTCAAGACGTTCACCGGCGCGGCGGAAGTGGTGCCCGGCATCACCGCGCGCGAGCTGTTCGGCCATACGCCCGGCCATTGCGGCTACCTCGTCGGCAGCGGGGAGGACAGCCTGCTGGTATGGGGCGACATCGTCCATGTCGGGCCCGTCCAGTTTGCAAAGCCCGACGTGGGCATCGCCTTCGACACCGATGGCGCGAGAGCGGTCGCGACCCGTCAGGCGCTCCTCGCAGAGGTGGCAGAGCAGCGCACCCGCGTCGCCGGCATGCACATCTCGTTCCCGGGCGTCGGCCATGTCGTCAAGGCGGTAGAGGACGGGGCCTACGCGTTCCAGCCGGCGCCCTGGACCTACGCTCTCTGATCGCATCGATCGGGAGGGGGCGGCGTCACCGGACGCCGCCCCCGTGTCGTTTGCCAGTCTCACTCGCCGTAGACGTCGAAGTCGAAATACTGGTCCTGGATCTTCTTGTAGGTGCCGTCCTCGCGGATCGCTGCGATCGCGTCGTTGAACATGCCCTTCAGCTTCTCGTTGCCCTTGCGCAGGCCGATCCCGACGCCCCGGCCGTAGATCGCCGGATCGGCGGGCAGCGTGCCGAGGATCTTGCAGCAGGCACCGGCTTCGCTGCCGATCCACTCCGACAGGACGACGACATCGTCCATCACCGCGTCGACGCGGCCGCTCTCGATGTCGAGCTTGTATTCCTCGGCGGTCGGATAAAGCCGGATGTCGGCATCCGGGAACATCGCCTTGGCCGCCTGCGAATGGGTGGTCGAGGTCTGCGCGCCGATCGCCTTGCCGGACAGCGCTTCCGCCGTGGCTTCGGTGATCTCGGAATCCTTCGGCACGGCGATGGCCGGCGGGGTCTGGTAGTACTTGTTCGAGAAGTCGATCTGCTGCTCGCGTTCCGGCGTGATCGACATCGACGCGACGAGGGCGTCGAAATTGCCGTTCTGCAGGGCGGGGATCATGCCGTCCCAGTCCTGCGTGACGAAGGTGCACTGGACCTTCATCTGATCGCAGAGCGCCTTGGCGATATCGACGTCGAAGCCCTTCAGCTCGCCGGCGGCGTCGAGAAAGTTGAAGGGCGGGTACGCGCCTTCGGTTCCGATCACGACCTTTGACCAGTCCTTGTCCGCGTCGCTCTCCTGTGCGGCGGCGGGGCCGGCGAGCAGGGCGGCGACCGCGGTGGCGAGCGCGAGAGTTCGGGTGAATCGCATGGAGACCTCATCGTTGCTGTTGGCAGCACGTCGCTCGGACGCCCGGAAAAGCGGCATGCCGCGAAGACAGGCGATGCTGCCATTATTTCGCCGCGCAAGGCAACTGCCGACGACGACGCTTCCCCCGACTTCGGTTCAGGCGGTGGTGCGGACGCGTTTGGCGGCCAGCGTGCAGCCGAAGCCGGCAACGCCGAAGCCAAGCATCAGCAGCGCCATCCCGAAGGCGCCGCCGGTGCCCGTCGCGAGGATCGCCGCGAGGATCGAGGCGACCGCGCCGAGCCCGATCTGGCAGGCGCCGAGCAGGCCCGCCGCCGCCCCGGCAGCTTCCGGCCGGACACTGACGCCACCGGCCGTCGCCGTCGGCAGGACCAGGCCGTTGCCGAGCCCGACCAGCATCATCGGCCCGAACAGCGTCAGCGGCGACAGCATCCCCGCGCCGATGGCCAGCGCGGCGAGGGCGGCGGCGCAGACCGTCAGACCGGTGCCGGCGACCATCATGGTCTTGATGCCGAGGCGCTCCGAGTAGCGCGCCGTGCCGTAATTGCCGATGACGTAGCCGACCGAGCAGAGGATGAACCAGAAGCCGTAGCCGGCCGGGGTCATGTGCAGGACCTCTACCGCGATGAACGGCGCCCCGCCTAGGAAGGCGAAGAACACCGCGGACGTCAGGGCCGAGGCGCCGACATAGATCCAGAAGGCGCGCGAACCCAGCAGCAGCGAGTAGCTGCCGAACTGCGACAGGAACGGCCTGCCACGCTCGCTGTTGGTCTCCGACAGGTCGAAGGCGAGCAGGGTGACGGTCAGGATGCCGACGGCGCCGAGAAGCCAGAACACGCTGCGCCAGCCGAAGGCGGTATCCATCAGACCGCCGAGGGCGGGGCCGATCATCGGCGCGACGGCAAGGCCCATCGTCACGTAGCCGATCATCGCCGCCGCCCGTTCGCGGCTGTAGACGTCGCGCACGATGGCGCGGGAGAGGGCGATGCCGGTGGCGCTTGCCGACTGCACGATGCGCCCGGCGAGAAACAGCGCCGGTCCCTCGGCGGCGAGGCACATGGCGGTGCCGACGAGAAACAGCAGCATGCCGCCGATGATCACCGGGCGCCGGCCGTAGCGGTCGGACAGCGGGCCGGCGATCAGCTGGATCAGCGCGGTGGCGATAAGGTAGAGCGAGAGGCCGAGCCCGATCGTCGCGCCGTCCGCCTGGAGATCGCGGGCGATCGAGGTCATCGACGGAATGAAGATGTTGATCGCCAACGGCGACAGCGCGGAGGCGATCATCAGCGTGACGAGCATCGGACGCCGGGCGATCACGGTCGAGGTCTGGTCGGTCATCGGGTCTTACCTGCGGGATCGAGCGGCAACGCCAAACGGCGGGATGGCCCTCGTGCGGAAGCGAGGGTCCTCATCAGTGCACCTGCTGCGTGGGCGGGAGCTTCACGGCGCCGCGCAGGCGCTCCCGATACAGCGTGTAGATGCCGCTGGCCACCACGATCGTCGCGCCGAGCAGGGTCAGCGGCGAGGGCAGGTCGCCGAAGACGATGTAGCCGATCACCAGGGCATAGAGCAGGATCGAATAGCGGAACGGCGCGACGAAGCCCATGTCGCCGGTTCGCATGGCCTGGACGATGAAGATGTAGCCGACGGCGATCGCTGCCGCGGCGAAGACGAGGTTGACTAGGTTGACCGCCGACACCGGCTGCCAGCCGCCGGACAGCGGCAACAGCAGCCATCCGACCAGCGAGACGGCGATGGACGTCACCAGCGCGATGTAGATCGACGGCACCGCCCGGTCCATCCTGCGGGTGGAGAGGTCGCGGATGGCGGAGAAGGCGACCGAGGCGAGCACGGCGACGGAGTAGATCGTGAAGCCTTCGGTCCCCGGTCGCACGATGATCATCACGCCGAGGAAGCCGACGGCGATGGCGGTCCAGCGTCGCCAACCGACGGCTTCGCCGAGAAACAGCGCCGCCCCCAGCGTCACCGTCAGCGGCAGCGCCTGGAAGATCGCCGAGGCATTGGCGAGGGGCATCTGGCCGAGGGCGGTGATGTAGCAGAGCGTCGCCATGATGTCCGCCGCGGTGCGCAGCAGCAGCCGCGGAGACAGTGCGTCGCGCAGCGGCCGCAGGGCCTTGAGGCCCCAGGCGAGGACGAACAGGAACACCGCGCACGCCACGCCCCGGATCGCCATGATCTGCACCGGCGGGATCGCCGGCGAGGCGAGCTTGACGAAGCTGTCGTTGACGACGAACCCTGCCATTGCAAGCAGCATGAACAGGGCGGCGCGGGTGTTGTCGCTGTACAAGGAGACGCCCGGGGAAGCTGCAGGAGGGACTGTCAGGCTCCCTTACGCTCACCCTCGCCGCTTGGCGAGGGCGGGCAGTCGTTTTCGTCGCCTCAGCTGCCGGAAGGGCCGCGCAGCGTCATGGTCACCGGGCCGACGAGCGGATCATAGGTGTCCCGCAGCGACTCGGGGTAGCGGATCGACACCGAGTGGACGAGGTCGCCGCGGAAGATGTAGCGCTCGTAGAAGATGCGGCCGTCACGGTAGCCGGACACGACGACCCACCGCCGGCCGGACCGATCGTAGGTCACGTCGTCGACGGAGCCGCGATCGCGCACCACGGTCCGGGGCGTCTCGCCCGGCTGGCGCGGACGCGCGTAGATGAAGAGCTCCGCGCCCTCGGGCGATGTCCAGCCGAGGCCGTCGCCGTTGGTCGGGGCGGGCAGCTGGTCGGGAAACAGCTCGGCCGGGAAGGTGGCACTCGTGCCGAAGCGTTCGTTGCGGTAGGTCACGTCCTCGGCCAGCGCCGGCGACGCGAGGGAGCAGGCGAAGGCCAGTCCGGCCGCCGCCAGCGAAAGTCGTCGAAGTCTCACCGTTCTATCCTCCGGTCACGCTCATGTGCCGTGAGACCGAAGGTTTCCGCGTGGCGCGGTCGATGACGAAGTCATGGCCCTTCGGCTTGCGGCCGATCGCCTCGTCAATGGCATGCGACAGCAATTCGTTCCCTTCCGAGGCCCGCAGCGGCGCGCGCAGATCGGCGGCGTCTTCCTGGCCGAGGCACATGAACAGCGTGCCGGTGCAGGTGATCCGGACGCGGTTGCAGCTTTCGCAGAAATTGTGGCTCATCGGGGTGATGAAGCCGAGGCGGCCGCCGGTCTCTGCGACCTCGACGTAGCGCGCCGGCCCGCCCGTCTTGTAGGGAATGTCGCGCAGCGTCCAGCGTGCCGCGAGCTCGGCGCGGACCTGGCTGAGCGGCAGGTACTGGTCGGTGCGGTCCTCGTCGATCTCGCCCATCGGCATGGTCTCGATCAGGGTGAGGTCCATGCCCTCGCCATGCGCCCACTCGATCATCGAGGGGATTTCGCCGTCGTTGAAGCCCTTGAGCGCGACGGCGTTGAGCTTGACGCGGATCCCCGCCGCCTGCGCCGCCCTTATGCCGGCCACGACCTTGTCGAGCTCGCCCCAGCGAGTGATCTGGCGGAACTTGTCCGGGTCGAGCGTATCCAGCGAGACGTTGAGGCGCCTCACGCCGCAATCGGCGAGTTCCGGCGCGAAGCGCGCCAGCTGCGAGCCGTTGGTGGTCAGCGTCAGCTCTTCCAGCGCACCGGTCTGCAGATGCCGCGACAGCGAGCGGATCAGGTGCATGATGTTCTTGCGCACCAGCGGCTCGCCGCCGGTGAGCCGCAGCCGTTTGACGCCCTTCTCGACGAAGCAGCTGGCCAGCCGGTCGAGTTCCTCGAGCGTCAGGAGGTCGCGCTTCGGCAGGAACGTCATGTCCTCGGCCATGCAGTAGACACAGCGGAAATCGCAGCGGTCGGTGACCGAGACCCGCAGATAGGTGATACTGCGACCGAACGGATCGATCATCTCCGATCCGTAAGGGAGCTGCGCGGCGGGGTCGAGAAGGCGGGTGATATCCATCGGCCGGAATGTGGAAGTCCCGCCACGCCGGGTCAAGCCGCTAAACGCAGTCGCCGGCGCACAATGCCGAGACCCGCCCGGGTACCGACGACACATGAAGACAGGACCGCATCCGCGATGAACACTTCCGTACCGCCCGAGGAAATCCGGGTCAGCCCCGACCGCCAGACGCTCATCCTGGTGCAGCCGGGCGGCACAAGGGACGAGCTATCGGCCGAGATGCTGCGGGTGATGTCGCCGTCGGCGGAGGTGCAGGGCCATTCGCCGGAACAGCGCAAGACGATCGGCGGCAAGCGCGACGTGCGGATCACCGACGTCAGGCCGATCGGGCGTTACGCGGTGCGCATCGTGTTCGACGACCGCCACGACAGCGGCATCTACTCCTGGAGCTATCTCGCCGAGCTCGCCCGTGATTCGACCCAGCGCTGGCAGACCTATCTGGACGAGCTGGCGGCGAAGGGACTGCGGCGCGAGCCTTGAGCGCCTCGCCCTCGCCGGACCAGGCCTGCCGCCGGGCTCAGTAGATGGTCTGGCGCATCCGCTCGGGATAGGCGGCATCGTAGGCGGCCGCGTCCACCTCGCGGTCGAGCGCGGCGAGGATCTCGCCGGCGCTCGGCAGCCGGCTGCGCTCGATCCGGCTGTCCGGCTCCCAGAGGCGGGAGCGGGCGAGGGCCTTCTGGCACTGGAAATATACCCGCTCGACATGCACCCGCAGCACGGACCGGGGTGCCTTGCCGTCGACGGCGAAGCTGGCGAGCAGGGCGGGATCGACATCGATCTCCGCCGTGCCGTTGACCCGCAGCGTCTCCCCGACGCCCGGCACCAGGAACAGCAGGGCGATGCGGGGATCGGCGATGACGTTGCGCAGCGTGTCGACGCGGTTGTTGCCGCGCCGGTCGGGCAGCAGCAGCGTCCGTGCGTCGGCGACGCTGACGAAGCCGGGGGCGTCGCCGCGCGGCGAGCAGTCGAGGCCGCCGGGACCGGCGCTTGCGACGAGTACGAAAGGTGCGTGCTCGACGAAGGCCCGGTAGTGCGGCGAGAGGTGGTCGATCTCCTTCGCCAGCGAACCTCGCGACGGCTCGCCGTAGACGGCTTCGAGATCGGCGAGGGTGCGCAGGACGGACGTCGTCATGGCGCTGTCTCCTTCTGGCGGCCCGGCAGGCTTCAGCGCTGGAACGGCGGCAGCGCGTCGAAGGCGCTCTTCAGCGCGTCGGACCAGCCTTCCGAGATCGTCTGGTAATAGGGGTCGGTCTTGTCGAAGCGGCGCTTGTAGCCGGCGGTCAGGCTGTCCGCCTCGTAGAACTGCATGTCGATCGGCAGGCCGACGGACAGGTTGGAGCGAATGGTGGAATCGAAGGAGACCAGCAGCAGCTTGGCGCAATCCTCCAGCGACATCTTCGGATCGTAGGTCCGGATGATGATCGGCCGGCCGTATTTGTGCTCGCCGATCTGGAAGAACGGGTTGTCGGCGCCGGCCTCGATGAAGTTGCCCTGCGGATAGATCAGGAAGATCCGCGGCTTGCCGCCCTTGATCTGGCCGCCGAGAATGAACGAGCCGGAGAACATCGCGTCGGCCGACTGGCCGGCGGGGGTGGTGTAGGAGATCACCTCCTTGACGGTCTCACCGACCAGCTTGGCGGTCTGGAACATCGACGGCTGGGTAAGGATCGATGGGTTGCGCTCCGCCGGTGCGAGGCCCCGCTCGTCGAGCAGCGAGATCGTCGCCTGGGTGGTCGCGAGATTGCCGGCGCTGAGCAGGCACAGGAAGCGCTCGCCCGGCACTTCCCAGACCTTCATCTTCGACACGACCGAGATATTGTCGACACCGGCATTGGTGCGGCTGTCGGACATGAAGACCAGGCCCTGGTCCACGGAGAGACCGACGCAGTACGTCATCTGATTTCGAAACCCCCGAATCGCGCCGGACTCGCCGCTTCGCGCACCGCGGATCATTAGCTGACGCAGCAGAAGCCGCAATCGCTGGCGCGCCGATTCACGCAATCTTCGCGCCATTGCGGACGATTTGCCCCGGGGCCGGGCGGCTCTCCCTGCCGACCGGCCGTCGCTCAGGGGTAGAAGCGGTAGCTCTCGGCGATCTCCACGGCGAGACGGTTGTTCTCGACGATGAAGTTTTCGAGGAACTCGTGCAGCCCGCCGTCGATGATCTCCTGCACCGAGGTCTCGGCGAAGCGCCGGTTGAGATTGGCCGCGGTCAGGTGGCACGGATGATGGGATTCGTGGTTGCGGTTGAGGTAGGTCAGGCTCTCCTCCAGCGCCTTGTAGCAATAGGCGAGGGAGCGCGGCATCCGCCGGTTGAGCATCAGGAAGTCGACGATGCTCGCCGCCTGGTAGTCGTTGTTGTACTCCCAAGCGTAGGAGCGATGCGCCGATACCGAGCGCAGGATCGAGATCCAGTGGAAATTGTCGAGCGCCGAGCCGACCGAGGAGTGTCCGGGCAGCAGCACCCAGTATTTCACGTCGAGGATGCGCGCGGTGTTGTCGGCGCGTTCCACGAAGGAACCGGCATTGCAGAAATCGAAGATCTCGTTGCGCAGCATGGTGCCGTAGAAGGCGCCGCGGATCAGCGCCGACTGGCGCTTGACCATGTCGAGCACGGCCGGCAATTCGCGCTGGCTGACCGGCGCGGCGAGTCGCTGCTTCACGATCAGCCAGCTCTCGTTGAGGGTCTCCCAGAGATCACGGGTGAGGGCGGTCCGCACCATGCGGCCATTGCTCCGTGCCGTATCGAAGCACGAGCGGATGCTCGACGGATTGTCGCGGTCGCGTACCAGGAAGTCGATCACCGAGGCGGCCTCGAAGTCGTCGTACTTCCTGAGATAGGCGTTCTCGACGCCGGCCGAGACCAGCACCGACTGCCACTCGTCGGGCTCGGCGGAGAGATTGGTCAGCGAGATGCGCAGGCCCGCTTCCACCAGGCGCGCCATGTTGTCGGCGCGCTCGATGTAGCGGAACATCCAGAACAGCCCGTTGGCGGTGCGTCCGAGTAGAGCCATGATCTAGAGCCTCAGCAGGATGGGATGGTGGATCGGCGCGGTCATCGGGTCGTCGTCAGTCCCGCAGGACCCAGGTGTCCTTGGTGCCGCCGCCCTGGCTGGAGTTCACCACCAGCGAGCCTTCCTTCAGGGCGACGCGCGTAAGCCCGCCCGGGATGATGTGGATCGTGTCGGAGACCAGCACGAAGGGCCGCAGGTCGACATGGCGCGGCGCCAGCCCCTTGTCGGTCAGGATCGGCACGGTAGAGAGCGCCAGCGTCGGCTGGGCGATGTAGTTGCCGGGCCGTTCGCGGAGCTTGGCGGCGAATTCGGCGCATTCGGCCTTGGTGGACGCCGGCCCGACCAGCATGCCGTAGCCGCCCGATCCGTGCACTTCCTTCACGACGAGCTCCGGCAGGTGCTCGAGCACGTAGGCGAGGCTCTCCGCGTCGGCGCAGCGCCAGGTCGGCACGTTCTCCAGCAGCGCCTTGCGGCCGGTGTAGAACTCGACGATCTCCGGCATGTAGGAGTAGATCGCCTTGTCGTCGGCAATGCCGGTCCCCGGTGCGTTGGCGATGGTAATGCCGCCGTTGCGGTAGACTTCCATGATGCCGGGGATGCCGAGTACCGAATCCGGCCGGAACGCCTTCGGGTCGAGATAGGCGTCGTCGACCCGGCGATAGAGCACGTCGATCGGGGTGTAGCCCTCGGTGGTGCGCATCTGGATGCGGCCGTCGATCTCGCGGACGTCGGAGCCCTCGATCAGCTCGACGCCCATCTGGTCGGCAAGGAAGGCGTGCTCGTAATAGGCCGAGTTGTGGATGCCGGGAGTGAGCACGGCGACGACCGGCTTGCCCTTGCAGGCCGGCGGCGCCACCGCCGCCAGCGAGCGGCGCAGATGGTGCGGATAGGTCTCCACCGGCCGCACGCGGTTCTGCGCGAACAGCTCGGGAAACATCTGCATCATCGTCTCGCGGTTCTCGATCATGTACGAGACGCCGGAGGGCGTGCGGGCATTGTCCTCGAGCACGTAGAACTCGTTCTCGGCGACCTGGACGATGTCGGTGCCGATGATGTGGGTATAGACGCCGCCGGGCGGCCGGAACCCCTCCATCTCGGGCAAATAGGCCTCGTTGCCGGTGATCAGGCTCAGCGGCAGCTTGCCGGCCTTCACGATCTCCTGGTCGTGGTAGATGTCGTCGAGGAACGCGTTGAGCGCCTGGACCCGCTGTTCGATGCCCTCGGCCAGACGGTCCCACTCGGCCTTGGCGATGATTCGCGGCACGAGATCAAAGGGGATCAGGCGCTCGGCCGCTTCCTCGTCGCCGTAGACGTTGAAGGTGATGCCGGTGCGGCGGAAGAACTCTTCCGCCTCGTGCGCCTTGGCGCCGAGTTCCTCTGTATTCTGGGCGCAGAACCATTCGTGGAAGCGTTGATAGGGCTGACGGACCGTTCCGTCAGCCAGCAGCATGTCATCGAATGGCTTCACCGTGGCCCTCCAGCTCGTTCGTACCCTCCTAAAGAGAAAGCCGGGGGCCGGAAAAGCAAGCCTTTCGAAAGGACGGGTTGCAGATTGCCGCTTCAATGCGCAGCCTGGTGGCGCGATTGCGGTCCTCGAAGGCAGGATCGGACGGGCGCGCCTCGTTCAGGTGCGGATCCCGAGGCCGGCCAGGATGCGAAGGGCCTCGCCGAGATCGTTCCGGGTGGCCGGGGCGGTCAGGCAGATTCGGATTCGCGCCGCGGATCGCCGCCCGGCCGCGAAGGTGCTGGCGGACACCACGCCGACGCCAGCTGCCCGGCACCGGCCGACCACCGCCTCCGGGTCGTCATCAACGCGCAGCCAGGCATGCGGCGCCGGCGGCTGGTCGCTCGGACCCAGCGCGGCGAGCATCTGGCGCCAGCGAGCAGCGATCTCGGTCCGCTGCCATTCGACCCGCTGGCGGGCAAAGCCGCTGTCGATCCAATTCGAGCCGATCAGCATCGAGAACGGCGCCATGAGCCACGTCGTCAGATGCAGGTTTTCCTGGAGCTTCCCGAGGCTGCCGTCGTCCCCGGCGACGAACCCGAATCGCAGTCCCGGCAGCACCGACTGCGACAGGCCCGAGACGATGACGCCCCGGGGGCCGAGGTCGCGCGACAGCGGCGGCAGGTCGCCCAGCGGCCCGTAGACGTCGTCCTCGACGACAGTGAGGTCGTGGCGCGCCGCCACGGCCGCGACCGCTCGCCGCCGCTGTTCGCTCATCACCGCACCGGTGGGGTTCTGCAGGGTGGGGACGAGGATGGCGATCCGCGCGGCGGAGCCGCCGGCCGCGGCCTCGAGCCCGGCCGGCGTCACCCCCTCGCCATCCTGCTCGACCGGGACAAGACGCAGGCGCAGCTGCCGGGCGAGGATCTTGATTCCCGGAAATGTGAACGATTCCACGAGGATCGGATCGCCGGGCCGGGTCTTCTCCAGCAGCAGCGCCTGCAGCGCCGCGTGGGCGCCGGCGCACGGGACGATGACCTTCGGTTGCCGCTCCATGCCGCGCCACGCCAGCCAGTCCGCGATGGCACGGCGGGTGCGTTCGACCAGGCGCGGCGGCGGATAACCGGCAAGGTCCGCATGATCGCGCGGCGTCAGAGCGGCCAGCGCCGCCGCCAGGGCATCGTCGCCCGGCGGGGCGGCGGGCACCGTGGTGGAGAGATCGTAGACCGGCGGCGCCGGCAGCTGCGAGGCGAAGACCGGAGCCTCGGCGCCGGAGCCCAGGACATAGGTGCCACGCCCGACCTCCCCGCCGACAAGCCGCTGGCGGGCCGCTTCCTGATAGGCGCGGCTGACGGTGGAGAGCTTGACGTTGAGCGCGGTCGCCAGCTCGCGCTGCGCCGGCAGGCGGTCGCCCGGCCGGAGCGTGCCCGCCACGATGTCGCTGACCAGCTGGTCGACGATCTGCCGGTAACGGACGTCGCCGTTCTCTAGTTGTGGCTTCCACATGGGATCAGTGAGTTCGCGACAGAAGGGATACTGGCCTGCGGGGCCAATAGAATCCAGAATTCTGCCGTATACTGTCATCCCTCCCGCTTGCGCGGCAAGTTGCGGCAACCCTGCAGATTTCAGTAATTGCTGTCCTATGCGCGTATGACTACAGACAGCCGCCGCTTTATTACAATATCGTGATCGGCCGGTAGAAGCGCGGCGCGCGATGGCCGCGGCATGTCGAATACCGGAAGGTCTGCGCGGGATGCGCGGCGGTCGGGCCAGCTGTCGGCGGGTCAGCCTTCGCGCCGCCGTTGCGGCAGGGTCTCGCGGCGCCGGGCGGTCAGGGCGAGACCAGGCGAAGCAGGTGCGCCAGGTCCTTGAAGAAGATTCGGGCATGCGCGGCGGGACGGGCCCGCACCAGCTTCTTGTTCATGTAGGCCTCCCAGGTCAGGCGCTGCACGTCCTTGTCGCGGCAGATCGCGACGAAGCGTTCGCGCTGCCGGTCCGAGCGGTACCAGAAGGTCTGCATGATGCCGAGTATCCAGAACACCCGGCCGTGCTCGCGCATGAAGGCCTTGCGTGCCGCCGCCAGTGCCTTCGGCTCGCCGGTGGCGAGGAAGGCCAGCCCGGCCTCGGCAACCATCCGGGCGCTGATCATGGCGTAATAGATGCCTTCGCCGGAGGCCGGCGCCACGACCCCGGCGGCGTCGCCGGCCAGTACGACGTCGCGGCCGTTGTCCCATCGCTTCAGCGGCTTCAGCGGGATCGGGGCGCCCTCGCGGCGGATCGTCTCGACGTTGTCGAGACCCGCGGCAGCTCTGAGCCGGGCGACGGCTGGGCGCAGCCCGTAGCCCTTCTCGGCGCTGCCGGTGCCGATGCTGGTCGTCGCCCCGTGCGGAAACACCCAGCCGTAGAAGTCCGGCGAGATCGTGCCCTGGTAGTAGACGTCGCAGCGGCGGGGGTCGAAATCGGCCGCCGCTGCGGCCGGGGACCGGACGATCTCGTGATAGGCGAAGACGAAGGGCATCCGGTCGGCGCCCCTGATGGCCTGCCGGCCGACGGCGGAGCGCGCGCCGTCGGCGCCGATCACCAGCCGCGCCGCGACGGCGCCGGGCGCCGCGTCCCGCGCGGCGCCGCGCAGGCGGTAGCGCACGACGGCGCCGCCATCGGCGTCCCGCTCGATCCGCTCGAAGGTGCCGGTGACCCGCCGCGCGCCGGCGGCGGCGGCGCGTACCCGCAGCCATTCGTCGAAATGCTCGCGGTCGACCATGCCGACATAGCCGCCGCCCTCGATCGGCATCGGCACGCGCCGTTCCGACGGCGCGATCATCCGGGCCGAGCCGATGCGCGCGACGATGAGCTCGGATGGGATGTCGAAATCGCTGACCAGCCGTGGCGGGATGGCACCGCCGCACGGCTTGATCCGCCCGTCGCGATCGAGCAGCACGACGGACCTGCCGGCCCGCGCGAGCATCTCAGCGGCGGTTGCGCCCGCCGGGCCGCCGCCCACCACCACCACATCCACGCTGTCCATGCCGTCGCTCCCCTGGTTCATGCGGGCACGGCCCGGTCGTTGCGGCTGCCCGACCGCGGCGTGACGGTGCTGGTCCCGGGTACCGCGATGGCGCCGAGGGCAAGGGCTGCCGAGACCAGGAACAGCGCCGCCTCGAGGCCGAAGACGATGCCGTAGGCAGCGTCGGCCCGGCCGACCAGCGCGGCTGCGGCATCGACGAGGGCGGTGCCGGCAAAGCCGCCGGCACCGAAGGCGATCGCCTGCGCCGCGCCCCAGAGGCCCATCCGCACGCCTTCCCGGGCGTTCCTGCCGTTGCCGGCGAGCGCCATCATCGACCCGATCGCCGCCACCGCGAAGACGCCGTTGCAGACGCCGAGCGCGAACACCGTCTCGCGCAGCGCCAAGCCGCCTGGCGCAGCACTGCCGGCGGCGAGCATCGCCAGGCTGGCGGCGGAGCCGACGCAGCCGAGCACGCAGAAGCCGCGCAGCAGTCCGGGGAAGCGGCGGGAGAGCCAGGCACCGGCGAGGGCGACCAGCACCATGCCGACGACGACGCCGCCGTGCTGGACGCTGGACAATTGCGTCGTCTCGCCGGGCGTCATCGCGAAGACGAGGCCCGCGAAAGGCTCGAGGACGAGGTCCTGGGCGCTGTAGGCGAGCATCGAGATGAAGACGAAGATGGTGAAGCGTCGGGTCTGCCGCTCCTGCCAGACTTCGGCGAATGCCGTGCGAAAGTCCGGCCGCACCTGGGGTTCGGGCGCCCGGGCGGGCCTGGCTGGCTCGATCCCGCGCACCGCGACGACCGCGAGAAGCATCGCCGTTGCGGCGACGACCGCCGTCACGACGACGAGCCGCAGCGACGAGTACGGATCGAGGAAACTGCCGGCGAGGCCGGTGGTCACGGCAAAGCCGGCGATCATCATGATCCAGATCAGCGTCGCCGCGGGTGCGCGCCGGGCGGGCGCGACGCTGGTCGCGACGAGGGTCAGGAGATTGGTCCCGGCGGCGCCGACCCCGGCGCCGATCAGCAGGAAGGCGAAAGCCGCAGCGATCGCCCCGGCGGCCGGCGAGACCGACATCAGCGCTGTCGCGGTGGCGGCTCCCACCGTGCCCACCGCCAGTACCGCCATGCCGCCGATGATCCAGGGAGTGCGCCGCCGGCCGCCATCGGCGCCGTGGCCGAAGCGGGGGCGGAGCATCTGGACGGCATAGTGCAGCGCCACCAGCGCGCCGGGCAGCATCGCCGGCAGTGCCAGTTCCACCACCATCACCCGGTTCATCGTCGCGGTGGTCAGCACGACCATGGCGCCGAGGGCCGTCTGGACCAGAGCGAGGCGGACGATCTGCAGCCAGGACAGTCCCGCCGGCATCGCGTCAGCCTCCGATCACGCTGCTGACGGCGAAGGCCGAGACCATCATGCCGGCGACGTAGAGGCTGGTCCCGGTGGCGTTGTACCAAGGGGCCCGCAGGCGGGGTGCCGCGAGCAGCCGGCGCATCAGCACCAGCTGGGCGGCGACCAGCCCGGCGACGGCCAGGGCATAGAACCCCGCCGACCAGACAAGGAGAAGCGCGACGACCAGCAGCTGCGGCAGCAGCATGACGACGCAGGCGAGGATCGCCGCGGTGGTCACGCCGTACTGGACCGGCAGGGTGCGGACGCCGAGCGCCGTATCGCCTTCGACCGACTTGAAGTCGTTGAGGGTCATGATCCCGTGCGCGCCGATGCTGTAGAGGGCGGCGAGCAGGATGATCCGTCCGTCGGGCAGGCCGCCCGCCACCACGGCCGCGCCGGTGAACCAGGCGAGTCCTTCATAGGCGATGGCAACGGCGGCGTTGCCCCACCAGCCGTTGCGCTTGAGGCGGAAGGGCGGGGCGCTGTAGGCCCAGGCGAGGGCGCAGCCGGCAATCGCCGCCGCCAGTACCCAGGAACCGAGCATGGCTGCGACGGCGAGCGACAGCAGGGTCCAGGCGATGGCGAGATGGAGGGCCGAACGACCCGGCATGCGGCCGGAGGGGATCGGCCGCTGCGGCTCGTTGATGGCGTCGACGTGCCGGTCGAACCAGTCGTTGACCGCCTGGCTGGCGCCGCAGAGCAGCGGGCCGGACAGGACGATCCCGGCGACGACCACCCAGAATGCCGAACTGTCGGCCCCCGCCGACGAGCGCGCCGAGATGGCGCCGCAGCCGAAGGCCCACATCGGGGCGAACCAGGTAATCGGCTTCAGCAGCTCAAGCGCCGCCGAGGCGGTGGGACGCGTCTGCCGGGGAGCGTCGAGAGTGATGCGGCTCATGCACCGACGCTATGCGGGGCAGGACCATGTGTCAATCAGACTTGACACACTCCCGCTTCGATCACGGCAAAAGTGTCAATCGAGATGTTCAGTCGGCGACAGGCGGGTGTTGCGCGTTAGCCGGGGGCATCCTCGCCCGGGTCGGGCGCCGGGTCGCCGATGCCGTAGCGCCGCAGCTTGGAGTACAGACTCTGGCGGCTGAGCCCCAGCATCTCGGCGGCCGAGGCGCGGTTGTTGCGGGTCAGGTCGAGGGCCGCCTCGATGCACAGCTGCTCGATGATGTCGGCGGTCTCGCGGACGATCTCGCGCAGCGGCACCCGGCCGACCAGGCCGGTCATGTCGTTGGCCGACCGCAGCGGCTGGGCCGCCGATACCAGCTGTGCAGCGCGCGCCGTCCGGCGCAGCGAGAAGCCGTAGAACTGCTGCCCGCCCTCCTTCAGCACCGAACCGCTGAGCTCCACGTCCACCGTGCCGCCGTGCTGGGTGTGCAGCACGGTGCCAAAGCTGCGGACGACGCCCTCGGCGTCGACGGCGGTCTTCACCACCGCCATCTCGACGCCGCGCCGGCCGACGATGTCGCCCAGCGGCTTGCCCGCCGCCTGGCGCCCGGTGGCGATTTCCGCGAGATCGAGGAAACTCTCGTTCGCCGCGACGATCTTCAGGTCGTTGTCGACGACCACGATCGCGTCCGGCAGTTCGCGTCCGGCCTTGGCGATCAGGTCATGGGCGCCCGGCGACAGGCTGTCGGCGCCGGTGCGCCCGAAGCGGATGGCCAGGCGCGTCGCGCCATGCTGGCGATAGAAGCGGGCTGAGATTGCGGTGGCGCTGTCGTCGTCGCGCAGGGCAAGGTCGGCGGCCTCAATGTCGCCGGAGGCGCGGGCAGCGGCGACGAGCCGGTCGAGGTCGCGGATGCTGCGCTCGGCAAACAGCGACTCGATCGCGGCGCCGGCGACCTGGCGGCCGTCGCTCTCCAGCAATCGCCGCGCCGCCGAGTTCGCCTCGAGGATCTTGCCGCTCGCCGCATCGGCAATGACGATGGCGTCGGAAGAGGTGTCGAAGAAGACGCGATACTGGGATTCGGCGTTCTGCAGGCGGGCATAGTCGCTCTCGATCGCCAGCTGCGTCTCGACCAGCTTCTGCTGCAGGATCGAGATCGTCCGCATGTCCCTGCCGAGCGCGAGGCGCGCGTCGTCCCGGGTCAGCGACAGCATCGCGTAGCTGATCGGCAGGTCCGGGCCGCTCGGCATCGGGTGGTTGATCTCGCGGCGGGGCGCGGCTTCGCCGGGTTCGCGGTCGGACAGCATCCGCCCGACCTTCGCGCGGCACTCGACTGTCACGACGTCGACGAAAGCCTTGCCGATCCAGCTGGCGGGAACGTCGCCGAACAGTTCGGCGTCGCGCACCGCGACGTCGGTGATGACCCCCTTACCGTCGATCAGCAGCGCAAGGTCGGTCGACGCCGTCACCATGTTGGCGACGAGCGTTGCTTCCAGATTGGCGAAGGAACGTCCGGGGTCCGAGAAGGCGCTGCCGGAATTGGAATAATTGATTCCCATATTACCCGCTATCTATGCCAAGTCCCTCCGGGATTGACCGGCAACCGCTCACTGCGCAATCTCGGCGCGGGCACAGAATATCCGCCTTTGCGATGGCTGCAAGCGCATCCGTCTCCACCAGATCCGCGCCGTAGCGCTCTAGCGGCTCCTGCGTCGCCTGGAAAGCCCAGCCGCCCAGAAACACCCGCAAGTCGGCAGACAGGGCGGCGGCACGCAGCGACGCCACGGATTCGCCGATGCCGACGAGCATCCGCTCGCTGCCGACGCTGAGGCCGATCGCATCGAACTGCTGGGTCGAGACGTCGTGGTGCAGCTCTTCCCATGTGGCGGCGGGCTCGACCAGCGTCGCCCAGCCCGCCCGCAGGAACATTTCCGCCAGGACGAACAGGCCGAACGTGTGCTGCTCGCCGGGAACCGGTGCCAGCAGCAGGCGCCGCGTGGTCCGGGGGGTGGCCAGGGCGAGTTCGCTCGCCAGGCGGCGCATCAGCTGCTGCAGGTGCGCCGACTTGGTGGTGACGTCGACGAAGCTCAGCCGGTCCTCCTCCCAGAGAACCCCGATCTGCCGGATCGTCGGCGCCATGACGTTGAGAAAGATCGCGTCGAGATCGAGCCCTTCCTCGACCAGCCCGACGAGATACTCCCACTGCGCCTCGTGGCGGTCGGAAAGCACGAGGCCGAGAAAGCGGTCGGCATGCGCCCGTCGCCGAAGCGTTTCGACTGCCGCCGAGGTGGCGCGAGGCATGTCGTGCGCATCGTAGAGGCGCGGGATGACGATCGACACGATCGCCTGCGCGAGGCGGTGCTCCCATCCGCTCTCCGGCGGCGACAAGGGTCGGCCCGCGAGCGGGCCGGAAGCGGCAGGAGTGTCAACCGGACTGGACGCATATCGAGGGCGGGATGGCGTCGCAGCGTGAGCGCGGCCCAGCCCATTCTCACGCAGACTGCCAGCCATCGGTCCCTCCCTCCGGCATGTTGGATTACTTCGAATGCCGGAGGGTTGCCTGAATTCCGGTGCCCACCGATGCTTTTGTTCTTTCCTCCCGTCAAATGTCCCTCAATCCGCCGGCGATTGCAACGTCCGGATGACAGCTCGGTGTAAAGTTTTTTGAGCGTCAATTTTACTTGACACATTGAGGGCGGGCACCGCAGACTTCCCTCATGCAGCAGCCTCAGCCCAGTGCCCGTTTTGAGACGCCATCGGCTCCCTCCAGGTCCGGCGCGCTTTACACGGAGGCCGAGCGGGCAAGGCGCGACGCCTCCGTCTGGACCCTCGTCCAGGGCATCCTCGCGCCGCTGCAGTTCCTGGTCTTCCTGGTCAGCCTGGGGCTGGTGCTGCGGTGCCTCGCCACCGGCGAGGGCGCGTCGGCCGCCGCCGCCTCGGTCGTGGTCAAGACGCTGGTCCTCTACGCCATCATGATCACCGGCTCGATCTGGGAGAAGGCGGTGTTCGGCCGCTATCTCTTTGCACCGGCGTTCTTCTGGGAAGACGTCGTCTCGATGCTCGTGCTGGCGCTGCACACGCTGTACCTGGCGATGCTGCTGTCCGGCTCGGGTACGCTGACCGAGCAACTGGCCGTGGCGCTCGCCGCCTATGCGGCCTACGCGGTCAATGCGACTCAATTCCTCCTGAAGCTGCGCGCGGCGCGGCTGGGGCGGCCGGCGCTCCGGGCGGTGACGCCATGACCGCCGTGGTGCATCCCGCTGCCCGGGCGGACTCCGTCGCCGGCTGTGCCGATCGCCCGGTATTGCGGGAGCGCGGGCAGCGCGAGGTGTTCTGCGGGCTGACGGGCATCGTCTGGCTGCACCGCAAGATCCAGGACGCGTTCTTCCTGGTCGTCGGCTCGCGCACCTGCGCCCATCTCATCCAGTCCGCCGCCGGCGTGATGATCTTCGCCGAGCCGCGCTTCGCCACCGCCGTCATGGAAGAGCGCGACCTTGCGGGCCTCGCCGACGCCAACGAGGAGCTTGACCGCATCGTCTCTCGGCTGGTCGAGCGCCGGCCGGACATCAAGATGCTGTTCCTCGTCGGGTCGTGCCCGTCCGAGGTGATCAAGCTCGACCTGTCGCGCGCGGCCGCCCGCCTGTCGCGCCGATACGCGCCGGACCTGAGGATCCTCAACTATTCCGGCTCCGGCATCGAGACGACCTTCACGCAGGGCGAGGACCGCTGCCTGGCCGCGCTGGTGCCCGAGCTGCCGGCCGCGACCACGACGCCGCAGCTCCTCGTCGTCGGCGCACTCGCCGACGTGGTCGAGGACCAGTTCGCCCGGCTGTTCGCCGCGATGGGCCTCGACGACGTGCGGTTCCTGCCGCCCCGCCAGTCGCGCGACCTGCCGCCGGTCGGGCCGGGGACGCGCTATCTTCTCGCCCAGCCGTTTCTCGGCGAAACCGCCCGCGCGCTCGACGAGCGCGGCGCGATGCATCTGCCGGCGCCGTTCCCGATGGGCGCCGAGGGCACGACGAAATGGCTGAAGGCGGGTGCCGATGCGTTCGGCGTCGACCCGATGCGCTTCCGCTCGGCGACGGCCGCCGCCGAGGCACGAGCCCGGCAAGCGCTCGCCGCCCATCGGGGCAGCCTCGAAGGCCGGCGGATCTTCTTCTTCCCCGACTCGCAGCTGGAAATCCCGCTCGCCCGGATGCTGTCGCGCGAGCTGGGCATGCGCCTCACCGAGATCGGCACGCCTTATCTGCATCGCCAGCATCTGGCCGAGGAACTTGCGCTGCTGCCGGAGGACGTCCTCCTGTCGGAGGGCCAGGATGTCGACCGGCAGCTCGACCGGGCGCGGGCCGAGCGCCCCGACCTCACGGTCTGCGGCCTGGGTCTCGCCAATCCGCTCGAGGCGGAGGGGCTGACGACCAAATGGTCGATCGAACTGCTGTTCACGCCGATCCAGGGCTACGAGCAGGCCGGCGATCTCGCCGCCTTGTTCGCCCGGCCGTTCGATCGGCAGACGCGGCTGCGGGTCTGAGGGAGGCGGCGATGCAACTCACCGTCTGGACCTACGAGGGACCGCCGCATGTCGGGGCGATGCGCATCGCCACCGCGATGGAGGGCGTCCACTACGTCCTGCACGCGCCGCAGGGCGACACCTATGCCGACCTGCTGTTCACGATGATCGAGCGCCGCGACAGGCGCCCGCCGGTCACCTACACGACCTTCGAGGCCCGCGACCTCGGCTCCGACACCGCGGCGCTGTTCCAGCAGACGCTGGCCGACGCCTATGAGCGCTTCCGCCCCGAGGCGATGCTGGTCGGCGCCTCCTGCACGGCCGAGCTGATCCAGGACGATCCGGGCGGTCTCGCCAAGGCGGCCGGCCTGCCGGTGCCGGTGATCGCGCTCGAGCTGCCGTCCTACCAGCGCAAGGAGAACTGGGGCGCGGCGGAGACCTTTTACCAGCTGGTCCGCACGCTCGCCGCGCCGGCGCCGGAAGAGGGATCGGCCTCGGCGGATCGCCCGGCGCGCCAGCGACCGCTCTGCAACATCCTCGGGCCGACGGCGCTCGGCTTCCGGCATCGCGACGATCTCGCCGAGATCCGCGCCTTGCTTGCCTCCCTCGGCGTCGATGTCGGGGTGGTGGCGCCGCTCGGCGCGACGCCGGCGGACCTCGCCAGGCTCGGCGAGGCGGATTTCAACGTCGTCCTCTATCCGGAGATCGCCGGCGTCGCCGCAAAATGGCTGAAGCGGACCTTCGGCCAGGAATTCACCACGGTCGTACCGATTGGCGTCGGCGCGACACGCGAGTTCATCGCCGAGATCCGCCAGCTGGCCGGCATTGCCGCCGGGGCGCCGCTCGCCGACACCCGGCTGCCGTGGTTCTCGCGCTCGGTCGATTCCAGCTACCTCACCGGCAAGCGCGTCTTCGTCTTCGGGGACGCGACACATGCCATGGCCGCGGCCCGGATGGCGACCGAGGAATTCGGCTTCACCCTCGTCGGACTGGGCACCTACTCGCGCGAGTTCGCGCGCGAGGTGAGGGCGGTCGCCGAGGCGCACGGGCTGACGGCGCTGATCACCGACGACTATCTCGAGGTCGAGGAGGCGATCGCGGCGCTGCAGCCCGAGCTCGTGCTCGGCACGCAGATGGAGCGCCACATCGCCAAGCGGCTGGGCATCGGCTGCGCGGTCATCTCGGCGCCGGTCCATGTCCAGGACTATCCGGCCCGCCATTCGCCGCAGATGGGCTTCGAGGGCGCCAACGTCCTCTGGGACACTTTCGTGCATCCGCTGGTCATGGGGCTCGAGGAGCACCTGCTCGGCATGTTCCGCGACGATTTCGAGTTCAACGACGCGGCGCGCCCGTCGCATCTCGGCGCCGGCGAACGGGTCGAGCCCGTCGCGCCGGCCGCGGCGCAGGCAGCGGCGGCGACGCTGGAAGCCGCCGGCTGGGGCGCGGATGCCGAGGCCGAACTTCGCAAGATCCCCTTCTTCGTGCGCGGGAAGGCCCGCCGCAACACCGAACGCTTCGCAGCCGAGCGTGGTCTGTCAGAGATCACCGTGGAGACGCTCTATGACGCCAAAGCCCATTTCAGCCGCTGACCCGGCTGCGGCGCGCGGCGGCGACGTCGCCATCCGCATGGTCATCGTGACGCTCGACGGGCACGTCGCCGGGGCCGTGGCGGCGGCGCGGCAGAAGCTGCGGCGGGAACTGCCGGGGCTGGAGCTCGCGGTCCACGCCGCCACCGACTGGAACCGCGATCCGGCAGCCCTCGGCCGCTGCCTCGCCGATATCGCCGCCGCCGACATCGTCTTTGCCGGCATGCTGTTCCTGGAAGACCACATCCTGCCGGTGCTGCCGGCGCTGCAGGCCCGCCGCGACCATTGCGACGCCATGGTCTGCGCCATGTCCGGCGCCGAAATCGTCCGGCTGACGCGGCTCGGCCGCTTCGACATGAGCGCCCGGAGCGGCGGCGCGATGTCGCTGCTCAAGCGGCTGCGCGGGGCCCGCAAGACCAAGGGAGAGGGGTCCGGCGCCCGGCAGATGGCGATGCTGCGCCGGCTGCCCAAGATCCTCCGCTTCATCCCCGGCACCGCCCAAGATGTGCGGGCCTATTTCCTGATGCTGCAATACTGGCTGGCGGGATCGGACGAGAACATCGCCAACATGGTCCGCTACCTCGTCAGCCGCTATGCCAGCGGGCCGCGTGCCGTGCTGCGCGACCGGGTGTGCCCGGGCGAGCCGCATGTCTATCCGGATGTCGGCCTCTACCATCCGCGGCTGCGCGACCGCATGGCGGTGCGGCTGCAGAGCCTGCCGCCCTCGGAGGGCGAGGCGGGAACGGTCGGCCTCCTGGTGATGCGCTCCTACGTCCTATCCGGCGACACCGGCCACTATGACGGGGTGATCGCGGCGCTGGAGGCGCGCGGGCTGCGGGTCATCGCGGCCTATGCCAGCGGGCTGGATTCGCGTCCCGCCATCGACGCCTATTTCAAGCGCGACGGCAAGCCGACCATCGACGCGATGGTGTCGCTGACCGGCTTCTCGCTGGTCGGCGGCCCGGCCTACAACGACGCGCGGGCGGCCGAGGAAGCGCTGGCCGGGCTCGACGTGCCGTTCATCTCGGCCCAGGCCGTCGAGTTCCAGTCGCTGGACGAATGGCGTGTCTCGCCCGCCGGGCTCACACCGGTGGAATCGACGATCATGGTGGCGATTCCGGAGATCGACGGGGCCACCGGCACGATGCTGTTCGGCGGCCGCGCCGTCATCCCCGGCTCCGACGGGCACCGCGCGATGACCGCCGAGCCGGACCGCGCCGACATGCTGGCGCGCCGGGTGGCCAAGCTGATCGCGCTCCGCCGCCGGCCCAAGGCGGACCGGCGGATCGCCATCACCATCTTCAACTTCCCGCCGAATGCCGGCAGCGTCGGCACCGCCGCCTATCTGTCGGTCTTCGCGTCGCTGTTCAACACGCTGAAGGCGCTGAAGGCGGACGGCTACGACGTCAGGCTGCCGGCCGGCGTCGACGCGCTGCGCGACTCGATCCTGTTCGGCAATGCCGCGCAGTACGGGGCGCAGGCCAACGTCCATGCCCGCATCAGAGCCGACGACCACGTGCGGCGTGAGCCGCATCTGGCCGAGATCGAGGCGCAGTGGGGACCGGCGCCGGGGCGCCAGCAATCGGACGGCGCGTCGATCTTCGTGCTCGGCCAGGGCTTCGGCAACGTCTTCGTCGGGGTGCAGCCGGCCTTCGGCTACGAGGGCGACCCGATGCGGCTCCTGTTCGAGAAGAGCTTCGCGCCGACGCACGCCTTCTCGGCCTATTACCGCTGGCTGCGCGAGGAATTCCGCGCCGACGCGGTGCTGCATTTCGGCACCCATGGCGCGCTGGAGTTCATGCCCGGCAAGCAGGTGGGCCTGTCCTCGGCCTGCTGGCCGGACCGGCTGATCCAGGACCTGCCGAACATCTATCTCTATGCTGCCAACAACCCGTCGGAGGGCACGATCGCCAAGCGCCGCGCCGCCGCGACGCTGGTCTCGCACCTGACGCCGCCGGTGGCCCATGCCGGGCTCTATCGCGGCCTCGTCGACCTCAAGGCGACGATCGAGCGCTGGCGCCAGACGGCGCCCGATGCCGCCGCCGAGCGGATGGGCCTTGCCGAGACGATCGGCGCGCAGGCGGTCGAACTCGACCTTGTGAAGGTCGGCGACGACGGCCAGGCCGAGGCTTTCGACGTCGAGGCGCTGCGGCTGGCGGTGGCCGAGCTGGAGACGACGCTGATCCCGCATGGCCTGCATGTCGTCGGCGAGACCGTCGCCGATGCCGAGCGGCTCGATCTGCTGTCGGCGGTCGCCGAGATGGCGCTCGGCAGGGAGCCCGATCGTACCGCGTTGGCGCTGCTGTCGGCCGGCGACGAAGGCGCGGCGCTCGCCGCCTGCCTCAAGAGCGATGGCACCGAGCCGGCCCTGGCGGCCGATACGATCGCCTCGCTCATCCGGCTCGATACCGATCTGCGCTGCGACACCGAGCTGACGGCTTTGCTGGCGGCGCTCGACGGGCGGTTCATCCGGCCGGTGGCGGGCGGTGACCTGCTGCGCTCGCCGCAGATCGTGCCGACCGGCCGCAACGTCCACGGCTTCGACCCCTTCCGCATTCCCAGCGCCTTCGCCGTCGCCGACGGCCGGCGCCAGGCGGACCGCATCCTCTCCCGCCATGCCGCCGGCGGCCATGCGCTGCCGGAGAAGATCGCCATCGTCCTGTGGGGCACCGACAACCTCAAGAGCGAGGGCAGCCCGCTCGCCCAGGCGCTGGCGCTGATGGGCGCGACGCCGCGTTATGACGGGTTCGGCCGGCTTGCCGGCGCCGACCTCGTGCCGCTGGAGCTTCTCGGCCGGCCGCGGATCGACGTGCTGATCACCCTGTCGGGCATCTTCCGCGACCTGCTGCCGCTGCAGTCCAAGCTGCTGGCCGAGGCGGCCTTCCTCGCCGCTTCGGCGGACGAGCCGCTGGAGCAGAACTTCGTCCGCAAGCATGCGCTCGCCTATGCCGAGGAGACCGGCTGCGACTTCGAGACCGCGGCGCTGCGCGTCTTCTCCAATGCCGACGGCGCCTACGGCTCGAACGTCAACATGCTGGTCGATTCCGGCGCCTGGTCGGAGGAGGGCGAACTCGCCGCCGCCTATACCCGCCGCAAGTGCTTCGCGGTGGACCGCAAGGGCCGCACCGGCGAACAGGCGGCGCTGCTGAAGGCGTCCTTCGCGCGGGTCGAGATGACCTACCAGAACCTCGAATCGGTGGAACTCGGCGTCACCACGATCGACCACTACTTCGATACGCTGGGCGGCATCAGCCGCGCCGCCACCGAGGCGCGCGGCAGCAGCGTGCCGGTCTATATCGGCGACCAGACCCGCGGCGAGGGCAAGGTCCGCAGCCTAGAGGAGCAGGTGGCGCTCGAGACCCGCACGCGGACGCTCAACCCGAAATGGGTCGAGGCGATGCTCGCCCATGGCTACGAGGGCGTGCGCCAGATCGAGAGCCACGTGACCAACACGCTCGGCTGGTCGGCGACGACCGGCCAGGTTAGCCCCTGGGTCTACAAGCGGCTCGCCGAGACCTTCGTGCTCGATCCCGCCATGCGCGAGCGCCTGGCGGCGCTGAATCCCACCGCGTCGGCCCGGATGGTCGACCGGCTGATCGAGGCGCACGAGCGCCGCTACTGGCTGCCCAGCGACGCCGAGCTCGACGCGCTGCGGGAAGCCGGCGACGAACTCGAGGACCGGCTCGAGGGCATCAAACCCATGGAGGCGGCCGCATGAGCGCGCTGAAGACGACCCTATCGCTGCCGAATGCCCTGCACCGCCGCGAGGACGGCGAGGGCAGCGTCCAGGTGCGGATGGAGAGCAGCCTGAAGATCGAGGGCGCCCTCGTCTTCGCGATCTACGGCAAGGGCGGGATCGGCAAGTCGACGACCTCGTCGAACCTGTCGGTGGCGTTCTCCAAGCTCGGCAAGCGGGTGCTGCAGATCGGCTGCGATCCCAAGCACGATTCCACCTTCACGCTGACCAAGCGGCTGCAGCCGACGGTCATCGACGTGCTGGAATCGGTCAACTTCCACGCCGAGGAACTGCAGCCGGAGGACTTCGTCTTCGAGGGCTACAACGGCGTGATGTGCGTCGAGGCGGGCGGGCCGCCCGCCGGCACCGGCTGCGGCGGCTATGTCGTCGGCCAGACGGTGAAGCTCCTCAAGGAGCATCACCTGCTGGAGGACACCGACGTGGTGATCTTCGACGTGCTCGGCGACGTCGTCTGCGGCGGTTTCGCCGCGCCGCTGCAGCATGCCGACCGGGCGCTCGTCGTCACCGCCAACGATTTCGACTCGATCTTCGCCATGAACCGCATCGTCGCGGCAATCCAGGCCAAAGCCAAGAACTACGACGTCCGGCTCGGTGGCGTGATCGCCAACCGCTCGGCGAACACCGACGAGATCGACCGTTTCAACGTCGCCGCCGGGCTGCAGCGGGTGGCGCATTTCCCCGATCTCGACGTCATCCGCAAGAGCCGGCTGAAGAAGTCGACGCTGTTCGAGATGGAAGCCTCGCCCGAACTGGAGGCGGTCCAGAACGAATATCTGCGTCTCGCCGCCTCACTCTATGCCGGCGTGGCTCCAATGGACGGTCGCGCCATGAAGGACCGCGACATCTTCGATTTCCTGGGGTTCGAATGACCGGCGCGGCGACATACGAGACGCGGCGCGGCGAGATCGAAACCTATTTCGATCGCACCGCCGCCGAGACGTGGAAGCGGCTGACCTCGGACGCCAAGCTCGGGCGCATCCGCGCCAGCGTGCGGGCCGGGCGGGACGCCATGCGGGAGGCGCTGCTGGCGCTGCTGCCGGCTGACCTTTCCGGCCGCCGGATCCTCGATGCCGGCTGCGGCACCGGCGCCCTGTCCATCGAGGCAGCGCGGCGCGGCGCGGAAGTGGTGGCCATCGACTTGTCGCCGACGCTGGTCGCGCATGCTGCCGCGCAGGCGGCGGAGGCCGGCCTCGGCGGGCGCATCCGCTTCATCGCCGGCGACATGCTCGACGGGTCGGTTGGACGCTTCGACCACGTCGTCCTGATGGATTCGCTGATCCATTACGACGCTCCCGACGCCGTGGCGGCGCTCGCCACGCTGGCGATGCGGGCGGACGGCTCGATCGTCTTCACCGTCGCCCCGAAGACGCCGGCGCTGACGCTGATGCACATGGCCGGGCGGTTTTTCCCCCGCGCCGACCGCGCGCCGTCCATCGTGCCGATCGAAGCCGGCCGCCTTGCCGCCGGGATCGAGGCGCATCCGGCGCTGGCCGGCTGGGACGTCGGCCGCGACGTCCGGATCACCAGTCTCTTCTACAAGAGCCATGCACGGGAGCTCGTCCGGGCATGAGCGAGACCGTGCGCAACCGCTTCGAGTTCGGCGCCTTCACACGGGCGCTGATGCCGTTTGCGGATGCCGCCACCACCGACCTGCCGCTCGGGCGGCTGCTGCGGCTGTCGCTGTTCCAGGTCTCGGTGGGCCTGACGCTGGTACTGCTCGGCGGCACGCTGAACCGGGTGATGGCGGTGGAGCTCGGCATCCCGCTGTCGGTGATCGCGGTGGCGATGGCGCTGCCGCTGGTGTCCGCCCCGGCGCGGGCTTTGATCGGCTTCAAGTCCGACAACCACCGCTCCTATCTCGGCTGGCGGCGCGTGCCGTATATCTGGTTCGGGTCACTGATCCAGTTCGGCGGCCTGACGCTGATGCCGGTGTCGCTGCTGATCATCGCCGAGGACATGCCGGGGACCGACGGTTTCGGCGAGGCCGGCATGGCGCTGGCCTTCTTCATGGTGGGCGCGGGCCTGCACACGGTGCAGACGGCCGGCCTGGCGCTGGCGATGGACCTCGCCCCGCCGGAGAAACGGCCGCGCGTCGTTGCCATGCTCTACACGACGCTGCTGCTCGGCATGTTCGCCGGCGCCGTGGTGATCGGGCGCCTGCTCGTCGACTTCACGCCGCTCCGCCTCATCCAGATCCTCAACTGGTCGGCGATCCTGACCTGCGCGCTGACCGCCGTCGCGATCTGGAAGCAGGAGCCGCGCCGGCGCGATATCGGCCCCGATACCGCGCCGCCCGAAAAGCCGAAGCTGCGCGAGGCAATCGCCTCGCTGGCCGCCGAACCGGGGCTGATGCGTCTGCTGGTGACGCTGGCCTTCGGCACGGCCGCCTTCGGGATGCAGGACATCCTGCTCGAGCCCTATGGCGGCGAGGTTCTCGGCATGCGGGTCGGTTCGACGACGCTGCTGACGGCGCTGTTCGCGGCCGGCAGCTTCGCCGGCTATCTGGTCGCAGCAAGGGTGCTGGCGCGGGGCGGCAACGTCCATGTCGTGGCCGCCTTCGGTCTGATGCTCGGGCTGCCTGGCTTCTCGGCCGTCATCCTCTCGGCGCCGTTCGGGTCGGTCGGCCTGTTCTGCGCCGGCACCGCCGGGATCGGTCTCGGCGCCGGCCTGTTCTCGGTCTCGATGCTGATCGCCGCGATGGCCATGGCCGGCGAAGGCCGCGCCGGTCTCGTCATGGGTGCCTGGGGCGCCGTCCAGGCAATGGCGCTCGGGCTCGCGGTCGCCATCGGCGGCTTCCTGCGCGACGGCGTCGGCCTGCTCGCCGATGCGGGCTGGCTCGGCGCCGCCTTCAGCGGACCGGCCGCCCCCTACGGCGTCGTCTACCATTTCGAGATCTGCCTCTTGTTCATCACGCTTGCCGCGCTGGGTCCGCTGGTCGTTCCGGCCCGGGTCAAGCCGCGGCCGGCCCCGTCGCCCGGCTTCGGCCTGGCCGACCTGCCCAACTGAATCGTCGCCGCCAGGGAGAGACTGCCATGCCCCTCATCCCCTTCACCGAGCAGTTCGACATTCCGCTGCTGCTCGTCTTCCTGTTCTTCCTGTTCTTCCTCGGCCTCGTCTACTACCTGCGGTCGGAGGACAAGCGCGAAGGCTACCCGCTGGAATCGGACCGCACGCGCGGCACCGGCGGGCGGATGCAGGTGGTCGGCTTCCCGCCGATGCCGTCCCCCAAGGTTTTCCGGCGCTCCGACGGCTCGGTGCAGCTGGCGCCGCGGCCGGCCCGGGAGCGGGAGATCAATGCCATTCCGGCCTATGAATTTCCCGGCGCGCCGCTGCTGCCGCTGGGCGATCCGCTGGTCGACGGCATCGGTCCCGCCTCCTACGCGATGAAGGAGGACGTGCCGGATCTCACCTACGAGGGCACGCTGAAGATCGCGCCGATGCGGAGCAACCCGGAATACCGGATCGCGGCGGGCGACCCCGACCTCGTCGGCATGGCGGTCGTGGCCTCCGATGGCCGGGTGGTCGGCACGGTCGTCGACATCTGGCTCAACGCGGCGGAATATTTCATCCGCTATCTCGAAGTCGAGACCAATCTGGAGGCCGGCGGCCGCCGCATCCTCGCGCCGATCAGCTTCGCCGATATCCGCAATCCGCAGCGTGCCGTGCATTTCGGATCGCTCACCCTCGACCAGTTCGGCCGCGTGCCGGGGCTCGCCAGTCCCGACCAGATCACCCTGCGCGAGGAAGACCGGCTCAACGGCTACTTCGCCGGCGGCTACCTCTATGCCGGGACGTCAGAGAAAGGATTCCTCGCATGAGCATGGCGGAATTCGACGATATCAGCACCGTCCTGCGCCAGGAGGAACTGCCTGCCGGCGAGCGCATGCTCTGGCAGGGCCGGCCCGACTGGTGGCGGCTCGCGCTGGGCGCGTTCCAGCTGAAGGCGGCGGGCGTCTACTTCCTCGCCTTCGCGCTGTGGCGGTTCGGCATGACCTACTGGGAGACCGGCACGCCGCTCGTGGCGGTGCATTCGGTCCTGACGCTCCTGCCGTCACTGGGCCTCGGCGTGTCGCTGGTGATGCTGCTGGCCTATCTTACGGCCCGCGCGACGACCTTCACCATTACCGAGCGGCGGCTGGTGCTGCGCTTCGGCGTCGCGCTGCCGGCCCAGCTCAACGTGCCGCTGAAGGACGTCGAGGCTGCGGCCGTGCGGCTCTACTCGGACGGATCTGGTGACATCCCGTTGACGCTGCCGGACGCCGGGCGCCCGTCCTATTTCCAGCTCTGGCCCTATGCGCGGCCGTGGCGGCTCGGGCGTGCCGAGCCGATGTTGCGCGCCGTGCCGAATGCCGAAGCCGTCGCGCGCCTCCTGTCCGAGGCATTGGTGGCGGCGCAGGGCGGCCAGCGCGTTGCGGTGGTTCCGGCGCAGGCTGAGGCCCGCCCGGTGCCGGCCGGCCAGCCGGCGGCGGTCTGAGGAGGCGACGATGGCCAGAGCCCGCCCGAGCGCGATCAATTTCTACCCGACCCCGGACCGGCCGATTCCGAAACCCATCCTGTTCGGCGCGGCGGCGCTGGCGATCGGCGCGATCGTCGTGATCGGCGCCGGGCGGGTGACCGGGGTTGGCCTCGCGGGAACGCCGGCCGTCGCGACGGTGGCGCAACGCGGCCTTGCGCTGGACGAGCGGCCGGACGGGTCGGCCGCGCTGCTCGACGCCCGCAGCCGCGCCCCGCTGATCACCGTCGGGGAGGGCGAGGGCGCCTTTGCCATCGAGGCGTTGCGCAACCTGCAGCGCAACCGCCTGCGCAAGGGCATCGACAGCGCCGAGCCGTTCGTCCTGGCGCTGAAGGCGGACGGGCGGCTGGTGCTGGAAGACCCGCAGACGCCGCAGCAGATCGAGCTGCGCGCCTTCGGCTCGACCAATATCGGGTCCTTCGCGGCCCTGCTCGATCCCGCACGGGAGGAGAACCGATGATCCAGGCATTGTTGGGCGGCCGCCGTGAAGAGGTCGGCTGCACCGTCGAAGTGGTCAACACCTTCGAGAGCCTCGAGGCGCATGTGCGCTTCGATGGCGGCGTCACGGTCGAGCCGGGCGACGAGGTGCTGGTGCACGGCGCCCCGGTCGAGGTGCCCTACGGCCATCGCGCCAGCGTGCGCCGCGTCGCGACGATCAAGCGCGCCGGCTGGCTGGAGAAGACCTGGGTGCGGATGACCGGCGATCTCGAATTCATGGAACTCTGCGAGTTCTCGTTTTCCGAAAGGGCATCCCTATGAACGCGCATACGACGATCGCCGCGGCAGGCGAGGCACCGAACGAGACGACGAAGGCGGCCCAGGAGGATACGCTGCTCGCGCCGCGCTTCTACACGACCGACTTCGAGAAGCTCGACAAGGTCGACGTTTCCGGCGTGCGGCGGGAATGGGACGAACTCATCGCCGAGATGAAGTCCGATCCCAACAAGGGACATTTCCGGCGCAACGCCGACTGGAACTCGATCGAGCTGGACAGCCTGCCGGAGGGCCTGCGCAAGGAGTTCGTCGACTTCCTCGTCTCGTCACTGACCGCCGAATTCTCCGGCTGCGTGCTCTACAAGGAGATGAAGCGGCGCGGCACCAATCCGGACATCTGCGAGCTTTTCTCCTACATGAGCCGCGACGAGGCGCGTCATGCCGGCTTCATCAACGATGCGCTCAAGGAGTTCGGCATCGGCGTCAATCTCGGCTTCCTGACCAAGGCCAAGAAGTACACCTACTTCCAGCCGAAATTCATCTACTACGCCACCTATCTGTCGGAGAAGATCGGCTACGCCCGCTATATCGCCATCTACCGGCACCTGGAGCAGCACCCGGAGCGCCGCTTCCACCCGATCTTCAAGTGGTTCGAGAAGTGGTGCAACGACGAGTTCCGCCACGGCGAGGCGTTCTCGCTGCTGATGCGCGCCGACCGCAGCGTCCTCGAAGGGCGCAACAAGCTCTGGATCCGGTTCTTCCTGCTGGCGGTGTTCGCGACGATGTACGTCCGCGACCATGCAAGGCCGGAGTTCCACAAGGCCCTCGGCCTCGACCCGACGCAGTACGACTACCGGGTGTTCCGCATCACCTCGGACATCTCACGGCAGGTCTTCCCGATCATGCTCGACATCGACGATCCGCGCTTCCGCGCCGGCCTCGAGCGCATCCTCGCGGCCAGCCGCAGCATCGCGGCGGGCCAGGCGAAGGGAGGGCTGTCCGGCCGGCTGATGGCGTGGAAGGGCAAGGCGGTCGCCGCGGCCACCTTCGCCCGGCTCTACGCGCTGCCGGTCATCCGCAACGAGATCCCCGCCGACAGCCGGCTGGTTCCCGCCTGGTAGCCGCCGCCGCGCGCCGCCGCGCCGACATGGCCGCCCTGTCCCGAGCCTCGGGACGGGGCGGTCGCCTGCCTCATCCCGATGCCGTGGAGTCCCGTCGATGACCGAGTATCTCTATCCCGCGCTCTTCGCCCTCGGCGTCTGGTGGGCCTCGACGGTGCTGATCATCTATCTCGACGGCTTGCCGCGCTGGACCTTCAAGTACTCGATGATCGGCGCGACGGTGATCTTCGCCATCTCGCTGATCGGCCTCGAGCGCACGGCCACCGACGCGACCGTCGCCGGCGCCTACTGGGCCTTCAGCTTCGGCCTGCTCGCCTGGGGCTGGCAGGAGATGAGCTTCTACATGGGCTACGTCACCGGCAGCCGGAAGCAGCCCTGCCCGGAGAACTGCCGCGGCTGGAAGCATTTCGGCCACGCCATCCAGACCAGCCTCTATCACGAGCTGGCGATCATCGCGGCGGCCGCGGCCGTCGTCTGGCTGACCTGGGGCGGGCCGAACCAGATCGGCATGTGGACCTTCATGGTGCTGTGGTGGATGCACCAGAGCGCCAAGCTCAACGTCTTCCTCGGCGTGCGCAACCTGAACGAGGAATTCCTTCCCGAGCATCTCGAATTCCTCAAGGGGTTCCTCAACAAGCGCTCGATGAACCTGCTGTTTCCGTTCTCGGTGACGATCTCGACGGTGATCACCGCGCTGCTCGTCGTCGCCGCCATGGCGGAGGGCGCAACCACGTTCGAGCGCGCCGGCTACACGTTCCTGGCGGTGCTGATGGGCCTCGCCATCCTCGAGCACTGGATGCTGGTGCTGCCGATGCCGACCGGCGCGATCTGGGCGCCGGGGCTGAAATCGCGCGGCGAACGCCAGCCCTTCGACGCCGAGATCGTCGTCGGCTTCCTCGGCGCGGGCAAGACGACGACGCTGCGGCGGATGCTGGCCGAGGCGGACCCGACCGTGAAGACCGTCGTCCTCGTCAACGATTTCGGCGAGCTCGGCATCGACGGCTCGCTGCTCGAAGGGCAGGGCGCCGACGTCGTCGAACTCGCCAATGGCTGCATCTGCTGTTCGCTGCGCAAGGACCTGTCGGCGCAGCTGCGCGAGGTGGTCGCCCGCATCAAGCCGCAGCGCGTCCTGATCGAGCCGTCCGGCGTCGCCGACGTCGCCTCGCTGCTTAAGGTGTTGCACGAGCCGGAGATCAAGGCGCTAGTGAAGTCGCTGCGGCTCTACACGGTGATCGATGCCGGCGCCTTCCTGCGCGATTTTGCCCGGATGCCCGAGTATTTCCGCCTGCAGGCAAGGCTCGCGCCGGTGTTCATCCTCAACAAGACCGACCTCGTCACCACCGGCGAACGCGAAACGGTGCGCGAGACGCTCACGGCGCTCAACCCGGCGGCGCAGATCCTGCCGGCCCGCTACGGCGTGGTCGAAGCCGGGATCGACCCGTCGGCGGCGCTGTCGGACTGGCGGGACACGGAGGAGACAGAAGCGTCCGGGCACCGCCATGGCCCGAGCCATGAGGCTCACGCCGCTGCCACGCCGGCGCCGAACGGCGCCGCGCCTGTCCACGGCAGGGCGGCGGCGATGCCGGCTCAGTTGGCGCATCGCCACGACCACGGGTCCCATGACCACGGATCCCACGACCACGGGACCAATGGTCACGGGTCTCACGCTCACGGGGGCCACCATCACCCGTCGCACGGTCACCACGCCGATGACCATGACCACCCGGCGCACGACCACCATTCGGCCGGGCCGGGCGGCGCGCCGCACGACCACGCCCATCCGCACGATCATGCCGATGTGGCGATGGGGTTCACCTCCTGGAGCCGGCATCTCGCCGGCGCCGTGGACGCCGAGCGGCTGCGCGAGACGCTGGCCGCCATCGCCGCCGGCGAGGTCGGGGAGATCGCCCGGATGAAGGGCATCGTTCGCGCCGGAGAGGGCTGGCTGCGCTTCGACGTCGCCGGCGGGCGCCCGTCGATCGCGGCGCATGTGCCCTCGCCATCCGAGGCGCCGCGCGCCCTGGCGATCGGCAGGGACCTCGACGTTTCGCGGCTCGACCGGATCTTCGCCGATCTCGTCGCCGAGGCCGCTGCGCCGGGGAGCGAACCGGCCATCGCGCTCGCGCTCGACGCCGCCAGCCTGCGGCCGGCGATCGTCCACTGATCTCCTCCCGGCGCCGGCGCCGACCGCCGGACTGCGGTTGGTCGACCGGCGGCGACTGGGCATGACCCGGCGCTCTGCGTCCGGGTGAAGCCGTCCTCGGCGACGATCAAGCGGCCGCCGACTCGGCCGCGCCGACAAGCCGTTCGTTCGCCTCCGCCCGCAAGTCCGTGCCACGCCGGAGCTCGTTGTCGTCCCGGCAAACGGCCAGGCTCTTGGCGATCGCCGCGTTCACGCCAGAGGGGCGCCCGCCTCTCTGAAGAATACGCTGGTAGGTGAGTTGCTCGGCACGACGTTCCAAAAGCTCCCGCCTTGGGATTGTCGGACGGTGGCGTAGCTCTGCGAAAGCCGGCCTCCACCGGCGGCGCTCGACTCTTTCGTGCCGCTCCGTCCCACTTCTTCCGGGAGGACTCGGGAAGGATCGGCAGCAGGCCGTCGGAGGCAAGCGATGGCGCCACCTCGTCCATGTTCTCGATCAAGGAGCCAAACGGGGGAAGGCAGTCGCCGGCGCATGTCATCCAACACACCCTTTCCAGTTGATAGGGCAATGACGCCGGTACGGGACGGGACTTCACCCCGATCGAGGTCGGGACGACTTCCGCGCGCCGGTGCGCCGGTGCGCCGGGAAGCGTCGGCGGGCGCGGCCGCGATTCCGTTCGCCCGGGAAAGGTCTCCGCTCATCGGCGGCGGATCGAGCAGGGACTGCCTCGCTGCGACGGCCGGCGTCGCGGTCGTCGCCCCGCCTCGATGCTCAAGGCCTGACAAAGAAAAAGGCGCCCCGCGAGGCGCCTATTTCTTGAAGCTGGCGATGGTGCCGGCGGATCAGTTCTGGGGCGCCGGGACGATTGTCGTCGGGGCCTGGGCCGGAGCTTCCGCCGCTGGCGGGGCTGCCGCCGGGGGGGCGGGTGGCGCCGCCGGTGCCGCCGCTGGCGGGGCTGATGCGGGGGGTGCAGGTGTCGCCGCGGGTGCCGCCGGTGTGGGTGCGGCTGCCGGTGGCGGGGGCGGCGCTGGCGGATTGCTCGGCGGCTGGCCGGTCGAGGGCGCTTCGTTGGCGTCCGGCCCCGGAGGCGGTGTCCCGGGACCGCCGGGAACCGGTGCCTGTGGCGCGGTTCCGTCGGGGGCCCGCGCATCGCTCGGACCCGGCGGCGGCGCGGCGGGGGCACCCGGCGCCTCCGGCACCGGGGTGACCGTACCGCCGAGGGTCGGGTCGGCAGCCGGCGCGCCCGGCTCGCCCGGCGACGGCAGCCCGGTGCCTTCGCCGGCGGGCTCGACCGACTGCTCGATCGCTTCCCCCGACACCGGTGGCGCCACCGGGCCCGGCTGCGCGGCGTCGGCATCGGGTCCGACCTGGGCAACGGGCTGGGCCTGGCCGAGGATGATCGCCTGTTTCGGACCCGGGTCCGGCAGCTGCCCGTCAACCGTCAGACCGGCCAGATAATGCTCGAGCAGGTTGTAGCCGCCGAGTGGCTTGTTGTTGCCGTAGTGGCAGGTGCGGCAGTTGACCTTGCCCGGGTCGCCGAGCGGGCCCTTGCGGTTGGCAGGGAATACCGAGGCCAGTGGCTCGATGTAATCGGCGTTGATGTCCCGGACCATCCGGATGCCCCAATAGGCGATCCAGCGGAACGGCGTCGACTGCGTCCAGTCCACGAAGGAGCGGGAGTTGTGGCAGTAGGTGCAGTTGACCCCGAGCGCTTCCGACATCTGCATCATCAGGATGTAGAGGTTCTCCGCCTGCTCCGTCGTGACGCGCGGCACGTCGGAGCCGGCAAACGGATCGCGCGAGATGATGTTCGCCGTCAGCGGGTCGGCCGTGAGGTACTGGGTGTAGGGCACGTCCGAGAAGAACTGGAGAACCGACTTGGCCTCGAGGTGCCAGGCCTGCGGCTTGCCGAGGAACTGGTCGCCCGAGGGTTCTTCCTGCGCGTACCACAGCGCCGGCGGCACGTTCTGGCCGCGATGGCAGGTGTAGCAGGTCACGCCCGAGGGGGCGACATGCTCGGCCCACTGGGCGTTGATGTGCTGGACCATGCGAAGCATCGTGCGGGACACGACCTTCGTGTACAGGGCGTCGCTGGCGAAGCCCTCCTCGGACGTCAGGTCGTGGCAGTATTCGCACCCCTGAACCGGTGCGACCCATTCGGTGATCGCCAGCATCAGTCGGGTGAACTCCGCGTCGGTCAGGTTACCCAGAACCTGAACGTTGGCGTAGATCTCGCTGGCCAGCGGGCTTCCCTCGTTGTCGGCCGGTTCCAGCGGCACCGGGAGCGCGGCATATTGCAGCTGGCGGTCGCCGTCCCGGAGTATCTCCAGCCCGGTCCCCGGCGCGCCGGTCGAGGTGGTCTCGATCGGCGGCAGGATCCAGGGCGGTATCGCCAGCCCGAGCAGCGCCAGGGCGCCCGCGACGATGGAAAGGACGATGGGAGCGGATCTCATTGTACGACGCTCCTCATCATCGTGTCGTCAGGGGTGGGGAAGGCGGGATAGACCGAGGGATATTCGGGCGCGATGCCGTGCCGCACGCCCCAGAGATACCAGTTGTCCACCACCGTGCCGGTGAGCAGCACGCCGATGGCGCCGGTGAAGGTGGTCAGCACCGCGAACCACCAGGCCCAGCGGTGGATCGACTCGTAGGAGGCGTTGAAGCCCATGGTCCAGCGCCAGAACAGGCCGGCGCGCTCGGCCGCGGTGCCGCGGTCGACGATCTCCTCCGCCTCGCGCTCTCCGCCGAAGCGCGAGACGGCGAGGATCGTCGCCCCGTGCATCGCGAACAGCATCGTCGAGCCGTAGAGGAAGACGATCGAGAGCATGTGGAACGGGTTGTAGTACCAGTTGCCGTAGAGCACCGAGACCGACGCCGTCCAGTTGAGGTGGGTGATGATGCCGAAGGGCACCGCCTCCGACCACGAGCCCATGAGCACCGGCCGGAACAGGCCGAGGCTGAGGAACAGGAAGATCGCCGAGGCGAAGGCCCAGGATGTGTGGGTGCCCATGCCGAGGGCCCGGGCCCGGGTGTAGGACCTGACCCACCAGAGCAGCACGGACGAGGTCAGGAAGAAGCCGGCGAGGATCCACCAGCCGCCGTCGCCCAGCGGCACCAGCGGGTTCAGCCCGTATTTCGCCGGCGGCGGGTCGAGCGACAGGAACGCCAGGTTGCGCACGAAGGCATAAGGGTCCCAATCCACCGAGGCCCACATGTTGAGCCCGATGATCTCGATGGCGATGAAGCCGAAGGCGAGCGACGCCGCGCCGGACCAGCCGAGATAGAGCGGGCCCAGCTGCGGGTCGCCGATCCTGCCGAGGAGATGGCTGAACCCCTTGGACTGGATGCGGGGAACGTCGCCGGCCGGCAGCGGCACCCCGGGGTCGAAGGGCCCGCGTATCTGGACCCTGTTGTAGATGCTGGCGTAGTAGCCCATGGCGGATCCTCCCCTCAGTAGCTGACGTTGCCGATGGTGGCGGGGGTCTGCAGGTAGAAGTCGAACCAGTTCGGCCACGGGCCGTCCCAGAACGGGCCGGAGATGATGATGCAGACCGCGCTCCAGAATCCGGCGTTCAGGGCGAAGAACAGGCCGAGACGGTGGATGCCGTAGGGGCCGATCGAGTAGCAGATGAAGTCGCGGAAATAGGCGTTCTCGTGCTCGCCATACTTGACCGCCTGGCCCTTGCCGGGATTGACGGCCGCAAGGATCACGCCGGCATGCAGGCCGAGAAACATCGTCGTGGTGAAGAAGAACGTCACCGCCAGCATGTGCGCCGGGTTCAGGTGGAAGTGCAGGAACTGGTAGCCGACGTTCGAGACCCAGTCCAAATGGCTCATGATGCCGTAGGGAAAGCCGTGGCCCCAGGCGCCCAGCAGCAGCGGCCGGATGACCACCAGTGACACGTAGGCCAGCACCGCGAAGGAATAGGCGATCGGCACGTGCCAGCCGATGCCGAGCTTGCGGCAGATCTCGATCTCGCGCAGCGTCCAGGAGACGAAGCCGCCGATCGCGCACATGGTGACGAGTTGCCAGATGCCGCCGTCGTCGAGCGGCGCAAGGCCCAGCCCATACTCGATGGACGGCGGCGCCACGCTGACGGCGAAGATGTTGAAGGTGTCGCCCTGGCTGATGTCGTAGAAGATCAGCAGCGACCCGAGCAGCGAGAAGAACGCCGCTGTGACGCCGAAGAACCCGACATAGAAGGGCCCCACCCAGAAGTCGAAAAGGTCGCCGCCGACGAGGGTGCCGCCGCGGACCCGGTATTTCCGTTCGAAAGACAGCATCGCCATGGCGGGTAGATCCTCTCCGGATGGTTCGGGTGGGGGGCGGCGGACACCGGCGCGCCGCCCCTGTTGTCGTTGGGCCGGCCTAGCTGGGCCGGACCGTCATCTCGACCTGTCCGACCTGGACCGGCACGACCGTCGGATTGGCCAGCCAGTTGAAGCGGGCCGTCGACAGCAGGATGAAGTGGATGAGCAGCGCCAGCACCAGAAGGAAGGTGAAGAGCCCGATCAGGGCCCGGCGCGGATCGAAGAGAAGCCAGATTCGCCACATGGGTTCGCCTCCTAGCCGATGAGGGTGAGTAGGGGCTGCACCATGTCGAGGCTGGCCGCGCTGACCTCGGGGGTCTGCAGCCAGGGCCGCCAGATCCAGACGAGAATGTGCGCGACGACCGCGATGCCGGTGAAGACGGCGAAGGACGTCACGAAGAGTCCGTTGAACTCCTGTGCCTCCCTTTCCGTCATGCCGGAAAGCGTCCCCGCTTCCCGGCCAGCTGCCGTTAGATGATCTGCCATGTTCCTTTCTCCGTTGATCTTGCAAGTCTTCGTCGGCGCCGGCCTGTCACCGGCCCCGTCGAAGCGGGGGTTCCCGCGCCGTCACCGCATGAAGGCGTAGGGAAGGACCGAATGGGCCGTGGCCCGGGCGTCGCTGACGACGGCGAAATACGAGCCGGGCTCGAACGGCAGCGGCCGGAGCCGCGGCGGCAGCAGGCGCGAGATCAGCGAGACGGCGAGGAATAGCGGGAAGGAAAGGGCGTAGATCAGCCGGTACTCCTGTCGCTCGGCACGAAACAGCGACCCCGTGTGACGGTTGGCGACGCTCATAGGACTTCCTCCATGTCGATGCGGGGACGAGGGAACGGGAGGCCGCGGCACGTCATGCCGGTTCCTCCCGCCATTGCCGGGCGCGTTCGACGTGCCCGTGCGTGACCGTGGTGCGGCCGGCCTGTCGGCAGGCGCGTTCGGCCAGGTCGCGGAGCCGCCGCGCGGCCGAGATCCGGACCAGCACCGGCTCGCGGTCGATCACCGCGTCGAAGGCGGCGTTGGCGGCGCTGTCCCAGGCGAGTTCGGCGCGCTGGCGGGCCGGGGTCGGGTCGACCCGGTCCATCTCGGTGCCGAGCGGCAGGATGGCGAACAGCGCGTCGAAGAGGGCGTTGCAGACCTCCTGGACGAGATAGGTGGCGCCCGAGTAGCCCATGAAGGGCGTGCCGGTGTGCCGTCGGATCGCGGCGCCCGGGAACGAGGCGGGAATGTAGGTGCCGCGCCCGCCGGTCTCGGCGAGATACATGCGCTCGTTGTAGCTGCCGAACAGCACCAGCGGCGGCGTGTCCCTGACCATCTGCCGGACGGTGTCGTTGAGCGTCTTCTGGCCGGCCTTGCGCGGTACCGCGAAGGTGCAGGGAAGGCCCATCTCGTCCTCGAGGAAGTGCCGGATGCCGCGCGCATAGGTCTCGTTGGCGACGACGGCGAAGCTCGCCGAGCCGAAGAAGTCCTGGGTGACCGAGCGCCAGAGGTCCCAGAGCGGCTTGATCGTCGTGTGCTTCTCGCGGGCGATGAACGGCTCGGGGTCGAGCCCGAGCATCGCGCCGAGCTTGCGCAGGAAGGCGGTGGTGGAATGCAGGCCGATTGGCGCCTGGAGGTAGGGGCGCTCCAGCGCCTCGCAGAGCTGGCGGCCGTATTCGCGGTAGAGGCAGACATTGGCGTCGGCGACGGTCAGCTTCGGGATGTCGCGCAGATGGCTGCCGAGCGGGAAGACGCAGTTGACCTCGGCGCCGATGCCCTCGATCAGCCGGCGGATTTCGGCGAGGTCGGACGGCATGTTGAACATGCCGTAGGCGGCGCCGATGATGTTGACCTTGGGCTTCTCGCCCTCCTTGCGCTCGCGCGGCGCGGGGATCCGGCCCTTCTTCGGCCCGAACTCGGTCAGCAGCCATTTCATCGCGCGGTCGGCGCACTGCCACTGGTCCTCGTCGATGGTGCGGGGCAGGAAGCGCTTCAGGTTGGTGCCCTCGGGCGTCACCCCGCCGCCGATCATCTCGGCGATCGAGCCGGTGACCACCACCGCCGGCTGCGTCGGGTCGAGCGTCGCGTGGGCGCGCTTCATCGCGCCCTCGGTGCCGGTCTGGCCGAGATTGTCTTCCGACAGGCCGGTGACGACGATCGGCAATTCGTGCGGCGGCAGCGCGTCGGTGTAGTGCAGGACCGAGGTGACCGGCAGGTTCTCGCAGCCGACCGGGCCGTCGATGACGACCTGCAGGCCCTTCACGGCGGCGAAGACGTAGACGGCGCCCCAGTAGCCGCCGGCGCGGTCGTGATCGAGGACCAGCATCAGACGTCCCCCATCCCGGCGTCGTAGGACGACGACTTGACGTTGACCGGCACGTCGGTGCGGCGGCTGACCTTGCGTGGCGCGGGGGGCACGTCCTCCCAGATGCCGGCGGTGTGTCCGGAGCCGACGCCCTCGAAGAAGTCCCGCATCGTGTCGAAGCGGCCCTTCGAGGCGATCGCGGCGTTGATCACCTGGGCCAGCGAGCCGGCGCCCGCCGGGCCCATCAGCGGCCGGGCGGAGATCAGGTTGGTGAAATACAGCGCCGGGGTACCCGACTGCTTGGCCTTCTGGACGACCGGCGTCGTGCCGATGGCAAGGTCCGGGCGGAATTCCTCGAAGGCGGCAAGGTCGCTTTCCAGCGAGGCGCGGAACACGACGTGGACGCCGCGGGCCTCCAGCCACTCGCGGTCGGGATCCGACCAGCTTGTGCGCGGGCAGGCGGTGCCGACATAACGCAGGTCTGCGCCGCTCTCGACCAGCAGCCGGGCGACCAGAAGCTCGGAGCCCTCATAGCCCGACAGCGTGATCCGGCCGTTGATCGGCGAGCCGGCAATGGCGCCGCGGATCGCCGGCAGGATGGCGTTCTGCGCGGCTTCGATGCGCAAAGCGGGAACGGATGCGGCCTCGCCGACGGCGCGCAGCCAGTCGGCCGTGCCGTCGCTGCCGACCGGCGCCGAGCCCACCACCGGGCGCCCGGCATTCTCGAACTCGCGGATCGACGCGGTGTAGAAGGGGTGGATCGCCGCGGCAACGCTGCAGTCGAGCGCGGCGTAGAGCTCGCGCCACTCCCTGGTCGGGACCGCCGGTCCGGCGGCAAGGCCGAGCGGTTCCAGCAGGCGGCCGATGACCATGGGGTCTGCGGGGAACATCTCGCCGAGCAAAGCGACGCTCGGCCGGTCGGTGCGCGGCGCGCGGGGCGCGGCGACCGGGCCCTGCTCGGCCTCGCCGCGGGCATAGGCGAGCATGGCGCCGGCAAGGATGTCCTTCGCCTCGGCATGGGTCGGTACGCCGAATCCGGGAACGTCGATGCCGATGATGCGGACGCCGTCGATCGATTTCGGCAGCAGCCGCAGCGGCACGCCAGAGGCCGTCGGCACGCAGAGATTGGTGACGACGATGGCGTCGTAGAGGGCGGGGTCGGCAAGCTTGTGGACCGCCTCGCGGATATCCTCGAAGAGCTTGCCGGTGACCAGCGTCTCGGAATTGAAAGGCACGTAGCCGACGGTGCGGCGCGCCCCGTAGAAATGCGCCGTGAAGGTCAGGCCGTAGACGCAGCAGGCCGAGCCGGAGAGGACGGTCGCGGTGCGCCGCATCCTGAGGCCGATCCGCAGCGAGCCGAAGGCCGGGCACATCGATTGCGGCTGGTCGTGGGGTCCCAGCGGGTAATCCTTGGCGTACTGGTCGAGGATCTCGCTCTTGCCGGCGGCAGCGGCGGCAGCGCGCATTTCGGCCTTGCCCGCATGGCAGGAGGCGTCGCCTTCGCGCGCCGGCGTGGCAGCGGGGCCCGCACCGTCCGTGATGTCGGTGTCGCCGGGGCCGTGATCGCGGGGGCCGTAATCCATCGTCCGGTCCTCACGCGTCGTCGTAGACAACTTCGAGGGACGGTCGGACCGGTACCGGCCGGCCGCGCATGTCGGCCTGGCTCGCCGGCTGCAGCACGACGTTGCGGCTGTTCTCCTCGCTGGAGAACAGGGACAGCAGGCCGTCCTGGGTCAGCGGCGTCGGATGCACCGGCGGCGCGTCGGCGACGTTCTGGGCGAGCTCCTCGAACAGCGCCGCCCAGCGGCCGCCGGGGATGCCGACGATCTCGTAGTTGGCACTCTTGCGGCGGATATCCTCGTCGGCGGGGATCGAGGACAGGACCGGGATGCCGACCGCCTTGGCGAAGGCCGCGGCCTCGCCGGTGCCGTCATCCTTGTTCACCACCATGCCGGCGACGCCGACATTGCCGCCGAGCTTGCGGAAATACTCCACCGCCGAGCAGACATTGTTGGCGACGTAGAGCGACTGCAGGTCGTTGGCGCCGACGACGATGACCTTCTGGCACATGTCGCGGGCGATCGGCAGGCCGAAGCCGCCGCAGACCACGTCGCCGAGGAAGTCGAGCAGCACGTAGTCGAAGCCCCATTCGTGGAAGCCGAACTTCTCCAGCAGCTCGAAGCCGTGGATGATGCCGCGGCCGCCGCAGCCCCGGCCGACCTCGGGTCCGCCGAGTTCCATGGCGAAGACGCCGTCGCGCTTGAAGCAGACGTCGGAGACGTCGACTTCCTCGCCGGCGGCCTTCTTGGCCGAGGATGTCTGGATGATGGTCGGGCAGGCCTTGCCGCCGAACAACAACGAGGTCGTGTCGGATTTCGGGTCGCAGCCGATGAGCAGCACCCGCTTGCCCTGCTGGGCCATCATGTAGCTGAGATTGGCGAGGGTGAAGGACTTGCCGATGCCGCCCTTGCCGTAGATCGCGATGATCTGCGTCTCCTTGGTCACCGGCCCGGAGGCGACGGCGCCCAGCGGCTCGGCGGCCTCGGCGCGCAGGCGTTCCACCATCTCATCGGTGGAGCCTCGTGCGGCGCGTGTCTCGGTCAGAGCGGTCATTGTGTGGCTCCCCATTCCAGGATCATCTTCAGGCAGGAGACGTCCTCGAACGCCGTGCGGTAGGCGGCGCCGGCATCGGCGGGCCCATGTCTGTGCGTGACGAGGCCGGCCAGCGACAGGCGCCCTTCGGCGACCAGCCGCGTGACGGCCTCCATGTCCGCCGGCAGCCATTCGGCCGCGACGCGGATGCGCGCCTCGCGCATGAAGGCGGGCGGAAAGGCGAAGCCGAGCGGCGCCTTGTAGAAACCGGCGAGGACGATCTCGCCGCCGCGGGCGAGCCGCGGGATCAGCAGATCGAGAATGGCGGCGGCGCCGCTGACATCGAGGATCACGCCATAGTCCGACCGGGAGTCGTCGGAAGGCTGGCAGATCCCATAGCCGGCGGCGCCGTCATGGCGGCGGGACTCGGTTTCCCAGACGATCGGGTTGCCGCCGAGCGCCACGGCAAGGCGGGCGGAAAGGCGGCCGAGTACACCATGGCCGACGATGAGTTCCGGCAGGCCGTCGCCGGCGGCGAGGGCATGGTGGGCAGTGGCGGCGAGGGCGAGCAGCACGGCCTCTTCGCCCATACCGGCGGGGAGGCGGGTGACCCGCCGTCCCTGCGCCAGCAGCTGCGATGCCGACGCGCCGAACAGGCCGCGGGCGTCGATGAAGCCGTTGGAGCCCGGCACGAAGACGCGGTCGCCGACGCGGAGGCCGCTGTCGCCGAAGGTCTCGGCGACATGGCCGACCGCCTCGTAACCCGGCACCAGCGGATAGCCGAGGCCGGGGAAGGGCGGCATGTCGCCGGAAAACAGCAGGCGCTCGGTGCCGGTGCTGATGCCGCAACAGGCAACCTCGACCCTGACGTCCCCCGCTTGCGGCTGGCGCAGGGCGATGCGGCGAACCGCTAGCTGGCCCGGCTGCTCGAAGAGGATGGCATCGCTTGGCATTGGGGGACCTGGAATCGACTGACTATCTGTCAATCTAACTTGACACTATCCGCTGTCAAGCAAATGCGACGCTGCGGCGCGGTATTTCCGCGATCACGATCCTTGTCGCCACCGGCAGGGCGGTCCGCACCTCGCGCGGCCGCTGCAGCCCGGCACGCTTCATCAGCGCGGCGATCTCTTCCGGCGTGCGCGGCCGGCCGCTGCCCATGGCGCGGAGATAGAAGCCGAAATAGGCGTCCGCGACGGGACCGCTGTGGCGGTCGCCGCCCATCGGCTCGGCGATCAGCACCACGCCGCCCGGCCGCAGGCCTTCCCGGAGCCGCGTCAGCAGCCGGACCACCGACTCGTCGTCGTGGTCGTGGACGATCCGCACCAGCGTCGCGAGGTCGTAGTCCTGGGGCAGCGGGTCGGTGAAGAAATCACCCTCGTGCACGGTGATCCGGCGGCCGTAGCGCGAGGCGGCAAGGCGCTGGCGCGCGACCGACGCGACGGCCGGCAGATCGAAGAGGTGCAGCTCGGCCAGCGGGTTGCGGGCGGCGAAGGTGGTGAGGAACCGGCCGCTGCCGCCGCCGACGTCGAGAACCTTGCGCGCCCAGGACAGGTCGATGGAGGCAAGCACCTCCCGCGCGACGATGTCTTGGCTGGCCTCCATCAGATCGGTGTAGGCGGCCATGTCGTCGGCGGCGCCGTCAGGGATCGCGGCGGCATCAGCCGACTCGCCGTCTTCGGGTGCCCGGCGGGCGGCATAGGGCCAGAGGCGCGACAGGCGGGGGCCGGCACCGCCCTTCAGCAGCGCCACGGGATCGGCGAGGTCAGCATACAGGGCGTCGTGATGCCTGATCATCGCCAGCGCACCGGGGTTGGCGAGCAGCGCCGCGCCGAGCGGTCCCAGCGCGTAGACGTCCTCGCCGTCGCCGTCCTCGATCTCGACCAGGTCGAGCGCCGCCGACGCGCGCAGAAGCACCCTGGCGGCATCCGGGTCGAGACCGATGCGGCCGGCGATGTCGGCAAGCCGGAGCGGGCCGGTGCGCAGGGCCTCGTAGAGGCCAAGCTGCACGCCGGCCGAGAGGACCTGCGAGTAGACGAAGCCGGCGCATAGGTCGAACAGCCGCCGCGAGGCATCGCGGGCAATCGGCCGGGTCAGGGGAAAACGCGCGGCGCGCGCCTGGAAGTCGGCGTCGGCCAGCTTGCGGTTCCTGAACGCGCGCCAGCGTTCGCGCGCGGGGCGGAAGAAGCGACGGATCTCGCCGATCGGATCGGCCCAGCCAGAGGGCCGGTCCCCGCCGGTATCGCCGGCGGGCTCCGCGGTGCTCGACATGACCGGCCATCCTCTGCAGCGCCGTTGATGTAAACTAAATTGGACAACCGTCCGCCCATCATGTCAAGATTACCATACACAGGAACGAGGGCGCTGGATGCACGTCGCCATCATCGGGGCAGGGATTGCGGGACTGGCGACGGCGGCGCGGCTGGCTGCCGCCGGCCATGGCGTCACGGTCCTGGAAAAGGACGCCACGCCTGGCGGCAAGCTGCGCGAGGCCGTCGTCGCCGGCCGGGCGATGGATGTCGGGCCGACCGTGTTCACCATGCCCGACGTGTTCGAGGACATCTTCGCGGCGGCGGGCGAGCGAATGGCCGATCATCTCGCGATCCGACGGTCGGAGACGATCGCGCGGCACGTCTTCGCCGACGGATCGCGGCTCGATCTGTTTGCCGACCAGAAACGCTCGGAACGGGCCGTCGAGGCCTTTGCGGGGCGGCGGGCCGCGGCGGAATACCGAGAGTTCTGTCTGCGCGCCAAGGGCGTCCACGACACGCTGGCGCCGATCTTCATGCGCGCCGAGCGCCCCGCCGGGCCGCTGGCGCTGGTGGCGCGGGCGGGGCCGCGCGGTTTCGGCGGCATGCTGCGGATCGGCGCCCAGACGACGCTGTGGCGATCGCTCGCGGCGCAGTTCTCCGACCCGCGCCTGCGCCAGCTGTTCGGGCGCTACGCCACCTACAGCGGCTCCTCGCCGTTCCTCGCGCCGGCGACGCTGATGCTGATCGCCCATGTCGAACAGGCCGGCGTCTGGCTGATCGACGGCGGCATGCACCGGCTGGCCGAGGCGCTGGCGGGGCTCGCCACGCGCCATGGCGCATTGTTTCGCTACGGCGCCGCGGTCGAGTCCGTCGAGACGCGGCACGGGCGGGTCGCGGGCGTGCGGCTGGCTTGTGGCGAATGGATCGCGGCCGACGTGGTGGTCGCCAATTGCGACGTCGGCGCGCTGGCCGTCGGCCGTCTCGGGCCCGAAGCCGCCGCTGCCGCAGGGCCGCCCTTGCCGGCCGCCGAGCGATCGCTGTCAGCGCTGACGGCGGCGGTGGTCGCGCCGGCGGGTGACTTTCCGTTGCTCCGGCACAACGTCTTCTTTTCAGACAATTACGAGGCCGAGTTCACGCAGATTCTCCGGAACAGGACGCTGCCGTCCGACCCCACCGTCTATGTCTGCGCCGCCGATCGCAACGAGCGCGGCGAGCGACCGGAGACGGGTCCCGAGCGGCTGTTCCTGATCATCAACGCGCCGGCCGACGGCGACACGCGGACATTCGATCAACGGGAGGTCGAGACATGCCTGACAGCGGCGTTCTCCAGAATGGAGGCTTCGGGTTTCCGGGTCGACCGGGCGTCGGCTTCGATGCACCTTTCGACGCCCTCCGATTTCGCGCGCCGCTTTCCGGGGACGGGCGGAGCGCTCTACGGGCGGGCCTCGCATGGGTCGATGGCTTCGTTCCGGCGGCCCGGGGCCCGAACGAGCCTGCCCGGCCTCTATCTCTGCGGCGGCAGCGTCCATCCCGGAGCCGGCCTGCCGATGGCGGCGCTGTCGGGCAAGCTGGCGTCGGACGCCATCCAGGCGGACCTCGCTTCGACCAGCCGGTCCCGCCCGGCGGCTATGCCTGGTGGTATGTCGACGCGCTCTCCGGCGACGGCGCCTTCGGGCTGACGCTGATCGGCTTCGTCGGCAGCGTCTTCTCGCCCTATTATCGCTGGGCCGGGCGGCGGGCGCCCGCCGATCACGTTTCGCTGAACGTCGCGCTCTATGGTCCGGGCTGCCGGCGCTGGGCGATGACCGAACGGCGCGCCTCGGCCCTGCACCGCGATCCGCAGACGCTGGCGATCGGGCCGAGCAGCATGCGCTGGGACGGCGCCGGCCTTACCGTTGAGATCGACGAGGTGACGCCGCTGATCCCGCGGCGCGTGCGGGGGCGCGTGCGCCTCTACCCGGAAGCGGTAGTGAACCATCCGGTGGTCCTCGATCGCGACGGCCACCATTGCTGGTGGCCGATCGCGCCCTGCGCGCGGGTCGAGGTCGAACTCGACCAGCCGGCCCTCAGCTGGTCGGGCAGCGGCTATTTCGACTTCAATACCGGCGAGGTGCCGCTCGAGGCGAGCTTCCGGAACTGGAACTGGTGCCGGGCGAGCCTGCCGGACGGCACCGCGGTGCTCTACGATCTCGTCGACCGGGCAGGCGAGGCCTGTTCGCTGGCGATCCGCTTCGATCCGGGCTCCGGCGTCGCCGATTTCGAGCCGCCGCCGCCGGCCGACCTGCCGCGGACCCGCTGGCGGGTCGCCCGTGCGACGCGATCGGAAGCCGCCAGCACGCCGCGGATCCGCCAGACGCTGGAGGATTCGCCCTTCTACGCGCGGTCGGTGATGGAGACCCGGCTGCTCGGGCGCACCGTTACGGCGATCCACGAAAGCCTCGATCTCGATCGCTTTGCGCTTCCGGTCGTCCAGGCGATGCTGCCGTTCCGCATGCCGCGCCGCTTCCGGTGACGCCGGCGGCCCCGGCCGCTATGGTCCCGGGCGGGATAAGCCCCAGATTGCCCGTTCGGGTCCAACACGCGTCACGGGAATCTGTCCGATGAACCTTGCCTCACTGCTGACCCTCGGGGTGTTTCTCGTGCTGGTCTTCGCCGTCGCGATGAGCGGCGCGATCTTCAAGCCGGGCCCGTGGTACCAGCGGCTCGAGAAGCCCTCCTGGACGCCGCCGAACTGGGCCTTCCCGGTGGTGTGGTCGGCGCTCTACGTGATGATCGCGGTGGCCGGCTGGCGGGTCTACGAGACGGCCGGGCTGGTGGCGCTGCCGTTCGCGGTCTACGGCCTGCAGCTGGTGCTGAACGCCGCGTGGTCGTGGCTGTTCTTCGGCATTCGCCGTCCGGACCTCGCCTTCGTCGACGTCGTGGCGATGGCGCTCGCCATTGCCGCCAACATCGCGCTGTTCGCGCCGATCGACGCCATCGCGGCGTGGCTGCTGGTGCCGTATCTCATCTGGGCGGTGATCGCCGCCTGCCTCAACCGCTCGGTCTGGCGCCGCAACCCGCAGGAATTCGCGCGGGCCTGACGGCACGGCCCACCCGGGCGCGCCGACGCTCAGGCGTCGGCCGCAACCGCCTCGGCCTGCCCCGTGAACGCCGTGCGCATCGCCGCCGCGACCCGGTCCGGCGCCTCCTCGTGCGCGAGATGGCCGAGGCCGGTCAGCGCCACGACGTCGCCTTCGCGGACCATGCGCGCCACCTTGAACGAGACCTCCGGCGGCACGGCGCGGTCGCGGGTCCCGGCGATCAGGGTGAGCGGCGTCGCAAGGCGCGGCAGGTCGCGCGCCAGTGTCTCCAGATCCCAGTTGGCCATCATCGTCAGCGCCCCCTCGACGTGGCGGGGGCTCGCCAGAAGCCGCTCGTAATAGGCGATGCCCTCCGGCGTCAGGCGCGAGCCGGTGCTGTCCATCAGCCGCGCGACGGCGCCGCCGTTGCGGGCCCGCCAGGAAAAGAAGCGCGGCGCGAAGGAATTGAGGAAGAGCAGCTTGGCGAGCTGCGGAAAGAGATGCGCCGCAACGCCCGGAAACGGCAGCAGCGCGCCGTTGAGCGAAACGATGCGCTCGGGCGAGAACAGCCCGTCGAGGGCCATGCGCACGAGGATCGCCGCGCCTGCCGAATGGCCCGCCGCATGGACAGGCCGCAGGGCGAGGCTGTCGAGCAGCGAGCCCAGCATCGCCGCCATGCCGGGCAGCGACGGCCGGCGCCAGGGCGAGCGACCGGTGAAGCCGTGCAAGGGCAGGTCGACCATGACCACTCGATGGTCGCCGGCGAGCCGGGTCGCGATGTCGCGGAACGAGTGGGTCGAGGCGCCGGTGCCGTGGACCAGCAGCAGCACCGGACCCTCGCCGAGGATCTGGACGTGCCAGTCGAAGCCATCGGCGGCGACGAAGCGGCTGGCATCCCGGTGCGGCCAGCCGGTGCCGTCGCGCGCCCAGTCGAGCGCGCGGCTCACGGTGGGCCGTCGCGGGCCACGGCGGAAACCGCCGCCGACAGGGCGCGGGAATCGGCGCGGGGCAAGGCCAGATAGGTGGCCCCCATGGCATCGGCGACCGCGCGCGCGGCGCTGCCGGGACGCTGTGCCGTGTCGATGAGCAGGCTGGCGATGCCGGCGGCGCGCACGGCACGCGCCGCGGCATGGGCGTCGTCGACCGCCGCCGCGCGGCCCGCCACGCCGCCGGCGCCGATATTGGCTCTCCCGTCGGTGAGGAGGGCGATCAGCGGTGTCCGGCCTTCGCGCGCCGAGGTCCGGGCGAGGGCGAGGGCGGCGGCGATGCCGCCGGCGAGCGGCGTGCCGCCGCCGGCGGGGAACGCCGCGAGCGCCCGCTTGGCGCGGGTCAGCGACCTTGTCTCCGGCAGCAGCACCTCGGCCCTGGTGCCGCGGAAGGCCACCAGCGCCACGCGGTCGCGCCGGACGTAGCACTCCGACAGGATGATCTCGACGGCGCCCTTGGTTTCCGCCAGCCGGGCGAGGGCGGCCGAGCCGGAGGCATCGACGGCGAAGATCGTCGCGGTCTCGCGATTAGTCCGGTAGCGCCGGACGCGGAAGTCGTCCTCGCGGACGAGCACCCCGGTAGCGCCCGGGCGCTCGCGCCGGCGCAGTGCCTGCCATGGGGCGGCGGCGACCAGCGTGGCGACGAGATCGAGCCGCTCGCGTCGCGGGTCGCCGGGCCTTGTGCCGACGACGCGTCCATGGCGCGGGGTGCGCATCGCGGCGCCCGACCGGCCGGCGGGGCTGCGCACCCGCTCGGGCCGTGCCTGGCCGGCGAGGCGCGCCAGCAGTCCCTCGGGAAGCCGCGCCTCGGCGGCGTCGACGACCAGGTCGGCGGGCGGGGCGCCGCCTTGCGCCTTGCCATCGGTCTCGTCGCCGCTCGGCGGCGGCACGTCCGGCGGCGGCACGTCCGGCGGCGGCTCGTCCGGTGGCGCGTCCGTCTCCTGCGCGTCGTCCGGTTCGGCCGCGGCGGGCAGGCGCGTGGCACGTGGCAGCAGCACGTGGCGGATCGCCGCCGCGATCTCCTCCTTGCCGACACAAGGCAGGCCGGCCAGGGCGGCGGCGGCGCGCGCCACGCGCAGCGCCAGCACCGAGGCCCGCAACGAGGCGACGCCGAACGCCGCAGCGGCCTGGCAGAGCAGGGCGACCGTCTCGTCGCAGGCCTCTATCCGGGGCAGGCGTTCGCGCGCCGCGGCGATCGCGGCGCGGTCGACGGTGGGAGCCGCGCCGTGGCGAGGGTCGGCGCCGTCGAGTTCGACGCAAAGCGCCAGCCGGTCGCACAGCGCGTTCGCGGGCGCTTCGTCGGGGCCGATGCCCTCGTCGAGGGCGAGGAGCCCGATCCGGGCGGAAATCTCGGCGGAGAATCCCTCGCGCTCGATGCGGACGGCGCCGGTATCGAGGCACTGGACCAGCAGGCCGCGGGCCTGCGGCGTCATCCGCTCGGCCATGGCGGCCACCAGCACGCCGCGATGCGTGGCGGCGAGCAGGCCGGCGCGCGCGATCGGGCGGCCGGCGGCGAGCGTCGCGGCGAGATCGACGCCGCCGGCGAGCGCGTCCGGCGCACAGCCCGCCGGCATGCGGCGAAACGGCTCGTCGGCAGGCAGCAGCGCGGCGAGCCGGGCGATCAGGCTGTCGCGGGCGAAACCCGGACGCGCCCGCAGCCACAGGCCGACGGCCGGATCGACGGCAAAGAGGGTGACCGCCTCCAGCGCCTCCGCCCAGAGAGCGGCAGCGCGGTCGACGGAGGCCTCGGCGAGGGGGTCCGCGGCGCCCTCGCGACGGTCGATGACGGCGGAAAGGGTGGGCAGGCTCACGCCGCGGCTTCGAGTTCGCCCACGGCGCGTTCGACGCGGGCGGCCGAACCCGCCTCGTCGAGCGGATCACGACGGAGTCGGTGCGACAAGGCAAGCGGGGCAAGGCGGGCGAGATGCGTCCATTCGACGACGGCGTCGCCCTCCAGCGCCGCCAGCGCCCGGGCGGCGCGCATCAGCGTCAGCTCGCCGCGCAGCCCGTCGGTGCCGAGGCGCAGCGACAGCTGGGCGGCCTTCTCGAGCGTCGCATCCGGGACCGCGACGGAGGCCAGCCGCTGGCGCCCCGCCAGGATGGTCTCGCGCACGACCGCATTGGCCGCGTCGTAGCCGGCGGCGAAGCCTTCGGGGTCGCGCTCGAAGGCATCGCGTCGCCTCACCACTTCGATGCGGGTCGACAGGTCGGTCGGCGTCGCGACTTCGACGGAGAGGCCGAAGCGGTCGAGCAGCTGCGGGCGGAGCTCGCCTTCCTCCGGATTGCCGCTGCCGATCAGCACGAAGCGGGCAGGGTGGCGCACGCTCAGCCCCTCGCGCTCGACGACGTTCTCGCCGGAGGCCGCAACGTCGAGCAGGAGGTCGACGAGGTGGTCCTCGAGCAGGTTGATCTCGTCGATATAGAGGAAGCCGCGATTGGCCCGGGCGAGCAGCCCCGGCTCGAAACGCTTCTCGCCCGCGGTCAGCGCCCGCTCGAGATCGAGCGCACCGACGATGCGGTCCTCCGTAGCGCCGAGCGGCAGGTCGACGACCGGCACCGGCACGCTTTCCGTCCGCGCCCGGCGCGCGCCACGCCGGCCGCACGTCTCGCAGGCATCGGCGGGACGCGCCGGATCGCAGCGATAGGCGCAGGTGCCGGCGAGCATCGGCGGCAGCACCGCCGCCAGGGCCCGCACCGCCGTCGACTTGCCGGTGCCGCGGTCGCCGAAGACCAGAACGCCGCCCACCGTCGGATCGACGGCCGCGATGGTCAGCGCCAGCCGCATGGCGTCCTGCCCGACAATTGCGGAAAACGGGAATACGGTCTTCATGGGAACGAAGCTAACCGTAAAGCCGGGGCTTGAGAAGTACTGTAAAGCTGGATTGACAGATTCTTGCTAACCAACCGCCTACGTCCTCGTTGGATCGGGCCGCGGGCGCGACGCAATGCGGAAGCAGACGAGGCCGACGAGGCTCGAGACTCCTCCGACGACGAGCGCCAGATCGTAGCCGCCGAGTTCCCACAGCACCGAGCCGAGGAACGGCGAAAGGGCGAAGGAGGCGAGATACGGCACGGCGATGGTGCCGCTGATCGCGCCGAAATTCGCCTCTCCCAGCACGTCCCGGATCATCACCGGCTTCATGATGCTGATGATGCCGTGGCCGCTGCCCTGCAGGACGACGAAGAGCGCGACGAAGGCCGGCTCCAGCGCCGAAAGCAGCAGCGAGGCGGTGGCGAGGAGGATGGCGACGAAACAGCCGGTCGCCACGGCCCGACCCGAGACGTGCCGCTCGGAGACCATCAGGGCTACCCGCCCCGCCACCTGCATCGGGCCAATCATCGAGGCCGCCAGGACGGCGGTGCCGGCACCGATGCCGCGATCGGCGAGGATCGGCAAGAGATGGTTCAGGACGATGCCGTGGTTGATCCCGAGGAGCGAGAATCCTGCCGCGAGCGACCAGAAGACCGGGCTCCGCCAGATCGCCGGGGGCCGCGCCGCCGGGTTCGCATTGGCTGACGGGACGGCGGCCGGCTGCCGCGCGCGCCAGCCCAGCTCCAGGTGGCTCGCCCCGACCCACAGCAACGGGGCGCCGATCCCGGCCACCAGCACCGCGAAGGTCCAGGCGGCGGCATGCCATCCGGCCGCCTCCGCGACGAGATGATTCAGCGGAAAGGACAGCGTGCCGGCAAAGCCCGCAACGAGGGTGATCAGCGTGATTGCCCGCCGTGCCTCGATGCCGCGGGTCCTCGTCACCAGCGCAAAGCAGGGCTCGTAGAGGCTGCCGCCCATCGCGATGCCGATCAGCAGCCACAAGGCCGCAAAGACCTCGACCGAGCCGGCGAAGGGCAGCACGGCGAGGACGGCGGCGCCGAACAGCGCCGAGCCCGCCATCAGCAGCGGCCCGTGACCGCGGTCGATCAGCCGGCCGGTGAGCGGCGAGACCACCGCCGATACCAGCACTGCCGCGGCGAAGGCGGCGGTGAGCAGGGTCTTCGGCCATGCCTCGGCGGCCTCCCATCGCAGCAGCAGCGCCGGAAAGAGGTAATAGAGGCCGGCCCAGACGATGGTCTCGCCGAGGGCCAGGCAGAACAAGGCGCGGCGAAGGGTCATGGCAGCGTTTGTCGGCGCGCCGCGGCCACGCCGGGGGCCGGGGCCGTGCCGGCCAGCGGCGGGCACGCGCAGTCGCGGAAGCGGCGCCTCGGGCCGCTACACCGGCGATCCAAGGGGCGCCTGTTATCCATGTCGCCGGCACTACCGTGCCGGTTGCCGGTGTCAATCGGAATCAAGGAGGCTGCTTTCACTCGTGATGCCGGGCAGGACGTAAGTTCGCCGTGCACGATGCCCCGCGCCGCAGGCTCGAAGGCCGCCGCGATCCGTGCTAGGCGCCGCAGAACCTGCCGCTCGCCGGCTCCACCGGCGCCTTCTCGGCCGCCTGCGCAACAAGGGGATGACAATGCGTCTCGCCACCTATCCAAGCCTCGACGGCGCCAGCGTGATCGTCACCGGCGGCGCCTCCGGGATCGGCGCCGACATGGTGCGGGCCTTTGCCGAACAGGGCGCCAGGGTCGGGTTTGTCGACATCGACCGCGACGCGGGAACGGCGCTGGCAAACGAGCTCGCCGGCAGCCGCGGGGCGGTCGCCTTCGAGCCCTGCGACCTTCGCGACATCGCGGCGCTGCGCCAGGCGTTCGAGGCGCTCGCGAAGGCGCACGGCGCCGCGACCGTGCTCGTCAACAACGCCGCCCGCGACGACCGCCATGGCTGGCAGGACGTGACGCCGGAATATTTCGACGAACGGATCGCCACCAATCTCCGCCACATGTTCTTCGCCATCCAGGCGGCGGCGCCGGGGATGATCGCCGCCGGCGGCGGCTCGATCGTCAACATGGGCTCCAATTCCTGGTGGGAGGCGGTCGGCGGCATGCCGGCCTACACGACGGCCAAGGCCGCCGTGCACGGGCTTACCCGGTCCTTCGCCCGCGACCTCGGTGAGCACCGGATCCGCGTCAACACGGTGGTGCCCGGCTGGATCATGACCGAGCGCCAGAAGCAGCTCTGGGTGACGCCCGAATCGATCGAGAAGCACCGCCAGCGCCAGTGCCTGCCGGACCTGATCAAGCCGGTCCACGTGGTCCGCATGGTGCTGTTCCTGGCTTCCGACGACGCCGCCATGTGCACGGCGAACAACTACATGGTCGAAGCCGGATCGATCTGACCCGGCATCGCAGGCCAGGCTTGCAGCTACAGCCTGAAGTTGCATACTCTCGCCTGATTGCACGGGCAGGGAGGCGCGCTTGGCCGAGTGGGTCGATCGGGACGGCGCGGCGGCGCTCGGGCCGCCGGCCCTGTCGCGGGCGCGCCTCGAGGCGATCGCCGGGCGTCATGGCACGCCCTGCTTCGTCTATGACGCCGCCGCCATGCGCGCGGCGGCTGCCCGTCTGCTCGCGGCTTTGCCCGCCGGCGCGCGGCTCTTCTACGCGGTAAAGGCCAATCCGAATCCGGCGGTGGTGGCGCTGTTCGGGGCGATGGGGCTAGGCGCGGAAGTGGCCTCGCGCGGCGAACTGGCGCTGGCGCTCACGTCCGGCATCGCGGCGGAGCGGATCGTCTTCTCGGGGCCGGCCAAGACCGACGCGGATCTCGCCGCGGCCGTCGCCGCCGGCATCCTCGCCGTCCAGATCGAGTCGCCCGGCGAGTTCGAGCGGCTGGGCGCCATCGCCTCTTCCGCAGGCCGGCGCGTCGGCGTGACGCTGCGCCTCGACCTTCCGGCGTCGCAGCCGCTCCGGCGCGGCGGCTGGGCGGGCGATTCCGCCTTCGGCATGGACGAGGTGGGGGCCGCCTCGATCCTCGGCGGGCGACGGACGCCGCTGCCGCTCGACATAATCGGCTTCCACAACCATCAGGCGTCGGGCTCGCTCGTCGCCGGCGACCACGTGGCGCGCTTCGGCGCGTTCCTCGAAGCCGTGCTGCGGCTGTCGCGGCACCACCCGCCGATTCTCGTCAATTTCGGCGGCGGCCTCGGCGCGCCGGTCTACGCGGACGACCCGCCGCTCGACCTCGGCCCGATCGCGGCCTTCCTCGGCGGGCCGGCGCGCACGGCGCTCGCCGAGGCGGGTCTTGCGCCGCAGTTCGGCTTCGAGGCGGGGCGCTATCTCGTCGGTCCCGCCGGCGCGTATCTCTGCCGCGTCGTCGCGGTGAAGGAGACCCGCGGCCGCCGCTTCGCCGCGCTCGACGGCGGCAGCCACCATGTCGCCGGCCTGTCGGGGACGCTGCGCTTCCTGCGCCGCCCGGTCGCGGTGTTCGGCCCTCCGCGCCCCGGTGCGCCGGTGCCGACGGAGCTGTGCGGGCCGCTCTGCACGCCGACGGACCGGCTGGCGAGCGCCGTGCCGCTGCCCGCCGATCTCGCGCCCGGGGACCTCATCGTGTTCGGCAATTGCGGCGCCTATGCCCGGCAGGCGAGCGCGCTGAACTTCCTCGGCCATGACTGGCCGCCGGAAATCCTCGTCGACGGCGGCCGCGAAACCCTGGTGGCGCGCCGGGTCCGATTCGAGGAGGTGCTGGCGCTGCAGGCCGCGCCGGACGCCCGGGCCCTGCCGTGACCTACCGGTCGCTGGAGCGGGCCAACGCCTATTTCTACGATCCGGAACGGCGACTTTCCGTGCTGAAACGGCACGGCGCCATCCGCTACCTCTCCTCGGGGGTCAATCATCTCAAGGCCCCGGCGGTGCTGCTGGAGATCGCTGCGCGCGAACTGACCGCGCGGCGGCTGGTCGAGAACTACACCGCCCCCGGCGGCGCGCCGGCGCTGCTGGCGGCCATCGCCTTCGAGACGCACGAGCGCGTCGGAGGCCGCCAGGTGCGCGGCGCGGTGGGGCTCGCCAACATCGCCATGACCGCCGGTGCCACCGGCGCGCTCGCCGCCGCCTTCCGCTACATGGCCGAGGTCGCGGGCGCGCGCAGCGCCCTCGTGCTCGGCCTCAACTACAGCTACTTCTCCGCGATCTGCGACGAATGCGGCGTCGTCTACCGGACGGCGCGCTCGGCGCAAGACGGCCGGATCCTGCCGAGCCTCGAGGAGGCTGCCGACTGGCTGGCGCGCGAACGGCCGGACATCGTCGTGCTGACCCAGCCGACCAACCCCTCCGGCGAGGCCTACGACGCGGCCGAGCTGGCGCGGCTGGTCGCGATGGTCGAGCAGGCCGGCGCCTGGCTGGTGTTCGACGAGGTGCCGGAGCTCGCCTGGCCCGATGATCCCGATCCGCCGCATCCTTTCACCGAAGGCGGGGACGGCTTTCCCGCGCGGCTCGTGTGGATCAACTCCTTCTCCAAGTCGCGCAGCCTCGCCGGGCTTCGGGCCGGCTGGATCATCGCCGACGCCGCCGTCGTCGCCTTCGTGCGCCGCCACAACGAGCGCTCGCTCTGGTCGCCGGTGCATCCGGGCGCGAGCGCGCTGGCGACCGACATGGTGTTGCGGGCAGCTGCCCGGCGGGTGCGGCGGCTGCCTGCCGGGCCGGCATCCGGGCCGGGGGCGATCGATGAAGCGGTGCTGGCGACGGTCCGGCAGGCGTCGCGCTACCTGCGGCTGTTCTCGCCCTGGGGCGACGATTTCGCCGGTTTCGGCGGGCTCTGGGGCTTTCTCGATGCCACGCTCGACTGGCCAGCGGCGTTTCGCCGCTACGCCGGCGAACTGGCCGCCACGGCAGCGGTCTGCGCCGCCAATCGCTGGATGTTCGAGACCCGTCTCGGCCCGGCCTTGCGCGCCCGCATCGCGCCGCGCCGCGGCTTCAACCAGTGCGTCAAGTTCGATGTCGACATGGCGGAATGGGACTTCGCGCGGCGGGCCTTCGACGCTGCCGGCCTCGATTTCTACACCGAGTGCGTGTTCGCCGATCACGACCGAGAGGATTCGCGCGACTACTGGGTGCGGATCTCGACGGCGAGCGAGGCGGACGGCTTTGCCGACGGCTGCGAGCGGCTCTCAGGCCTGCTCGGATGCTGAGGCCCTGCGCTCCGGCCAGCGGTCGCCGCCCCTGATCTTCGCCTCGACCCGGCGGATCGCCGGATCGCCGTGCCTGTCAAAGAAATAGTCGAAGCTCTCCGAAAAGCTCGCCATCGCGGTTTCGCGCGGATGGTCCATATGCGCCGAGAAGATGCCGTCCGCCTCGATAAAGGCCGCGCCGAGCCGCATCAGGCGGTAGCCGAGCTCGACCGCCTCTGCGCCCCAGCGCAAGCCGAAGCCCTCGTCGTAGCCGCCGGCTTCCTCGAACAGGCGGCGGGGGAGCGCGACGCCGGAACCGGAATAGCCGAGCCATCGCTCGTCGTCGGGCCCCTCCGCGAGCGTCTGGCTGACCAGCCGCTCGAAGCGATTGCGATGGATGCATTGCCGGGCGACCGCCGGCCAGTCGCGGCGGACCATCCTGCGGGTCACCAGGCGGGAACCGAGACCCGAGCCCGCCTGCAGCCTGCCGCCGTCGAAGCGTATCCCGCGCTCGGGATCGCGGAACGGCGCGAGGTAGCGCAGCACGTAGACCGGCGCGCGCGCGACCAGGCCTGCGTCGTCGTCGATCAGGCCGAGCATCGCGGCGACGTAGTCCGGGGAGAGGAGCACGTCGTCATCCATGAACAGGAGGTTCGGCGTCCGCGCCGCCGCCGCGCCGCGGTTGCGCGCCGCCGCCTGGCCGGCCGCCGGCGTGCGCAGCAGCCGGGTCGGCAGTCCGGCGGCGCGGGCGAGGGCGACGGCGTGGTCGGTCCCCGGCGCCGTGCCGTCTGCGACGACGATGGTCTCGAACCAACTTGTGCCGATGCTCTGGGCGACCAGCGAATGCAGCGCCAGGACCAGCCGCTCCGGCTTGCCCGACGTCGGCACGACGACCGAGATGGCGGGAACCGGCATGGCTTATGCCACGGCCGCCCGGCTGCGTGCGACCCGCGAGCCCACGGAAGCGGGCCGGGCGCGGATCGGGGCCAGCCAGCCATCGATGCCGCCCGGGAAGTGGCCTTCCTCGAAAGCGGTGACCGTGCGGCGGGCGGTGGCGACGAGGCCGTCCGGCGGGCGCCTCAGGGCTTCGTGCTCGGCGGCTTCGTCGACCAGGCGGCGCATCAACTCCGCCAACGCGCCGCCGATCGAACGGCGGTAGGCAGCGATCCGGCGGATTCTGTCGAGCGCCGCACCGTCGCCCTGGCGCGCCCGGTCCCGCAACGACTTGAGCAGCGGCGGCAGGATCTCGTCGACCAGCACCGACCAGCGGTTCGCCTCGCCGTTCAGCGCCGACCAGAAGGCGGCGACATGCGGATTGTCGATCGGCGTCTTCTGGTAGGTGGCGGCGGCGCACCAGCGGGCGCGGCTCGCCGCGTCGGTCGGATCCAGCGGCGGCAGCACCGGCCTGCCGCGGACCTTGTCGTGGCGCCGGGCGGCGGCCGTGCCGCAATGCACCTTCAGCCGGTTGACCAGCCACAGCGGCTGGCTCGAGCGCCACAGCTGCGTGCGCTCGATGAAGCCGACCGTATCGGCGACCTCGTCCAGCCCGGACTCCCAGTCGAGCAGGATGATGCTCGGCATCACGTCGAGCCGCAGCCGGCGGGCGAGCGTCATCGCCGCCTCGTTCTCTTCCACCGTCTGGCCCTTGGCCCAACGCTTCAGGGTCTTCGCCGAACCGGATTCGAGGCCGAACAGGATCTGGTCGAAGCCCGCCTGCCGCAGCCGTTGCAGCGTCTCAGGGACCAGCGAATCCACCCGGCATTCGGCATGGAAGCGGATCGCCAGCCCGCGGCGCAGGATCTCATCGGCGAACGCGATCATCCTCCGGTTGCTGGCCTCGCCGTAGCCGAGGAAATTGTCGTCGGCCATGTAGAAGCGCGTGACGCCGAGATCGCGGACGCAGGCCTCCATCTCGTCGACGACGTCGCGCGGGTCGCGCATGCGGTAGGTCGCTTCTCCCATGCCGCGCACGACGTTGGGCACGGTGCAAAAGGTGCAGAAGGCCTTGCAGCCGCGCGAGGTCGTCAGATAGGCGCTCGGCGCCGGCAGGCCGCGGGCGCGCAGGGCCGCGATCATGTCGCGGGAGGGATGCGGCAGTTCGTCGAGATCGGCTGGCGCCGCGCGCGGGCCGCGCCCGATGCTGCCGTCATGACGCCGGACCAACGAGGGGACCGCGCCGAGGTCGCCTTCCGCTTCGATCGCCTCGGCCAGCCGGGCGAGGGCGGTCTCGCCTTCGCCCTCGATCACGGCGTCGATGAACGGGAAGTTTTCCAGCAGCAGGCTTGAGATCGCCGAGGCGAGGGGACCGCCGAACACCACGAAGGTCGCCTGGTGGGCCTCTTTCAGCGCGGCGGCGGCAGAGAGGGCGCTCGGAAGCTGCAGGTCGTAGAGCAGCGAGAAGCCGGCGATGTGCGGCGCGAATTCGCCGAGGCCACGAACCAGGGCATCGTCGTCCCATCCCTCGTCGGCGGCGCTGTAGATGCGGACGAGCCGGCCGGCGCGGCGCAGCGTCGCCGCTAGGTAGCCGATGCCGAGAAATTCCCGCGACAGCGTGTAGTCGCTGCCGAGTGCCACCGCGTCACTGCAGATCTCCCCGTAGCTGCGGCGCATCTCCTCGCGGTGCTCGCGGTCCGGATCGTCGCCGTAGGGCGTCTCGCGCGGGCCGACCAGCGCGACCCGGAGCGGCTGCGTGCCCGGCATCACGCGGCGGGCGCGCCGGCGAGGGGCGTCGACAGCTCGGCGCGGTGCCGCGCGAGATAGTCGGCCCAGTGCCGGACCGAGGCGAGGGCCGGGTCCATCAGCGCCTCGTCGGGAACGTCGATCCCGAGTTCCGCCTCGACGTTGAGGATGAATTCCAGGTAGTCCACCGAGGTGAGCCCGATCGCCCCGAAGCTGTCGTGGCGCAGGTCGGCGTCATCCCGGACCAGTTCGTTGGCCGCGGTCAGCTGGCTCAGGATCGCCGCCAGCCTGTCCTCGATCTCGCGGGCCTCGTCCCGCTCGCCCGGCATGTCCATTCGACCACCACCCGTTCAGGCATCGCATCGCCCGAGACTATCCCTGATTGCAAAAAATACAACCTTAAATAGTATAACGGGCATGGATGCCGGTTGCATTGCCTCTGCTGACGCCGTGGCCGCCTGGGGCAGCTCGATGCTGCGCGAGTTCGCGGCCAAGCAGCAGCTGGTGGACCGCGCCCACATGTTCTGCGACCGGGTCAGCGCCCGCGACAGGGACGAGCTCCGCGGCCTCGGCGACGCCTGCGCTGCCATCGCCGAACGCGAGATCGACCTGGCGGCGCTGCAGGTGCTGCTGGCGCGAACCCCGGGGACAGGCGACGCGGCGCGGCTTTTCCGGACGGCCGTCGGCGGGCGCGGCCGGCTTGAGGCGGGAATGGCGCTTGCCGTGGCCTATCTGCCGCTGCCGGTGGTCGACTCCTTTGCCGCCAGCGTCTGCGGCCCGGCAACGCTGCGGCGCGTCGCCGCCCTGGCCGATCCCGAGCGGCGGCTGGTGCCGCGCACAAGGCTGTTCCTGGCCGACCGGCTGATGCGCGATCCGAGCGTGCAGGGGCTCGTCGCCGCGACGGCGGCCGCGGCGATCCTGCTCGCCAACGTTCCCGCCTGGCGGCCTGCCGATGTGCCGGCGGCGCGACTGCGCCGCCTCGGCCGCCTGGCCGAGGCGCTGGCGGGCCGGCAGGCGAGCTTCGGCGCCGCCCTGCGCGCCTGCCGCGACGGCGACTGGCGGCGTGCCGCGCATCTCGCCCGCGGCATGACGATCTCCGGCGATCACCCGGACGAGGGGGCTGCCCTTGCCGATCTTCTGGCGGTGACGCTGCTGCCGAGCTGCGACACGCTCGACGCCGCCGCGCGGTTGCTCGCCGCAGCGGATCAGGCGGGGCAAGCCGCCGCGGGCCCGGACACCCTGTGCCTCGCCCGTAACTCGACGAGCCGCGCCAGCGCCGCCGGCGCGCCGAAGAGCGGCATGCGGGCGATTTCGCCCAGCGTCGCCTCGCCGTCGAGATAGAGATTGATCATGTCGGCCTGGCTGAAGCAGGTCCGGCAGACCGGCACGCGCGGCGGCTCGCGTGCCATCAGTTCGTAGAGCTTGTGCCGGCCGATCTGGCCGGCGGCCGCCTCGATGCCGTCGCGGCGGACATTGGCGATCTCGCTGGTCCAGCCGACCGGGCAGGGCGTGATCGCCCCGGTATCGAACAGCTGCACGGAAGCCGCGGTGAGGTGGCAGCGATAGCGGCGCGCGCCGTCCGCCGCGTCGAGGAAGTCGGCGAGGCGTCGGTAATAGGCCGGCGGGCCGAGCACCGACGCGAAGCCGGCGGGCAGCCGGCGCAGCTGCGCCGCGAAGGCCCGGCGCGCCTCTCGGCCGAACAGGCTGGCGGCATGGACGCCGCGCACCGGGATCGGCACCAGCACGATCCGGCACGGCAGCTGCGCCAGGAACGCCAGGAAGTCGAAGAGTCTTGGCGCGTTGACGTCGCTGACCACCATGGTGATCTCGACCGGCCGCCCGGCCGCCGCGATGTCGGCCAGCGCCGCCATCACCCGCTCGCCGAGGCGCGGCGAGCGCCAGCGCAGCGCGTTCATGGCGTCGTCATGGCCATCGAGGGAGAGGTTGAAGCCGACATTCGGCAGCCGCGACAGCCGCGCCACGATCGCCGGCGTCAGCTCCGTGCCGTTGGTGAGCACCTGGAGATGTGCGTAGCGCGCCGCCAGCTCCTCGATCAGTTCCACCGCGTTGGCGAGCAGGAACAACTCCCCGCCGCTCAGCTTCATTGCCGGGGCATCGACATGCCGCCGCAATCCGTCGACCATGGAGAGCACATCGCCCACGGCGATCGTCGCGCCGCGCCGCCGGGCGGAGGCCGAGGTCGCGTCGCCGAAATCGCCGGCATCGGCGACGCTGGTGCAGTAGCTGCACTTGAGGTTGCAGAAATTCCCGGCGACGATCAGGTCGTGATAGAGGAAGCGCTTCATGTCGGGTGCCCCGCAACGGCGCGAGCATGCCACGAGTACCTTCCAGAATGCAACCTGAGGTTACAATTTTGTGCTAGCCAAGGTCGCGGCCTTCGCCGCCGATCTCCATCTCGTAGACGACGTGCTTCTCCTCGAACCCGGCCAGGCGGTAGAGCGCCCGCATGGCCTCGTTGGAGGTTGCGGTGCGCCCGACGATGCGGGTGTAGCCGGCCGCCTTGGCGTGGGCGAGCACGGCCCGCAGCAGCATGACGGAAGCGGCGGACCCGGCGCGCTCGCCATCGACATAGAAGGAGCGGAAGTCGGCGTAGTTGTCGCCGGTGATGAAGTTCTGGCGCGGCGCCACCCACGCCCAGCCGACGATCTCCCCGTCGCGCTCGGCAACCTTGGTCCAGTCGCCGCCGTATTTCACCAGCTTGCCGAGTTTCTTGCGATAATGGGCGAGGTCGGTGACCGCCTCGTCGGCGAAGGAACGCCGCGCGATCGCGGCCTCGAACTCGGCGACGCGGTCTACGTCGCGCAACGCGAGATCGCGGAGGACGAGGGCGCTCGGCTTCGGATCGGCGGCTATAGGGGCGGTCATCACGGGCACTCCGGTCGCTTGGCGGCCGCGCAACCGCGGCGCGCGGGCTTGAAGCCCGCCTGCCGCCTCACTATAGGGCAGCGATCGGGCTGAAAAGCCGGCGAAGGCCGCCTCGGCCGATCATCTGCAACCAAAGGATGCATTCATGCGAATTCGCCAGGTCCTGGCCGACATGCGCGACTGCTCGCCCGCCATCGAGGACGAGGTGCAGCTGCGCGATGCCGCCCTGGCCGGTGCCCGGGCCGGCGGCGCCACCGTCATCGGCGAGCACGCGCAGCGCTACGTCCCGCACGGGCTGACGCTCGTCGTTTTCCTCGCCGAATCCCATATCATGCTGACCACATGGCCGGAGTACAGGATGGTGCTTGTGGACGTGCTGCTCTGCAATCCCGAGATGGACGAGGACGCGGTCGTCGACGAGATCGCCCGGCTGCTCTGTCCCGAAGGGCTGGTGGAGAAGAGCTACGTGACCCGCCATATCGAGCCGCTCGAGCATTGAACGAGCTGAGCGACGCCTGGTGGCGCTTCGTGCCGGCGCCGCCGCCGGACGAAGCGGCCATGACGCTGGCGGCCAGAAGCGGCCGGGGCGAGTTGTCGCGCGCGCTGCGTGACGCCCGCGAGCGTCTCGGCGTCGTCCGCACCATGAAATTGCTGCAGGCGGTCGACCGGACGGCGGCGCTGCGGCCAATCCGGGTCTATTTCGCCGCCTCCTATCAGCCTCGGGTCATCGCTGACGCGCTGCTCTTGGCCTTCGCCATTGCCGGGCTCGACCTCGAACTCGTCGCCGCAGAAGGGCTGCTGCCGGGCGGTATCGCGGAAGCCGAGGAGGCGGAGAACGGCTTCGACTGCGCCATCGTGTCGGTCGCGCCATCGGACGCCGAGGGGGCGGATCCGGCTGCGGCGGCGGTCGCGGCGGCCGGGGCGCTGACGGCGAAGCTCGGCTGCCCCGTCGCGATCATTCCGGGTCAGGCCGATGAATCTGCGGCGTCGGCGGACCTACCGCAGGGCGTGACCCTCTGCCGCGTCGCGCCCGGGCTGGCGCGCAACCAGATGCTGTTCGACGAGCGCTTCGCCGGCAGCCTCGGCACGATCCCGTCGCAGTGGGGCGCCAACGCCATCGCCGACACTGCCGCAGGCTTCGCCGCACGGATTGCCGGGCGGGCGCCCAAGCTGCTGGTGACCGATCTCGACGACACGCTGTGGTCCGGTGTGCTGGGCGAAACCGCGGTCACCACGCTTCGGCAGGCGTATGGCGCTGCGCTCGCCGCGCTGGCGGAGCGAGGGCTGGTGATCGCCGCGGCGAGCCGCAACGATCCCGCCGCCGTCGATGCGGCGCTGGCCGACCCGGCGACGGCCGCGGCGCTGCCGCCTTTCGCCAGCCGCGCCGTCGGCTGGGAGGACAAGCCGACACTGGTGGCCGCGGTCCTGCAGGAGCTGGGACTGGCGCCCGGGCACACGCTCTTCGTCGACGACGATCCGGTGAACTGCGCCAGCGTCGCCGCGCGGTTTCCCGACATGGACGTCCGCCGCTTCACCGGCGACGAGGCGGCGTTCGCCGCCATGCTGCTCGCCGATCCGCTGCTGGCGGACGCCGGGCCGATGGCGACGGGGGGCGATCGTTCCGCCTTCTACCGGCGCCGCGCCGCGGTCGAAGCGGTGCGCGAAGAGGCGCCGGATGACGCGGCGTTCCTCGCACGCCTCGGTACACGGCTGACCGTCGCTGCGATCTCACCAGCGAATGTCCCGAGGGCGGCCGAGCTGGCGCGGCGGGTGAACCAGTTCGCGCTCACCGGCTTCCGGCCGAGCGAGGTTGCGCTCGCCGGGCGCGGCAGCCCGTTCGATTTTCTGGTGCGCCTCGACGACGTGTTCGGCGGCCACGGGCTGGTCGGGCTGGTGCTGGCCCGTCGCGACGGCGACGCGGTGGTGATCGACAATCTCATGCTCTCCTGCCGGGCGCTGCAGCGGCGCGTCGAGTTTGCCATGCTGGCGATCCTGGCGGAGCGGGCGCGTGCCGAAGGCGCCCGGCGTCTGGTCGGGACCGTCGAGAATCTGGAACGCAACGCGCCGGCCCGACGGCTTTTCGCATCGGCCGGCTGGCACGAGGCGGCGGGGCGCTGGACGCTCGAACTCGACCCGTCCGCGCCGTCCCCGGCGGAAGCCTGGCCGGACGGCGTGGCGCTCGCGCCGCAACCGGAGACCGAGGAAATCCAATGAACGACGACGCGAACGACGCGGTCGCCTCCGAGGTGATCCGCCTGGTCGCCGAGGTGCTGGCCGTGGATCCCCTGCAGCTCGGCGCCTACACCCGCGCCGAGGATGTCGAAGGGTGGGACTCCCTGGCGCTGGTGCGGATGGTCTTCGCCATCGAGTCGGCGTTCCCGGTCCGCCTCACACTGGCGGAGATCGAGGCGATCGACGGCATCGCGCCGCTGATCGCCGCGGCGCGGCGGGCCGTGCCGGCCGGCTGAGGCGGGTCGCCCGGCGATCTCAGCCGGGCCGGCCGCCGCGCTGTCGCTCGAAGACCTGGCCACCGCAGCGCGGGCAGCCCGCCGCCTTCAGCGCCTCGACCGTCGCAAAGCGTTCGCCGGCCCCGACCGGGGTTACAAGGCCGCATTCGGTGCAGCGATAGGCGCGCAGGCGCGGCCGCACCTCGCCCGTATAGATCGGCGTCTCGAACCGTTCGCCTGCCGTTGCCGACCGCGTGCGGCCGGTGGTCTCCAGTTCGATGAACTGGCCGACCGAGCCGAGGATCGAGGCGCCGCCGTAATGGTTGAAGGACGGCCGCATCCGCAGGATGGCCAGGCCGAGGTCGGAGAGCCGCTGCTGCAGGTCGAGCCGGTCGTCGGGCGAAAGATCGGCGAAGGACAGGAACAGCTTCAGCCCGGGGCCCGCCTCCAGCGCCTCGATGCCGCGCGAGACGAAGAGCGCCATGCCGTCCAGCGTGTAGGGCGGGTCGGTGGCAACCACGTCGAACCGGCCGGCGAGGGCTTCCGGCAGCGGCTCGCGCAGATCGTGGGCAATCGGCTCGAAGGCGATGCCGTGGCGGGCGGCGCCCCGCTCGAGATGGGCGATGCGGGCGGGATCGAGCTCCAGCACGACCAGGCGGCGCGGCGGCGCCGAGACGGCGCCGGCGACGAGGCCGATCGCCACGGAGAGCGAATCGTCGTCGCCGATCAGGAGGATGCGCCGGCCGGCCAGGGCGCCGGCGCGGTGCATCGCGAGCGCCCGTCGCAACGCTGTCTCGGCGGTGCAGGGCGCCTGGTCGAGCGTGACGTCGACGGCCGGGCCGTCGGCGACATGCGCCTCCATCGCCGGCAGCAACTGCACCAGCAGCGGATCGAGCCCCTCGTCGGCATCGTCCGCCTGCCGCGACGGCGTGCGGCGCGGACGCGGGCCTTCCGGGTCGCGCGGCACCGCCGGTTTCGGCACGATGCCGAGCGCCTCCGTGACGAAGCTGCGTCCGGCGTCTGTCAGCCCGACGCCCTGGCCGCGCTCGAACAGGCCGCGGGTCTCCAGTTCCCGGCGGACGGCGCTGACCACCGGCAGTGGCATGCGGACGAGCCGCGCCAGGTCGCGCAAGGCGAGCGGGCCTTCGGCCGCCACCGTCCGCACGATGCCGGCGACGCCTTCGCGGCCTTCGCGCAGGCTCGTCGCGGCGGCGACGTCGGCGAGAACGTCCGGGGGTGACGCGGGAGGGTTGGTGCCGTCTTCTGTAGGTGTCATGGCGCCATAGAACCGACCGCGCGGCCCCTGTCCATCGCCAAGCGCGCGGCGCCCGCCGCGGCGAAGGTCATTTCCGCGGGCGCGCCGTCGCCGCCGAGGGCGATCGCACGCGCCTTGCAGAGCGCGATCTGCGGCGCGCGCAGCCGGGTGCGGAAGACGGCGAGGGCGGCGAGCTTGAGCGTCAGGGCCTTGCGGCTGGTTGCCAGTGGCCGCGAGAGATTTTCCGCGTGCTTCCCCGGTTCCGCGGCGGCGTAGGGCAAGTCCTCGTAGAAGCGGACTCGGTCGCTCACCAGCACGCCCGCATCGAGAAGCGCGCGCGCCGCCAGCGCCGTCAGCACATGATCGAGATGGCCGCCGATGCCGGCGGGCGCGAAGACCGCCGCGTTGCGGCAGGCGGGCTCCGCCAGGATGGTCGCAAGCCTGTCCCCCAGATCGCGCAACTCGCGAGCGAAGCCGGGCAGGGTACGCGCCGTGTGCACGTCCCAGCCGAGGGTCCGCGACAACGACAGGCGGTGCCGGTCCTGCGCGCCGGAAAGCCCGAGATCGCGGCTTTCGTAGCCGAGGATGCGGCCGGCCAGCCGATCTTCCGCCCGGGCGATCTCGCCGAGCGCTGGCACCGGGACGCGCAGGCCGGTCTGGTAGGACTGGTCGGAAAAGATGTTGCAGACGAGCGCCCGGCCGCCCGAGCCGAGCCGCGATGCCAGCCAGGCGCCCACGGAAAGGGCCGCGTCGTCGACATGCGGCGACAGGATCACTGTCTCGACCGGGCCATCCGGGGCCCAGTCGCCCGGCAGCACCGCGATCAGGCTTGCCCGATGCAGCCGGTCGAACGCGGCGGCCGCCGGCGCGTCGTCGAGCGGCAGGCGGGCGAGCGGCGTCTCGGCGGCGAGATCGGCCGCGAGGCGGGCGGCGGCGGGATCGACGGCGATGGCCCGGCCGCCAAGGGTGCGTATTCCGTCGGGGCCGGCCGCGAAATGCGGGAGCAGCCGGGTCGTCGCGTCCGGGCCGAAGGCCGCGCAGGCGTCGGTTGCCATCATGCGGTGGTTGCGCCCGCTTCGGCGTCACCCGGCGACTTCGCGACCCTTTCACGCGCTGCCAGGGCTGCGAGGATCGCCGTCCGGTCCGGCTTGCTCGCGGCAGTACGGGGCAGCGTGTCGAAGACCAGAACGCGCGGCGAGGGCACTCCTGCCGCGGCGACCGTCGCCCGGACGCGTTCGCGGTCGATCCCGATGCCTTCGCAGGCAACGACCAGAAGGTCGCGACCGGCCGCCCAGGGAGCGGCCGTCGCCAGCGCCACGGCGTCGCGGACGCCCGGGACGGCGAGCGCCTTCGTCGCGACCTCAGCCCCGTCGATCGTCCGTCCGTCGATCTTCAGCCGATCGTCGAGCCGGCCGTGCAGGCGGACGGCGCCATCGGAAAACCGGCTTGCCCGGTCGCCGGTGCGCCAGACCGGCGAGGCGCCGTGGGCCGGGCCGTTCGCCAGGACGGCATGGCCGAGATCGAGCACCAACTCGCCCGTCTCGCCGGGCCGTGAGGGCGCGACGATCCGCACGCCGTCGAAGGGACGGCCGATGAGGCCTTGCGGCAGCGAACGCACCTCGCCGAAGGTCGCGCCGGTCTCGCTGCTGCCGTAGTTGCGCCCGAGCGGGCAGCCGAAGCGGCGCGCGAAATCGGCCGCGAGGCTGTCGGGGACCGCCCCGGCGCCGGCGATGGCAAGGCGCAGGCGCGACTCGCCGGAAGCGCCCGCCGGACCGGCCGCCGCCACCAGCAGCCTCGCCATCGGGGCTGTCAGGACGACGACATCGAAATCGCCGCCGCGGATCCGCCGGGCAAGGCGCGTCGCGTTGAAGGTGGCGGGCAGCGCGAGGGTAGCGCCCGCCGCCGCGGCGCCGAGACAGGCGCCGAAGCCGAAGGAATGGCAGATCGGCGCGGCGACCAGCACCCGATCGTCAGGGCGAAGGCGATAGCGCGAAACATAGCGCTGCGCTTCGGCGAGCAGGCTCGCCACGCTGCGCGGCGCCGGCCGCGGCTGGCCGGTCGACCCGGAGGAGAGATGCACGATCGCCAGCCGGTCCGGGCCGGCCACGTCCGCCGCCGGCATGTCCGTGGACACGCGCAGCGGGACCGGGCCGCGCCAGTCCCAATGCGCGGCCACGGATCCGTCCGGGCCCGGATGGGGAACGACGACCGGAATCGCGCCGGCCCGCCACAGTCCGATGATCCGGAAGAGCAACGCCGCGTCGCCGCCGAGGGCGACTCGATGGCCCGCGATGGAGGCGTTCCGGAAGGCGGCGCGGGTGGTGCGGTTCGCAGCCGCCGCGACATCGGCAAAGGCGAGGCTCTCGCCAGGCTGCGTCCCGATCCGGCAGCTGGCGAGCAGGTCGAGCAGCGGCGCGAGGGGGGCTGCGGCCGCGTGCATCGCAGCGCGTCAGGCCGGTTCCGACTCGGGCTGAGTAGCCTGTCTTGTCGGGCGCGAAGGGGTGCGAAGCGAGGCGACGGCTGCTGCGACATCGGCTACCAGCGCCTCGTCGCCCAGCAGCAGCGGGTGCGCGAACCAGATCGCCTCCCGCGCCGCGCGCTCGGCCACCGGCGTCTCCATCCGCGCATAGTCGGGGGCCCGGCCGCTCCGCCCGGAGAGCAGCGCCAGCGCGTCTCCTGCGAACATCTCGGTGCGGTGCACCGGCGGGAAGCAGCGGAAGGCCGGGATGCCCATCCGCCGCAGCGACGCCGACAGCGCTGCGGCATCGGCGCCCCCGAAGGCAGCCGGGTCGAACCAGGCCATGGTCATGTAGCGGCCGTGGCGCTCGACATGCGGCTTCGTCGCCAGCGGCTCGAGCCCGGCATCGCGCAGCCCTGCCTCGAAGACCGGCGCATTGCGGTCGCGGAGCGCCATCTCTTCGGGCAGCCGGCGCAGCTGCCCGAAGAGCAGGGCCGCCTGGAACTCGGTGAGCCGCATGTTGGTCGTCGGCATCAGGTGGCGGTATTCGGTGTCGCCCTTCGGCCGGCCGCAGGAATGGAGGGCGAAGCTCTGCGCGGCGACGTCGGCGCGGTTGGTGGCGACCGCGCCGCCCTCGCCGCAGGTCATCAGCTTGCCCGACTGGAAGCTGAAGATCGACGCTTCGCCGATCGAGCCGAGCGGGCGGCCGAAGGCGCGGGCACCGTGCGCATGCGCCGCGTCCTCGACCACCGCCAGGCCGTGCCGGCGGGCGATGTGCAAGATCGCCGGCATCGCCGCCGCCTGGCCGGCCATGTGGACCGGCACGATGCAGCGGGTGCGCGGGCCGATCGCCGGCTCGATCAGGGCCACGTCGATGTTCAGCGTCTCCGGCTCGACGTCGACGGGGATCGGCCAGGCTCCCAGCCGCAGCACGGCCGAGGCGGTGGCGACGAAGGTGCAGGCAGGGACGATCACCTCGTCGCCGGGCCCGACGCCGAGGGCCGACAGCGCCAGCTCGAGCGCCGCGGTGCCGTGTGAGACCAGCCGGACATGCGCCACGTCCAGCGCGTCGGCGAACGCCGCCTCGAAATCGTCGCCCTGCGTGCCGTTGCCGCGCCACCAGCGGCGCGACCGCAGGACGTCGAGCAGCGCGGCCTCGTCGGCCGTGTCGGAACGGGGCCAGGGCGGGATGCGGGAAGCGAAATCGCGCGGCATGGCCATCCATCCGATAAAACCACAGGTAGTATTATGTTAACGGACTCAGGCGTCAAGTTGTACCCGCAGAGGCGTAGCGGGCGGCTCCCAGCAAGGGCGCGTCGGGCCCGGCCGGGTGCCGGACCGGTACGACCTGGCCGGGCCTAGCGAAGCGCGTCGTGACCCGATCGAAGAACGGCGAAAGGCCGAGGCTCCCGCCGATCGCCAGCTGATGCGGGTCGAGGAGGCCGACGATCAGGTTGAGCGCTTCGGCGACCGCGTCGGCGGCGCGGTCGAGGACCGGGTCGGCCGCGGCGCGCGGCACGGTGAAGATGTCGAAGCCGGGGTCGTCGTCCCGGCCGAGCAGACGCCGGAAGGCGCGGCCGGAGGCGGCGGCCTGCAGGCAGCCCGTGGCGCCGCAGCTGCAGGCAAGGCCGGCCGCCGCCCGCACCCTGATATGGCCGAGCGCCATCGCCGATGCCGAGCGTCCAACCAGCAGCCGGCCGTCGACGACCGCGCCGGCGCCGATGCCGGTCCCGATCTGCAGGCAGACGGTCACCGAGCCGGCGGCGGCAGCGACCGGGTCAGCGGCGAGCGCCGCGGCGTGGCCGTCGTCGATCACCCGGACCAGGCCCGACCATTCGTCCGGCAGAATGGTCGTTCCCTCGTAGCCCGGCCGGTTCGGCCAGCGGATCACGCGACCTGCCGTGTCACAGAGCGGTGCGGCGGCGACTCCCACGGGAAGCGGGGAGCCGGCGGCCTGCCAAGCCGTCCGGACCACCGCCGCGCATTCGGCGGCGGTGGCCGGGGTCGGCAACCGCGTCCGCCGCGTCAGGCGATCGTCGCGTCCGACAAGGCCGGTTCGCAGGAACGTCGCGCCGAGATCGACGGCGAACACGGCGCTCACGGTTCGGCCGCCAGGGCGTCGCCGAGACGGGCAAGGAAGGCGAGTTCCGGCGGCTCCGACCCGCCGGTCGCGACGCGATCGGCGAAGTCGCCGAGCATGGCGGCGAAGCCGGCGATCTGCGCCGAGGGTCCGGCGGCGAAATCCTCGACCATCTCGGCCGGGCCGATGGTCGTCCACAGGCGCTGATGCGCCACCCGGCGTTCGCCGGAAAAGCCGAACAGGCCTTCGAGGCGGCAGCTGCCCCTTTCGCCGACCGCCTCGAGCCGGACGAGATCGCCGGGCCGGTCGTCGCGCCAGCGCACCGAGAGGCTGACGTCGCAGCCGGCCAGAACCAGTTCGGCGGCGAACTGGTCGCAGACCTCCATCGGGCGGTCGACGACGCCGCCGTACCAGCCGGCTGCCGCAGCCCGTTCCGGCGCCGAGACGGCGCGTCGCCGCACGGCCAGTCCGTCGCTTCGCCAGGCAAGCGCCGCTCCTCCGATGTCGAGGAGGTGAGGCCCGAGATCGGCGAGGACGCCGGTCCAGCGGCGGGCTGCGGCAAGGTGCCATGCGGTGGCGGGCACGCTGCGATGGCGGTGCCAGAGGAGATCGAGGCGGCGGAGCGGGCCGATCCGGCGGCAGGCTTCCAGAAAGGCCAGCGTGTCGGCGCGGTACCGGCAGGCGGCGGAGGCAGCGAGCGTCGCGCCGCCGCGCCCCGCGGCCCGGCGCAGCCGCGCCAGGTCGGCGGCGCCGCGCAGCACCGGCTTCTCGACCAGGCAGGCGATGCCGGCTTCGAGGGCCGCCACCGCGTCGTCGAGATGGCAGGCATTCGGCGATGCGACGACCACCGCGTCGACCGGCCCCGACAGAAGGGCGGCGCGGCTTGCGACGATGTCAGCCTGGGGGAAAAGTGCCCTCAGCGATGGCCAGCGCGCCGGGTCCGGCTCGCAGATGGCGGTGACGGCGAACTCGCCCGGGCGCTCGGCCAATGCCGGCGCGTAGCAATGGCGCACCACCCAGCCGGCGCCGCAGAAGCCAAGCCGGATCGGCGCGCTCATGCGGCGGCAATCCCGGCCACCCGCCGGCCGGCGAGCGCCGCGAGGACGTCCGGCACGGTGACCGCCGCTTCGGCCTCGATGGCGACGATGCGGAAAATCTCCCACAGCACCCGGTCGACCGGGTCCGGCAATAGCGCGCCGAGGTCGTCACGGACCGGCGTGCTCGCCAGCGCTGTGCGGCAGAGCGACCGGAAACGGGCGAGATGGCCGCGCGCGGCCTCCGGCATCATCAGTTTCGGCCGCCGGGCGATGCCGGCGAGCCGATCGCCGTACCGCTCGCGGGCAAGGCGCCGGAGCAGCGCCTTGCCGTTGCCGCCGCGCGGCCCGACCACGTCGTGCACCGGCAGCGAGCGGACCAGGGCCACCAGTTGGTCGTCGAGATACGGCACGCGCATTTCGACGGACGCCGCCATGGACAGCCGGTCCACCGGCTGCAGGTGGCCGCGTTCCAGCGGATCCGTCATGTCGTGATCGAGCAGCGCCGGCAGCGCGTCGCCTCGGGCCGCCTCGGCGCGCAGCCGTTCGACCCGGGCCAGCACGCCGTCGCGCGGGGCAAGTCCGGCGCGGCGGACCCGCGCGAGGCCCGCGTCGATCTCGGCGACCGAGCGTGCCGGGTCCCGGTGCCGCCGGTAGCCGCCCATCAGCTCGTCGGCACCCTCGCCATCGAGGCAGCAGCGGGCGTGCGTCCCGATCCGCCGGCAGAGCAGGGTGAACAGCGGACCGGCGGCAAGGTCCGGCATCTCCACCAGGGCGAGCGTCGCCGGGATGGCGTCGAGAAAATCCTCGAACGATACGAACAGGCGTTCGTGCCGGGCGCCAATACGCCGGGCGAGGCCGGCCGCCGCCACGGCGTCCGGATGGTCCTCGCTTTCCGCCACCGTGAAGGTGCGCAGCGGCGCGGTCAGGCGCTCGGCGGCAAGCGTCGCCAGGACGGCGGAATCGAGGCCGCCGGACAGGCAGGCGACGATCTCGACGGCGGCGGCGAGATGGCGGTCGACGGCGGCGCCGAGGGTGGCGGCGAACCGCGCGTCGGCGTCGGCCTGCGGGATCGGGTCGGCCGCCGGACGCGCATCTGGCGGAACGAAGGCACGCTGCGGCCCGATCTCGATCCGCCCCGACCAGCTGACGGCCATCATGTGACCGGGACGCAGCTCGGTGATGGCCTCGAAGAAGGTCGCTCCGTCGACCGGCACGCCGAGCACGGCGAAGTCGACTAGCGTCTGCAGGTCGAGGCGCGGCGCGGGGTTTTCGGCGGCGAGAGCCCGCGCCTCCGAGGCGAAGAGGAAGCGTCCGCCGGCCTCGTCGACCCGGAAGGCGAGGGGCTTGATGCCGGTTCGGTCGCGCAGCAGCAGCAGCCGGTCGCGATAGCGCACGGCGATGGCGAACATGCCGCCAAGCCGCGCCGCCGCCGCATCTCCCCACGCCGCAAAGGCGCGCAGCACGACTTCGGTGTCGCTTGGACCCTGGCAGGGGTGGCCGGCGGCAGCCAGCGCGCGGCGCAGCTCCGGCGCGTTGTAGATCTCGCCGTTGAAGGCGACGGCAATGCCCGTGGCCGGGTCCTGCATCGGCTGGGTCCCGTCGCCCGGCGCCACGATGGCGAGGCGGGCGGCGCCGATGGCGACTGGCCCGCGGACGAGTTCGCCCGAGGAATCGGGGCCGCGATGGCGCATCCGTCGCAGCAGGCCGGCGCAGCTCGGCGGCGGCCCGGCGACAGACACGCAGCCGGCGATGGCGCACATGGCTCAGCCGCCCCTGCGGCAGGCGCCGATCGCCGCCGCCACGTCGGCGGCGGCGCGGCGCATCCCCGACCGGCGGGGGCTCCCGGACGTCCGCTCCGCGTGGAGGCGGGGCAGGCGGTGGAACGGCAGGGTCGGGAAGAGATGATGCTCGACGTGGTAGTTGTCGTAGTTGACGAGATAGCTCCACCAGGCCGGGGCGCGATAGCTCCTGGTGTTGGCCTCGAGATTCCGCGACCGCGGGTCGCGTCCGAGATGCTCGGCGGCGGTCATCAGGAAATGCAGCGGCGGCGCCACCACGAAGGCGGGGACCAGCCAGCCGACGACCAGCAGGCGCGGCGCCGCGAGCGCGCCGGCTCCGACGACGGCAAGAGCGAGCCCGGCGAGCAGCAACTGCTCTGTGCGCGCCAGCGCCAGCGTGCGGCGGCCGTGCGGGCCGACGCGGCGACCCTGGACCAGGGCGAGCGTCGTTGTGGCAAAATGCCCGAGGCGGTCCGGTTCGAAGACGTGCAGCAGGACGGCGCGCCACGAGCGGAAGTCCCGGCAGCTCCGGTCGAACACGTCCGCCGGCGTTCCGACATGGCGGTGATGATGCAGGTGCCGGACGCGCGTGTCGGTGAAGCCCGCCAGCATCGGGGCGCCGAGCAGGAAGCCGGCGACACGGTTGGCCGGTTCGCCGGGCAGCAGGATGGCGTGCATCGCCTCGTGCTGCAGTTCGAGCCCGTGGGCGTAGAACACCGCCAGCCCGGCGACCACCGCGAGGGTCGCGGGTCCCGACAGGGTCGCTGCCGCAACGAGCAGCGCGCCCGTTCCGCATGCCCAGAGCGCGAGTTTCAGGGCGGACAGGCCATAGGAGGGGGCCGGGTTCACGGGCAGGGCGTCGGGGCGGGTCATGCCGGCGCCGCCGGGGTTGGGCGCCCGCTCGTCAGGGCACCGGCGGCATAGGGCCGGGAGAAGACGTGCAGGCTGCCGCCGACGAGGAAGACCGCGGCGAGCGTCGTCGGTGCCTCGGTGCTGTCCCGGCGGAGATCGACCGCTCCGGCGGGACCGCCGTTCGCAGCCGGAGGCCAGGGCTGGGTCTCGGTGGCATAGGGAGCACAGCGCCGCAACACGACCGTGCCGAGCCAGGCCGTGCCGGCCGCAGGCCGGAACGCGGTGATCCGGCCGATCCCGCCGGCTTGCAGGCGCACGGCGATCTCCGGCCGTTCGGGCGTGTCGGCGGCGACCTCGCAGCGCCGGCAGATCAGCAGGTGACGGGTCGCGCCCGCGGCTAGGAGCAGGGCATGGCGGTGGGCCGGCGCGCGGCAATGCGGGCAGGGCGCATCCTCCGTGCCGCTGCCGAGACCCTGACGGGCCCACAGCCCTTCCAGCCCCTCGCGGGCCAGCGCGCGGCAGATGTCCGCGAAGTCGGCCTGCCGGTGGGCGTTTGCGCCCGACTGCAGCCGGGCCATCGTCGCGGCGAGCCTGGCATCGGCGGGACTGGCCGCCGGGGCATGGGCGGCACCGCGAGGTGCCGGCTGGAGTGCCGGCCGCGACGGGGACGGCGCAAGCTCCGGCGTCTCCCCGGCAATGGTCGGGGCGATGCGCAGCAACGGGTCGCCGAACAGCAGCAGGCGGTGGCCCGCACGCCGGGCTGCCGGCGAGGCGTTGTGCCTGGCGACGGCCTCGCCGAGGGGGACGCCGCGCATCAGCGCACTCGCCAACGCATCGACCGTCACGGACGAGGCGAGGCTGATCCGGGAGGTGGTGATCAGGGCCCCGATCCGCGCCGAGGCCGCGAGCCGCAGTCCCGCCCCGAAGGTTCGCTCGACGAAGCTGTCGCGCGACGGCCAGCCGACGCAGGTGTTCCAGATCATCGCCCGCGCCCGGATCGCGTTCGGGTGCAACTGCCGTGCCTCTAGGGTCTGCGACTGAAGCTCGGTATCGCAGCGATGGCAGTGGCCGCTCACCCGGCAGGTCGGCGGCCGGGCGGTCCGCCCGGTCAGGAAGTCGCGGTCGAGAGGGCACAGCACCAGGGGCCCGAGATCGCCGTCGATGCCGTCGCCATGGCCGGTGACCGAGACGAGGCTGTCGCCCTGGCCCAGCATGCGGCGCAGCGCCGGCGGGTCGGCATTCCGGCCGGCGACGGCGTAATGGTCGCCCCGGACCAGGCCGATCGGCAGATGCGGGACGATCTCGACCCGCAGCGGCGGTGCCGACGGTCGTGCGTTCAACGCCGCACAGCTCGCTGCCGCCCTGTCGCGGAGTTCGGCACGATCGCGCCCGACGATGATTCCAGGGACCGATGGCCCGACCGTCACCTCGATCGCGTCGAGATGGCGGTCCGAGAGATCTTCCGCCAGGCAGACCAGGATGTCGGCGGGGCCCAGCCGCGGCTCCAAGCCTGTGCCGTCGGCGACGAAGCGTCGCCCCGTCCGTTCAGCCAGCGCTTCGGCAGTGTCGCGCGCGGCCGGTCCCAGCGCGTGGCACGTCCCGCGCCGACCCGCAGCCGATGGCGCGGCGGCGGGTTCCGGCGAGGAAAGCCATTCGGCCCGCATCGCCGCCCGACCGGCCCCTTACCAGTGCAGCGAGTCGCTGATCGCGACGTTGATGCCGTTGCGGGCCATGTCGGCGCGAATGCTGGCGAGTTCGGCCTCGGCCAGATGCAGCTTCTCGAGCCCCGAATGGAAACGCTCCAGCGCGGCCATGCGCACTTCGTTCTCCTCGCGGCCGGAGGCTTCCTGCGAGGCGTTCATCCCTTCCGCTGTACCGGACATCGCATGTCTCCTCAGTCATGTGCAGCCTCACGGCGAGGCAATAACAAAATACACTTTTAGGTTGTAGTTCACAAGGAGCGGAAATCAGTAAGGCGCCCGAATATTTTGTTGCCGGAGGGTTCCTCGGGCCTCGCTTTTCGGCGGGCGAGAGGGCAAAGCGGGACTGCCTGCCCTTTTCCCGATCGCGGTGATCCCCGTGCACAAGCCGAGCGGCATCCTTGCCGGCATCTGCCTCACAATTCTTTCCGGGCTGTCCCTGGCTTCGATGGATACGGTCGGCAAGTTCCTCACTGGCCGGCTGCCGGTGATGGAAGTCGTCTGGGCGCGCTATTTCTTCCACACGCTGGCGATGGTCGCCTGGCTGGTGCCGACGACCGGCATGCGCTTCCTGCGGACCCGGCGGCCGGGCCTGCAACTGCTGCGGGGCGGCACGCTGCTGGTCGCGACGCTGCTGATGTACACGGCGTTCTCGCGGATACCGCTCGCCGACGCGACATCGGTGCAGTTCTTCGCGCCGGTGCTGGTCACCGTCCTGTCTGCGGTCTTCCTCGGCGAGCGCATCGGGATCCACCGCATCGCGGCGGTGCTGGTCGGATTTGCCGGCGTGCTGCTGATCGTCCAGCCGGGCTTCTCCGATACCGATCCCTACCTGCTGCTGCCGCTCGGCGCGGCGGCGATCCTGTCGGTCTACTTCCTGCTGACCCGGACGCTTTCGGGCGCCGACGACAGCGCCTCGACGCTGTTCAACACGACGGCAGTCGGCGCAGTCATCCTGACGCTTTCGCTGCCGCTGGTGTGGCAGTCGCCGACACTGGCGGAATTCGGGCTGATGGCGCTGGTCGGGCTGCTCGGCGCCATCGGCCACTTCTGCCTCGTGCGGGGGTTTTCCTATGCGTCGGCCTCGACGCTGTCGCCGTTCCTGTACGCGCAGGTGCTGTTCGCCAGCATCTTCAGCCTGGTCATTCTGCGCGATCCGCTGCGGCCGAACCTGATTGCCGGCGCGGCGCTGCTGGTGGCCAGCGGTCTCTACATCTGGTGGCGCGAGAACCGGCGGTAGGCGAGAGGCGGCGCGTTGCCGCCGAAGCAGCTGTCACTTGTGTCCCGGTCATTCCCCGCCTGCCGGCCGCCGCAGCACGGCAGGAGCGCGACGGCGACGGCTCCACACGTCCAGGCGCTCCGGCCGCGGCGGCGACAACGAGACGCCGCGCCGCCGGACGATCAGCGGGCGATGCGCAGGCTAGAGATCTCCTCGGTGATCGAGCCGAAGGCCGCTGCCAGCTGCTCCTTGCTCTGGGCGTCGTAATAGAGCTTCGCCGTCGGGTCGGCGATGCCGTAGGAGGCGCAGTCCTCCAGAAGCTTCTTGACCGAGCTGCCGTCCTTCACGTCGAACGCGATGGTGAAGATCAGGATGCCGTCGGTGCCGTCCGGATGGCGGCCGTCGTTCTTGGCGTTGACGCAGATCTTCGCCAGGGTCTCGTTCATCGCCTGGACATAGCGGGTTTCGTTGGCGGCCTTTGTCGTCGTGGTGGTGGCATCGAAGATGCGGCCGACCTTCGTTCCGTTGCCGTTCCGGACCTGGCCGTAGCCGAAGGCGCCGTACTCGGAGCGGTTGGAGTTGCTGCTGGACGAATAGGTGTTCTCGCCGTCGGTCATCACCACGATGACCTTGAGATTGTCCTTGGCGTCCTTGGCCCGGCCCTGGGTGAAGGGCTCGCCGGGCGACACGACGTGCCAGCCCCAGATCAAACCCTGCGGGATGTTGGTCAGGTTGTGCGGCTGCATCTCGTCGAGCGCGGCGTCGACGACGCTTTGCTGGGCGCTGAGCGGCGTGATCGGCGCGGTATCGCAGGCGAGGTTGGTCTGCTCCGTCTTGCGGTTCGGCTTCGTCGAAAAGTACTTGTGGATGTCGCTCTGCGATTCGAAATAGCGGGTCGTCGACTTGGTCGGGTCGATGTTCTCGGAATCGGTGAGGTAGCTGTTCTCGTCGGAGGGTTCCTCCGGCTCGTCGGGGGCAAAGAGCGGCACGAACAGCGTCTCGCCGTGAGTGGAAACGTTGGTGTTCGTCCCCGGAACGGGTGCCGCGTCGGTGGCGGCGAGTCCCAGCGGGCGGGCCTCGATGCAGCCCTCCCAGCCGGCCGGGAAGCGCTTCGACGAGGGGGTGACCACCTCCACTTGCACCCACTCGCAGGAGTACTTTCCGCAGCGCTTCTGCCATTCCATCTTCGTGCTGCCCATCACGCTGGCGTTTTCCCACAGCCACTGCCGGGTCAGCCAGGTGCCGTCGGACTTGCGTCGCCAGCGGTTGCCGACCTGTTCGGCCAAGTTGGTGTTGCCTTCCTTCCAGTTTCCCCAGTCGAGATTCTCGTGATGGATCGGCGAATCCCCGTAACGGTCCATCCACGGGGCGTCGATGTTGTCCTTGCCGACATTCACCGATCCGGAAAACGGCACCACGCCTATCATCACCGGCGGCTTGCCGGGCGCGGTCTCGTTGATCTTCATCAGCGAGGCAGCGAGATCCTTGGCCGCGTCCTTCAGCGTGTCAATCTTGCGGGCGCCGCCGACCGACCAGGCCATCGAACCGGAATTGTCGAGCACCAGCGCCATCTCGATCGAGCGGTTCTGCACGACGATCTCGCTGGTGGCCGAGAGCGGGAACTGCCGCCAGTCGACCCGCTCATTGGTAACCAGCGCCAGGAGATCGCCGAACCAGGTCGGCTGCTGGCGCGTCGCGGTCACCTTCAGGACGGTTTCGCCGTCCACCACCGTCACGCCGTCATACTGGAACTGCGTGTAGGCGCGCGTGTCCTCGCCGGCATTGTGGAAGAAATAGGCGTTGGCGATCCGCGACAGATACGCGGCGTCCTGCGACTGGCCGTATTCCTTGGCGGCCGCCAGGGCAGCCGTGTCGGCGGCCTGCTGCAGGTTGCGCTCGGACCCGTACACGGAATTGAGGTCGACCGCCGCCGCCATGCAGCAGGCCAGCACCGGCAGGGTCAGGCCGAAGATGACGGCGACATTGCCGCGCCGATCGTGCCATGCGGCACGCAGGGCGGTGAGCTTGGTCATGGGGTGCATCGCGGATTGTTTCAGGGACATGCGGTCATCCTTGCACGCCGGGCCTCAAGGGGCGGTAAATCCGTCCGGGCTAGTCTTCCCAGATGATCTCTTTGCTGAGGCGCGGCCGGAACGTGTAGCTCTTCTCGACCTTGAGATCGTCGAACCAGCCGCCGAAGTTGAAAAGCGGGTCGTAGTCGTAGGTTACGTCGGCGACTATCAGGTAGGTCTTGGCGCCGAAGACGAGTTCCTGGGACACCGGATAGGGCTGGTCCGGGGTGAGGGCGGTGCCTGCGTTCGCCTTCGACCAGTCGATCGTGCCCTTGCCGTCCGCGTCGACCGCGACGGCGGTGATCATCATCTTCAGCTTGTCGGACGGAAACGGCGTCATCATCGCGGCGGAAATGTCGAAGATGTTGTTGATCGCGACGTCGTTCATGGTCTTGGTCCGGGCGACGAGGTTGCCGATCGTCTCCGCGGTCGAATCGACCTTCTGGACCATCTGGAAAGCCTGGGTCCCCTCGAACCAGCCGAAATAGAGCAGCAGCGCGAACGGCGCGATCAGCGCGAACTCCACGGCGCTGGCGCCCTCGCACCCGCCGGCAAAGGCCTGCAGCCGGCGCGGCAGGCGGAAGCGTGGGCGGACCGGCATGCGCATCGTCGTCTTCCTCAACACGTGACCTTGCTGCTGGCGAGGTCGCCGAACGGCTCGTTCATGAAGGCGGACATTCCGAAGATCACGGCGTTGCCGTCGGTGTCCTCCGCCAGATTGCTGAGGAACGCCGCCGACCACGGCCATTCGTAGAACACGCGCAGCACGGTGATCGAACTTGCGCCGCCGGGGTCGAAGCAGAACTTGCTGTCGTCGATCTGCTTCAGCTGCATCGGGGCGTTGAGCGGGATCGCCTTGTAGGTCTCGAAGGTGCGCAGGTCGATCTTCAGCTTCTCGCAGGCGAGGACGAAATCGACCTGCTCGCAGAGGCGCTTGCGAAAGTCTTCCTCGCTGATGTCGGCCTTCTGGATCTGGCCGGTCAGTACCTGCCGCGCGACGCCGTCCACCGCCGTGTTCAGCAGCACGCTGACGGCCGAGATGCCGGCCGATTCGATGATGGCGAAGATCAGCGCGAAGAGCGGCAGGCCGACGAAGGCGAACTCGACCGCCGCGACGCCGGAACGGTCGCGCACGAAGGCCGACCGAAGTAACCGCCGGAGAGGGGATCGTAAACGCAGCATCGGTCCGCCGTCGGAGTGAGACACGCCAAGACTATGCAGGTGGAGTCGTTACTTTTCCTTGAGGGAACGTCGCCCAATTCGAGCGATCGGCAGCGACCGTCGCGGCGAAACGCTCGCGCGGGCCCGCCGCCACCGAGGCCACAGGCTCGGCGGAGGAGCGGAGGGGGCGCTGCGCGCCGGGAGCCGTGCCTTGATCCGGATCAAGGCGAACCGGTGTCGCGGCTGTCACAGGATCGACGAAACACCGCGCCGCGCCGGCACCGACACTGTCGCGGCGAACGATCCTGGAGAGGACACCGATCATGCGGAATCAAGTCGAGGCGATCCTCGTCGGCGTTGCTGCCTTCGTGGCGATGCTGGGCGCGGCCTTCGCCCGGGATTCGGAATTCGCCGCCCATGCCTGGGTGCTGTTCTTCGTCCTGGCAGCGGCAACGGTGCTGCTGCTGCGACGGATCGAGTTCCTGCCCGCCGGGCAGGCCGCGCCACGCTCGCCGGACACCGGCTACATGGACGAGGTCGTCCGCTACGGGGTGATCGCGACGATGACCTGGGGTGTCGTCGGCTTCCTCGTCGGCGTCGTCGTCGCCTCGCAGCTCGCCTGGCCGGCCTTCAACATCGAGCCCTGGTTCAACTTCGGCCGGATGCGCCCGCTGCACACCTCGGCGGTGATCTTCGCCTTCGGCGGCAACGCCCTGATCGCCACGTCCTTCTACGTCGTCCAGCGCACCACGCGGGCGCGGCTGTGGGGCGGCAATCTCGCCTGGTTCGTGTTCTGGGGCTACCAGCTGTTCATCGTGCTGGCGGCCACCGGCTACCTGCTCGGCATCACCCAGAGCCGCGAATATGCCGAGCCCGAGTGGTATGTCGACCTGTGGCTGACGGTCGTCTGGGTCGCGTATCTCGCGGTCTTCATGGGCACGCTGATCCGCCGCAAGGAACCGCACATCTACGTCGCCAACTGGTTCTATCTGTCCTTCATCGTGACCATCGCGATGCTGCACGTGGTCAACAACCTGTCGCTGCCGGTGTCGCTGCTGGGGGCCAAGAGCTACTCGGCCTTCTCCGGCGTCCAGGACGCGCTGACGCAGTGGTGGTACGGCCACAATGCCGTCGGCTTCTTCCTCACCGCCGGCTTCCTCGGGATGATGTACTACTTCATTCCGAAGCAGGCCGAGCGCCCGGTCTATTCCTACCGGCTGTCGATCATCCACTTCTGGTCGCTGATCTTCCTCTACATCTGGGCCGGCCCGCACCACCTGCACTACACCGCGCTGCCGGACTGGGCGCAGACCCTCGGAATGGTGTTCTCGGTGATGCTGTGGATGCCGTCCTGGGGCGGCATGATCAACGGCCTGATGACGCTGCAGGGCGCCTGGGACAAGCTGCGCACCGACCCGATCCTGCGGATGATGGTGATCTCCGTCGCCTTCTACGGCATGTCGACCTTCGAGGGGCCGATGATGTCGATCAAGGCGGTCAACTCGCTCAGCCACTACACCGACTGGACCATCGGCCACGTGCACTCGGGCGCGCTCGGCTGGAACGGCCTGATCACCTTCGGGGCGATCTACTACCTCGTGCCGAAGCTCTGGAACCGCCAGCGGCTCTACAGCCTGCGCCTGGTCAACTGGCACTTCTGGCTCGCGACGCTCGGCATCGTCGTCTACGCCGCGGTGATGTGGGTGGCCGGCATCATGCAGGGCCTGATGTGGCGCGAGTACGACGCCGAGGGATACCTCGTCTACTCCTTCGCCGAGACGATCGCCGCGATGCATCCCTACTACATGCTGCGGACCTTCGGCGGGCTGCTCTACCTCGCCGGCGCGCTGATCATGGCCTTCAACATCTTCCGCACCATCCGGGGCGACGTCCGCGAGGAGGCCCCGATGGGCCGCCGCGCGCCAGTCGCAGCGCCCGCAGAGTAAGGACCAGCAGTCATGGCATCCACAGAGAAGAAGTCCCTGCTCAAGCACCACGGCACGATCGAACGCAACGCCACGCTGCTGCTCGTCGGATCGCTGCTGGTCGTGTCGGTGGGCGGCATCGTCGAGATCGCGCCGCTGTTCTATCTCGAGAACACGATCGAGAAGGTGGAGGGGATGCGGCCCTATTCGCCGCTCGAGCTCGCCGGCCGGAACATCTACATCCGCGAAGGCTGCTACGTCTGCCACAGCCAGATGATCCGGCCGTTCCGCGACGAGGTCGAACGCTACGGCCACTACAGCCTCGCCGCGGAGTCGATGTACGACCATCCGTTCCAGTGGGGCTCCAAGCGCACCGGTCCGGACCTCGCCCGCGTCGGCGGCCGCTACTCGGACGAGTGGCACGTCCAGCATCTGATCGACCCGCGCTCGGTGGTGCCGGAATCGATCATGCCGACCTACGCCTTCCTCTCCCGCGACCTCGACATGGCCGATCCGGCCGGCCACCTCGCGGCCAATCGCGGCGTCGGCGTTCCCTACACCGACGCGATGATCGAGAGCGCCCGCGCCGACCTCGAAGCCCAGGCCAATCCGGACGCCGACACGTCGGGCCTGCTCGAGCGCTATCCCAAGGCGGTGGTCAGCAATTTCGACGGCAATGCCCGGCATCTGAGCGAGATGGATGCCCTGGTCGCCTACCTGCAGATGCTCGGAACGCTCGTCGACTTCTCGGTCTACGAGCCCGAACAGAACGACCGCTAGGAGCGAGGGAATGGACTACCAAACCATGCGGAGTTTTGCCGACAGCTGGGCGCTGCTGGCCATGACCCTGTTCTTCGTCGGCGTCGTCTTCTGGGTGCTGCGGCCCGGCGGGCGCAAGAGCGCCGACGACGCCGCGAATATCCCGTTCAAGGAGGACTGAGATGGCCGACGAGAAGGAAGTCGACGCCGCGACCGGCGTCGAGACGACCGGCCACGTGTGGGACGGGATCCGCGAGCTGGACAATCCCATGCCGCGCTGGTGGCTGTGGACGTTCTACGCCACAATCGCCTTCGCGGCGGTCTACACCGTGCTCTATCCGGCCTGGCCGCTGGTCAATTCGGCGACGACCGGGCTACTCGGCTGGTCGAGCCGGGCCGACCTCAGGACGGAGATATCGGCGGTGGACATGCTGAATGTCGACCGCGAGACCGCCATCCAGACCACCGATGTCTCGAAGATCGCGGCCAGCCCGGAACTGCGCCAGTATGCCGTTGCGGCCGGGCGCGCCGCCTTCAAGGTGAACTGCGTCCAGTGCCACGGCTCCGGCGCTCAGGGCGGGCCGGGCTATCCCAACCTCAACGACGACGCGTGGATCTGGGGCGGCACGATCGAGGAGATCCACCTGTCGATCCAGCACGGCATCCGCTACGGCGCCGACGAGGCGACCCGCTACTCTGAAATGCCGGCCTTCGGCCGCGACGGCATTCTCGACCGCGCCCAGATCTCGGACGTCGCCTGGTATGTCCGCCAGCTCTCCGGACAGGAGGCGGACGCTGCGGGGGCCGAGCGTGGTGCGCCGCTGTTTGCCGAGAACTGCGCCGCCTGTCACGGCGAATCAGGCGAGGGCATGCGCGAGATGGGTGCACCGCGGCTCAACGACGCGATCTGGCTCTACGGGGGCAGTCATGAGGAGATCGCCAGACAGGTGACCCTGCCGCGGCATGGCGTCATGCCGGGATGGGAAGACCGGCTGGGCGAGGGGACGGTGAAGGAACTCGCCGTCTACGTCCACAGCCTCGGCGGCGGCGAACAGCCGGCCGCGCAATAGGGCCAGCTGGGCTGCGGAGCCGGGCCACGTGCCCGGCCCCGCAAGGTTGCCGGCGCGCCCGCACCATAGCTTGACGCAGATCAAGGTGGCCTTGCGGCCACCTCTTTATGCGGGACGGTACCGGCGGCGTCGCTGCCCGGATACGAGGATCTCGACAATCCCATGCTGCACCAGCCTGACATCGGCAAGATCGACGTCGAAGCCGTCAACACCGCCGCCCGACAGCAGAGCCGACCGCTCTACGCGCCGCGCCAGAAGATCCACCCGAAGCGCGCCGATGGGCGGTTCCGCCGGCTGAAATGGATCATCATGGCGCTGACCCTCGGCGTCTACTACGTGACGCCGTGGCTGCGCTGGGACCGCGGCCAATACGCTCCGGACCAGGCGGTGCTGATCGACATCGCCAACCGCCGCTTCTACTTCTTCTTCATCGAGATCTGGCCGCAGGAGTTCTTCTTCGTGGCCGGCCTCCTGGTGATGGCCGGCGTCGGGCTGTTCCTGGTCACCTCGGTCGCCGGCCGGGCCTGGTGCGGCTATGCCTGCCCGCAGACGGTTTGGACCGATCTCTTCCTCGTCGTCGAGCGGTTCTTCGAGGGCGACCGCAACGCCCGCATCCGCCTCGACAAGGCGCCGTGGAGCTTCGACAAGGTCCGCAAGCGCGTCCTCAAGCACGCCACCTGGCTGGTCATCGCGGTGGCGACCGGCGGCGCCTGGATCTTCTATTTCGCCGACGCCCCGACGCTGCTGCGGGACTTCCTCAGCGGATCGGCGCCGTTCGTCGCCTATGCGACCGTCGGCATCCTCACCGCCACCACCTACGTGCTCGGCGCGCTGATGCGCGAACAGGTCTGCATCTACATGTGCCCCTGGCCGCGCATCCAGGCGGCGATGCTCGACGAGGATTCGCTCGTCGTCACCTACAACGACTGGCGCGGCGAGCCGCGGACGCACGGCGCCAAGAAGGCCGCCGCCGCCGGCATCCCGGCCGGCGACTGCGTCGACTGCAACGCCTGCGTCGCGGTCTGCCCCACCGGCATCGACATCCGCGAAGGCCAGCAGCTCGCCTGCATCACCTGCGCCCTTTGCATCGACGCCTGCGACGGCGTCATGGACAAGCTCGGCCGCGAGCGCGGGCTTATCTCCTACGCGACGCTGCGCGACTACGACGCCAACATGGCGATCGCCACCGATCCGCTCACCGGCGCGATCGATCCGGCGCGGGTGCGCGAGCCGGACGGCCGCTTCCGCGCCGGCCTCAAGCATTTCGACTGGCGGGTGCTGCTGCGGACCCGGACGCTGGTCTACACGGCGCTCTGGGCGGCCATCGGCATCGCCCTGATCGTCGCGCTGCTCTCCCGCGAGCGGCTGCAGGTGACCGTCCAGCACGACCGCAACCCGGTCGCGGTGACGCTCAGCGACGGCTCGATCCGCAACGGCTACACGGTCAAGCTGCTCAACATGATCGCCGAGCCCCGGACCATCAGCCTGCGCCTCGAGGGGCTGCCCGGCGCGACGATGCAGATCCCGGACCTTGCCGCGCCGGCGGGGACCGAGTTCGCCGTGCCGGTCGAGCCCGACCGGCTGCGCACCCTGCGGGTCTTCGTCGCGCAGGCGCCGGATGCGGTGCGGCCTGGCGCGAGCGACTTCGACTTCGTCGTGGCCGACCCGTCGTCCGCCGAGACCGACAGCTACACAGCCATCTTCGAGAGCCCGGAGCGTTGACATGATCGGACGTCTGTTCGGCACGACCCAGTTCACCGGCCGGCACATGGCGGCGGTCATGGTGCTGTTCTTCGGCACGATCATCGCCGTCAACTTCACCATGGCGTTCCTGGCGACCTCCACCTGGAGCGGTCTCGTGGTCGGCAACTCCTATGTCGAGAGCCAGCGCTTCAACACGGTGACGGCGACCCGGGAGCGTCAGGCGGCGCGCGGGTGGTCGATCGACACGCGCTACGCGGACGGGCGCTTCGCAGTTGCGCTCGCCGATCGCGAGGGCCGGGCCGTCGGCGCCGACAGCGTCACCGCCGCCATCGGACGGCCCGCCTCGGCGCAGCAGGATCGGACCCTGACATTGCTGCCGCTGCGGGAAGGCGGCTTCGGCGGCGACACCGACCTCGCGCCGGGGCTCTGGGAAGCCGACGTGATCGTCGAGACCGCCGGCAAGGAACGCTGGGAGAAGCGTGTCCGCTTGCATGTGGAGGCGCATCGATGAGCTGCTGCGGCGGTGGGCTGGCGGCCGGCCTCGCCGGCGAAACCAACGATCCTGCGCGGCTCCTCCAGGCGGAGGAACTGGCGCATGCCGGTCGTGTCCAGGACGACGGGACGGTGCAGTACGTGTTCTCGGTTCCGGACGTTTCCTGCGGCCGGTGCATCTCCACCATCGAGGGGGCACTGTCGGGGCTGGAAGGCGTCGTCGCGGCGCGGGTGAACCTGACGATGCGGCGGGTGACGGTGACGCTCGACTCGCCGGACCGCCCGGCGCTTATCGTGCCGGACACGCTGGAGCGGGTCGGGTTTCGCGCCACGTCGATCGACCTCGGCGATCTCGACGTCCTGGAGCAGCAGCGGGAATCGGCGCGGCTTCTGAAGGCCCTGGCGGTCGCGGGCTTTGCCGCCGCCAACATCATGCTCCTCTCGGTGTCGGTCTGGTCCGGGGCGGATGCGGCGACGCGCGACCTGTTCCATCTCGTCTCGGCGCTGATCGCCGTACCGACCATCGCCTATTCCGGCCAGGTGTTCTTCCGCTCGGCCTTCGCCGCCTTGCGCGCCGGGCGGATGAACATGGACGTGCCGATCTCGCTCGGCGTCCTGCTCGCCCTCGGCATGAGCCTCGCCCAGAGCCTCACCGGCGGCGAGGAGGCCTATTTCGACGCCGCCGTGACGCTGCTGTTCTTCCTGCTCATCGGCCGCTTCCTCGACCAGCGCATGCGCGAGCGCGCCCGCAGCGCCGTCACCTCGCTGACCCGGCTGGCGGCCAAGGGCGCGACCGCCGTCGAGGGCGACACACTGCGCTACGTGCCGCTGGACGAGGTCCGGCCCGGGATGATCCTGCGCGTGGCGGCCGGCGAACGCGTGCCGGTCGACGCCGAGATCCTGCGCGGAACGAGCGCGCTCGACCGCTCGCTCGTCACCGGCGAGAGCGAGCCGTCGCCGGCGATCGTCGGCGATCGGATCGAGGCAGGGACGCTCAATCTCACCGGCCCGCTCGACATGCGGGCGCTCAAGGCCGCCAGGGACTCCTTCCTCGCCGAGATCGTGCGGATGATGGAGGCGGCGGAGGTCGGGCGCGGCCATTACGTCCGCATCGCCGACCGCATGGCGCGCATCTATGCGCCGGCCGTGCATGTCCTGGCGGGCGCCAGCTTTTTCGGCTGGCTCCTGGCCACCGGCGGCGACTGGTACCAGGCCCTCGTTATCGCCATCGCCGTTCTGATCATCACCTGTCCCTGCGCGCTGGGCCTGGCGGTACCGGTCGTCCACGTGCTCGGGGCGTCGCGGCTGTTCGAGGCGGGCATCCTGATGAAGGACGGCTCGGCGCTGGAACGGCTCGCCGAGATCGACCGCGTGGTCCTCGACAAGACCGGCACGCTGACCACCGGCACGCCGCTCGTCGTCCGCTCGGACATCGGCGAGGGCGCATCGACCGCCTGGGCGCGGGCGCTGGCCGGCCACTCCTCCCACCCGGCCTCGCGCGCCGTGCGGGCGTTTCTCGGGGCGGGGCCTGCCCTGCCGCTCGCCGACATTCGCGAAGTCGCGGGATGCGGCATCGAGGCACGCAGCGACGATGGCCGCCTGATGCGGCTCGGCCGGGCCGACTGGGCCGCGGCGATCGCCGCGCCCGGTGTGGCGCTGCCCGGCGACGGGCCGGCCTTCGCCGTCGAAGGCGGCGCATGTGCCGGGTTCGTGCTCGCCGAGACGCTGCGCGCCGACACGAAGGCGGCCATCGCGGCGCTGGCCGACGCCGGGCTCGGGGTCGAACTGCTGTCCGGCGACGCCGCCGGCCCGGTCGGGCGGCTGGCGCAGGGGCTGGGGATCGAACGCTTCGCCTCCGTCCAGACGCCGGCGATGAAGATCGACCGCATCCGCGCGTTGCAGCAGGAGGGCCACCGCGTGCTCATGGTGGGCGACGGGCTCAATGACGCGCCGAGTCTTGCCGCCGGCGACGTCTCCATGGCGCCGGCCTCGGCCTGCGACGCCGGGCGGCAGGCGGCGGACTTCGTATTTACCCGCGACAGTCTCCTGGCGGTGCCCTTCGCGCATCGCATCGCGCTGCGGGCGAAGGATCTGGTGCGGCAGAACTTCGGCCTGGCGATCCTCTACAACTGCTTCGCGGTGCCGTTGGCGGTGGCGGGTTATGTCACGCCGCTGGTGGCGGCCATCGCCATGTCCACCTCGTCGATCATCGTCATCGGCAACAGCCTCCGGCTGACCGCCGGTCGGCGGGAGCGGCAATTCGTCGGCGCGCCGGCGACGCGGCAACCCGCGGACGCGTCGGCGGGCGCTGCGGCGTCCGCGGTGGCCGCGCAGCCCTTGCAGGAGCGGGCGGCATGAATCTTCTGATCGTGCTGATCCCGGTGGCGCTGGGGCTCGGGGCGCTCGGGCTCGCGGCGTTTCTGTGGAGCCTCAACAGCGGCCAGTTCGACGACCTCGACGGCTCGGCGGAACGGATGCTGGAGGATGACCAGCCGCTGCCCTGAGCAAGGCGCATCAACGGCGGGACTCCGGCCGTATCGCCCGGGCTGACATGCGTCGGCTCTCGCGCCGCGGAGGGAACGCACCCGGCCGCGAAACGTCTCGCAGTGACGGCATTCGTCGCAACCCGGTCCGGCCCCATCGTGCCGTCCGGACAATCAGGAGTTCATCGATGATCCTTGCCAACGGAACGATCGTGGCCGTCGCCGACGGAAAGACCCTCAAGCTCTTCCACAACAAGGGAACCGAGACCCAGTTGGAGCTCGCGCCGATGGCCGAGCCCAGCCTGGACGCCGGCAACGCCGGATCGGGCGCGCGGCACCAGAGCTCGTCGGCCAACCCGGATTCCAGCCGCGGCGACGAAGACGCCTTCGCGGCGGCCAGCGCCGAGCATCTCAACCAGATGGCGCTCAAGAACAAGCTCGAGCACCTCTTCGTCATCGCTGACCCGCGGACGCTCGGCGAAATGCGCAAGCACTATCACGCCAACCTCAAGGGCAAGATCGTCGGTGACCTCGCTAAGGACCTGACCGGCCACTCAGTCGAGGACATTGCCGCAGCGATCCACAAGGCCTGATCGGGCGGCATTCCGTCTCATCGGACATCGGGCCGGCGCGCTTCGGAAGACGCGCCGGCCGCGCTGCCGCACAGGCTTCGTCCGCCCTGGTCTCGGCATTGCCGCGTCCGTGGGCACGTTGCACAGCGTTCGCTCCGCGCCTGCCGATTCAATCCGCAGGCCACTGCCGCCATCCCGCTTGACCGCCCTCCGGCCATCCGTCAGTCTGTATTTGTGTAGACAAATACAGGGGCGAAGAAATGGGTCTGGTTTCCAAGACAGGCTGCGCAGTCGGTGTGATACTCGCCGGGCTCACCGGCGCTCATGCCCAGACCACGAGCGTCAACCTCGGCCTGTCCGGCTGGACCGGCTTCGCGCCGCTGACGCTCGCCAAGGAGGCCGGGATCTTCGAGAAGAACGGCCTCGACGTCACGCTCTCCAAGATCCCGCAGGCGAGCCGGCATCTCGCCATCGCCTCGGGCGACATCCAGTGCGCGGCGACGACGGTCGAGACCTGGATCGCGTGGAACGCCAATGGCGTGGCGACGACGCAGATCTTCCAGATGGACAAGAGCTACGGCGCCGACGGTATCGTGGTTCGCGGCGACATCGAGAGCTTCGCGGACCTGAAGGGCAAGACGATCGCGGCCTCGACGCCGGGCACCTCGCCGTATTTCCTGCTGGCCTGGATGCTGAACGAGAACGGCATGTCGCTCGACGACGTCTCGGTGGTGAACATGGAGCCGGGACCGGCGGCGCAGGCCTTCGTCGCCGGCCAGAACGATGCGGCGATGACCTACGAGCCGTATCTGTCGACGGTGCGCGATGCGCCCGACTCCGGCAAGATCCTCGCCACCACGCTGGATTATCCGGCGGTGATGGACACGGTCGGCTGCACGCCGGCCTTCCTCGAGGAGAACCCGGAAGCGGCCAAGGCGCTCGCCGAAAGCTATTTCGAGGCGCTGGAGATGATCGAGAGCGACAAGGACCGCGCCTACGAGATCATGGGCGCCGACGTCAACCAGACGGCCGAGCAGTTCGCCGCCTCCGCCTCGCATCTGCGGTGGCAGGACCGCGAGGCCAACAAGACATTCTTCGCCGGCGAATGGCGCGAGTTCTCCGATGCTGCCGCCGATCTCCTGCTCGACATCGGCGTGATCCGCGAGAAGCCGCAGATCGACGGCCTCGCCGATCCGAGCTTCATCCAGTAAAGGCATTCGCCTGTGTTCCGCGGCGGCCGGTTCCGACCGGCTGCCGCGGCCCTTGATCCGACAAGCGCCGGGCCCCGCACGATGATCCGACCCTTCCAGCCGGTGGATGCGCGCACCCGCGTCCTTCTCGGCTTTTCGTTCTTCGTGCTGTTCGTCGCCCTGTGGTCGCTGGCGACCTACGGCGGGTTCGTGTCGCGGACCTTCCTCGCCGACCCGCTGACCATGCTGGGCGACGGCTGGTACCTCCTGTCGCAGCGCGGTTTCCTGTTCGACATCGGCATCACCATCTGGCGCGTCGTCGGCGGCTTCACCATCGCGGCGGCCCTCGCGGTGCCGATCGGCATCGCCATGGGCACCTACAAGCCGGTGGAGGCGCTGCTCGAGCCTTTCGTCTCCTTCGCCCGCTATCTGCCGGCCTCGGCCTTCGTGCCGCTGCTGATCCTTTGGGCCGGCATCGGCGAGACGCAGAAGCTGCTGGTCATCTTCATCGGCTCGTTCTTCCAGATCACGCTGATGGTCGCCGGCGCCGTCGGCTCGACCCGCCAGGACCTCGTAGAGGCGGCCTATACGCTGGGTGCCAAGGATCGCGGCATCGTGCGGCGGGTGCTGATCCCCGCCAATGCGCCCGACATTGCCGAGATCCTGCGCCTCGTGCTCGGCTGGGCCTGGACCTACGTCATCGTCGCCGAACTGATCGGGGCGTCCTCCGGCATCGGCTACATGATCATCAACTCGCAGGCGCTGATGGCGACTGGCCAGATCATCTTCGGCATCATCGTCATCGGGCTGATCGGCCTCGTCTCGGACTTTCTGTTCAAGTCGATCAACCGCTGGCTCTTCGCCTGGAGGCTGGCGTGAGCGAACTCGTCATCGCCGGCCTCGGCCGGGTGTTTCCCGCGGTCAAGGGCGGCAAGCCGACCGTCGCGCTGCAGCCGACCGACCTCACCGTGCCGTCGGACGACTTCGTCACCATTCTCGGCCCGTCCGGCTGCGGCAAGTCCACGCTGCTGCGCATCATCGCCGGGCTCGACCGGCCGACCACCGGCACCGTGACGCTGGACGGGGAGGCGATCACCGGCCCCGGGCCGGACCGCGGGATGGTGTTCCAGTCCTACACGCTGTTTCCCTGGCTGAGCGTTGCCGACAACATCGCCTTCGGCCTGCGCGAGAAGCGCATGGGCGAGGCCGAGAAGCGCGAGATCGTCGGCTTCTATGTCGACCAGGTCGGGCTCAAGGGCTTCGAGAAGCATTGGCCGAAACAGCTGTCGGGGGGCATGCAGCAGCGCACCGCGATCGCGCGGGCGCTTGCCAACGACCCGAAGATCCTGCTGCTGGACGAGCCCTTCGGCGCGCTCGACAACCAGACGCGCGGGCTCATGCAGGAACTCCTGCTCGGCATCTGGGAGCGCGAGCACAAGATGGTGCTGTTCGTCACCCACGACATCGAGGAGGCGATCTTCGTCGGCTCGCGGGTGGTGACGATGTCGGCGCGGCCGGGCCGGATCAAGTCGATCCTGCCCGTCGACCTGCCGCATCCGCGCCACTACAGGATGAAGTCGAGCCCGGAATTCAGCGAGATGCGCGCCCGGCTGACCGAGGAGATCCGCGCCGAGGCGATCCAGGCCGATCGCGGCGAACTGGCCCGCTCATAGACGGGTCGTCAGCCGGTGGCTCTGCGGGTGCACCATGCGCACCGCGGTGATCGGCCGGGCAAGCAGCCATGTGCGCCGCTCGCCGACGAAGACCGGCTCGCTGATCCCGACGTCGAGGATCTTCGCCTCGCGCGCCGTCGGCAGAGCGGCGAGGAAGGTGAATTCGGCCCGCGAGAAGGGGGCGGCACCGACGAGCCATTCGTTCGGCCCCAGGGTCTCAAAGCTTTCCTCCAGCGCGCGCGGTGCGGCATCCGGATTGATCAGCCGATCCTCGAACTGATAGGGGCGCTCGTCGGCGAGATGCAGGCATTCGAGGTGCAGAACCATGTCGCCGGGCGCGACGCCCAGGCGTTCGGCGTCCCGTGCATCCGCCGCCCGGGCTTCCCGCGCCAGCAGCACGTAGCGATAGGCGGCGCCGGCCGCGGCGACCTCCTGGGCGACGAGCGGAATGGCGAAACGGGCCTGGCGGACGGGATGCAGCGCGACGCGGGTGCCGACCTTGCGCTTGCGCTCGATCAGCCCGGCGCGCGCCAGTTCCTGCAGCGCCCGGTTGACGGTCGCCCTGGCTGCGCCGAACTCGGCAGCCAGCGCCTCCTCGCCGGGGATCAGCGCGCCGGCCTTCCAGGTCTGGTCGCCGATGCGCCTGGCGATCTCGTCCTTGATCACGCGGAACGAGGATCGGGCGACGGGTTTCATAGGCGCGCCATGACGTCGGCCAGCACGGCACGATAGCGCCGGGTCAGCGCCTCCGCATCGATGTGCCGACCCTCCCGCACGACGTGGCGCCCCGCTGACCAGACATCGGTCACGGCCTCGCGACTGCCGGTGAAGATCCAGCCGTCGAGGAGGCCGTCGCGCTTGCCGGAGCCGGCGAAGCGGGTCGGGTCGAGCGCGACGAGATCGGCAAAGGCGCCGACCCGGATCGCATCCGCCTCGCGGCCGAGCGCCCGGGCGCCGCCCCGGAGCGCGCCGTCGTAGAGGCGTCGACCGACGGAGCCGCCGGGACCGGCGAGCATGGAGCGACCTCGGTGCTTGAGCCGCTGCGAATATTCCAGCTGGCGCAGCTCCTCGATGGCGCTGATGCGGATGTTGGAGTCCGAGCCGATTCCGAAGCTGCCGCCGGCTTCCAGGAAGGCGACGCCCTCGAAGATGCCGTCGCCGAGATTGGCCTCGGTGACCGGACAGAGGCCGGCCACGGCGCCGGAGCGGGCAAGCGCGTCGGTTTCGGCCTCGGTCATGTGAGTGGCATGGATCAGGCACCAGCGTTCGTCGATCTCGAAATTCTTGAGCAGCCATTCGATGGAACGGCGTCCGGTCGCCGCGAGGACCTCCTCGATCTCGGCCTCCTGCTCGGCGGCGTGGATATGGAAGGGGCCGTCCGGCAGGGCGGCTGCGAGCACCCTTATGTCATCGGCCGGCGCCGCCCGCAGCGAATGCGGCGCAAGGCCGAGGCTCGTGTCGGCGGGCAGGGAGCCGACAATCGCCTTCGACCGCTCGACCAACTTCAGGAACCGCTCGAGATCGTTTCCGAACCTCTGCTGGCCGCCGGCGAGCGGCCGCCCGTCGAGCCCGCCGGTGCGGTAATGCACCGGCAGCAGCGTCAGCCCAATGCCGGTGGCGACCGCGGCAGCCGCGATTCGCGACGAGAGTTCGCCGAGATCGTCATAGGACGCGCCGCTTGGGGCATGATGGAGATAGTGGAACTCCGCGACGGCGCCGAAGCCGGCCTCCAGCATTTCCATGAAGGCGAAGGCGGCGATCGTCTCGATATCGTCCGGCGTGAGCACGTCGAGAAACCGGTACATCAGGACGCGCCAGGTCCAGAAGCTGTCGCGCCCGTGCGGCCCACGAATCTCGGTGAGGCCGGCCATGGCGCGCTGGAATGTGTGGCTGTGGAGATTGGAGAGCGCCGGCAGCAGCACGGGGACGGTGCGGTCGGCAGCCTCGTCGTCGCCGGCCGGCCCGATCGCCGCGATGCGTCCGTCGGCGCCCACCGTCACGAGAACGTCGTGCGCCCAGCCGTCTTCCAGCAGCAGCTGTTCCGCCCTGATCCGCATCGGCTAACCTCGTCCCCGCCGCGATTGACAGTATATGTCTATACATAATAGGTTTTTGGCTCAACCGAAACCTACGGATGCGCGCCATGGCCCGACGCCTTCTCACCGAGCTGACGCTCGCGACCATGGAGCGGTCGGGCGCGCCCTACGGGCTGGTGAACAACGCCGCCGTGGCGACGATCGACGGCAAGATCGTCTTCGCCGGCCCTGCGGCGGACCTGCCGGCCGAGTGGCACGGCAAGGAGGCCGAGGGTCTCGGGCAGCGGCTGGTGACGCCGGCGCTGATCGACTGCCACACCCATCTCGTCCATGGCGGCAACCGGGCGCGCGAGTTCGAGCTGCGCCTCGCCGGCGCAAGCTACCAGGAGCTTGCGGCGGCCGGCGGCGGCATCGTCTCGACCGTCTCGGCGACCCGCGCCGCGAGCGAGGACGCGCTGTTCGACAGCGCCTCGCGGCGCCTCGACGCGCTGCTGGCCGAGGGCGTCACGACGGTGGAGATCAAGTCCGGCTACGGCCTGACCATCGCAGACGAGCTGAAGATGCTGCGTGTCGCCCGCTGGCTGGGTGCCGAGCGCGACGTGCGGGTCGTCACCACCTATCTCGCCGCGCACGCGGTGCCGCCCGAATACCAGGGGCGGGCGGCCGACTACATCCAGGCGGTGGTGTTGCCCGGCATGGAGCAGGGCGCGGCCGAAGGGCTGATCGACGCCGTCGACGGCTTCTGCGAGGGCATCGCGTTCTCGGTCGACGAGATGGACACCGTCTTCGAGCACGCCCGCACGCTCGGCCTGCCGGTGAAGCTTCATGCCGAGCAACTGTCCGACCTCGGCGGCGCAGCGCTGGCAGCCCGACACGGCGCCCTGTCTGCCGATCACCTGGAATATCTGTCGCAGGAAGGGGTCGATGCGCTGGCGGAGGCTGGAACCGTGGCGGTGCTGCTGCCGGGCGCGTTCTACACGCTGCGCGAACGGCAGGCGCCGCCCGTTGCGGCGCTCCGCGAGGCCGGCGTCCCGATCGCGCTCGCCACCGACTGCAATCCCGGCTCGTCGCCGCTCGCCTCGCCGTTGCTCGCCATGAACATGGGCTCGACGTTGTTCCGCCTGACGCCAGAAGAGGCGCTGGCCGGGGTCACCCGCGAGGCGGCCCGCGCCCTCGGCCTGGCGGACCAGCTTGGGACGATCACCGCGGGCAAATGCGCCGAGTTCGCCGTCTGGGATGTCGAGCATCCGGCCGAACTTGCCTACCGGATCGGCTTCAATCCCCTGCACCGGGTCATCCGGGACGTCGCGCCATGACGATCGTGCTGACGCCCGGCGACACCACGCTGGCGACGCTGGAGCGAATCTACCGGGGTGCCGAGCCGGTCAGGCTCGACCCCGCGTGCCGATCCGGCATCGAGTCGAGCGCCGCGCGCATCGCGAAGATCGCCGCCGGCGAGGAAGCGGTCTACGGCGTCAACACCGGCTTCGGCAAGCTCGCCAGCATGCGGATCGCGCCGGGCGACGTGGCGACGCTGCAGCGCAATCTCATCCTGTCGCATTGCTGCGGCGTGGGCGAGTTGCTGGCCCCGGAGATCGTGCGGCTGGTGATGGCGACCAAGCTCCTGTCGCTCGGGCGCGGCGCGTCGGGCGTGCGCCAGGCGATCGTCGAACTGATCGAGGCGATGCTGGAAAAGGCCATCCTGCCGGTGGTGCCGGGGCAGGGCTCGGTCGGCGCGTCGGGCGACCTGGCGCCGCTGGCGCATGTGGCGGCCGCGATGATCGGCGAGGGCGAGGTGCTCGTCGGCGGCACCGTGCGCCCGGCCGCCGAAGCACTGCGCGCGGCGGGGCTGACGCCGGTGACGCTTGCGGCCAAGGAGGGCCTCGCCCTGATCAACGGCACCCAGGTCTCGACCGCCCTGGCACTGGCCGGCCTGTTCCGCGCCTTCCGCGCAGCCCAGGCGGCGCTCGTCACCGGCGCGCTCTCCACCGACGCGGCGATGGGTTCCTCCGCGCCGTTCCATCCGGAGATCCACGCGCTGCGCGGCCACCGCGGGCAGATCGACGCGGCGGCGTCGCTGCGCGCTCTACTGGAAGGGTCGCAGATCCGCGACAGCCATCTGACCGGCGACGAGCGGGTGCAGGATCCCTACTGCATCCGCTGCCAGCCGCAGGTCGACGGCGCCTGTCTCGACGTGCTGCGGCAGGCCGCGAGTACGCTGGTGATCGAAGCCAACGCCGTCACCGACAACCCGCTGGTGCTGTCGGATGGCTCGGTCGTCTCGGGCGGCAACTTCCACGCCGAACCGGTGGCCCTGGCCGCCGACCAGATCGCGCTCGCGGTCTGCGAGATCGGCGCGATCGCCCAGCGGCGTATCGCGCTGCTCGTCGATCCGACGCTGTCCTTCGGCCTGCCGCCGTTTCTCACCAAGCGTCCTGGCCTCAATTCGGGGCTGATGATCGCCGAGGTCACCTCGGCGGCGCTGATGAGCGAGAACAAGCAGATGGCGCATCCGGCCAGCGTCGATTCGACGCCGACCTCGGCCAACCAGGAGGACCACGTCTCGATGGCCTGCCACGGCGCGCGCCGGTTGCTCCTGATGACCCAGAACCTGTCGGCGATCATCGGCATCGAGGCGCTGACCGCGGCGCAGGGCATCGATCTGCGCGCGCCGCTCGCGACCGGCACCCGCCTGCTGAAGGCCCACGCCGCGATCCGCGCCGTCGTGCCGACGCTCGAGGACGACCGCTACATGGCCGGCGACCTGGACGCCGCGGCGGAACTGGTACGCTCCGGCGCACTGGCGGCGAGCGTCGGCGATGTGCTGCCGGGACTGGACTCGTGATGCGTTGGGTGGACGCTATCGATCTCCCCCCTTGTGGGGGAGATGCCGGCGGGCAGAGGGGGGTGTCGGGGGGCGCCGTCCTCGAAGCCTCTTGTCTTCCTTGGCAGCGAAGAGGGATCAAGGCGCGCAGAAGTAGGGCGGGCATTACCCCCCTCTGGGCTGCCGCCCATCTCCCCCACAAGGGGGGAGATCAGCCGCTGCGATGCATCGCCATATCCGCTGGCGTCGGCCGCTCGCTGCAGCGAGGCGACTCCGTTCGAGTCCTAGGATTTTCGCACGACATCGGCGCCGTCGATCTCCCCCCTTGTGGGGGAGATGCCGGCAGGCAGAGGGGGGTGTCGTGGCCCACCCACTTTGGACGCTATCCCTTCCTAAACCAGCGACAGGAGGCGGGATCACGCCGGCGATCGTGCGGCACCACCCCCCTCTGGGCTGCCGCCCATCTCCCCCACAAGGGGGGAGATCGATCGCTGCGATGCTCCGCCTTTCCTGGATGCGCGGCATGAGTCCCGTCGAAGTCCATCGCGGGACGTCGCCGGTCATTCTCGGCCTGCCGCATACCGGCACCGACGTGCCGGACGACGTCCGCGCCTGCCTGAACGACGAAGGCGTGAAGCTGCGCGACACGGACTGGCACATCGACCGGCTCTATGACGGCCTGCTGCCGGACGCGACGACGGTGCGCGCAACCTTCCACCGCTATGTCGTCGACGCCAACCGCGACCCCGGCGGGGCGAGCCTTTATCCGGGGCAGGCGACGACGTCGCTGGTGCCGCTGACCGATTTCGACAACCAGCCGATCTGGCGGGAGGGCAGGGCGCCGGACGAGGCCGAGGTCGCGCGTCGCGTCGCGCTGTTCCACGCGCCCTACCATGCGGCCCTCGCCGCCGAGATCGCGCGGGTGAAGGCGATCCACGGCGTCGTCATCCTCTACGACTGCCACTCGATCCGCTCGCGCATCCCGTATCTGTTCGAGGGGATCCTGCCGGATTTCAACATCGGCACCGATGGCGGGCGAACCTGCGACAGGCTGGTGGAGCTGGCGGCTCGCGGCGTGTGCGAGACCGCGGACGGCTACACCAGCATCGTCAATGGCCGCTTCCGCGGCGGCTGGACCACCCGGCACTACGCCGCGCCGCGCGAGGGGGTCCACACGATCCAGATGGAGCTTGCGCAGGCGACGCATCTGGCAACCGAGGCGCCGCCCTTCGCCTATGACGAGACGCGGGCGGCGCGCCTGCGCCCCGTGCTCGCCGAACTCCTGCGCCGCCTGGAAGGGCTGGCGCCTGCGCTGAAAGGCTGACCCGATGACGCTTCCCGACCGCCGCCACAACGCCCGCACCGTCCGCGCCGCACGCGGCACCACGCTGTCGGCCAAGAGCTGGCTGACCGAGGCGCCGCTGCGCATGCTGATGAACAATCTCGATCCGGAGGTCGCCGAGAACCCCAACGAGCTGGTGGTCTATGGCGGCATCGGCCGAGCGGCGCGGACCTGGGACGATTTCGACCGGATCGTGGCGTCGCTGCGGACGCTGGAGGAGGACGAGACGCTGCTGGTGCAGTCCGGCAAGCCGGTCGGCGTCTTTCGCACCCACAAGGATGCGCCGCGCGTCCTGATCGCCAATTCCAACCTCGTGCCGCACTGGGCGACCTGGGACCATTTCAACGAGCTCGATAAGAAGGGCCTTGCGATGTACGGCCAGATGACGGCCGGCTCGTGGATCTATATCGGCACGCAGGGGATCGTGCAGGGCACCTACGAGACCTTCGTGGAGGCCGGACGCCAGCATTACGGCGGCGACCTCAAGGGCAAGTGGGTGCTGACCGGCGGTCTCGGCGGCATGGGCGGCGCGCAGCCGCTGGCCGCGGTGATGGCTGGCGCCTCCTGCCTGACGGTGGAGTGCAATCCGGACTCAATCGATTTCCGCCTGCGCACCCGCTATGTCGACGAGAAGGCCGAGACGCTCGACGAGGCGATGGCAATGATCGAGCGCTGGACCGCGGCGGGCGAGGCGAAGTCGGTCGGCCTGCTCGGCAACGCCGCCGAGATCCTGCCGGAGATGGTCCGCCGCGGCATCCGGCCGGACATCGTCACCGACCAGACCTCGGCGCACGACCCGGTGAACGGCTATCTGCCGATCGGCTGGTCGATGGCCGAATGGCGCGCCCGGCGCGAGAGCGACCCGAAGGGGGTGGAGAAGGCGGCGCGCGCGTCGATGCGCACCCATGTCGAGGCGATGCTGGCCTTCCACGCGGCCGGGGTGCCGACGCTCGACTACGGCAACAATATCCGCCAGGTCGCCAAGGACGAGGGGCTGGAGAACGCCTTCGCCTTTCCGGGATTCGTGCCGGCCTATATCCGCCCGCTGTTCTGCCGCGGCATCGGCCCGTTCCGCTGGGCGGCGCTGTCCGGCGATCCGGAGGACATCTACCGCACCGACGCCAAGGTGAAGGAGATCCTGCCGGACAATCACCATCTGCACCGCTGGCTCGACATGGCGCGCGAGCGCATCGCGTTCCAGGGCCTGCCGGCGCGCATCTGCTGGGTCGGACTCGGCGATCGCCACCGGCTGGGCCTTGCCTTCAACGAGATGGTGCAGACCGGCGAACTCTCCGCGCCGGTGGTGATCGGCCGGGATCACCTGGATTCCGGCTCGGTCGCCTCGCCGAACCGCGAGACCGAGGCGATGAAGGACGGCTCGGACGCCGTGTCGGACTGGCCGCTGCTCAACGCCCTGCTCAACACCGCCTCCGGCGCCACCTGGGTGTCGCTGCATCATGGCGGCGGCGTCGGCATGGGCTTCTCCCAGCACGCAGGCATGGTGATCTGCTGCGACGGGTCCGAAGACGCCGACCGGCGCATCGCGCGCGTCCTCTGGAACGACCCGGCCACCGGGGTCATGCGCCACGCCGACGCCGGCTACGACGACGCGCTCGACTGCGCCCGCGCGAGCGGGCTGAACCTGCCGGCAATCCTGGGGTAGCCCGCAAATTCCGGCTTCGTGCGGCGATCGGTGGCTGCCGGTCTCGGGAGGGCGGCGCAGGCTGGTCATCGGTTTCCGTCCTGGGTTCGACGGCCGACGATCCGGCGCTAGATTTCCTTGGCGCTGAACGAGGCGGAGGTGAGTGGCATGAGCGCAGACGCATTCACGGTCCTGACCGCACTGGCTCTCTACGCGGCAGCCACGATCAGCCCCGGCCCGACCTTCGCGCTGATCACGCGCCTCGCGGTCTCCGGGCAGCGTTCCGCGGCGCTGGGCGCGACGTTCGGGCTCGCCATCGGGGCGACGATCTACGCAACGCTCTCCCTGACCGGCCTCGCTCTGGTGATAACCCGTATCGGCTGGCTGGCGACGCTCGTGCAGGTCGCCGGCGGCGGCTACCTGATCTATCTCGGCGTCACCGCCTGGCTGACGTCGCACGCGGATGAGCCCGTCGCCTGCAACGGCCGACCGGGTCGCCACGATAGCCTCCGCGGTTTTCGCATGGGCGCCATCGTCGAGCTTTCCAACCCCAAGGGGATCGCCTTCTTCCTCAGCCTGTTTGCGGTCAGCGTGCCCGCCGGGACGGCGCTGTGGGCCAAGCTCACCATCCTGGCGGGCGGCTTTGCAATCGAGGTCCTGTGGTACAGCCTTGTCGCCATCGTGCTGTCGAGCCCGCCCGCCAGGCGCGTCTACGAGCGCTTCGGGCGCTGGATCGAACGGGTCATCGGGACGCTGCTGGCCGGCTTCGGCATCCGGCTGATCACCGAAAAACTGTGATAGCGCTCGCCCGCGCGCGTCGCGGATCCTGGAGCGGTCGCCTGGACTGATGGCGCCGCAGTCCGTGACAGTGGCCTCCGTTCCTGCGGCAGGATCCTTCGTCAGAGCAGGGCGGCTCGCTGCCGGCGCGTCCCGCGGAGCCCGATCGCCGGGCATCAGGTTCAGGACAGCCACAGCGGGGTAGTTTCCCGGCTACAAAAATCCGCTCCCCGCTCGGGATCGAGACCGAACCAGGCGTTTCCACCCTCCGTCTCGACCTGTCCGTTTCCTCAGATTGGACCGACCCATGCGATCGCCGCAGATCATTCTATGCCTCGCCTTCATCGGTTCGCTGGGGGCCACGGCGGCGCTGGCGGGCGAGTGCAATCTCGCCGATGCCGGCCTGGAGGAAGCCATCATCCAGAAGCCCGAGCTTCGCGGCCCGGCCGGTCGGCACATGGTGCGCGACCTCCGCCACCTGCGCGATTCCGCCTTCATCCTGTGGTCGTACGGGCGCTACGACGACTGCGCGCGGGTCATGGGCAACATCCGCGAACTCGTGTCGGAGCCGTCGATGGCCAGCATGGGCACGAACGACGAGGACGAAGCCGACCAACAGTTCGCGGCACGCGAACCGATGGTCCAGCGCGGCGCGACGGTCGGGCATCGCGACGACGTCGGGGCGACGCCTCTCGTGGCGATCACTGACCTCACCCCGGGACTGATGGCCAACGAGTTCATCGGGTCCGAAGTTCGCAGCTCGGACGACAAGATCATCGGCGAGGTGAGGAACGTCGTCTTCGAGACGAAGGATCACGACGCCTACGCCGTCATCGCCTCCGGCGGCTTCTTCATCCCGGGCACGGACAGCATCATCGCACCGATCCACCTCCTGCGGGTTTCGCAGGAACGCGACGTCTTCTTCCTGCCCATGCCGGAGGCGGACGTGAAGGCCATCCCGCTGATGCCGGATCAGGACTACACCTGGCTCTCCAATGCCGAATGGCGCAGCCGCAACGACGCCCTGTTCGTCGGACCCTGGCCGAAATGACCGCAGCCTAGGGCAGGGGCGGCTTTCGCCGCGACCGCCGCCCTCGGACCGATCCGGATCCACACTGGCGGCATGGATAGATGGACGGCGCATCCCGGCCTGGGGCGCACCGCCCGGCGTTGGCGCCTCCGGATCGCGGCAAGTCGGGCGACTTGACCGTGGGTGCGCATGTGGCCCATCAGTCGCCCGAAGCACGGTCGCGCGGCCAATGCCGCACATGGCCCGATGCACCGGAGGCTGAGATGGCACGAAAGATCCGGGACGCCAGCTGGCTGGTGGACGAGGCGGCCGCCGAGGCGCCGGCGGAGCCCTGCTGGCTGTGCGGCCGGCCGCTCGGCAAGACCGTCGACCGCTTCCATCCCATCCCCAAGAGCCGAGGCGGCCGCGACACCGTGCCCGTCCATCCGATCTGCCGGGAGACCATCGACGCGAATTTCACCGCGAGCGAACTGGTCCGCCATGCCGAAAGCGGCACGCCGCTCACCGACAACGAGACCGTCGCCCGCTTCGTGAAATGGGTCGCCGGCAAGCCCGCCGACTTCCACTCCGCTACCAAGACGGGGCGCTAGCGCTAGGCGGCAGGGGCGTCGCCGCGACGGTCTACGCCCGCCCGACGTCCTCCGGCGATCCGGCCACCGCAATGCCGCTTCCGGACCGGCCGGCGGCGATCAGCGCGTCGATGAGCCGATGCACCTTCAGCGCCTCGCGTCCCGAGACCCGCGGCGGGCGTTTCCGGTCGAGCGCGTCGAGGAAGTCGGCGATGACGCTGCGGTGCCAGTCATGCGGGAAATCCATGGGATTGGCCCCGGTGCCGCCGGCGGTTTCCAGCGGCGCGACACGCCGGGTTCGGCCGTCGTGGAAGGCGACGTCGAGGCCGGTGCCGGCCAGCACCGCCGTCCCGTTGCGGCAGATGAACTCGATGCGCTCGGCAAAGCCCGGATAGGCGGCGGTCGTCGCGTCGATCGTGCCGAGCGCGCCGTTCTCGAAGCGGACGCCGGCGGCGACCATGTCTTCCGTCTCCATCCTGTGGAGCGGGCTGGTGGCGGAAAAGCCGCGGACCTCGGCGATGCGGCCGGCCAGGCTCAGCATCAGGTCCAGCGTGTGGATGCCCTGCGTCAGCAGCACGCCGCCGCCGTCGCGCGCGAGACTGCCGCGGCCGGGTTCGTCATAATAGGTCTGCGGACGCCAGAGCCGGATGCTCGTCGAGCAACCGGCGATCGCGCCGAGCTCGCCTTCCGCCAGCATCCGGGCGAGCGTCTCGCCGGCCGGCCGGAAGCGGTGCTGCAGCACGATGCCGAGCGTCACGCCGGCGGCCTCGCAGGCCTCGACCAGCCGCGTGGCGCGGTCGGTGGTGATCTCCACCGGCTTTTCCAGAAGCACGTTCTTGCCGGCCGCGGCGCATCGCCCGACGATGTCGAGATGCGTGTTGGCCGGCGTCATGACGATGACGCTGTCGATCGCGGGATCCTCCAGGATCGCCTCCAGGCGATCGCAGGTCGGAAACGGAAACCGGGCGGCGAAAGCGTCGCGCCGCGCCGCCGTCGGGCTGTAGGCCCAGGCGACTTCGGCCCGATCGGCGAGATCCATGAGACTGCGGGCATGGGCGCCGACCACCATGCCGAGCCCCACCAGCGCGATACGGTGCTTGCGTCCTGCCATGGACAGTCTCCCTCAATTCCTGCGGCCGGTTCCCGCCGCCGCTGTCGTCCACTCGAGAACGCGAGTCAACGATCGCGGAACGCCCTCCGCAAGGCCGCGACCAGCTTGATCCAGCTGGACGGATGCCGATGCCGAACAGCCGCCTGGATCGCTTACCGGGGCACATCGATCTTTCGCGACGGTCGAGACTCCGGGAGCGGGGCTGTGCCGAGAGGGATGACTGCCGCGCCAGGGCGATCGACGCACGCATCCATCAAGGCAGAGTCTCTGCAGGATGCCGAAAAGTATGAAGACCCTGGCGGATGGTGGGCGCGCACGGAAGCACAGGTCGGATAATTCGCGAAGATGATCACCGCGACGAGGAGCAGCGACGCCACGATCACCGCCGTGTCCCAAGCTGCCCTGGCGAGCAACCGGCGGTGATCCCGTCAGGTCAGAGGCGGCCTCTAGCGCCCCGTAATGCCAGGGAAGACAATCAGCACGGCGAGGGCCAGGATTTGCAGCCCGATGAACGGCAGCAGGGCCCAGAAGATGTCGCCCAGCGAAATGTCAGGCGGCGCGACGCTCTTCAGGTAGAAGGCCGCGGGCCCAAACGGCGGCGACAGGAAGGACACCTGCATGTTCATGCAGAAGAGGACGCCGAACCAGACCGGATCGTAGCCGAGTTCGACGATGATCGGCACGAAGATCGGCAGCGTCAGTAGCGCGATGCCGACCCAGTCGAGGAACATGCCCAGCACGAACAGGATCAGCATCATGAACAGCAGCACGTAGATCGGCTTTTCGGAGATGCCGATGATCAGCGACGAGACGAAGTCGATACCGCCCATCAGGTTGAACACGCCGACGATGGCGCTGGCGCCGATGCCGATCCAGACGATCATGCCGACCGTCGCCAGCGTCTGCATCGCCGCCCCGCGCAGGAGTTCGAAGGTGAACTCGCCGCGCACCACTGTCGCCAGCAGGACTCCGCCGACGCCGATGGCCGAGGCCTCGGTGACCGAGGCGATGCCACCATAGATCGAGCCAAGCACGAAGGTGACGACCAGGAGCGGCAGGATCAGCCCCTTGAGGAGCGCGATCTTCTGGGCCAGCGGGATGATTTCGGGGTCCGGATCCGGCACGATCCCCTTGGTGAAATAGGCCCGGAAGAGGACATACAGCACGTAGAAGGCAGCCAGCATCACGCCCGGAAGAAAGGATGCGGTAAACAGGTCTCCGATCGAGACGTTGGCTGCGAGGCCGTAGACGATCAGGACGATGGACGGCGGGATCATCGTGCCGAGCGCGCCGCCGGCGCAGACCACGCCGATGGCAAGACTGCGATCGTAGCCCAGGCGCAGCATCTGCGGCAGGGCCAGGAGACCGAGAAGCACGATCTCGCCGCCGATGATGCCGCTCATCGCTGCCAGGATGACCGCGACGAAGATGGTCTGGATCGCCACGCCGCCGCGGACGCGGTTGGAGATCAGCTTCATGGCGTCGAACAGGTCGCGCGCGATGCCGGATCGGTCGAGGATCGCCGCCATCAGCACGAACATCGGCACCGAGACGAAAATGAAGGACGAGACGAAGCTGAAGACGCGGCTGGTGATCAGCGGCACCGCCATCGGGCCGAACCAGCCGAGAGCGAAGATCAGCGCCACGAGAAGCGTCACGAAGGCGAGCGGCATGCCGGTCAGGAGCAACCCGAACAGCATGAGGAACATCACGAGCGTGCCGTAGCCGATGCCCAGATCTCTGAGGTTGATACCGAAGTCGAGGAACTCGGCCATTTATGCGTCCTGTCTGGAGCCACGCCGACGGGCATGATTGACGGCTAGGACCAGGAACTGGATGGCCAGGACGATCATGACGATTAACAGAAAGCCCTTGAGCAGGGCGGGTGTCGGCGGATTCCAGGCGCTGCCTGTCCCCTCCATGTGGAAGGCGCCGCTCGGATTCCAGAAGGAGGTCTTCACCATCAGCCAGGAGGCCCAGGCGAAGAACGCCGCGGAGATCGCGCTGATGACGTAGATCAGGACGTCGAGGGCCGCGCGGACCCGGCGGCCCAAGACGTCATAGATCAGGACGACGCGGATATGGCTGTCGCGGGCAGCGCAGAAGAGGCCACCATATATGAAGGCGATCGCGCAGAGGAAAATGCTCGTTTCGTGCACCCAGTTGGTCGGGCTGTCGAGCACGTAGCGCATGAAGATCTCGAAGAGCAGGATTGCCGCGGAAGCAACGATCGCTGCCGCGAAGAGATAGCCGATCCACTCGATGCCACGACCCAGTGCACCTGCTTCGGGCACCGTGTCCCCTGTGCCTTCGCTGGTGGCGCTGAGGTCCCGATCGGGTCCGTTTACGGCAATGGGATCGCGACTCATCGCCGGATTATCCTTGGAGAGGAGAAAAGGCGGGCGGGGTGTCGGCCCCGCCCGCGGTCCTGATGGACAGATTTACTGTGCCTCGAGGAGGCCTTCCTGCTCGAGATACGCCGTCAGGCTGTCATACACCTTCTGCGCGTTCTTGGACTGGCCGGCCTGCTTCTCCCACTCGCCGATGGCGATCTTCCGGAACTTCGCCCGCTCCTCGTCCGACCAATCGTGAATGGTGGCGCCTTGCGCCTTGGCCTCCTCAACCGCCTTCTCGTTCTTCTCGGCCAGCGCCGCGTTCTGGCGCTGGGCCAGATCGACAACCGAATCCTCGAGGATCTTCTGCACGTCTTCGGGCAGAGCGTCCCATTTCTGCTTGTTCATCGAAAACTCGATCAGCGGCATCGAGTGGAACCCCGGGAACACCGGATGCAGGGCGATCTTGTTGAGACCCTGCGCCTGATTCACATGAAAGACGCTGTAATCGGCCGCGTCGACGACGCCCTTGTCGAGCGCAGTGAAGACTTCCGAGGTCGGCAGGTTCACCGGTGAGGCGCCGGCAGCCGCGAAGATGTTCTGCACGAGACCGGCCGGGGCGCGCAACTTCAGGCCCTGAAGATCATCGACGCCTTCGAGCGGCACCTTCGATACGAAGGCTTCCAGGCCCGGCGTGGTGCCGCCGAAGAAATGCGTGCCGTACGGCTCGACCATCTCGTTCATCAGCTCCTTGCCGCCGCCCTCGTTGAAGTACTTCAGCATATGCTGCGGATCGGACCATGCGCCCACCGGGTTGGCGATCAGGCCGAAGGCCGGGTCCTTGCCTGCGAAGTAGGAGGTGTCGGTGATATGGCCGTCGAGGATGCCCGCGCCGACTGCGTCGAGGGTCTCCTGGAAGTCGACGACAGCGCCGACCGGCAGCAACTCGATAGCGACCCTCCCGTCGGTCATCTCGCTGACGCCGTCGGCCCATTCCTTGTAGAGTTGGTAGTTCGGATCGCCGGCCGGGTCGCTCGACTGGAATTTCAGCGTGACGTCCTGCGCCATCGCGCCGCTGGCGAGCATGACGAGGGTTGCACCGGCCCAAAGGACCTTGATCGATGTTCTAAGCAAGTTGCTTCTCCCTAAGCGTCTTGTTTTGTCTACGGATGCCCCGCTCTCGCGCCTTCCCGGAATCCAGTAGGAGGACGCGCACCATACGACTGTCGCCTGTCGCGTCAACGCGAAACTCCCACTTAGGCGTCGGTGGCTGCACCTGGTGCGCCTGGATTCACCCACGCAACCCGCTGGGATCGCAGCGTTCGGAGTTTCGCCGCCGACAGTGATTTCCGGTTCGTGACCGGACGTTACGGGTCTTCCCGATGATGCGGCGGGGGATCGCTCGCCACCTGCTGGGCGCCTACAACCCCCAGTTCGGGCGCTTGAAGCGACCTGAGTAGGTCGAGAGCCGGACGGCGTCTTCTCGCGTCCGCATGCTCGGAAGCGGACGGGCGTGTTTCGGCCCAGCGCGCCGAGATTTATTCCTGGTGCGTAAGACTAATGGCCGCCATGATCCGGCGTGTTCTCCAAGTGCCGATCTTTCGTGAGGGCCTCTGGCGGTGCTGTGGTCGGCGCGACTCGCGCCACGCCTGCCGCCTGTACGTATCGGTGCCAGTGGCAGCGACGGCTCCCTGCTCCTGTGAGTGGTGGTGACCTTCTTCCCCAGGAGGCAAGTCCGTGGCCAGCTTTGCTTTGGCACCGGGCTTTTGCTTGCGAACCGTCAAGATTAGAGACGGACCCCACGCTTGCCGGGCCAGGCCGGTCTCGGGGCGGAGACTGTCGAAACCGGCGTATCGTTACGTCCGCCGCCGATGGTCGGCGTAGGCCTTTGTGAACTCGGCGCCGAAGAGCAGGATCTGCGAAGAGTAGTAGACCCAGAGCAGGAGGGTGACGAGCGAAGCGGCTGCGCCATAGCTTGAGGCCACCCCGCTTTGTCCGAGATAATAGCCGATGAGGAGCTTGCCGAGCGTGAACAGAACGCCGGTGATGACCGCGCCGGTCGCCACGTCCCGCCAAGCGATGTCGGCATCCGGCAGGATCTTGAAGATCAATGCGAAAAGCAGGACCGCCATGAGGAGTGAAAGCGCGAAGTTGAGCGTCGAGATGATTGTGCCCGAGTGTGGTAGGGCCTGCTCCACATAGCCGCTCGCCGCTGTCAGTCCCGCATCGAGGACAAGCGAGACCAGAAGCAGAAAGCCGATCGACAGCACGAGTGCTAGGCTGAGAAGCCGGGTTCGCAGAAGGGCCACGAAACCGGACGCTTTCGGTTCGACCTTCCAGATGATGTTGAGATCGTCCTGCAGCTCTACGAAGGCGCCCGTGGCCAGAAAGAAGAAGGTCACGATGCCGATGGTCGTGCCGAGGACGCTGGTCCCGACGTCACTCGCGCCGGCAATCATTGCTTCCACTGCGGACGCCGGTTCGGCGCCTGCCAGGCCGCCGATCTCAGCAACTATCGCACCCTGCGCGGCTTCGCGTCCGAAGAACAACCCGGCCACACTCACGACGATGAGAAGGACGGGAGCGAGAGAGAAGATGGTATAGAACGAGATCGCGGCGCCCAGGCTGAGGGCTCGGTCGTTCCACCAGCCGATCAGCGCGGTCCGGAACAGGCTTGTCAGGTGTGCGTGCTTCAAATTCTCTCGCCTCCAGGCGTTTGCGTCGTCCGGCACCGGCAGCTCGGGTTTCGTGTCGCCGTTCTGGCGCACCATCGTACCAGCCTGCCCATTCGGAGGAGGCGATGCCCGGCGGGGTCGATGACGCTCCGGGCGTCAAGGAAAGCTTCCCGGTGTTTCGCCGCAAGCTGGAAAGAGAAGTGCGCCCTTGTACCCGCCGCGCCTCGACCGTTGTAAGGCTCTTTGTTGGCCGGTGTTCCCCCTGGCGCTAGCCCAAGGACGGCGACTTCCGGGTCTGACACGGCACCGGCCACCAACGTCTCTCCCGCGCCGCCGGCGTGCAACCCGCTCAGCGGAGAAAAGATTGTCGCCTTGCCGACCGACATTCTGAAAGCGATGCCGGAAACCCGATGAGCGTGGAAAGAATCCTCGACTTCGACGTCTATTCCCCACCGGCGAGGAAGTCGGGAACGTCCTGCTGGGCCTGGGCGGCGAGGTGCTGTCGGTGATCGCGAAAGTCGGCGGCATCAGGAACATCGCGCCTGCGACTGATGCCGGGTCCTGCCGCTGCGTTTCGCCGGCGTAGGGCTGTAGCGAGGGAAAAACTCCGGCTGGCGGCGGAACCGTGCCGGAGCGCGACCATTGGCCTTTGACAGCGCGCGTATCGCCGCCGTCTCCGGTGCTTCTCAGACCCGAAGTCACCAATCGTCTGCCTCGACACGCGCTGGAGAGGCAGCCGGGCACCACGCACCTCGACGCGGCCGATATCAAACTGACGAAGGAGACGAACATGAAACGAGCGACCTCAACTGCTATGGCGCTGATCTTGGCGACGAGCGCAGCCCCCGCACTTGCCCAGGCCACGTACACTTTTGCCGACATCGACGCGGACGGAAATCTTGAGCTGAGTTCTGCCGAGTTCGAGCGGGTGGCACGGGATACGTACGGCCGCTGGGACACTAATTCGGACCAGCGGATCGAGGACGTGGAGTTCTATACCGGCGCCTATCACGACTGGGATACCGACAGCGACGGCGCGCTGACCTCTGACGAGTACTCGGCGGGCTGGGACGGTTGGTTCGGCGATGGCGAGCCCGTTGCCTACGGGACGCTGGATGCGGACGCGGACGGCATCGTGTCGGAAGACGAGTTCGGTGCCGGTCTCGGCAACACCTCTGCCTTCGGTACGTGGGATACGGCCGGCGACGGCTTCCTGGACGAAGGCGAGTTCTCCGCCGGCCTCTACAGCGCCTACGACATGGACGACAACGACATCATCGCAGAGTCCGAATACGCGGGTTACGATCGCGTCGGCGCAGTTTCTGCCGATGCCGGTGTCGTCGGCACAGCCGACGAGACGGTCAAGGCCAACATCGTCAGCCTCTCCGACTGGCGGTACGATGAGCTCTACGCCGATGGCGTCAGCGCCGAAGACTTCATCGACGAGATGGAAGTCTATGGTCTGACCGGGGACGAGATCGGCGACGTCGAGGACATCATCGTCGGTACCGACGGGAAGATCCTGTCGGTGATCGCAGAAGTCGGCGGCCTCTGGGACATAGGTGATACCCATGTCAGCATTCCCTGGAGCGACGTCGAGTTGAGAGCGGAGGGCGATGGCATCATCGTTCCGGTCACGGAGGACACGGTTGAGGACTACGGTCTTTTCAACAACGAACTCCTGACGGCGACGACTGCCGCCGCGGCCATAACGGCCGAAGTGGATGACGCCGAGGTCGGGCCCCGCGCCTGGCGTGTTTCGGAACTCATCGGCGACTATGCCCGGCTTCGCCAGGATGACGGCTATCGCGACTATGGCTACGTCAACGATGTCATCCTTCGGGACGGCCAGGTTGCCGCGGTCGTCGTCAACGCCGACGTGGGCTACGGCGCCAGAGGCGCTTATGCCTACCCCTACTACGGTTACGGCGCCGGATACGGCTGGGGACCGGGTAACCAGTATTACGATCTCCCTTACGCCGAGAATGACATCGGCGAGATGGAAGCCTTCGACTATGATCGGCTTGGCGCAGGGTAAGATCGTTCCGCGCATTACGCGAAGTGGCGCGCCGGAAATCTGGAGGCCTCGGCTGGTTAGCCGAGGCCTTTTCGTTTGAGAGGGTGGGACCTCAGGTGGAACCGGTTCGCACTCCTACGCGGCCGGTGTCTCCGAAGTGTCCGACGCTACTCCCGCGGCGGTTGCGACGGGCGCGATCGCAAGGGCTCGTAATTTGGCTGCGTGGCGGCGAGGGCGGAGGCGCTATCAAGGCCAACGAGTGAGGTCGCGGTTTCGCGCCGAATCACCTGATGCGAGCACTCCCCGTCGTGTCTGCGCCCTTCCTTCGAAAGCAACTTTAGTGACGCAACGGCCCGATTCCCTCGGTCGTGGGCCAGTCGGGGCCGCTCCGCCGGGTTCCTGCCGAAGCTGTCGCGGATGCCTGCGGGCCGAGTTCCCGTGATGCGTCCGTAAAGGCCCGGTCGAAGTTCATTACCATTCGTACATTTTCGGAACAGGCGGCGGCGGTCGATGTTGGTCTAGCAGATGATTTGCAAAGCCACCTGCTGTGCTTTGGAAATTCTCGATCGACCAGGAGAGAATATCATGACGATGACCGCTATGAAATTCGCCGGAAGATCGATCCCGCTTCTCCGCGGATGTGGGACCCCCAGGTCCGTCGGGAGCGAGATGTCCGACACGCTGAGGGAGTGAGCCGCCCCAGGGTTCGGCTCGTTCGATCCGGACCCTCAGTCAAGACCATACCATTTGGGGTCGGCATAAAGTCACGGGCAGAGGACCGCATCCTTTCTGCCGACGGATATCACTGCCATCCGGCGGGTTTCAGGAGCCTTGGCTGCGCCATGGCGTCTCTCGTTTGTCCGGTAGCGTTAGCAGGAGCCGCCCGCTTGTTGGGTGTGTTCGAGCCGCTCCAAGGCGGCCCGATCCCGCGACGTCGACGGCCTCCACCGAATTAAGGAAAGAATTATGATTATGCCTCGCACCTTACCCATCCTCTACGGCTCGGCCATCGCGCTGTTGAGCTCCACGTCCGCGTTTGCAGTGGAAGCCGAGCCTTTCGCCGAACGGCTGAGCGCCGTCCTCGAAAAGCAGAATCTCTCGATCGACTATGCGGGCGCCGAAGAACGCGGTGACGACGTTGTTCTGAGCGACGTCACTTTTTCCGTGGACGGTACGAGCGTTGAGGCTGGCGACCTTCTGTTCGAAGGGGTGACGGGCTCTCGCGAAGAGGGATACGAGATTAAGCGCTTCTCGACCGACCTGGAGCGTGACAACGCGGCCAGCGGCTGGAAGGTCGATGACTTCACTCTCGAGAGCATCGACATTGCCGGTTCGGATCCAGCCTCGACGACCCCAACGTCGTCCGACCTGTATTTCGAAAGCGCCACGCTCGGCGGGGTACAGGTCACCGAGAGCGGCAAGGTCAGTTTCAGCCTGACCGGCGCGGAAATCGACAACGCATTCTCCGATAAGGGGGTTCTCACCAGCAACTTCGATCTCGGAAACTTCATGATGAAGCCGGCGATCGGCGAGGACGAGCCTTCGCTCGTTACGAAACTGGATTATGAAGAGCTCCGCGGCTCGGCTTCTGGCAAGGCAAGCTGGGATTCCCAGACTGGCGAACTCAAGATCGATCAGGTCCAGCTTGCGGTCGAGGATGCCGGCACGCTCACCTTCAGCGAGAGCATCTCCGGTTACACGCCCGACTTCATCCAGTCCGCCATGCAGCTGCAGCAGCGAATGGCGGACAAGCCCGACAACACCGAGGCTTGGACGGCTGGGATTTTGGGACTGATCTCCCAGCTCAAACTCGGCGAACTGGAACTTTCCTACGAGGACGCGTCCCTGGTCGACCGTCTTCTGAGCCATTATGCCGAGCTCGGGAATCAGTCGGTCGAACAGCTTGTGGCGACGCTTGATACCATGGTGCCAGCAATGCTGGCCGGCTTCCAGAACGAAGAAATGCAGAACGACATCGCTGCCGCCGTGTCGCGTTTCCTGAAAGACCCGCAGTCGATCACGATCTCCATCGATCCGACGGAGCCAGTCCCTGCGCCCCAGATTCTGGGCGCCGCGCTAGGGGCACCGGCCACCCTGCCGGGCATTCTGAACCTGGACGTCACGGCCAACCAGTAGTCGGCACTAATTCGGGGGCGGCGAGGATACTCTTGCCGCCCCCGCAGTCGGCGATCCCCTCATCCTCCACGTTAGTTGCGTGATTCTTGGGCTCACATACTGGAACGGGAAGGCTTCCGCTTTGCGCAAAGCGCCGGGCGGGATTGCCATCTCAGCTCTTTGTCCGGAAGCGCCGGATGCTGGAGGGCGGCATGTCGCCGTTCGGGCCGACGCGGATGTCGTCGACACATCCCGGGACCGAGATCTGGAGAAACGGGTCCGTGATCTCGGACGTCTGTCCATAGGCAAGAAAACGCAGAACGAGATCTTCAAGGAAGCGCTCGGCTTCGCGACAGCGACGGGTACCGGAATAGGGCCATCTCGACGACATATGCCTTGCCGGTACCGAGAGCTTTTCGAGGAGCCGGGGACTCCCTTCGTCCTACGGCGCCAGACCCTATGCCTCCAGTTCGGCGGGGATATGGACCGGGCGCAAACGATTGTCGCCACGTGCCGACACCGGAATGGAAACGTAGACTCGGAGCGGTCGGTTACATGTGGGAGACGCTGAAGACCAGCCTGGTGACGTTTGCGGATTTGTCGAAGGATGCCCTGCACGTTCACTTCGGACTGCTCATCCTGTTTGCATCAAACCGCCTGCTAAAGAAGCCGCTCGGCCACTGGCTGCCGCTGATGATCGTCCTGCTGCTTGAGCTCTGTAACGAGTTCCTCGATCTGTTCGGCTGGAGTGCCCACCAAGACTATCGCTGGATTGCGAGCCTGCGAGACGTGCTGAACACGATGCTGTGGCCGACGATCATAGTCGTTGCGGCCCGGATTGGACGACGAAGACGCCAGAGCTGAGGATACTAATTGCAACGAGGCGCGATGGCAGCTTCAAGAGGATCTTCCAGGGCTTCAAAAAAATCGCCGCTGCTTCCTTCCCTGTTAAGACGGGTTGTGTATTTCCGCTCGCCAGTGAGAGACCCAACCTTCCTGGGGTCCTCCTGACTGCTGCAAAATTACCGGTTCGGCCGATGGCATGGCGCGCTGGAGGAGCGTTCCGCCGAGCGGTTGTTCGCGGCGCAGCCACCGGCCTTTGCGCCACCCGGGGGCGATCCACATGCCGTTCCGACCGGGTGCGGGTCGAAGGCTGCGCCGCGACGGCTGCTGAAGAGGGCAAAACACCGTCACCTGAAGGGCTCGGAGCGGGATCCGGCGGTCCGTTTCGCCCTTGCCAGCCGGCGGAGCAGCAGCGCTGCTCCGAGGCCGACTGCGCCAGCTACGGCTGCGCGCAGGATCGAAGATCGGATCGGCGGGCGCGACAAGAGCGGGTGCCGCGGATCGGTGAGAGACTGGTGCATGATGGTTTCGCGCAGACCGGGACGCGGCTCCGGGAAGGACGACAGGCTGCGATTGGTCCTCCCGTTTAGATGCTCGATCGTGCCGATCAGCGACGTCCCTTCCGCAGAGATGCGCTCGACCTCCGCCGGCTGCAATCCGAGATGGTCGGCGACGAGGCGCCCACGAAAGCGCAGAATGGCCCGTCTCGTCTGCTCGTCCTGCGGGCCGGCCTCGACAGCGAGGTCGCACTCGAAATCCGTGCCCATTGAGCGTCGGTTCAGATTGGCTGACCCGACCCGCAGCATCTGATCATCGACCACCATCACCTTGGAATGGACGACCACCTCCTTTCCGTCGGTAAGGGAGGCGTAAAGGCGGAACCGGTCGAAGCGGTCGGACCGCCTTAGATCGGCGGCGATCCGGGTGCGGGCGCTGTCCATGGCGAGGTGCTCGAGAAGGGCCGGGGACCGCTTGGGGGTCACGACGATCACCTCTGGCCCATCCGGCTCCTGGAGCCTGCGTGCCAGGGCGTCGCCGATCTCATAGGAGGCGAGATACTGGCTCTCGAGATAGATGCAGTCCCTGGCGGCGGCGATCGCGTCGAGATACAGGCGTTCCACTTCGCGGATTTCGGGATGGTCGTGCCAGGCGCCCGCAGTGCGGGCAATGCCTACCCTCGCTTGGCGAATTTGAGGCTCGATCGCCTTAGGCCAGGGATCAACTTCGGCGCGCCGGGCCTCCAGTGCAGTGCCGGTAGCTCGTCGCCATCGCTCGCGGGCCAAATCGCCGAGGGCGGCCGCAGCATCACCATCGACCATCAGCATGACATCATGATGGGGTTTTGCCGGCTGGCCGGCCGGCGTCTGCCGGTCCAAGTCCTGCGGCTGGTGCCGGTTCGTATCCCAGCGGTTGCCACCGAAGTCAAAGCCGCCGCAGAAGGCGAGGCGGTCGTCGATCACCATCAGTTTTTGGTGGCCGCTGGCCAAGAAGGGATGGGCCCTATCCAGGACGTAATTCACCGGACCTTGCTTCATCCGGGTCTCCTGCAGGCCGGGAGGTCTCCGGCGCATCACGTCGAGCAACACGGCCTTGTCCCAGATCAGCACCCGGACATCGAGCTCCGGGCGTCGACGAGCAATAAACTCCAGGAGATCACCGATCCGATCTGGAGTCGGCGTATCGGAACGGCGGGGCTCGAGGCGCGCATCGGGTGCAAAGTCCCATCCCACGAGCAGCACCGAATGCCGGGCGTTCAGGAGGGCCTGCTTGGCCGTCGGATGATATTCCTCGCCATCGACGAGCCAGGCGACGCGATCGGCTGTCTCGATGCGCCAACAGTTTTCTCCGGCCCGAAGAATCGGAGACCTACCTGACTTCCGGGAAGCGGGAGTCGCCTGCATGTTCTTACCTTTTGGCTGTCGGCCGTTTCTCCTTCGGCCTTGGCTTCAGCTGAGTGTCCTGCACCCACAGGAGACACGCACGCGGTGGCCCGAACGCTGCATCAGCAGCCACGAAAGCAACTCCACCCAAGCCAGTATCGTCAGGCCGAGGAACGCACTCACTTTCGGCATCAAGACGCTCGTGAAAGAGGCCGGACAACGGGTTAGCGTGCGACGTGCATGTTTTGTCTTCGCAATCACGAAGGTAGCTAGGCCGCCGAGAATCTGGTTGTACCCCCGCCGGTGGTATTTGTGCCGCACGCGGACGCATCGGGGCTCTTCCCAAGAGCACGGATTGACGCTCTTGGCATGGAGCTTGAACGGTCGTCATCAGCCTTACTGCAAGGTCTGATTCCTTTGAACCATCCCGGGGCTATGGAGGGGAGGTCCGTGTCGTCGCCGAACAGCTGCGGCGCCTGTTTGATGGTAGAAAGCCACGTAGCAGGCCGCTATCACAGGCTCGACCATCCACCGCAGTTGCGCATGCAGGACCGATGCAAGAAAATTCCTCAGTGAAACCAAAGAGCTCCCCACGTCAGGCTGCGCCGGCGTTGCTCGAGCGCGTGGCCGTCGTCAACGGCTTCGAGACCTTCGCTCGTGTCTCGGCCAAGCGGGGCGGTACTCCCGTCGTGATGATCCACGGGCAGGGCGTCTCCAGTCGGTTCGAGTCGCCGATCGCTCGCGAACTCGGTCTCGATTTCGAGGTTCACGTACCGGATCAGCCCGGCTTTGGCCGCAGCAAGGGGCCGTCGAGGGCGCTCGACGTTGAGGGTCTGGGGGACTTCATCGCCGCCTACGTCCGAACCTGCTGCCAGGTACCGGTCGCTCTGGTGGCGACGTCCTATGGCTGTCAGGTCGCGGTCGCCTGCGCCAGCCGGCACCCTGACATCGTTGAGCGGGTCGTGCTGCAGGGGCCGCCGTCGGCGCCGTCCGACCGGGGCGCGCTGCGCATGGTCCGCCTGTGGTTCAGCAATTCTCGGGTCGAGCCATCAACCGCCTCTGACACGTTTCTCCTCGCAGACGATTACCGCAGGGCGGGATTTCGGCGCGTCTACGATACGTTCAACTCCTACCGCCTTTACCCTATCGGCGAGAGGCTGAAAGATATCGCGGCACCGACCCTCGTCGTCAGCGGCGAACACGACCAGATGGTGACTCAAGACTGGGCGCGCACGGTTGCGCAGGAACTTCCCGATGGCCGCCTGAAAATCCTGAGCGGTATCGCCCATACGATGAGCCATTTCTGGCCGCGAGAGCTCAGCGACGCTATCCGGCCATTCCTGCGGGAGAGCAAGGCGGAGCTAAAGACCGGAAGGCACGACCCGGAACGCGAGGGCTAGAGGCGAGGCAATCCGTTGCCGCCCGTCCATGCTCGGGAGCTGAATCGACCGGGAGCCGGTTTCGCAAGCGGGATCTCCGTCTGCAGAACGTTCAAGGCTCCGGTTCATGTTTTCGGCGGCAGGTGGCGGATCGTCGGGTGACGGCCTCCGGGTTCGATGACGCCGCTCGTGCGGCCGTCACAGCTCCTGCTCCTCGACCTGGCCGATATGCGGAATCACCACGAGCGAAATCATCCTCATGCGCCAGTCGATTTGCTTCAGCCTTCGTTCGCCGTCGGCGATCGCTTCGGCGGAAACGCTGCTTTCGGCCGGGACCACGAAGATGCTGCCGGACAGATAGCGGCCTTCCTCACGAAACTGGACCTTGGTGCTACGCACCCAGGGCAGGGCATCGATGGTCTCCTTGGCGCGTTTCGGCAGCGGATCGATGTTCTTGTCGTCGACCGTCCGCGGCGTCTTGTCCATGAGATCGCGCACCGCCGCCATCGTATGGCGGTAGCCGTCGTGCAGCACGTCGAGGGCGATGACCATGGCTGCCACCGCGTCCGCCCACCACCATCCAAGACCTATCCCGAGGACGCCGACCACGGCGGCCGCGCCCGTCATCCAGTCCGCCTTGTTCATCAGCGCGTCGGCGTAGAGCACCTTGTCGTGCAGCTGCTGCGCCGGCTTCATCTTCAAGCGGCCGAAGATGACGGGTGGAATGACAGAATAGACCAGGGCCGCGATCATCAGCCAGCCAAACCAGAACGTCCACCCGAAGAACTCGACGCTGCCGATGGTGGGGTGCTCTGCGGCGATCAACGCGCTGGCGGAGTCGTAGATCATGAACAGCGCCACACCGGCCAGCGAAACTGCCGCCACGAGATAGGAAATCGATGCGATCCGCACGAAACCGAGTGGGTAGCGCGCATTGGCCTTCCACCTCTCGATCCACACTGCGGCCAGGAAAGCGACCGGCGGCACGAAGCTGAGCAGGTCCTCCATCCAGGCAGTCTTCATCGCCTGCGAGCTGCCGAGCGTGAAATACATGGCCAACACGATGGTGGTCAGGAAGAAGATCCAGACGCCCTGCAGCCAGCAGGCGCGCCGTATCGCCGCTTGCTGGGCGGGTGGAAGACGATGCGACCTGGCGCTCACGGTGCAAACTCCTGCAGGAGGGGCACGATCACGTCGTCCTTCTCGCGAAGAAAAGTCTCGAGGCGCATCAGCCAGGCGTTCTCTCCCTTGGGGACCGCCATCACGTGTTTCTCGCTCCGGATCGCATAATTCGTCGGCCTCAGTTGCGAACCCGGGATCTTCCATTCGTGGACAATCATGAGTCCGTCGCTCTCCTCCAGGCTGGAAACGGCAACGGCATCCTCGTCATCCAGGTAACCGCCGAGGAGCAGGTCCGGTGGAACGAAGACGCGAGCCCCGTCGAGATCCGTCGGCACAATCGCATCCGGCAGGGCCGCGACCTGAACCTCGTCCGAGAAATACGGATAGGTCGGTGCACCTGCGATGGCGTTAACCGAACGCTGTGTAAAGCCGCCGATGGCGAGATCTGCATCACCCCGTTCCACGGCTTCGAGCGCCTCGACCTGCGACAGGTTCTGCCACTCGATGGCGGCGCCAATCTCCAAGGCGAATGCCTCGACGAGCCGCGCTTCGACGCCCACCGGCACGTCATCTACGACGCGAACCCAGGGCGGATCGCTTGCCACCGCAACCCGCACGCTCTGTTCGGCCAGAACCCTCTCCAGCGTATCCTCCGCATCACGCGGGTATCGGAAATCGTCGCAGCCGCCCAGAATCAGTGCTCCAAAGAGCAGAAGACCGGCGCGGCTGGGCACGGTGTGCGCGCCATTACCAATGAGATCCTTCAAGGCCTGCCCCCACTGGATGGCACCGATCATTCTTGCCGCCAATTCGTCCGATATCCTTTCGCTGATCGAATCCATGACCGGGCGACCGGGAAGAGGGACTTCTTGTTCATCGCCCGATGGTCCCTTTGCGGGGATCAGCGTCGGCAGCAACTTGCGGTCCTCGGCGGCCGATCTCGGCATGCAATCTCCTGCTGTTCGACGGCGTCTCGTCTGTGCGCAACGGTGTGCGTCCGCCATGGTTGCTGAAGGGGCTCAGGGAGCCGTCAATGAAGGCATCACGCTTTTCGGCGGGCAGAGGCCGCCCGTGAAGTCGCTCCATGTCCCGTTTCAAGATTCATGTCCCGTTTCAAGAAGGGTCAAAACTGGTGGGGAGGGCGCCACACCCTCGGCGTACCGGTCCCGACAGAAGGGAAACGTTCACCGGACTGCAAGACGCAGGACGGTTCCGTCGGCGAACAGCAACCGCTTCTCTCGGCTTCAAAAGGCTGTCGGTCTATCCGGCAGCCCCTGGTCCGTCGCGAAGTCGCAGGAGTGTACGGTGGCGCGCCAACTGAGCGGCCTCGCGAGCGGCGATTGTTGGAACTCCTCATTCCGGGGGTCGTTCGCCTCTTGGTAACAGATAGGAGGAAGCAACATGATCGACAGGAAACTTTGGCTGACGATGGCTCCAATCGCCCTCTTGCTGACCGGCGCTCCGGTGGCCGCGCAGGATGCGCAGGCCGAGGGTGCGAGCGTCCCGTTCGAAGAGGCAGACAGCAATTCCGACGGCGGGCTGGACAGCGATGAGTTCCGCTCGGCCCTCTACTCCTCGGTCGACACGGACGGCAGCGCGACCCTGGAGGAACAGGAATACGCCCATGGTCAGCGAATGTTCAAGGAAGTCGACCTGTCCAAATATGACGCCGACGACAGCGGCTCACTGGACGAAAAAGAGTTTGAGCAGAGCTACCTGGAAGAGGCCAGCTTCGAGGATTCCGATGCCGACGCCGATGGGATGATCTCGTCGGATGAATATCTGGCGATGTTCAACGGCTATTGACCGGCAGGCTCTGCCCGGTTCTTCCCCTAACGTCCGAAGGGGCGGCCGAAAATGCCAGCGGGCCAGCGTATAGAAGCGGTGGCTGGTCCGCTGCCTTTCTGCCTTGCAAGTCGCCGAATCGCGGTGGCCTGCGCAATCCTGTCGCCAGTGCCGCAGGGATCGCGAGAAAGAGCCGGTCGATTCGCCAGGAAACTAATGGCTGCTCCGGTCTGCCGTTGCCCTTGCAGCGGTCCTTCGCCGGAAAACACAAAACTTGGAATAGGATATGGCCATGAGACGGCAGAAGGCGGACGCGGCGAAGGCGACGAGTCGCGACGACATGCTCAGGAATTGCGGAATCGTCGGTATGGTCGGGGCTGTCGCCGTGGTGGTCGCTAATCTTGCCGGCATCATCGTCGTCGACGCGCACAATCCGATCAGCGAGACGATCAGTGCCCTTGCGGTCGGTCGATATGCGTGGATCCAGGATGTGGGGCTCTACGGCTTTGCTTCCGCGCTTGTGGCTTGCGGGATTGGCTTCTTCCGCTGGCGGCTGGGGCACCTTAGATGGTTGGCCGCCGGGGTCCTTCTGATGCTGCTGGGCATCGACGTCGTCGTGATTGCGTTTTTTAACGGCTATGCCGGAACGACGAACCAGGGCGCGGACATTCACACCTACGCGACCTATCTTCTGGCCGGAGTATTCCTTCTCGTGCTACTTTCCTCGGCATCCGGGTTGACGCGGATCAACTTCCGGTGGGGCGTTTTCAGCCTCGCCTTGGGGGCGGCATGGCTCGTCCTCGCTCCGGTGTTTCTCTACGTGCCGACCGCCTGGGACGGCGCTTATGAGCGGGTTCTCGGCCTGATGATGGTGGCCTGGGTCGGATCCGTGTCTTGGCTTCTTCTGCAACGATATCGCGCGGGGCCTTCTTTCTCTCCAGGTTGAGCACGGGCCACGTGCTTCGCGACGCGTTGTAATCGCTACGGGATCAGCAACGTCGCCGACGCGGTGATTGGCAACGCATCCGGCATAGCGAGGCTTGCCCCCGCGCCAAGAAAGATGCGCTCATTCCGGGCCGCATCGCCTTCTCGACAAAGGCGGTCTTTTTCGGCCATCGACCATCGCCGCCGGCGTTGCACGGAGGTGATCACTTCACGCCGCGAAATCGGCGCTCAGGCGCTTTCGACATAGTCAAAATGTTGCGCATGTGTGTACGCCTTTTCGCCTATGCCACCTCTTCGGTGTGTGCTCCAGGCTCCTCCCGCTGGCTTATTGTTTCGGCTCCGGCAGAGCTTTTCGGGCGAGTGGATAACTTCTTTATCTGCCGTCAAGCAGCAGCTTGACTCGCCCCTCCGCACAAAAGCCCCATCCATCGGCAGCTGTCGAAGGAAAGCAGGTTGAGAGCACTGGCGCTTCGCCCCAAGCCAGGGCCGCGCCTTGTCGTACTCGCGGGACGTCATGCCGCTCTCTCAAAGCCTGACATGGCGCGAGGGACAGACAAAGGGGGCTTGGTCCTCGGCGGCCCGCTGCAGCGCTTGATCGTCGAGCTGGGGATCGAGCTTGAACAGGCGGGTTCGAAGGCGTTCATCCGACAGATCGCCTTCGTCGTCGTCGTAACGTTCGAGACCAAGGGCCATTGAAGTCGCTCCGCATCCTGACGCGGCGCGGCAGCCATGACGGTGAATTGCGCCAATAGGGGTGCGTACGGACTTTCTCAAGATCGGCGCTGGAGCGGAACACCGGTCCCGCGGCGCCTCAATGGCGTTGCACGACCTTTGCAGGGAAACCATGCTTCGGAGTGGCCGGCAGTACCGACCGGTCGATCCGGTCCTCCAACAGCGGACGACAGCGTACGTCCCCGACGAAGGTCTGGAGCATCGCGATCATAAGTGCGATCGTTGCCCATTCTCCGGCGCATCGGTGATTGTCGCCGTGACTGCCGCCGCCTTGAGGGATCAGGTCGAACGCGGTCGGGTCGCGCCCGAGAAAACGCTCGGGAAGAAACGCCTCCGGACGGTCATAAACCGCGGGGTCCCGGTTTGTCCCGTAGATGTCCAACAGGAAGAAGTCTCCGGCGACGAAGTCGTGGTCGCGCCAGCTGAATGGTTTGCGAGCGATGCCGGCAACGAACGGGAAGAAGGGATAGAAACGCCGCACTTCCTGCACAAAACTCCGAGCATAGTCCCGGTCCTTTGCCAGGCGGGATAGGTCCACGGGATGCTTGCCCAGCGCATCGACCGCGAAAGCCAGGAAGCGTGAAACGGCGACGGTGGGCCTTAGAATATTCAGCAGTTCGACCGTGCAGACATCGGGTTCCAGAAGATGCCCCCGTTCGTCCCTGTGCCAGGATATGACGAACAGAGGGCTGTCTTCGCGCGGATGAAGAAAGCCCGCCCGCGTCCTGTCTATTTGCCGTCGCAGCAGGCGTTCACTGTGCAAGCGACGTGCCCTCGCAATCCAATTGGGCGGACCGAGAGATCCCGCATTGTCGATCATGGCGCCCAGTTCGTCGATCAGCCGATCCTGCTCTTGGTCGTCGAGATCGACGCCGCTCCACCGGATGATCACGCGACCGAGTATGTCCCGGAATTCGTCGTGGAGGCGAACGGACTGCTTCAGTGCCCATATCTGAGCAGTCTGCCGAAGCTCCTCCGCGGCCAGGGTAGCGAGTTCTTCAGAATGTTTTCGCGACAACAGCTCGAGGAACATCGCCTTGCGCCGACGATGACTGGATCCGTCCAGCGTCGCGACGCTGCCCTCGTCCTGGAGCAGGCGCAGGGTCGACCTGGGCAGCGCTCCTCGCCGCGTCATCCGATCCGGCTCGAAGAAGATTTCGGCTGCCTCCGCGCCTGTCAGGCAGTAGGCGGTTCGCCCCATGATGCGGGTCTGGAAGACGTCGGTGCCGTGCCGAGCGCATCGGGTCGAAATGAAGGTGTAACCCTCCCGTAGCAGCGAGGGGGATGCGTCGATCGTGGTTTCCCTGGGGATGTTCGTCATGGCAGGTCACACCGTGGATTATTGCAACAGCCCGGGCGCGCCCGGGGAATGGATGGGGGAGGCAAGGCTGACGAGCATTTCGTCTGCGACTGAATAGGTGCGGCCAGAAGAACGCCCTCCTCGGCAAAACCGACGTCTCACGCACTCTTTTTATGCGTGTTCCGCTGCAAGCATCCGCGAGGCTGCTTTGGTGCAAAGGCCACCCCGTGAGCGGGCAGCTTCTCGCATCACGCCACACCGACCTTTGAATACCGCATCCTGGCGTGGGCCCTCCGCAGCCGTCGAACAGGTCGCGCGCAGGGGAACCTGACCCTGATGCCGTACACGGCTACACCGCCTCCACCTCATTCGCCCACATGCGCGTCGCACTTGTCGATTTCAGGGACGAAGCCTTGTCAGGAACTCGAGGCGTGCTCGGGCTTCCCCTTCCGCTTGGTTGACGCCATGTCATGAAGTTCCTCTTCGCTCATCGACTTCTCCATCGACCTCGATGCGCCTTTAAGTTCGCTCTTCTTTTTATCACCTTTCTTTGCCGCCAGGGCGGCACCGGCTGCCATTTGCTGCGCCTTGGACTTTGCGGGCATTGACTTGCCTCCTGTTCGATGTGCAGCCAGGAAATCGATCCTGGGGTCAAGCTGGGAGAACTTTCGCGGAGCAGAATCGTTCAAATACGATGCGGGCTCTGTCGGGCTTCCTTCGGAACCTGCCCCCGTCGGCCGCTCTTGCGGCAACATCAGGGTGTAGTGGTGGGCAACGCCTAAGGCAGCGACGAGCGCAAAGCCGAGCAAAGCGCCGTGGTTCTCTCCTCGTGAGCAGGGGTGCCGTTCGCCTGGCTGCGTAGGCGACAGCCGAAAGATCAGCCGGGCCACGGCGTCCGGACCGGCACCCAGATCGTCGAGACGATCATCATCCGGTTCTCCGTCAAAGAGGCAAAGCCAAGTCGCACCCTGCTCGAACCGCCGACGCATACGCACGGCGAAGCCTCGTCGTTCGAGCAGATCCTTCGACCTACGTTCGCAGGGGCAGAGATGCTTCGGCATCACCGCCCGGTAGGGCGTTGAGCTTCTACCGCTTCCGGCCAGAATCGTGTCGCATTCTTTCGGGTGTTCTGCGGGGGCCATCGCTCTGCCTCGCACCGGCAGCAGTCGCTGTAGCCCACGCACAGTTCTGCTCGAATTCCGGCGCTATCCGCGTTTATGGAGTTATCCTGCTTCCTCTTTTCGCGACAGGCGAAGCGCGATCGCGAGCCTCGCATCAGCGGACGCCGCGCCCGGCCGTTGCCATAGCGTCCAGGATGCAGCTAGTCGCTCACTCGCTGCACCGGATATCCAGCACCGTTCAGGATGAAAGCGACGACCTGCGGATCGGCGAAATCCGCGACCCTGACCTCGCGAACGTCAACGTCTATATAGACCTCCGTATCCTCGCCAAAGTGCTGCTTTAATGCTCTGGTGACGGTCCGCCCGCAGCCTCCGCAGTGCATTCCCTTGACTTCGTAGGTTCGCATGATTGTCCTCCTCCTGGACGGCAAGACTGTCGGAGGGCCGGAAATTGCCGACCTGCGTCTTCAGATAGGGAACGGGAGAAAATTTCTATGTCGCAAAAGCCGAACGTAGCCGACGCTCAGTCCGGTAATGTCGAGAAGGAGTTTGACCCGGACAAACCGATCGACACGGCAGCCGATCCGGAGAACGCAAACCCTCCCTTTGCGTCTCGAACCCCTGACGCGCCCCCTCCGGGACCTCCGGAGCGCCTGGAGGGCTCGGGCGGTGAGAGGTGAGGGCGCCCCGCGAAGTTGGACCGGGCTCCCCAAGCCAACGGCGGAACGGTTATAGCTACCACATGCGATGAAACTGCTCCGTGCAGGTTGCATCGGGTCAACCCGCACACCCGAAGTAGCCGCGGTAGCCAACCGTCGAGGCTTACGGGACCCAGGTGGTCCGCCGTTCGCTACGGCATCGGCGTCTGGCCGGAAGATTTGCCCGGTCTGGCCGCGCAAAGCTGCAGTGCAAGCGCGAGTGGCCGCGATGGAAGCCGCCGAAGCAGGTGGTCGCACGGCAGCCTGGCGCCGTTTTCCATCGCCAATGGCGGTCTGGATCCCGGTCTCAAGCATCACCCTCCTGGCGCCCAGACCCTCCACATTCTCCAGATTGGATGGGACACGCTCTATCGCCTGCACGGGGCGCATCAGGGGTTATGGTTGATCGGCAAGGGCAAGGCGGTTCTCACCAGGCTGCATTCGCCTGCTCAACCAGGACGTCATGGACCTGTGCGAGTGCGTTCCCGATGGCACGTCGATCAGAGTGATCCAGGACGCCTGTCCAGGTGGCGGTGTGAGGTGCCACGATTGGCTGCGAAGCGCAGCGGCGAGGTCGACCTTGCCTCGTAACCGCCACCGCCGGTTCCCCGGCCTTTAGCCGCGCAGTCCCTCGGATGCAGTCGGGAGGGGGACCTAGCCAACGCCATCGTGTCACCTTCGGCTGGAAAAGCTCGACCCCGGAGGGTTCGGGTAGAGGGCATGTCACCGCTCGGCGACTTTGGGCGGTCTCTCCGACGCTTCGTCGTTTCCTTTCGTCAGCCTGTCGGCGAGCGGTGTCGCCGAGATGCCGTGGGCAAAGGCAGATGCAACGATCACCAAGGTTGCCACCGGCCAGAGACTTGTGAGGGAGGTCTCCTCCTGCGCCAGCATCGCGTAGTAGATCGATGCCACGCCGATCGGCCCAAACCAACCCACGAACAGGGCTTCGCGCCGGTTGCGGATGGCGCGAATTCGGGAGTTCAGAAGCAGCCACCATGGAATGCGTCGAAACACGAGAATGGCGACCGCGAAGAGAAGGCCGGACCAGCCCGTCTGCGCCCATCCAGTCCATGGCAGGGCGACGCCCAAGAGGATGAAGACCGGGAGATTGAAGAACCGGCCTATCGCCTCCTGCGCGTGTTCGTGCCGTGTCTCGCGCCTGGAGACGTAGCGGTTGAGCATGAGCCCGGCGGCGAAGACGGCGAGGATGCCATCGCTGCCGACCAGCTTCACGGCGGCAAGCACGGTAATGGTTAGCGCGAGCCCGATGGTGACGGTCTAGTGGCTTTCTGAATACGGCTGATCGTAGGCCCAGACCAGGAGGCGGCCGGCAAGCCAGCCCGCCGCAAGCCCCATCACGACAGCCGCCAGAATTTCCCACAACAGCACGAATGTCAGCCAATGCTCCACTGCACCGCCCGCACTGCGGGTGAGAAGCAGGATTGGCAGCATGACGGCCAGCATTCCGAGGCCGTCATTGGCGCCGCTCTCGACCGTCAGCAGGTTCCTCAGGCGTCCCGGTATGTTCTCCTCGGCGGTCTTGCCCGTGACGACCGATCCTGCGAGCACAGGATCGGTCGGGGCGAGGATGGCGCCGATGAGGAGGGCGGGCAGCCATGACCATCCGAGGATCAGCACGGCGATTGCCGCGCCTGTCAGCCACATCAGCGGCAACCCGATGCCGAGAGAGATCGCGACGTCGCGCCAATGCCGTCGGGCGAAGCGGGTAGGGAGCCGCAGCGCGGCGCCCATGACCGCCATGCCCAGCGTCAGCCGCGCCACTTCCTTCATCAGAAGCGACTGATCGACGCCGAGTTGGGACGGATCAACCAGATCCAGAAGGCCCGGCCCGATGGCCGCTCCCAGCAGGAGGCAGAGGGCCGGCTCGCTGATCCAGAGGCGGTTCTTGATGTAGCCGGCAAGCAGGCCCAGCACCAGAACGGTGGCTCCGCCGATCGCCGGAGTTGCATTCAGAGCAGTCACGTCTGGAGGTTCTCCTATGGCGGCGAACAAGCATGCATGGTGCCCGGGATCCGGTGGCGGAACCAGTCTGCACAATCTCCGAGAAGCCACTCATCGACCACCGCTGGTGCGAGGAGGTTGGCGGGCACAAGGCGCGGAAAATCGACCAGTTGCCGCGCCGGCCGCTCAGGGTGGTGCGTCGGGTGCCCGGCGCGCGGTCTGTCCGCATCGGAACGGCGGCTGCGGTCAGCGGCCCTGAACGATCGTGTGGTCGCCCCCGCCGGGCGCCGGTCCGGTGAAATGCCGCTTCAGCCGATGTCCCGAGCCTTTCTGGGTGATCGTCACCGAATAGCCGTTGCCGGACAGCGTAACGTCGACGAGATTTCCGTCGCCATTCTGCGAGACTTTCAGCTTGAGGTTGTGGCCTTGCTGTTCGGTGCGGAGGCGATTGTCGGCGCCGTTCTGCTGGACGTTCAACGTCACGCCGTTGCCGCCTTCGGCCTTGGCTGTGGCGTCCGTGCGGTTGGCGGGGCCGGTCTGCTGGACCTTGGCCTTGATCGTGTCTCCCTTGCCCGACAGGCTGAGCTTCGCCGTCCCCGACTCCCCATCCTGAGCAATCGTGGCCGTCCGTCCGGTGCCCTCGCCGGCAATCGTGATCTCCGCGCGGTTTCCCGGTCCGCCGCCCTGGTCGATATCGGCCCCGTTGGTCGCCCGCTGCGGTGCAGGGTTCGCTTCCGTTATCCTGGCGACATTCCGTGAGCTCGTCTGATCGATGGAGCCCTTGTTGCCACCACTCGACTGGATGATGCGCGCCTCGTTATCCGATGCACTGCTGCCGGTGGAGGTCTGCGCCATGCCGCTGGCCCCGCCGCCCGACTGTTCGACGACCCCGACGTTTCGCTCGCCATCTTGCGAGATCGACGCCTCCAGGGCGCTGCCGGACTGGCTGACATCGCCCCGATTGTCAGCGCCCGGCTGGGTGATCGAGGCCTTGTGGCCGGTGCCACCGTCGTTTCCGTCCTGCGTGATGCGCGCCTCGTTGTGCTCGCGCGACTGATCGATATCCGCCGTGTTCAGGCCGCGGGCGCCGGCCTGCCGGATTTGGGCCTGGTTTCGCGAGGTTTCGGTCGACGACTGGTCGATAGCGGCGTTGTTGGTGCTGCCGTCGCCATCCTGCTCGATATCGGCGGCGTTCCGGCTGCCGTTCTGGTCCACATCGCTCTTGTGGCCGCCCGTGCCTGACTGCTTGACCTCGACACGGTTGCGGTTGCCGGCCTGGGCGACGTTGCCGAGCTGCGCAGCCCCGGATTGGCGCAGGTCGACGCTGTTGCGCGTGCCTGGCTGGGCGAGGGTCGCTGTGTGGCCGGTGCCGCCTTCGCTCCGGGACTGGCGTGCCTTCGCATCGTTATTGTCGCCGCCCTGATCGATGTCGATACTGTCCGTGCCGGACGCCGCGTCGATCTGCTGGATGGCTGTCGCGCTGTTGCCCTTGCTGGCATCGGTCGACTGGTCGATCGCGCCGACGCTGCGGCCGCCTTTCCCGGACTGCTCGACCGTGGCGCTCTGGTTGGCACCTGTCTGGTCAACATCAGCCTTGTTGCCGCCGCCCATGCCGTTCTGGCGCACCGTGGCCGCAAGGCCGGAGGAGCTTGCTCCCTCCTGACCGATCTGCGCGTTGTTCGCCGCGCCTGCACCGGACTGGTCGATATCGGCGCTGCCGGCGGTGCCCTTCTGGGTGATCGACGCGACATTTCCTTCGCCGGACTTGGATTCGTCCTCCTGCCGGACCAGAGCCTGGTGGCCGCGGCCTGCCTGGGTGACGGACGCCTTGTGCGAGCCGCCTGGTCCACCCTGGTGGATGCGCGTGCGGTGATCGCTTCCGCTCACGTCGACGTCGACCGTGCCCGGTTCGGAACCGGACTGCGTCACCTCGCCGAAGCGCCCAGCGCCGGCCTTGGCCACGTAGGATGCCTTGTGGCCGCTGCCGGTCTGGCCGATGCGGCCGATGTCTTCCCGGCCATGCGACAGGGTGATCTCGGCCTTCAGCGCGTCGCCGTTTTGGACGACCTGGCTCTCGTTACCCTCGCCCTGAAGCGTATGGGTCTGTTCGTTGCCGCTATCGGAGCCCGAGTTTCCCGGTGATCCTCCCGAGGATCCGTGGCCGGGCGTCGCCGTTGCGCCGAAAGTCGCCGTCGCGCTGCCGCTCTCGAAGGAGAAGGAACGGTTGCCCGTGCCGTTCTGTTCGATCGTGACGCTGCTCGCATCGCCCGCCTGCTGTACCGCTGCAACGCTATCCTTCGACCTGTAGCCACTCTGGCCCTGCAGGATCCGCACGGTGGACCCGTCCGCGCCGTCGTCGGGACCAGCCTGGCGGATCGCTGCGGCATTGGCATCGCCGAACTGCTCGATGACAGACGTGGAACTGGCGCCGTGCTGGTAGATGCCGGCGTCGGCGGGCGCGACATTCAGCGTCGTTCCGTCGAAGAAGGTCATGCCGGCGGCGCCATTCAAATCGCCGTCGGCACGGTTGTCGCTCCCGGTCTGATCGATCGTCGCGGTGCTTGTTCGGCGGGTCTCCTCGTCGGCCTGGATGATGCGGACCTGATTGCCCTCTGCCGCCGCACAGGAGACCGCGAAGGCGGCGAGAGTGCCGCAGAGCCAGAAACTGGTTTTGCTGGACATGGTGGTCTTTCCCTTCCGGTTGGAGGTGACTGGAGACGGGCTGGGTCTCATGGCGCGCGGTGGCGCTGCGGGTCGGGCACCGCGTTCATCGGCAGGTCGACTTCGTTCTTCCAGAACTCGAGGCAGGTCTCCTCGAAGCGGCGGCCGAGGCGCATCGTCTTCTGCGTCGATTCCCACTCGCCATTCCCGTTGGCGAGGAGCCCTTCGATCCGCTGGTACTGCTCGAGGCGCTCTTCGTGGCGCTGGCGCTGCTGTCGGGCGAGTGAGACGACGTCAGCAGGGCCGACGATGCCGGCGAAGTAGAGCCGGACCATCCCGGGGTCGTTCATCGGTTCGCGCAGCCACGTGCGAAGCGCGGCCTCGCCGGCGGGCGTGACCGTATAGGACTTGCGCGGCCGGCCATAAGAACGCTCCTCCTGCTCGTAGAGAAGCCCGGCTGCGGCGAGCCGGGACAGCTCGGAGAAGAAGGGATCGCGTTCCTGGTCGACGTCGCTGTCGGAATCGTGACGGCGAAAGGCGGCGACGAGATAGATGATCAGGAGCAGGATGAAGGCGACGATGAGAATGATGACGAGCATGGCTTGAATCTCCTGTCAGAGGGCGGGCACGGACGGGGTTAGCCGGCGAAGCGCCGCTGCCTGCTGCGGCGCAGGCGTCTCGCGGGCACTGAGCGACGGGGCGGAGAAAGTTGTTTCAAACCACGGCATGAATAGGCCGATCGCGATCCAGCCGAAGAGAAGCGACAGGAACAGCAGGGCTATGAACAGACGCCGCTTGATCTTGAAGCGGGTGTGCTTGTCGCGAGAACGCCTTTTCCGGAAGTAGTCGAGCATCGTGCTGTCCTTCCTGCCGTGCTTGCATGTGACGCCGGCTACCGCGTCTCGTCATCTGCGGCTTTGTTCAGCGCCCCGCCGTACGCGTCCTTGGTCTCGGCTCCGCTCTCCCCTGACGTCTCCGCAGGATCGGCGTCCTCCGCGTTATCGGCACGGTCGGTCCCGGACGCCTCGGCGTTGTCGTCGGCCTCCCGGTCCGGCTGGTTATTTTCCTGCCGTTCGGACTCGTCCGGCGTTTTGGGCTCGTCGCTCTCTGAATCGCCGCGCTTGTCGGAAGGCTCGGCCTGCTGGCCGTTCTGACTTCCGTCGTCGGATCGGTCGGCTTCCGGCGTCTCCGTCTCATCGGCATGGTCGGTGTCGGACGCCTCGGCGTCGTCGTCGGCCTCCCGGTCCGGCTGGTCACTTTCCTGCGGCGGCGAATCGTCAGGCGCGTCGGGCTCGTCGCTCTCTGAATCGCCGCGCTTGTCGGAAGGCTCGGCCTGCTGGCCGTTCTGACTTCCGTCGTCGGATCGGTCGGCTTCCGGCGTCTCCGTCTCATCGGCACGGTCGGTGTCAGACGCTTCGGCGTCGTCATCCGTCTCCCAGTCCGACTGGTCACGTTCCTGGCGTTCGGATTCGTCCGGCGTTCCCGGCTCGTCGCTCTCTGAATTGCCGTGCTTGTCGGAAGGCTCGGCCTGCTCGCCGTTCGGACCGTCGTCGGATCGGTCGGCTTCCGGCGTCTCTGTCTCATCGGCATGGTCGGTGTCGGACGCCTCGGCGTCGTCGTCCGCCTCCCGGTCCGGCTGGTCGCGTTCCTGGCGTTCGGATTCGTCCGGCGTTCCCGGCTCGTCGCTCTCTGAATTGCCGTGCTTGTCGGAAGGCTCGGCCTGCTCGCCGTTCGGACCTCCGTCGTCGGATCGGTCGGCTTCCGGCGTCTCCGTCTCATCGGCACGGTCGGTCCCGGATGCCTCGGCGTCGTCGTCCGCCTCCCGGTCCGGCTGGTCGCGTTCCTGGCGTTCGGATTCGTCCGGGGCTTTGCCCTTGCCATCGCCTGAGGCGTCGCGGGATTCAGACGCTTCCGGCTGTTCGCCATCCCCGCCTTCGTCATCGGATGCGTCGTCCCCCGGCATCTCGGCGCGATCAGCGGCCGCGGCGGTCTCTGCCCGCTCGGCATCGGAGGCTTCCTCGTCCCCCTCGTTGGCCGGATGGGCTCGCGTCCGCTGCCGGGGTTCGTCCCGTTCGCCCTCGCTCTCCACGCTCTTCCAGAAGTCGAGGCAGCGCCGCTCGAACCGCACGCCGACGCGGGCGGCCGCGAGCGCGTAACGCCATTCCGGCCGGTTCACGAGCAGAAGCTCAAGCCGTTCGTATTCGGCAAGGCGGGAGCGATGTAGGGCGAAGCGCCGCGTGACGATCCGGCCGCGATCGAACGGCGCGACGAGCCCGCTGAAATGATGCTCCAGAAAACCCGGATCGTTCGAGGGCTCGCGCAGCCATGCGCGCAGTCCCGCCTCTCCGGCCGGCGTCACCGTATAGGTGTGCCGTTCACGCTGCTCGCGGTCCGTCTGTGAGTAGAGGAGGCCGGCCGACACCAGCGCATCGGGCTCCGCGTAGAAGGGCTGGCGATCCTGATCGAAGTAGTTGTTGGCATCGTATCGGCGCATTGCCGCGAGGAGCACGGTGACGATCAGGATCAGGAGGGCGACGACGAGGATGAGGGTCAGCATGAGGTTGTCCTTTCTCGGCGGGGGCGGCGGCGACCGCTAGGGTGTGTCCATCGGGATGTCGGTCCGGTCGCCAACGACGGGATCGCCTGCGCCGGCAGTCTGGCCGCCGACGGTAATGGACAGCCGGTCCGGGCCTGCGCCCTCGATCGTGAGGGTGCTCCTGACGGGTGTCTCGTGCGGCTCCTGGCCAAAGGCAGCGGCTATCGCCGCTTCGAGCGTGTCGCGCATCACCACCCTGTCGCCGAAGACCACCACGATCTTCTTCATCTCGGGGATGCTGGAGAGCTGCGCGCCGAGAAGGTGGGAGACGGAGGACTTGTCGGCCTGGACGAAGAGTGGCTCGACATAGAGGAGCGCGTCGGCGACGGGCAGGGCGATCAGCCGCCCGCGCGAAACGCGAGAGCCCGACTGCATGCGGAGCGTCATCCAGGCCGAGATGCGGGCGTCTTGGTCGATCCGGGCCTGCGCCTGGGCCGGGCCGAGGATGGTCCGCGTCGGCGGGAAGGCATAGGAGACGAGGCGGCCGTAATTGGCGCCGTCGCTCAGGCCGACGAGGTATCCGCTCAGTAGGTTGCGTCCGGCGGGGCTGAAGGGCTGGACGATGGCGAACTGGGTCGTTTCCTCGCCGGGAAAGCGGGCCATCAGCCAATACGGCCGCAGGTTCTCGCGACGCTGCTCGTATTCCGGCTCCTTACGCTCGCGTCGGAGCGAGATGAACGCGGCATCGGGCGGTATCCGCCAAGCCGCTTCCTTCGTATAGAAGATTTCCGGCGTCTCCATGTGATAGTCGGACCACATCGCCGACTGGATCCGGAAGAGATCCTGCGGGTAGCGGAAGTGCGCACGCAGGGCCGGGCTGGCCTCAGCCTCCGGCACGAATACCCCCGGAAAGGCGCGCTGCCACGCCTGCAGCACCTTGTCGTCGGGCCCGACCACGTAAAGCGTGACAGAGCCGTCATAGGCGTCGAGCACCGCCTTGACGCTGCCGCGGATGTAGTTCGCCGTGCCGGTGAGACCCGCCGCGCTGCTCGTGAACTCGTCGATGATGACCGAGACGGCGTCCTGCTTCGGCTGCGTGACCTGGCTCAGGTCGGAGAGATTCACCCGCCGCGAATAGGGCATCATGTCCGAGACGGTGTAGGCGTCGACGATCCACTTGATGCGTCCGTCGACAGCGACCGGGTAGGGATTGCGGTCGAGTTCGAGAAAGGGCGCAACGCGTTCGATGCGCTCGCGGATACGGCGGTGGAACTGGACCCTGGTGTTGTCGTCGACGAGCCAGGTGAGGGCGAACCGCACGTCCCAGAAACGGATGGCGAAAACCAACCGCTTGACGATGTCGTCAATCAGCACGCCACCTTTCCCGCCATAGTCGGTGACCGCAAATCCGATAGCTGCCGGGCGACACGCATCGCTAGCTTCTGTCGACGCTGCGCCTGCCTCGTCGGCCGTCGCGCCCCTCCCGCCCGAGCGGGTTTGCTCTTTAGGGCAGTCCCTTTCCTTGCTGGCTGGCGGCGGATTCTCCCCAGGACGAGGAGCGCCGGACGGCTGTGCGTGGCTCGAAGCATCGATCGGTCGGTCGAGTTCGATCGCGTCGGAAGCCACGAACGCGTAGGACGACGAGGCCTCGCCGTAGTAGATTCGCGGATTTTCCGCATTGATCGCGGATGCGCCTTTCGTCGGCAGGTCACGCGTCAGGAACACCGGCATGCCGGCCTCGGTGGCCTGCGTGCCGGATGCCGCCACGAGCCCATGGCCGTGGGTGTAGATCATGCGCTGGTTCTCCCAGCGATGGGCGCTTTCCGCCAGATGCCTGGTCTTCACCTCGCGCGCGCCGACGAGAACCAGCGTCTCCTTGCCGTCAATGCGATAACGGTCGACGTCGACGTCCTCGAAGTCGAAATAGGTTCGCAGCGCCTGCAACTCGCGGAAGTTGATGATCATCGTGTCGGGGTCCCACAACCGGATCTGCTCCAGCGCGGGCCGATAGGCTGCGAGTTCCGCGGCCGTCAGCCCGGCGTCGCCGGGAGTCTGACGCCGCTCGACCTTGTCGAGGTCGAAACCGTAACGCGTGAATGCGAGATGGTCCTCGATGAACGGGTATTCGCGTTCGAGCTCCTGCGGCTCGACCACGAGGAACTGGTAGGCGTTCGGGTAGAAGCGGGCGATCGACAGGCCGATCAGGAACAGCCAGACGAGCGCCAGGGTGGGGATGATCCAGCCGGGCCGGCGGATATTGACCTGAAAGAGGAAGAAGCCGGTGACCACCGCCGTGGCCACGAATTTGTAGGCGACGAGGCTGGCATTGGAGTCGGTGAAGCCGAGGCCGGTGATGACACCACGTTCAGAATAGCTGAGGAGGTGCAATTCCAGGATCATGCCCCAGCCGATGACGACCATGAGGGCAAGCATCAATGCGGAGATATGCAGGTTGACCCGGAAGGGGATCTTGGAACCGGGCGCCTGCGGTCGGATGCCGCCGAAGAGATAGCTCGTCAAGACGGTGAGGACGAGTGTCACGAGGATGCCGATGAACGTCCATCGCTGCACCAGCGTGTAGAAGGCGAGCCGGAACATGAAGTAGCTGAGATCGCGCTCGAACTGGGGGTCGTTGCGACCCCAGTGGTCGCCATGCCACCACAGAAGGAAGGTGTCCCAGTGGACGAAGGTCTGGAGCGCGATGATCAGCCCGCACAGGAGGCCGATCGTGGTGATGAGCGGCCTCGCAAAGGGAGCGGAGGCCCGCCGCCACCAGTCGACCCGGGTTTCGTCGGCCGAGATCACGCGGTCGAGCGGCGCGAGTTTGCGGGCGAGGTTCATGTTGACGATGACGAAGACGGCCATCGTCGCGAAGGGGGCGGCCGCCATGCCGAGCTGGACAATGACCACCGTGATCAGGACGTCTAGATAGCCAATGGCGTCGTACCAGAGCACTTCCGTGTAGGCCCAGACCGAGAAGAGCAGGAGGAGGAGTCCTGCGACGATGACGATCACCGTCAGCAGGACGTGGCCGGTGAGCTGCCCGACAACGAAGAAGATGAAGGCGCGGATGGCGATCCAGGTGCGCATCGTCATGGCGATCTCGGCTTTCTGCCCGCCAGCGCTCGTTCCACCTCTTCAACGGCGGCATCAATGCGTTCGGCATCGACGGCCTGCTGGGCCCCCTCGCCATAGGCGCTGTGTACGCGCTCCAGCTGTTCGCACAGTGCCTTGTGATGCTCGTGTGTCCGGGCCGCGCGGGCGAGGTCCGTCAAGAGACTACAAAGGCAAAGGGCGATGGAGGTATCGTCCGGGGCTGCCTGGCGGATCGGCGTGATCACGCTGTCGAGGAAATCGGTAAAGTTCGGCTGCGGCACGATCACCCGCAGCCGGTCGTCCTCGTCGAAGAAGAAGCGGTCGCCGAGCTGGAAGCCCGTCAGCTTGACGAGCAGGATGCCGAGCGAGTGCAGCGCGTTGCAGGCGGTGGTTGGATCGTTGATTGCGGGCGAGAGGGCGCGCAGGGCGATGTCGACGAGCTGTACGAACCCGAACTCGACGTCGTCTTTGAGGGTGCGATCGCCGCTAAGCTGAATCGCGACCGAGAGTTCGTCGCGCACCTCGTCTGCCGGTGAGGCGCGAGACGTCCTCTCCTCGGTCCAGACCCAGCCGATCGCGGTTCCTGCAGTGACGTGCTGGCCGAGCTTCTTGACGAGGCGGAGGACGAGTCTGCGGCTGCGCGCGAACTGGACCAGGTCATTGCCGTCGATGCGCCGGACGATGCCGGACTCCTCGACCAGGACCGGCACTGCGTGCTCCGGGATCGCGGCGTCCGCCTCGCCCTTCTCCTCGTTTTCCTCATTGTCTTCGCCCAGCGTCTCGAAAGTCCGTCCGATCGCCTTGCTGGTCTTTCGCTCGATGTAGGCAAGGATGCTCTCGACCCGGATCGACTGGACTACGTGGTGGATGAACAGGATCAGGGCCAAGACGCAGCACAGGATCAGGAGAAAGGCGAAGGTGACCGCAAGGTTCGGAACGAACTCCTTGCCGGTCCGGATCACTCGGACGATCGCCAGGCTGTAGACGAAGGTGAAGATGAACGTGCCGATGATTAGCTGGGTGCCGCGACTGCGCAGGAACTGGCCCGGCAGGCGCGGAGAATACTGCGAACTGGCCAGTTGCAGGACAACCATCGAGATCGAGAAGACGAATGTCGCAACCGTCAGCGAGGTGGTGGCGATGGTGCCCACCAGGTCACGGGCGCCGACCGGGCTCCCGGTGCTGAGGAACATGCTCACGGCGTTGGGCACAGTGATTTTCGCGTCGACCAGCGTCTTCGCCGCGACCAGCGCCAAGCCCGCAGCTGCCACCGGCACCAGCCAGACCGCGTTGGCGAGCGATAAGCTGAGCCGGGCTGCCAGGGTCTTGAACTGCAAGCGGCTCATGGCCGCAACTCTCGCACTCGCTCGAGCTGCTGCGGCCTGTCCTTCGGACCGCGCGCGATGACCGAGACGACGGTGGAGGAACGGCCAGGCCGGAAGCGTTCGGAATAGCCGAGGTCTGCCCGGATGGAGCGTTCGAAGTCGTGCAGCGGGACCACGAAGGCTAACCAGCCGCGATACTCGCGATAGGCATCTTCGGCACGATCGGACCTTTCGAGGTTCAGGAGATCGCGTACGGCGGCCCGCTCCTCAAGAAAACGCTCGACCCAGGCATCAGGTGCGTAGAGCCTTCCGTGGAACGCTGCGGCGAACATGTCCGCTTCGACCGGGCGAGCGATAGTGCGGGTGCGGATCGGAACGTAGCGGTGGGCGAGGTCCTGGGTCAGGTCCAGCAGCGCGACCTGGAGCGCGAGAAGCTCCGGGCTGCGGGCGACGGGATGTCCTGCCGGCAGGTGCCAGAGTAGCCCGGCCGTCACTTCCCTGAGTGCCGCCAAGGTCTGCGGCAGGCCGCGCCGGCGTTCGGAGGGGCGGAAATAATAGACGATCGGATAGCGCCGCAGCCCCTCGTGCAGCGCCGCCGTCCCGTCATGAAGCGTGTCCAGCCAGCCAGATAGCGTTTCCCCACTGCCCCGGGAAAGGAAGACCCCGGCAGCCGAAAATGGACGGCGGGCGTCGGGCATGCGGTGCTGCATGCCCGTAACGAAGCGCCCGTGGGCCGCGACCGCGTCCTGGACACTGAGATAATAGGTCACCGTCAGGGTTATCAGGATGCTGCCGAGGATCGCCTCCAGCGCCACGACGACGGAATAGGGCATGTTGGACGGGCTGATCTCGACGAAGCCGATGGTCGACAAGGTCACGAAGGAAAGCCGGAAGGCGTTGGCGATGTCCGTCCCGGATCGTCCGAGCGCGAACTGATCCTGCGGTTCGAGCCCTCCGAAATAGACGAGGGCGAAGCCGGTCACGAGCCCGCCCGTCCATAGCGCGATCATCATCGGGATCATCAGCGGAGCGCCGAGGGTCAGCATCTGATGTGCGCTCGCCGGCGGCAGCAATCGGGACAGGTGCCTCCAGAGCCACCAGAACCAGCGATAGGCCCAAACCGAGAAAAGGCTGCGGCCGTTGGCGTCGAGCACGGTCAGAAATGCGTCGAGCAATATGGACGCGATCAGCAGCACCCCGACGAGCAAGATCAGCACGCGCACCTCCTCAAGATTGCCGGTTCATTGCTGAAGCCGAGCAATCTGATCGTGCGTGATAGGTATTAAGTAATGTAGTATATTATGGTTAATATTTTATTAATGATTAAATAAAGCCATATCATTTAGGATGTCTTATGCAATTTATACATTGATACTTACTGAGCGCCGGCAATGTTGATGGCGACAGGGAGTGGAAATGGATCTTCGGAAACGGCTGACGCGCAGCGCGTGCGGATTGCGGGCCTGCAAAGTCCGCGATGAACTCCACCGTTCGGCAAGTTCTGAGCGGCCGGGCCGCTGACCACCTCGAAACCGGCTTGTTCGATCCCGCGCGCCTGACGCTGCTGATGGAGCAGCTTCTGGATCGCCGTGAGGAATGGCCTGATCAGTGGCGTGGCCGCGTCGCCGAGATGCGCACGCGCGCCACCAAGCCGAGACGAAGCTCATCGGCTCTATGAGGCCATCGACAACGGGATGCTGGCCCCGGATGATTCGTCCCTGAAAGATCGGGTCGCCGAACTCTCCTGGATCAGGCCAGAGCCGAAGCCGAGCGGATCAGCGCGTCGCTGATCCTGGATTTCGGAATTTTTGGATGAAGGCCCGGAGCCGCCTCAAATGAACCTCCTCGCGGGTGCCCCATCCAGGGACCCCGGCGCCTCCAGTCAGCACGTCGGCCCCGACCTGTGACAACCGTCAGCCGTGCCTCGCCTCTCGGCCGGCGCCGTGCTCACCTCGCGGACGAACTTTTACAGCCAGACGAACACGATCTGCGGATCCGCACGCCGCCTACTCCGACCAAGGCATCAAGTTAGCGACCGCCACTGGAAGAACGGCGTCACTCACGTCGCCACTGCTGTCGCGGGCGCATCCACGCTCGACAGCGTGGTTCGACAAAACGCCAGCGACATCAGGTGGTCGAATGGTGGGCGCGACAGGGATCGAACCTGTGACCCCCTCGGTGTGAACGAGGGCGCTCCTTGGCGCTTTCCTTGGTTTGCAGGGGGTAGAGGTGCCCCGCGATGATCCTGTGTTCTCGCCCTGTCCCGCTGTTTCCGTCGTCATCGGTCGTCGTAGAACGGATGTTCTCCTGAGACTTCAGGTTCACACAGCGCTGGTGCATCATCCTCCCGGCGATCGCTACGCCCGGGCAGAGGAGGCCCCACCCATGACTGACGACGACCAATCCCCGAAGCCCGACTTCGTGCCCTACGACGCGAACGCCGTGATCGACACGGTGAAAGCCGTCTTCCCCAGATCCACGGCAGAGCTACTCCAGCAGTCCACTGGCATCCCCATGCGCTCGATCACTCGCTGGATCAAAGGCGAAGCACGGATGCCGCCGCGACTGATCGCGAAGCTCGAGACGCAGCGCCGGCTGCGGGCCGAGTTCGTCGCGGAGATCCGGGATCTCTACGACGAGATGCAAGCCGAGGGACTCACCCGCCAGGCCGCCCGGTCGGCGCTTCTCGAGATCGCGAATTCCCCTGAGTTTGAGGAAATCGACGAGATCTGAGGGATCCTCGGGAAAGTGTGAAGCCGGCATTAACGCGGGCCTGCTACTAACGAGACACACGGCGGAACACAGGCAGTGAGGCCTACCGTCAAGCCATGGAGCGCTCTCATGAGCAAGAAGCCGGTCGGTCGCCGACTCATCCCCGAAGACAGCGAGTTTTTCGGAGGCGAGACGTACGACAGCTCGAGCCGTCCGGTCACGGAAGTCGCGCTCTTTCTCGCGAACCCCGATCTCCCCACGATCGAGGGGCGGCAGGGATCGCGCCGGCTGCTCGTCTATCGCAACGTCGAGGGCTGGTCCGAGCCGGGGCAGACCGCATCGGCGCACTTCTTCTCAAGCTCGCCGGTCATGTACCGCGGTACCCGCCCGCCCGCGGCAGAGATCCTGGAGGCGCTCGGGCGGCGCAACGTGCTGTACATCCTCGATCCGGGCGAGCGGATGCCCGCCGTGGCCGAGTATCTGGCGTACGCCACGATCGACGCGAATCGGGTGACTTCGGAGCATCTGCAGACGGCGATCCGGATGCGCTACAACGAGCCTCGCTTCACCTGGCCGGCTGGATGGTCAGTCCGGGACTTCAAGTGCCTGCACCTCGACGCTGCCGCTGAACAAGCGCAGACCGGACAGGCGTTTCTCGAGATCCTGGGCACGATCAAGCGCGAGATCGACAACGAGGCGGCGGGTGATCTCCAGGTCGACCAGGCAGAGGCAGCCGCCGCTGCGGAGTCGGAGGGTACGGGTCCCACCGTCCGCGTCCTGACTTCGAATGGGAAGCCGACGGACGCGACGAAGCGGATGTGGTCTGTCTGCGCTGGCATCGTCGACGTCGACCTACCGCTCCGGACTGCACCCCGCGACCCGACCCGCAATCTTATCGAGGAGTGGCCGCATGCCGCGGATGTCGTCTGTCGCCTGCTGGCGAATGTGCACCGCGGCCAGGTGATCAAGCTTCGTCCCACCATCCTCGTCGGTGCGCCCGGCACCGGGAAGACGTCACTGTTGCAAGCGATCGCGAGCCGCCTCGACGTGCCCAGTATCGTCTTCCCGTGTGCGACGAGCGGCGACAATTCGTTCGGGGGCACGCCCGCTCGCTGGCACACGTCGCAGATCTCGACGCCTGGCGAAGCGATTCGACAGCATGCGGTGGCGAATCCGGTGATCATCCTGGACGAGCTGGAGAAGTCCGGTCGCCACTCCGATAACGGTAGCCTCGTCGACGCGCTGCTGCCGATGCTCGAAGCTCATACAGCTCGGGCGTACTATGAGGCGTCCCTGGACGCTGTGTTCGACCTTTCGCACGTGTCGTTCGTCGCCACGGCAAACAGCCTGTCGATCCCGGCGCCACTGCGTGATCGCTTCGACGTCATCCAGATGCCGGACCCCGGTCCCGAGCACATCGGTCCGCTCGCGAAGCGGATCGTCGACAACATCAGGCGGAAGCGCGGCTTACAGGAAGGCATGCTGCCGCCCCTGGACCCAGACGAAGAAGAGCTGATCAAGCAGGTCTGGAACTCGGGATCGCTGCGGCGGCTCACGCGGATCGTCGAGGCGCTCGTCGACAATCGCGACAGGATGCAAGCGCACCACTAAAGGCGATGGAGGCCTAACATGCTGATCGTGATCCCGAAGCACCTGCAAGACCGCCTGAGGAAGATCGAAGAAGTCGAGGGCATCCCGCCAAACGACTTCGTTGCCCAAGCGCTGGAGGTCTGGACGCTGACAGATGACGAGATGCGTAAAAGCATCGGCATCTCCGTAATGCGTTGGAAGATCCAGTCGCTGCGGCGAGACTGAACCCCGGCGATGGAGGCCGACGATGATTTACTACACAGCGGACACCCACTTCGGGCACACGTCTATCCTAGGGATGTGCAAGCGTCCTTTTCGGACGATCCACGCTATGGATCGGGCGCTGATCGAGCGTTGGAACGAGTGCGTGAAGCCTGACGACACGGTGTATCACCTTGGAGATTTCGCGTTCGGACCGGTCTCTGAAGGGCGCAAGTACTTCGACCTGTTGAACGGCAAGAAGCACCTCATCGTCGGCAACCATGATCGCCCGGGGATCAGGGATTGGCCGTGGGAGTCCGTGTCCGAAATGCTGATGCTCGACGACGCAGGGAAGCGCATCTTCCTGTGCCATTATCCGCTCGCGGAGTGGCCGTCGTCTTACCGCGGCGTCCACCACTTCTTCGGCCATGTGCACGGCAGGCGCAGCGTTCCCGGTGCGGTCGATGTTGGCGTCGACCTCTGGGGGTACGCGCCCGTCACCGCCGACGCGGCGATCGCTGCGATCGCGGTGGGCGAGGAGAGGGCGCGGAAGCGTTCGATCTTCGACTTCGGGAGCGAGCTTGTCCGCCAGGTCGCCGAGCGTGCGGACAGCTGGCTGGAGACCTGGGAGCGGGAGCACCTGGCGAACGCGATCGACGAGGCCGCGATGTATGCGATCGACGACATTGCCCGGCAGCGGGTCGACCAGTCCGGGGGCTGATCCCTATTACGCAGGATTTCGGGTTTCCGCGATTCCTGCGTAATAGCCCGCCTTCACCCGTGCCCGCCGGTTGCGCCTGAGCCGCCTTCGTAGTCGCAGCGGACCGCCTCGCGCAGCCGAACGACGACGTGCTCTGCGATCGCCTTCCTCGCTTCGTCGTAGTCCTGCCACTCGACCCTCGGCCGCTTGATGCCGATCCGTGCCCGTAGGTCCGGCGGGATCTCTTCGAGGGCGAGGAGGATGAGGGTCCGCATTTGTCTGTCCGTGATGTCCGCCGTGGGGGGCAGGGCGCCGAGGGGACGGGTGGGACGGCTGCGTTTGAACATAGAGAAGCCTCCGAGTCGGGAAACTCGGAGGCTAATGCTTGTTCATGGTTTGATCTAGGGGAACGTGGAGGAAACGAGCTGCCGGATGAGGCGTCGACTTTTTCACGCCGGAGATCCGCATCCTGCGTCGACTGGACCGTGCCGTGTGAATACGCTCGTCGAGGGCGATCTCCATCGTGGCTGCACGGGTAGCGAGACCTACGACGACGGGGCGGAGGTGCTCTGGGTCAAGACCATCGAGAAGGTCGTACGGGTCAGGTGTGGTCATGTTGGTGGTCGTTCGGAAGGGGACGGCGCCGAGCGGCCTGCCGGCGCGGGCGCGCTCGAGGGAAGCCACTGGATTGCACAGCGCGCCCCGCTCCCGGAGAGCCGCCGCGACGGCGGCGCGCTTGCTGGCGGGGATGTCGTAGTCGGCGAGGATGTAGTCCACGAAGTCCGCCTCGTCGGAGGGCGTCATCGCGCCGGAGAAGAGGCTGCTGTCAGTGAGGATGTCGATCGCCTCGGCGACGGTGGCGGACTCGGCGGGGTCAGGGTCTGGGTCATCGTGTGTTCCTTTCGGTGGAGTTCTTCTGTTCGTCTCGTTCGTTGATCTCTTTCAAAGCCGCGATCAGAATGTCGACGCGGTCCATCGTCGAGACCTCCACCTTGTAGTGTCCTTCCTTCTCGATCCACCGGGCCGACGGGATCGCGTCCCGGATGGGACGCATGCTGACGTAGCCGGAGATGTAGATAGAGCACCCCGTCGCGAGGTATTCGATCCGGACCGCCAGACGCGGGCACGCCCCTTTGATCTCGTTGGCGCGCTTCCCGAGAGCGGTGATGAAGTCGCCACTCGATTTGTGACCGTCGGTCCGCAGTTCGTCGAGCTGCGACTGGTACTGCGTCGATATCGACCAGACGCGCTCCTCGGAAACCCATTTCGCGCCGGGGATCGCTTTGACGCGGGCGACGAGATCCGGGTCGTAGGGGAACGAGATCATGATGCGAGTTCTGTCCCGGCTCGGGTGAATGGTGATGGACATCTGTTTCTCCTTTCGTTGCGCTTATCGAGCGATGCGTCCGACGTGCCGCCACTTCGCGTTGAGTTCGTCGTTCCGCTCGGCGAAGTCGACGATGAAGACCTCGCCGTTCTCGTCCTTGTCGCGCACCGCGAGGAAGCCCATCCGCCGGGCGAGTTGGGCGCGGATGCGCTGCATGTTCCAAGAGTTATCGGCGTCCTCGTCGACGAAGGTCTCCTCGTTGCCCCGCAGGATGTCCCAAACGTCGAACTCGCGGCGGCTCTCGCCTTCCCACTCGCGCTCGTCCTGAAGCCGGTCTCAGTCCCGGGCGAAGAGCTTGCGGATCTCGCGCTCTGCGATCTCGTCCGGCTCCAGCGCGTCTGCGCCGATCCAGGTGAACTCGGCGTCGGATTCGTCGAGGACGTAGACTTCGTGGGCCTCGGGGTTCGTCGTGTACGCACACTCGAGGATGCCATCCGGATCGTCGAGGCCCGGGCCTTCGACGAAGAACAGGCACTGATCGAAATAGCCGCGGGCATCGTCGGCGGTGACTTGGAGCTTGTGATCTGCGGAGAGGTGAATAAGAACCATCGGAATTACATTTTAATCAACGTTGCGATGGTTTATATATACGTCGCATTAAGAATTTCGACAACGGGAAAATCCACGTGATGATGATTTCTTGTGTGCCGACCGAGTCCGGGTTAACGGAGGCGATGGAGAACGAACCCTGGCAGAAGCGAGCGAAGCGGGCCGGCCTCTCGCAAAAGATGCTCGCGAAAATCCTTGGCGTGTCCGAGAATACGGTCAGCATGCAGCTGCGGGGTAAATGGCAGTCCGGGACGCCGCGCTACGTGAAGACGGTCATTATGGCCTGGGAGGCGTTGCCGATCGACGCGAAGGATCGCATCATCGAGGCGGCCGACGAGGACCTCGGATGAAAGACCGCCACTCACTCCCCGCCGGCGTCACCGACCGCCTTGCCGACGGGGCGACGATCTATCTCGCTCTGCGGCAGCATTTCGAGATGACGCTGGAGTTCGCGAGCGAGTACGCGGGCATCACCCCAGAACGGCTTTGGGAGATCGAAGGCGGCGTAGATCCGACGCCGGAAGAGCGAGAAGCGCTGGCGATCGCGTACGGCGTCGATGAAGACGTGCTCATAGATCATTAGGAACCGTCCTGCTGCCGGCTCGTTGCCCGTTAACCATAGCGGATGGGACGGGACGCACATCATGATCGCGAGAGACGCACTCGTCGGGCTTGAAGCCGGGCAGATCACCGAGGCCGAGGCGCTGGAGCAAGCGGGCGTCGACGACATCGACAGCCTCTATCAGAAGGGGGTCGAGGCCTGGCGGAGACTCCGCAGTGACCGACGGCCGGCGCACCCCGTCAAATAGCTGCGAGAAAGGCGGGTTCGGTAAGCGAACGATAACAAGATTTCGTTCTTTCCCACCCCCGGTGTCGGGCGGTTGTTACTGAAATCGCGAAACATGTACAAAGCCTGCGCCGCAGGGGTTCAGGCCTCCTTGGCGCCCGACGTGAGGTGCGCCCGCAGCGGCGCCGTCTGTTTGTCAAAGCGCTTCGCCTTTGTCAGGATTTCGAGGTCCTTGTCGATTCCATCAGTCCCCGACACTACGGCGGTCTCGCCTTTCCATGCGACGATAACGATGTTCGGATTGTGCTGCTGGACAACGCTGCCGCCTCGATCGAACGCGTCCTCCGGGTCGTCCTGGATCACCCGCTCCGATGTCGCCATCAGCCGGTAAACCTCGCTTTCGCTCATCGTCTCGCGGGCGAGGTCACTCCACGTTCCGTCACACTTCCCCATCAGGTCGCCGTTTTCCGTTCATGTCGCCCACGCCGGTTATCCAATATCCGCAGATGCACCGCATCGAGCGCATGCGGACGCTTCTGCACGCGATCGTCGATCAGTGTCCCGCACGCCCCGGCATGGAGTATGATCGACATGGTCGCCATCGTGTGGGCGGTATCCGGAAGGCCGCTGTCGTCAGCGCAGTTCTCGCCCTCCTTCAGCGCGAGTAGCTGCCTAACCGCCGCGTCTATGTAGTCGTACAGCTTGATGAGCGGCTCGCGTGAGTTGCGCCGCTTCCTCCACGGCCGGGATCGCGAGGAGGTCGAGGCGCTGCGCCATCGGCCGAATGTGTCTACCTCGAGCGGGATGCGGGGAGAGCCGCTCCCGCCCTTCCTGACGTAGTTCGATGCGATCGGCATAGGTGCGGATCGCGACCGGGCGCCCGACGGCGCAGGCGCCAACGGAGTAGCGATTTGTTGTCGAAGCGCACGAGACAGGTCTTCGATACAGAAGCCGGCACCGCATGGAAGCCGTCGAAGCGACCGCGATAGGAGACAAGCTTCGGCCGCTCGGCCTCGAACACCTCCCAGACCGTCTTGTCGCGGAACTCGGGATGACGATGGGCATTGGCGAAGGCAATCGTGCGGTCGAGCAGCCACCTCCAATCGCGCCGTGGGGGAATGGGGCCAGGTCTTCTGCGATGCCGTGGTCGCCACGGCCATCTTCGATCGCCTGCTTCACCACAGCCACGTCATCACCATCCGCGGCGACAGTTAAGCAGGAAGGAGCGGGATTGACCGTTTGCCGGCTTCTTCTCTGATAACCGCCTCGATCCTGTCGTGCGAGATTTCAATCTCTTCAGAGACCACGTCGACGAGCAGGTGCGGGTCCAGCCCTCCGTAGCTCTCGACAACGGGATCAAGCAAATTGAGGATTCGGGTCACTGCTTCGCGTAGCTCCCGCTCCGAATGCATTCTTATTCACTCCAGCATGGCAAAGGCCGGATCGTCGTTAGAGACGAACCGGCCCTGTTAATTACACCGACAGGGACGAGGTGGCGCAACTATTGCTAAGCGAATGCGTCCCTGGGGTGAACCCCTTCTGAACGGAATACGCCTCCAGGAAGAGAATGTAAAAAAAGGGGCCGCTCAACTTGAGCGCCCCCCGTGAGTCTGCTCCTAGAGGGTGCCGATCTCGACCTCTTCGTCGGCCGCGTAGGCCGGTGCGTTGGTCGTGTCGAACTCCGGCAGCGCCTCGATGTCCTCCTCAGTCATGCCCCGAAGGAGAAGCTCGTCGCCCCGAATGGACATGGCGTCGAGCGGCAGCGCGACCTCACGCTCGCCAAGTCCGAGGAAGCCGCCTTCGGCCAGCACGGCGTATATGCGCTGGTCGACGAACACCAGGCGCTCGACCTCACCCAGGTCCTCGTCGGCCGCATTGACTACGTTGCGACCGATGATTTCTGATGCGACCACTGTCGTCGGCTCGCCGGCCTCTATCGGCTCGTCCCCGGCACGCAGACTTGCGAACTGATCCTGTTCTTGCGCCTGGCCGGTGGCAGCAGTGCCCTCCGTTGCAGCACCACCCTCTGCGGCAGCAGCGCCCTGAGTTGCAGCGCCACCCTCCGCGGCGGTAGCGCCCTGAGCTGCAGCGCCGTTTTCGTCCATCTTTTCTACCTGGATGTCCGGCTCACCAGACTGGGTGTACTGAATGTTCGGCTCCCCGGTCTCGGAGAACTCGATCTTCGGCTCGGCCTGCTCATACGTGACGACGGGCTGGCTTTCCTCGATGTTCACCTGAGCTTCAGTTCCTCCGCTCTCTTGGGTTACGATGGGTTGGCCCTGCTGAACATTGATGTTTGCGGAGCCCTGCTTCTCCACATCCACCGTCGGCTCCTCGACTGCGATCTGCGGCTGGCCTTGCTCAACAGATACCTTGGGCTGCGCCTGACTGACGGAGACTTGCGGCTCGGGTGTCGTGACGTTTACCTTGGGATCCGGCATGCGCACGATGATCTGCGGCTGCGGCTGGTCGATGGTTATCGTCGGGCGGGGCATCTCGACGCGAATAGTTGGCTGCTGCTGACGAACAATGATCTCGGGCTGCGCTTGCTGGACTGACACCGTCGGATCTTCCTGGGTGACCGAGACGCGCGGATCAGCCTGGTCGACGGTGACCGTCGGCTCCGGTTGCGTCACGACGATACGGCCGCCGGTGGCGGTCAGATCAGCGCCTTCGCTTTCCTGAAGCGCACGTTCAGCTTCAGCAAGCCACGGGCCGCAAACCGCCGCATCGTCCTGCTCCACGACCCGCCGGGCGCCGACAACGAATTCCTCGTTGAATAGCTCGGCGTTCTCTTCGTTAAGGGTCCTGAGGTTTTCACAAGCCTCTACGTTAGCCTCGGTCTGTGCCGCATCCTGAGCATTCGCGGACGCTACCAGCGCGGTCGTCCCTAACAGCGACGCCGCGACCACGGACGTGAAGCGATAGGACATTTTCCTGATCCCTATGGTTGTTGATGATGGTCTTTAAAGAAGCGGTGCGGGAGACGGTTCCACGAAAAACCGCCGTTCGAATCACTGGGGAGCACTCGGTGGGGCTGAGCGGCATGGGCAAGCTGACCAACACCGAGCCCACGGTTGGGATGCTGAAGCCTGCATCAAGCTTACGCCCAGACAGGCCAAGCCGTTCTACCTGTCGAAGGAACGGCGCTCCTTCATCGCCTGCATCATCGCCAAGCGAGGCAGGCGCTGTGAGGTATGCGGACAGGCTGCCGCATCTACGGCAATCAGATCATCGAATGTTGGGATGGTGGTGCCGACCTCGACGAGAGGAACATCCTCCTTCGCTGTCACGGCTGCCACCAGCGCAAAGAGGCGCCGAGGAATGGGCGAGAGAGAGCACGGCAGGGCGCAGGACGATATCGTATCAGCCGATGCCATGGACGCAGCCAGTAGGCAGATGAGCCGACATAGGGCCGGGATGGGTCGAAAGTTCCCGAAGGAAAGCTGGCCAGAACCCGCATTCCACGCAACGTAGAGATTTTATCCGGCCATTTGAATTCGGTCTGATTTCGCGGCGGCTCTGATTGCCTGCTGCAAGCCACTGAAACGGCACCCACAAAATCGAAGGAAGTCCCATGGCACGCGGCGGTTACAGGCCGGGCGCCGGCCGTCCGCGCAAGTCCAGGCGGGCGATCAGAAGCCCGTCGACGCGAAGGCGCCGGAACCAAAGGTCGAGGGCGAGAAGCGGACGCCGCCCGAATACATGCTGCACGTGATGAACAGCGAGGGCACCGACGAGTCGACCGGATTCGTGCCCACAACCGCACTTCACGGCGGCCTCACAGGAACGTTCACGCCCGCCTGGCATTGCGGCTTCCAGTGATCACTGGAGAAATCAAATGCTACGCAATCCTCTCTATGCCGCAGCACTCGCTGCTGGACTTTTCGCAACGAGCGGCACTACCGCTCTTGCTCAGGCTACAGCGCCAGACACTGAGACGGTGCAGCCAATGACCAACGTCGATCAGGACGATGACGACGGCTTCGACCTCGGCTGGCTGGGGCTCATCGGGCTGTTGGGTCTCGCCGGCCTGGCGGGACGAAAGCGCACAACGCACGTTGATACCGTCAACCGGCCGATCGACCCGGCAAACCGCCCGCGCGTTTAGGCGCCCCACGTTAAGCAATGCCAGAGCCGCCGTCCCTTCACAGGGGCGGCGCTTTTTGCGTCTCCCGGCGCGAATTGTCGCTGTCATCTATGCCGTTGCAGGCGCCCCAGCATGGCCACCACCACATCGTTGATCCGCCTCCACCATGCGGCTTTGTCGTTGTCGGAGAGATTGACCGAGGCAGTATCGGGCATCGGATCGTCGCCGAAGATGGCTCTCCAGAGCCGCTCTCTGTCTCCGACTTCGGCTGAAGGCGCCTCAGCGTGTGGGTTCGTCAGCGACGGCCGTCGCCGGCTTCGGGTCTTGGAAGGGCTGCGGTTGGCACTCCTACGCACGGGCCTGTCAATCCATGTCGGTTTGGTTTCTTCGAAACCGTAGCAGCGCACGCCTATGGCAACTAGCCGGGAGCTTGTTCCGGAGAAGCCGTTGACGAGGCAAGGGGTAGGGCCATCGGCGGATTGCGCGCCGCCCTTCGCGATCCTCCGTGGGGGTGTCTCCAGAGCAGCTTTCCAACTTTCTCCCCCGGTCTTCCCGTGGCGGGCCTTTTGCGCTGGGAGATTGTCTGCCGGAACTACTCGGACCAGACCGGGGCCTTCGTAGCCTCCCGCTCGGCCTTGAACCCTTCGGCCCACAGGGCGTAATCAGGCGATCACGGTGAGTGCGGATTGAGAGCGGCTATGCCGCCGATCCGAAATGCGTTTCGGCCCTCCGCCCACACCGCCCGCTCTCGTTCGGCGGCTGCAATCTTAGCGCCAAGGTCTTTGGCGGTGCCGTCCATCTAGAGGTTCCGATTTCTGGTTACCGCCACTCAGAATCGAGCGTCAGCAACGCGTAGAACACAGGACTGTCGGCTGATCGCGCAAGCTGATGCCGATTACATGATGCTCTCCGTCCGGCAGGCGTCGCAGGCCCTCCCAGAAGGGGATCTATGGCAGCGTCGCGTACCAGACCATAGAAGCCTCCGCGGATATGGCGCTGATAGCACAGGGGACGCTCCCGCTCTTGTATATGATCACGCCAAGTCGGCAAATGTTCGTGGTCGGCCTGTTGCGCACGATCGTCATCTAGCTGCTCCTGCCGAATGAAGGTGGAAGACGTCGACGTGATCAGCTACGTCGCAAAGCCCCTTGAATGACGCGGGTCTGAGCTTGCGGTCGCCGGTCCAGTCGCGATACTCGATCTCCACAACTAGCTCTGCGCGCGTGATGACGAACTTCTTTTCCCTTGGCGCGTAAGGCGGCCGCTCCGTCTTCATCGCGTCCAGCTGCAGCTTCAACTCGTGCACCTGTTCACCTTTGAAGCCGGACCCGACCGAGCCGACATACACGAGCCCATCCTCACTCTGCGCCGCCAGCAGCAGGCTGGCGATCGCGCCGCAGACCTTGCTCGACGGCTCGTAGCCGATGACCACGAAGCTGTCGCTCTGGACGCATTTGATCTTCAGCCAGTCGCCGCGGCCGCCGCTTCGATAGGGAGGGGAAGCTGCGTCTGCTTTGGATCGCGGGGCTTCGGCGCCCTGCCGCGGGCAACGACATCCGGTTCCTGCTGGAGACCGGTCGACTTCGGAGGACGGGAACGCTTCGCCATCCCGCCATTGCGCCAGAAACTGCTTAAGAGACGGTGAGGTCCACCCCCCCGCCCCCCGCTATGCTCTCCCCGCTGGGGCGGCGGCTTCTTGCGTTTCACCCTTTCGAGGCGTTCGCGCAGCATTGGCGAACTCAGTCCTCCGGAAGATCGGGATCGGGGTCCTGAACGAACAACCTGTCGAAATCAGCAGGGGCGTGAAGTTCCCCGTCGGGACCAGAAATGAGGACGTCACGTTCGCCGAGCCGCTGCAGCTCAAGAGCTTTTTCATGCGCGGACAGTGGGCTGTCCCGCTGGAATGACACAGCGCCGTGCTCAGTTGTGGCGGTGATGATAAACGGCATCAGCTCCTCCTTCTGGCATTGGGCCGCGGGTTATGGTCAAGCTAAGATAAAGCGTCGGATGCATTGGAGATCAACCAGATGCACGGGTTCTGTCCAAGCCCGTCTCGACGGCGACCGCGCCTCGTGTTCTCCTGCCGTCATGTGCTGGTGTGGACGACCTCTCACCCCAAGCGTTTGATGACGTCGCAAGCGTCACAACCAGATGAGAGGAGAGTCTCGTGAACATTCCCGTCCGCATTGGCATGGACACCTCCAAGTCGGCGTTCCAGCTCCACGGAATCGACGAGAACGAGGTCGTGGTTGTCCGCCGGCAGTTCCTGCACGCCGAGATGATCCGCTTCTTCGAGCGGCTTCCACCTGTTCTTGTTGCCATCGAGTCCTGCGGCAGCTCGCATTACTGGGCGCGGCTGCTGCAATCCTTCGGTCACGAGGTGAAGCTGATACGCCCGCAGTACGTGAAGCCATATGCGAAGCGTGGCAAGAACGATGCGTCCGACGCAGAGGCCCGGGCAACATCACACTCGGGTTCAAGGGCGCCGCCGTGAGCCCACGGCCGAACGGCTGCTCCGTGATCTCGAACTGCCGGTCCACTGCCGCAGCGATCGCCTCAGCCCTTTCTGCTTGATCAACGTCGTGGTCTCCTGTCCGGATACCCGTGGCCCCCTCGGAGCGAAGCGCTGCCGCGTCTCAGGCGGCACCCGCGGCGACGGCAAGCTTGATGACAGTCTCGAGTTGCCGGCGGTGGGCGAAATAGGAGCCTAGCAAGAACGGACGGCAGGTCTATGGCACGACCGCGCTTCCAACATTGCTCGTGGAGAATGCGTCGCCGCGAAATGGCCGGTGACGTCACAGCAGGGATCTTCGTGCTTGGCCCGCCGTGGAGGGCGGAAGGCGCGAGCCTTGGCCCTTCTTCTGCGATGTAGGTCTGGAACCGTCGCAAGGCGGCGGAACCCGGAGATTGCGAGCGTGTTCTCCGACAGAGGGACGTTCGTACGCTTTTTCAGCTTTCTAGCTGATCGGAGATTACCGATGACCATAAATCACCTCACCACCGCCCTTGCCTTCGGCGGCTTCCTCGCGTTTTCCAGCTCTGCCTTGGCACAGACCGCGGCCACTGCAACTACTGACCTTAACGTCCGCTCCGGCCCTGGGCCGCAATATGAGGTCATTGGGGCAATCCCAAGCGATGGCAGTGCCACGATCACGGGCTGTTTGGAGGACAGCAAGTGGTGTCAGGTCACCTACGAGGGAACCGAGGGATGGGCCTACTCAGACTATCTGACTGCCGACCTCTCCGGAGAGCGGGTGGTTATCACCGAGCGTCGCGCAGACGTCGGTGTGCCGGTCGCGACCTATGACACAGGTGCCGACGGCGCAGTTGCCGGTGCAACAGGCGGAGCAATCGCAGGGGCGATCGTGGGCGGGCCTATCGGAGCAGCGGTGGGAGGGGTTGCCGGCGCAGCTCTGGGTGCAGCCGCTGATGTGCCGGAGCCGGCGATCACATACGTCAGGTCGAACCCGGTGGACCCGGTTTATCTGGAAGGTGAAGTGGTGGTCGGAGCCACTCTTCCCGAGACGGTCGAACTGCGGGAGATTCCGGATTACGAATACCGGTACGTCTACGTGAATGGAGTGCCCGTTCTCGTGGAAGCTGAGACTCGGCAGGTCGTGCGCATCGTTCGCTAACGATCCCGGCGTCCTTGCAGCCCCGCGGCGATCGTGCTGCGGGGCAACCGGCGCCAACCGACCGACCAGTGGTCCGCAATGCACCCGTCTACCCCCAAAGCTGAAGCCGAGGTTCCGTCATGCCTATATTGCTCGTTCTTATTGCTGTGGTCGTCGGGCTCTGGTTCTTCGGCATTCTCAACTTCAACGTCAATGATACCGGCGAGCTACCCAACGTGAGCATCGAGGGTGGGCGTGCTCCCGACGTTGATGTGGATATTCAAGTTCCTGATGTCGATGTGACGACTGAGGAGAGAACCGTGACGGTGCCGCAGGTCGAAGTGAATCCCTCGGAGAATTCGCGCGAGTAGCTGTGCTCCGATTGGTCGGGCGTGTTGAACTCAGCCATCTGCTGTTTCGGGATAATCTGCTGCTGAAGTGACCGACCAGATAGCGTCCAAGAGCTCTTCCTCTTCGAACGGCTTCCTGAGGACCGGTACGCCTGTCGGCCGGGCTCCCAATGCTGTTAGATCAGCGCATCCGGTGATGATGATCGCCGGCAGGTCGGATCTGAGATTGCGGGCGAAGCGCACGACCTCGACCCCCGAGACCATGGGCATGGCGAAGTCGGTGATGATGAGATCGAACCGGTCGGGATCCTTTTCGAGGATCGTCAGCGCCTCGGCACCGCCGCCGGCACAGACCACCTCGAATTCGCGGTCGCGCAGCAACGCCGCCGTCGTCGCCAGCAGGCCGCTCGAATCGTCGACCAGAAGGATCACGGCGGTGCCCCTGACGGTCGGGGCCTTCGGTCCGGCCGATAAACGAGCCTGCCGTTCCTGCCGTCCCTGAACATCCGATCGCGGCAGCCAGAGGCCGATCTGGGTTCCGCGGCCGACGCTGCTCGCGATCTTCAGCGTGCCGCCCGACTGCTTGGCGAAGCCGTAGACGGTGGAGAGCCCGAGACCGGTCCCCTTGCCGACGTCCTTCGTCGTGAAGAACGGTTCGATCACCCGTTCGATCATGTCGTCGGGAATGCCGCAGCCGGTGTCCTCGACGACCACGATCACGTAGTCGCCGGCCGGAAGGTTGACGTGGTTGTCGCTGGAGATGGATCGGTTCTCCCCGCGAACGGTGATCGTCCCCCCGTTCGGCATCGCATCGCGCGCATTGATGATCAGGTTCATCAGCGCCAGTTCGAGCTGGCGCGCATCGACGAATGCAGGCCAGACATCGTCGTCGACGCGCCAGTTCAGGCGGATCAGGCCTCCCAGCGTCGGTCCCACCAGGCCCTCGATGTTCGCGGTCAGATCCGACAGATGCAGGACATCCGGGTCGAGCTGCTGGCGCCGGGAGAATGTCAGCATGCGGTTGATGAGGCCGGCGCCCTGCTCGGCGGCATGCCGGGTGAGGTTGATGATGTTCTGGACCTCATCGGTCGGCTGGATGCGTCGTTCGATCAGCTTCAGCCCGCCCAGTATCGACGCCAGCAGGTTGTTGAAATCGTGGGCGATGCCGCCGGTGAGCTTGCCGATCGCATCCATCTTCTGGGCCTGGACCAGCTGGTCCTCGAGCTCGCGCCGGTCCGTCACGTCCAGCACCGTTCCAGCGACCGTGGTGGCGGCGCCGTCGGCGCCCTTCAGGACGATGATGTGGTTCAGGAAGTGCTTGAAGGTCCCGTCCGCGCATTGCCACCGGTACTGCGCGACGGCAGCGCCGCTGGCATCGAGGGTCGCTGCGAGGTTCTTCAGGGAACGCTGGTCGTCGGGGTGGACCCGGCTCGCCCACAAGGACGGATCGGCCTCGAACGCGCTGCTCTCGAAGCCGGTCAGGTTCTTCAGGTCGCCGCCGATGAAGTGCAGGGACGCATCGGCGAGCGAACGGTCCGACACGTACATGGCCAGCGGCAGGGAGCGCAGGATGAGGGCCTGGCGCTCCTCCGACTGGCGCAGCGCCTGCTCGACCTGCAGCTTCTCGGCATTCGCCTTGAGGTTCTGCTCCAGCAGGCGCTGCTCGAGATCGGCCTTCTCGCGGATCTCGCGCGTCTTGTTGAACAGGTCGACGAAGACCGCGACCTTCGACTTCAGGATCGTCGGCTCGAACGGTTTGAAGACGTAGTCGACCGCGCCCATGTCGTAACCGCGCAGCATGTGCGCGTCTTCCTTGTTGATCGCGGTGAGGAAGATGATCGGGGTGCGCTTGGACTGGGTGCGCTGGCGCAGGAGGCGGGCCGTCTCGTAGCCGTCGAGACCGGGCATGAACACGTCGAGGAGGATGACCGCGAACTCGTGCTTCAGGAGCAGTCGCAGCGCCTCCTCGCCCGAGCGCGCCAGCACCACGTCCGCGACCGATTCCAGTACGACCTCGATCGCCAGCAGATTGCGCGGGTCGTCGTCGACCGCCAGCACCTTCGGACGCGACACGCCGGAGGATGAATCCCGCCCGCCCGACGGGGCGCGCCCGGGCTTCGACTTCCGTTGCGGAGTGTCGTCCTGCATGAAGTCCTCCGGCACGGTCACTCCGCCACGACCGCGAACGGGCTGCCGCCCGACTCCGGCCGCGCACGAGAATGCGACCGGGCGACCCAGACCCGCACAAACGCGAAGTGAGACACGCGGGCTGGCCGATTAGGTGCCTGCCTTCCGCGACGAGATCGACCTCTCCACCTCTCGCCACCGGTCAGATGAATCGCCCCACTCATCGCCTCCCGTGGCTGACCGACGATCATCGGCCCAGGAGTTCCGCGAGCTTCTCACCCATCTGAATGGGGTCGGCTGGCTTGCTATAGGCACGTACGTCGGGGTGGTTTTTTTTCATCTCGTCCGGAAGATCGAAACCGGTGAGGAGCACGAAAGGTACTCCCATACGCCGAAGACTATCGGCAACTGGTGCAACCGAGCCGTCGAGAAGATTGACGTCCAGCACTGCCGCATGTGGCGGAGTAGAGGAGATCAGGGCCAAGGCCTCCTGAACCCGCGAAACAGGGCCTAGCAACTCGGCCTTAAGTTCCTGCAGTCCGCGGATTAGATCCAACGCGACCAGCAGATTGTCCTCAACCACCAGTACCCGCACACCCGCCAGGCGACCTCTCGCAACAGCTCGATCTTTCTCTGACCGGAATGGACGCGGGAGCAACGGGCCGCTGGAAAGTGACAAGCCGTTGAAACAGATTATGCGCTCGTGTTCCACAAATGAGCCTCGACGCCGGTTACACCCTTGGATGTGAAGGTCTGCAGGAGCACCTTCACAAACGCCTATCGCTTGTAACTAGACGGCATATTTAAGGCCACTGGGCCGATCCCCGAGGGACAGCCGCTGAGTTCTCCGGCTTCCGTCGCATCCGCTAGGGGCCACGCGAAGGCGCACGCAAGTGGGCGTGCGAGACGATTGGCGCTCACGCCGTACTTTCACAATTCCGTGGTGGCGGGAGACCTCGCTTTTACGTCAGAAGATCGCCGATATTGGACTGACGCCGATCACCAGCATGTTCATGCGGGGCGAAGCCGATCGGGGCAGTGTCTCCGATTTCCGACCGCAGATCGAAGACTCGGAGGCGCTTTCGATCCGTATTGGAGCCGACATTTGGCTGTTGCGTCCGCTTCGCAATCCGAAGGCGATCGCGACTTTTCGCTGGAACGGATCGGATGTTGAACGATTGTGGTCCTCGACAGGGACGAAGACCATTAGGACACCATACCATGTTCAAGACCACAGCATCCGCAGCCGTTCTCGTCCTCGCTCTGGCAGGCTCTGCCTTCGCTCAGGGTAATTCCGGCAACGCCGGCGGCGGCGGTAACAACAGCACCTCCGAAGGCCTCGTGACCGTTTCTTTGGGCGACGTCGTGCTTCAGGAAATCGCAAACGACCTGAACGTCGAGGTCGCCGATCTGGTGGACGTCACGCAGGTTCAGGTTCCGGTGGGCGTCGCAGCGACCGTTTGCGGCGTGAACGCCAATGTTCTGGCTGAGCAGAAGAAAGCCGGCGACGCCACGTGCGATGCAACGTCGTCTTCCGAAGCGCTCGCCCAGGCCGTCCAGAAGCAGATTGACGGCTAGTACCTAATTCAACGTCTCCAAGCAGGGGCTCCGGCAACGGGGCCCCTGTTTGCGTTCGTGCTCATGACGGTCTTCAGCGGATTGTGCTGCCTCGTTCGTCAGCGTCATCCGCTGAAAGGCGGATAGATGCACTCCAAAGGACGCGTATCTGCGGGCAAACATTTCCGGGGCCTATCTGACTGCCGCCAAGGAGATGCATGAACGGCAGAGGGTTCCTGCTCCGCCATAGGAAGGTCACTGCACCCGCGCCGGATTCCTAGCGGGCGCCGGCAACGCGATCGCAGGAACCGTCGCCCCGCCCGGACGGTAACCATTGCTGTTCTAATTCGCTCCAGCAGTGATCGCTCTCAATAAGGACGGTGCGGAAGCGTATGAGCGCATGACAGACCGTGTCTCGCTCGTACTCGGGCACTGCTGCCCCTTCGCGATCGATGCCGAGTCTGCAAACCTGATAGGCGTCGTGCCACTGCTGGACAGAGACGTCACTTCGCAAATGGCCAGGTTCCGCTGGCCCCCCTCCAGCCATCACCATTGCAAGCGCTGCAACCACTCTATTCAGCATCGCTCTTCTTTCCGACAGAGCGTCCCTTTCTCGAGGATAACGATCAGGTCGGCAAGAGGCTCCGCGGGCACTGTATTGCCGCACCAAGTCCTTCGCAAAGAGGGTGTACAACACACTTTGTCGCCACTCGCCTTTGTCCGCGATCTGCGCCTAACCCGCTGCGCCTGGCCCCGTAACGGGCTATAGCTGTCGGGGCAGAGCGCCATACGCTCCGCGCAATGATCTACGGCCGTCGAAGGACGCGTTCAGTGTAAAGGTAGCGGCCTGAACTTCCTCCAGCCGCAAACGAATTCCGGCGGACGGCTGTCTTATGGGAACAGGACGTATGCGCTTGCGACCCCGATCGCTCCCACCATGCTGAAGAATACCGAATTGACGAAAACAGCGACGGCGGTCTCGATACGCATTCCGGTTCCTCCTGCTTGATCAGTAGGCGGAAGAATGAGTAGCAGTGTGAACGGTTCCCGTTGCTCGAGTCCGAAGACGTCCAGCGTCCCAGCCCCGTCCGTCGGCGCCGGGGTGATTGTGCACATCAGCACATCTGAATGGTCGAACGTCGGAATGCGTCAAGCCTCTGGCATTTGTGTCACTGCGTCCACCAGGGGCCCGCGGGAGACACCGAACGCATGGCACAGGGCATGGATGGGGAACATGGCCTGGTTCGCCGTCATGCATTTGAAGATCGAGACGACGTCGCGTCGCTCTGAGCAAACCAGGCAGCGGCCTTTGCCAGGATATCTCTCTCCTGTCGAAGCTGGCGGTTTTCCCTGCGAAGGTGGCGAAGCTCTTCGCGCTCCTGGCTGGTCACGCCATCATCGCGGCGGCCGCCATCACGATGGGCCTGCTTGATCCAGCCGTGGATGGTCGCGGCACACAGCTCGAATTCGCGCGCCAGATCCTCCGTGCTGCGGCCAGCCCGTGCCAGGTCGACGATCTGGTCCTGAATTCAGACGGGTATGGGTTCGTCGTTCTCGGCATAGTGACACTCTCCTCTCCCCAAATCGGATTGTGTCCCTCAAACGGGGGAACTCCACTCCCGCCGTTGCCTAGCCTGTAGCCTTCGCGACATATCTGCTCCTGCGACAATAACGGAGGGTGCCAGCAGGCAGCATTGGGCTCCGATCCTATGCCCGGGTGGAGAAGGCCTGCCTCCAGCCTCTTCTGGTCTGCCATTCAACTGAGGTTCAGATCGTCTCGCTATATCACCGCAGGGTCATGTCACGGCATGCCGGCGCAGCGACCGTAGATCGGAGAACCTCATGGCGTACCGTATCCTCCTGTTGCTGGCATCAGTCTCGAGCGTGGCGATGGCTCCAGTCACCTTCGCCGGCGAGAACGAGCGAGCACTCCTCCTGATGGCGCAGGCGGAAACGTTACTGCCTCTGGACGATGGCGCTGCCGCCCAAGCCGCTGCCGAGCAGGAGGCCGCAGCGGCCGAGGCAGCCCGCGTCGCTGAGGAAGAAGCTGCCCGTCTGGCTCAGGAAGCGGCCGCCGCCGCCGAACAGGAAGCTGCCGCCCAGGCCGCTGCCGAGCAGGAAGCCGCAGCCGCCGAGGCAGCCCGTGTCGCGGAGGAGGAGGCGGCCCGTCTGGCTCAGGAAGCGGCGGCCGCCGCCGAACAGGAAGCTGCTGCCCAGGCCGCTGCCGAGCAGGAAGCCGCAGCCGCCGAGGCAGCCCGTGTCGCGGAGGAGGAGGCGGCCCGTCTGGCTCAGGAAGCGGCGGCCGCCGCCGAACAGGAAGCTGCTGCCCAGGCCGCCGCCGGGCAGGAGGCCGCAGCAGCCGAGGCAGCCCGTGTCGCGGAGGAGGAGGCTGCCCGTCTGGCTAAGGAAGCGGCGGCGGCCGCCGAACAGGAAGCTGCCGTCCGGGCCGCCGCCGAGCAGGAGGCCGCAGCAGCCGAGGCAGCCCGTGTCGCGGAGGAGGAGGCGGCCCGTCTGGCTAAGGAAGCGGCGGCGGCCGCCGAACAGGAAGCTGCCGTCCGGGCCGCCGCCGAGCAGGAGGCCGCAGCCGCCGAGGCAGCCCGTGTCGCGGAGGAGGAGGCTGCCCGTCTGGCGCAGGAGTCGGCCGCTGCCGCCGAACAGGAAGCTGCCGCCCAGGCCGCCGCCGAGCAGGAAGCCGCCACCGAGGCAGCCCGTGTCGCGGATGAAGAAGCCGCCCGTCTGGCGCAGGAGGCAGCCGCTGCCGCCGAACAGGAAGCTGCCGCCCAGGCCGCCGCCGAGCAGGAAGCCGCCGCCGAGGCAACCCGTGTCGCGGAGGAAGAGGCCGCCCGCTTGGCGCAGGAGGCAGCCGCTGCCGCCGAACAGGAAGCTGCCGCCCGGGCCGCGGCCGAGCAGGAAGCTGCAGCGGCCGAGGCAGCCCGTGTCGCGGAGGAAGAGGCCGCCCGTCTGGCGCAGGAGGCAGCCGCTGCCGCCGAACAGGAAGCTGCCGCTCAGGCCGCCGCCGAGCAGGAAGCTGCAGCAGCCGAGGCAGCCCGGACTAAGGCTGAAGGCGCCGCAGTCGAGGCCGTGGAGACTGACGTCGAATTACCTCTCGATGCCCGCGAGGAGCGTCGCCGAGAACGCGAACACCGTCGCGAAGGGCCCGCGAGAGCTGCCGAACAACCGGCCCAGATTGCACCCAATCCATCAAATCCTCAGGTGCCTGTGGCACCCGTTCCCGAGGCGGCATCTCAGCAAGTCGCGCCGGTGAACCCTGCGTCGGCGCCGGTTGGGGAGGCTGTCCCCGCTGCAGACGGGCGGACGGACGTCCGCGAAGAACGTCGCCTAAACAGACAGCGCAGACGCGACGAGCGGCGGGAAGAGCCTGCAGGAGCCGCGGCGCAGCCGGATGCAAGCGTTCCCTCGACAGTGGCTAGGGAACCCGTGCCGGCGGAGTCTGCACCCCCTCCTACGGCCGCACCAGCGAACACGGTGGGCCAGAGCCTGCCCGCCACGGGACAGCCAACGTCCGCTCGCGAAGAACGCCGCCAGGAGCGCGGGCGCAGGCAGAAAGAGCGCGAAGCCACACCGACGGTCTCCCAGCCTTCTTCGATTAGTTCGTCGCCGACGCCGGGAGAGTCGTCCGCGGACGCTCGCGAAGATCGCCGACGCGCGCGTGAGCTACGACGTGAAAACCGAGACCCTGGCCCGGCAAGTACCGTCGCGCCGGACGCCGCCGCTACAACGACGGTGGAGCAGCAGCTGCAGATACAAGGAGGATCCGAGGAGCTCGATGAACTGCGGCGACTACAGAGAAAACTTGAGCGCGAGCGCGAGCAAGTTGAAGGCAGTCAGCGAGACGACGGGTTCGGAACGGGCGCACGGTCCGAGCGCCGGCAACGGCGGCAGGAGCGTCGCAGGGATGGTGTGGCGGTCGAGCGCCGCGACGGGGAGGCCCTACGCGGCGACAATCGACCCGAGAGACGGCGGGAGCGCCGGAATGATCGTGGTGACCGCGGCGAGATCGTCGAGCGGCAAGGTGACCGGATCATCATTCAGCTCGGCGATCAGCTCATCATCCAGCCGGAACAGGAAGGCGACCGGCTGTTGTCCAGGGCACGCGACGTCGAGGTCGAGGATCTGGGCAATGGCGAGACCCTCACCACCGTCTTCCGCGGGAACGGGGTGCGCGTCGAAACCGTGCGCAACGCCTACGGCGACATTGTGTTGCGGACGCGCATCTTGGCGAACGGCGATGAGATCGTCTTGATCGACAATCTCGGTTTCGAGGAGCCTCAGCCCGACCTGGCGTTCGGCGATCGCCGGTACTACGCCGAGATTGCCCCCCTGCCGCCACTCGTCCTTGAAATCCCGCAGAAGGAATACGTCGTCGAAACTCGGGTTGCGACGCAGCGCCAGGTGGAGGCAGCGCTGACGGCGCCGCCGGTCGAGGATGTGGAACGCATCTATTCGCTGGACGAGGTACGCTACAGCAACCGCCTGCGCGACAAGGTGCGGCGGGTCGATCTCGACACGATCAACTTCGCCTTCGGCAGCGCTGTCGTGGGTCTGGAGGAACTCGACGCATTGGACAGCGTCGGGCTCGCCCTCGAGGAAACCATCGCAAACAGTCCAGATGAGATCTTCCTGATCGAAGGCCACACCGACGCCGTGGGCTCGGACGAAGCAAACCTGCTCTTGTCCGACCGCCGGGCCGAAGCGGTCGCCGTGGCACTGTCGGAAGACTTTGACATTCCTCCTGAAAACCTTGTGACCCAGGGCTATGGCGAGCAACATCTAAAGCTGCAGACGACTGAAGCCGAACGTGAAAACCGGCGCGTCGCCATCCGCCGGATCACCCCGCTGATACGCGCTGAACGTTAGGATGAAACGTGATTGCCCGTCTGATGGCGCCAGCCGGCGGAAGTGCATTCGAAAGGTTCAATGTCCACCTGGAGCAGTGCCAATGCGGTGTCGGAGGACACCGCGGGAGAACCTCGCCTTCGTGCCACGTTCTCCTAACCGCTTAATCTGAAAGAAGGCTGATGGCAGAAACGAAGCTTTCAAGGCGTGTCTTTCTCGGTGGCCTCTGCGCGGCATCTACGGGGTTCGAGAGTGCCGCAGCGCAGGAGGGAGCGCGCACGGTCGGATACAGCGGGATCGCTCGACAGGTACGAGAGCGGGCAAGGCGTCTGGCCTTGGAGCCATACGTGCCAAAGCCGGTTGTCGCTGGCGATCTCACCTATGACCAGTATCGATCGATCCGCTTCAATCCGTCCCGCGCCCTTTGGTCAGATCGCAACGACCTGGCGTTCCAGGCCGACTTCTTCCATGTCGGCGGCCTGTTCAAACATGAGGTGGCGCTGTTCGAGGTTGCGGAAGGCGCCGCCCGGCCGATCCGTTTCCTCCCGGACATGTTCGACTTCGGCGATGAGGCGGAGGCGATACGGGCGGTTGCCGACCCGGCCTTCGCCGGGCTCCGTTTGCATTACCCCATGAACGGCCTGAACATTTCCGAGTTCGCGGTCTTCCTCGGTGCAAGCTACTTCCGAGGGATTGGCCTGGGCTCGCGTTACGGCCTGTCGGCTCGAGGCCTTGCCATCCGCTCCGGCCTGCCGGGGGAGGAGTTCCCGTATTTCGAGTCGTTCTGGCTCGAAAAGCCCACCCCCGGGGACAGCAGCGTAACCCTCCATGCCTTGCTCGACAGCGAAAGCGTGGCTGGTGCCTATCGCTTCGTGCTGGCGCCCGGGGAGTCCACCGTCATGGACATCTCAGTGTCGCTGTTCGCACGTCGGAAGATCGACAATATCGGACTGGCTCCGATCAGCAGCATGTTCATGCGGGGCGAAGCCGATCGTGGGAGTCTCTCCGATTTCCGGCCGCAGATCCATGACTCGGAAGCCCTGTCGATCCGCACCGGTGCGAACGATTGGCTATGGCGGCCGCTTCGCAATCCGGAGGCGATCGAGATCAGCGCCTACGCGGACGACAATATCCAGGGCTTTGGCCTCGTTCAGCGCGACCGCGACTTCAACCACTATCTCGATCTCGAGGCGCGCTACGATCTGCGACCGGGCCTCTGGGTCGAACCGGTGGGAGGTTGGGGATCAGGAGAGGTCCGCCTTGTAGAGTTGCCGACGCCGGACGAGACGCAGGACAATATCGTCGCCTATTGGACGCCGGATGTGGCTCCGGTTCCAAACGAGGAGTTTTTCTTCCAGTATCGCCTGCACTGGGGCCCGCGTCCGCCGGTCGCACCGGTTCTTGCACGCGTGGTAGGCACTTACACCGGGGTAGGGGGCATCGCCTCGAGTCCGGATCCCACCCTGCGCAAGTTCGTCATCGACTTTTCGGGTGGCCCTCTCAAGGAGCTCGCGCCTGATGTGGAACTAAGAGTGGATGCCGGCGCGACGAACGCCGAAATTATGGCGTCCACCGTTCTGCGCAATCTTCCCCTCGAAGGGTGGCGGGTATTCCTCGATGTCCGTGCGGAACCCGGATCTTCTCCGGAGGTCCGTTGCGTTTTGAAACTGGATGACCAGGCTATCTCGGAATTCTGGACGATCCGGTGGGACCCCGCGGATCCCAGTCCGCTGACGGTGGAATGACGGCTCCGGGCGAGATGCCACAACGGCCGAGCTGACTGTCAGTGACCAGCGCGGGTCGAGCCCTCCGCATGACAGCCGCCGCTCCGTTGGTCCCCCTAGAGGGGGCTTACCTCTCACAGAGCTTGCGGGGGCCTCGATAGGGCTGGAACGTGCAGTCCGATGACCGGAACGAGCGATATGCCCGAGAGCAAGCGCGGACGTTGCACGAGGGCCCGACCTGCGCCGCATCTTGGATGCCCGTTCCTGCCATCAGATCTAAAATGCTTGACGGCGGCGTCTGTGTATCAGGTGGTGTCGATGGGACCGCTTGCGGCTCCATGGTCGACGACACTGGTCCCGCCGGCGAGGGCGCAACTGCGACGGCGTTCATGAAGGTCTTCCAGATGGAAGCCGGAATCTGCCCCCCGGTAACGTCGTTCATGGGCGTGCCGTCGTCGTTGCCAACCCACACTCCCACTGTCAGCGCCTCGTTGAAGCCGACGAACCACGCATCGCGCGAGTCCTGGCTGGTTCCGGTCTTGCCAGCCGCAAACCCGTCCAACGCGGCTTCCCGTCCGGTACCGCGTTCCACGACGAGCTGGAGCAGCGAAACCAGACTTTCGTGATGCTCGGCGAGATCGCGCTGGGGTAGTATCGATGGTCCGACACGAAAGCTCTGGCTCTGCTCGTCCGCCGCAAAGGTACGGATGCCCCAAGGTTCTATGGGTGTGCGACCCGCCCGGACCGACGCGTAGGCACCTGTCAGGTCCAGGAGGCTGACTTCGGACGCGCCGAGAGCAAGGCTCGGCAGCGCTGCGAGCGGGGCATCGACGCCGAGGTCTTTCGCCGCCGCAATGACCTCGTCGATGCCGACCTCCATGGCCAGGCGCACGGTGGCGGCGTTGAGCGAACGGGCGAAGGCTTCGGCCAGGGTCACCCGGCCGTGGAACTTGCCGCCGAAATTTTCCGGCGCCCACCCATCGATTTCGATCGGCGCGTCCTCGATCCGGTCGTTCGGCGAAAGTCCCTGGCGAAGGGCCGCGTAATAGACGAAGAGTTTGAAGATGGAACCCGGTTGCCGCTTTGCCGTCACCGCCCGGTTGAACTCGGACGCCTCGTAGTTCCGCCCGCCGACCATTGCCACCACCGCACCGTCGGGACGCAGCGCAACGAGCGCTGCCTGGGATACACCTTGTGCTCTACCCACGGTGTCGAGAGCGTCCGTGACTGCCCGCTCGGCGAGCGATTGCAGATGCGGGTCGAGGGTCGTCTTCACCCGGATGGTGCCGCGGAATGGCCCGGCAATTTCCCGCGCTTCCGCCATTACCCAGTCCGCGAACCACGTGCCGGCGCTCATGTCAGGACGCGTGGGGCTTAGTTCCGCGGAAGCCGTCTGCGCGATGGTGGTCGCCGCTTCGTCCAGGTATCCGGCATCCTCCATCGCCGCGAGAACGACTGCGGCGCGTTCCTTGGCTTCATCCAGATTCTCGAGTGGGTTGAGCTGGGAAGGGGCCCGGATCAGTCCGGCCAGCATGGCGCTCTCTGCCAGCGTCAGTTCGCCGACGGATTTCCCGAAATAGACCAGCGCCGCCGCTGGCATGCCGGTCGCGCCCGCGCCGAGATAGACGTTGTTGAGATAGCGGGTAAGGACCTGATCCTTTCCCAGCCTGTTCTCGATCCAGAAGGCGAGGAAAACCTCCTGAATTTTCCGCTTCAGGGTGCGGTCGCGTTCCAGATAGAGGACCTTGATGAGCTGCTGCGTGATCGTGCTGCCGCCCTCGACAACCTCTCCGGCGAAGACATTGCGAACGAACGCCCTGCCTATCCCCCGCAGATCGACCCCGAAATGGCTGTAAAAGCGGCGATCCTCGATGCTGAGAACCGCGTGGACCAAGTGTTCCGGGAACTCGGCCAATTCGGCGTAGCTACCCTGATAGGGGCCCTTCTGCACCATCGCCTGGCCATCAGAAGCCTCCAGGACGACGGTGGGCTCGGTCGTACCACTGATCACCGAGGCCAGCGGAACGTCGTGGAGCGCCCAGACCGCGCTGGCAATGACTAGAAGGAACACCCCGACGAAGGCGATCGCCAGGCCCGAGAGCACGCGGCGAATGCTCGGCTTGCCGTGCGGTGACTTCGTCGAGCGCCCTCGCAGCAACGAGCGCGCGTACCCGGGTCCCCGTGCCGCTGACCCGAGGAAGCCCGCCCAGCGCGGGTGGTCTTTCACAGCGGTGAACGACGGCAGACGCGAAAGGCCCTCACGCAGCCGAGCGATAACGGGCAGGAGCATAGCAGTCAGCCAACGGCCGAGGCGGGCGGTGTCGGCGGCTAGCGCCTTCGCGAGCACGACAAACGCAGTTCGGGTTTGGCTCGCCTCGCCGCGTATATCGGGTTCGGCTTTGGATACTTCGACCGTTTCGGAATCGACGCTTTCGGGAATGCCAGTCACCGGCGGTCCATTTCCTGCATCCTGCATCGGCGTTTCCAACGTATCGGGCCAGGAGATGGCGCACTCACTCGCCGTGAATAGAGGGAACGCCCTCGATTACCTGAGGCAGGAGGACAGGCCGCATCGTCTTCAGGAAAAAGCGGCTACGACGTCATGGCGTCGGCTTGTCGTTGGATCGCCGGCGAGTTCTGCAATCCAGCGCTCGGGCGCGAACGAAGTGAAATGCAGCGTCAAATCGCTGCCGGTCGATAGCTGGTACTTGCAGTCGCTGGCTCTGGGCGAGCGCGACCAACGACCGTCCGGCACCAAGGTCATTCCGTGGCCGAAGTCGGACAGATTTTTATCCGCTCCTGTCCCTTCGTTAATTGTTACAACAGGTTAGACCGTAATTGATGGTCATGTTGATGAACCTCGGATGAACGCCGGACGATCCGCTGCGGCGGCCCTTGCGGCGACCGGAACCGGACGGTCATGCCCCCTGTTAGCGGCTCGGACAGCGCTTCCGACTCGGAGAAGCGCATGCCAGTTTTGGGAGACATGAAATGACACTGCGCACGATTCTTGCGGCCAGCGCGGCTACCCTGCTCACGGCGACCGCCCTTCCTGCCGCGGCGCAGACCAGCGAGCCCGCCGCCGGGCAGACGAGCGTCACCACCACCACCGCCACCCAGACGGGCGTCTCGGCGACGACCGACCTCAACGTCCGTTCCGGCCCCGGCCCGAACTACGACATCGTCGGCGTCATCGCTAACGGCGAAGCGGCGACGCTGGAAGGCTGCACCGATAGCGGTGTCTGGTGCCGCGTTACCGTCGACGGCAAGTCGGGCTGGGCCTACAGCCAGTACCTGACGGCCGACGTGGGCGGCCAGACCGTCGTCGTCACCGAACGCCGTACTGAGTATCCGGTCGTCACCTACGAGGACAGCGGCGGCGCCGGTGAAGTCAGCGGCGCGGCGACGGGTGCGGTCATCGGTGCCATCGTCGGCGGGCCGATCGGCGCTGCCGTCGGCGGCGCGGCCGGCCTCGTGGCCGGCGCGGCGCTCAACCCGCCGGAAGAGCGCATCGAGTATGTCCGGTCGAACCCGGTCGAAACGGTCTATCTCGACGGTGAGGCCGTGGTAGGCGCGCAGCTTCCAGAAGCGGTCGAACTTCAGACCATTCCGGACTACGAATACAGCTACGTCTACGTGAATGGTCAGCCGGTCCTCGTCGACCCAAGCAACCGCCAGGTCGTCTACGTGGTCCGATAACTCTTCCAGACTCTAGTCGTGAGACCGAAGCTCGCGTCGCCCTCCCGGGCGGCGCGAGCTTTTTTCGTATCCGACCCTCTTCACAACTGCCGGGGTCGGGCGGCGCGGCGCGGAACCAGCTCTTCTGCATCAGGATGTGCGACTCCTTGGAGGCCCAACATCGCCCCGCATCACGGACGCCCGCAGTAATCTCGTCGCCACCCAGCGATTGTCGGGCGTTGGAGGGCCGCTCGGAACTCCTCCTCTGCCTTGCCCCGTCCAATAAAGGCGGCACCAAACAGGCGTCGCGGTCATTCCGCAAGTATGCTCGACGCCGTCGCGTGCCCGCCCTTGGCCTGCGCGACCCTGGCCTCGGTCACCCTGGCCACAATGGTCAGGATCGCAGCCGGGGCGTGCCCTGCGCCGGCACCGCGGCGATCACGCCGGATGACTTCCACTCAAGGGCGACCTGTGGTTCAGGCGGCGGGGCCTTGAAAGCCGGGCGGGGGAATTGCGTCATCGGCATCCGGATCTCGCCCCCTCAGCCGATCGAGCATCCGCATGATTGGTGTGACCGTCAGCCCGTGCAGCAGGACCGACATCAGGACGACGAGGCCGACGATTGCCCACAGGCGCTCGGCTCCCTCGACCTCCATGTGGTTGAGTCCGTAGGCCAGATAGTAGAACGAGCCGACACCCCGGATGCCGAAGAAGGCGAGGGTGAGCCTCTCGCTCCAGGAGGCGCGCAGCCCGAGCAGTCCGACAAGGCCGGTCACCGGTCGGACGACGAGCAGGATGCGACGGCGGCGAGGGCGTCGACCCAGGTGAGCGGAGCCAGGAGGCCGGTGACAAGCGCGCCGCCGAACAGGACGAGCAGCATCATCATCGCCAGCCGTTCGATCTGCTCGGTGACGTCGTGCATCTCGCGGTGAAAGTCGTGGTCGCGCTGGGCATGACGGAGCGTCAACGCCGTGACGAACACGGCGAGGAACCCGTAGCACTGGATCATCTCGGTGAGGCCGTAGGAGACGAAGGTTGCCGCGATCGCGATCAGTCCGTCGCCGGTCTGTGCCAGCTTGGCGGCGCCGATCGTCCGCAATGGCGAGGACGGCGTGCGCGAGCTGACGATGGCGCGCTGGGGCATGCCGTCGCCGAAGTTCGCGCTCGAGGGCAAGAAGACCAACCCCGGCGTGACTAACATCCGTCTCACCAACAGCCCGCACTGGCGCCGCTGGCTCGGGCCGGCCAACCGCTACGTCGTGCCGCTGACCTCATTCTGCGAATACGACACGATCGATGGCAAGAAGGTGCCGATCCCGGTTCGCGCGCGACGAGAGCCGGCCCTCGATGGTCTTCGCCGGGATTTGGACGAACTGGACGAGCGTGCGGAAGGTGAGGGAAGGGGAGGTCAACGCCGACCTCTACGGCTTCCTGACCTGCGAGCCGAACGCCGTGGTCGCGCCGATCCACCCGAAGGCGATGCCGGTGATCCTGACGGAGCCGGAAGAGATCGACGTGTGGATGCGGGCGGATTGGGCAGAGACGAGCGCGCTGCAGCGGCCACTGCCGGATAACGTGCTGCGCATCGTGGTCCGCGGAGAAAGGGGGAATCCGAACAGCAGCACCGGTGGCGATTTCAATGCATAGACTGCTTTCTGGAAAAGGCGCAGGATCGCCGCGTGGTCGCTCCGTTTGATGTTGCGCAAATATCGAACGCACCAAGGAGGTCCGATGCTTCGGCATCGGAGCTCACCGGTAGGACAGCGGGGCGCAAGACGGCAGGCCTGAATAGTGCTGGCCGTGGCCGTCTCCGGACTGATCAACACCGCTGAACGATAATGGCAAAAGGGGACCGTCTCAGATCGGGCCGGACTCTGCCTTCATGATTGGCGGGGTCAATTGCTGCGATAAGTCTCGCGCAACCGCTGTGCCTGCAGGACGGTCCGCGCGTACTGCTCCCAAACCGACCGCAGGGCCAGATGATTTGCAGTCAGCGCTTCAGCAGTTTTCTCGAGTTCGTCCAGCTTCGTCAGGGATCGCCCGAATCTGGCCCCGAGATCTCCCGAGATGTCCCCGGCCTTTGCCCTCTCAATCATCGACGAGAGGTTTTTCTGGCTTTCGTCGACCTCGGGGACGATCTTGGCGAGGGCTGCTTGCAGCCGGTCGCGCTCCGCTTCCGCCGCTTCCATTTGAGGGCGGAGCTGATCCAGCAGGCGGGCGGCGTTGCGCCAGCTGCGGGAATGCTGGTCTAGGTCGTCGCTGAGTCCCTGGAAGCCACCATTGATCCGGCGCGGCAGACGTGCAGCCTCGTCCTCTGATTTCGACGAAGTATTGGTGTGCTCAATGGGTGAAGACGGACCAGATACAGACACTGCCTTGACCTCGCGCTTGATCCCGTTCGTGAAAACTTGATTCAATTCGTTGCTGAGGTAATCAGCCATCTCTGGATCTGTTGCCGCATGAAGCGCGTCCGACATCAAAAAGCTCCCGTTTAAGATAACCTGCGTAGGTCGATCGGCGATCTATACCTGAACGCGGACGGCAAGTTGTTGAAATCTTAAGGAAGAGTTAACGGGCGCTCTTAGGCAGCTACGCACCTGCTGGTGCAGCGAAGCCGCACTGCAGCGGTTATCCCCTGTTTTCTGCCGGAACGGGGTCGCAGTGAGCCTCACGCTCCTATAGGCTGGAAGCATGCTCGACACGCATCTCCATGACCCGTTCCGACCAGCCGAATTCGATGGCGAAGCTACGGTCTTCGAACTGGAGATCAACGCTGCGTCCCTCTGGCAGCATGCCTGCGACTGCGACCGCTGGGGACTCGGCTGGGAAGCTGCAGAGGCGCGTCGGCTTTCCAGGTTACTGCGAGTGCGAGCTATCCTCGCGAAGGCGCTGTCACCCGCCTGAAGTCCTGCCTGTAGCGCGATAACCGGCCTTCCATTTGGGGAGCTGCAACTGCACTAGCGCTCCAGATACCGCGTCGCGGTATCCGGTTGGTGCGAGTAGCCGGACTGCCGCTCAATCTCGCGCATGACGCTGTTCCAGTAGCGGCTGAGCCGCTGAATTTCCCGATCCTCCGACCACCGCGCATCCTTCTGCGCCGCTTCCCGCCGATCACGCGCCGCAAGCCAGGCGTGCTGTGGACTTTCGTGCATGGTGAGCAGAACAGTTGCCTCCCGCCGGATCTCGGGTCGACGTCGAATCAGGCGAGAGAGCAGACGACGGATCATGTGTGTAGGAACCGCTCGCCGGCATTTGGTGCGTTGTGAGAATTTGCGCCCACTCGCGCACTGACGTTTCGACTGCCGCAACGAACGCAGCAGACCGGCACGTTCCACCGAATAAACTGCTGGTCGCGGCCCCACAGCTCGACCGCGCGTGACAGCGTGAGAGCGAGGTCACGCCTGCACCATTCGCAGATCCAGGTTAACGCCTTCAATCCTACATCCGAACCTATACGCACGATCCCGCAGAGTGAGCGGAGCCTGAAAGATCTGCGCGTAGCTTAGAACCCAAGTGCTGCAAGCGTCCGCAGCATCTGGCGGCCGCGAGCCGTGAGCCGATACCAGAATGACATGCGCCAGCCCGGGACGACCTCAGCGAATTTAGCCCCTGTCAGATAATCCGCCGCCCGCAGTTCCCGCCCTGTCATCTCGTTGATCTCGAGCCCGACACAGTCCTCTTCGGGACCTTCGTTCATGCGCTGCATAAGGAGGATGCGCGAGGGGGTAAGGCCCATTTCGCGCAGATCAGGATTGCCGGTCATCACCGCTCGCTCCCCTACGCCGGAGTTGCAAGACCAAGCTCAGCCCTAAGGGAGCTCGCGATCAAGAAAACCTTGGATAGCCGTCTAGTCAGCTATGCGTCGCCGGCTCGCAGGAAAGCCTCAGTGAGGTCTCGTCGCGCGTTGGCGGGCGCGAAACAAATAACCACGACGGATCATGGCCGTGCAAATTGTGGATCACCAATCTTCCTGGCGGTCTTGTGTCTTCGAGCCTGCAGAGTGCCTTTCCATCCGTTGTTCTTGCACAGACCGGCGGCCTACGGAGCTGCTGGGTCCGCGTCCGGAGCTACGGACTGCAACTAGCCCCACCCCACATCCTCTCTCTGCCGGCGCGTCGGTTCTCGCCGGGAGCTGTGTGTTTGGTGCAGCGGGGATGCCGGTCGAGCGATCTGCGGACTTTGGCATCCCTTTTTTTGATGAGCTGGCTGGTTCTGAGCCGTCCCTGGCACCATTTAGGCCCAGCCCTGGCCCCAGCGACGGCGTCGCACGAGGGCTTTCTCTCGAGTGACCGGAGCCTGCCGTGGCCGATATGTTCGACTTCCTTGCTGATCCCACCGCCTATGTCGCCCTGGCGACACTGGTGGTCATGGAGATCGTCCTCGGCATCGACAATCTCATCTTCATCTCGATCCTGTCGAACAAGCTCCCCGAGGCGCAGCGCCAGAAGGCCCGCCGTGTCGGCATCGGCCTCGCCCTGATCCTGCGGCTCGGCCTCCTGTCGACCGTCGCCTTCATCGTGCAGCTGACCGAACCGCTGTTCGAGGCGTTCGGCCACGGTTTCTCCTGGCGCGACATCATCCTGATCGCCGGCGGCCTGTTCCTCGTCTGGAAGGCGACCCGGGAGATCCACCACTCCGTCGATCCGGTCGACCACAAGGAAACGATGGTCGGAAACGCCGTCTCGATCACCTTCGGCGCGGCCATCGTCCAGATCCTGCTGCTCGACTTGGTGTTCTCGGTGGACTCCATCATCACAGCCGTCGGCATGACCGACGAGATCGGCATCATGGTCATCGCGGTGGTTGCCGCGGTGCTGGTGATGCTGCTGGCGGCCGATCCGCTGGCACGCTTCATCGAGGCGAACCCGACCATCGTGATGCTGGCGCTCGGGTTCCTGCTGATGATCGGCACGACGCTTATCGCCGACGGCTTCGGCTTCCATGTGCCGAAGGGCTACATCTACGCGGCGATGGCCTTCTCGGCGCTGGTCGAGTTCCTGAACATCCTGGCGCGGCGCAAGCGCCAGAAGAACGAGGAAGCCGCCAACGGAGCACAGCTGACGGTGCCGGCGCAGGCGCACGGTGAACCGCCAACGATCCGCTGACAGGTTCCCTCGCTCTCAATGTCGCCGACGCCGGAGGACGAATGCCGCGATCTTGGCGATCTGTCCGCTGCCTCAGGTGTCGGCGGCATCGCGGGTGGTATGCTGCCGGAACTGATCCGGTGTTGAACGATTGTGGTCCTCGACAGGGACGAAGACCATTAGGACAACATACCATGTTCAAGACCACAACATCCGCAGCCGTTCTCGTCCTCGCTCTGGCAGGCTCTGCCTTCGCTCAGGGAAATTCCGGCAACGCCGGCGGCGGCGGTAACAACAGCACCTCCGAAGGCCTCGTGACCGTTTCTCTGGGCGACGTCGTGCTTCAGGAGATCGCAAACGACCTGAACGTCGAGGTCGCCGATCTGGTGGACGTCACGCAAGTTCAGGTTCCGGTGGGCGTCGCAGCGACCGTTTGCGGCGTAAATGCCAATGTTCTGGCGGAGCAGAAGAAAGCCGGCGAGGCCACGTGCGATGCAACGTCGTCTTCCGAAGCACTCGCCCAGGCGGTCCAGAAGCAGATTGACGGCTAATACCTAATTCGACGTCTACAAGCAGGGGCTCCGGCAACGGGGCCCCTGTTTGCATTCGAGCTCATGACGGTCTTCAGCGGATTGTGTTGCCTTGTTCGTCAGCGTCATCCGCTGAAAAGCTAACAGCTGCTGGCTGGTCCGCTGCCCTCCTGTCCTGCAAGTCAGCGAATGGCGGTGGTCTGCGCCATCCTTTCGCCTGTGTCGCAGGGATCGCGAGAAAGAGCCGGTCGATTCGCCAGGAAACTAATGGCTGCTCCGGTCTGCCGTTGCCCTTGCGGCGGTCCTTCGCCGGAAAACAGAAAACTTGGAATAGGATATGGCCATGAGACGGCAGAAGACGGACCGGCGAAGGCGACGAGTCCCGACGACATGCTCAGGACTTGCGGAATCGTCGGCATGGTCGGGCTGTCGCCGTGGTGATCGCTAATCTTGCCGGCATCATCGTCGTCGAGGCGCACAATCCCATCAGCGAGACGATCAGTGCCCTTGCGGTCGGTCGATATGCGTGGATCCAGGATGTGGGGCTCTACGGCTTTGCTGCCGCGCTTGTGGCTTGCGGGATTGGCTTCTTCCGCTGGCGGCTGGGGCACCTCAGAACTGGCTGGCCGCCGGGGTCCTTCTGATGCTGCTGGGCATCGACGTCGTCGTCATTGCGTTTTTTAACGGCTATGCCGGAACGACGAACCAGGGCGCGGACATTCACACCTATGCAACCTATCTTTTGGCCGGAGTATTCCTTCTCGTGCTGCTTACCGCGGCATCCGGGTTGACGCGGATCAATTTCCGGTGGGGCGTTTTCAGCCTCGCCTTGGGAGCGGCATGGCTAGTCCTCGCTCCGGTGTTTCTCTACGTGCCGACCGCCTGGGACGGCGCTTATGAGCGGCTTCTTGGGCTGATGTTGGTGGCTTGGGTCGGATTCGTATCTTGGCTGCTGCTGCAACGCTATCGCGCTGGGGTATCCCTCTCTCTGAGTTGAGCGGACGGACTACCTGCTGCCTGCCTTGTTCGCGGATCACGGCAAGGTATCGAGGGCCGAGGACCACCCGCCACTCCCGGCGCTGCTGACGAGGGGAACGGAATGAGGGGCGCGGGCGGAAGTGCGGGACGTGACGGCGAAGGTCGGAACGCAGACGGCGAGCGGTGCGCGATATGCGGCACGGATGATGAAGCGGTCAGCGCGGTCACCTCGCCTCAATGTCGAAATGGCCGAAGTAGACAAAGCGTACCGGACAACGGCCCACGCGAACGATCGAACGAACCCTCGAAAGGTCCATGTGCTTCGCAATGCGGATGAGAGCCCGCTCGTCCCGTTGAAGTCGCGGGCGACGACCACGCCATCGCAGACTGCCGCCGCCGAGGCTTTCGCATGCTGAACGAGCGGGTCATGGCCGGCGCGCCATCACCAGGCGACATCAAGGAGCGCGTCGATGGCGGCGGTGGGCGGGCCGACGTGATGAGCGAGAGCCGTATGCAAGCTGGCCGCGACCTGGCTCTGGCGGCTCGAGAAACCGGGCCGGCCGAATATTGGCTTGTGCGGTCGGTTTGCGGACAGGGTCAGTCGCTTCGCGAGATTGCGGTAATTACGAAGGTGCGGCGGCCTTCAGCGGCAGTGGCCTTGCGCCACGCCCTGGATCGCCTGGCCGAGGTCTGGAATCTGGCCTCGAAGGGGACGGCCGCCGCGCATCGCAAGGCTGCTTGACATCGGGAACCACTTAAGTGCAGATAGACGAACAGGCGGAAGTCCGATCAGGGCTGCCGCCTTCGTCATTTCGGGCTCGCTGCGGCGGGCCTTTTTCGTGTCCGGAACGTCCGGGCTCCTGCGGCCTTCCTCTCAGATCCAGAGGAGAGATGTCGATGTCGATTACCAAGAGCGACGCTTCAAAAGAAAACAGCGTCTTCGAAGATCCAGAGTCGCCGGATCTGGACATGGGCAAGAAGCTCCCGTCCAAAGAGGACAGGGGCGCTCTCAGTCACGCCATCGAAAAGCCGATGGATGAAAAGACGAATACCCGCGGCGATGATCCGGCGAGAGAGCGTTCTCGGTAGCGCCGGCAAGCCAATGCAGCTGCAAAGTCGGACGCTAGGTGGTGCAGGGCATCATGTTGCGTCAGTGCTCGGTAGGCCGTTGCACGGGAAGCAAGCGGATTTCTCCTGCTTGCCTCATCCCGGAGCATCGCCTCGATCGTCTCGTGCGGAACATCCAGCTCTTCGGATAGCAGATCGATGATCGCGTATGGATCCAGCCCGCCATAGGCCTGCACTACGGGATCGAGCGAATCCAACATCGAGTTCACGGCCGCCCAGAGTTCCTGCTCTGACGTCAATGCCCGCTCCGATGGAAATGCAAAAACAGACTCAAGGGCCTTCGTGGTCAAAAAAATAAGGTCGGATCGCCTTGGGGACGACCCGACCTTTACGGCTGCAGCGAAAGGGACGGGACGCTGCAGCCACGGCAGGACGTATTGGCGGCTGAGGGTGAACCGCCCGCGAATGGGGCGTTTATTCGACGTTCAGATCCGCGCGCCAGGCTCCGGCCATAGGCGCTTTAAACATCGCTGATCGCGCCTTGGATGACCACGCTTGGCCTGCCCCCGTTAGGTGATCCGGTTTGAATCTAATGCATTGTGGGCTTGACGGCCACGGTTGAGGTGGCCGGCGAAGCCGGTTGGGTTGGCGCAGCCGGCCACACCACAGCGGCTGGTGCTGGCGGGCGGTATCCGAGGGCAGAGTGCGGGCGCCGAGTGTTGTAGTGCTGACGCCAACATTCGATGACGATCCGTGCCTCCGCCAGGCTGTAGAACAGCTCACCGTTCAAGAGCTCGTCGCGGAGCTTGGAGTTGAAGCTTTCGCAATAGCCGTTCTCCCACGGGCTGCCCGGCTCGATGAACGCCGTCTTCGCGCCAACCGCCGTGATCCACTCCCGCACCGCCTTGGCGACGAACTCCGGGCCGTTGTCCGAACGAACATGTCCAGGCACGCCCCTTAGAATGAAGAGATCGGACAGGACGTCGATGACGTCGGTGGATTTGAGCTTCCGATCGATCCTGATCGCGATGCATTCCCGGGTGAACTCGTCGATCACGTTCAGCATGCGGAACTTCCGGCCGTTGTGGGTGCGATCCTCGACGAAGTCGTAGGACCAGACGTGGTTGGGGTGTTCTGGTCGAAGCCGAAGGCAGGAGCCGTCGTTCAGCCAAAGGCGGCCCTTCTTCGATTGCCGCGCCGGCACCTTCAAACCTTCCCGGCGCCAAATGCGCTCGACGCGCTTGGCATTTACCACCCAGCCGGCGCTCTCCAGCATGGCCGCGATGCGGCGGTAGCCGTAACGACCATACCGGGTCGCGAGCGCGACAATGGCAGCGGTCAGTGCGGCATCGTCAGCTCGTCCCTTCGGCGCCTTGCGTTGGGTAGATCGATGCTGCCCCAGAACCCGGCACGCCAGCCGCTCCGACACGCCAAACTTCGCAATGGTGTGGTCGATGCAGCAGCGACGGCGGGCGGGGCTCACCAGTTTCCCGAGGCGGCCTCCCTGAGGATCAGCTTCTCCAGCGTCAGGTCCGACACGGCCTTGCGCAACCGCTCGTTCTCCTTCTCCAGGTCCTTCAGCCGCTTCACCTGGTTGCTCTTCAGCCCGCCGAACTCCTTGCGCCAGCGGTAGTAGGTGAACGGCGTTACGGAAATCGTGCGGATCGCTTCCGCCACCGGACGCCCCTGCGACAACAATACGTCGACCTGCCTCAGCTTCGCGACAATCTCTTCAGGCTGGTGCTTCTTCCTCGGCATTCCTGACATCCTCCAAAGGCTTAAAAGCCTACCTCAGGGAGGACCACTTTTCAGGGGGCAGGCCACGCTGTTCCCGCCGACGAAGAAGACCTCGGTGCGTTCGGCCCCCGCCTGCTTCAGGTGGGTGATAATCTGGACGACGGCGATGATCTTCTGATTGTTGGTCTCGACAAAGTGCTGTCGTCCGGACGAAGCGGCAAAATACGATTTCTCTGAGAGCGTTTTTGCTCTTAGAGCTAATCGCTGGGCTGGGTAAAGAACATGGGCGCCACCGGCAGATGGAGAGCGTAAGGCGGGCGACGAACGTTCTACGGCAGGCTGCACGACGCCGGACTAGGCGAGTCAAAGGGAGCTCTTCGTAAAGCCCGCGGTTCAGAGTGAATGGCTAATTTTTCTCTAGCCGAAATTCATCGTGGCAACTCTTGCAGTTAGCCGTGACTGCACTGAACGCCTGCTTGAATGCCTCTAAGTCCTCCGGCTTCGCTTCGATCGCCGCCGCCGCATCATTCTGGAACTTGGCGAGAGCTGAGCGGAATTCCTCCGGCTTTTCCCAGATGGCAGGGGCCGCCTCGGTGTCACCGCCAGTGTCCGAGCCTTCTGGGAAATAGTACCCAAAGCCGAGCGACCCTGACTGCATTGTTCTTAGAGCGACTCCGGCGGCGGCCGGGTCGAAAGGAGTTTCGCCTTTCACCATCTGGCCGCCGAGTTTGGCGGCGGCACCGTTATTCGACATGATCGCTTGGCGCGCCTCGATCGGATCGACATCGGGAGCTTTCGACTCCTGCGCCAAGGAACTGCCAGCAGTCATACTGACAAGGAAGCTGCAAAGGACGACGCGACGCATAGCTACCTCCACCGTAAATGAACTTTGTGGACCTGCACCGCATAAGATGTCGATGGACGTTGGTCTGATAGATAGAATGTGCATCACGATCCGTGGTGCTCGGCCCGCCGTTTGCGATCTAACGTATTGAGCGGGTCGATCATGGCGTCAGCCTCCTCCATATCCATGCAGGCCATGGCGGCAGAATACACCTCCTCGAATGCTGAGAAGGGCCACGGATGGGCAGGCTCACCAACATCAAGCCCATGGTCGAGATGCTGAAGCCCCGCATCAAGCTACCACCCAAGCAGGCCGAACCCTTCTATCTCTCCCCAACATGGCGGTCCTTCATCGCCCGCGTCATCGCCAAGCGCGGCAGACGTCGTGAGGAGTGCGGAGCAACAGGCTGTCGCATCTACGGCGACCACATAGTCGAACGCCGCGACGGTGGTGCCGACCTGGACGAGAAGAACATCCTCCTGCGCTGTCACGGCTGCCATGAGCGCAAAGGCGCCAAGGAGCGGGCCAAGAGAGCGCACGGCAGGGCGTAGGGCGAGATCGCACCAGCCAAGGCAGTCAACGCGCTCAGCGCGCATTCTAGGCCAACAGCGGGCCGGGGGCGGGTCAAAAGTCCACGATGGCAAGCCGCCTACAACCCGCGTCCCCCGCACGTAGAGATTTTATCCTGTCGGTGAGTTGCCAGCCGGAAACCTGAGTGGAAACCCCAATGGCAAAAGAGAACAAGCCGATCGATTGGGCCTGCGTCGAGCAGGACTACCGGGCTGGTGTCATGAGCGTTCGGGACATCGCGCGCTGGTATGGTGTCTCCCATACGGCCATCAACAAGAAGGCGAAGACCGCAGGTTGGGGTTCGTTCCGACCAGCCGCGCCATTTGAACCGCAGCGAGCCGATCATTCGTTCCTGTCGATGCAACGAACAAGGCCAACAAGGGCGCTGGAGGCGCCGCAATCGGCTCCGGCGGTATCGGAGCCGGCATCGTCTACCTCTGGTCGCTGACGTCGTGGTTCCCGGCCGAGTGGGCGGCCGATCCTCAGGCGATCATCGTCCTAACCGGCATCTTCGCCTCGGTATTCGGCGGCGTCACCGCATGGATTGGGGCGTACCGGGCGACGGACCGCCGCTTCATGGACGAAACGTCTTGAGCCCGTTCCGCTGGACCTTGTGGTGCCTCGTCGCAGGCTTGGCGATCATCGCCTTGCGGGCGCTGATGGTGGCGCCATGATCGTGCTGCGCATCTACCGCGGCGTCGCCGACCACTTCCCGATCCGGGTCTCGGAATGGGTCATGCTCTGGCCGGCGATCGGCATGTGGGCTTAGATCCAGTCCATGCCCGATATGTTCGCGGTGTCGCCTTCCTACGAATACCTGGCGCGCTGGGCGACGGAGCAGACCCGGGCGTGGGTGATCATTGGCCTGCGGCATGCTCCGGCTCGCGGCGCTCACCATCAACGGCACCTTCAAGGGCTTCGCCTTCTCGCCGCACATCCGGGCTCTCGCATCGGTCGTGGGCGTCGCCATCTGGTCGCAGGTCAGCCTCGGCTTCCTCATGGCATTCCTCGCCGGCGGCGGGGCGCCCTCCGGCGTCATCGGCTGGTCGACGATGGTGCTTCTCGAAATCATGAACGTCTACCGCTCGTGGTCGGATGTCGGAAAGAATGCAGCGAGGCCTTGAGGGATGTGGGAATGGCTTGCAGGCATCGAAATCGAGAAGCTCGCCAACGCTGTCGTCATCCTGATCGTCGGCCTCGTTGCCGGCCTCGGGTTCAAGAGGGGAAAGGACGCGCCGGCGCAGCAGCGCGCGGGGCTGGAAGTCGCGACGGACTTCTTCGACAGCCAGGCGATCAAGAGCCTCACGACTGAGGTCACCGGGCAGGCAATCGCCACCACCGCCTCTGCGGCAGCCACCCGGCAGCTGGTCGAGGCGATCGAGGTGCACACCCGAGCTGTCTTTGACCACAAGGAAGAGGTCCAGGAGCTCCGCCACGAGATGAGCCGCCGCCGCTGAGCCTCCCATCGCCGTCGTGCCACCGTAGCCGACCCTTCCGTAAGCAAGCGCAAAAAGGATGCGGCAACAATGCGCCTCGGATCCCTGGGCATGGCGAGAAGGAGGCTAAGTAGCCGGCAATTACTGCCGCTTTTCCTTTTACCAGCGGGGCCGAGTGATCCTTAGGTCGTTAACGATTTTTTAAGAAATAAGCCTGCCGGCCCCTGCGTCATGTATGGATCACTGATCGGCCGATTTCACTGCTGGTACGCAGCCGGAGGTCTCAGTGTTTCCCGTTAATGACAACTCGTCCACCAACCTTACTGAGCAGCTTATCCCGAAGGAAATGGCGATCAGGCCAACATCAATAGCCTTCGTGGACAGTCACCCAATCATGCGCGAAGGGCTGACCAGCTTGTTTTCATCGTGCGACGGCTATGTCGTTCTGGGCAGCGGATCATGCGCCGCGGACGCCGTATCCATCGCCACCCAGCTAGCGCCGGACGTCCTGATCACAGATTTGCTCATCTCAGGCGACGCGCTGGATGCCATTGCGCGCATCAGGAGGAAGTCGCAGTCGATGATCGTAATCGCATTCACGGCATCGGACCGTGTCGACCATGCCGTCAACGCGCTAGAAGCGGGCGCCAACGGTTATGTCCTTAAGGGCAGCACAGCCGACGAACTAAAAGGTGCCATTGTCGGCGCAAAGCGGGGCGAGACGTTTGTCACGCCCACAGTTGCTAGTAAAATGATCGGAGCGCTTCGGAAGCATCCAACGCGGGGTATCGGCGACCCCCAATTGAGCGCCCGCGAAGATCAAATCGTTCGGCTGCTCCTGAAGGGATACTCAAACAAGGCAATCGGTGCGCAGTTGGCAATCACCGAGAAAACCGTGAAGCATTATATGACATTATTAATACAAAAGCTAAATGCGGCGAATCGACTTGAGGTTGTCCTTGCAGTTCAGAAATTTGCAGACTACGGCCGGTCAGGTAACGTCGGCAATCTCAGACATTCAAATAACGCATCCGCGGCCTGGCGCACAGGCCGAAATTGAACGCTCGCCGCCCGTGCGCGCTATGCTCTCACTACTCCCTATTGCCTGTCGCTCAACGACTTGAGAGGCGGTTCTTACGGGCTCTTGCGACGACTGCGCTGATGCGAGCCGAACTCAACTATTTCAGATTTAAATAAACCGGATATTTCCGCAATATTTTTTTGGTCTTCGTTTATCTTTATTTGCAGTTCGCTGACATCATCTAACGATAGTTCACTATTGCTAGCATCGATCAAGAGATCACTAGTCTCCATCTGGCGTGTCTGGAGCTTTGCAAGCTCATCAATGGTCCGATTCAATGCGACATGGAGTTGCGCAATTTTTTCGTCGAGAGAGTCTTTCACGTCGAGATTACCCTCTGAGCATCTTCAATGTGCCACTGAGCAGTCGCGGCTGGTGCATCTTTCGTACAGATGGAGCCCGCTGAGAGGAATAGGACATGACGGCACGAGTTGAAAAATGTGTGCATGGTCTAGGATTCGAGCTCCGCATGCTCTGGTTGATGCTCGTAGCCGGCCGGTGTCAAGCCAATCGACAACGAGGCTCACCGGGGCATTGTGTTCAACTGCCGACCCTCAGACGGCTCGTTCGGGCATTCCGACACGACGAGCGCGACTGGCACGGGTGCCTTCGCTAATCGGACCAGCCATCGAGATCAACGTAACTTCTGCGGCCGCCGTCGTATCAGCGGTGCCGCGGCATGTTGTTTCAGCGGGTGACGAACGTCGCGACGAGCGACTGGATCGATAGGATGACGTTGCAGATCGCGCCCGCAGCGAGGGCTGCCACGAACAGCACGAGCAGCAGCCGGCGCATCAGGGCTGAACGAAGGACGTGCCGCACCGTCCATTCATGCGGGCGACGGGAGGTGAAAGATGTCAGCGTGATCCGCCACCTCGCGCAATCCCTTGAACGAGGCGTGGCGGAGCTTTTGGTCGCCGGTCCAGCCGCGATACTCTATCTCGGCGACCAGCTCAGGGCGCGCGATTACCAGCTTTCGCTCCCTCGGCGCGTAGTGCGGCCGTTCCGTCCTCATCGCGTCTAGCTGTTGCTTCAGCTCGCGCACCTGACCGCCTTTGAAGCCGGTCCCGACCGAGCCGACATAGACCAATCCCTCATCGCTCTGGGCTGCCAGGAGCAGACTAGCGATAGCACCGTAGGCCTTGCTCGAGGGCTCGTAGCCGATGACGACGAAGCTGTCGCTCTGGATGCACTTGATCTTCAGCCAGTCGCCACGGCGGCCGCTTCGGTAGGGCGCCTCGCGGTTCTTTGCGATGATCCCTTCCAATCCATGCTGGCAGGCGATCCGCAGCAGATCCGCACCCTCGGCCTGGACCTCCTCCGACAACCGGATCGTGCCCGTCTCCCCCCGGAGCAGATCTTCGAGCAGGTGACGCCGCTCGATGAGCGCCATCCCGGAGATGTCGTGCCCGTCGAAATAGAGCAGGTCGAAGGCGTAGAAGATGATCTCGTCTCCGGCGATCCGTTTGCCGCCGCGTCCGCCGAGAGCCTGCTGAAGCGCAGCGAAGTCCGAACGACCCTGACTGTCCAGGACCACAGCCTCTCCGTCCAGGATGAGGGAAGGGGCAGCGAGCGCGACGGCCGCCTTGGCGATGGCAGGAAAGCGGTGTGACCAGTCATGGCCGCCGCGGGTAAGGATGCGCGCTTGCCCGCGATCGACATGGACCGCCAACCGGTAGCCGTCCCACTTGATCTCGTAGGCCCACTCCGCTCCCACCGGGGGCGTTGCCGCGAGCAGCGCAAGACAGGGCTCGATCCGATCCGGCATGGGATCGAACGGTAGCTGCGGCTGGCGCCGATCGCGAGGCGTCGGAGTCTGGCTGCGTGCAATTATTTCCGGCTGCTGTTCGAGACCAAGGGACTTGGGAAGACGGGGACGGTTGCCATTCCGCAATAGCGACAGAAACTGCTTAAGGGAGGGTAATACTGACGCCGGTGTAGCCTCGGCGCTGTCGCCTAAGTCACCTAGGTAAAGGCGGACGGGCTGAACTCCGTGTCCCGTCTAGTCGAACCGGAGCGCCCCGCTTCGGAGGCTGGTCCTTGCAGCCCTGGCGGCGGCGTTGCCTCGTCGGCGTCCGGATCTCGCCCCTGAAGCCGATCGAGCGTTCGCATGATTGGTGTGACCGTCAGCCCGTGCAGCAGGACCGACATCAGGACGACGAGGCCGACGATCGCCCACAGGCGCTCGGCTCCCTCGACCTCCATGTGGTTGAGTCCGTAGGCCAGATAGTAGAACGAGCCGACACCCCGGATGCCGAAGAAGGCGAGGGTGAGCCTCTCGCTCCAGGAGGCGTGCAGCCCGAGCAGTCCGACAAGGCCGGTCACCGGTCGGACGACGAGCAGGATGACGACGGCGGCGAGGGCGTCGCCCCAGGTGAGCGGAGTCAGGAGACCGGTGACAAGCGCGCCGCCGAACAGGACGAGCAGCATCATCATCGCCAGCCGTTCGATCTGCTCGGTGACGTCGTGCATCTCGCGGTGAAAGTCGTGGTCGCGCTGGGCATGGCGGAGTGTCAGGGCGGTGACGAACACGGCGAGGAAACCGTAGCACTGGATCATCTCGGTGAGGCCGTAGGAGACAAAGGTTGCCGCGATCGCGATCAGCCCGTCGCCGGTCTGGGCCAGCTTGGTGTCCGCCGGAATATGGAACGTCAGCCAGCCGAAGGCCCGCCCGATCAACCACCCGCCCACGGCGCCAGCGCCGATCTCCCATAGGATGCTGTGGGTGAGCCATTGCATAGCCCATGGTTCGCCCGTCGAGGCCGCAAGACCGAGCGCGATGGCGAGGTTCACGAACGGGAACGCAAAACCGTCGTTGAATCCCGCCTCGGACGTGAGCCCGAACCTGACCTCGTCCTCCTCTCCGGACCTCGGCGGTCCGACCTGCACGTCGGCGGCCAGCACGGGATCGGTCGGTGCAAGCGCCGCCCCGAGCAGCAGGGCGATAACCCACGGCAGACCCAGCCACCACCCGCCGATCAACGTGATGGCCGCGATGCTGAGCGGCATGGTGACCGCGAGCAACCGCCACGTCACCGACCAGCGCCGCCAACTGAACACCCGGTCGAGCTTTAGACCCGCGCCCATGAGCGCGATGATCACCACGAACTCGGTGAAGCGTTCGGTGATCTGCGGATACGCCATGGGCAGCGGCTTGTCCGTGACCCCGGGGATAAGGAAGACGCTGGCGCCGAGGGCGATGCAGACGATGGGCAGCGACAGCGGCAAGCGCTTGAGTGCCAGCGGCAGCCACGCGACGAGCGCGATAAGGAAGCCCATCCCTGTCAGCACCACGATGTAGGGATCAGGTGACAGCTCGTTCAGATCGAGCATCTCACCGCGATCGCCGGAGCTTCGGGTACGGTCGGATCATGCAGCTCTCCTGGCGACAGCGCCTGTTCTCGAGGTAGACGCTGAGCCAGACAAACCGATCCAACCTACTGATTAAAAGTGCGTCGCTGCCTATCTGGGTGTCCGGTGACGGGCTCAATCCCCCGCACCTCGACGGAAGCTACCGCCCGTGCTCTCCTGCCGGCATGTGCAACCTCTACTCCATCACCAAGGGCCAGACGGCGATCCTAGAGTTCACCCGCGCCATGCGGGACCGGACCGGCAACATGCCGCCGCTGCCGGGGGTCTTCCCGGACACGACGGCGCCGATCGTCCGCAACGGCGGGGACGGCGTACGCGAGCTGGCGATGGCGCGCTGGGGCATGCCGTCGCCGAAATTCGCGCTTGAGGGCAAGAAGACTGACCCCGGAGTGACGAACATCCGGCGGACCAACAGCCCTCACTGGCGCCGCTGGCTCGGTCCTGCGAACCGATGCGTCGTGCCGCTGACTTCGTTCTGCGAATACGACACGGTCGACGGCAAGAAGGTGCCGACCTGGTTTGCCCGCGACGAGAGCCGGCCCCTGATGTTCTTCGCCGGGATCTGGACGAACTGGACCAGCGTGCGGAAGGTGAAGGAGGGGGAGGTCACCGCCGACCTCTACGGCTTCCTGACCTGCGAGCCGAACGCCGTCGTCGCGCCGATCCACCCGAAGGCGATGCCGGTGATCCTGACGGAGCCGGAGGAGATCGACGTCTGGATGCGGGCGGAGTGGGCGGAGGCGTCCGCGCTTCAGCGGCCGCTGCCGGACGAGGTACTGCGGATAGTGGCGCGGGGCGAGCGGAAGGACGGGGAGGCGGCTACGGGCTAGACAAGCCGTCGGCCCCTTTAAGGAGGTTTATAGAGACCGCTGTGGCAATTTGGCCCCGGCCGGTGCGGCAATACGCTTCGCGGGGCTGATTTACGGGTCTCTCGCGTCCGCCTTGGAGGTCAGGGCGTAGCCTGATCCGCCGATGCACGGGACAAACGGGTCTTCTTCATCCAGTCCTGCAATGGACCGGCGACGTCGAAGGGCGCTGCGGATACCTCGAACTCTACCTCATCGAAGGCATCGATTTCTTCTCTCAAATCCTCCGGCACGCAGAGCGTTAACAGCATGTCGTACCGCGCCGCGTTGGCCTCTTCCATCTGGCGGATCTGCATTCGCAACGCCTGCACCTCCACCATGAGGTCGAGGATCAGCGTGCGGATCTGGTCTTCGGCGTCGTCGGTCATTCTGCCCTGTTATCGGTAGACGCGAACCAAGGTAACACCCCGATTGGCCGCTGCTTCAGTGATTGCTGCTTCGACTGTCTCGCCAGGAAGTTGGAGCATATCGGAGATCATGTCGATAATCGCACACGGGTCGAGGCCTCCATAGTGCTCGACTATCGGTGCAAGCCGATCCAGTTCGCGCTCAACAACCTGTTGTAAATCCCGCTGCGAGTTCATTGCCTCCATTCCTCCGTAAACGTAGCGCGGGATAACTCACCGGGACCGCCAATTCCCTGCACTAAGCTCCCGGTACCGCCGCGCCGTGTCCGGCCGGTGTGCGTAGCGACCATGGCTCCCTCATTCAACGACAACGGGTATTGGAGGGACCAAACGGGGTTCAAGTCCATCTGACGGGCCTATTTCGCGTTCAAGCAGTACGAACGCGCCAATCACGCCTGCCATCACCACAAGTGCCAACCATCCGAGCGCGGCGTAACTTTTGCGGCCATCGTCACGATTGTCCCTACCACCATCCTTCATCTCTTGCCCCCGGCCGCGGCCAGCGAAGATTAAGACCTTACGACGGGCATCTTCATTAAAATGCTTTCTGCTTTCATGGCTGGGCGAAGGACCTGCCGATGGCGGGGTTGATGACGGAAATGAGCGGGTCATTCGGACACTGGCAGCTCGCGTCGGGCCGCTCTTCCAAGACACCGGCCGGCTCTTAGTAGCCGCCGTTTCCAGTCGCTGAATCATCTACCGCACTTGGCGGGACGCCGGCAGAGGCATCGCCATCGCTGCTTGATACGCAGCCGGCAAAGGCAAGGCTCGCACCGATTATCAAGATTGTGGCTAACCGCATGGTTTTCTCCTGCGAAGCCCCCAAGGATATCAAAAATTGAGCCGGTCGTGAACGGGTGTGCAGGTGCGGCGGCATTCATTTTGAGGGCCCCTAGCAATCTTCCACGGTGCAGCAACTATGAGCACGTGAGTATGGAAGACGACGCAGTCAGTTCGCATATTGTTGGATAGGAGGGCACTTCACGGGAGGTGCGAGATGCTCACCGCCGAGGACATCGCGAAGGCAAAGGCCTTCACAAGTCGATCGACGCCAAAGGCCTATCACCAGAGCGACGACAGCATCCGGATCGCATACGAATGGCTTGACGCACAAAAGCTGGTGGCGCATCCGGGCCGGACATACCGCCCTTTGAAGGAAATCATTGAGAGCTGGGGCGGCGGCTATATTTCACAAAGCGATGTGGAAGTGGCGGCTCATCTGCATCCGCGCGTTTTCGGTGACTACCCATACTTCAATCTCGGCGCGGCACTCGTACGGCCTTCGGAGGCGCGCATCGAGAAGGTAAAGGGACGCCGCGTCTGTCCGAACCGAGCCAGCAAGCGGAGCAGGATCTACGCGTTCATCGAGTGACACTTCCGGACGGCTCCCCACCCTTCTGGAGGCGCCACGAGGAGAGGAACCAGTACCGGCGAATGGTGTACTTATGGAAACAGGACGTATGCGCCGGCGACACCAACCGCTGCCACCATGCTGAAGAATACTGAATTGACGAAAACTGCGACGGCGGTCTCGATCCGCATCCAATTCCTCCTGTTTGCTCATTAGGCGGAAGAATGAGGAGCGGGGCGCACGGTTCCGCGAACTGCGCGCGAAGACGCCTATGAAGCCCCCTGTCGGGATATCCCAACGGCTACCCGCTTCGGCGCGTGGAGATTGCGCGTTGGGCCATCTGACCGGCCGAAGGTCCCAAAGCGTCATCGCTGGCGCATGTACTGCGTCCGGCGGGGCGCAGCGCGCGCTCCGAACGCCGACAATAATCGGTTGGGGATGGAACCTCTCCGAAAGCTTAGTCACGGATTAGCTGTTTCGCAGCATATCGTACCGGCGGACTCTGACGCCGCCCCGCTATCCGGCGCCACCACGCTGCGGTCTCTTCCTTGCCTTTTCGCGTCGTAGAGAGCGCGATCGGCTTCGGAGAAGAGCTCGGAGAAGCTCAAGCTGTCGCCACTGCGGGAAGCGACGCCGATGCTGACGGTAACGCCGAGCGCTCCGGCACGCATGTTGTGAACGTTCGCGCTGACGGCTCGTCTGATCCGCTCAGAGACCGCCAGCGCATCCACTACTGAAGCATCCGGCAGGAGCACCGCAATTTCCTCTCCTCCGTAGCGGGCGGCCAGGTCGACATCCCGAATTTCCGAAGCGATGACTGCAGCTACCTTCCGAAGAACCCGGTCGCCGACGTCATGCCCCCACCGATCGTTTATTCGCTTGAAATGATCCAGGTCGATCATGAGGAGGGCAACAGCTCGGTCAGTTTCTCTCGCCCCTCGCACCAGTGCCAAACCAGCGGCGTCGAATTTCCGACGATTCGGCAACCCGGTGAGCGCATCGGTAGCCGCCTCCTTCTCCAGGAGACGTGTGGCGTGCCGTCGTCGGCCTTCTTCCGAAAGGAAGCTGCCCAGCACGACAACTCCTGCGAAGTTCAGCACGCAGAGCGGGATCAACGACCCCACCAGCCCCGGCACCGGAATGATCATCAGAACGAGGAGTACCGTGAAACCGTGGAGCGAGCCGAAAACCGCCAGCGCAGCGAGTTGGCGCAGGCTGTAGGCGCCTTGGCGCAAGGGCACACAACACGCGAAGAGGACCCCGACAAGAGCGCCGACGAGGATCGTGATGCATCCGACCGGCGCGCCGACCCCGCCGAGCCAGAGGCGGTACGCAATCGCACAAGCTGCTGCGATCGCGGCCGCTACCGCACCGCCGAACGGACCTGCGAGCGTCAGGATGACTCCCCGAGCATCGATGATCACGCCCTGCTGCATCACGATCGGATCCGCCATGGTCGACACGGCACCAAGACCGAACGTCAGCCCCACCGCCACTCCTCGGGAAAGAACGGAAGAGACAGTTCGCGCCATGAAGCCGTAGGTGAGGGCGATAAGTGCGAGCATGGCAATGCCATGGATCAGCGTAATGGGATCTGCTAGCGCCTGCACTGTTAGCCTTCCGAGGGATCAGAGCCACCTGTCCAGTAGTAGCGGGCTTTTCCTGAAGGCTCAGTGAAGCGGATAAGACGAAATTGGGCCTCGAGCTCTATTCTTGGCAGACACGGTTCACGCTCGCGGACCCAACTTGCGCAGGTGTGATGCGGCGCGGATTGCGGCGACCGGGAGCCGAGTGACGGCGAGGTGCCGGAGGGCGATCAAAATGCTGCAGGACCGGTCGGCTCGTCACCGCGCAAGGGCGGCCTCGCGTATCGCAATGATGGACTTCCTGAGGCCGAGCACGGTCTCGAATGCGATCTCCGCGTCCGGGAAAAATGCCGCCATCTGCCGGCGCCCGATCAGATCGTGATGCCGCACGATGTCTTCAGCCTCGTTGACCCCGTCAATCCGATTGAAAAACCCCAGGCTGAAACGCCGCAGCATGGCGACACGCACCGCCTTCGGTAGGTACTGGAAACCCACGGTCCGGAAATGTGGTTCGTAAGGAAACCAGAAGTTGGGGGTTTGGCAGTAATAACGCGGGGCCAGGCGACGCATGTTGAGGCCGAAGTCGCGCATGTTCTGGCGAGACCCGACGTGCTCGATCACCGAATTTGAATGCGCGAGATCGAAGCGCTTGCGCGCGAACAGTCCGAGATCACTTGCGCTTTGCCTGACGGCCCGGAATTGCTCGGGCCGCGCGACGATCTGTGGTTCTGTGTTGACCAGGGTGACGAAGACTCGACCCTTCTGGCGTTCTAGATACTCGCCCGCGATTGCCCAGTATTTTTCCGTGCCGCCGAGATCAACGATGTCGCAGCGCTCCTGCTCCGCAAGAACGTCTTCGATCAGTCGTCGAATCCGCACGAACCGTCTGGCGCGGAATTGAAACTCCAGGCTCGACGCATCAAGGTATGGATCCGACCGACGCCGGAAGGCTTGTATATAGCTTGCGAGCTGCATGACATGACTCCTTGTCCGCCATGCTTAACTAGTTGTCCATGAGGACGAGTCGCCGAAATCCTTAGCAAATGGTTAACGACCCCGCGAGGACGTGTCCCGTCGGCAACGGGCTGCCGATCCAGCGAGGCAGAAAGATCCCTGCGGCCACTCCCGCTCATCCGCTCGTTCTACTGTCCTTGTTATGGGGTAACCCGTCCGCCGCTCGATCTCACGCATAACGTCGCTCCAGTAGCGGCTATCATCTTCGGCATCCAGCACATCCGCCGTCCGGCGCTTGTCTCGGGCCCTTAGCTACGCCCTCTAAGGTCCGAGAGGAACAATCAGGCCCCTCGCTTCCTGCCGAATTTTGCGGAGCGGCCTGATATGCGGATGAGCAGGCGACGTCTCATTGGTCGACGAAGCGCCATGTCCCACTCAGCAGCCAAGGGCGAGCGAGGTGCCCGCCCATTCGCAACGCCCTCAAAGCCTCAGCGATGAGGCTTCTTGTCCGCCACTGTCAGAGCCGGGCGAAAGAGAGGTGTCGGGCTGCGGTCCGAAGACCAGGTAAGCCCCCATGGCCGCAAGAATAAAGACAGCGAAGGCCATGAACGCCAAAGCGCCTGCAACCATGCGGACGGCTCTCGGTGCCTTTTTCTGACCCATCCTGGTCTCCAATTCCCTGTGTCGGAAATGCTCCGGAGACGTCGAGCGACAGCGTTGTTCTTCACGTGCGCCTTCCTCGTAGATCCGAAACTCGCTGGTTCTTGTAGGAATAGGCCACACCCGAACCGAACAGTTTCGGAACGCGTCGTTTAGCCGACGTTCAGCTTGACCATTGGGCTCGGTGCGTCAGCGATTTCAGCCAGCCCGTTAGAGCTATGCGTCCAGCGAGTGGCGCCCGAAAAGCTGCTGGGGCAGCTGATAATCGTCACCTGCCGCGAGCCGGGCTCGCGGCAGGTGACGATGGTGCGATCGAGGCTCTAGAGGAGTGGGCGGCCTCCGGAGCGCGAACGAAGCGGTGAAAGATCTGGGCGTTCCGCACGAACGGACTGTGAGGATGACCCGGTCGGGAAATAGCAGTCGTGACATCTTGTCCTAACCGACCGCGGTTTCCCCGTTCCCTGCCAGGAGCCGGAAGCGTGCAGCGTCGAAGATGGCCTGCGCGGCGCCGACCATTTCGTGCCGCGAGCCGGGCTCGCCGCAGGTGACGATGGTGCGATCGAGGCTTTTGAGGACGGGGGCGGCCTCCAGGGCGCGAACAAAGCGGTGGAAGATTTCGGCGTTCTGCACGAACGGGCCGGTGAGGATGATACGGTCGGGGAACAGCAGTCGCGACAGGTTGCCGGTCAGCCGTACCACCTGTTGCGCCGCTTCCTCCACGGCGGGGATCGCGAGAAGGTCGAGGCGCTGCGCCATCGGGCCGAACGTATCCTCCTCGAGCGGAATGCCGGGGTAGGCGCCCTGAAGCTGCGGACCGAGTGACCACAGCGCTGCCACCGTTTCGAGACAGTCGGTGTTGCCGCAGGTGCAGACGGCGCCGCGGGCATTGCCAAGGCCCCAGTGGCCAATTTCGCAGAAGCGCCCGCGCAGACGGTTCACGATAGACCCTTCGGTATAGTAGGCGGCGCCGATGCCGTAGCCCCAATGCAGCAGCAGGACGCTCTCGCCGTCGTGCGCGGTGGCGCCGTCCGCCAACCGCCCCGCGAGTTCTGCGTCGAGATTGCGGACGAGGACCACGTCCTTGCCGATCGTGCTCAGGGCGGCCCCCACGTCAAGATTGCGCAGCTGCGGCCACCGGGACGAAAAGCACCAGAGCTGCCGCGGGGCGTCGAGCAATCCCGAGAAGGAGCACACCACGGCAACGACCTCGACGCCTGACGGAAACCGAAGCAGCATCGCTTCGGCAAGTTCCCGCAGGATGACGGCCATGCCCGCGTTGTCGGTTTCGGCCGGCGGACTTTCATGACGTTCGGCGACGATGCGTCCCGCCATGTCGACTGCCTTGGCGACGAGACTGCGGTTTGTGACCTGCAGGAACACCACGCCAAAACGCTGCCAGTTGTAGGCAAGAAAAGTCGCGGGTCTCCCGCGCCCCTGCTGTTTGGGGACGCTCTCGCGCAGGAGATCCTTCTCGACCAGTTCGCCGACGAATTCCGACACGCTCGTCGAGCGCATGTTCAAAAGTTCGACGATTTCACTGCGAGTCGAGGCCTGGCCGTTTCGGACAAGGTCGAGGATCGCCCCGAGTTCGCGTGCCCGGTGCGTCTCGATTGCTGCTGACATCGCTATTGGAACCAACCCGGCACTGTGAGGGACAGAGCAGGGATGTAGGTCACTAGGAGCAGGACGACGACCATCGCCGCATAGAAGGGCAACAGGCTGACGGTTGCCTTCTCCAGCGGGAGGCGTGCGATTCCGCAGCCGACGAGGAGGGAGGTTCCGACCGGCGGGGTGCAAAGGCCGATGCCGAGGTTCAGGATTAGGATGATGCCAAACTGGATCGGATCGACTCCGACCTCCATCGCGATCGGCAGAAGAATTGGCGTGAGAATGAGGATCAGGACTCCCATGTCCATCAGCATGCCGAGGATAAGAAGCAGGACGTTGAGGGCGAGCAGAACGATGATCCGGGTCTCCGAGATGGCGAAGATACCTTCAGCCAGCAGGGCGGGAACGCGCAGATAGGACAGGAGGAAGCCGAACGCCGACGAGGTCATGATAATGGCGGTGACGATGGCGAGGGTCGTCAGGGTGGTGGAGAAGATCCGGCCGATCGCCTTCACGTCGAGGCTGCGATAGACGAGCGCCGTCGCAAGCAGCGCGTACACCACGGCCACCGCGGCCGATTCGGTCGCGGTGAACACGCCCGTCAGGATCCCGCCGATGATGATCACGATGGTGAACAGGCCGATCAGCGCCTTGGCCGCGATGCGGATGCCCTCACGGACGGTATAGTGTGCACCGGTCGGATGATTGTGGCGAACGGCCATGATCCAGCAGATGACCATCAGCGAAATCCCGAGCAGCAGCCCCGGGACATAGCCGGCGAGAAACAGTGTGCTGATCGGCAGGCCGCCGGCGGCGAGGGCGTAGAAGATCATGTTCTGGCTCGGCGGAATCAGCACGCCTTGCACCGACGAGGTGACGGTGACCGCGACCGAATAGCCGGCGGGGTAGCCGTGCCGCGTCATCGCCGGGATCAGGAACGAACCGATCGAGGCGACGTCGGCGACAGATGAACCGGAGATGCCGCCGAACATTGTGCTGGCGACGACGTTGCCTTGGGCGAGGCCGCCGCGAAAGCGTCCGACCAGAACGTCGGCCAGCTTGATCAGGCGGTCGGAGATGCCACCCTCGGTCATGATGTTGCCGACGAGGATGAAGAAGGGGACGGCGAGGAAGGTGAAGCTGTTGAGGCCGTTGACCATGCGCTGGGCCACCATCAGCAGTGGGAGCCCGAGATAGAAGGCTGTCGCCAGCGAGGCGAGGCCGAGCGCGAAGGCGATTGGCACTCGGACCAGCATCAGCGCGACGAAACCGCCGAGCAGCAGCGCGATCCCGATCCAGTCAATCGGCATGAAGCCCCTCCACCGAGAAGTTGGGGTCGCCGACGTCACGCAGGACGATGTTGGCGATGGCGTTGAGGCAGCCGAGCAGCCCGCCGGCAATGGTGGGCAGGTACAGCCACTGCTTAGGCAGGCCGGAAGCGGGGAGGACCTGATGACCGGCAAGGGCCAGCAGGTCCTGTCCGTAATAGACCACGGCCAGCATGAAGACCGCCATCGCGCCCTGCGCCATGTAGTCGAGCCCGACCGCCAGCCGGCTGGGCAGCATGTCGCGCAGGAAGGAGATCGCGACATGCTCGTGTCGACGGATCCCGATCGCGATGGCCAGCAGCCCGAACCAGATCAGGCAAAGCAGCGCCACCTCCTCGGACCAGCTCGTCGGGCGGTTGAGGGCGAAGCGCAGGAACACCTGCATGCAGATCACGCCCGTGATCACCACGAGCAAAGCGTGGCAGATCCAGCTGGCGCCGATGTTGACGGCATCGACGCCTTTCCTGAGGGAGTCCCGGACTATCACGCGTGCCTCACCCCGGTCCCGGAGCGGGCCGGCCTACTCGACCGCCTTGATCTTCTCGATGACCGGCAGCAGGTCCGGAAACTCCGCGTAGATCGGCTCGACGGCGGCCTGGAAGGGCGCGTTATCGATCTCCGTTACGGTGGCGCCGCCGGCCTCGACGGCTTTGCGGGCCGCCTCGTTCGCTTCGCGCATGATCTCGCGCTCGTAGAGGGCGGCTTCCTTACCGGCCTTGCGGATGGCTACCTGGTGTTCTGCGGGCAGGGCGTCGAACCGCGCCTTGTTCATAACGAGAAGCGCTGGCGGGCTGAGATGGCCATCCTCGACGAAATTGGGTGCGACTTCGTAGTGGGCGGACGTCTCGTAGCTGACGAAATCGTTCTCGGCCCCGTCGATCACGCCCGTCTGAAGGCTCGAATAAACCTCGCCGTAGTTCATCGGCGTCGGGACGGCGCCCAGCAGTTCCACCATGCGGATCGAGATCGGCGCAGGCTGTACGCGGATCTTGAGCCCGGCCAAGTCATCGAGGGATTTCACCGGCTTGCCGGCGACGGTGTAGAAGGAGCGGGTCCCGGCATCCATGTAGTCGAAGCCGACGAGCCCGACATCGTTCAGGTCGTCCAGTACTCCGGCGCCGATCTCGCCGTCGAGCACGGCGTATTTGTGATCCCAGTCGCGGAAGATGTAGGGCAGGGTGAAGACGCCCATCGACGGGCTGACATTGGCCATGACGACAGAGTTGACGCGGGCGAAGTCGACGACGCCAGCCTGTGCCTGTTCGATGGTCTCCGGCTCCTGGCCCAGCTGGGCACCCGAGAAGACCTGAACCACGACCTCGCCGCCCGAATACTCCTCGACCAGTTCGGCAAAGCGGTGCATCGCCACGGTCACCGGATTGGTCTCCGGCTGGTTTTCCGCCAGGCGCAGGACGGTCTGGGCGGCGGCCGAGTGAACGAGGAACGAGGCGCCGATCCCGGCAGCCAGCAACGCGATGTGAGGCTTCATGGTTGAGGTCCCTTCAGTTGGATCGCAACGAGTATTCCGGCGCCTTCGCCTTCGGTCAAGCTATTTCGAACGAGAGCGGGTTTAAATAAGATCGATGGAGAAAGACGTTGTTGACCGGGCGGACCGCAGGCAGATATGACTTCCGAACAGGACAGGTTCGATAAATTCGGGGACGCCCCATGCAGGTCAATATCCATGGAGACAGCAGCACGCTGGGAATGGCTGCAGCGGCGCAGGGCGCTGCCGCCATCCGCGCTGCCGTGGCCGCGAAGGGCAGCGCCGTCGTCGTCCTGGCGACGGGCGCCAGCCAGATCGCCATGCTGGCGGAACTGACCCGTGCCGACATCGACTGGACCAAGGTGACGGTCTTCCATCTCGACGAATATGCCGGCCTCGGGATCGAGCATCCGGCGAGCTTCCGCCGCTATCTGCAGGAGCGCTTCGTCGATCGGGTGACGGGGCTAAAGGCCTTCGTCGCGGTGGACGGCGACGCCGACGACATCGCGGCCGAAGTCGCCCGGCTCAACCGGCGGCTCGCCGGCGAGACGGTCGACGTCTGCTTCGCCGGCATCGGCGAGAACTGCCATCTCGCCTTCAACGATCCGCCGGCGGATTTCGCGGCGGAGGATCCCTATATCGTCGTCGAACTGGACGAAGCGTGCCGGCGCCAGCAGCTCGGCGAGGGCTGGTTCCCGACGCTCGAGGACGTGCCGCGCCGGGCGGTGTCGATGAGCGTCCGCCAGATCATGAAGGCGCAGACGATCGTCCTGTCGGTGCCGGACGAGCGGAAGGCCGAGGCCGTGGCGCAAGCCGTCGAGGCCGAGGTCTCGCCCGCCTTTCCCGCCTCGATCCTGCAGCGCCATCCCGCCACCACGCTGCATCTCGACCCGGGTTCCGCCAGCCGACTGAAGCCCGGCGCAGCTTAGGATCGGCTCGTTGCTTTCGGACGGCCTCTTCGATCTCCAGGTGAACGGCTATGCCGGGGTCGATTTCAATGATCCGTCGATCACGCCATTGGCTCTCGATATGGCGCTCGAGGCGATGCTTGCGGACGGCGTGACCGGCTGCCTGCCGACAATCATCACGGCTTATCCGGCCGAACTGCGGGAGCGTTTCCGGGCGCTTGACGCGGCGGTCGCCGGCAGCAGGCTGGGCGCCCGCATGGTGGCGGGTTACCACCTCGAGGGACCGTTCCTGAACGCATCGCCGGGCTATGCGGGATGTCACCCCGGCGGTGCGATGTCTGACCCGGACATCGCGCTCGTCGACAGCCTGGAGGCGGGACTGGACCGGCCGATCCTGCTCGTGACGCTGGCTCCGGAACGCCCCGGATCGATCCATTTCATCCAGCAATTACGGCTGCGGGGCAAGGCGACGGCAATTGGCCACTCGGCCGCCGACTTCGGCACTGTGCGACGAGCTGCCGATGCCGGTATGGTCCTGTCGACGCATCTCGGCAACGGCCTGCCGCAGCAACTGGCCAAGCTGGAGAACACCTTGCTGGCGCAGCTTGCCGAGCCGCGGCTGCACGCCTGCCTGATTGCCGACGGGCACCACATGTCGCCCGATGCGCTGGCCGCGATCGTGGCGCTCAAGGGCGTGGATCGATCAATCCTCGTGACGGATGCGGTGCTCGCCGCCGCAGCCCCCCCCGGCCATTACCGTTTTGCCGGTATGGACGTCGATCTCACGCCGGAGGGGGCCGTCGTGCAGCCGGGACGGGCGAACCTTGCCGGCTCGGCGCTGCGCCTCGACCAGGCCGTGCGCAACGTCTGCGCGTGGAACATAGCCGACGCGCCGGCAGCGATCGCCATGGCGTCGACAAATGCGAGACGTGCTCTTGCCTGGCCGGCCGAGCGTCTGGGACTCGCCCTAAATACCGGCAGAATAGAATGGGATATGGCGCTGCAGCCGACGTTTGTCGGGTGGAACGATAACTAGAGTGCATCCTTTGATCGACGAATCGGATTTGAAGTGACTGTGCGCACGGCGTCTAATTCTAATTCTAAGTCTACGTCGATGGAGGTGGACTATGGCCAGAGCGTTGGGCGAGGATATGCGGTCACGGGTTTTGGCGTCGTCGTCGGAGGGCGTGTTGGCCAGTCAGGCCGCGGCCCTTCCTATTGACCGCTAGAGTAATCGCAAGGAAGGGGTGGTTACGCCCATACCTTTGCCGCTCGCGATTTGACGCGAAGAGGCTGCGATCCATCAACGCTGGAAAAGGTAAGGACAGATAACCTGAGACGCTGTCGCTCGAACCGTCAGCTCCGCAGAGCCACACGTCCTGACCGACGATCAAGACTTGCAGGTGAATCCCGTTATTGACGTCTACTGCCGAGTGTCAAATACCTATAGTTATCGAGGTCAATGGTTCTCATACGCTTGCTTCTTGGCCGCGGTTATTCGCTCTCCCATCCGCTCGGGGGCCTGAAGGATGTGCGGTTGCATAGGGCACGATCAACGCCATCCCTCTGCCGGCCGTCTCGCGCATCAATGCACCGGCCGCCGTGGAAAGGTGCGCCGCGCTGGCCGAAACCATAAGTCTTACGAAGCATGCCGAACTTGCCGAGGCTGTCGTCTCCCTGAACCGTGACCTGGACCTGCCGGCGATCGACGCCCCGCACGGCAGTTTTTCAGCTGTCGCCGAGAGAGCGGTGCTGGATCACTCGGCAGCAACGCTCCCCCGCCCGCTTACGGTGGGCGAGTTACTTGCCGTACTTGAAGAGGCCTGGGCCTGAGAGACTACGCTCGGAGCCGAACAGCTTCGCATCTTCGTTTCCATTGTTGGGTGAAGCCGGCCTTTGAGGCGCAACTCCGCTTCTGCACCTACTGGATCAGCTTTCACAGACACGGAGAATCAGTTGCATGCCCGTCCAAGTTCACCTGGCCGGAAGCGGGACAAGATCCGCCACGTGCCAATCGAGGACCACGGGCGATCCGACACGGATGTCGATACTCGCGCCGCGCTGGACGACGGCCTTCAATTCCCTGCCGGAACAATCGATGAAATATGTACTGGCTCCGCCGGAGAACAGCCGCCGCTCCACCGTTCCGCTGAGGATGCCTGCCCGGTCGGCAACAGCGCCAACGGCGGGCGCCAGCGGCGAGATCCTCACACGTTCAGGCCGGATCGCGCAGAGCAGGATGCCCGACGTTGCTTCCACCCCGGCGGGCAAGTCGATCAGGGTAGTCTCGTCCAGGCGCAGCCGCCTGCTCTCGATCTCGCCCGCGAGGATGTTCGCGTCGCCGAGGAATGTCGCGGCGAACTCGCTGTTCGGCCGGTCGTAGATCTCTTCAGGAGGACCTTCTTGTACGATGCGCCCGTCCTTCAGGATGCCGATCCGATCGGAGATCGACAGCGCCTCGTCCTGGTCGTGGGTGACGAAGATGGTGGTAACGCCGACCTCGCGCTGGATCCGCTTCAGCTCCACCTGCATGTCGGTGCGCAGAGCCTTGTCGAGGGCCGACAGCGGTTCGTCGAGGAGCAACACCCGCGGCTTGGTGACGATGGCCCGGGCGAGCGCGACGCGCTGGCGCTGGCCGCCGGAGAGCTGGTGCGGCCGGCGCTTGGCAAGCGCCCCCAGCTGCACAAGGTCAAGCGCCTCGGCCACCGACCGGCGGACGGCTTCGCCCGTCTCGCCGCGCACCTCGAGGCCGAAGGCGACGTTGGCCTCGACGCTCATGTTGGGAAACAGCGCGTAGTTCTGGAACACCATGCCGATGCGCCGCCGGTTCACCGGCACGTTTTCCACCGCCTCGCCGTCGATGCGGATCGAGCCCTCGTCCGGGAACTCGAAGCCGGCGATCATCCGCAGCAGCGTCGTCTTTCCGGAGCCGGAGGGGCCGAGCAGGGCATAGAAGCCGCCGTCCTCGAAGGCGATCGAGACGTTGTCCACCGCCTTGTGGGCGCCGAAGGTGAGGCTGACGTTCTGGACTTCGACACGCGCCATTACTGATCGCCTCCAAAGCGAAAAAACCGGGACACGACGAGCATCAGGCTCATGGAGAACACGATGATGATCGTCGAGACGGCGTTGATTTCGGGGGTGAAGCCCTTGCGGATCGCCGCGTAGATCTCGACCGGCAGCGTCGTCTGGCCGGGCGTCGCGAGAAAATAGGAGACGACGAACTGATCGAAGGAGACCGCGAAGGCGAAGAGGCCGCCGGCGACGATGCCGGGGGCGATGCAGGGCAGCGTCACCTTGCGGGTCGTCTGCCATGAGCTGGCACCGAGCGAGGCGGCGGCGTCCTCGAGATCCTTGGAAAAGGTCTGCAGCCGGGCCGAGACGACGATGATGACGTAGGGCAGCGCCAGGGCGACATGGCCGAGCAGGATCGCATGCAGGCCGCGGCCGATGCCGGTGCCGAAGAAGAAGATCAGCATCGCCGTGCCCGAGATCAGCCAGGGGATGGCGATCGGCGGGAACAGCAGCGCCTGCAGCACCCGCTTGCCGCGAAACTCGTAGCGGAAGAGAGCGAGCGAGGCGGCCGTGCCGAGGATCGTCGCGAGGATCGTCGTCATCACCGCGATCTTGAGGGAGTTCAGCGTCGCGGCGATCAGCCCGTCGTTCTGGGTCAGCGCCGCGTACCACTCCGTCGTGCCCTCGAAGGGCAGCTGGTAGAAGGGCGAAGCGTTGAAGGACATCGCCGCCATGATGACCAGCGGCAGATAGAGGAAGAGAAGGACGAGGCCGATATAGGCGCGGCCGAGGCCGGAGAGGAAGGCGGGGGCGCGGATCATGCGGCTTTCCTCAGGACCGGGGCCGCGACGAGCAGGATCACGAGCACGACGGCCAGAAGGATGAAGGAGAGGGCGGCGCCGAGCGGCCAGTTGTAGACGGCGGTGAACTGGTCCTCGATCACGGTTCCATAGAGCGTGCCGCCGCGCCCACCGAGGATGCGCGGCTCCATGAACGAGCCGACGACCGGGATGAAGATCAGCGCCGAGCCGGCGAGGACGCCCGGCAGCGCCAGCGGCGCGACGACCCGGCGAAGGGTGGTGAAGCGCGAGGCGCCGAGCGAGCGGGCCGCCTCGATCAGCGCGTCGTCGATGGCCTGAAGGCTGAGATAGCAGGTCAGCACCATGTAGGGCAGGTACGAGTGGACGAGCCCGATGACGACGGCGGGGTAGGAATACATCAGGTCGAAGGTGACCTCGAAGGGCAGGACGGCGTTCAGCGCCGTGTCGAGGATGCCGCCCTCGCGCAGCACCATCGACCAGGAGAAGACCCGCACCAGCGAGTTGCTCCAGAACGGCAGGATGACGAGGAGGAAGATCGCCTCCCGGACCCGGCCCTTGAAGATTTTGGCGAGGACATAGGCGGCGGGAAAGCCGACCAGTACGCAGATCAGCGTCACCAGCAGCCCGAGCTGCAGCGAGCGCATGAGCAGCGTCGCATAGAGCGGATCGGAGAAGAACGCCGCGTAGTTCGCAAGCGTCAGCGACGACGACTGTTCGCTCGGCGACATCGAGGTCAGGAGCGAGAAATAGACCATCGCCGACAAAGGCAGGAAGATCGCCAGCGTCAGCCAGGCATAGGCGGGCGTCAGCAGCGGCAGGGCCTTTGCCAGGCCATTCTGTCGTGTCGTGCCGGTGGTGGCCATGATCCTCATCCCTGCCGGCGGCGCTGCCTCGCAGCCTGCCGCTCGCCTCGATATTCGCCCCGGCCGCCATCGGGTCCGCCTGCGGCCGGGGCGAGGCGCTTCGTCAGTTCGCGCCGACCTTCAGGCCCTGCCAGACCTTCAGATATTCCTCGCGCTGGGCGTCGGTGACCGGCTCCTGGAACTGGACGCGCTCGGCGACCTCCGGTGCGCCCATGACCTTGCGGTTGAAGCTGTCCTCCGGCAGCGCCGCGACGGCCCGCTGGCTCGCCGACACCGGCGCGCCGACGCTTTTGTCCCACTCGGTGTAGAACTCGGGCGAGAGCATGTAGTTGATGAACTTCTCCGCGCCCTCGACATTGGTCGACCCTTGCGGAATGGCGAAGCTGTCGAGCCAGCCGACGGCGCCTTCCTCCGGCACGGCGAGGGAGACCGGCAGGTTGAACTTCGTCTTCGCGCGGCCCGCCGAGCCCGACCAGTAGGTGCCGAGGTCGATCTGGTTCGACGCGACCATCTGGTTCCAGTCGTTCTCCGAAGACCAGAAGGTGCGGATGTTCGGCAGGAGTTCAGTCAGCGACTGCTTGACGGCCTCGATGTCCTGGACGTCGTTGATGCTCTGCCCGGTGGCCAGCGCCCCCAGCTGGATCGCCTCGACGGCGTCGTCGCGGATCGTCACGCGGCCCTTGTGGTCGTCCTTCCACATCTCCTTGATGGAGGTCGGCGGGGTATCGAAGGCCTTGTCGTTGATGGCGATGGTGGTCAGGCCCCAAGTCCAGGGCACGCCGTAGGTCTTGCCGTCGACATTGAGCATCTTCGACTGGGCCTGCGCCTCGTTGAGATCGCCGTAGTTGGCGATCTTGGCGGTGTCGATGGGCTGGACCAGCTTTTCGTCGAGCGCCTGCTGCATGAAGGCGGCGTTGATCATCACGACGTCGTAGAGGCCGGGATTGGTCCTGAGCTTCGTCAGCATCTCCTGTTCGGAGTTGAAGAAGTCGTTGACCACCGTGTCGCCGGTCATCTCCTCGAAGGCCTTGGTGGCGAAGGGCTCGTCGGCGCCGTAGCCCTTCCAGTTGAGGACGTGGAGGTCCTTTGCCATCGCTGTCGTGGCGGAGAGGAGCAGGCCGATGCCTGCGAGGATTGCCGTTGTCTTGTTCATCGCTGGTTTCCTTTCGGCCGTCTGCGGCCGGTTCAATGACCCATGTTCATCGTGCCGGTTCTTTGCCGGTCTTGGTCCGCAAGGGACAGGAAGCGGATGATCTCGTCGTGGGACGGCCCGCAGGCGCCGCCCTGCCGTGTCACCGAGATCGCCGAGGCGGCATTGGCGTATCTGACCGCATCGGCAGCGGAGAGGCCGCGGGCGAGGGCCCCGACGAAGGCGCCGACATGGGTGTCGCCGGCGCCGTTGGTGTCGATCGCCGCGACGGTGAAGCCGCGCACTTCGACCGGCGAAGCCTCGCGCGTCAGGACGTGGGCGCCGTTCTCGCCGTCGCGCAGCACGATGCCGCCCGCGCGCGGCATGCGGCCGGCCAGGATCGCTGCGGCCGCGTCGAGGCTTGCCTCGCCGCCGGCGATGGCCGCGATCTCGCGCCTGTTGGCGCTCATCCAGCTCGTTCGCGCCAGGGTCCGGGAGAGGGCATCGGCGGGAATGTCGGCAACGACCGGGGTCGGATCGAAAATCACCTGAACGCCCTCATCGAGCGCATCGACGAGGGTCAAGACGGCCTCGCGGCTCTCCGGATAGGACAGGACGTAGCCGCTGACGGCCAGCCAGTCGCCCGCCGCCATCCGCTCGGCAAGGGACTCCAGGCCCTTGGCGTGGGCCTCGGCGCCGGGAAAGGAGACGAAGGAGCGCTCGGCATCCGGCGTGATCAGCACCACGCAGTTGCCGCTGTCTATGTCTTCGAGCGGCGGCAAGAGGACGTCGATGCCCTCGGCGGCGAGGAACGCCCGCAGCGCGTCGCCGTCTGGCCCTGTGCCGAGATAGCCGCCGCAGGCGGTGGCAAGGCCGGTGCGGCGCGCCGCCGTCATCATGTTGACGGCGCCGCCCGGCGACCGGGCAAAGCGCGTCGCCGTCAGCTCGTCCGCCCGCCGGGGCAGGCCGGGAACGTGATAGACATAGTCCATCACCGCGCCGCCGATATGGACGAGCCGCGCCATGGTCAGGCCGCTTCCGTCTTCGGCGCAGCGGCGTTCCGAAGGGCGAGGAGACCCTTGGCGAGCCTTGCGGCATGGGCGACGTCGAAGCCTTCGAGCTCGGCGATCCGGGCGACAGGAAGGCGGGACTGTCCGCTCGCGGCTCCTGCCATGGCGCCCGCGATCGCGCCGATCGTATCGGTATCGCCGCCGAGATTCGCGGCGATCACGGCGGCGCGCCAGGGATTGCCGTTGGCGGCGGCCACCACCGCGAAGGCGGCCGGGATCGATTCCTGCGAGGCCACCGACGTGCCGACGAGGTCGATGATCGCCGCAATGGCCGTCTGCTCGTTGACGCCAGAGACCAGCTCGCGGGCCCATTCGATGCGCGCCGCGATGTCCGGCGCGGCTGTCCAGGCGCCGACATGGCGGGCGGCCCGGGCCGCCTCGATACCGCGCTCGGCCGCCTCGTTCCAGGCCATCCCTTCGACAGCGGCGCTAATCGCCGCGGCGACGGCGGAGGCCGAAGCGATGGCGACAGTCGTCGCGTGCGTCGCCGCGCAGCTCTCCTCGATTTTGGCTACCAGCCGGTCGAGTGGATCCACCGGCAACGTAATACCGACCGGTGCGATGCGCATCGCCGCGCCGTTGGTGGTGCCGTCGCGGCCGGCCTCTTCGGGCGGCGTTCCGGCGCGGATCAGGTCGATCGCCCGCTTGGTCGAGGGCCCTAGGAGGTCGTAGCTGCCGCGTGCCTTAACGTCGGCCTCCCAGGCGAGCAGGCGGTCGACCCAGGAACCATGGTCGAAGCGCTCGGGGCTTTCCAACAGCTGCTCGGCCAGCAGCAGCGTCTGCTCGGTGTCGTCGGTGACCATGCCGGCGGGCAGCCCCCGCGAGACCGGATGATCGTCGCTCGGCGGGACGAACTGCTCGACATAGCCGTAGCGCCGACGGATTTCGTCCGGCGACAGCAGCTGCGTGGGCATGCCCAGCGCATCGCCGAGCGCGCCGCCGACGAGAGCTCCCATGGCGCGGTCGAATTGCTGGTCGTTGGCGTCGGCCATGTCAGAACTCTCGATGCAAGGCGAAGTGGGTGGGATTGAGCAGGCTGGTGATGTGCTCCATCACGCGGCCTTCGCGGGTGCGGATGACGCGACGGGTGCGCAGGAACATCGCCCCTGGCGCGCAGCCGATGATGCCCGCGTCCTCCGCCCCAAGGGGCACGACATCGATCCACTCCTCCCCGTGGTCGGGGTGAAGCCCGGCCTCGCGCAGCGTCGCATGCAGCGAGCCATCGCGCAGGCCCTTCACCGGTAGGGCCTCAATCTCGGCCATCATCGGGATGCGGGAGTGTTCGATAGAGATCGCATGGCCGTCCACGGCATGGGTGCGGATACGGTCGAGCGCGATGAATTCGGAACTGCCCAAGCCGAGCTTCTCGGCCAGGGCGGGGTCCGAGACGATCTCCAGGCGCAGCGTCCTTGTAAGGGCGTTGGCGCCAGCCTTTTCTAGCGCCTTGGTCCAGCCGGCCTCGTCGGCGACGACGTTGCCGTCGAAGGTGACGAAGGAGCCAATGCCGACGCTGGTGGTGATTAGGCCGCGGCGCGCCAGTTCGCTGAGGCTCTTGCGGACGGTCGAACGGCTGACCGAGAAGCGTCGCACCAACTCGTTCTCGCTCTGCAGCTGGTCGCCATGGGCGAGCTGGCCGGAGCGGATCTCCTTTTCCAGGATCCGGGCGATCTTTTCCGGCTTACCGGAAGCGACCGCGGAGGAAGCGAGCATCCGCATCACTGTATGAACCTGTTCAACATACTTGTCTGGACCTGTACTTTTTAGGATCAGGTTCGGCTTGTCAATGGGTAGGTTGCGGGGATCCTCCGGTCATCCGTGACCCGGCGCATCGCGTGCCTGGCCAGCCGGAATGAAGCAAGGCCGTCGACCAGGAGTTCCGCATCGGCTGCATCTTCTGGCTCGCGCTTGCCGGATCACAGGAACTCGCCGGAAAGCAAAAGAGGGCCGCGCCGGAGCGCGAGCCTCTGCATCCTTTGGCCGGCGAAGCCTCGCCGGATGTCCGCTCGATCAAGCGGCGGCGGGTCGGCCCGAGAGGGCCGGCGTGCGCAGCGAGGAGTCGGCGGTGGCGATGAAGTCCTCAGCGAGGTCGGTCCGGCTGCGCGTCGCAAGGCTCACGCCGACGAACAGAGCGGCCGAGACCGGGAAGCCGAGAATGCCGGCGTTCAGCCCAAGGATCGAATTACCGGTGAGATACATCGCGACGACGAAGATGCCGCCGCCGACAATCGAGGCCAGTGCCCCGGCGGCGGTGCCGCGCTTCCAGAAGAACGCGCCGACGATCGCCGGAACGATGACCACGAGGCCGGTCGAGGCGGCGACCGCGAGGACAGCGATCAGGCTGAACTGCATGGCGGCAAAGCCCAGCGCGATCAGCGAGATGATCGGGATGATCACCTTGCCGATCATCAGCTGCTTGCGGTCGTCGGTGCGGGTCGCGACATTGGCGTAGACGTCGCGGGCGACCATCGAGGACAGCGTCAGGAGGATCGAGTCGATCGTCGAGACGGCCGCCGCCAGGATGCCGACCATGACGACGACGCCGAGCACCGGCGGCACGAAGTCCGAAGCGAGAAGCGTCGAGGTGGCGAGATCGGCATTGGCGAGATCGGGGAAGGCGACATAGGCCGAGAAGCCCCAGAGCACCGACACCAGCGTGTAGACGAAGCCGAAGGCGAGGAAGATCATCAGCATCCGCCGCAGCGCGCCGAGCGAGGCGGGCATGAACAGGCGCTGGGAGACCTGCGGGTTGGAGATCGCGAAGAAGAACCACGGGATCGTCAGGCCGAGGAAGGTGGTGAAAGAGAACAGGCCCGGGCCGGGAACCGTCAGCATCGCCGGGTTTCGCTCCGCCACCGCGTCAAACACCGCCGTGAAGCCGCCGAGCTCGGCGACAACGAAGCCGACAACCGAGACCGAGGCGACGATCATCACCAGCGCCTGCAGGCTGTCGGTCCACATCACCGAGCGGATGCCGGCGATGTAGGAGAAGGCGATGGCGAGCACCGTGGCGACGATGATGCCGGCGCCGAAGGAGATCGCCCCGTCGCTCATGCCGGACAACAGGTAGCCGACGCCGGCCAGCTGCACGGCCGAGTAGGGGATCAGGAAGATGCAGCTCGCCACCGCGGCGGCCATCGCCACCCAGCGGCTGCCATAGCGCACGCCGAGCATCTCGGAGGGCGTCACGAAGCCGTATTTCTTGCCGACGGCCCAGAAACGCGGGCCGAAGATCGCCACCAGCGAGACGCCGGCGAAATAGACGATCTCGAAGCCGAGGGCGCCGACGCCGCCCTTGTAGGTGAGGCCGGCGAGGCCGACCATCATGAAGGCCGAATAGGTCGTCGCCGAATAGGAGAGGGCCGAGACGAGGCCGCCCATCGAGCGCCCGCCGATGAAGTAGTCGGACATGGTGGCGGCCGAGCCGGACCGTGACATGTAGGCGACGATGACGGAGGCGACGATGTAGATCGCGACGCCGACGAGGATGAGGGTGGTGGTCACTGGTCGTCACTCCCGAAGCTGGCGGTGGCCATGGCGTTGACGCCGATCACCAGGAGGCCGGCGACGGTCCAGAACAGGAAGGCGCCCGTCCAGCTCTTGACATCTCCCAGCAGGACGTACGGTACGAAGTAACAGGCTGCGATCAGCAGACCCATCAGGCCAAGACTTAGTTTACGCATTGCATTCTCCTCCAAACAAAGCGGGTTTCGGGACGGCAGATCCGGCCACGCGTCATCGTCGCCGGAACGCTGTCCTGCCGACGTGAAGGTGCGCATTGGCATGAAGCACGCTGCTTCTATCGCGAGATCCAGCGGCTGCAGGCTTGGTGCCGCGCCGTGCCGGACGATATTATCGGCCGGCCAGGCTCTGCAGCCACGCAAGCACGTCTTCGCTGTCGGTGACATCGGCGTATTTCTGACCCATGTCGTAGAGATTGGCGTCGTGCGGCGCCTTTGCCCTATCGGCGCAGCAGTCGGCGGGGACGAGCACGCTGAAGCCCGACTGGACTGCATCGACGACGCTCGCCCGGACGCAGCCCGAGGTTGTCGCACCGGTGACAACCAGGGTGTCGACGCCGGCGCCGGTCAGGATCGCAGCGAGGTTGGTGCCGAAGAAGGCCGAGGCGCCGTGCTTGACGATGAGGGCGTCCCCCTCGGCCATGCCACAGGCGGCGTCGATTTCGACGAGGCGGGTGCCCGCCATCAGCGCCGCCATGCCGGTCGCCTTCTTCAGCCACGGCAGGCTGTCGCGCTCCAGCGGCATATAGGCGATGGTGGTGTAGATCACCGGCATGCCGGCGGAGCGGGCGAAATCGGTCAGTCGGCGCGTCGCAGCAATCTCGATGCTCATGTCAGCAGCAGTCGGGTATTGCGTATCGGTGAAGCCGTAGCTGAAGTCGACGACGAGGATGGCGGGCTTCCTGCCGCGCGGGACGCTCGCGCCGAATCCGGCATCCTTGTAGACGGTTTCCTGGGTCATGCAGCTTTCCGGCGACGGTCGCGAGGGTGATCGGTGACCGCCGCGGCCGGTCGCCAGCCGCGGCGGAAGTCAGAAAGCTCAGTGGCGTTCCATCTGCATCTCTTTCACGACGATGTCGCCGTCGATGACGATCGGGTCGTCGTCGAGGAAGAGCGAGCAGCCCCGCATCGGGATGTCGAGATGGCAGGCGGTGTCGTTGGGGCCGCCGAGTTCGTTGTTCGGGCCGGTCGAGAACATCACGTTGCCGTAGTAGGAGCGCGGCTCCATGCCCATACCGCCCGGGAACTCGCCCGGCACCATCCGGTGCCACTTGGCGTGCGGGTTCATGCCCCAGCCGACATGGCTCATGCCGAAGCCGCGCTTGTCGTTGAAACCGGCCATGTAGCTCTTCACCAGTTCCGCATCGAGGCCGCCGCGGATGTCGGTGACCCAGCCCTTCTCGATCGTGTAGGTGATCGGATCGCGGACGTACATGTTCTGCGGCAGGAGAATGTCGCCGGGTGCCACGACGATCTGGCCGTCGACGCCGTCGTCGTCACCGCCGGTGAACACGAAGCCCGAGGGCCAGTGGTCCCAGCGGCCGGGCTGGTCGGTGCAGGCATATTCGGTGATCGTCGGATAGGTATTGAGCTTGTAGGTGACGTCGGTCCCGTGCGGCGAGGTGATGCGCATCACCTTGGCCTTCGCGAGGATCTCGCCGCCGATCTCGACCTTCTCGCGGATCTCCTTCGTCGGCAGCATGCGGGCGAGAAGCTCCGGCGGCTCGACGGCGGTGAGGATGCGCGTGCCGGCGGCCTGGATCGCCATCTGCTCGGGCGAGAACAGCAGGAAGATGCAGTCGATCAGCATGTCGCAGCGCTTCAGCGCCTCAACCGCGTCGGGCATGGCAGCGAGGCCGGTCTGGCCCACCGCCCAGGCACCCGTCGGCGGAACGGCGGGCAGGCGCATGTGGTACACCTTGGCGCCGAGCCGGGAGCCGGCCGCCATGAACGCGTCGGCATAGTCAAGCCGCTCCGCGCCCTGCGTCAGGACGACGAGCTTCTCGCCCTCGGTGACGCCGGACATCTTGAGCTGATGCAGGCAGATCTCGGTGAAGCTGAACGGATCCATCGTGGCTGTCCTTCCCTGTTTGTCTGGCAGGCCGTCAGGCCGGAAAATCCAGGACGGCCTCGAGGAAACCGTCGAGATTGTCCCATGGGATCATGTGGCCGGCACCCTCCACCGTCCGCACCTCGATTGGCGGTGCGAGCTGCCGGATCTCGGCGACGTCCTCGTCCTGGATGACCGGCGCCGCGCCGGCCACGACGAGGCGCATCGGCAGCTTCAGATGCGGCAGGTCCTGGTGGATGTCGTCGGTGTGGAAGCCCTTGAACGCCGTGTCGATGGCGTCGAGCTGGCAGGTATGCAGCCATTCAGCCCGCAGCGCCCGCTGCTCCTGCGTCCACGTCGGGCAGAACTCCTTCATATCTTCGGCCGAGCAGCCCTTCTGGGCCATCAGGATCGAAGCCTCGTACCACGCCCATTTCGACGGATACTCCCGTCGTCCGGGGCCGGAAACCGGCGGATCAACGAGGACGAGGCCGGCAAAGGCGTCCGGCGCGAGTCGCGCGGCACGGATGGCGTTGCGGGCGCCCATCGAGTGGCCGAGGACGATCGGCTTGCCAAGGCCGGCGGCCTTCGCGACCTCGATTGCGTCCCCGGCCATGGCATCGAGGGAATAGTCGAGCTCGCCCGCCTGGCTGAGGCCGCGGCCGCGCACGTCCAGGACGTGGACGTCGAACCTCCTCGCCAGCCTCTCCGCAACGAAGCCCCAGGTGATCGCCGGCGAGGTGATGCCGGGAATGAGCAGCATGACGGGACCGTTGCCGCTATAGCGGATCAGGTGCTGGCGAATGCCGTTGGCATAGACGTTGTAGCCGAAAGCCATGGGCGTTCCTCCTTCCATTTCGTCTTCCGCTTGGATCAGTACATGCCCGAGAGCAGCGTGCCGCCGCCGGGCACGCGGGTGTCGAGATCCAGTGCCTTCAGCATCGACCAGGTGGTGGCGATGGCGGCCGTCAGCACCGGCTTGCCGGTCTGTGCCTCAACCATCGAGACGGCGGCGAGCGAGGGCATCTGGACGCAGGCCGAAAGCACGAGCGCGTCGACGTCGCCGACGTCGAGCTCGGAAACGATGCCCGGCAGCTTTCCGGTGTTATGGGCGGCGACGGCCAGATTGTCGGAGATCTCCAGCGCCCGCGAGGTCGTGACCTCGATGCCCTCGTTCGCGATGTAGTCCACCACCATGGCGGTCAGCGGCTTCATGTACGGCGCGACCACCGCGACCTTTTTGGCGCCGATAGCCTTGATGCCGTCGCACAGGGCGCCGGCCGAGGTGACGACCGGCGCCGGATTGCCGTTGTCGACCGTCACCTGGTGAAGGCGTCGGGCGGACTCGTTGTGATAGCCGTGGCCCATCGACATGATCGCGACGAGGCAGGCATAGCCCATCACGTCGACTCGCGCATCGGAGAGCTCGAGAGCGCACCGGTCGCTCTGGCCGTCCATCGCGGCGAGCTCTTCCTTGGTCACGTGCTTCATGCGCATCCGCGACGAGTGGAAGGTGAAGCGCTCCGGCGCGATCGTCTCGCGCAGACGCAGAAGCGCCGGGATCTCCGTCTCCATGGTGACGTTGGAACTCGGAACGATCTGGCCGATGCGGATCGGTTTCATGGGGGGCACCTCGTGGACGTTGTTGCCCTGATGCTACCCATATTGTTTGTATAGAAACAAGTTGCCGACGCGAGTTTTTTGCACAGCAAGCAGGATCAGAGGGTTAGCGCGAGATCGGCGTGACCGGCACTCTCCCGAGACCCAAAATTGACGCGCTATTGTGCAGTGCGGTCACGGCTGTGCATCATCGACGACCTGCCCTGATACCGACACGAACTCGGTACGTAGACGGCGAGGAGACAAAGTGCGACCCGGCGGAAGTCCTGCCGCCTTCTCTCAGCAGAGCTTTGCCAGAAGCCGCAGGAACGTCTCGCGCTCGGTCTTGGTCAAGGGCTCGAGCGTTACCTCGGTGACGCCCTTGACCACCGGGATCGCCTCGCGGATCAAGTCGCGGCCTCGCTCGGTCGACTGCAGCAGATAGCGCCGCTTGTCGTTGGGATCCTTCTGTGTCGTCAGCAATCCCTGCTTCTCCAGGCGGGAGATCACGCCCTTCGTCGTCGCGGCATCCATGGCGACGAGCCGGCCCAGAGCGTTCTGCGAAATCGGGCCCGGCTCAGCGTAGAGCCGGAAAAGGGTCGAGAACTGGGTCGGCGTCAGGCCGCCGATCGTCGACCGGGCGAAGATCGTTATGTGGCGCTGATAGGCCTTGCGCAGGAGAAAACCGACCTGTTCGTCGAGGACGTAGCCGAGAAACGGGTCGTCTCCACTACTGCTTGTCGCCACCACCGAGCCCTTTTTCCGGTTCTGTCCGATCCGCTCGTTGCCACGTTAGAACCAAGGCGACAAGCACGATGCCGGTTGCCCGGCAGCCGGCCGGCGGCGCCCCGTAGCAGGGTTCCCATCTAGTAATTGTTTGTGTACGAGTGAATTTTCTGCGGCCGATGCGTTCGTCGCCGTCAGAGCTTCGGCCGATGGAGGTGGCGAAGGACGATGGATCGGTCGATCGATATTGTCGTGAATGGCAGCCGCCACGCACTCGCCGTCGGTGACCGGCGCAGCCTCCTCGACGTCCTCAGGAGCGATCTCGGTATCACCAGCCCGAAATACGGCTGCGGCCTCGCCCAATGCGGCGCCTGCACGGTGATGGTCGACGGAGCCCCGGCGCGTAGCTGCGTGCTTCGCGCGGCCAAGGCCGACGGCGCGGCGATCACGACGCTCGAAGGCTTGGCGGATGCCGGGTCCGCGGCGCTGCATCCAGTCCAGCAGGGGTTCGTCGAGGCCGCCGGCGCGCAGTGCGGCTACTGTCTGAATGGCATGATCATGTCGGCGCTGGCCCTCCTGTCGGTCAATCCCGATCCGAGGGAGGACGACGTCCGGGCGGCATTGCGCCACAATCTATGCCGCTGCGGGACCCACAAGGAGATCGTCGCCTCGGTGATGCGGGCGGCCGAACTGATGCGGGAGGCAGGCGGGCCGGCGGCGACCCGAAAGGGCGGCGCCCCCCTTCCTCCGGTCCGGGAAGGAACCCTCGCGTGAGCGGCGACTATGGGCGCATCCTGGTCTTTCGCGACAATGGCGGCGGGCCGGAAGTCTTCCTCTCCTTCGACACCTCCGGCGTCGCCATCGGCTTCAACGGCCATGTCGATCTCGGCACCGGCATCGAGACGGCGCTCTCGCAGATCGTCGCGGAGGAACTCGACCTGCCGCTCGACCGGGTTCGCATGGTTCTCGGCGATACGGCAAGGACCCCGAACCAGGGTCCGACGATCGCCTCCGAGACCATCCAGATAACCGCCGTCCCGCTGCGCCACGCCGCGGCGCAGATCCGCCGGGAACTCTCGCTGCGCGGTGCGCGGCGGCTGAACGCGCCGGCCTCGCGCGTCACCCTGTCGGACGGGTCGGTTCGCTGGAAGGACACTGCGGCGAGCTTTGAAAGCCTGATCGCGGGCGAGGACGTCGCGCTTCGGCTCGATCTCGATGCTCCGGTGAAGGACCCGGAGAATTACGCGATCGTCGGCCGCTCCGCAGCGCGGGTGGATCTGCCGGCCAAGGTCACCGGCAGCCATCCTTTCATTCACGACGTCTTCGTCGACGGCATGGTCCACGGCCATGTCGTGCGTCCGCCCTATCAAGGCCGCGACAGCGGTGCCTTCATCGCTCGCAGCCTGGTCGCTTTCGACGAGGCCGCCGTGCGCGACATGCCGGGCTTCCTCGCTGTCGTGCGGCGTGGCGATTTCTTGGGCGTCGTCGCGGAGCGGGCCGACCAGGCCGAAGCGATCGCCGAGACCCTCCCGGTGGAATGGCTGATGCCGCCGGAACTGCCGGAAATGGCCAGCCTGGCCGAGACGATCCGCGGCCAGCCCGCAACGCCGCGCACATGCGACGCCACCGGCGATTTCTCCGCCGGTATCGGCCAATGCGACGTCCGGCTGACGCGCTCCTATGTCTGGCCCTATCATTTGCATGGCTCGATCGGCCCGTCCTGCGCCATCGCCGACTGGAACAGCGGCGAGCCGATCGTCTGGTCGGGTTCCCAGAACCCTCACATGTTGCGGGCCGATCTCGCCAATCTGATGGAGCTCGACGAGGCGCGGATCGACATCCGCCGCTATCAGGCTGCCGGCTGCTATGGCCGCAACTGCGCCGACGACGTCTGCGGCGATGCCCTGCTCCTTTCGCACGCCGTCGGTCGTCCCGTGCGGGTGCAACTGACGCGGGCCCAGGAGCATCTCTGGGAGCCCAAGGGGGCCGCCCAGGTGATGGACGTCGAGGGCGGCCTGAAGGACGGCGCCTTCCACGCTTACAGCCTGGACAGCTGGTATCCCTCCAATCGCGGGCCGAACCTCGCGCTGCTTCTGACCGGGCGAGTCTCGCCCGAGCCCCGCCCCGCGGACATGGGCGACCGGACCATCGTCCCGCCATACCGGATCGCGCACAAGGCGATCACCGTCCATGACATGGCGCCGATCGTCCGCGCCGCGTGGATGCGCGGCGTCTCTGCCCTGCCCAACACCTTCGCCCATGAGAGCTTCGTCGACGAGCTGGCCTACGAGGCGGGGAGGGATCCCGTCGCGTTCCGGCTGGCCCATGTCGACGATCCCCGCACCGCCCATCTCATCCGCGAAAGTGCCGAGAAGGGCGGCTGGGAGGCGCGGAGCGGTCCGCGCAAGCGCCGCGAGGGCCGCATGGCCTATGGCCAGGGTTTTGCCTTCGCAACCTACGTCCACGGAACCTTTCCCGGAACGGCGGCGGCCGCGTCCGCCTGGATCTGCGATGTCGCCGTGGACATGGTGACCGGCGAGGTGCAACTCACCCGCGTCTTCGTCGGGCAGGATCAGGGCCTCGTCATCAATCCAGACGGGGTGCGCCATCAGATCCACGGCAACGTCAACCAGACGGCCAGCCGGGTGCTGAAGGAAGAGCTGAGCTTCGACGAGATCACCGTCACGGCCAAGAGCTGGGCGAGCTACCCGCTGCAGACCTTCCCCGAAACGCCTGCGATCGAGACCATGCTGATCGAGCGCGCGGGCGATCCGGCGCTCGGGGTCGGCGAGAGCGCAGCGGTGCCGGCGGCCGCGGCGATCGCCAATGCGATCTTCGACGCAACGGGCATCCGCATGCGCGAGGCGCCGTTCACCCCGGAAAAGATGCGCGCCGCGCTGGCGGTCGCCGGCTCTGGGCCGACTGCCCTCGTCGCCGGCCCCGGCGCGGAAGCTTCGTGGCGCGACCGGCTCGTGGCGAAGGGCTTCGGCTCGAAGGCTTCGGGTGCGAAGGGAATTGGGCTCGCGGCATTGCTCGGCGGCTCGCTCACGGCCGGCGCGCTGGCCCTGCCGATCCACCGGGCGATCCCGCCTACGGCCGCGCCGCCGGCCGCGAGTTTCTCGGCCGAACTTCTGGCCAAGGGCCGGCAGGTCTTCGCCGCCGGAAACTGTTCCGATTGCCACACCGTGCCCGGCGGGCCGCCGAATGCCGGCGGTCTTGCCGTCGAGACGCCGTTCGGGACGATCTATACCTCGAACATCACGCCCGACCCCGGTACCGGCCTCGGCAACTGGAGCTACGAGGCCTTCGAGCGCGCCATGCGCAAGGGTGTCTCGCGCGACGGCAGCAACCTTTATCCCGCCTTTCCCTACGCGTCCTTCGCCAGGATGAGCGGCGACGACATGTTCGCGCTCTACGCCTATCTGCAGACGCTCGAGCCGGTGCACCAGGAAACGCCGCAGGCCGAAATGGCCGTGCCGTTCAACCTGAGGCCGCTCAATGCCGGGTGGAACGCGCTCTATCTTGGTTCCGGGCCACTCGCGGCCGTTGCTGAGAGGAGCCCGGAGTGGAACCGCGGGCGCTATCTCGTCGAGGCAACGGGCCATTGCGGCGCCTGCCACTCGCCGCGGAACGCGCTCGGGGCCGAGAAGGGCGGCGAAGCAGCACTCTCGGGTGCGCCGGTCAAGGGCTGGTACGCGCCGCCCATCGCGGGCCCCGGCGCCGCCAGCTTCGGCTGGGACGAGCCGAGCTTCTACGAGTACCTGCGGACGGGCGTTGCCGGCGAGCTTGCGGCCGCCGCCGGGCCGATGGCCGACGTCGTCGCCAATCTGCAGGAATTGCCGGATACCGACATCCGGGCGATGGCGATCTATCTCGCCTCGCTCGCGACCGACGGGGCAGGGGGTGCGGACGGCGACCTTCGGCCTTCTGACGATCTTGGCGATGCCGCCGCCGGCCGGGCTGCCACGCCAGTCCCCGACGCGACGCACCGCCTGTTCGAGAGCGCCTGCGCGGTGTGCCACGAGCCGGCGGTGGGCAATCTGGCTACCGCCGCGCAGGTGCCGCTGTGGCGCAGTCCGGCCGTCAGGTCGGGCGACGACGAGGCGCTGCGGACCGTCATCCGGGAGGGAATCGAGGCGCCGCTTTCCCTGAAGACGCGCGACATGCCCGGCTTCGGCAAGGAGCTGACGAGCGGGCAGATCGACGCGCTGGCTGCCTACGTTCGCACGCGCTACGGCGCAGCGCCACGGTAGGACATTGTCGCGACCGATCCGAAGGGGCTCTGCCGGATCGATGAGGGGACGACGAACGCGGGATCGGCTTGTCTCGAAGCTGGCCTCGTCGGGGATCACGGAGCGGGAACGGCGGCGGGCGCCGCTCGTGGCGCAAGGGGCTTTACAGCTCCGGTTCGATTGTTAGTATACAAACAACTTGCAGAGACAGGACAGGGTCATGACATCCATCGAAACGGTCGACATCGCAGTCATCGGAGCCGGGCTCGGCGGGGCCGCGGCCATGGCGCTGCTGGATCATGCGGGTTTTTCCGCCCATACTTTCGAGCAGGCGCCTGAATTCCACCGGCTCGGCGCCGGTATCCACATCGGCCCGAACGTGATGAAGATCTTCCGGGAGATCGGGCTCGAGGATCGGCTCGCCACGATCGGCTCGCATCCGGACTTCTGGTTCTCGCGCGACGGCAACACCGGCGAATACCTCTCGAAGATCCGGCTCGGGGATTTCGCCAGGAAAGAGTACGGCGCGCCCTACATCACCATCCATCGGGGGGACATGCACGCCGTCCAGATCGAGGCCCTGCCGCAGGACCGGGTGCATTTCGGGCACAAGCTGACCGCCATCGAGGAGCGCGAGGACGACGTGCTCCTTTCCTTCGACAACGGCCGGCAGGTCGCGGCGAAGCTGGTCATCGGCGCCGACGGCATTAATTCGGCGATCCGTGAGATGCTGCTCGGCGTCGAGAAGCCGCGCTTTTCCGGCTGGATCGGCCACCGGGCGCTGGTCAATGTCGAAAAGCTGCGCGCCTCGGGCCTAGAATTCGAGGCCTGCGTGAAATGGTGGTGGGAAGCCTCTCGCCACATCATGGCCTATAACACCAAGGGCGACGGCTCGGAGTACTACTACGTCACCGGCGTGCCTGTGGACGGCTGGGAGCACGACGCCGCCTTCGTCGATTCTTCGCGCGAGGAGATGGAAGCGATCTTCGGTAATTCGCACCCGGAGGTGAATGCCCTGATCGATGCTACGGAAGAGGTCACCAAGTGGCCGTTCTGGAACCGCGATCCGCTCAACCTGTGGAGCCGCGGCCGTCTGTGCCTCCTCGGTGACGCCTGCCACCCGATGCGCCCGCACATGGCGCAAGGCGCCTGCATGGCGATCGAGGACGCGGCCGTGTTGACCCGCTGCCTCACCGAATGCGGCACGGAGAGTTATTCCGAGGCCTTCCAGCTCTATGAGCGAACGCGGCGTGATCGTGCCACCAAAGTTCAGACCATTTCCAATGCCAATACCTGGCTGAAGGAGCCGGAAGATCCGGCTTGGGTTTACGCTTACGATCCGACGACCGCGCCGCTTGGCTAACGCTGTGGACTTGCCTCGCAATCGTGGAGAGCTCTTCTGACGGGAGGTGGAGCATTCTATGGGCAAGCTACATCGCCGGGTCGGCAGGGAATTTGAGGCGGAGTCTATTCGGGATTTCTCGAGGACTAAGGACGCGTTGGCTCCCTCGGACGGCGCAAAAACCATGCAATAGCGCGAAAGCGGGGAGCCTCGCGGAGACGCTGAAAGCCGAAGGGCGTTCGAGACCTTCCGATTTTGCCCAGCACCTTCCGCGCTTCATCGACAAGCCCCCCAGAGCGTTAAAGAGATCGTACTATTCCGTTTGGCGCAAAGAGCCCATTTCAGCGAGAGAACGCGTGGTCGGAGGTCCGATAACATCCGCTTATCGGACCCTTGGAATTCCACGTTCTACCGAGGGCCAGGAAAGCGAACGATAACGGCATTTCGTTCCTTACGCGCAGATCCCAGACCCGCAACGGTGCCGCCTGGATATGCTCAAGCGGAACCCTCTCAAACTGGTGTCGGTCCTTGTAGCTCGCCTCGGCTCGTGCTGTTCTTCCGACCGTTGAAGCCTGTGAAGGGAGCGCGAAGTGCCGGCGCCTGCCAATCCGATAAAGGCCGCACTTCGGCGTGGCGAACGGCTCGACGGGCTCTGGCTGACGCTCGTTAGCCCGGCCGTGGCCGAGATCGCGGGGCGGGCCGGCTTCGACTGGTGCGTGATCGACATGGAGCATGCCCCGGCGACACTGCCGCTCGTTCAGGCGCAACTACAGGCGCTCGCCGGGACCCCCGCCGCGCCGGTGGTGCGGGTGCCGGTTGGCGATGAGTGGGTGCTGAAACAGGTGCTCGACCTCGGAGCGCAGAGCGTGATCGTTCCGATGATCCACGACGCCGCGTCCGCGGCCCGGGCCGTGGCCGCCGTGCGGTATCCGCCGCGCGGCCGACGCGGAATGGGGGCCGCCCTCGCGCGGGCGGGCGGATGGGGGGCGACGGCGGACTACGCGGCGACGGCGGACGCGCAGATCTGCCTGATCGTGCAGGCCGAAAGCGCTCAGGCGCTGCACAACATCGATGCCATCGCCGCGACCGAGGGGGTGGACGTCGTCTTTATCGGGCCGGCGGATCTGGCCGCCGACATGGGGCATGGCTGCGAGACAGACCATCTCGCCGTCGTCGCCGCCGTCGATCATATCGTCGCGCGAACCCGCGCCGCCGGCAAGGCGGCCGGCATCATTACCTTCGATCCGAAGCTGATCGCCCGCTACGCGGCGCAGGGCTTTGGCATGATCGGCGTCGGCGCGGACTGCACGGCGCTGCGCCTCGGGCTGGAGTCGCTTGTTCGCGTGGCGAGCCTGTCCCGCCAGCAGCCTAGCTAAGTCTTGCGCCGACGGGACGGTCGCCACTCTCCCTGCCACCTGCTGCGCTCTGGATGCCGGCTCCCGCCGATGCCGACACCCGGCAGTGCAGGCCCGACACGATTCGCCGCGGCAGTCTCCGTTCGACCCTCGAAGCCGAGGCAGGCCCAACCGTGACGGACGTCCTTTCCTGGCGAGAGGTCGGCGGAGCCCGGAAGGTTTCGGCTGCGTAAAAAACAGGCTTGACTGCTTCTTTCTCAATACGCAGTCTGCTTCCACGGTCGAAAGCGGAGGGTGAAGCCTTGTCTGACGATGACTACAAGAACCGCAGCTACGGCCAGATCCCGGTAGGGACGGGCTTCAAGCCGGGGATCGTGGTGGTGGACTTCCAGAGCGGGTTCACCGATCCGCAGTATCCGCTGGGCGGCGCGCCGCTGGTGATGCGGGCACTCGAGAACACCGAGAAGCTACTCAAGGTGGCACGCGCCTGCGGCGTGCCGGTGGCGAACTGCAATACCGCCTACATGAACGAGCGCGAGATGCCGTACTGGAAGATCACGGCGGTCCGCGAGACGTTCCTGCACGACCATCCCAGCGTGAAGTTCGATCCGCGCATATACGATCCCGATTATGATCTTACGGTCTGCAAGAAAGGTCCCTCGATCTTCTTCGGGACCGATGTCGCCGATTACTTCACCAAGGAGCGCGTCGATACGGTGATCGTTACCGGCTGCAACACGAGCGGCTGCATCAGGGCGACCTCCATCGACGCGTTCAGCTATCGCTATCGTACGCTGGTGCCCGAGGATTGCGTGGGCGACATCGAGGAGCAGCCGCATCGCGACAATCTGCGCGATCTGGGGCGGCGCTACGTCGACGTCGTCGACCTGCCCTACGTGCTGGACTACCTCGAGCGCTGGCAGCGCACGCGGGAAGCCGCCTGAACAAGATGATGCCGCCCCGTCGCCACCTCGCAGCAGCACCGCCGAGAGGGGCATCGCCACCCGTAATCGCGTTCGAGCGCGGACGAGAAGCGCTCGCTTAAGAAAGAGGTCGGATGACCATCGCGCTACTTCGCAATGCCCGGATCGTCGACGGAACGGCGCCGGAACCGACAGAGCCGATGGCCATCGTCATCGAGGACGGGATCATCCGGGAGGTGAGCCCGAACGCCACCGCGACGACGGACGAGGTGCTGGACCTCCAAGGCCTGACCGTCATGCCGGGCCTCGTCGACTGTCACGTCCACGTCATCGCCACGACCGCCAATCTCGGCCTGAACGCCGCCTTGCCGTCCTCGCTCGTCGCGGCGCGAAGCAGTGTGCTGATGCGTGACATGCTGATGCGCGGCTTCACCACCGTGCGCGACCTGGGGGGTGCGGATCGGGGGCTGCAGCTCGCGGTGGACGAGGGCGCCTTTCTCGGCCCACGCCTGGTGATCTGCGGCAAGGCGCTGTCACAGACCGGTGGCCATACCGACTATCGCGGCCCGTACGATAACCGCGACGTCAGCTGGTACGCGCAGAGCCTCGGCGCCATGGGCCGCAACTGCGATGGCGTGCCGGAGGTGCAGCGAGCGGTTCGCGAGGAGCTGAAGAACGGCGCGCAGTTCGTCAAGGCGATGGCGGACGGCGGCGTCTCCTCGCCGTCCGATCCGGTGGGTTATCTGGTGTTCTCGGTGGACGAGCTGAGGGCGATGGTCGAGATAGCCAAGGGTTTCGGGACGTATGCCACGGGCCATCTCTACGCCGACGAAGCAATCGTGCGGGCCCTGGATTGCGGGTTCGAATGCATCGAGCATGGCAACCTGATCTCCGACGCCACGATCGCGCGGGTTGCCAGGGACGGCATTCCGGTGGTTCCCACCAACATCACCTACGACATTCTCGCCAAGTCGGGCGCCAAGTTCGGCCTGCCGCCGGAGTCGGTCGCGAAGATCGCCGACGTGCGCGAGGCAGGACTGGAGAAGCTCGAGAAGATGCATGCGGCCGGTGTGATCATGGGCTATGGCTCGGACCTTCTGGGCGGCATGCAGACCGAGCAATCGGGCGAGTTCCCGCTGCGGGGCCGCTACATCCCGGCCGATGCCGTCATCCGCTCGGCCACCACGGACGCGGCGAAGGTGCTCCGCATGGAAGGCCGGATCGGTACGATCGCGCCAGGAGCATTCGCCGACATCATCGCGGTGGACGGCAACCCGCTCGAGGATCTCGATCTCCTGACGAAGCAGGGTGCGCACATGCCGCTCATCATGAAAGGCGGCGTGGCGGTCAAGAAGGCGGAGTCTCTGTGATGGCGAGGTTGCGGGACTACAAGGCGCTCAGCTTCGACGTCTACGGCACACTGATCGACTGGGAGAGCGGCATGCTGCACGGGTTGCGGCCGCTCACCGATCGCCTGAACCGCGAGATCTCCGACGACGCGGTTCTGGAGATGCATGCGCGCCACGAGAGCAGAGCCCAAGCGGCAACGCCTGGGCGGCGGTACAGCGACATCCTGGCGACGGTCTATCGGCGCTGCGCCGAGGAACTGGGCCTCGTCGTGGGGTGGGAGGAATGCGAGGCATACGGGCAGAGCGTACCCCACTGGCCGGCGTTTGCCGACAGCTTCGACGCCCTCGCCTACCTCAAGCGGCACTATCGCATGATCGTCCTCTCCAACGTCGACAACAGGAGCTTCGCGGGGTCGGCCGAGAAGCTCGGGATCGCCTGGGACGGCGTGTTCACGGCCGAGGATATCGGCAGCTACAAGCCGTCACCGCGGAACTTCGACTATCTGCTGGACGGCGTCGGGCGGATGGGCATCGATGCCCGCGAACTGCTCCATACCGCGGAGAGCATGTTCCACGATCACGTGCCCGCGCGCGCCAACGGGCTGGACAATGCGTGGATATACCGGCGTCATGCCAAGCACGGCTTCGGCGCGACCATGGATCCCGGCAAGCTGGCGGAGACGACGTTTCGGTTCCATTCCCTCAAGGAGATGGCGGAGGCGCACGAGAGCGATCATTCCCGGTAATCGGCGGTTCATCCCGCCCGTCTCGAGAGGGGCGAAAGCCCGTATGTTCCACCCGACCAGCAGGATACTCACATGAAAAAGCTAATGATGTACGCGGCGCTTGCCGGATTTGCAGCAGCGCCCGCCTCGGCGCAGACCAACTTCATCGCCAACAGCTTTTACGACAGTGCCGTACCGATGTCTGGTGAAGGTTACGTCCAGTGGGCGGAACTGGTCCAGAAACTGTCAGGCGGCGACCTCGTGCCGGAGGTGTTTACCGGCACCGTGCTCCTGGCGCCGCGTGCCTCGCTGCAGGGCATCCAGGACAATGTGGTGCAGGTCGCGCATCACGCTGCGATTTATACGCCGTCGGATCTTCCCGTTGCCAACGCTGTCCAGGAACTCGGCTTCGCCTATTCCGACCCGACGGTGGCGATCTTCGCCGTGACCGACTTCTCGATGAACAACGAGGTCCAGCTGCAGGAATGGCAGGACGAACAGGTCGTCTATCTCGGTGCCTACGCGACCCCCGCCTACGTTCTGATGTGCTCGAGCCCCGTTCGCAACCTCGCCGAGATCAAGGGCAAGCGCATCCGCACGGCCGGTTCGGCGGTCTCGGTGTGGGTGGAGGAGGCGGGCGGCATTCCGGTCAACGTCCCATCGAGCGAGATGTACACAGGCCTCGAGCGTGGCACGCTCGACTGCGCGACGAATTCCGCGAGCGATCTCGTCGACCGCTCGCTCCTCGAGGTGGCCGAGCATACGACGCTGCTTTCCACCGGCATGTACTGGTCCGGCCCGCAATGGGGCTACAACCCGGACTTTTGGGAAGGGCTGACGCCGGAGCAGCGCAAAGTCTTAATGGAGGCTTCCGCCCGCTCGATGGCGCGGATGGTCATCGCCTACGGGAAGAAGGTCGATGCCGGTCTGGAAGCAGCAAAGGCCGCGGGCGGAAACGTGTATGAGCCCGAGGAGGATCTGGCGGCCAATGTGGCCGAGTTCCGCGAGCGCACGTCTTCGGCCGCGGCAGAGAAAGCCGGCACCGATTTCGGCATCGCGGAGCCGGAGGCGCTGATCAGCGATTTCGAGCTGACCATGCAGAAATGGCAGGAGCTGTTGGCCGACGTCGACACGAGCGACGAGGATGCGCTGACCGATCTGGCCATGCAGGAAATCTACAGCAAGATCGACGCCGAAACATACGGCGTGAGATGACGCATTGGGGGGCCCGCAGCGACTGCAGGCCCCCGTCCACCAACCGGCGCAGGATCTGGCGATGCGGCAGCTTCTTGAAGTCATCCGGTGGCTCAACATCGGTGCCGCCGTTGCGGCCTGCCTGGTGATGCTTCTGATGATGTTTCACATCACGCTCGACGTGGGCGTGCGGTACTTCCTAAACGGGCAGATCGTCGGAACGCTGGAATGGGTATCGTTCTACTACATGGTCGCCCTGGTCTTCCTGGCCCTCGGCTATGTGGAGATCAAGAACGAGAATATCCGCGTCGATCTCTTCGTGCAGATGATGCCGCGTAAGGTGCAGCTTGCCCTTTATGTCTTCTCCTGCCTTCTCGGCCTGGTCTTCTTCGGCATGCTGTTCTGGCAGACCCTGCTGGACGCGGTCGGTGCGACGCGGCGGGGTGAGGAAGCGATGAGCAACTTCCGCTTCCTGATCTGGCCGGCCCGCTGGGCGCTGCCGATTGGTTTCGCCGGCGTGCTGCTGGCCGTGTGCTCCAACCTTCTGCGCGCCGTGTCCCGACGGGAAGCGCTCTGATGTTGGCGCCAAGAACGCTCCGAGGCCAATGAGATGAGCAACCTCGAGATCGGAGTCGCGGGCGTCTTCGTCGCGCTGGGGCTGATTGCGCTCCGCGTCCCGATAGGGCTAGCGCTCGGGCTCGTCTCGATCGCCGGGATCGGGGTCATGTTCAATCTTACGGTGGCTTGGGGCATGATCTCCGCCACCCCCTTCGACTACGTCGGCCAGTGGGAGCTGTCGGCGGCGCCGATGTTCCTCCTAATGGGCTTCATCTGCTCGTCTACCGATATGACGAGGGGGCTGTTCCTGGCCCTGCGGCTTTACCTCGCGCGGCTGCCAGGCGGGCTGGCCGTCACCTCGGTGGGGGCCTGCGCATTCTTCGCTGCCGCATCGGGTTCGTCGGTTGCCACAGCCGCCGCGATGTCGCGGATGGCTGTGCCGGAAATGCTCGACAACGGCTACGACCGAGGCCTCGCGACGGGAACGATCGCCGCTTCGGGTACGCTTGGGTCCCTAATACCACCGTCGGTTCTGCTCATCTTGTACGGCGTCTATGCGCAGGTCTCAGTGGGTCAGCTTTTCATGGCCGGTTTTATTCCGGGCGTTCTCTCGGCGCTGATCTACATCGCCATGATCATCGTCCGGGTGAAGCTGAAGCCGGAACTCGCCGGCAAGGTCGTGATCAACCCCACGCCGCGAGAACGCAGGGAGGCCTTTCGCGACGTTTGGCCATTACCTCTGCTCATTCTGGTGGTGCTGGGTGGGATATTCTCAGGCGTTTTCTCGCCCACCGAAGCGGGCGCGCTGGGCGCCTTCGCCGCCGTGGTGATCGCTATTGCGAGGCGCAAGCTTAGTCCTGCCGCGATGATAGAGGCGGTTTCGCAGGCGATCGTTTCGACCGCCTCTATCTTCATCATCCTCATCGGCTCGCTTTTCTTCACGCGCTTTCTTGCGCTTTCCGGCTTTCCGCGGGCCTTCGCTGAGGCGATCCTCTCCGTCAGCACCGACACCTGGTGGATATTGTTTGCAGTGGCGGTGATCTTTCTCGTGCTGGGTATGCTGATCGACAGTATCGGGCTGTTGCTGCTAACTCTTCCCATCCTGGTGCCGCTGGTGAACGAAGCTGACATCAACCCAGTCTGGTTCGGGATTATCGTAATCAAGCTTCTGGAAATTGGGCTGATCACGCCGCCGATCGGGCTCAACGTCTACATGATCAACGGAGCGCTCAACAATCGCGTCACGCTGCCCGAAATATTCCGGGGAATCACATGGTTTCTCGTTATGGACCTGCTGACGCTCATCATCCTGATCGCTTTCCCGATCCTGTCGCTCTGGCTGCCCTCACTAGCCTACTGATAGGAGCAGACTCGATCGCGGTCACGGGAGGAAGAGCTTGGCCACAACGACCGAAGCGGAGAAGGCCGAGAAGCCGGCACAAGCCCGCGCCATCAGAACGCGCGAGAAGCTGATCGGCGCAGCGCTCGACGCGATCTACGAGCTGGGCTACCGTTCGGCCTCGACGCCCGAGTTCGCCCGCCGGGCCGGCGCCTCCCGCGGGGCTCTGCTGCACCATTTCCCCGCCCGCTCCGACATCGTCGTCGCCGCCATGGAACATCTGCTCCGCAACGGTACGCGAGACATCCGTGCGGTTGCCGAAAAGGTCGCTCGCAAAGAGGTGAGCCTGGAGGAGTTCGTCGAATTCCTGTGGGAGATGTTCTCCGGGCGGCTGTTCTACATTTCCCTCGAGTTCATCAACGAAGCCCGAACGGACCCGGACCTGCGCACCCGAATGATTCCGGTCGTGCGAGACTTCCATGCGGCGCTGGACGGCATCTGGGCGGAGTTCGAGAAACAGGCCGACGGAATGCCCCGGGCGACACGCATCTCGTTGAACCTGACGGTCTGTCTCGTGCGCGGCATGGGGGTGCAGACCGTGTTGAAGGACGACCCGGATTATTTCCGGTCGATGCTGGAAGCTTGGAAAGCCATTTTGCCGCAATTAGTCGATCGGGATCTGAGGGTTCCTCATCCCGGGGCCAACCCGGGGCCAATCATTGACGTGCGGAATAGGCCGGCCCTGACAGACTGAACCGCCCGGGCTTCTCCGGAGGCGGTGGTGCGTAGAAGGCGGGGGAGGGGGTGACCATTCTATATTCGCCGTCGCGACCGCACCGGTAACGAGGCGGTGGATCTGCAATCGTTGAAGAACGAGCTCCGTCTGCATCGCGCCCGAGTCGGTCATTCAGGCCTAGTTTCGTCAATTCCGAAAGCTGCCACACACACGGTCGCGGGTGTTGGCATCCGCTAACGGGGAGAGTGGCAACATGGAGCCGCCGGTACTGCCGCCTCCTATTTGCGGCCGCTAGGAATCGGCCTTGCCTCCATCTTCTTCGCGTTGAGATTAGCCGTCGCGAGGTTCTCGTTCGTCCGCCCGCAACCGGCCTCTTCGAGGTGCCTCATCCAGCCGATGCAGCAACCGCACCACGCCGTCCAGAGCATCTCGACATTTTCGGCAGCGAGCAGAGACGTGGACAGAAGGACCAGCGCGTCGACCAGAACGTTGTTCGCTTGGAAAGCATGGTCCTTATCCACCAGAGACTGGACGGCTTCGTTATCGCGACCAGCCGGCTCCTGAGACCTTGTCGGGAGCGGCGGGCAAGCCGCTCCCGATATGACGCGGATTGAATTACTTTGCGAGCGCCTCGACGCGCAGCGTCATCTCCTCGATCTCCTTCTTCTGCGCATCGATGATCATCTGCGCCATCTTCCGCGACGCTTCGTCCTTGCCCATCTTCAGTTCGAGCTCGCTCATGGCGATGGCGCCATGGTGATGGGCGATCATCCCGCAGTTGAAAGCCAGGTCGGGGTCCTTGATCATGGCAGCCCTCATCATCGGGCCGTGCATCTTCATCATCGTGGCATGATTGGCCATCTGGGCCTCGTCCATTCCGGACATCATTTCTCCCATGCCGTCCATCATCTGCGACATGTCCATGGACCCCACGGCGCCGTTGCAGGCCTCCGGAAGTTCGGCTTCCCCGGACATCCCTGCCATGCCACCGCCAGACATCGCGTGACCGGACATGGACTGGCCATCCTGGGCATGGGCGAGGAACGGAAGGGCGGCGATCGTGGCGGCAATGATCAGTGTGTTACGCATGGTAGTTCTCCTTGAATGGCCATTGGAACCGGTGGGTATGTGTGCCGGTCTGGTGCTCGTCCGGCGGCAGGTCAGTCGAACTTCGCCTGCGCGGTCTTCCCGTCCGACGCCGTGAGCTGGACGGCGCCCTTCACGGGCCCTTCGGCCGGGGTCTCGAGCGGCCCCGACAGGAATGCGCCGGCAGGCGCCAGCGGCACGCGGGCGGGCTTGCCGCCGATCAGCAGGATCGCGGTGCCCTTGAAGTCGTCGCTCGGAAGGGGTTCGTCCGCGGCATCGCTGACATAGACCCTCACTTCATTTCCCGCGGCGACGAGTTCGACGTGGTGGTCGCCCGCATCGACGAGCGTTCCCCCGTTCGGACCCTTGCGCGGTTCGTGGGCGTTGGCTGCCGTTGAGGCGACGAGAGCGGCGGCGAGGAGGAAGGTACGGGCGATCATTGCTTGAGACTCCGTTGGTCAGAACGTGTGGGCCGCGGCCGTGTCGGCCCCGGCATCCGGGGTGCCCGGGGTTGATGGAAGGCGGGCTGCCTCGACGAGCCGCTTCAGGGGCTTTTCCCCGAAACGCAGGAAGAGGACGGGGGTGAGGAAGGTGTCGAGCAGCGTCGATGAGACGAGGCCGCCGAAGATCGTCACGGCGACGGGGTGAAGGATTTCCTTGCCCGGTGCGGAGGGGTCGATCATCAGCGGCACCAGTGCCACACCCGCCGAGAGCGCGGTCATCAGCACGGGCGTCAGCCGCTCGAGGCTTCCGCGCATGACGAGATCGCGCCCAAAGGGGATGCCCTCGTGGATCGACAGGTTGATGTAGTGGCTGATCTTCAGGATGCCGTTGCGCGCCGCGATCCCGGTCAGGGTGATGAAGCCGATCATCGAGGCGACCGACAGGGGCTGGCCAGACAGCCAGAGCGCCGCGACCGAGCCGATAAGGGCAAGCGGGATGCTGCCGAGAATGATCAGCGTGAACACGGCGGAGCGATAGCGGCTGTAGAGGATCGCGAAGATCATCGCGAGCGACACTAGCGACAGCAGCCCGATGGTGCGGCTTGCTTCCTCCTGCGCCTGGAAGGTGCCTTCGAGGCTCGTCGAGAAGCCGGGGGGTAGCGCCGCTGACGCCACCTCCGCCCGGATCTGCTCGATCACCTGCGCCATGTCGGCGTCACCGGCGGCGTTCGCCAGAACCACGACGCGGCGCTGGCCATTCTCCCGCAGGATCTGGTTCGGACCGTCGGTCTCCCGCACTTCCGCGAGCTCCCGCACCGGGATCCACCCTGCCGGCGTCTCGATCAGGAGGTCGCCGAGCGCCTCGGTCGTCCGCTCCGCATCGCCCAGACGAATGACGACATCGTAGGTGCGGTTGCCGTCGACGAGGCGCGATACGACACGGCCGTTGGAAAGCTGCTCCAGCTCCTCGGTGATCTTCGCCGGCTGGATCCCGAACAGGGCGGCGCGCTCATAGTCGATCCGGATTTCCAGTTGCGGGATGCGGACCTGCTTCTCGACCTGGAGGTCCACGACGCCCGGGACCGTCGCCAGACGGGCCCTCAGGCTCTCCGCAACGGTACGCAACGTGTCGAGATCCTCGCCGAAGACCTTCAGCGCGATCTGCGCCCGCACGCCGGACAGCATGTGGTCGAGCCGGTGCGAGATCGGCTGGCCGATGTTGATCGACACGGGAAGCACGGAGAGGCGCGAACGGATGTCGGCCTCGATCTCGGTCTTGGTCCTCCCCGTCTCGAGGTCGACCTCGATCTCGGAGGAATGGACGCCCTCGGCATGCTCGTCGAGTTCCGCCCGACCGGTGCGCCGTCCAACGACGGACACCTCGGGTACTTCCATGATGATGCGCTCGGCGATCAGGCCGACGCGGTGCGACTCGGCCAGGGAGATGCCCGGGTTGAAGGCCATGCTGATGGTCAGCGTTCCCTCGTTGAAGGGTGGCAGGAAGGCCCGCGGCAAGGCTGTCGCGCCGACGGCGGCGACGACCACGCCCAGCGCGGCCAGGGCCATGAGAGTCCGCGGCCAGCGGAAGGCGCGGTTCAGCAGGACGCGGTTGCCGCGTTTCAGCCAGCGCACGATGAAGCCTTCGCGCTCATCCAGCCGCTTGAGGCTCGGCAGCAGGTAGTAGGCCATGACCGGGGTAAGGGTGATCGAGACGACCAGGCTGGCGAGAATCGAGACGATGTACGCCTGTCCCAGCGGCGCGAAGAGCCGCCCCTCAATCCCGGTCAGGGCGAACAACGGCACGAAGACCAGGACGATGATGACCGTGGCGTAGACGATGCCCGAACGGACCTCCTGGGATGCCGAGACGACGACGTCGAACACCGAGCGCGGGTTGCCAAGCTCGCGGTTCTCTCGAAGGCGGCGGAAGATGTTCTCGACGTCCACCACCGCGTCGTCGACGAGTTCGCCGATGGCGATGGCGAGGCCCCCGAGCGTCATCGTGTTGATGGAGAGCCCCATCAGATGGAAGACGATGCCCGTCGCGAGGATGGAAACCGGGATCGCTGTCAGGGATATCACCGTCGTGCGAACGTTTAGGAGGAAGGCGAAGAGGACGATCGCCACCACCACGATGGCCTCGATCAGCACGGTCTGGACGTTCTTGATCGAGGTCTCGATGAAGTCCGCCTGCCGAAACAGGACCTGGTCGGCGCGGATGCCGTCCGGCAGGGATGCGCTGACCTCGCCGAGCGCGGCCTCGAGCTGCCGGGTCAGAGCGACAGTGTCGACGTCGGGCTGCTTCTCGATCGATACGATGACGGCGGAGCGACCCATGTAGCCCGCCTCGCCCCGCTTCTGACGGGCCCCGAACGAGACGTCCGCGACCTCGTCGAGCAGGACGGGCCTGGTTCCGACCGTTGCCACGACGAGGCCCCGCAGATCGTCGAGGCTGAGGCTGCGGCCGACGTTCCGGATCAGGAACTCGCGGGAATACTGGTCGGTGAAGCCGCCCCCGGTGTTGGCCCCGAACGAGGCAAGCGCGCCTTCCACCTGTTCCATCGTGACCCCGAGCGCCCGGAGCGAGGCGGCGTCCGGGGCGACGCGGTACTGGCGCACCTCGCCACCTATCGGGATGACCTGCGCGACGCCGGGCACGGCGAGGAGCCGAGGCCGCACGAGCGCATCCGCCGCCTCGCGCAACGCCATCGGCGAGACGCCGTCGGGCGCGGTCATGGCCACCAGCATCACCTGGCCCATGATCGATGAGATCGGCCCCATCTGGGGCGACACGCCCGGCGGAAGCTGGCTACGCACGAGAGCCAGCTTTTCGGCGATCTGCTGGCGGTTCAGGTAGATGTCGGTGTCCCAGTCGAACTCGACATAGACGATCGACAGGCCGACGCCCGAGACGGAGCGCACGCGGCTCACCCCGGGCAGGCCGTTCATCTGCGTCTCGAGCGGATAGGTGACGAGCTGCTCGACTTCGGGCGGCGCAAGGCCTTCGGCCTCCGTCATGATGGTGACGGTCGGCCGGTTCAGGTCGGGGAAGACGTCGACGGGCAGCCGCATCGAGACGAAGGCGCCGTAGAGCACCAGCACCGCGGCGATGGCGAGGACGAGCATGCGGTTGCGCAGCGATTGCGTGACGAGGAAGGTGAACATCGTCCCGCCCTCAGCGGATCTGGTTGAGGAGTTCGGCACCCTCGGTCACGACGCGGCTGCCCGCCTCGATTCCTGCGGCGACCAGGACCCGCTCGCCGTCGAGCGGCTGGACCCGTACTTCCTTCGGCTCGAACCGCTCGGCACCGGAATGGACGAAGACGATGTCCTGCCCGTTGGGTCCCCGAAGCACGCTCGTCCGCGGCAAGGCGATGCCGGCCTGCACCTCCTCGGTCTGCCCGAGAACCGTCAGCATCTGCCCCGGCCGCAGGCCCGTGGTCTCGCCCTGGACACGGAAGTGGACAGGCAGCGCCGGCGAGGCGCCGGCAAAACCCGCGCCCTCGAACGTGAGGGACAACGAGCGCCCGTCACCCAGGTCGGCCGAGGCCGCCCTGAAGGCGCCGGCCCCGCCATAGGCCAGCGCCTCGACCCAGAGACGATCCGGGTCAACGATGTGGAAGACGACGGCATTGCTCTCGGCCATCTGGCCGGCAATGGCATTGGACGCTGCGATCACCCCGGAAACCGGCGCGACCAGCGGTTCCGGCTTGACCTGAACCTGCTCGATGGCGACGCGGCGTTCGCGAAGGCCCTCCAACTCGATCCGCGTCTCGTCGAGCGTCGTCTGAGCGACAGTGCCACTCTTCACAAGCGTTTCGGAACGGCGCACGCGCTGCTCGGCGATCGAGATCGCCTGATCGAGCTCGCTGCGGCGCTGGCGAAGGTCGGACTGGTCGATCGTCTGGATCGGCGAGGTCACGAACGCCAGGACGTCACCAGCCCTGACCTTCGCACCAAGCCGCGGGAAGCCACCCGGCGGCGACGAGAGGCGCCCGGCAATCGAGGCCTGGACGAAGCCGCTCGCATTGGGATCGGGGATGATCCGTCCCGGCATCTCGACGCTGCGACGATGCTCGGCTGCGGCGGTCATCAGCGTGCGGATGGCGAGAATGCGCTGGGAGGGCTTCGGCACGAACACCGACCCGTCGGGAAGCCGCTGGGCGAGGTCGCGGACACCGACGACGGGTGCGGCCGTTTCCTGCGCGACCGCGATCGACCCGGCAAAGAGGACGACGAGTACCGCGGCGGTCCCGGCCGCCACGAACACCCTTCGCCGGAACACCGCCATGGCGAGGATACCCAGCGCAAATCCCAGGGCTCCAACCGCGAGGATGGCGGGGTCGTTGCGGGACAGGCGATCCGTCAGTTCGACCGTGAGCGCCTCTCGCATCTCCGTCGCCAGGGCCGCTCCCACCAGCCAGCCGGAATTTCCCGCCACGACCGGCGCCGGCGCCTCGGGGATGACCAGGGTCGCGGTGAGAAAGTCGATGGCGCCGTCGCTGGCGACGGTCGCGATGAGGTCGTAGGTGCCCGGCTGCTCGGCCCAGGGAGCCGCAAGGCGGTAGACGTCACCCTCCGCCGTAGCCGTCACGGGCCCGTCCGGGGTCTCGATGTCGACCGTGGCGCCGACGATGGGCTCGTTGGTCTCGAAGTGGTCGAGATGGATTTCGAGCAAAGGTCCGCGCGCAACCGCCACGAATTCGAAGAGCGCGCTCTGCGCCTCGGCGCGGGGAGCGGTTTGCGCGGAGACGACCGGCGGCGGCGTGCCGTGGTCGTGCCCTTCGTGGGCGCGCACGGGTGACGCAAGCGTCAGGACGGCCATCGCGGCCGCGGTCAGGATACGGGAATGCATCGGGAAAGCCCAAGGTCTGGAACATCGCTCGGGACGCGCACGCGCGTCCGCGGGTGTGTCAGACGAAGGGCTTGGGAGGTCTGATCAGGCCGTCGAGGCTTACGCCATCCAGTACGCAGGAGGCGCGAGCGAAAACATGCCGTGCCATCTCAAGCGCCGGAATAGAGTTGTCTGACAGAGTGGCCGTCGCCGCCATGCAGTTCGACACGCCCGTACCGCAGCATGAAGACCATGTGATGCGGTGGCCATCCTCGTTGCCATTTTCGGCGCCCGGGCCAGCCACCGCGTCGGCATTTTCGGCCGCTGTCAATGAACCAGCAAGGGCGGGGGCGGCAACCACGGAGGAAGCCTCGACGACATCCGAAACGTGATTCGTATGGGCCTGGGCTGCCGACGACCAGAACAGCGCGATGCCGACGACCACGAGGATCGCGAGCAGGGAAGCCATCTTGTTCAGGACGAAGGACATGCCGGTCCGTGTACCTCTTGCATCTATTGCGGACGACGACGCCCTCAAACTACGGCCGAAGTGCGTTCGAAGGGTTAGCTACGAAAACTTAAAAGGGTCTCTCAAGGGCCGTACGCGGCGGATGCAACCTCCTCAAGCGCGCCGGACCGCGGGTTCGCTGTTGCAAAATGTGGCGCGTTACCCTCAGGGGCACGGGTAGCCATATTAAACTTGTTTGGCAGCGCTAACACTCGCCGAAAGTAGCAGTTTGCGAGAGGGTGGCCTGCCAAAAGCCGAAAGTCCACTTCCGGCCCAAAGGCGTTGGGAAATGATTTCTGCTATGCCCCTTTGCCGTCGTACAGAATGCTGGACATCGCCTAGAAACCGGACATTACAGGGAGGCTCAATGCCACGTAGCCGAGGGCGCCCAGGATCTCAGGTCGTCACCTGAGGCACCTAGAAGCCTACCCTTCGCCTTCGGTCCTCCCGGTCATCGTGAGGAGCTAAACGTTGTGTGAACGGCGGATTCAGCGACGGTTCCGGCGGGGGGGTTCAAGTTCGGGTCATTCCATCCCGAGCCGATGTGCTCTTGTCGGAGACGCCCAGATGATCCGCTTGCCTCTTGCTTCCGCCCTCGTCGTTCTCGCCGGCCTGACGGTCGCGACCTCAGCGTCTGCCAACGACGTGCGCTTCGACCAGTACGGCTGGTCGAACTCCGCCGGCGGGTCCCAGCAGGGCTATCGCAACCGCATCCGCGTCCATCAGGACGGCCGGTACAACCGCTCGGTCGGCGAGCAGCGCGGTTCGCACAATCTGTCAGTCGTCGGTCAGGAGGGACGCAGCCATTACGGCGCGACCTACCAGAACGGCAGCCGCAACTCCGCCGGCATCGGCCAGTTCGGCTTTGACCACACGACGATCCTCTCTCAGGACGGCCACGGCAACATCGCGGCCGGTGTGCAGGTCGGACGCGGCTGCTCGGCCGACGTTGCGCAGGGCGGCAGCGGTAACGTCGCGGCCCTCGTCCAGGCCTGCGACTGATCCCGCGCCCACCGGCGCGATCCACCCGTTCCGTTCCCGTCCCATTGATGAGGCCCGCCATGCCGTTGCTCCGACCTTGCCACCGCCTCGCCGCGGCACTGGTTCTCCTCGGCGCCACCGGCGCCGCCTTCGCCGGCCCGGCGGGCACGATATCGAGTGAGGGGCCGGTCCGGTGCGAGCTCGACGTCTCGCGCCGGGGTGGATCGGTCGAGCTGACCGCGCTCGCCCATGCCGAGAAGGCGACGCGCGGTGAGTACGCTTTCCACGTCTCCGGGCGGGGAACCGACATCCGGCAGGGCGGGTCCTTCACCATCGCTTCCGGTGGGACGGAACAGCTCGGCACTGTCACGCTCAGCGGTGGCGGCTCCGGCTACGACGCCGATCTGACCCTCGTCGTTTCTGGCAAGACGATCTCCTGCTCCGGCCGGGTCGGCGGCGGGTTCTGACAAGCGACAATAACCCTGCCTCGCCGATCCGGTCCTGCCAGGGGAACCCCGAAAGTCCACGCATGTCCGGGAACAGACCGGGGAACGGAGACCTCCATGACCTTCATTTCCGCGAACACCATTGCGACCGCGCTTGCCATCACACTCGCCGCCCCGGCGACCTTCGCCACGCCCGCGGCCGCTAACGGCCAGGTGTCCTGGACCTTCGCCCCGACTGACCGGCAGACGACCGGGGTCGTCGAAGCAGGGCTACGGATCTATTCGCTCTACAATGGCCTCAAGGACGGCTCGATCCGGCAGAGGGGCCAAGGCAACAACGCCGGCCTCGCCCAGCGCGGACGGGGCAATGTCGGTCTCGTCCAGCAGCGCGGGAACGGCCATTCTGGCACGCTGGAGCAGAACGGCAACGGCAACGCCTACGGTCTCTTCCAATTCGGGCGCGGCGCGCGCGACGCCGTCGTCCAGTCCGGCAACGGCAACAGCGGTGCGACCTTTACCTACGGCTGGTGACGGGAGACCGTCGGATTTCAGTCTCGAGGCGCCTAGAAGTTGTCTGACAGCTTCGGGTGTGGATCCCGGGTTACTTCCTCGGGGATCTTGGGACGCCTGCCGGCGCCCGAAACCCTTTCACGAGAACTGAACGGCGGCTTTCCCGTCGAGATTACTCGGAAGCTGCCGGTCTCCTTTCGGCCCCTCTCAGCCGCGGCGTCCCTTCACCCCCATCTGGGTGTTCGCCGAAGGCTATCCTCGAAGGGCGAGGGGCTACTGATTAGGATGAGGGGCTCCTGGAAGGAAAGAGGCCCCCCGCCGCCAGCATCCGCCGCTCCGCGTCCAACACGAAGTAGGAGTCCTGGCGCTTCTGCGCCCTGCCGTCGACCGTCCGTCGACTCTGTCACATCGGTGTCTTGTTCGGTCCAGCCGGTGCACACTCCAACCGGCGGTGCTCCGGAGTCCCCGGAGCCCGTGCCCCGGCCATGCAGATCGGCAGTCCGGAGGCACGGTGCCCGTCGAGCCAGAGCTGCTCCTCGACGGTTGCTTCCGCGGCGAAGAAGATGCCCTGCGCGGTTCCAAGTTCCAGCGAGTAGTCCGGCCAGACCGAAAGGAAGCGCTCGCGCCAGCGGTCGGTCTCGACGCTTTGCCCGAGCTGCGCGTAGCTCATCGTGGCGAACAGCATCGGCCATCGCGAAGGATTCGTCGTGGTCTCGACGGCGGCGGCCGATTCCCTGAACTTCTGTGCAAAGAAATAGACCTGCCATTCCACGTCCTTGTAGAAGGAGCTCGGATCGAGGCGACGGGCGCGCTCGAACAGTGCCACGGCCCTTTCCGAATGCCCGAGGTAAGGCAGTTGCTCAGCGACCATGGCGAGGATTTCCGCGTTGCCGGGCGCGAGTTCCAAAGCGCGCTCGAGTTCCTTGAGGGCGAGGGTGCCTTGCCGGGTATAGACATGCCAGACGCCCAGCACCGCGTAGCCACGGGCGTATGTCGGGTCGAGGCTGACCGCCTGGACCGCGGCTTCCCGCCATTCCGCCATCGCGGCCTCCGTCGATTCCGCAAAGCCTGCGTCGACCTGCTGCCGGTAAAGGCTCGCAAGTTCTGCGTGCGAAGCGGCGTAGAGCGGATCGATCACGATGGCTTGTCGGACCATCTCGACCGCGGCGGCGTTCGCTTCCTTGGTCCAGGCCCAGCGTTGGGCGATTGCAAGCAGGAGAAGGTCGTATGCGCGAAGGTCCTTCGGCGGCTTGCGGCGCGCAATGTCCAGCGCGGCATCGACGGTGCCGCCCTGGACGGCGTTGGCTATCCGCTGGGTTAGTTCGTCCTGAAGTTCGAACAGGTCGCCGACCGGCCGGTCGTAGCGCTCCGACCAGAGCTGCCGCCCGCTCTCGGCATCGACGAGCTGCACAGTGGCGCGCATGCGGTCGGCGTCGCCCTGCAGAGCCCCGCTGACAGCGTAGCCGACCCCGAGTTCGCGTCCGATCAGGCGGGGATCGCGTGACTTGCTGCGGTAGGCAAAGCTCGTCCCCGGCGCAATCACGTTGAGGAGTCTCGTTGTCGAAAGGTCGGCGATGATGTCGGTAACCATCCCGTCGGCGAGCCGGCCAAGGCGGTCGTCGCCGGAAAGATTGTCGAACGGCAGCACGACGACGGATGGCTGGTCGAAGCCATCGCGAGGGTCCTGCCACTCGGTCCACCGCCGCCCGGCAACGAGGGCGATCAGCAGGATCACGGCCGTTCCGATCGCCACCGCGATGCGTCGGAATCGCGATGCCCCTTCCAGCGGACGCGCTAGCGGCGGGGGCATTCCGTCCAGTACCACGCGCCAGGCGTCCACCGGTTCCGCAATGTTCTTGACCTGCCGGGACCCCAGGGGGGCGAGTGTCACGTCCGAGCGCTTGCGGAGCTCTTCGCGCACCTTTCCGGACACGCAGATACCGCCGGGCTCTGCCAAAGCCTCTAGCCGCGCCGCGATGTTCACGCCGTCGCCGTAGAGGTCGTCGCCTTCGACGATCACGTCGCCGGAGTTGATCCCGATGCGGAAGCGGATGCGCTGGTTGGCCGGAAGCTCGCAGTCCCGCGCTGCCATCGACGTTTGGATCGTCACCGCGCAGCTAACGGCGTTGGTGACGCTGGCGAACTCGCACAGGATACCGTCGCCGATCAGCTTCACGATCCGCCCCCTGTGGGTGGCGAGCAGGGGCTCGATTACGTCCCGCCGGTGTGCCTTCAGCCGCTCGAGCGTGCCCCCCTCGTCGCGCTCCATCAGCCGCGAATACCCCACGACGTCCATCGCGACGATTGCGGCGAGGCGACGCTCTGGCCGATGGGAAGCTTCCTGCATGACGCTGACCCCGCCTCTCAGGTCGAAGCGTAACCGGACTGGACGGCAAGAACCAGACATGCGGTCGCCGCTGAGGCCGTAGCACCGCTTCCGCCTCGCGGCAGCCTCGACCGGCGAAAGGTAAGTGGAGCATTGAGGCCCCGCTCTCGGCCCGACGCCCGCATTTGCCGGAATCAGTCACAATGACAGCAACCGGTCAAAACGCGAACGGCCGCTTTCATCAAGCTCGCGCGAGTAACCCGCCATTCCGCTTTCGGCCCATCGCTGCCTGACAGTCGGGCGGAGCCCTGCGGGCTGTGATTCTGGATCTGAGATGCTGAAGCGCTTCTTATGCGTCGATACAAAGCTGCCGCTTAAGTGCGCAGCGGTGGAGAGATCGGCAGCGGCGGAATCCGTGTCGCGTCGATGCACCGAGCAACGGCAGAAGCCGAGGCTAGCAGCCTCGCGTCGTCATAACGCGCCGCAAAGAGCTGGAGGCCGAAAGGTAGCTCGCCGGGACCTGCCTGGACTGGCAGGCTGACCTGGGGAAAGCCGAAGCCAGACCAGACCTTGATCAGATCCGAGGGGCCCGTGGAAAGCAGGCCGACGGGAGCAACACTCTCGGTGCTGAGGTCGAGCACACCATCATAAGCCGCCACAATAGGCTCGATGGCATTCCGCAGCCCAGACAGACGCTGCTGCGCTGCACGTTCCGCTTCCCATGATACCTCGTCGGCATGAGCTATCATGGCCTTAGCTTCCTCGCTCAGCAGATCGAGGTCCAGTTCCCGCTCTAGAGCCAGTGAGCGCGCACCTTGGGCATCGTTGACGATACGGTGATCCTCATAGGATAACCCGAACCCGACGGGTTCCTCCAGATCGTCGATCACATGACCTGCCGATCTGAGCTGGCCGCAGACAGCCTCCAGATAACTTCGCAGGGCTCCGTCGCTGGACTCCGAACGCCGTGACCGGAAGCGGGCAAGACGCAACCGGGGCAACGAAGGCAGGGCAGGGAAGTTGGCGATCAAGGCGCGACCGACCAGCGCCAGATCTTCCACGCTGCGGCCGAACCAGCCGACCGTATCGAAGGCGGGAGCCAGCGGCTTGATGCCCTCCATCGAGACGAGGCCGAAGCTCGGCTTGTAAGCGAACGCACCGCAGAAGGAGGCCGGCTTCAGCAATGAGCCTGCTGTTTGCGTCCCTAACGCCAGAGGGAAAAAGCCGGCTGCGACTCCCGCTGCCGAGCCGGCGCTGGAACTGCCGGGCGTGCGATCGAGATCATGCGGGTTGCGGGTCGGCCCGGTGTGCATGAAGGCGAACTCGGTCGTCGCAGTCTTGCCCATCACGATAGCGCCCATCGCCCTCAGCCGGGCGACAACTGCGGCATCCCGCGACGGCTTGTTGCCCGCGTAGATTGGAGAAAAGAACTCAGTCGGGATGTCCCTGGTGTCGAACACATCTTTGACACCCAGCGGCACGCCGGCGAAGGGACCGCCTCTCTCTCCGCGGTCTATCTCGTCGGCCTGGCGGAGGATGTCCTGCGGATCGTACCAAGAGAAAGCATGGACGGACGGTTCGAGCTCCTCAATCCGGGCGATGAAGGCCCCTGCGACCTTCTCCGCGGTCGTATCCTTCCTTGCGACCGCATGTGCAATCTCGGTGGCCGTCGCTGTCAAGAAATTCACGTGCATACCTTGTCGCCTTGAGAGGAACTGCCGCGATCTGCGGCAGGTAGGGATGGTGCCCCGGTCCAGTTAGCGCTTGCACCGCGGGCACTCCCGCGGAAACGCATTTCGGTTGCCGCAGTCTCCAACGTCACGCTTAGGGATTGGACATCGAAGCCTAGATGGGAGCCCTCTCGCAGTCGCTGATCTAAAACTGACAGCGGCTCACGGCCCTGGGCTGCCGATCCGCGCCTTTTCCTCCGCGTTTGATACTTTTAAAGTTCAGTTTCTTTCGGAGAACTGTGATGCCCTACGTGGATTGGGCAATAAAGGAACCTAAGATCGCAGCTGTAGTTGCGACTACGGATGTCCCTGCGAATTCAACGGCAAGCCGACGGAGGGCCTCTGCGAGGGGCTCGAATGCATGCGGATCGATAATGGCTGGTTCGATGATCTGCGGCTGGACGGCCTCAAGGTCGCGGCGGCCTATCGATGGCCCGGCCCTGTGCATGAGGGCGGGGGCGTCGTTCAGGGCTTCATCGACAGCGATGCCAACCCGGCCCAGGTCGACGCGCTGGGGACCATCCTCGGGGGCGGCGAGCAGGAGCCGACCACTGTCTTCAACATCTATGGCGCGACGATCGCCAAGGAGTTGCCCCCGATCTTCGCTCCGATCGACTTCGGCAGCGACATCGAGGCACGAACCGGCTGGTTTCGGATCGAGGATCAACTCGCCCTCGAACTGGAGCCCATCCGCAATCCCGTGACGGGACTAGCCCACCGGGCTCGCATCGTGCTGCTCGAGGGTTTCGAATTTCGTGAAGCTGAGGTCGCCAGCGCTACGTTCACCAGCGGTGGCGAGATCCGCATGCATAGGCAGAGCCGCTACGGCGCGCTCTGGAATGCCGCCTACGGGCCACACGGCATCATCGACCCTTAAGGCCTGGCCGAACCCGAAAGGATGATGTCATGACGCCATGGGAAATCGAAGGGGTCGAGCTGGTCAATTGCAACTGCGCCTATGGATGCCCCTGCCAGTTCAATGCCCTGCCGACGCACGGATACTGCCAGGCGAACGGTGCGATCGACATTCGGCGGGGGCACCATGGGAGGGTCAGTCTCGACGGGACGCGCATAGCGTTCATCTTCCAGTGGCCTGGTGCCATCCACGAAGGTGGCGGGAAGTGCCAGCCGATCGTCGACGAGCGCGCGGACGATAACCAGCGTCAGGCGCTTCTGAAGATCATGTCCGGGGAGGATTCCGAGCCCGGCAGGACAATGTTCAACGTTTTCGCGTCGACGGTGAGCGAGTTCTTCGAGCCCGTCTTCCGCAAGATCGACATGGACGTCGATGTCGATGCGCGCCGCGGCAATATCCATGTCGACGGTTTCATCGACACGGTGGGCGAGCCTATCCGCAATGTCGTGACTGGACTGGAGCATCGGGCGCGGATCGACCTGCCCGACGGGTTCGAGTACACGCTCGCGGAAGTCGGCAGCGCCTCCTCAAAGACGCGGGGGCCGATCGCTTTCGATCTCGAGAACTCCTACGGCCAGTTCGCCCGCCTGCATCTGAGCGGGCAGGGGCCGATCAGGGTCTGACATGGCCGAGGCGACCCCGCAGACATCGGCGGTGGAGCTAATCATCCGGCGCGATCGCCTGGTCATGCTGACCGGCCTTGTCACGCTCGCCATGCTGGCCTGGGCGTGGCTGCTCGTCGGGGCCGGCACCGGCATGGACATCTGGACGATGAGTCGTCCCGCGATCTTTCCGGGCGGGGAGGCAGGGATGACGATGCCGGCGGTGGCGTGGTCCCCTGCGACCTGGTTCGTCATTGTCGGCATGTGGTGGATCATGATGATCGCCATGATGATCCCAAGCGTTGCCCCGATGGTGCTGCTCCACGCGCGCGTCAGTCGCCATGCACAGAGTAGGGGACAGATCGCCGCCGGCGCGATTCCATCTGGCTTCTTTCTCGGCGGTTATCTCCTCGTCTGGCTCGCGTTTTCGCTGGTCGCCACTATTCTTCAGTTCGCCTGCGAACGGCTCGGTCTTCTGTCCCAGCCGATGATGTGGTCGGTGAGTGTGTGGCTGACGGCGGCGTTGCTCGTCGCCGCCGGCCTCTACCAGTTGTCTCCATTCAAGCAAGTGTGCCTGGACCATTGCCGCTCGCCTGCCGAGTTCCTGTCGCGGCACTGGCAGAAAGGCCGCGCCGGGGCATTCCACATGGGCGTGAAACACGGAGCCTACTGTCTCGGCTGCTGCTGGGCCCTGATGGCGCTGCTGTTCGTAGGCGGCATCATGAATGTCTACTGGATCGCCGGGCTGGCTATTGTCGTCCTGCTTGAGAAGCTGCTGCCTCGCGGAGACAGATTCGCGCTGGCGTTCGGACTGATGTTCGTGGCGGCGGGGACTTGGATCGCGATCAGGGCCGTCTGAGCAGGCGAATACTCTGCCCGGACTTGGGGCCATCAATTGTATGGCGGTTTCCCTGCCCTCAGGGTCAGCTTGTGCCGTTCCCTTCCTAGAGGCATCGTGCAACTGCTCGCCGTCTGGGAAGAGTCAATCGGCGAACGTCAACTTTCGCCGTTCGTGAGCCCGGAAGCTGCCAGTCAGCTTTCGGCCCGTTCAAACTGAAGGCACGGCGGCGAAATTTCGCGCGTGTCGCCCTGAACCGAACGTCCGATTTAACCTACTATGTCGGCAGTGTAGGCGAGTGAACTCAGCGTTCTATCGGTGTTCTGAGGATCTCCGACTGTCGCTCGTCGGCAACAAAGCTTAATTCTGGATCAGGGACAGGATGATATCGTCAACGGCCTTAAGACAGGCATCCTCGTCACCGCCTTCCGCCAGTTCGCGAGCGTCCTGAAGCGCGGCGCGGGCTTCGATCACCTCTTCGCCGCCGTCCCCTGCCGCCTCGGCTTCCTCGACCGCTTCGGTTTCCTCCGGCTCTTCCTGGAAGGGGACAGGATCCTCGCTGGCCTCGTCCGCTTCCGCCATCGCCTGCGCTTCGCGGGCACCGGCGACGGCCTGGCCGCCCGACGAGGCGGAGATCGCCTGGCTGGCAGCGACATCGAGAAGGCGTTCGAAATCGTCGATCCGTTCCGCGCACTGATAGGCGTGCGCGGGGCCGGCGAGGAGGATGGCGGCCGCGGCTACCGTGAAGAGCTTGATACGGTGCATCACGTGTCCTTTCGTCAGCTTCGGAGCTGGTCGGCGATGGGAAGGCGGCGGATCCGCTGACCGGTCGCGGCGAAGACGGCGTTGGCAATGGCCGGTGCGACAGGTGGCAGGCCCGGTTCGCCCACGCCGCCCAGAGGACGGTCGTAGGCGTCGCCCGGGGTCACGAGATGAACGTCGATCCGCTTCGGCGCTCCCTCCATGCGCGGGACGAGATAGGTATCGAAATTATCCTGCTGCGCCCTCCCGTTGGCGAACGTCACCTCGGTCATCAGCGCCTGGCCGACGCCCATGATCACCGCGCCTTCCATCTGCGACCGGATGCGATCAGGATTGACCTGCGCGCCGCAATCGATGGCGATCGAGACCCGCGGCACGGAGACGACGCCATCCTCGACCGCCACCTCCGCGGCGACCGCCACGTAGCTGACAAAACTGTAGTGCCCGGCAATACCGAGACCTTGGCCCGCTGGCATCTGCCGGCCCCACTCGATGCCCTTGGCCGCTTCCTCGACGACAGCGGCCAGCCGACCGGTGTCGATCGGATAGACCTCGGGGTCCTCGCCGTAGTTCCAGACGTCGCCGAGTTCCCGCGGATCGACCAGCCGCGCCGGACCGATGACCTCGAGCAGATAGTCCTTCGGATCGCGGCCGACGGCATCTGCCAGTTCGGATATGAAGGACTGGATGGCGAAGGCGTGGGGGATGTTCGAGACTGACCGGTACCAGCCGATGCGCACATGAGCGGATGCCTCGGGGTTCTCGGCCCGGATGTTCTCGATCGCAAGCGGCATGTTCAAGAGCCCCATGCCGAGCTCGAAGGGCAGTTTCTGTTTGGGATCGGGGGCGAAGATCGAGCCGATCGTCGGTGCCGCCGTGCGATGCAGCCAGGCCACCGGCATGCCGCTGTCATCGAGGCCCGCGGTCATCTTCTCGACCGATACCGTATGATAGTAGCCGTGGTGGATGTCATCCTCGCGGGTCCAGGTGAGCTTGACCGGCGCACCGTTCATCGCCTGGCTGAGAATGCCAGCCTCGAGCACGAAGTCGGGCTTCGACTTGCGGCCAAAGCCGCCACCCAGCAACGTAACGTTGACGGTCACGTTCCCCTTGTCCAGCTTCAGCCGTTCTGCCAGGCGCAGCCGCGTCACCTGCGGCGCCTGGGTGCAGGCCCAGGCCTCGGCTTTCCCGTCCCGAATCTCCACCACCGCGGCAGGCGCCTCCATCGGCGCTTGCGCCAGATGCGGGATGTAGTATTCCGCCTCGACGGTCCGGGCGGCGCCGGCCATGCCCGCATCGAAGTCGCCCTGGTCGCGGATCACTGTGCCGCCGGGCGCATTCGCGGCCTTGGACAGCAATTCGCGATAGGCCTCGCTGTCGTAGCTGGCATTCGGGCCGTCCTCCCACTCAATGGTGAGCGCGTCGCGGCCCTTCATCGCGAGGTAGGTGTTTCTGGCAATGACCGCGACCCCGCCCAACGGGGCGAACTCCGTCGGGAAGTCGACGGGGTCGATCGCGATCACCTTCTCGACTCCGGCAATCGCCAGCGCGGCGCTGTCGTCGAAGCTTTTGACGCGGCCGCCATAGACCGGCGGCCGGGCGATCACCGCGTAGAGCATGCCGTCGCGCCGGACGTCGATGCCGTAGATCGCGGTGCCGGTGGTGATGCCCACGTTGTCGGCAAGTCCGATATCGGACTTGCCGATGTAGCGGAACTGCGACGGGTCGAGCAGCACGAGACTGTCGGCGGGTGGCACGTCGAGATCCATGGCCGCACCGGCCAGTTCGCCATAGCCCAGGGACCGGCCGGATGCGGCATGGGTGACTCTGTGACCTTCAGCCTTCACCTCGGCGATATCGACCCCCCACTCGGCAGCGGCAGCCTGTTCCAGCATTCTGCGCGCGGCCGCGCCGGCGCGGCGCATCGGCATGAAGAAATGCCGCAGGCTCCGCGAGCCGTCGGTATCCTGATTACCGTACTTCTCCTCGTCGCCAGGTGCCTGGTCCACCCGGACCTGGTCCCACTCGGCGCCGAGCTCGTCGGCGACGACCATGGCGATCGAGGTGCGGACGCCCTGACCCATTTCGGAGCGGTGGACGGTCACGGTGACGAGCCCGTCCTCGGCGATCGAGATGAACGCCTTCGGGTCATCACTCCAGCCATTCGGCATCGCATCCCGGCCGAACTTGGGCTCTTCCTCCTGGGTCCAACCCCGGGAGGGCAGACCCACAGCGAGGACGAAGGCGGAGGCCCCGATGCCGCCGAGAATGCCGCGGCGACTAATATTGGTGATCGACGGGTTTCGCATCACGACGCCTCCGCTGCCTGCTTGATGGCAGCCCGAATGCGAGGATAGGTGCCGCAGCGGCACAGATTGCCATTCATCGCCGTGTCTATGTCTTCGTCGGTTACGGTGTCGGACTGATCCACGAGCGCTGCCGCCTGCATGATCTGCCCCGCCTGGCAGTAGCCGCACTGCGCCACGTTCAGGTCACGCCAGGCGACCTGAACCGGATGATCGCCGTTCTCGGACAGACCTTCGATCGTTGTGACTTGGGAGCCTTCGAGCATGCTGACGGTCGTAAGGCAGGCGAAAGTGGGGTTGCCGTCGACATGGACGGTGCAGGCCCCACAGGCCCCAATGCCGCAACCATACTTGGTCCCCGTGAGCCCCAGCTCATCCCTGAGATACCAAAGCAGCGGCGTATCCGCGTCGCCGTCGAATTCACGCTCGACCCCGTTGAGCATCATGCTGACCATTGGGTGTCTCCTTTGCATCCAGACCCGAGGCAATTCTGCATCGGCATATTCGCGCACCTCTCGAGGAACATGCGTTTCGCTCGGGCACTGTCCAGTGCAGCAAGGCGCCGGCTCGGCGGGCCGCGACGGGCGGGCTGGTCGCGCCATGAAAAGGCGCACCGACGCGGCCCTCTTGGATGCTGAGATTTCGCCGGGTATGTTGCGATGTCGACACGCCTCAAGCCCGCTATAAGGACAGCTTTCTCGCGGGCTCAGCCATAAAGCAGCCAGTCCGCTTTCTGCCCGCCAAAGACGTTCAGGTGCATGCGAAAGATACCGCTCGTACCGGTGGCCGATCTCGAAACCTTGGTGTCCTATATGTCACAAGACACCGGGCTAGGAGTTGCTGCTAAAGAGGCTCGATATCGCTGACAACGTGACCGGGAACAGCATTAGTGTACGTTGGATCTTTTTCCCTCCAACTCGGGCGCGGCATGTCTCCGGCCGCGGCGGAACTCGGCCATAATCGTGACGATCACCAGCAAGATGCAGGCCCCCAATATCCCGCCGCTGATCGGGTTCTCGACGAAGGTCGAAAAGTCGCCGCGGCTCAACAATAGGGCGCGGCGCAGGTTCTCCTCCATCATCGGTCCGAGGATCAGGCCGAGGAGCAGCGGCGAGGCTGGGCAATCGAGCTTCGAGAGCACGTAGCCGGCTACCCCAAGTCCCGCCAGCAAATAGAGCTGGAAGGAGCTGTTCGCGACGCTCCACACGCCGATGCAGAGGAAGACAACGATCGCGGGATAGAGCAGCCGGTAAGGGATCGACAGGATCTTCACCCAGAGCCCTATAAAGGGGATGTTAATCCAAAGGAGCAGCACGTTACCGATCCACATGCTGGCGATCAGGCCCCAGAAGAGTTCCGGATGCCGACTCATCACCATAGGCCCCGGCTGGATGCCGTGGATGATCAGTGTGCCAAGCAGCAGGGCCCCGACGGCATCGCCGGGAATGCCAAGCGAGAGGGTCGGGATGAAGCCTGTCTGTGCGGCCGCATTGTTGGCAGCCTCCGGACCGACGACACCCTCAATCGCCCCCTTTCCGAACCTCTCCGGATGACGCGAGACGCGCTGCTCCACTGTGTACGACATGAAGGAAGATATTGTGGGACCTGCGCCTGGGAGGGCGCCGAGGGCGGAGCCGAGGGCGGTACCGCGCAACGATGCCCAAACCGATCGTTTCGCCTCGTCGCGCGTCGGCATCATGTCGCGCCAACCTGTCTTTGGCTGGGTGATCGTCGCCCGACCGTGTGGCTCGAGGTTGTTCATCACTTCTGTCAGGCCGAACAGGGCCATGGCGACGACGATGAAACTGATACCTTCTGCCATGATTGGGACACCGAAGGTGAAGCGCATCATGCCCGAGACAATGTCCATGCCGACGAGGCCGAGCAGCAGGCCGACGAGCACCATGCCGATCGACCTCAAGAAGGAGGTGGCTGCCACCGCCGACGCGGCGACGAGGCCGAGAAGCATCATGCTGAAGTATTCGGCCGGGCCGAATTCGAGCGCGATCGAGACGATGGCGGGTGCTGCGACCCCAACGAGGACAAGGGCAATGCAGCCGCCGACGAAGGAGGCGACCGCCGACATGAATAGCGGCATCGCCGCGCGTCCCTGCTGAGCAAGAGCGTAGCCGTCGAGTGCAACGATCGCGTTGGCCGGCGTGCCCGGCAGGTTGAGGAGGATCGAGGCGGTCGAGCCGCCATACATCGCTCCATAGAATATGCCTGACAGGAGGATCAGCGCACCGAGCGGCTCGAAGCCGAAGGTGAACGGCAACAGCATCGAGATCGCGGTAACCGCGCCGAGCCCGGGCAACGCCCCTATCACCGTGCCGACGAAGACGCCAACAAAGCAGTAGAGCAGGTTCGAGAGGCTGAAGGCCGTCGCGAAACCGAGCGCGAGATTAGGAAACAGATCCATCAGAATCTCCACAAGGTCATGGGCAGGCCGAGGAACTCGACAAAGAGGAGGCTGCAACCCGCTGCCATGACTAGGGCAACGACGAGGCTGCCAAGGAGCTTTGTCTCGCGACTACCGAGTGCTGACAGGAGCACGGTGGCAACGCAGGCTGCCACCAGGCCCGCCGTCTCAAGGAGGAGGGCGAAGCTGAGGATGGCGGCAAAGAGCGCTATGACCGGCCGGACGTAAAGAGTGCCAACGAGATTGTCGCTGCGTTGCCAGACCATCTTGCCGGCGAGCGCCAGGCCCACCAGCATGAGGGCTGAACCAAGTGCTAGCGGAAAATAGCCCGGACCCATGCGCCGCGCGCTGCCGATGCCGTAATCAAGCGCGCCAACGGCGAAGAAGCCGCCGATGACAACGAACGCTGCACCGGCGAGCAAGTCCTTTTCCCTTAGTATCTTTTCCATCTCAACCTCCCCAAGTTATCGTCTGCCTCCCCGTTATGTTTCACACGTAGCAGGGGCCCTCGATCAGCGGATGCCGCCGCACAAAGTCCTCGTCGATCTCGACGCCCAGTCCCGGCCCGTCGGGAGCACGGATCTCGCCGACCGCATTGATCTCGAAGGAATGACCAGTGAGTTCCACGCGGAAAGGATTGATGCGCGTCGCGTCCGCTTCGAAAAGGCCGGCATTCTCGATACCGTTCAGCAAATGCAAGGAGGCAGCCATGTTCAGCCCGGTCATGGAGGTGTGCGGATAGAGCTTTTGCTTTCGGGCCGATGCCATGCCTGCGATTCGCAGCGTCTCGGTGATCCCGCCCGTTTTGGAAAGGTCAGGCTGTAGGACTGAGATGGCGTCGTCCCGCAGCAGTTCTGCGAATTCGAAGCGCGTGTAGTGGTTCTCCCCGGCGGCGAGCGGCGTGCGGCCAAGAGCTGCCGCCTTACGATAGGAATAGGTATCGTGGGGCGGAAATGGCTCCTCCAGCCATCCGACACGGCAGTCGTCGAGCACTGGCATCAGCATACGGATCTCATCGAGCCCGTAGGCAGCGTTGACGTCCGTAAGGATGGCGACGTCCTCCCCAAGCGCTTTGCGGACGGCGCGTACCCGCGCCGCATCCCGCTCCGGCGTGTCGCCCAGCCTGAGTTTCAGGGCACTGAAGCCCATCTCGACATATCCCTTCGCCTCCTCGGCCAGCGAGTCCGGCGCTTGGAAGCCGAGGGTAATGCCGCCTGCATAAGCGCGATGGCTACGCGCTCCTCCGCCGAGCAGCCGGTAGATCGGCCATCCGGCAGCCTTGCCGCGCACGTCCCACAAGGCAAGGTCAATGCCGCTCATCGCAATCGCCGTGCCCGCCCCGAAACCGTGGGTGGCAAAGTGTCCCTTGTACAGCCGCAGCCAGACAGCGTTGGTGTCTAGGGCGTCCATGCCGAGGATCATCGGCTTCAGCGTCGTGTCAATCAGCTTGGCGATGGCGCCAGGGGAACGCCCGTGATGCGCTTCGCCCCAACCAATGATCCCCTCGTCGGTCTGGATCTTTACCAGCACGGCGTCCCGCTTGACCATTCGGCCAACGCCCATCGTTGCCCCGCTTCCCTCGGGCAGGCGATAGGAAATGGGAAGGACAGTGACGTCGACGATTTTCATGAAGTCTCCAGTTCTTTCAGAATGTCCGGTGGCCGGGAGACATTGCGGAACCGTATCTCGCGTCCGATCTTGCAAACCGGCATTGCCCCGATTTGTCACTTCATATAACAGGTTTGGCTATTCAACATGCAAGCGCTTTTCCCGAAGGCGCGTCAAAACATCGAAGGAAAAGCGTCATGCACACCGAAACTCGCCTCCGGGCTGCAAACCGGGATCGTCTCTGGGTGCCGCTGCTGACCCACTACGCGGCCTCGGGAATGATCGACGCTCCTCGCATGTTGGCCCATCTCAGAAGCATCAGGCCGTGGGTTGGGCAGATCATGCTCGCCGGTTCCACCGGCGACGGCTGGGAACTCGGGGATGACGCCTTCGAGGCATTGATTGATCTCGCCGCTTCGCCTGAAATGCAGGCGCAAGGGCCGGACTTCCTCTTCGGTGTGCTGCGCCCGACAACCGCGGAGGTCGTGGCCCGGCTGGAGCTTCTGGAACGCAGGCTCGCTGCCGATGCCAATCTCGCTGCCAGCTTCCGGGGCGCAGTGGTCTGCCCCCCAGTCGATCCTGGCGCGAGCCAAGACGACATCATTGATCATTTCCGGCGGGTGCTGGCGTCAAGCCGCAGTCCCATCGCGGTCTACCAGCTGCCGCAGGTGACCGGCGGCGTCATTGCGGCCGAAACGCTCGCTCGCTTAGTCGCCGAGCATCCGCGCATCGTGATGTTCAAGGATAGCAGCGGCGAGGATCTTGTAGCGAAGAGCGGGCAGTCCTTCGACGGAACCGTACTCGTGCGCGGAGCGGAAGGCGATTATCTGGAGGCACTTACACCCTCTGGCCCCTACCATGGCTGGCTGCTGAGCACGGGCAACGCGTTGGGCCAACCGCTGAGACGCCTTCTGTCGCTGAAGGATGAGAATTTGGCTGAGGAGGCACGCTCATTGTCTGCCGAAATTTCCAACGTCGTCGCCGCAGTCTTTGCGGCCGCCCAGGACGAAGGTGGCGCCAACGCATTTTCCAACGCGAACCGGGCGATGGATCATCTGCTCGCCCATGGCTCTAACTGGCATCGCGTCGCCTTACCGCGAAAGGTGAACGGCGACGCGCTATCGTACGCCCTCGTCGAGGCGGTAGAGGAGAAGGCAGGCGGGGTTCTTGGCCTTGCACAGGTCGGTTATCTGAGCGATGCCGGATGAGATGAGCACGAGCGCTAAGCCTGATGGGATCGAGGGGACGTCGCAGCGACGGCGGCTGGAGCACGACATCCGGCCGGCACAGCAGCGGCGCCTCGGGGACGAGGTTTTCGAGGCCCTCGCTCGGCTAATCACGACTGGTGAACTCGCACTCGGCAGCAAGCTGCCCGCTGAGGGCGAACTTTGTCGGCTCTTTGCGGTCTCGCGCCCCGTCGTTCGGGCCGCGCTCGCGCGACTTCGCGACGACGGACTGGTCGAATCGCGCAAGGGCTCGGGCTCCTACGTCCTCGGCCTCGGCGCTGAGGAGCCGGACGCCGACCCGAGAGCCAGGCTGGGGGCGACGCTTCGGGCTCTCGAGTTCCGCCGCAGCATCGAGCCCGACGCGGCCTATTATGCGAGCCTCAGGCGCTCGCCGGGTGAATTGCGGGCCATCGAAACGGCGCTCGCCAATTTCGAGGAGACCATACGTACCGGGGATCTGCGAAGACGGGTGGATTACGAATTTCACCTTTCGATCGCCGAGGCCTCGCAAAATATCTATTACGTTACCGGGCTATCGGCGATCGAGTACGATATTGATCTCGGGCAGAAGCTTGCCCGGGACCTCTCGCAGCTTGGCCAAAGCGAGCGGCGCCGTTCGATCTTCGTGGAGCACAAGGCGATTTTCGAGGCGATCGAACGGCAGGATCCGCCGGGTGCCAAGCGCGCCATGGAAATCCATCTTGAGCATTCGCAGTTACGCGTCATCTCCCGCGGCGAGGAGATCGTGCGCCGTGCCGATGCTGGGGCGAGGGCGCTCAGCCTTGGGCTGCCAGCAAGGACGGACGACACCTAGATCCGATGATTTCGGTACCGCAAGCAATCGGGCTGGACCTTTCGCTCTTGCCAATCAACCTGGCTCTGATGGCGCGCATGAGTCGGTTTTTGCGCCGAGCTGCTGCCAGCGCGAAAGGATCCGTGGCCATTCATCAGCATTGACTAGATGGATGGGACGTCTGCCGCCAATGATTGCGATGGCATCCTCTACCGCGGTTTCGCTCATTGCCCGCATGCTCTCGCCGGTGATGCCGGCGACGTGCGGCGTCAGCACAACGGTCTCGAGCCGGCGGAGCAAGTGATTGACTGGAAGCGGCTGCGTCGTGAAGACGTCGAGGGCGGCCCCGGCAAGACGCCCGTCCGCAAGTCGCGACGCCAACGCATCCTCGTCGACAATCGCCCCGCGCGCGACGTTGACGAGGAATGCGGAGCGGCGCATGCGGTCGAGTTCACAGGGGCCAATCATGCCTTGCGTCTCCTTGGTCAAAGGGCAGGCGATCACGACGAAATCGCTTTCCTCGAGCAGCGTGAGAAGATCAACGAAGGTGACGGAGCCGGATCTTGCTGCTTCGCTGCGCCGGGTCGCCAGAACCCTCATGCCGAAGCCCAGACGGCAGATTGCCGCAAGGCGCTGGCCGATGTTTCCATAGCCGATAAGGCCGACCGTTCGACCGCCAAGTTCGGTCGTCTCCGGGGCCACCGTGCGCAAGCTGCTCCAGGCGCCGCGGCGTAAGCTGCGGTCGTTGACACTGATCCGTCGCGCGAGCGCGAGCATGACGCCGATGGCGTGCTCGGCCACGGCGTTGGCGTTTGCGTTGGGAACATTGGTAACTGCAATCGCGAGCCGCGAAGCCTCGGAGAGGGGGATGAAGTCCAGCCCCGCGCCATGCCTAAGCAGCGCACGCAGCCGCGACGCCTTTGAAAGAAATTCCGCCGGAATTGCCCGCCGAACCAGCACGACGTCCGCTTCGGCGATCGCCCCTTCCAGCTCTCCCGGATCGTCGCCTTCCAGCGTTAAAATCCTTGCGTGCTGCTCTAGGCGCGCGGCCATCGTCGGGTCGATGGGGTCGGTCAGAAGGGCGGTTGCCATCGTCGTCCTCGGTCGGGAGTTGGCCCCGGCCGCCATGTCATGGCCGGGGCGAGGGACGGAGGAGCGTGGTGTTAATCGACCTTCATGCCGGTCTGCTCGGCGACAGGAATCCATGTCTTCATCTGCTCGGCGACATAGGCTTCCGCCTCATCGACCGTTCCGCCGATCGGCAGCACGCCCTGTGCTTGGAACTTCTCGATCGTGTCCTCCTTGGCGAGGAACTCGTTCACCGCATTGTTGAGCTTGGCGACGATGGGTTCGGGGACGCCGGCGGGAGCGACAAGCCCCCACCAGACCGTCACCTCGTAACCAGGCACCGTGGCGGAGACGGGCGGAACGCCCGGCATCAGGTCAGATTCCTCGTTGATAGTAACGCCCAGCGCCTTCAGCTTGCCGCTTTCAATGAGTGCCTGGACATTGGTCAGATTGTCGAACATCACGTCGACGCGGCCGGCCACCAAATCGGTACGCGCCGGGGCGCTACCGCCATAGGGAATGTGCGCCAATTCCGTTCCGGTGAGACTCTTGAAGAGCTCGGCCGAGAGGTGGTTGGAGGAGCCGTTGCCGGCTGAGCCGTAGTTGATTTCGCCGGGGTTCTGCTTGGCATGCTCGATGAGCTCCGCGACCGTATCTGCGGGGAAATCGGGATGGGCCGCGAGCACGTTGAAGGCGCCCCCTAGCACGGCGATGTGTGCGAAATCCGTTTCGGTGTCGTACGGCAGGTCCGCGAATAGGCCGGGGTTAACCGCGAACGCGAAGGGGGAGATGCCAAGTGTGTAGCCATCCGGTTCTGCCTTTGCCACGAGGTCGGTGCCGACCACCGTGCCGCCGCCCGGCCGATTGTCGACTATCACCGTTTCGTCGAAGCGTGTGCTGAGATCCTCGGCAAGAAGCCGTGCCACCTGATCATTGAACCCACCAGGCGGATAGGCAACTACAATGGTGATTGTCCGGTCAGGATATGACGCGGCTGCGTCCTGCGCATGACTGACAGAAAAGGGAATAAGGGCCGCAGTCAGGCCGAGTAACATTGTCTTGACGGTCATTGGGATCCTCCGCTTTGGTTGGGCTGCAATTAGGCGACTATCGCCGCTTCGTGACCAGCCAATCCTGTAATATGGTATTACAGGCTTGCTGGCAACAAGGCTGTCGGCATGGTGCTTCGCCCACCTCAGCAGGGCCAGCGGTGCTCACCGCCTGAGGGCTCCTTGCTCAAAGCCTTCGGAGCGGGATCTCTTACCAGCAGCATGAGGCAGGAAGGCCATGCCGCAGATCGAAATTCGTCTAAACGTATGACAAGGCGACAAGGAGGTCGTCCGGCGCCGGGCACGGCAGTGGATGGAGCCTTTGGCGGCAGTCGGCGTCGACGACTTCGCATTTCGGCGGAACCACCACTACGGATCGATCGTCTGCGACCTTGAGCGGCGGCGTATCGTGAAGCTCCTGCCGGACCGCGAGATTGCCACCGTCGCCGCCTGGCTGTCAGATCACCCCGAGATCACCGTCGTATCCCGTGATCGCGGCGGAGGTTACGGAGAGGCCACCGCACGAGCGCTGCCGAATGCCCTTCAGGCCGCCGATCGCTGGCATCTAATGGAGAACGCCAGCGCCGCATTCCTTGATGCCGTCAAGAAGTCGATGAAGCCAATTCGCGCTGCGATTGGTGCCACTGTCATTAATCCAGACCTCCTGACGTCCGCCGAAGCCTTGCAATACCAAGGCTTCTTGCGGCGCGAGGAAACGAACGCCGTTGTGACGGGCCTGGTCGCCGAAGGTGTTTCGGTCAAGGAGATCGTGAGGCGGACGGGGCGAAGCCGCGGGCTGGTTCGTCAGATCGTCCGCGGCGAACGCAATGACGTCTTTCGCACACGGTTGGGCTCACTCGATCCGCATCTGCCCTTCCTCGACAGAGGCCGGCGCCCCTACCTTGGCGGATGCGCGGGTTCTCCTCGATCGTTTCCAAGCCGTCGTCCGCGGTCGCGCCGTCTTGGATCTCGATCCCTGGATTACCGACGCCAGTTCGAGCCTCTTGGCCTCGTTCGCCCGAGGCCTCAGAAACGATCTGGCCGCTGTCCGGGCCGCGGTGACCGAACCGTGGTCGAACGGCCAGACCGAAGGCCAGGTCAACAAACTGAAGCTCGTGAAGCGTCAGATGTATGGTCGCGCCAAGATCGATCTGCTGGAAGCGCGGCTGCTCGGCGCAGCATGATCGTCATCGGATATGCGTCAGACCCAAAATCGCACGCCGAATGACAGCCGTCCCGCAACCGGCCGATCGCCTAGCCCCGCTCCTGCCATTGCCGCCGCTGGCGCAACGATGGCTTGCACAGGCGACGAGTCGATCGGGATGGCGGCGGGCAATCCGTTAACCGCTGCCAGAGCGTGGGAGACGTCGACCCACGCGCCCTTAGCAGCCCACCTGACGAACCGGTCGTAGAGGGTCTTTGCGGGCCATGAGCTTCGGGCGCATCCTTCACCGGAAACCTATTTCGGGACGTGGATGATCCCGCTGATGACCCAGCGGTGACGCGGCGCCGGTGATCGGCGCCAGCTCATCAGCCTATCATGCCATCGCGCCGGCTCGACCTGAAGCGCCGGCGATATTCACTCGGTGAGAGACCAACGAGCCGCTGGAAAATTCGTCGGAACGCCGCAGTATCACCGTAACCAACCGTCCAGGCCACTTGTTCCACCGGCTGCCGAGTGAACTGAAGGAGCTCGCGTGCCCTGCCGATCCTAAGCTGCTGCAGGTACGCGGTCGGCGTCATGCCGGTCGCGGCCTTGAAGCGGCGGAGGAACGTCCGCGTCTCCATCGACGCCTCGCACGCCATGCCCGCAACGGTGATGGCCTGTGTCGGGTCGGATTGCAGCCGGCGCTGCACCTTGAGGATTGGCTCGTCGCTGTGCGTGAGGCGCGGCACCAAGGTGCTGTAGTGCTGCTGCTCGCGACCGGCCGGATCGATCAGCCAAAACTGCGCGGCTTCCACCATGACAGTAGGTCCGAGGAGCCGGTCGATGAGGCGCATGCCCAGGTCCGTCCAAGCCATCATGCCGCCGGCGGTGAGAATATCGCCATCCTCGATCACTACTTTGTCCGCGTCGACCTTCACGTTCGGGAAGCTTTGCCGGAGCATGTCCGCGTACCGCCAGTGGGTGGTCGCAGGGCGTCCAGCCAGCACGCCCGCCGCTGCGAGAACGAAAGTTCCGCAGCCGGTGGCGGCCAACGTCGTACCTTCGGCATGCCGCTTCGCCAGCCACGTTGCGAACGGCGCCGCTGTCTCCACGTCCACCGGCCCCGGGACGCGGTCCAGCGCGAGCGCGGGCGCAATCACGACCTCCGGGCGACGCTCGCTGCCGGGGTGCGTGTCGAACACGCGGCCGATCACGCCCGTCCCGTCCATGTCCCAGTGCGTGAGGCGCAGCGGCGGTCCGCCTTGGGCGACGGAGAAGTCGCTCGCAACCTGCAGAAGGTCAGTCATTCCCTGGACCATCCCAATGTAGCACTGTGGGTAGAGCAGGATTCCGACCTCTGCTGCCGCCGTGCGCGATTCCAATAGACCCATCGCAACCTCCTGCTCGCCCGCCGGTTTGTCGTTTTTGACACGGACTTTGTCGGAAACGCCAGTTCAGATCCATCGGCGAAGTCGGCAGAAACGATCCGTCCGACAGGACGCGGCACCGTCCGCAGCCGCTGGGGACATGTTCTGGCAAACGCGCGTCCGCCCGACAGCTGACGACTGTCGCGGTCTTCCTCGTCGCTATCTGGAGCGTCCGTGACCCCTGCTAAACGCGCAGACCGCCTCGTCCGATCGGCTCACCATCGACTTTGCGGGATCACCGGGCCCGGCCGCTGCTCGTTCTCGCAGGCGTCGTCCTGCCGACCCGCAGCGTCGAAAACTTCAACGCTCGAACCAAGGAGACTAGGATGAACTTTCCCACCCGTATGACGCTCTGCGTGGCATCCTGCCTTATGTCTATCTGCGCTGCCGCTCAACCCGCGCACCACGATGACGCATCGTCGCCAGCCGTTACTTCCGAAGCGCAAGGCCCTAAACCCATTCACCTGCTCCACGGAACAGGCCTCCATCATATCAATGTCGCTGCTTTCGACATGGACGAAACCATCGCCTTTTACGAACAAGCCTTCGGATTCGAGCTCCTGTTTCGGTGGGATGGCGTCGACGCGCAACGCGGCGGTCAAATCCATTTCCGCAATCCACTCAGAGGTGCGCAGATGGACATGGGCGACGGTCAGATTCTTGAAATCATATCCGCGCCGGACAATGCCGGGCGACCAGACGGTTCAGACGCGAGTTTGCATCACATCGGGCTTCGTGTTTCGGATCTGGAAGCAGCCTACGATCGCGCACTCGCCGCAGGTGCCAAACCGCATCCGATCGAAGACGGAAAAGGTGGGATATGGGACGGCCCGACCACGATTACGCTGAAGGCCCAGCCGCCCTTCGAGCGCTCGTTTGAGGTGCGCGCTGCACACGTCGAGGGACCCAACGGTGAGATCATCGAACTGTTCGAATCCTGATCTGGCTGAGGCGGCCGTGACGACCGGATCGTTCGACATGCCCAGCAGGCCGGCTCCTTGCGGTTGATTGTCGCCCGCGCTGCTGACAGGTGCTCGTGGAGGGAAGAGACCGACACGCCGAGCCACCGCGCTACTTCGCGGCCACCGCGGCGCCAAGGCCAGAGGGTGCATCAGCCTGACGGAACATGACGTCCGACTGGGGGCACGTGCGGGAACGTGTCACCGAGCGCGGCCGCCGAGGCATTCACCTTCATCCACCCAAGCAACCACGGTCCCTCTCATAAATCAGCGTTTGTGAGAGGTGACCTGCTGCCCGAAATGCACGAACAGAACCGCCTCGGGATATTCGGTGCCGTTCATCTGCCCCACGACCAGAACTCTGCCAGCGTCGCCATCACGGCACCGCCTTCGGGAGAGGCCATGTCGCCGACGAGACCTGTAAAGAAGCTGGAAATATTGGTGACCACCACCCCGGCCGCGCGCATCTGATCGAGCGCGGTTGCCTCGGTTCGGTTGCTGAGGCCGCCGCAACAATCGACCAGCACTACGACATCGTAACCTTCTTGCCGCGCATCGAGAGCCGTGTGCAGGACCGCAATCTCGGACGAGACACCGGCAAGGACGACCGTCGAGCGCTGGTTGTTCGTCACGCGCGTGCGGCACGCCGTGTCGGCAAGAGCGCTGATCGTGGTGCGAACCAGAACGCCGATCGAAGCGAGTTCATCGATCGGGGCGGGCGATTCGTCGCCAAGGGGCACGACCGATGCCGTCGTCGGTAGCGCCAGCGCGTCAGCCATCCGCGTCACGGCGGTCGCAGCGCGCTTCAGCGAGTTCGGGGGCAGGGTGGCGGAGGAGGCAACGATCGGCGGCTGCATCTCCACAAACAGGATCTGGACGTCGTTGATTGCTTTGGTCGTCATGGTGGTCTCTTTTTCGGACGGGCGGCAGGCGAGGTGTCTATTTGAGGCGAGCCAGGCTTTCGCCGAGAATAACCAGACTGACGCCGAGGAGAGCGATGTCCTTCACGAGGAAAGAGCCAAGGAAGTTCAGGAACGGAAAGCCGCCCGAACCTTCTTCCCAAATCGGCAGGGCCAGCATCGTGGACACCGTTACGGCAAAGGTAAGCGCGCCGAGAAAGCCACCTGCGAGGCCCGCCTTCGGATAGCGAACGGACGCAAGCAGAAGCGCCGCCGTCGCGATCTCGACGATGCCCAGCAGCCAGGATGCCCCGGTCTCGCCGAAAACGAGATAGAGCCAGGACAGCCAAGGCGTCCCGCCGATGACAGGCTTCAGAGCCTCGACCTCGATTGCGGTGAACTTCAAAAGCCCGATTAGAAGAAGCGGGATTACCACGCCCGCAAGAGCGATGGCTCGGCCGGTCCGTTCAATACGCATGTTGGTGGATTGAACCCGGTCAGTAGGCGCGGTGAAGAGAGCCAGATCTTGGTCATTATAGGGGGGCATGCTGTCCTCCAGTCTCTGCTTTACATCTCCGTCGCCCAGACACGTGAGCCGGCAGAGCATCGAAGCTGCGCAGGACTCGGATCGAAGCGACATTCGCTTTCCGCCTGAACATACGCGCCGACATCGGCCGCCATTACAGACAACTTTGCAAAGCACCTCCGAGAGGCTTTCGCTCGCAGATCACCCTGTGCCGGAGGTTCGAGCGCTTCCCAGATATCGACGATGTGGTCTCCGGCCGTCGGGTTAGGCCCGCAGGTCCCGATGGGGGGCACCTACGGGCTGCGGCTCGGCGGAAACTGCTCATTGGCGCGTCCCGACAGCCAGAAGAATGGGAGATCTCAGAACGACCCGATCACCTGTCCTGACACGGTCGACGATTGACAGGATCGCGTCATCCACGCGTCGCTGGTCGGCTTTGCTCAATCCAGTGTAGACGTTCATGTATCGGTGCAGTTCACCGAGCTCATCGAGGTAGGTTTGTCCGGCAGGACCTTCCCACACGATGTCGAACTCTTCGACCCGGACCCCGGCGAGACCGGCCTTCTCGAACTCCTCGGTCAGGCGCGTCGGATCTGACAGTGCGATGAGGCCTTCCGGGGTTGCCGCCGGCGGCATGTCCGGAAAGACGGCGCGGAGTGCTTCGGCCATAACGAGAAAGGGACCGCCGGCTGGCGGCTTTCGCAAAGTCGCCACGCAGACTATTCCACCGGTTCGGGTGACGCGGGCCTGCTCTGATAATCCGCGCTGCCAGTCGGGAAACAGGCTGAGGCCGAGGAGAGAGAACGTCGCATCGAAGCTCTTGTCGTCGAGCGAGAGGGCCTGTCCATCCATCTGCCGCGCTTCGCAGCCCGGGAACGGCGCAAGTCTCTCGGCCAAGAGTTCGACCATGCCGGGGACGCTGTCGATTGCAAGGACGGACGCGCCGGCCAGCGCCGCAGGAACGCTCAACGCACCGGCGCCGGCGGCGATGTCGAGAATCCGCGTGCCCCAGTGTAGATTGGGAATGCGATCAAGCGCAGTCGCGGCAATCTGTCCCGTGACGCGGTTCGACGTCCTCTCATAGACGCGGGCGAAGTCATACGTCGAATGGGGCCGGTCGGCGTCATTTCCTGATGATTGGACGGAAGCGGGGCCCAGGCTGGTAGTGTCCGGCTGGCGTGAGACGTTCATCGCAGTTCCTCGTTGCAAATGATGAGAGCGGCAGGGCCACCTCGGCAAGGTATCAGGACGCGCCCCTGAGACGGGGAGGTCACCTCGAGCCTTGCTGCGCCTACGAGCAATGATCACCTATCATTACATCTTCGCAGGGGTCCGGCGCTGGGGCCGGAGACGGCAAGCCATGGACGTGGTGAGCCAGGTTGGACGAGCCGCCGCCAGCGCGAAGCGGGCGGCGGACACGGTGGAGGGCTCAGGGCTCGCGTCCCCTCGCTCGCGTCGAGAGCCGTGAGGCGGCTGCGGAACGCCCGATCACATAGCGCGCCAAGTCAATCGGCGAGCCGTTGCATATTGCTGGCGTTCCTCCAGCGGGGCCGTCTGGTCGCAGGCTCGCTGGTCGTTCTATGCTGTCAGCGTATCGACGACGGGGATCTTCAGCGGATCGAAGGTCGCTCGGTAGCTGCGCGGGCCGAGGAAGGGCATCAAAAACGGGCGGAGGGCAACAGGCAGTCGGGCCGCCTTTGCCATGCGATCGGTCATGGTCTGGACATGCTCGACGCGGTTACGGCGCAGGCGCTCGTAGTCTTCGCCGACATTCTTCCAGTCCGTGCGCGAGGCAAGGAGGCCAGAAAGGACGATCGCGTCTTCCATGCCGAGGGCCGCTCCCTGCGCCCAGACCGGCGCGGTGGCATGGGCGGCGTCACCGATGAGGATCGCCCCGTCTCGGCTCCATCTTGCGAGCCGAACTTCTTCGAGGGGCGAGTAGTGCATCCGCCCCTCGGCCAAGAGCGCCCAATCGACCGATGCGCGCACCTGCGCCGGAAAGCGGCCGAGAAGGTGTCGGAGATCGGACAGATCACCTCGCGGATGCTGCTTTCCGGTCGCCGCGGCCCAGCCGTAGACTTCGTCGTGCTCGACCGGGATCAGAAGCGCCGTCGCATGCGCGTCAGTCCACACCGTCCAGGCACCGACGCCGGGGTTCGGCGCCATGAAACGCCAACTCGCCGATGCCAGTCGGGCCGACGCCGGCGACCCGGCTTCGAAGCGCAGCCGTCGCACGGTGGAATGCACGCCATCGCTGCCCACGAGGATCTTTGCGCGAAATTCGGCACCACCCTCGGTGCGAACTGTCATATCGCCCATTTTTCCTTCGACGCCGTCGATCTTGACGCCCCGCCTCACGGTCGCGGCGGGAAGATGTGCCGCGAGCAGGTCCATCAGGTCGCCGCGCCGTACACATCGCGGGGTGATGGCATCGCCCCAAAAATGCTTCTCGTCGACGGCAAAGAGAAGGTCGTCCTTGGCCGAGCGATACTCCCGGCGCTCGACCGGCCGTCCATATGACCCGATCGCATCTCCAAGGCCGAGCTGTGCCAGGGCAGCGATGGCGTTGCCCGGAAGGTTGATCGCAAGTCCTGCGTCCCTGTCGTTCATGCGTTGTTCGAGGACGAGCGGGTTGATGCCACGCCGGTACAATGCGCGAGCCAGAGCGAGCCCGGAGATACCTGCTCCGGCGATGAGGACGTCGTGGATTTCACTCAAATTCTCTTCCCTTCGAGGCGACGTCTCTGCTGCCTTGCATGTGCCGGCTGCGGGAGGATTAGGCCGGATGGCGCAAGCGGCTCATTCGCGAGGTCAGCCGGCGCACCCGGCAGGTCGATCCCGGCCGTCGCCTGTTCGGCCGGGTCGGTGTTGGAGAAACCGTAGCGAACGGTGATTGCATGCGATTTCTTCATGCTGAGGTATGGACGATTGCTCGCTCGGGTCTTCGTTGACCGGGGGACAAGCCGCTACGGATTTTGTCGGCAAAAAGAGCAGGTCTGGTCCCGGCGACGAGGCGATCGAACCGGGCGGTTCGACCGGTTTCTCGTTCGATCAGAAGAACCGGTAGCTCGGAATGCCGCCCTTCTACCGTTTTGGAAAGAGATCCGGTGATCGAAGCGGGCTGAGACGGTGAACGGCTTCGTAAGAGGGCGGCACACGAGTTCGCCACCAGTTCTGTTTAGCTCATGGGCCACAGAGGCCGGAACACTCTGACCCTGCGAGACGCTAATTATCGTGTTACCCGTCTCTTCTCTTCTCTTCTCTTTTCTTCCATTGCTCTCAGCTGTCCGACCTTCTCTAACGCCCAGCGGACGCGGATGTCTCGCACCAGACCCCTTCCGGTCGGGTACCCAGTCGAAGGCAGTGATTGTGACGCCGGCGTTCGGATCGATCGGCATAAGTATTCCTCTATGGGTGGAGAAGGCGATCCATCCTGTCCGCTGGATGGAACGAGGCGGCTTGATGGTCCATCGCTGGATCGGATCAACCGGCAGTTTGGCGAACGCTGGCTCCACTTGACTAGGTTCGTCAGAGAAACCGCCGGCCCGCGAAATAGCCGCAGATGGCGACGATGCAGGTTGCGAGCGTGTACCAGGTGGCGACGAAGAGCGGGCTGTCGTCAGGGCAGTGGGTTGCATAGAAGATCGCCGCGATCGCGCTCGACGCGACGCCCGCTGCAGCACCCGCGAGGCCCGGATGAGCCGGCATTCCCTGGCGCAGCGCGACGATAAAACAGACGAGCGGTCCGATCGCGATCAGCGGAATGAACATCAGGCAATAGCGCGCATTCGTCCCGATGAGGCTTGCCCCCCATTCCGACGACGGCACCATTGCGAGTTCGACGCCGACCCCGCCGACGAGAACGGCTCCGACGCCGCCAAGTAGCCATGGCCAAGGCCCGAGCGGAGCGGCCGGCCGCCCGATCCGGTCGAGCAGTCCGATCATCGCGACGGCGAGCGGCACCGTGAGGATGAACTTGAAGAGGACACGGGCCGTGCTGACGACCTGTTCCAGATCGGGGCGAGGGTTCATGAGAATGATGAAGACGACTGCCGCTGCGACAACACCCACGGCCACGGCTCTGAGGAGCACGGTGCCGAAACGGTGCCATTTGCGAGCGTCCTTCGCCAGAATCTCGATCAGATGGTCGGTTCCTGAAGTCGGGCCGCGGTAGCCGTCGTCGTCGGACATCATCGTGTTCCTCCACGGTAGATTGCGGCAAGGCTCCGGAGCGCCCGATGCAACGAGACACGCACCGCGTTCTCGGTCATCGAAAGCCGTACAGCCGTGTCGCGAACGCTGGAACCTTCCAACGAGATGGATCGGACGATGTCCTGCTGAACCGGCTTCAGATTTTCCATCATCCGGCTGATGTCCTGCCCATCCGTAGGCGTTCCGGGCTGCTCGTCCGCGATCACTTCGATGACGTCGTCGATTGGCACGGTCACCCGGTGCCCGCGGCGGCGCAGGGCGTCGATGATCTTGTTGCGCAGGATCACCGACAACCACGGTCCTATCGGACGGCGCGGGTCCCAGGTGCCGCGTTTCAGATGAATGGCCAGAAGCGCTTCCTGCACGACATCCTCGTGATCCTGGTTGCCGGCCCCATACGCTGCCATCCGTCGTCTGGCCAGCATCCGCAGATGCGGCGCTATCGCCTCGAGGAAGTGGCGGTAAGCGACTTCGTCGCCGTCCAGCGCGGCCGCCATCCAGACGGACCATTGCTGCTCACGTGGATGGGTCATCGAAAAGCAATGCCTGCCGCAGGACGTTTTCGGATTGCGTCGCTTTCGCGACCTCGGAGGGCTTTTACCGGCACTTGTTGTCCCTTTCCGGCTGCGTCTTCACCGAACGTCTCTGTCTCGTATCCGAAGTCCATCAGATCCGGCGCCCCGGGGCATCGGCGCGTGATCATGAGCCAGTGTGCGAGCACGCAAGTCAGTGATCAAATTCCCGCGTACCAGTCGTATCCAATCGCATCCTCCCAGTAGCCGCCTCGTCCGCCACCCAAGGCGTCGAGGCTTGCGACGGCCTCTACCCGCATCACGAATTTTGCATGTTTGTAGCCAAGCTGACGCTCGACCCGCAGGCGTAGAGGCGCACCGTGCGCAATCGGAAGCGGCGCATCGTTCATCCCGTAGGCGAGTATGGTTTGGGGATGGTAGGCGGCGCCGAGGTCGATGCTCTCGTAATATTTCGAGCCGCCGAAATCGTCGGCGCAATGGAAGACCACGTACCGCGCATTCGGCTTGAGACCTGCTTGGTCGAGCAGCCTGGCGAGCGGCACGCCGGTCCACTTGCCGATTGCGCTCCAGCCCTCGACGCAGTCGTGCCGCGTGATCTGGGTGCGGGCGGGCATCGCCATGATCTCGGCAAGCAAGAATTGGACGGGCCGCTCGACCAGCCCGTCGACGGCCAGCGACCAGCCGGTGAAGTTGCGCTGTGCCAGCGCCTGATACGCCGGGTCGGCAGGCATGGTGTTGCCGTTCGTGCGGAACACCGGCGACATCTCGGCCTCCTCGAACTCCGGCGCCAAGGCATCGCCGCCGAGAAGGCGCTGCACGTGCCTTGCAAGATCCTCGGCAGACCCAAGCGCGTCGTTCACCCCTTGTGACTGAGCGAGACCGAAGACGTCACAGCCCGAGAGGACAAGCGGGGCGGCACTAACGAGCCCAGCAGTGAGGAAGCCGCGGCGGGTGGGAGAGAAAACCATCGGATCACTCCTTGGGAAGACGATAGCGGCCGGTGACCATCGAACGGACCTCGTTGATCGGGCCGGCCAGCACGACCATCGCCACGTGGACCAGGATGAAAAGCACAAGAAGCGTCGCGGCGATGAAGTGGATCGAGCGCGCTGATTGCCGACCGCCGAAGATGTCCAGCAGCCATGGCCATGCGGCGTTCATCGCCGGTGACATGGTAAGCCCTGTCAGCACGACGGCGGGCAGAAGCACGAGCAGCACGACGCAATAGGAAAGCTTCTGCAGGACGTTGTAATGCCGCGCAGCTTCCCCTTTCGGGAACCGCAATCGGGCATGCTGAACGATGTCATGAAGGATATGGGAGGGGGCGATCTCCTTGCGCGTTGGCAGCAGATCCCGCGTGAGATGCCGGCCGACGAGGCTCCACACCGCATAGAGGAGAATACCGGCGGCAAAGATCCACGCGAAGAACAGATGCCAATGCCGCGCCACCGCAAGATTGTAGCTCGATGGGATCGTCGCCCAATAGGGGAAGGCGCGGTTGACCGTGGTGCCTGATGCGCTCGTCCAGCGACCGAGCACGCCCGTCGTGTCGATGGTGGTGCTGCCGACCCGGAGATAGCCGCGATTTTCCGCCGAGCCGATCTGCAGCCAGGCGTAATCGTGGTTCGCCCCATATTGACCCCAGTAGAGGCGCGGATGAGCGTTGAAGATGGTCAGCCCGCTCATTAGCATAATGAACAGCGTCACCACGTTCGTCCAATGCCAGACGCGTGTGGCGAGCCGATGCCGGTATACGACCGTCGGCTCACCGAACTTCACTTCATCCGGAACTTTCTCATCGACGCGAAGGCCGGTGTCAGTCATGTCCGCCATCCTCAAAAGGGGGAAAAGCGTCCGGGCGCAGAGGCCCGGACGCTCCGGGCTTGCCGTTACTTCTTCGGCTTCATTTGATCCGGCGTCATCGCGTCGTCCGACTGCATAGCTCCGTCGGGCGCCATCACGTCGTCGGGTGCCATCGCGTCGTCGGGAGACATGGTGTCTTCCGGCTGCATGTTGTCTTCGGCCTTCATCGCGTCAGACGTCGTCGTGTCAGGAGCCATCGCGTCGGGCGCCATCGCGTCCGGCTGCATGGCGTCTTCGGTGTGCGGCGTCATCGCATCCTGGGCGAAGGCGACCGTCGCGAAGGCCGAGCTTGCCACAAAAAGCGCGGCGCCGAGCGGCAGTACAAACCGGCTGGTGGGTCTGGTCATTTTACTACTCCTGGAAGAGGAAGCTCTGTTCTTCAGTTTGCTTCCGGTTGAGCCGGCCGACGGGCGCGGCATCTGATCGGCATCGGGCTTGCTGCATTCCCAGCAGCGCAGGGTTTTCGAGTCTTCGTCAGAAACCGACGCCGAAGCACTGCTCGCGATCGGCTAAAAACGTCCTTCGCTTTCGGCCCACTCGCGGTGCATGAGACGATTGCTCGGCAAGGTCGGGTCAAGAACCTTATGCGTCGCTTCGACACCCGCTATCGGCAAGTCTCCTCGCTCGAGCAGTCCAGCCTGGACGAGCACGCATGCTTGGTCCCAGTAGATGTGCTCATGCGCCAGCTTTCCGTCGCGGAATTTCGCGATGACCACAGCAGCGATCTCGATGCGTCGGTTGGTCGGTTCGACACCTGGCAGGAAATAATCGACCCGGCGATCGTGGGTGAACCGGACGACCATTTCGTCGACGATCATATTCTGACCGACAGTGCGGCTGACTGGAGTTACCTCCAAGTCTTCCGGTTGAACTGTGATGAAGTGATGCGCATAGAAACGTCGCAATTCCTTGGCGCCGACTCCGCCAGTCATGGTCGGAACATGATTGACGTAAGGGTCATCAACCATAGTTGCCATAGTCCCATCGATATCTTTGGAATACAGCTCTGCACCCAGATGTTTTTCCCAAACTTCAACCAAATTTTCCATATTTTTATTTAACAAATCGTGTTTTTGTTAACTTGGTTACTTCGACGATCCGGTTGAGCTAGATGAAGGCCGCAGCCTCGGTTCGGAACCGGGCTAGCCCACCCACTGCCTGAGCTTTCCAGTCTGCGTTTGGTTGAGATCAGTTGGTCGCGGCCGAGAGGATCGGTCCGGCGGGCTTTTGAATGATCACCGCCGTTTTCACTCCGTCTTCGGAAGCGGGCGCCAAAATTGAAACACCGACGCCGAGCCACCGCCCGACATGCTTGATGTCCGTGACAACGTTCGGAACGGGGAGGGTGGTGCCTGCATTCTCGCCGCGCGCGATGTCGACGATTTGAACCCCCGGCTTGTAGCGGACGAGCCAGACGTCGGCGCCGGACGAGGGCGCCATGCCGGTCCCGATCTTCACGACGTTGCCGGTGATGTCGATCGCGACGTCGGCAGGCGGCTTCGCCCCTGCCACCATGGCGCGCAGGGCATCGGCCTTGTTGCTGACAGTGTCGTGGCGGCCGTTGACGACGACCTGCGGCGTGAACGGCCCGCCACGGCCAAGGCTTGGCTCGTAGTCTCGTTGGCGGGTGGTGAAGGCCTCCGCACCGAACGTGTCCTTCCAGCCGAGCTTGTCCCAATAGGTGACACTGAAGCTGAGCGGCAGAAGATCCGGCCTTTTCTCTAGATCCATCACGTTCCGATTGGCCGGCGGGACGGAGCTGCAGCCCTGGCTGGTGAAGAGTTCCACCACCGTGACGGGCCGGCTGGCGGCATGTGCCGGCAGGGCCAGCGCCCCGGTCGTCAAGAAGGCCGCGAGCGCGAGGCCGAGCGGCCTCGCATGAACACTGCGACCCTTTCGCATCGATCCGGTCATCGAAGGTCTCCTGGACGATCGCCAACTCACCGGTGGTGGAGGCTTCCTCTGAAGATGACTACGCGGGGCCGAACCGGACCATTACAACGCGGTTGGAGATTTTTCCGGCTCGCACAGCCGAGGCCGGTCAGCCAACTGGAGCGAGCCCAACCCGGCCGCGAACCTCTTCTGAGATATCGCGATTACTGTGCCTCAGAGAGCCAGGCGACGTTCCAGGACGATCAATGCGAGATCGTTGCGCAGGGGACGCCCGACGGGAGGGATCGTCACAGGGGAAGGGAACGGTCTCGCCGGTCGAACGAAAGCCGCGGGCCTCGTACCAGGCGATCAGATCCCGTCGCTGTTTGATCACAGTTATCCGGAGACGGAGAATGCCGGCTTCGATCGCCTGTCGTGCGACCTCCTCAAGGAGTGCTCCGCCGACTCCCTTGCCTTGCTGGTCGGGATCCACTGCAAGCAAAGACAGATACCAGCCCAGGTCTTCATCGAGAGCGATATGGACGCAGGCGACAGGAGCGCCGCCAGAGGATGGCCGCAGAACCCTCATTCGGCCGTGGTCGAGCGCCGTCAGGATCGCTTGCCTGTCGGCCCTTGGCCCCTCCAGCAAGCCCCTCTCGTCCGTCCAGCCTGCCACAGCCCCCGGGGACCGATAGGCGGAATTGACGAGGGCAACTAGCTCGGGGACATCGGACGCGATAGCGTCGTTGAGAAGCACGGACGATCTCCATGAAAGGGGAAATTATGCACGTTGAGTGCGGCCTATACGCACCAGGGATCGAACGCGTTACATTCACACCCCATGAAGCGTCGTAGGCGCGGTCAGCCAGCGGGGCCGAACGTCTCGGAATGGATCTGATCGACTGGCACGCCTGCCGTCTCCAGACCCTCGCGAAGGTCTGCGATAAAGCGCGTCGGCCCGCAGATCATGTAGTGGGCGTCAGAGCCGGCCTTGAGTTCGAGGAGGTCCGCCGCGGTCACGCGCCCCTGAACGTCGTATGTGGTGCCTGTCCGATCGTGGTCTGTTGGCGTTGAATAGAAGACTTTGCGCCGGGCATTGGAATGCCGACGAATGGCCGCGTCCACTTCCGCTCCGAAGGCGTGGACAGCCCCGTCGCGGGCGCCGTGCACGAACCAGACTGGCCGCAGCGGGGCTTGCGACAAGCTCTGATGCAGCATCGGTAGTACCGCCGTCGCCCCGACTCCCGCACTGACGAGAACGAGACCCGCCTCGCCTTCCGGGAGAAGGAACTCGCCTGCCGGTCGCCAGGCGGCGATCCTGTCTCCCGCCTCGACATGGTCGTGAAAAAAGCGCGATGCGAGACCGTCATTCTCGCGTTTGACGCTGATGCGCCAGGTGTCGTCACGGGGAGAGCCGGACAGCGAATAGGTCCGCTTGACCGTCTCCGATACGCCCGGAATGGCGAGCGCGATTGGCAGATACTGGCCCGCTTCGAACGGCGGGAGCGGCGTTCCGTCGGCATTCGCAATAATGAATGACGTGATCGTCTCGCTCTCGGCGATCCTGTCAACGATCTCCAGGTCCATGCGCTCGACGCTGTCGGTGCTCCAGCGCAGCGAAAGGGCGCCTGGTCGGTCGACGACCGTCTCGACCCTCACCGTGATCATGCGCTGGGCGTTCGGATCATGGCTCGCGACCGGCTGCCAGTCGATCTCGGCCCGCCCTGCGACGTGGAGCATGCCGCCGGTCGCAAAGTCGACGAAGAGCAGGCCGGCGCGGGGATCTGCGACGATATTCCCGATCGTGTTGAAGAACCGGTTCCCGGCATAGTCCGGAATGAGGATCGTCCGCTCGTCCGCGACGCGCACGAATCCCGGGCGTCCGCCGCGATGCGAGGCATCGAAACCGTCCGATGCTTCTCGACCGTCTGCCGCATGGCCGGACCCGATGAAGAAGGTGTCCGCCTTCCCGATTTGGGCGATCTGATCCGCGTCCAGCCGATCGGAGATGCGGGGGGACGGCGCGGCAGGGGTGGGGACACGCGACCACCCACGTTCGTTGATGTATTGGGGGCAGTTCCCAAAACTCTGCCGGACCGCGATCTCAAGTCCATCGCCGTTCCCGCTGACCGTGCCGTTTAGCCGGTTGCGGCGGCGCGTCGATAGTTCGATCCCGAGCATGCCGATTGCCGATCCGGGACCAAGCGCAGCCTTGAGCGGATCGCCAGGGCCGGGGCGTGCCGCAATCGATAGGTGTCCCACATCAGGAGATGCGACGAAACCTTGCTGCCCTTCCAGGATCGTTACCCATGGCTGACCGGTCTCGTCGCCGCTTGCAACGACGACGAACGGAAGCGCCGCGAAGAACTCGCGATGCTGCTCTGGCATGCTATCGCGGATGAAGCGCCCGCCGGCGGCGGCATCGGCTTCCGTGCCGGCGCGCTGCTGCGCTTCGATTTCGCCCGGATGAAAAGGTGAGGACGGGGTCGTCATCGCCTATCTCCGCTCTCTGAGGTTCAATGTTCGCGATGGGTTGGCGGTAGCCCGAGCCGCTCGGCGTCAGGCCAGGACCGGCGACCGGGCCATGCCGACGAAGTTCGGGAGCGCCTCGATGCGCGCAAGCCATGCGCGGATTTTGGGGTAGGGGGTGAGTCCGACGCCACCCTCTGGGGCGTGGGCGACATAACTGTAGCCCGCAATGTCGGCGAGTGTGGTCCGATCGGCGGCAAGCCAGTCGCGGTCTTTAAGATGCGCGTCCATAAGCTTGAACAAAGCTCGGGACTTCGCTTTGGCAGCCTCATGGTCAAGGCTGGCGCCGAAGACGGTCACGAGCCGGGCCGCGCAGGGGCCGGCGGCTATCTCGCCGGCGGCGATCGAGAGCCAGCGCTGCACCTCGCCCGCCTCGACCGGCGTCGCGCCCCGCCATTTGCCAGCGTCGGAATAGCGTTCTGCGAGATAAGTGATGATGGCGTTCGAGTCGGACAGGACCACGCCGTCGTCCTCGATCGCCGGGACCTCCCCGAGCGGGCTGAGCATCAGATAATCCGCTGCCTTGTGCGCGCCGTTCGCCATGTCGAGCTCGATCGTCTCATATGGGATTTCGAGCAGCGAGAGCATCAGCTGGACGCGGTGGCAGTGTCCTGACTTCGCGCTCCGATAAAGCTTCACCGGGCGCTGTTCCGCGAGTTTCGTCTTCGACATGATTGTCTCCTTCGTGATGACCCGACCCTTCTCACTCACCACGCGGCGTGCCGAGTTTCGGTTTCGGTGCAGTCTAAATACGCTTGCGCGCGGCCATAATGAGCGCTAGCCGAAGAAGACTATTTCGAAATCTGAAATGATTGGCCCCGGATGGATCGCTTGCAATCGCTGAAGGTCTTCGTCGCAGTGGCCGAAGCCGAGAGTTTTGCCGCCGGAGCCAGAGCGGTCGGATTGAGCGCGCCCTCCGCGACGCGGGGCATCAACGACCTCGAAGCCGCGCTGGGAGCCCGGCTCTTCACCCGGACGACGCGAAGGGTCCGATTGACAGACGGTGGCCTAGCCTATCTTGAGGAGGTGCGGGAAATCCTCGCGCAGCTTCAGGCCGCCGACGATTCGGTGGCTGGGGCGGCGCGAATGCCCGTCGGCAGACTGCGCCTCACATGCCCGCAGGAATTCGGCCGCATCCACATTTCACCGATCCTGACCGACTTTCTCGACCGCTTTCCTGACGTGAAGGCCGAGGTCCTGATGGTCGACCGGATCGTCAATCTGGTTGAGGAGGGTTACGACATCGCGGTGCGCATCGGCCATCTTCCGCCTTCCAGCCTGATGGCGTCGAAGGTTGGTGAGGTCCGCCGCGTCGTCTGCGCAGCGCCTGACTATATCAAAGCGCGGGGCCGGCCGGATGCGCCCGCTGATCTTGCCAGCCATCGCCTGATCGCGACCTCCGGTACAGGGGCCACCTCAGTCTGGCGCTTCGGCCGGGACTCCGAGACGACGGTCCAGATCGATCCGCAACTGACGATAACCAGCGTTGCCGCTTCGATCGAGGTCGCGCGGCAGGGGTGGGGGCTTTGCCGCGCCCTTTCATACCAGGTCGCCGCGGATCTCAACGCCGGACGGCTCAAGCTCGTTCTGGAGGATCACGAGCCGAATCCCTTGCCAATCCATCTGGTCCATCACGAAGGACGGCGAGCCGCTGCGAAAATCCGCTCTTTCATTGATTTCGCTGCCGGAAGGCTGCGGAAGAATTCTGTCCTTCAACAATAGCCGCTTGGAGGCGTTGACGCTGGCGCGACTTGCCGTGTTGTTCCGCTTGAACCGGGAGGGGCGTCGTCCGCGTCCGTAATCAGCAGAAGGTTGGCTGAAAGACTTCAATGATCGCCACCTGAATGGCTGCTATCCATCTGCCACACGCGTAAGCTGCCGGTTCGCTTTCGGCCCGAAGCGCCGCCGGAATCATTTCTGACGAGGGTGGCTCGCAGGCTTCTGTTACTCAGACGTGATCTTCAAAAGCGGACAGGCCCGATATCTCCCGACAACGCCGGGCTTCGGTTCAAGGACTGATTGGAACTGTTCGCGCGTCCCATCCGAGCATGGCAGTCTCGGCCACGGACCGCAGTTCCAGGCTGCTGGCCCCATCGCGCGCGAGGATGGACATGCCGCTCTGAACAGTCTGCACGAAGCGCCCGAGCGCATGGATGTCGGTCGATGCCGGGATCTCACCGCTTTCAATCGCCTCGTCCAGGCGTGTCTTGATGCGCTCGAGCGAGACGCTCCGCTCCGAACGAACCAAGGCGCCGAGCTCGGCATGTCCCTCGCACCCGACTGAGGACAAGGTGACCATGCAGCCCCGGGGACTCTCGTAGAGCGATCCCGTCAGCGCATCCGCCAATGCCAGAAGATAGGCCTCGACGGCCTCTCGAGCCGTTCTCGCTGAGTGGAAGCAGGTCCAGGCGTGGTGCTCGTAGCTGTCGACGTAGTGTCGTACCGCCTCGGCGTAGAGCGCCTCCTTGGAACCGAAGGCAGCATAAAGGCTCGGCGACCCGATCCCCATCGCCTCCGTCAACTCAGCCATCGAAGTCGCCTCGAAACCCTTCTGCCAGAACAGGCGCATTGCTGCGCCGAGCGCCGTCTCGCGGTCAAACGCACGGGGGCGCCCGCGAGCGCGTGGTCTAGGTTCACAGGGATTCGTAATGCGACTTCCGTCATTTTGCATCGATTGACACATAATTGGATTGACCGCCGTCAACAAGGGCCCTAATTCTGTATCGATCAACACAGAAAGGGATGATCATGCAGGAATTGGTAGGCAAGCGCGCTTTGGTGACGGGCGCCTCGCGTGGAATAGGCGCGGCAATCGCCGTGGCGTTGGCCGAAAAGGGCGCCGATGTCGCGATCACCTATTCCGGTTCGGCGGACCGGGCGGCCGAGGTCGTCCGGACGATCGAGGGGAAGGGCCGCAAGGCGCTGGCCATTCAGGCCGATAGCGGCGATCCAGATTCCATCAAGCGGTCGGTGGAGGAGACGGTTGCCGCGCTGGGCGGTCTCGACATCCTCGTCAACAACGCCGGGATCGCGCTCTACAACACGATCGCCGAGTTCGGCGTAGACGATATCGACGCGCTGCTTCGTGTGAACGTGCGCTCCCCTATCCTCGCCGCGCAGGCCGCTATCCCTCATCTGAAAGCAGGTGGGCGCATTGTCTCGATCGGCTCGGCGGGCGCCGAGCGCATCGTCGGCGATCCGGGAACCGTGTACTACATGACGAAGTCGGCGCTTCAGTCTTTCACGCGCGGCTTGGCGCGGGAACTAGGCCCCCGTGACGTCACCGTAAACCTCGTCCAGCCGGGCTCGACCAACACCGACATGAATCCGGCCGACGGCGAGTTCTCCGACTGGCAGCGTTCGCTGATGCCGCTCGGCCGCTACGGCGATCCGCAGGACGTCGCTGCGGCAGTTGCGTTCCTTGCGAGTCCGGCAGCCAAGCATATCACCGGTGCGATCCTGAATGTCGACGGCGGCCTGAACACCTAAGCCGCACGCCCCTGTGCCGTCCCACCTGTCGGCACGGGGCTGGCCTCCCGGAGGAGGTCAGTTCCCAGTCGTCGCGATCCATCCGATCGTGGAGAATCTTGAGCGCAACAACCCCGACCCTCCGCTTCTAGGGTTGCAATACCACCCGCCGAACGTCGGTGACCGCTATCGGACGTCCGGTTGCTCGGCCGTGAACCACCCATTGGCGGCCGGCGGCTGTCCCGATGCACGTCGGCGTTCCCCGGTATGATCGAACATGGTACACGATCCGAGGTTTCAATGCGCGATCCCGACGTTTGCATGTTCAAGTTGCGCCCTGCGCCGAAAGTTATTACTTTCGACTGCTATGGCACACTCGTGCAGTGGTACGAAGTGCTGCTTTGAGAAATTGGGGCTGTTTTCGTCCCACAGGGGCGGGACGCGGCAGAGGCTTCCGCAGTGCTCCACACTTTTTCGCAGTACTCACGAGACCTTGAGACACAACGACCCCATCGGCTCTACAAGAACATTCTGCGCACTAGCTTCCGTGCGGCCCTAAGGGAGCACAGCCTTGTTGCGGGCGAAGATGTCATAGAACGGCTCGCCAAGGCGATCCCCACTATGGGCCCGCATCCCGAGGTGCCGGATGCGCTACGGCGTCTGCGTGAGCGCTACGAACTCGCGATCTTCACGAACTCGGATGAGGACCTCATCGTCCACAACGTGGCGCATCTCGGCGTACCGATCGACTACGTCATCACCGCCGAGCGTGCGCATGCCTACAAGCCGTCCCACCAGCTCTTCGAGTATGCCCACCGAACGATGGGGGTGATGAAAGAGGAGACGGTTCATGTCGCAATGGGCATGTTTCTCGATATGAAGGCCTGTCACGAACTCGAGGTTCGAGGCATTTGGGTCAACCGACTGGGGCAACCCGGCAACCCGGACTGGCTGCCCTACGACGAAGTTGCGGATCTCGATGGAGCCGCAGAGCTACTTCTGCCCGCGTGAGGCAGATCCGAGCAGCCCTTCGTCCGGTCCGGCCCATTGGCGGTTCACCTGACGCCATGCAACCAGCACCCGACGGGACTACGAGGGCAACCTACTCGGCACGAGAAACGTCGGACGATCCTTCGAGGAGCAAGGACGCCAGCCGCCATGGACGTGTCAGCTGACCCAGTTGAGGCATGCCTAGCGTCCGCTTTTCTTAAAGACCGAAGATGTGCTGGATGGTCTGGAGAGGTTCGTTAGCGGAACGGCAGCTACTCGCGAAATCGCCCCGGAAGCCGCCCGTCCGCTTCCGGCCCGTTCCGGCGAACGGAGATCAGCTTCGATCTGGTGGACTTGCGGATAGTCCGATTCCGCCATGATCGCCGCCGGAGCGGACATCCTGCACGACCGGCCATGGATTTCTCAGTTTGAAGCTGAAGCCAAGAAGACGAGCTCCGTTTGCTAGTTGGCGCCCTTCCGGGTCATCCAACTTTCGCTGCGGCCTTTATCGTCGCGATGTCGATTTTCCCCATTGTCATCATCGCCACGAAGGCGCGTCTCGCCTTGTCGCGGTCGGAGCTCGTCGTCAACTCGAGCAGCAGCCTAGGCGTGATTTGCCACGAATGGCCCCAACGATCCTTGCACCAGCCGCAGGCGCTTTCCCGCCCACCGTTGCGAACGATCGCATCCCAGTACTGATCGGTCTCCTCCTGGTCTTCGGTGACCACCATGAAGGAAACGGATTCGTTCGGCGTGAAGGCCGGGCCACCGTTTAGGCCGACGAACTTGCGGCCGAGAACGGTGAACTCGACGGTCAGATCGTCACCTTCCTTGCCGCCGGGGTAGTCGGAAGCAGCCGCGTTTACCCGCTCGACCTGACTGTCAGGAAAGACCGACGCATAGAACGCTGCGGCTTTTTCCGCTTCGCCGTGGTCGAACCACAGGCAGGTGATCAGTTCGGTCATAATCTAGTCTCCTCGTTCTGGCGTAGGCGGGGTCATCTTCCGGGCAATCGGCTGACGACCTCGAACCCGCCATAGATCATCCGTTTGCCGTCGAAAGGCATCGGGTTGTCGGTCATTGCCCCCTTCATCTCGGCGAAAAGGGCTTTCTGCCCGGCATCTCGCGTTGCCTTGTCCGGCCACTCGATCCAGGAAAAGCAGACCGTCTCGTCCGGCCCCGCCTTCACGGCCCGCTCAAAATCGGTAACCTTGCCCGCGGGCACATCGACGCCCCAGCATTCCACATGGCGCGTCGCCCCGTTGCGCAGGAAGAGGGGCGCGGCGGAGCGGCAGTGCTGCACGAAGACGTCTTGATGGGCCGTCGGTACGGCCAGGACGAAGCCGTCGACATAGCCGAAGGCACCGCCCGGTCCCTCATCGACCACCGGCTCGAAGCCGCCGAAGATCATCCGCTGGCCGTCGAAGGCCATATCGGACATTTCCATGCGCGGATCGGCCATCATCACCGTCTCCGCGGCGTCCTTGGTCGCCTTGTCCGGCCAGACGATCCAGCCGAAGGCAAGGAGCTCACCGTCCTTTGCGGCGACGGAGCGATAGAAGTCGGTCACCTCCCCCTTCGGCACGTCGTCGCCGACCGCATCGATGACGCTCGTAGCGCCGAACTCGCGAAAGAAGGGGGCGGCCTTCTCCGCCTGTTCCACAAAGCGTTCGCGCTTCGATCCCTCGACCGGGATCACGCATCCCATGACGTATGACATCGGCGTCTCCTTCTATTCGGACAATGGGGGGTTTGGACGGGGCGCTCAGAGCAGACCCTTATCGAGGTCCGCGACGATGAGGACCGCCGAACTGAGCCCGCGGGTCGTACCCTGACCGTCTGCCGGAGGACGGGCGCGACAGGCGTGTTCGGCCAGCGGCAGGAGGTCTGCGTCGCGGGAGAACTTGCCTGCTCTGACATTCAGCGCAGCCTGAGGTCGGGAGCGAAGCCTGCTATAGCGACCGCAGCCAGTTGTCGGTGGTAACGGAAGCGAGCCCGCGAGGAGATCCGGGTTCATCATCTTGCCTCCGCCTCGGCGTTCGTTCCAGGCATCTCATTGATATGGAGGATGTTGCCGTCCGGGTCCTTGAACCAGACCATTTTCATGCCGTCGGCATAGTGGATACCGTCGCGGTAGGTGGCGCCTTCCATCTCATAGCGCTCGAAGGCAACGCCCTTCTGAGCCAGAGCCGCGACGATGGCCTCGATCTCGCCGGCTGCGTCGAACACCACCGCGTTGGCTCGGTTCGTTCCCGCCTCGTCAGAGCGGTAGACGACGAGATGGGTTGGTCCGGTGCGGTAGACGACGACGTCGCCGCCATCCTCGACGGCGGAAAGGCCGAGGGTGTTGCCATAGAAGGCACGGGCCCGGGCAATGTCGGCGACGGCAAGAATGGCGGACGAGGTTTTGTGCGAAAGCACAGCAGGTCTCCCTTCCGACCGATTCCCTGTGTCTCTTTATTTAGTTGATATCAACATAAAACGATGTTTGTCAAATGGGCATGGCGGCTTCTAATTCAGAGGGGCTAGAAGCTGACGGTCTGCATCGGCTCATCCAAGACGCAAGCCGGATGCCCTCCGAATGGCGGCTTTTGGGTCGCGGTCAAGCGAGGCTGAAAGGCCGAGATGGGTCGATAAGCCGAAGGGCAGCTTCAGGCCGCGGTGCCTGAAAGCTGACGGTCTCCTTTGGCCCGATCCTGCCGAATCCATTTGCTCCACAAAATTCCCCGTATATCGCGTCCACTTCAGGTCACGATGTGCGAGCGTTTGTCTGTGTTGAAGCGACGATCGTCGTTGAGACCGCAACGTTGTCTTCCGGTTGCTGATGTCACTCGATGCAGGCCACCGGGGCGGACCAGCAGTTGGAACATGCTGCACAAGGAGCCTTCGCAGCTGTCGGTCACCATCTCGCTGCATCATCGGGTTATCAACTTCATCCCCAGTCAATGCTGAACCGTTAAGTGCTGCCGATCAGAAGCCTTGGGCGATGGTGGCCGTGCGAGATACAATCCTGTTAGCTGGTGGACGAAGACAATATCGGCGGGGTGACGGCGACGACACCGCTGCCGTTTCTCCGAGGAAGGAAGTGCTGTCGGCAATCCGCTCGCTCGCGCCGATCTTTCTCGTACCCGGTGCGTCGACTGCACGGTACCTGCCGCCTCGTGTTGAGTTTCGATCGAGAATGATGTCCGCCCGCAGCTCAAACGTCGAAAGCCGGGGGGCGAAGGCCGCACCTGCAGTACGTCATACGATCCGGTGCGATATACAGACGGTACTCCGTGCCTGGCATGATCTCGGCACTAGAGTGCTGGACGGGATGATCGTTCTATCCGCCGAGCGGCTCGGCGAAATGTCTCCGGACGCCGGGGGAGTCGTCTGGCGCGTGTTCGGCGTCGGGTTAATCAGGGGTCGTGCTACTATTTCAAGCTGCGCCGTCGTATCGATCGCTGGCTTTTGCATCGCTGATCGATCAAAAGGATCAGCTGTCCGAGCAGCGCTATGGTACGTCGATAACATCCGGGTCAGCAACTGGGGCGCCGAAATGTTTTGGCCCTACTTTCCGCTGGTCTCTGTGACCAACGCGGCAGTCATCTGTGAAACTGGTGTAGTCCGACTTGCCGGCATCGGCCGTTACGAAAGCTTTCCGTCACCCGGTCACAATCGTTTCCGGATGCTACCCAGATTCTGCGATGTTGTACGGTCCGACGACGGGACATGGATCTGCCTTCAATCCAGAGGTGACCCGGAGGAGGCGCTGGAGCGATATGTCCGGCGGGACAACTTTAGCCTCGATGGCCACTTTGACTCGACAGGGGAGGATCTGGAGGCGATAGAGCTGGCGTGCCTCACGCTCGACGTCTCGCCTGATGATGTCCGGTGAGACGGTGGCCGCCTTTCTCCCGCCGATAAGAGCGGGGAGGTGCGGCCTTACCCCAAGTTTCAGGAAGCCCCGCAGGATTTGCAGCTCTCCACCGCTACCTTCGGTCCTCGAAGGGATCGTCCCACGCAGGTTCGTCCTGCTTATAGCCCGTCATCTGCTTCTGAAGAAAGGCCGGGATCTTGGGCTTCCTGCGCTCCGGTACGTCCGGAGCAGTTGCTGCAGTGGACGGCGAGGAGACTGCCAAACCCTGATTCTCCAAAGCCCCGTCAGCGGGAGTCGGACTTGAAACTCCCGCGTCCGCTTCTTCCGTTGCCTCGGTCGCCGATGTGTCGTGGTGGTCCGGTGAAGGTGCGGTCGGATCCTCGACGTCCTCCGCGGATATGCTCGCCTCTTCAGCAAAAGCCGACACGGCCGGCTCTTCGAAGGACAGTTCCTCAACGGGCGACAAGTTCCTGAGAGTGTCCTCCAGGTCCAGCTGCAAGCTGTCGAAGGATCCGAGGGCTGCGGGCGCGGCCCCGCCCTCCCATTCCTGTTCATCGCCGCCAGCGTTCATGGCAACGACCGAAGCGTCGTCCTGCTGAGACAACCCTCCGATCTGAAATTCCGAAAGTTGCTCTCGCATAGCCTGCAGTAGATCGGTTCTCGCGTCGTTGCGCGCTTCCGCACGATCAGCGCGTTCACGATGACTCCGCTCCGATATCTGCACCGCCGCGAGTTGCTCCTCGGTTTCGCGCAGGGACTGCCTGAGCTCTGCGATCGTAGCTTCTCGGGTCCGCAGGAGTTCGCCGAGCTCGGCATTCGCATCGACGGCACGCACCGCTTCCTGTTCGGCACGCCTCACCATATTCCGGCACGACCGGTCGAAGTCCTCCTCCTGCGCCCTGACAGCTTTCACAGCAGAACCCCACAGCGACAGCGCAAACCCACGCATCTCATCCTGAATCGAGAGCGGGAGCGTGATCTTCTCCGATGCGATCTTTTCGATCTCTTCGGCATTTTCACGAATCAACTGCAACACCGTGGACTTCGATCCGCCGGTAATCGCAAGAATGCTGTCAGCCGTGCACCGCCCGCTTCCGTTCATGTGTATGTGACGCGCCGCACTCAAGACGCTTTCAACCGTCGCCTTCTTCTGCATGTCTGCTCCTTATCGTACCAACATCCGGTACAGCACGGTACGATATTTCAGTACGGTACGATGCCGATGCGGACCAACCAATAAATGGCTTATATAGAGAGTTTGGATAGATAGCAAGATGCGTCAGATATGGAGTTTGCGTGATTGATCGCGATGCCGTAACTGGGTGGAAACGGAGACCCGAAATGTTTTTTTTCCAGCCCGACGTGAAAGTTCCGGAATTCTCGAAGGCGATGAAGGGTTTAGAAGCGGCCCTGGCAATCATCTCGGATCAGAAGGCGAATTTATCTGTCGGGAACGTCCGCCTCTTCATATACATCGCGAATAATGCAGGTCGCCTTCACTCGGATGCTGGATTGTCCCTCACCGCAATCGCAAAGGAACTAGAAGTTCCCTATGCCACTTTAGTGCGGCAGGTCGACTTATTGGAGAGTGGTTACGGGTCGTACAAAGGCTTAAACTGGATCGAGAGAGGGTTAGACGCGAAAAATCCTCGGGTACGAAGACTTCGTTTGACCAAGCAGGGGCTGGATGTTCTTTCGGAAATCGACAAGGTCTTGAACGTCTAGAACGAGAAGGCTACGCAATACTCATCGACACCGGTCGCCGCGGTCTCCGCGTCACTATCCGACACAAAAAGAGTAGCGCCGATGTTGTTTCGCGAACGGTCTTCTGGATGCTGCGCCCCGACGCGCCGGTTCACCACTGAGGGATGGTTCGGCGTTCTGTTCCGAGGGCCGTCTCATGATCGGCAAGCCGCCACGTCCTGTCATTGATCGACCCGCTATCCTGCTCGTCAGTGTCTGGCGGCGCATGCGTCCCTCCTTGCGGCGGATTATTCCTGTCGAAGCTCCACAATCGGCGGATTTCCACACACTCGCGTCGGAAGATCCTCTATGGCGTCGGAGTTTCGGCGAAGAGACATTAGAAATGATGTAGTGAGTCGCGACTGACGATGTGCGGCAATCGATCGGAGATCCGTGCCGCGCATGGCTGTGATGGAAGTTCGCGATCCCCGGAAGGCACGAAGCGACGCCTGTTTCTATTCTATTTCGAAAGGTCATGAGGAGAAGGCGTTGCAAAACACCGTTCTGCAGGCGATATGTGTGTGATAATCCGCGGGAGAGGGTGCTTGTTCAATGGCCCGTAGAGAGAATCGCGTCAGGCGGCGATTTCGGCCTGGTAATCAGGCGAGTTGTCCGCTGGACAATGTGACCGACGCCGCCGCTTTCAAGGCGATGACGTTCCGTTCGCCGCGGCCGGTTCACTATCTCGAGGAGTTGCGATCTCTGGGCGGCACGCCACCCACAAAAACCGTTCAGATCCTCCTGGAAGCGCTGATCGCTGCAGCGATTGATGCCGATCGGTCGATGCCTCCCGTATCGCATCGTATGTCTGTCCGAGCGCTGCTAGCAGTGCTCGGTAAGTCGTCGAGGAAAGGGGATCTTGAGGTGGCGCTCGTCTCGCTTCGAGACGCATTGTTCTCGATTCCTGACGTGCATGAACGGGAGGAATTTCGCCCCAAAGCACGTCAGACATATGACGAGCATGGAGAGCCCGTCACGCGAAAACGTCGCACGTGGACCCGCCGGTCGCCCCCTGAAGTGGTGAGTTTTCATCCATTCGACCGGCTTGAACTCGAAGGGTCTGATCTCTGTTTCGAGCTGTCTTCTGTGCTGCGGCGGGCGCTTTCCGGGCAGCATCAGTACGGCTATCTGGACCTGGTTGCGATTTCAAATTTCCGTTCCGCATATACGCTCCCTCTCTATCGCCTGATCGTTTCGCGAACGCGGCAAACGCGGACAAAGTCGCCATCTGGAACAACAGATCTGGTGGCACTGCGGATTGATGAACTCGCCTCCATCACCGGCTACAAGCGTCAGGGCGGCGGTTATGTAGCGCAGATCAAACGTACGATCATCGATGCCGCTGTACGAGACTTCTCCCGGCCGTGTGCACGGGGGAAGGGAGACGACGGCGTCCGGGCGAATTTGCCTATCACCTACCGATCTAAGGGTGAATTCGTCACGTTCATTGTCCAGATCGCGATGCCGTCAGTCGAGCAACTTTCATACTTGCGCCGCCAGACATATGACTCGGGGACGGTGCGGCGTGTCTCGCCAAGAGACGATCCGCGACTGCAGATTCCCGTCGGCGTTCTCCTGAAAGTCGAGAAGCAGTATGAAATCGTCGATACTGCGGCTACTAATGCCTGGCTTATGGCTGTGCATGAGATGGAATCCGGCGTCGATCTCACTGACGCTGCGAAGGTGCGGCGATGGCGCCGGGAGGGGCTGCGGAAGGCTTTGGCGAGCCGGTCTATCGAGCATGTTCTCTACGATTTCTTGGTTGAGGAGGCTATGCAGCCGGATCTCATCACCCTCCAGCATAGTGATGTTTCAACTAGGCGAGACGCGTGGGACGCGGCGGAATTTCGATTTCGCGTTCACAGGGTTGGACTCGAGAAGGCCCAGGCGGAACAGGAGGCTAAGGATTATCGGCGGCGCGTCAGTTTCGAAGCCCAGCGGCGCTACAGGATAGAGATGCGCGACGCGCTGCCGGTCTTGCCGTTGAAGATGAAGATCTCCGACATCCAACATGAGGTTCTGCTCCGATGCGTTGGTTGCACCACAGAGCAGCGATGGATCAAGTTCGAGGCGGAGCTATTCCCCAACCGAACCGTTCGCGATTCCTTGGACTATTGGCGGGAGCAGAGCGGATGTTCCGGACCTGATTGTGGTGCTTATGCGGTCCGTATAGATCGTGACGGGCGGTTCATCGACGACCAGGGCAGATCAGCAGTGCCGGGCCGCTAGTTCGGCGTCGGGTACAAGGCGAGGGCGACGCAACGCCGGCAAAGCAACTGACCGCTGACACTCCGCCTCCGGAAGCGGACCTTCGCAGTCGCTCTGGCGTCCGTGGGCGTGCGGTTTACAATGAAGGTGTCGGAGAACGTCGGAGTAACGCGGTTGTCGCCAGATTTGGGGTGTCACTCCGACACGGCCTGGATTGGCGTCGATAGGATTCCCCGTGCCAGCATTGCGCGCCTAACAGTCCGCTCCCCCGTTGAGTGCGATCTGATCCGCTCAGCAATTGCTTTCGTCGTAGCAGATCCCCGATGTCCGCGTTCCGCGAGGCCGCACCCGGCCGCATCGACGATCGCCGGGAGGAAGGTTTCGGCAACCGACCTGGGCACAATCTGCTCGTCTGTCAGGACCAGGAAAACGGACTGCAGGAGGAGCCTGTCGATGACGCGAGTATCGACGTGATCCGGATGCGCCTGCCGCCACCGGGCAGAGCGATCTGCGGAACGGACCCGCTGGCGGAGCGGCGTTATCGTTTTCTTCATGTCTATGTGCTCCATTATCCGGCACAACAGGCAGTGGAGGCCTTCATGCACGGTTTCGTGCGCAATTTTGAGATGTCGCTGTTGAGTGCCCTTGCCGGCGCCGCGAATGCCGGCGGACGTCGGCAGCAGGTCGAGACGCGGACACACGTCATCCGGCAGACAAGTCGTGGATCGCTCGACCGCCTGATCGCCGCTCTCCATGAAGAGTCGGCTAGAGCAGATCGGCTTGAGGCCGAAAACGCCGCTCTTCGTCGGAAGCTTGAGGTCGCCCGGCTGGCGACCTCCAAACTCCTGCGTCAGCGTCAGGCGGCTGCGTAGTCCATCTCGTCTGCGGGTACACCGGCCCGCCGTTGCGCTTCGATCCAGAGGTCGAACTGGCAGACGTAGTCGACCTCGCCTCGTTCGATAACGTCTTCGAGCATGTCGTAAAAATGGTTGTGAGCGCTCCACCCCATCGTGCGCCTGGATTCGGTCTGCGCGGCGACCCGCTCATCGGCGGCGAGACGGTCGAACTCCCGATACGACGGCAGATGGATCTGCTCGCGCAAGCCCTTGATGTGAGCAAGAACCGCATCCGACGTCATTGACGCGATCGAGAGTCGGTGACCTTCGTCGAGTGACCGCACCCACGCCAGAATCCACGGTTCTTCCGCGCATCCCTCAAAGAACCTGTCGTGGAGCACGCCGCCCGAATCGATAATCGCGCATGCGTTTTTGACACCATGCCCGATCGACGCCTCGAGTAGCTTCCCGCGCTTCTGCTCCCGCTCGCGATCACGACGCTTATCCTCGACCGCTTGAAGTGCAACCTCCGCGGTGGCGTCGGAAACCTCGATCGTCTCCTGAGTGTCCGGCGCCGCGCCGCCGAGCGAGCGCATGACCCACCCGATGATTTCGTCACCGACGATCACCGGCACCAACACCGTGGCTTTTAGTGCCCGTGCCAGCGCCCGCAGGAAATTTCCGATATTTCTCACGCCTGCCTCCGTTTCTTTCCCAAAGGTGCAAAATGATCCTGAACGTTACATGGTTGTAGGATCGCGCTGACGCATGAAAGCGGCAAGAGTGTACCGCTTCTAGGAAGTTGATGTTGGCACATGCGAGCCGGGGTCGCTGAAGCTAACGAGACGAAGAAACTCTAGGCTGCGGGCGCCGGAGGAGACGGAGCCGGTCGTCCAGAAGCGTGCCGAGTCACCCGCGCCTGACGCACGCACGCGGCAGCCGAAGATCTCGGCGTTCCTGCTTAAGCCGCAGAACGAGACGGCGGGCGACCTCGCCCTTGAGATACGGCGACGCCAGAAGCGCGGCTGGTGACACCAAGCGAACAGGGGCGGAGATAAGCCCCGGCGCACTCAGTGCTTCGCATTCCCGGAAGCTACCTGCCGAGGCATGGCAGGCCATCTGGCGCAGATCCTCCGCGGCGGAGGAGCCGTGAGATGCGGGACGCAGAGAGCCATCTGCTGACGCATCTCGGCTCACGCAGCAAGACAGGCCTAGAGAGCGGCGCCGTGTTCGTCAGAGACAAGCCGCGGTGCCAGCGACATTGCAAAAGAGGACGACGCGGAGATTGCCGAAAGGGCCGCGCTGGTCGAGCCGCGCACTACGACGACTGCGGAGGATGAGCCTCGGAGAAGGCAGGCGGTGCCACTCCTGTTCCGTAACTGATGGTATTCGATAGGATTAGCACGGTTAACGGAAAGTAAATAAACCTGTCTGTGGATATTAACTATATTGGTTGCTTTGGTGATTACATGAATAGGCTGCGTGTATACATTTGTCGTAGCGGCGGCATTCGGTCGTCGGACGGTTCCGGTGTCAGGTCGACCATGGCGGCCCTCAACAATCCAGGCCAGCCTGTCCGCAAGAATAGGAGAGAAACGATGGCTGCATACGTAAGCAGAACGGGAGTCCTCATCCCGGAGGGCACGGAAGACGCCCCGGGGCTGGCGCCGGTGACGGAAGTTCTCGCCGGTGTCAATGGGCGTGCCGCTAAGCACACTTTCGACGCGAAGGAGATCGTCCGGGTCGCTCGGCGCGCGGAGTACGTGCTCGAGGAGAGGAACTTTCTGGAGCGCGAGCGCGTCGGCGCCGAGATTGAAGCTCGCTCCGGCGGGCCGACGGCATCTTCTTACAACGGCAGTTTCGTCTGCACGCTGGTGACCCTCGTCCGGCGGGCGGACGGCTGGCACCTCACGTCCGCCAAAACGCTCAGCCGCTACGCGGGCAAGGGGGCCGGAACAGTATCGCGCATCAGCGTTAGCCATTCCGCTGCCGCGGCGGTTCAGAACCGCGCCCTCGCCGGGATCAAGGTGCGGGAGCCGAAGCGACGGTTGTCCGTCGCCGAAGCTGCCTGATTGGCCGGCCATCCCCAAAGACAATGAAGAGAGGCAGTTCGAATGGACGCTCCGGCAAGAATCGGCGAACTTATGGCGCGGGGAATGAGTGCCACCGTGTGCATTGTGTGCGTTGAGAGACTCCTCGCCGGGGCAGGGCAGGCATGACGCCTCACCGGCCTCTCATTCGGTACTACGGCGGAAAGTGGCATTTGGCGCCTTGGATCATCAACGCGATGCCGCGGCATCGCGTTTACACCGAGGTTTTCGGCGGCGCTGCGAGCGTTCTGTTTCGGAAGCAGAAGGCACCGATTGAGGTACTGAACGACCTGGACCCGGATGTCGCATGGCTGCATCGCAACGTCAGGCATCCACTTTTTCATCAGATCCTTGCAAACACAGCCAAAAGGATGCCGTACGCTCCCGAGTCTCTGGAGTCCCTCCGCGATCGAGAGGGTCTCGACATCGTCCGTCGAGGCCTTCGCCCGGTCGTCCGCGGGGCGATGACCCGCTCCGGGGCTGTCGATCGGTCGAGCGGAGCGCTGGCAGGATTCCGCACTGACGCCGGGAACACTTCTCGGGGGTCCGCGCCATCGGTAGAGTGGTCGCGATGGCCGGCGTTGATCCCGATATTTCATACGCGCATGCGTCGTGTGACCGTTCTAAGCGAGCCTGCGATCGATGTTCTGAAGCGTTTCGATGCGGATGACGCCGTGCACTACCTCGACCCGCCGTACCTGCCGTCCGCCCGGTCTGCGGCACGGAAAGGCTATGCGTACGACATGTTGGAGCAGGATCATGTCGAGCTTCTTGGAGCCCTCCGGGGACTACGCGGTGCCGTGCTTCTGTCAGGCTACGACAGCGACCTCTATCGCGACGGACTGCCGGGCTGGCGACGCCTCGAACGCATCTCGGTCGACGCCGGCGGGTCGCGCCGGGTGGAATCGCTCTGGCTGAATCCTGCCGCCGCAGATCGGTCTCCGGCAACAGCGCAGCGGGGTCTCTTTGACGCGGCCGAGGTGGCAGCATGACCGCCGCCGAAGTCCGCCTCCTCCTCCGCCAGGCCTGCGCCGACGCCGGATCACAGCAGGCCTGGGCGAAGGCGCACGGAGTCTCCGGTGTCTACGTCAGCGACGTCCTCGCTGGCCGGCGCGAGCCAGGTGAGGCCATTTTGGCCGGACTCGGACTTCGCCTGGTCGTCTCATACGAAAAGACGACCGCCGCGTGACCCCCATCAACCACAGCAAAGGAGAACCAGCATGCTTCGATACGACCCGGAATTCCGCGACACGAACGACGCCGGCGAGCCGCAGCGGCATTTCGCGCAGCAGTGCCCTGACTGCCGGCGCTGGCTCGCCGCGACGTGTCTCGAACGCGACGAGTGGGACGTCGTCGGCATCGCGTGCACTTGCTACGAGAGCGACGGCATCACGCAAGCCGTGGAATGGATCGTCGACATCCCCGATAGCTTGCGAGCGCACGCCCGGGCCGAGGTCCGCCGGATCGCTGAGTTTCGGTCGATGTCGCCGACCGCCTCCTGACCCGGAAACCCCGGCGCAGCGCTTGCGACTTACAAGCGACCTGAGATCATGAGGTCGGCACACAGACCCTGGGCGATGAGGCCCTTGGGCAACGACAGGAGATTTCCCATTGAGTGATGAGACCAAGACTGACCACGTGGCAGGCGTCGAAGCGGCAACCATGGCTGTGAGCGGGATATTCGACCGCGATGGCGCGCACACATCCGAAGAAGTCGCGACTGCTGCGATCGACGCCTACCTCGGACGGGGCGGCTACGAGGTTTTTGATCTCGAGCGCGTCCAGAAGACTGAGCTGTGGCTCCGGGAGTGCCTGGATGCGGAACTCGCGGATGAAAGCTACTCCCTCGGGCGGGCCATCATCGACGGCGAGGCGGGGTGGACGTTCGGACTGATCGGCGGCCACGTGGACTTCCTGTCGATCAAGTCGTCTCGGGAGATGACCGGCGCGGTGCCGGCTTTCGCGAGGCGATGGGGGCGATCGGATGCGGGAGGGCCGCGTGATGGCCGACGACATCTTCGAACTCGGCCTCTATCCCGCCACGTCGTCGCACCAGACGCCGGCGCCGAACCATGCCGCTTGCGAGCGCCCGATCTTCTGCGATCCGCTGGCCTGGTCCCGAGATGGCTCTGACTTCCCCACGATCGGCTTGGTCTTCGCTGGCGAGAGACGGCGATTTCCATATTTGATGGGACCGCCGGGCAAGAACTCCCGCTGCTGGCAAGCGGTTTGCGCGGGCAGGAACGGCGCCGAGGCGAAAGAAAATGCCCGCTACCTTGAGGAAAACGGCGGCCGAGACTGGACTTGGGATGGCTCAAGGCTGCGGGTCTACGACGTCCTCTGGTGGGGATGGTGCCAGTATGGGAAGCCCGTCGTCTCGGACAGGGCCTTCGGCGTCGTCGTCGAGGTCAGCGATGACAGGCTGGTCTTGTGGGAGCACGACACTCTGGCCCAGGCGGTGAAGGCCTCGCTGCGGGGGCAGGTCGCGGCGCAGGTGAACGAGCATGCGCTGCCGGTTCGGATGGCGGCATGGTAGGAGGAGAGGGCGCTGGCGCCGGATTTCGTGCCGGACGCCGAGGATATGGAAGCGATCGAGCTGCTTGAAGGCATCTGAAGTATCCTGGGGACAGCAACTCCGTCGCCATTGTGCGGAACTTAACGGGAACGTATATCCGTTTCTGCGTTAGGAGACTGATTTGCCTGAACCCATCGAGATCCCGGAAGAAAACCGCCGCAACATCATCTTCGAAACGGACCCTGGCGACGGCATCGTCCAGGAGATCAAGCAGCACATAAGAGAGACCGGCGAGCCCCACACCTGGTGGGGCCACTCTCATACAAAGCCGCCACCTGGCTCAAAGCCCATATACCTCGACGAGTTCGAGATACCGGCACCGAAGGACGTAAACGGGGTTGCCCCGTGTCCATGCTGCCCTCACGACAGTGCGAAGTACAAGAAGGGACGGATAGCCTGGTTCCCGCAAGAGATGGTGATCCGGCTAGTCGGCAAGGACTGCTTCGCCGCGCTCGACAGGGAGGGCCACGACGACGCCGTCGTCGAGATGCGGAAGCGACAGCGTCGTGCCAGGGAAATCGCCTTCATCTTGTCGCAGATCCCGAAGCTTCCCCAGGTATTGGACACAGCGAGAGACGCGTTGCCGATCGCGCAAGATCTGGACGCGGTCGAGGTGGCGCTGAAAGGCAGGCTCGAGAACACGCTTCGAATGCGAGCCTGGCAGACGCTGGGCGCCGGGGAACTCCGCGTCCGGGAGAGCCTGACGGAGTCGTTCCAGCGCGCCGACGGAAGCACTGGCGAGCGGCAGATTGAGAGCATGCGGATTTACGCCCGCATCCGCGGTGCCGCGATCCTCAATCCGCTGAACCGCCCACTGGCACCGGTGATATCGAAAGCCATCGAACGCCTGGCGGAAGTCGCGACGGATTTCTCCGACGTGGATCACGGCAACCTCGAGGACACCGAACGGTCGAGGGTCGCGAAGCTCGTCGAACGCGAACAGGGGAAGCTGCGCGAGACGCTGGAGAAGATGGGAGAGCGTCAGGCATTCTTGTCCCCCATCACCATCAACACGTTGCGGACTTGGGGTGCGATGCCGAACGCGGAGTTGCGCTGCATCTTCGAACGCGACGGCGAGACGCTGTATGTCGGGCGCGACCAGAACGGGAAGATCCGGGTTCCCGTGGGCCGTAATGTCGATCTCTCGATCCCGAGGCTCCCTGCCAGGACGTAGGGTTTCGACCCAGCAAGACGCCGGTTTCGCACGATGTTTCGACACAGGTGCGGCGAAACCCTGTGTCGAAACATCGATTTCCTGGGTCGAAACTTCGGATTTTCCCTTTCCCGTTAAGACTTTTTAACCAAACGCGACGCTCGCGATTGAGACTTTCCGGGGGATCCGGAAACTCCATCCATGACCCGATTCGAACTTGTCGTCGCGACGACCCCGTTCTTCCTGCCTTCCGCTGCCGACCTCGCCGATCTGGAAGAGGCTGGGCCCGACGAGCCGATCAAGCTCGCCATGGCGCCGTATCTTCCGGAAATCGGCGGGGCACTGAGCGAGAAAGTCCTGCGTGGCGCGATCAATCGGGGCGAGCTTGCGGCGGAGAAGATCGGGCGGACCCTGTTCGTCACCCGCCGCGGAATTGCAGAGTGGAGAGTATCATGCCGCGTCCAGCGAAACCTGCCCACCTCTGGCTCATGCCGGAAAAGCGAAACGACGACGGCACGGTCCGGCAGCACGCAACCTGGTACATCAAGGACGGCGGACGTCGCGTTAGCACGGGCTGCCGCGCTTCGGCTATTCGGGACGCCGAACAGGCCCTCGAAGACTACCTGATCGAGCGTCGGGTGAAGGTAAAGCCCGTCCTGAAGCGGACGGCGGACGAGTGCCTGATCGCCGACGTCCTGGTCCACTACTTCAATCACAAGGGCGACGTGGCTCGACCGAAGGAACTGGCCGCTCGCCTGCGCTTCCTCACGGGCTTCTGGGGTGACAAGACGCTGGCCGACATCAGCCGGGCGACGTGCGCGGAATATGCCGAGCATCGTGGATCGACGAACTCCGCCCGGAGGGAACTCGAGGACCTGAGGTCCGCGGTGAACATGTACGCCGCCGACTCTCTCTGCCGGGATCATGTAAAGGTCTCGATGCCGACGAAGCCGCAGTCGCGGGTCGACTACTTCACTCGCGACCAGGTCGCGGCGCTGGTCTGGTATCTCTACCGGACCAGGGTCCGCCAGGGGAACAAGGACACGAAGGCCTACGCCCTCCGGCATATCGTGCCGTTCGTCCTGGTCGCGATCTACACCGGGACCCGGTCGAAGCGTGTCTGGCAAGCCTCGTTCAAGCGGGAAGAGGGCCTGCCGTGGATCGATGTCGATGACGGCGTCTTCTACCGCGCCGCCCAGGGCGAGAGCGTCTCGCCGACCAAGCGAGCCGGGTCGATCCGAATCCCGCCGCGGCTGCTCCTGCACCTGCGCCGGTGGGCGAAGACACGGGATTACCTCGTCGAGTACCGAGGGGCGCCGGCCGACCCGAAGAAGGCTCTCGCTCGCGCCATGGACGAGGTCTTCGGGCCGGATCACCCGTTCGTCCGGCACACGTTCAGGCACACCGCAGCGACATGGCTGATGTGGACGGGCGGGGATATCGGCGAGATCGCGCACTTCCTCTCGATGAGCCGGGAGATCCTGACGAAGGTGTACGGGCACCACCATCCGGACGCCAACAAGGAAGTCGGCGAGATGTTCACCCGCCAGGCAGGACGACGGAAAAAGGCTGCGTGAAGGTCATCGACGGGAACGTTTCCGTCGTCGTAGCGGTCGTCGTGGGATCTGGGTGGAATGCACGGAGGCCCGCAAACCCCTGGAAACGATGGTGGGCGCGACAGGGATCGAACCTGTGACCCCCTCGGTGTGAACGAGGTGCTCTCCCGCTGAGCTACGCGCCCGGACCGCGCGGCAAGGCGCCAGCGGCAAGGTGCCGGGGATATAGTGCCCGAACGGCCCGCTCGTCAACAAGCAGCTTGCCGGGAACCGACCCGGTCCGGCCCGGCTAGCGCCGCAGCTTCGCGCCGGCGACGGTGCGCCGGGCGAAGCCGGCGTCGAGCCGGGCGTAGTCGTCGATCACCGCCGTCGCGCCGGCGCGGGCCTCGGGGTCGGGCGCGTAGCCGAAATCCACCAGCACCGAGGCGATGCCCGCCGCGCGGGCCGTCGCGACGTCGGTGATCGTGTCGCCGATCATGATCGAGCCGTCCGGATGGCCGCCGCTTCGGTCGATCGTGCCGGTGAGATGGATGGGATCGGGCTTGCGGCGGGCGAAGGTGTCGGCGCCGCAGATCGCGGCGAAGCGGTCGGCGAGGCCGAGTTCGGCCATCAAAAGGGCGGCGAGCCGCTCGTGCTTGTTGGTGCAGATGGCGAGGGTGAAGCCGCCCGCGAGGAGCCGATCCATCGCGTCGAGGACGCCGGGAAAGGGCCGCGACTGCACCGCGATATGCGCTTCGTAGTGGCCGAGGAAGCGCGCCAGCTGCTCGTTTTCCTCGTCTTCCCCCAGCACGCGGCCGTCCCAGCGATAGGCCTCGCGCAGCATCACGCGGGCGCCATGGCCGGCGTGCGGGCGAACCAGAGCGAGCGGCACGGCGTCCATGCCGGCCGCCGCCAGGCAGTGGTTGAGGCTGGCGGCGAGGTCCGGCGCCGTGTCGACGAGGGTGCCGTCGAGGTCGAAGACAGCGACATCCGCCATGTCAGGGTCCGCCTTGCTCCATGCTGCCGCAATCGCGCGGCCTCGCCCGCTCTGGCCGGACTTGGCCGCCGCGTCAACAAGCCGGCCGGCAATCGACACTCCGGGCGAGACCGGCTAGACGGTCAGGCAGAAGCAGGAGCGGGGCCGTCATGGCGGAGATGCAGGAACTGAAGAGGCGGGCCGCCGAGGCGGCGCTCGAGCGCGTCGAGGACGGCATGCGGCTCGGCATCGGCACGGGCTCCACCGCCGAGGCCTTCATCCGCCTGCTGGCCAAGCGCGTCGAGGGCGGGCTCGGCATCGTCGGCGTGACGACGTCCGAGCGCTCCGAGGCGCTCTGCCGCGAGCTCGGCGTGCCCACGGAGACGCTGGAGGCGGTACCGCAGCTCGACCTCACGGTAGACGGCGCGGACGAGATCGACGGCCGGCTCCGGCTGATCAAGGGCGGCGGCGGCGCGCTGCTGCGCGAGAAGATCGTGGCTGCCGCGTCGGACCGCATGCTGGTCATCGCCGACGCCTCGAAGCAGGTGGACGTGCTCGGCGACTTCCCGCTGCCCATCGAGATCAACGGCTTCGGACTAATCGCGACGTTCCTGGCGATCCAGAAGGCGTCGCGGGCAATGGGGCTCGATCCGGACCTCACCCTGCGGCGGGTCGGCGAGGAGCCGTTCATCACCGATAGCGGCCATCTGATCCTCGACGCCGCCTACGATCGCATCGAGGACCCTGAAGCACTGTCGGCGGCGCTGCATTCGGTTCCCGGCGTGGTCGAGCACGGGCTGTTCCTCGGCCTCGCGACCGAGGCGATCCTGGCATCAGCGGACGGCGTCTCGATCCTCAGGCCGTGAGGCCGGGGCCGGAGTTAACTTGTCAGGCCATGGCGTGATCCACTAGACCGTGCGCCAGGGGACGAAGGCGGACGGTCGCGGCGCCTAACGCGTTCTGCGGACAATGCCCGCCGGGTGCGGCGCCAGCCTACGTCGTGATAACGTGATAAGCCGATGCGGCCCGGAAAGGGCCATCGCCAGATACGGAGACTAACGCTTGATGAACTTCAGCCGATTGACGTGCCGGGCCCTCGTCGTGGCAGGCTTTGCGCTGATGGTGCCGGCGTCGGCGATGGCGCAGGAGCCATCCGACTCCCACGTCGCAGCCGCCCGCGACGCGATCGCCGCCATCGACGCGACGGCCCAGTTCGACAACATCCTTCCGAATGCGGCGACGCAGATCAAGGCCGAGCTGATCCCCAACAATCCCGACCGCCAGGACGAGATCTCGGAGATGGTGGACGAGCGCGCCCTCGAGCTGGCGCCGCGCCGGGCCGCGCTGGAGGCGGAGGTTGCCCGCGTCTACGCCAATCTGTTTACCGAGGAGGAGCTTCGGGCCATCGCCGAGTTCTACCAGTCGGAGCCCGGCAAGAAGCTGCTGGCACAGGGTCCGGCGGCAACGCGCGACATGCTGCAGGCGGTCGAAGTGTGGAGCAACGGGATCGAGCGCGACCTCAGGCAGAGCGCGATCGAGGGCATGAACGAGCTCTATGGCGGCGCGGCTCCGGCCGGGGGCGCGGCGGCAGCACCGGCCGAAGGCGCGGCTCCCGCGGAGCCGGCGGCGCCCGCGACGCCGCAGTAGGAACGGGGTCCGGCGTGAGCGCATACGACTACGACCTCTTCGTCATCGGTGGCGGCTCGGGCGGCGTCCGTGCGGCCCGCCGGGCGGCGATGCTCGGCAAGAAGGTGGCGATCGCCGAGGAGTACCGCTTCGGCGGCACCTGCGTCATCCGCGGCTGCGTGCCGAAGAAGCTGTTCGTCTACGCCTCGCAGTTCTCCGAGGCGTGGGAAGACGCGCGCGGCTACGGCTGGCATTTCGGCGAGCGCCAGTTCGACTGGTCGCAGCTGATGGCCAACAAGGACCGCGAGATCGAGCGCCTGGAAGGCATCTACCGGGCCAATGTCGAGAAGGCGGGCGCGCACATCCTGGCGACGCGGGCGGTGATCGAGGGCGACCACGAGATCCGGCTGCTCGCGACGGACAAGGTGGTGACGGCGGACAAGATCCTGATCGCCACAGGCGGCCGTCCCAACCCGCATGGCGGCCTGCCGGGCGCCGAGCACTGCATCACCTCCGACGAGGCGTTTCACCTGGAGCGGCTGCCGCGGTCGGTCGTGATCCTCGGCGGCGGCTACATCGCCGTCGAGTTCGCCAACATCTTCCACGGCCTCGGCGTCGATACGACGCTGCTCTATCGCGGCCAGGAGATCCTGCAGGGCTTCGACGACGACCTGCGCCACGGCCTGCACCAGGCGATGGAACACAAGGGCATGTCGGTGCGCTGCCGCGACACGCTGACCGAGGTCGTGCAGAAGCCGGACGGCCGCTTCGAGGCGCACTGCGAAAGCGGCGCGATACTGGATGCCGACGAGGTGATGCTGGCGATCGGCCGCAAGGCGAACACGGAAAATCTCGGCTGCGAGACGGCGGGTGTCCAACTGGACGCGCGCGGCGGCGTCGTGGTCGACGCGTATTCCCGCACGAGCGTCGAGAACATCTTCGCGATCGGCGACGTGACGCATCGCGTCCAGCTGACCCCCGTCGCCATCCACGAGGCGATGTGCTTCATCGAGACGGCGTTCCGCAACAATCCGACCAAGCCGGACTACGACACGATCGCCACGGCGGTCTTCTCGCAGCCGGAGATCGGCACGGTCGGGCTCACCGAGGCCGATGCCTGCCGGCGCTTCGACGAGGTCGAGATCTACAAGGCGACCTTCCGGCCGCTGAAGAACACGCTGTCGGGCCGCGACGAGCGGATGATGATCAAGCTGGTGGTCGACGCGGCCAGCCGGAAGGTCGTTGGGGCCCACATTCTCGGGCCCGACGCGGGCGAACTCAGCCAGGTGCTGGGCATCGCGGTCAAGGCCGGGGTGACCAAGGACCAGTTCGACTCCACCATGGCGGTGCATCCGACCATGGCGGAGGAACTCGTCACCATGTACGAGCCGAGCTACCGGCTGCGCGACGGCGAACGCATCGCCGCCTGAGCCAAGGGTTCAGGATGCCGGCGCGACGGTGGTGAGGTCGGCGTTGGGAAAGCGCCGCAGCAGGGCCGAGACGGCGGCCGGCGTGCCCCACGCGTCGTCGGTGATGCCGACCGACAGGAGCGGCAGCCGCAGCCGTCGGCCGTGCGAACGCTCAGGTCCCGGCGCCGGACGGGCGTCGGCGCAGACATCAGTGAACGAGGGCATCGGACTGCAGGATCGGGTGGCAGCCGCCGCGCGGTTGTTGATCTTGCGGGCGGTTCCGGTAGAGCAGCGCCCATGGACATTCACGACGACCACCCCGACCTGGCGCAACTGGCGGCAACCGGCGATCTCGTGGCCTATTTCGGTTACGGGTCGCTGGTCAACCGGCGCACGCTGCGCACCAAATTCCTCGGTATCCGCCGCGCCAGCGCGCATGGCTGGCAGCGTTTCTGGCTGCCGCGCGGACAGGACGGGGACATGGCGCTGCTGTCGGTACAGCCGGCGGAGGCCGGGATCATCGAAGGGGTCGTCGTCTACGACCGGGCCGAGCACCTGCCCGCCGTCGACGAGCGCGAGGCGGGCTATGCCCGGCGGATCGTCGATCTCGGCCGGCTCTCGGTCGAGCGGCCGCCGGTCGCCGACGTGCCGGTCTACATCTACGAGGCGCATCGCGGCGCAGCCGACGCCGCGGAAACGCAGTCGGCGATCCTGCAGAGCTATCTCGACGCGGTGATGCAGGGCTTCCGCACGCTCTACGGCGAGGACGGGCTGCGCCGCTTCGTGGCCGGGACCGAGGGCTTCGAGACGACGGTGCTGCAGGACCGCGACGAGCCGCGCTATCCGCGCGCCGTGACCCTGTCCGACGGCGAGGCGGCGCTGTTCGACCGGCTGGTGAGCGAGCGCGGCGCTCGCTTCATCGCGCCGGATTGAGCCCGCGGCGGGCGGGGCACTGGCGCGAAAGATGACAAAACCGCGCGGAAGTGCTTAAAGCCCGCGCAGGTGGCGTACCGGTTGTACGGCGAGCCGACCAACCGTATTTCGACCCCGCGACGCAGAGACAGACGACCGGCGACGTCCGGTCAGGAGACATGACCATGGCGAAGGACTGGAACCCGGCAAGCTGGCGCTCGATGCCCATCGAGCAGGTCCCGGACTACCCGGACCAGATGGCGCTCGCCGACACCGAGAAGAAGCTGGCGACCTACCCGCCGCTGGTTTTTGCAGGTGAGGCGCGCAAGCTGACCCGTGCGCTGGGCGAAGTCGCCGAAGGCCGCGGCTTCCTGCTGCAGGGCGGCGACTGCGCCGAGAGCTTCGCCGAGCACGGCGCCGACAACATCCGCGACTTCTTCCGCGCCTTCCTTCAGATGGCCGTGGTGCTGACCTTCGGCGCCTCGCAGCCGGTGGTGAAGGTCGGCCGCATCGCCGGGCAGTTCGCCAAGCCGCGCTCGTCCAACGACGAGACCCGCGACGGCAAGACGCTGCCGTCCTATCGCGGTGACATCATCAACGGCATCGACTTCGACGAGGCCTCGCGCATTCCTTCGCCGGAGCGCCAGATCGAGGCGTACCGCCAGTCGGCGGCGACGCTCAACCTGCTGCGTGCCTTCGCCCAGGGTGGCTACGCCAACCTCGAGAACGTGCATCAGTGGATGCTGGGTTTCGTGGGCGGGAGCCCGGAGGCGGAGCGCTATCGCGCACTCGCCGACCGTATCTCCGAGACGATGAACTTCATGCGGGCGATCGGGATCAATTCCGAGAACCACCCGTCGCTGCGCGAGACCGATTTCTTCACCAGCCACGAGGCGCTGCTGCTCGGCTACGAGGAGGCGCTGACGCGCGTCGATTCCACGTCGGGCGACTGGTATGCCACCTCCGGCCACATGATCTGGATCGGCGACCGTACCCGGCAGGAGGGCAACGCCCATGTCGAGTTCTGCCGCGGCATCAAGAACCCGATCGGCCTCAAATGCGGCCCGTCGCTGGAGCCGGATGCGCTGCTGCGGCTGATCGACAAGCTGAACCCAGAGAACAAGGCCGGACGCCTGACGCTCATCACCCGCTTCGGGCACGAGAAGGTCGAGGCGCATCTGCCGAAGCTGATCCGCGCCGTGGAACGGGAAGGGCGCAAGGTGGTGTGGTCCTGCGATCCGATGCACGGCAACACGATCACGCTCAACCACTACAAGACCCGGCCGTTCGACCGGATCCTTTCAGAGGTCGAGAGCTTCTTCGCGGTGCATCGCGCTGAGGGCACCCATGCCGGCGGCATCCACATCGAGATGACCGGCAAGGACGTCACCGAATGCACCGGCGGCGCGCGGCCGGTCCTCGCCGAGGATCTGTCGGATCGCTACCACACGCATTGCGATCCGCGGCTCAACGCCAACCAGGCGCTGGAACTCGCCTTCCTGGTGGCGGAGCTGCTGAAGCACGACCACGCGGCGGCGCCGTCGCAGCAGCAGGCCGTCCGCCGCTGAGCCATACGACGCCATGACCTGCGGGGGACCGATCGGTGAACGATCCGTCCCCCGCAGGCGGCGGTGACGGCCGAGGCCGCGGGCCCCTATCTTGATCGGGTCCTGCCGGAGCCGACGCCATGTCCCAGATCCCCAGCCTGTTCATTTCCCACGGATCGCCCGACGTCGCGATCGCCGAGACCGAGGCGACGCGCTTCCTGCGCGGCCTCGCCGCCGGATTGCCGCGGCCGCGCGCCATCGTCGTCGCCACCGCGCATTTCGAGGCGGAGGGCAGGGTCCTCGTTTCAGGCGACGCGGCCCCGGAGACCATCCACGATTTCGGCGGCTTCGACCGCAGCCTCTACGAAATCCGCTATCCGGCGCCGGGCGATCCGCAACTCTCGTCGACCATCGCGGCAGCCCTCGCCGGCAGCGGCTTTGCCGCAGAGGTCGTGGCGAACCGCGGCTTCGACCACGGCACCTGGGTGCCGCTCAGCCTGGCCTTTCCGCAGGCCGACATCCCGGTCGTTCAGGTGTCGATCGACCCGGGCGAGGGCCCAGCCTACCATCTGAGGCTGGGAGAGGCGCTGGCCTTCCTGCGCAGCGAGAACGTGCTGGTGATCGGCTCGGGTTCGTTCACCCACAATCTGCGCGAGGCCTTCGCGCGGATCCGGAACAACGACCGGCAGGCGGCGACGCCGGAGTGGGTCTCGCGCTTCGCCGACTGGATGACCGAGCGGCTGATCGCCGGCGACCGGTCGGCGCTGGAGGCCTATCGCAGCGAGGCACCGTTCGCCCGCGAAAACCACCCGACCGACGAGCATCTGATGCCGCTCTACGTGGCGCTCGGCGCCGCGGGCCTTGGCGCCGGCGCGACGAAGCTGCACGGCAGCCATGATTTCGGCGTGCTGGCGATGGAAGCCTTCGCCTTTGCCTGAGGCGGATTATCCAATGTTGCGAAGCGGATGCTGACGGATGCTGCGAACATGATTCAAGCGATCGACCTCGACACCCGCCCCGGACTGCCGGCCGATCTGCGTGATCTGCTGAAGCGCTACCCGCGCGACATCTGGGATGGCCACGCCAATCTCGGGACCACGGCGCGGTTCTGGCTGCAGCGGCACGACATGTTCCGGGAACTCGGCGCCGCGCTCGGCGACGGGCTCTCGCAGCACCGCGAAGGCAGGGTCGAGCTGGACCCCTTCCGCCGCTGGTTCGCGCCGCGACTCCAGTTCTTCCTGGCGCAGCTCGAAAGCCACCACCAGGTCGAGGACCAGCACTACTTCCCGGTGTTCCAGCGGGCGGAGCGCAAGCTGGCGCACGGCTTCGACCTGCTCGAGGCGGATCACGAGATCATCCACCACGACCTCATGGAGACCGCCGGGACGGCCAACCGCTTTCTGGCGATCGAGATTGCGGCCGGTCCGCAGCCAAGCGATGCGGCCCGCCGGGCGGCGGACGGCTACGCCGACGCCAGTGAGCGGCTGCTCCGGCGCCTGATCCGGCACCTCGCCGACGAGGAGGACCTGATCATTCCTCTGATCCTCGATCGGGGAGAGGCTGCGATCGGGATCTGAGCGCGGCCGGACGCGGCTCGTCATGGGTCGCCGTCCTATCGCGGCGCGGCCCACGCACCCGCCTGGTCAGGGCCGGGCCCCACTGCCGCCAGGCGAACCAGCCAGCCAGGCCGACGGCGATCACCGCCAGCGCGATGCCGACGCCCCGCTCCATGACCTCGAGCTGGGCGAAGACCGACCCGATCGAATAGCCGAAGACATAGCCGAGCGTCGTGAAGATCCCGGCCCAGAGCCCGGCACCCACGAGGTTGAGTAGCGCGAAGCGCACGAGCGAAATCCGCGACAGGCCGAGCGCGATGAGGCCGGGCATCCGCAGCCCGTAGATGTAGCGGTTGACGATCACGAAGAAGGCCGGGAAGCGCTCGACCAGGCCGATCGCCCTGACGAACTTGTCATGCTCGCGCCAGCGGGCCACCCAGCGGTGATTCGACGCATAGCGCGCGAACAGGAACACCGACAGGTCGCCGACGCACGAGCCGACGAAGGCGAGCGCGATCATCATCTCGAGCGGGTAGGAGCCGCGATAGGCGAGGAAGCCGCCAATGATCGCGAAGACTTCGCCCTCGAAGAACGTACCGGCCAGGACGATGATCGGTCCGAATTGGCCAATGAGGCCCAGTATCTCGTACACCATGGCTCCGAACATCGGGACGGGGACAGCAACCCGCAACGGGCCGTGACAGTGTCTGGTTCATCTCGGCGGCTTGTCGCAGAGTTTTGCGGCGCAAAAAAGTGGATTCATCCGCCAGCTCCGACTGCCGGGCGTGCGGTTCGCGCTCGACGCTGCAACGTGCGCCGGCCTCGGCGGCAGGATCGCGCGCCGGCCCGGGATCCGCAAGCCTCAGAGCCTGCCGCGTTCGATCCGTTCCAGCCGTTCCGAGATCGCCGTCAGCATCGCCGCAACGGCCGGCAGCTCGGACTCGCGCAGCGCGTCGACCTTCTCGTGCAGGGCGAGGATCTCGATCTCGGCCTTCAGGTTGACCTTGTAGTCGTGGCTGGCGTCGAGCCGGTCCCGCGCCGCGGCACGGTTCTGCGACATCATGATGATCGGCGCCTGGATGGCGGCGAGCATCGACAGGATCAGGTTGAGGAAGATGAACGGATAGGGGTCGAACCGGCTGGCGGTCAGCAGCACGGTGTTGGCGAGTGCCCACAGCGCCAGGAAGCCGAGGAAGGCGATGATGAAACCCCAGGAGCCGCCGACGATCGCGATCCTGTCCGACAATCGGTCGCCGAAGGAGAGCTGCGCATCGAAGGCGGCATTGCTGTCGGCGGTGATCGGCTGGCGCGCATCGGCCCGTTCCAGGATCCGCCGTTCGGCGGGATGCAGCAGATCCAGCGGTCGGCCGAACCAGCGCACCGCCCCGGCCTCGAATTTCTCACTCGACATGTGGTTCTCTCCAGACTCGGCCGAGACCGGGCTCGCGCCCGCATCGCGAGATTGATATGAGCCGGACCGGCGGTTGAAAAGATCACCCGCAGCAAGGCCCCGGACGTTCCAAGAGGCATGGCGTGCAGAACCTGACCGACCGCCTGACGCTTGCCGTCGCGCAGCTCAACCCCGTCGTCGGCGACGTCGCCGGCAATCTCGAGCGCGCGCGCGCCGCGCGTGCCGAGGCCGCGAGCCAGGGCGCCGACCTCGTCCTTTTCACCGAGCTGTTCATCGCCGGCTATCCGCCCGAGGACCTCGTGCTGAAGCCGGCCTTCGTCGATGCCTGCCGCGAGGCGGTGGAGTCGCTGGCCCGGGAGACCGCCGACGGCGGCCCGGGGGTGATCATCGGCTGCCCGCTGCGCGACGAGGAAGGCCTGCACAACGCCGTGGCGGTGCTCGACGGCGGACGGATCCAGACCTGGCGTTCCAAGGTCGACCTGCCGAACTACGGCGAGTTTGACGAGAAGCGGGTGTTCCAGGCGGGGCCGATGCCCGGGCCGGTGAACTTCCGCGGGCTGCGGCTCGGCATCCCGGTCTGCGAGGACATCTGGGGCGAACTCGGCGTCTGCGAGACGCTGGCGGAATCGGGCGCGGAACTCCTGCTGGTGCCGAACGGCTCGCCCTTCTATCGCGGCAAGCTCGACGTCCGCCATCAGGTGGTGCTGCGGCAGGTCATCGAGACCGACTTGCCGGTGATCTACGCCAACGCCGTCGGCGGCCAGGACGACCTCGTGTTCGACGGCGCGTCCTTTGCCTTTCACGGCGACCGGAGCCTCGCCTTCCAGCTGCCGGAATTCGACGAGGGCGTCTTCGTCACGCGCTGGCAGAAGACCGGCGAGGGCTGGATCTGCGAGGACGGCCCGGTGGCGGCGCTGCCGGATGCCGACGAGGCGATCTGGCAGGCCTGCGTGCTCGGGCTGCGCGACTATGTCGACAAGAACGGCTTTCGCTCGGTTGTGCTGGGCCTCTCCGGCGGCATCGACTCCGCCATCGTCGCGGCCATGGCCGTCGATGCGCTGGGCGCGGCGCGCGTCCACTGCGTGATGCTGCCCTACCGCTATACCGCCGAGACCAGCCTGGAGGACGCCGAGGCCTGCGCCCGGGCGCTCGGCGTGCGCTACGACGTCGTGCCGATCGTCGATGCGGTGGAGGGTTTCGGCCATGCCCTGGCGCCGCTCTTTGCCGGCACCGAGCCGGGCGTGACCGAGGAGAACATCCAGAGCCGGGCGCGCGGCGTCATCCTGATGGCGATCTCCAACAAGTTCGGCGCCATGGTGGTGACCACCGGCAACAAGAGCGAGATGAGCGTCGGCTACGCGACGCTCTACGGCGACATGAACGGCGGCTTCAACCCGATCAAGGACCTCTACAAGACCGAGGTCTTCCGGCTCGCGCGCTGGCGCAACGCGCATCGCCCGACGGGTTCGCTCGGGCCGGACGGCGTCGTCATCCCCGAGCGGATCATCGACAAGCCACCCTCGGCGGAACTGCGCGAAGGCCAGAAGGACGAGGATTCGCTGCCGCCCTACGAGGTGCTCGACGCCATCCTCGAACACCTGGTCGAGCATGACGGCGGCGTCGACGAACTGGTGGCGCGTGGCTTCGACGCCGACACGGTGCGGCATATCGAGCGGCTGCTCTACATTGCCGAATACAAGCGCCGCCAGTCGGCGCCGGGGACCAAGGTGACGCGGAAGAACTTCGGCCGGGACCGGCGCTATCCGATCACCAACCGGTTCCGACACGGAGCCTGACCATGCTGGAAGTCCCGCCGCTCGACTCGCTCGCCATCGCCTTCACCGGCGTCGGCCTCCTGTTCTTCCTGCGCTATTTCCTGGCCATGCGGCGGATATGGAAGGTCGTCGGCTACCGGCCGAGCTTCCAGTTCGGCGACTTCTTCCGGGCGACGCGGCACGAGGCGTTCGGACCCGATCTCGAGCCCGAGCGGCGCTATGCGGCGCGGCAGCTGATGATCGGCAGCGCCATGCTGCTCTCCGGGCTGGTGCTGTTCGCCTGGCTGCTCGCGACCGGCGCTCCGATCCGGCTGGATATCTGAGCCGAGCTTGCCAGGCCGCGGACGCTTCGCCGGCCGGGGCCGTCCGATTGCCAGCGCCTCCCGCGTTCTCTAGGTCAGGGCCATGACCGTCACCGTTCGTTTCGCGCCGTCGCCCACGGGCCACCTGCATATCGGCAATTTGCGCACCGCGCTGTTCAACTGGCTGTTCGCCCGGCGCGAGGGCGGCCGCTTCGTCCTGCGCTTCGACGACACCGACGCTGAGCGGTCGCGGCGCGAATATGCCGACATGATCGAGACCGACCTCGGCTGGATCGGCATCACGCCCGACCTCACGGTACGACAGTCGGAGCGGCTGGCGCTGTACGAGGCGGCCGCCGCGAAGCTGCGGGAGCGGGGCCTGCTCTATGCCTGCTACGAGACCGCCGACGAGCTCGACCGCAAGCGCAAGCGGCTTGCCGCCCGCAACCTGCCGCCGGTGTACGGCCGCGATGCGTTGCGGCTGACGGAGGCCGAACGCGAAGCGTACGCGGCCGAGGGGCGGCGCCCGCACTGGCGGTTCCTGCTGCCGAATTTCGGCGACGATCCGTTTTCGCCGACGCGCACCGATATCCACTGGGACGACATCATCCGCGGCCCCCAGACGGTGGATCTCGCCTCGCTGTCGGACCCGGTGCTGGTGCGCGAGGACGGCAGCTTCCTCTACACGCTGCCGTCGATCGTCGATGACGGCGAGCTCGGCGTCACCCACGTGATCCGGGGCGACGACCACGTGACCAATACCGGCGTGCAGGCGGCGATCTTCGAAGCGCTCGGCCTCGCCGTGCCGCGCTTCGGGCATCACAATCTGCTGACGGCGCTGGGCGGCGAGGGCCTGTCGAAGCGCACCGGCGCGCTGTCGCTCAGGTCGCTGCGCAAGGCCGGCTACGAGCCGATGGCGGTTGCGTCGCTGGCGGTGCTGGTGGGCCTGTCGGGCTCGATCGAGGCGATGCCGGACCTCGCTTCGCTGGGGACACGTCTCGATTTCGCCGACGTCTCGGCGTCGGCCTCGAAGTTCGACCCCGCCGAGCTCGACCGGCTGAACGCCGAGATCGTGCACGGGCTCGATTATCCGACGGTTGCCGAGAGGCTGGCGGCGATGGGCGTGCCGCAGGACCGGGCCAAACCGTTCTGGGACGCGGTGCGGGGCAACTGCGCCAAGGTCGCCGACGCGGCGCAGTGGGTGCCGGTGGTGTTCGGCGACGGGTTCTCGGCGCCTAATCTCTCCGAGGACGAGCAGGCATTGGTCCGCGCGGCACGCGACCTGCTGCCTGCGGGCGCGATCGACGCCGGCACGTGGCACGCCTGGACCGGCGCGGTGAAGGAGGCGACCGGCCGCAAGGGCAAGGCGCTGTTCATGCCGCTGCGGCTGGCGATCACCGGCGTCGACCACGGGCCGGAACTGGCCGCCCTCCTGCCGCTGATCGGCCGCGAACGGCTGCTGGCCCGTCTCGGCTGACGGAGACGCCTAGCGGTTCAGGCGGGCGTCCGCCTCGGATCCTTCCTGCTGGACGGCCTGGGCGGTGGCGATCGCGGCCATGTTGACGATGCCGCGGGAGGTGACCGACGGCGTCATCACGTGGGCGGGCGAGGCGGCACCGAGCAGGATCGGCCCGACATGCAGCGCCTCGGTCATCGTCTTGACCACGCCGAGCGTGATGTTGGCGGCGTCGAGATTGGGGAAGATCAGCAGGTTCGCCTCGCCTTTGAGGTTCGAGTTCGGCATCAGGCGCCGGCGCATCTCCTCGTTCAGCGCCGCGTCGCCGTGCATTTCGCCGTCGACCTCCAGTTCCGGCGCCTGCGACCGGATTAGCGCCAAAGCGCGCCGCATCTTGCGCGTCGCCTCGGTGTCGTCGGTGCCGAAATTGGAGTGCGACACCAAAGCGCCCTTCGGCTCGATGCCGAAGCGCCGGATCGCCGCGGCGGCGAGCAGCGTCATCTCGGCGATGTCCTCGGCCGACGGATCGCGCTGGACGTAGGTGTCGAGGAAGAACTTGGTGCCCTGCTGGAAGATCAGCCCGCTCATCGCCGCGAAGCGGCGCACGCCCGGCATCATGCCGATGACCTGGCTGATGTCGCGGACATGCGGCGGATAGCGCCCTTCCAGGCCGCACAGCATGGCGTCCGCCTCGCCGCGGGAGACCGCGACCGCGGCGATCACGGTGTTGTTGGTCCGCACGATGGTGCGCGCCGTGTCGGGATTGACGCCCTTGCGGCCGACCTTCTCGAAATAGTGGTCGACATAGTCGCGGTAGCGCGGATCGTCCTCCGGATTGACCACCTCGAAATCGGTGCCCGGCCGGATGCGCAGGCCGTAGCGCTCGAGGCGGCTGGCGATGACGCCGGGGCGGCCGACGAGGATCGGCAGGCAGACCTTCTCCTCGAGCAGAACCTGCGCGGCGCGCAGCACGCGCTCGTCCTCGCCGTCCGAGAAGATCACCCGCTTGCCGGAGTTGCGGGCGATCTGGAAGATCGGCTTCATCATCAGGCCGGAGCGGAAGACGAAGCGGTTCAGCCGGTCGAGATAGGCCGGCATGTCGGTGATCGGCCTCAGGGCGACCCCCTCGGCCTCGGCCGCCAGCGCCACCGCCGGCGCGATCTTCAGGATCAGCCGCGGATCGAAGGGCGAGGGGATCAGGTAGTCCGGCCCGAAGACCGGCGTTTCGGAGCCGTAGGCCTTGGCCGCGACCTCGGACACCTCCTCGCGGGCGAGCGCCGCGATGGCATCGACGGCCGCCTTCTTCATGCCTTCGGTGATGCCGGTGGCGCCGCAGTCGAGGGCACCCCGGAAGATGTACGGGAAGCAGAGGACGTTGTTGACCTGGTTGGGGAAATCCGACCGGCCGGTGCAGATCATCGCGTCCGGCCGCACCGCCTTGGCGAGCTCCGGCATGATCTCCGGGGTCGGATTGGCGAGCGCCATGATCATCGGCCGCTCGGCCATCGACTTCAGATATTCGGGCTTCAGCACGCCGCCGGCCGACAGGCCGAGGAAGACATCGGCGCCCTCGATGACCTCTTCCAGCGTCCGCTTGTCGGTCTGCCGCGCGTAGACCGCCATCCAGCGGTCCATGCGCTTCTCGCGGCCCTCGTAGACGACGCCCTCGATATCGGTGCAGGTGATGTTTTCGCGGCGCGCCCCGAGTTCGACCAGCAGGTTGAGGCAGGCGATGGCAGCGGCGCCGGCGCCGGAGGTGACGATCTTGGCCTCGGCCAGCGTCTTGCCGGCGAGCATCAGGCCGTTGCGGATGGCCGCCGCGACGATGATCGCGGTGCCGTGCTGGTCGTCGTGGAAGACCGGGATCGCCATGCGCTCGCGCAGCCGGGCCTCGACCTCGAAGCACTCCGGCGACTTGATGTCCTCGAGATTGATGCCGCCGAAGGTCGGCTCCAGCGCCGCGACGACGTCGCAGATGCGGTCGATCTCGCGCGCCTCGATCTCGATGTCGAAGACGTCGATGTCGGCGAATTTCTTGAACAGGACGGCCTTGCCCTCCATCACCGGCTTGGAGGCGAGGGGGCCGATGTCGCCGAGGCCGAGCACAGCCGTGCCGTTGGAGACCACCGCCACCAGATTGGCGCGGCTGGTGTAGACCGCGGCCAGCGAGGGGTCGCGCGCGATCTCGCGGCAGGGCGCGGCGACGCCGGGCGAGTAGGCCAGCGCCAGATCGCGCTGGTTGCCGAGCGGCTTGGTCGCGCGGATCGCCAGTTTCCCGGGCGTCGGGTAGCGGTGATAGAACAGCGCCTGCTCGTCGAGATCGGCGGTGGTCATGCCCGTCCCGCCCGTTTCGTTCTCCGACATGCCGATCCCCCGCTGTTTCGACGGCCATCCCACGCCGCCTGCGGCTCCTTCTAAACGATCACCTGCGGCTGGCAACCGACCAGCGACGCCCGCCGCAACGGCAGCGCGAACCGTGCGTCACACGGATGCAATCAGAATCAGTCATTTCCATCACGCAGCGAAGGGGATCGGTGAGGCCGGGACGGGATGGCGACCATGCATCAGTTGGCGACGGCGCGTCACTTCCGGACGCTGTTCATTTCAGACGTGCATCTGGGGTCCAAGGCGGCACAGGCCGAACTGCTGGTGGATTTCCTGCGGGTGCACGACGCCGAGAAGATCTATCTCGTGGGGGACATCGTCGACGGCTGGCGCCTCAAGCGCTCGTGGCATTGGCCGCAAGCCCACAACGACGTGGTCCAGAAGCTGCTGCGCAAGGCGCGCAAGGGCGCCTCGGTGATCTACGTTCCCGGCAACCACGACGAGTTCCTGCGGGACTTCCCGGGCCAGCATTTCGGCGGTGTCGAGGTCAAGCTCACCGACGTTCACGTCACGGCGGACGGGCGACGCTTCCTGGTCATCCACGGCGACGCCTTCGACGTCGTCGTCCGCAATGCCCGGGTCATCGCCTATCTCGGCGACTGGGCCTACGACGCGGCGATCGCCATCAACGTCGTGTTCAACGTCGTGCGGCGCCGGCTGGGATTTCCCTACTGGTCGATCTCCTCCTGGGCGAAGCTCAAGGTCAAGAACGCTGTCAACTTCATCGGCGCTTTCGAGACGGCGCTGGCGGAGGAGGCGCGCCGGCACGATTGCCAGGGCGTGATCTGTGGCCACATCCACCATGCGCAGCTGACCGAGCACGACGGCATCGAATACGTGAATACCGGCGACTGGGTGGAGAGCTGCACCGCGGTGGCGGAGCGCCATGACGGGTCGCTCGAGCTGATCCGCTGGACCGAGACGGCGCGCGAGAAGCAGCCGAAAGGCGAGCGCGGGCCGCTCGCCGCCGAGCCGGCCCCATCGCCGGCGGCCGAGGCGGCCTGACCCGAGGACGACATTCATGCAACGCTTCCTGATCGCCACCGACGCCTGGCACCCGCAGGTGAACGGCGTGGTGCGCACGCTCTCCAGCCTCTGCGACCAGCTGCGCGACCGTGGTGCCGCGGTGATGGTGGTGAGCCCTCTCGACTTTCGTACCGTCGCCTGCCCGACCTATCCCGAGATCCGGCTGGCTCTCGCCTCGGCCGACCGGCTGGAGCACATGTTCGACGAGTTCCGGCCGACGGCGGTCCACATCGCGACGGAAGGCCCGGTGGGCCTTGCCGCCCGGCGCGCCAGCCTTCGCAGCGGGCGCCGCTTCACCACGAGTTTCCACACCCGGTTTCCCGAATATCTGCGCAAGCGGGCGCCGATTCCCGAAAGCGTCACCTACGGCTTCCTGCGGCGTTTCCATGCCCCCGCAGCGGCCTGCCTGGTGCCGACCGAGTCGATGCGCCGCAAGCTTTCGGACCTCGGCTTCGGCAATCTCGTCACCTGGACGCGCGGCGTCGACCGCCGCCAGTTCCGTCCCGCCGAGCCAATCGGGCTCGACCTTCCGGGCCCGATCTTCCTCACCGTTTCTCGGATCGCCCCGGAGAAGAACATCGAGGCGTTCCTCGACCTCGACCTGCCCGGATCGAAGCTGGTGGTCGGCGACGGGCCGATGTTGCCGGAACTCATCAAACGATATCCGCACGTGCATTTCGCCGGCGCCCAGACCGGCGAGGCGCTGGCCCGCTATTATGCCTCGGCCGACGTTTTCGTCTTCCCGTCGAAGACCGACACGTTCGGGATCGTGCTGATCGAGGCGCTGGCCTGCGGCGTGCCGGTGGCAGCCTATCCGGAGCCGGGTCCGATCGACGTCATTGCCGGGTCGAATGCCGGGCGGATCTCGACCGACCTGCGGGAGGCGTGCCTCGCCGCGCTGTCGCTGAAGCGAAGCGACGCGCTGGAGCGCTCGAAGGCGTACAGCTGGGAAGCCTGCGCCGACGTCTTCCTGGAGACCTCGGTGGACACGTTGAACCAGCCGGCGCTGCGCCTCGCGGGATGAGCTTGCGTCGGCGGTGGCCGAGGCGGGGAAGCCTCAGCCCCAGAGTTCGGGGCTCGGCGGCGCGACGGTCGAGGCTTCGTAGACGAGCCCGTGCGGCCGGTCCTTCGCAAGCAGCAGCGGGCCGTCGAGATCGGCGAAGGCGGCGACCTGCGCCAGCAGCACGGCGGGCGCCATGGCCAGCGACGTGCCGACCATGCAGCCGACCATCACGCCGAAGCCGAGTTCCTGCGCCCGGGTCACGAGGCGCAACGCCTCGGTCAGCCCGCCGGTCTTGTCGAGCTTGACGTTGACGTAGTCGTAGCGGCCGCGCAGCGCCTCGAGGTCCTCGCTCGTGTGGACCGACTCGTCGGCGCAGATCGGCACCGGATGCGCGATCTCCGCGAGGATCGCATCCGCGCCCTTCGGCAGCGGCTGCTCGACCAGCACGGCGCCGGCGGCGGCCGCCGCCCTGAGATGCGCCTCGATGTTGTCGGCGGTCCAGCCTTCGTTGGCGTCGAGGATCAGCCGTGTGCCGCCGGTGGCGGCATGGATGGCGGCCATGCGGTCAATGTCGCCATCGGTCCCGACCTTGATCTTCAGGAGGCTTCTACCGGCGGCCTTCGCCGCTTCCGCCATGGCGGCGGGCGTGTCGATGCCGATCGTATAGGCGGTCTCGATGGGGCGCGGCGGCGCGCGGCAGATCAGTTCGGCGACGCGGGTCCCGCTCGCCTTGGCCTCGAGATCCCAGAGCGCGCAGTCGAGGGCGTTGCGGGCCGCGCCGGCGGGGAGCGTCCTGCCGAGGTCCTCCCGAGAGGCGCCGCGCTCGATCCCGGCCCTGGCGGATTCGATCGCCGCGACGACGCTCTCGACGCTCTCGCCATAGCGGGCATAGGGGACGCACTCGCCCCGTCCGACGACGCCGCCTGCCTCGATCGCGCAGACGATCACCACCGCCTCGGTCTTGGCGCCCCGCGAGATGCGGAACTCGCGGGCGAGCGGGAAGCGCTCCACTGTGACCGAAACACGACGCGACATGGCTTATCGATCCTTCTGGACGGCGGAACGGCGGAGAATCCATGACAAGCGGTCAATAGATGATTAATCCTTCCCCCTTGTACGAAGCGCCGCGGATCATGCGCACTGCGTCACGCGCCGCGCATCCCCCCGCCGTCGCCAGGCGCTTCGAAGGAAGGTCCAGCAACCGCCCATGCCAGAGAGTTCTCCAGCACGTACGGCCGGCGCGACCGGACGGCGGCAAGCCGTCCAGCCTGCGCTCGACCGCGAGCAGCGGGACGGCCGTGTCGTGCTGAGGGCGACGGGCGACTGGCTGGCCCGCACCGTCGGCTCGCTGGAACAGACGGTCGGCGACTTCGGCAAGTCGGATGCGGGTGCCAGCGCGGTGGTGGATTGCCGGGGCATCGGCCGGATCGACACGGCGGGTGCCTTCGTGATCGAGCGGCTGGCCCGCGATCTCGGCGGCGATTCCCGGCTGGAAGGCCTCGCTGACCGCGACACGGCGCTGTTCGACGCGGTGCGGCGGGCGATGGACCGGGAGCGCTTGGACGTCGAAGCTGCGCGCGGCAACGTCCTCGCCGGCCTGCTCGACGCCGTCGGGCGCGGCACCGTCGGCATGTACAACGAGATCGTCATCGCCCTCAACATCATCGGCGGTTCGATCTTCGGCGCCGGCCGCCGGCTGACCGGGCGAACCCAGATCCGCGCCGCGGCGATCTTCAACCAGATCGACCAGATGGGCGTGAAGGCGGTGCCGATCATCATGCTGATGAGCTTCCTCATCGGCGCCATCATCGCCCAGCAGGGCGCCTTCCAGCTGCGCCGCTTCGGCGGCGAGGTCTACGCGGTCAACCTGATCAGCATCCTGGTCCTGCGCGAGATCGGCGTGCTCCTGACGGCGATCATGATCGCCGGACGGTCCGGCAGCGCCATCACCGCCGAGATCGGCTCTATGAAGATGCGCGAGGAGGTGGACGCGCTCCAGGTCATCGGGCTGAACCCGATCGGCGTCCTGATCTTTCCGCGCCTCGTCGCGCTGACCATCGCGCTGCCGCTGCTGACGGTGCTCGCCAATCTCTCTGCGCTGCTCGGCGGCATGCTGGTGCTGAACGTCTACTCCGACATCTCCACGGCCAACTTCATCCAGGGGATGCAGTCGTCCATCGATCTGTTCACCGTATTCTCCGGACTGATCAAGGCGCCGTTCATGGCGATCATCATCGGCCTCGTCGCCTCATCGGAGGGCCTGAAGGTCGGCGGCAGCGCCGAGAGCCTCGGCCTGCACGTGACCGCCTCGGTGGTGAAGGCCATTTTCCTCGTCATCCTGATGGATGGCATATTCGCGATTTTCTATGCCTCCATCGGTCTCTGATCCCGCCCGCCCGAACGGGGCCGCCGCTTCCCAGGATGACGACATCATCATCCGTGTCGAGGACGTCACCGTGAGCTTCGGGGAAAAGACCATCCTCGACAAGCTGTCGCTGGACGTGCGCCGCGGCGAGATCCTCGGCTTCGTCGGCCCGTCCGGTTCCGGCAAGTCGGTGCTGCTGCGCACCATCCTCGGCCTCAACCAGAAGCAGGGCGGCACGATCGACGTGTTCGGGATCAACTATCCCGAAGCGGACGACGAGGATCGCCTGGCGGTCGAGCGGCGCTGGGGCGTCCTGTTCCAGCACGGCGCGCTGTTCTCCTCGCTGACCGTGCTGGAGAACATCGAGGTGCCGATGCGGGAGTATCTCGACCTCTCGCCGGAGCTGATGCACGAACTCGCGCGCCTGAAGCTCGACCTCGTCGGCCTGCCGCAGGATGCCGCCGGAAAATTCCCCTCCGAGCTGTCGGGCGGCATGATCAAGCGCGCGGCGCTGGCGCGGGCGCTGGCGCTCGATCCGGACGTCGTGTTCCTCGACGAGCCGACGTCGGGCCTCGACCCCATCGGCGCCGCCGATTTCGATCAGTTGATCATGACGCTCCGGGACACGCTGGGGCTGACCGTGTACATGGTCACCCACGACCTCGACAGCCTGTTCCAGGCCTGCGACCGCATCGCCGTGCTCGGGGACGGCAAGGTGCTGGTCGAAGGACCGCTGTCGACCATGCTCTCCTTCGACCACCCGTGGGTGAAATCGTATTTCCACGGCAAGCGCGCGCGCACTATCGCCGCGCCTGAAAATGCCGGGCATGCCCTAGAGGGGATCGTTTGATGGAAACCAAGGCGAATTACGTCCGCGTCGGCATCTTCACCATCGTCGTCCTCGTGCTGGCGTTCGGCTTCGTCTACTGGTCGATCTTCGCGACCCAGGGGGATTCCCGGGTGCCGCTGCTGGTGCGGATCGAAGGCTCGGTCACCGGCCTGCAGCAGGGCAGCCAGGTGTTGTTCAACGGTCTTCCGGTCGGCGTCGTGCAGTCGCTGCGCATCGATCCCAACAATCCGCGCGTCGTCATCGCCTCGACCCAGGTCGATCCGGACCTGCCGATCAAGGAGACGACCGCGGCGAATATCGGCTTCCAGGGCCTGACCGGATTTGCCTTCATCGAACTGAAGGGCGGCGAGGCGGGCGAGCCGGACATCATCAAGGAAGCGCAGCGGCAGGGCACCGTGCCGATCATCCGCGCCGACCCGTCCGACATCACCGACATCCTGGCGACCGCCCGCGACATTGCCGACCGGGCGAACACCATTCTCGGGGAGTTCGAGAGCATCGTTGCCGACGCCGGGCCGTCGATCGGCGTGACCCTCGAAAACGTCTCGAAGACCTCCGAGAACATCGAGCAGTTCACCTCGAGCCTCGCCTCGAATTCCGACGACGTCGACGAGTTCCTGCAGAGCCTCAGCCGCCTCGCCGACACCGCCAACACGGTGGCCGCGGGCCTTCCCAAGGCGATCGAGGAGGCGCAGGCCATCCTTGCCGCGGTGGACCCGGCCGCGATCCGCACCACCGTCTCCAACATCGCCGCCATGTCGGAAACGCTGCGCGCTCAATCCGAGAACGTCGAGAGCGTCGTCGCCTCGGTACGGACGGCGGCCGACAGCATCGGCGGCGTCGGCGAGATCATCAGCCGCAACACGCCGCAGATCGACCGCTTCCTCGCCGGGCTCGGGCCGATCACCGAGACGGCGACCCGCGTTGCCGAACGCCTCGACACGACGCTGGAGACGGCGAACCGCGTCGTCGCGGCCGTCGATCCCGCCGCGGTCTCCACCGCCATCGACGATATCGCCGCGACGGCCAGCAACGTCTCGTCGCTGACGCAGTCGATCTCGACGCAGCGCGAGGCGATCAACTCGGCCATCGCCGGCGTCGCGAACTCGGCCCAGAACGTCAACCGCATCACCACCGCGATCGCCCAGCGCTCGCCGGAGATCGACGCGCTGCTCGCCGGCCTCGGGCCGATCACGGAGAACATCAGCGAAGCCAGCCGCCAGGTGAACGAGACGCTGGCTTCGGCGGACGCGCTGATCAATTCGGTCGATGCCGCGACCGTCAACGAGGTGATCGGCGACGTGCGCGACGTCACCGCGGCGCTCAGCGCCAAGACCCCGGAAGTCCAGTCGATCATCGACGGCGTCGACCAGACGGTGCGGACGCTCGAGGCAACCCTCAACGGCTTCTCGGAGACTCGGGCGCAGGTCGACACGCTGCTCGCCAGCATCGATCCGGGCCAGGTCAACCGCGCCGTGGATAACGTCTCCTCGGCGACCGACAATGTCGCGAGGGCCGCGGACTCGATCGCGGGCGTCGCCGATTCCATCGGCGAGCGGCGCGAGGACATCAACGACATCATCACCAATGTCGAACTGACCAGCCAGCGCATCAGCGCGGCCTCGCAGCGCATCGACAGCGTCGTCACCTCGGTCAACGACCTCCTGGCCGGAGCCAAGGACGGCACCAGCCTCGGCACCGACGTGGCGACGACGCTGCGCTCGATCCGGTCCGCGGCCCAGTCGATCCAGTCCGAGGTCGCGCCGATCTCGGCCAATCTGCAGCGCTTCACCGGGCAGGGCCTGCGCGAGTTCCAGACGCTGGTGCGCAACGTCACGCAGTCGGTCGGCCGCATCGACAGGGCGGTCGACGACTTCTCCAACGATCCGAGCCGGCTGATCTATGGCGGCGACGAGGTCAAGCAGTATGACGGCCGGACCCGGCGCTGACGGCGCGCCGGCGTTGACAGCGGCGACGGCGAGTGAGAGCAAACGTCGCTGTGGCGACAGGAACAGGCAAGACATGAAGCGTTCAACGTCCCGATCCGTCCTGCTGGCGTTCCTCGCGGTGGCCCTCAGTTCCTGTCTCTCCGCGCCCCCGCCGGACACGTTCGAGATCTCGGCCCCGGCCATCGTCCAGAACGTCGCAGGCACGAGCCGGGCGCAGATCCTGATTCCCGAGCCGACGGCGATCAAGACGCTCGACTCCGAGAAGATCGTGGTGAAGCCGACCCCTTATTCGGTCGAGTATCTCGCCGGCAGCCAGTGGAGCGACCGCCTGCCGCGCATGGTCCAGCTGCGGCTTCTGCAGGCCTTCGAGAATACCGGCCGTATCGGCGCGGTGGGCGTGCCGGGCCAGGGTCTGGCCATCGACTACCAGATGGTCATGGAAGTGCGGAAGTTCGAGATCGATGCGGTCGGCCCGGCGCGCGCGGTGATCGAGATCTCCGTCAAGGCGCTGAACGACCGCAATGGCAGCGTGCTGCGCACCAAGGTCTTCGCGGTGGAGGTGCCTGTGGCCGGCACGACCAACACCGACTACGTCGCCGCCCTCGACCGCGCCTACGAACAGATCTCGGACGAGATCGTGCGCTGGACGCTGGCGCTGATCTGACGGCGCCCGCCGGCGCCGCGATTTCCTGATCCAATCCGAAAAAGCCGGTGACGAGCGATGCCCGTCACCGGCTTCTTGCTGTCGAGGGAGCCCCTGCGTCGCAGGTTGCGTCCGTCGGCGCCGGCGCGGATCGCCCGGCGACCAGATCGGATACTGCAAATGAAAACGGCGGCGGCTCCTTCCGGGGCCGCCGCCGTTTTCGTCTGCGTGCGAGGCCGCTGCCTCAGCTGTCGAAGCGGCCCGAAGCGTGCGCCAGCATCGTGTAGACCTTGCCGGTGTCGGAGGTCAGGTAGGTGTGCGTCAGCCGGTTGTCCGGGTCGTTCTTGGACACGTCGCCGAGCAGCGTCTCGAAGTCGCCGATATAGCGGTCGACGGCCTCGCGGAACGTCGTGTCGCGCTGATATTTCCGGCGGATCTCGTCGAAGGTCTGCTGGCCCTTCATCGTGTAGAGCCGGCGCGTGAAGACGTTCCGCTCGCCCTTGCGGTAGCGATCCCACAGTTCGACCGAGGCGTTGTGGTCGATGGCCCGGGCGATGTCGACCGACAGCGAGTTCAGCGAGTCGACGACATGCTCCGGCGAACGCTCCACCGGCTGCGAGGCGGGGGCCGCCGGCCGGGCCGGGGTGGCTGCGGCGGCGGGCGCCGCTTCCTCCTCGTCCCGGGACGCGCGACGCAGCAGGTCGGAAACCCAGCCGCCGCCCGGCCGCGATGCGGCGGCCTGCGGGCCCTGCGGCTCGGCCGGCCGCGCCGCCGGACGCAGCTGCGACGGCTGGGCGGTCTGGGCCGGCTGCGCGGATTGCGTCCGATCGTTTGCACGCATTTCCGGGGAACCGGCTGCCGCGCCGGTGGTCGGCGACGGCGTCCGCGCCGGGGCATCGTAGTTCGAGCCCCGCAGGTCGCGGGCGAGATTGCCGTCGGTCATGAAGGACGCAGCGATCTGTGCTTCGACGTCGCGCTCTTCCTCTTCGCTGAACAGCGCCTCCTCGTCCGGCTCCGCCGGCTTCGGCGCCCGTGCGCCTTCCGGCGCCGGGCGCGACGGCTCGAGGCGCTGGGCGGCCGGACGGGACGCCGCCTCGGCCGCTGCCGGCTGCGAGGAGCGGGACGACACGTCGAAAGCACGGCCGGACTGCGAGACGATGTCCGACAGGTCCTTCAGTGCGCGGATCTGGTCGGCCACGGCCCGGCGCATCGCCTCGGTGGTCTCGCGGGTCTCCTCCGGCAGTTCGAAGACGCCGCGCCGGATCTCGTTGCGGGCGCTCTCGAGCTCCTGGCGGATCTCGGCGGCGGTCCGGCGCATCTCTTCGGTGGCGCCGTGGAAGCGCTGGGTGGCGTCCTCGACGACCGACTGGATCGAGCTGCGCATCGCTTCGGCCGCGGCCCGCGAGCGTGCCTCGGCGCTCTGCATCTGGGCATCGGCCTCGCCGAGCTTTTCGCCGACCTCCGAGGAGAGCCGCGCGGAAACCAGGCGCGAACGCTGCTCGGTCCGCTCGAACAGGCCCTCGATGACCTCCTCGAAGGAGCGCATCAGTTCGCCGATCTCCTCGGAGCGCTTGACCAGCCCCGCCGAGAGTTCCTCGATGCCGCCATGGCCGTTCTCCAGCGTCGAGCGCAGCGTCATCTCGCTGGCCTCGATCAGCTTGACGGCATCGGACAGGACCGCGCCGTGCTCCTGGAAGCGGTCGGCGATGCCGGCGACCTTCGAGAAGGCGCTCATCGACAGGTGGTCGAGGCGTTCGACATTGCTCTCCAGCAGGCGCGAGGAGAGCGAGATCGAGTTGGAGGCCTGCTCGGCGCCCTGGGTGAAGCGCGTGCCGGTCTCCTGCAGGGTCGCATCGATCGCCCCCAGATTGCTGGCGGCTTCCTGCACCAGGCCGCGCAGCGAACCGCTGGTCTGGGCGAGCCGCCCGATGAGACCGCCCACCTCGCGCTGCAGTTGGTCGCGCATCTCGGCGACCAGGCCGACAGCCGTCGTGGTCTTCTCGTCGAAGGCCCCGAGGATCTCGCCGGACGAAGCCGTGAGGCTCTCGATCGTCTCGCTGGCGCGGCGGCCGAGCGCGGCGACGAGGGCAGCGTTTTCCTCGCGCATCCGGTCGGACGCATCGCGGGTGCTGCGCTCCAGCAGCCGGGCGAATTCCGAGCCGTTCTCGCCGAGCTGGTCGAACATCGGCCGCGCTTCCTCGTCGAGGACGCGGGAGATTTCCGACGTGCGGGCGCTGAGCAGGGCGGCAAGCGTGCGGGTCTTCTCGTCGATGTCGTCGCCGAGCATCTTGGCGCGGGCGTCGATCTCCTGCTCGGACCGGGCGAGCCGGGCGACCAGTTCCTCGCCGACATTGCCGGCGCTCTCGAGCAGCTGTTCGCGGGCCCGTTCGGTCTCGACGCGGATCGCGCCGGAGATCGAGGCGAGCTGGCCGGCGAGTTCGCCGCCGCGTGCCAGTATCTCGGTGCGGGCGTTGTCGGCGTCGCGCAGGAAGGTCTGCGACGCTTCGGCGAGCTGTGCGTGGATGGTGCGGGTCGCTTCCTCCAGGTCGGTGCGCAGCGGGTTGGCCGCGAGCATCTCCGACAGCTTCTCGGCGACGGCGGCGAGCTCCTCGGTGAAGCGCTGCGAGCGCTGTTCGAGGGTCTCGGCGACCCGATCGGTCTCGCTGCGGATCTGGTAGGAGGCGCCGGACAGGCGACGGGCAAAGCCGTCGGTGTTCTGCTGCATGGCGGTCTGCGCCGCCTCCGTCAGCTCGCGCATGCGCTCGGCGGCGCTTTCCACCTGCGTGGCGATCTCGCCTGCGTCGGTGACGAAGCGGTCGCGGCCTTCCTGGCCGGCCGCGCGCAGCCTGTCGCTGGCCTCGCCGACGCTGGCGACGAAGCTGCCGGTGTTGCGCTCGAACTCGCTGGCCACCGCCGTCGTGATGCCGGCGAGGCTGTCGGCGAGGGCGGCGCGCTGGGCGGCGAGGCCACTGCGCACCTCTTCCGCCTCCGCCTGCATGCGGCCGGACAGGTCGGCGATGGATTTCGCCAGTTCCTCGGCCTCCGTGGCAAAGCGGTTGCGCGACTGTTCGGACAGCGTGCGGATGACTTCCGCGGCGCCGCTGATGTTCTCCGCGATCCGGCCGCCTTCGCCGACCAGCGAGGCGCTGGCATCCGAAGCCTTGGCCGCGAGGTCGTCCGCCAGGGCGCCGAGACGCTCGGCAAGCCGGTCGGCCTCGCCGGACAGGCGCAGGCGCGCGTCTTCCGTGGAGGTGAGGAATATCTCCTCGATGCCCTCGACGCTCTCGGCGATCTTGCGCGTTTCGCCCTCGAGGTTTTCGCGGGCCCGCGCGGCTTCCTCGCCCATGGCGGCGGTGGCGGTCGCGATGGTCTGGCGCAGCGTCTCGGCGATCGTGGCGGTGCGGGTGTTGAGCGTGCGCTCGACATTGCCGAGGCCGCGATCCAGCGCGGTCGAGATGGCTTCGGTGCGCTGGTCGAGGGCGCCGGTGAGGCTGGTCGACCCGGTCTCGAGCGCCGCAAGCAGTTCGTCGCGACGGATCTCCAGCGAGGTCGAGACGTCGCCGACGCTCTGCTCGATGACCCGGCGGACGTCGTCGGCGCGATCGCCGAGCGTGGCGGCCGCCGAACGGGCCGCTTCCTCGACAATGCCGGCGATGCTGTCGCGGCGTTCCTCGAGCGCCGACGCCAGCCGCAGGTCCGCCTCGAAGATCGCCTCGGCGATGCCGTTGACGCGCTCCTCGATGGCTGCCGCGATCGAGTTGCGGCCGTTGTCCAGCTGTTCGCCGAGGCGCGCGGTGCGTTCGTCGAGGCCGGCGAGCAGCGTGCCCTCCGAGCCGTCGATGATGCCGTGCATGGCGGCGAGGCGTTCGTCGAGGCCGTCCACCAGGATCGACCGCGCGTCCTCGATGACGCTGCGAAGCGCCGCCGTGCGCGCGTCGAGGCTTTCGCCGACGCGCATCACCCGCTCGCCGATCTCGCCGGCCAGGGTCTCGGTGCGAATGTCGAGATCGCCGATGAGCGTGCCATGACCTTCCTGCATGATCGCGCGGATTGCCTCGACGCGGCCGTCGAGGCTTTCGCCGACGCGCATGACCCGCTCGCCGATCTCGCTGGAGAGCGTCTCGGTGCGAAGGTCGAGATCGCCGATGAGTGTACCGTGGCCTTCCTGCATGATCGTGCGGATGGCCTCGAAGCGGCCGTCGAGGCCGTCGCGAAGCGAGATCTCGACCTCTTCGGCGGTCGAGCGCAACTTGCCGACGCGCTCGTCGAGCCCGTCGACGAGGAGGCCGAGCGCGTCCTGGACGGCGGAGAGATGGGTGCCGGCGTCGATCGCGATGCGCTCGCCGAAGCTGCTGGTGCGAGCGTCCATCTCCTCGCGGAGCCGTTCGGTGTTGCGGTCGACCTCGCCGACAATGGCGAGGCGCGAGCCGTCGATCACGCCGCTCAGCGACTGCACGCGCTCGGAAAGGTCCTCGGCGACACGCTTGACCGCCGCGTCGAAGCTGCCGGAGATCCCGGCAATGCGCTCGTCCAGCGAAGCGAGAAGGTTCTGGTGAGTCTCTTCCGAGAGGCTGCGCAGCACGCTGGCGCGCTCGTCCAGCGTCGTCCGGATCGCCTGATGGCGCTGGTCGAGGCCGGCCAGGAGATCGTCCTGCGCGGTCGCCAGAACCGTCTGGCTGGCGGCGAAACGGTCGGCCAGGCCCATGGTGAGCGCCCCGGTCCGCTCGTCGAGACCGCCGATGAGGCGGGCGGACTCGTCCTCGATCGAGTGGTGGAACTGCCCGACGCGTTCCGACAGCAGGCTGGCGATCGCCTCGATGCGCTGGTCGAGCCCGTTGACGAGGCCGTCGCGGCTCGCCGCGACCAGTTCCTCGATGGCTTCGCGCCGATCGTCGAGCAGCCGCGCCAGCGATCCGGTCCGATCCTCGACGCCGCGGGCAAGGGCGCCCTCGGCGTTGCCGATCAGGTTTTCCATGCGGGCCACGGTGTCCTCGATGGCGCGCGTCAGCCCGGCGCTCTTTTCTTCCAGGTTGCCGAGCAGGCTCTGCTGGGCGAAGGCGAAGGTCGCCTCGAGATCCTCGCCGTGGCCGGCGATGGCCTTCTCGATCGAGACCACGCGGCCGTCGAGCGTTTCGCGGAAGCCGGCGGTGCCCCGGTCGACCGCGGCCTCGATCTCGTCGCGCCGCTGCGACAGCAGGTCTTCCAGCCGGGCCGCGGCGCGCTCGATGGCGGCATCCATGTCGCCGGCCTTCTGGGCGATGCTGTCGATCCGGCCGTCGCTGGCGAGGTCGAAGGCGAGCAGGCGGTCGTCGACGGTGCCGGCGAGGTGGCCGGTCCGCTCGTCCATCAGCGCGGCGAAGGCGGCGATGCGCTCGTCGAAGAGGTGGCGCAGTTCCTCGGTGCGGCCCTCCAGCGTCGACTGCGCCAGGGTGACGGCGTCGCCGGCCTTCATCGTCAGTTCGGCCTGGCCGCTGGCGAAGGCGCCGGCGATGTCGCGGGTGCGGTCGGCGAGGGTCCGTGCGAACTCCAGCGAACGGCGCTCCAGCGCGTCGGCAATCCGGTCGCCCGAACGGTCGATCGCCTCGCTGCGCTGGTCCAGCGCCGCGACGAGGGAGTCGCCGCGCTCTGAAAGCGCACGCTCGATGGTCTCGATGCGGTGGTCGAGGCCGCCGAGCGTCCGCGTGTTGGCATCCTCGAGCAGACGGCTGGCGCGCTCGGTGCGCTCGCCGAGGCCGAGTTCCAGCGTCTCGATGAAGCGCTGGGAATCGGCGTCGAGGCGCTCGCGGCGGCTGTCGACGGTGTCGACGAGGCTGGTCAGGAAGATCTGGTTCTTGTCGCCGATCTCGCGCATCCGCTCCTCGAAGGCTTCCTCGAGGCTGGCCAGGAAGGTCTGGCCCTCCATCGCCAGGCCGATCGAACGGCCGTCGAGCGCTTCGGTGAGGTCGGCGAGGAACTGCTGGCTCTCGCCGGCGAGGCTCTGGCCGCGGGCCTGCATCAGGCCGGAGACGGCGTCGCCCGTGGCGGTGAGGCGTGCGGTTACGTCCTGGCCGATCTCGGCCAGACGGCCGACGATGGCGCGGGAGCGGGAATCGAGGTCTTCCATCCGCTCGTCGAACTGCCGGCCGACGTCCTCGCCGGTGGTGATCAGGCGGTGGGTCGCGTCGTCGGCGCTCTGGCCGAGACGGGCGACGAGGCTCTCGGTGTGCGCGGTCAGGCTGTCGTTGGCCTTGCGGCTGCGCTCCTCGAAGGCTTCCACGAGATTGCCGCTGCGCGCGGCGAAGTCCTTGTTGAGGACCTCGCTGCGCTCGTCGAGCAGGGCGGTGAAGCGATGCGAGGCATCCTCGATGCGCTGCAGGATCTGGTCGGAGGCGCGGTCGACGTCCTCGACCAGGCGCTGGTGCGACCCGACGACGGTCGAGCGCAGGCGCTCGCCATGCGAGAGCATCGCCTCGCGCTCGGCGCCGAGGTCCTGCACCAGCGTGCGGATCTTCACCTCGTTGTCGGCATAGGCGCGTTCGAGCGCGCCGACTTCCTTGTGGACGATGTTCTCGAGATCGGATGTGCGGGCCAGCGCCCGCTCGACGCCCTCACCGAGGGCCGCGACCTCGCGGCGAACCGCCTGGCCGACGCTCATCACCCGCTCGGTGGCGACGGTCTCGGGTTCGGCGAGCCGCAGCGCGACCTCGGCCAGCGACCGGCTCATCAGCCGCAGCTCGGCGGAGCGGCGCACCATCACGGCGAAGGCGAAGATCAGGAGGACCGGCACGAAGGCGACCGCGGCGAGCAGCGCGATCTCGCCCTGCCGCGACGGGTCGGTGACGCCGGCGGTCAGCGAGGCGACGTCGTAGAGGCTGTAGGCGAAGTAGCCGGTGACGGCGAGCCACACGGCCGAGACGGCGAGGGCGATCCACAGGGGCGCCTTGGAGGCGCGGCGGTTGAGAAGCGCATCGGCCATGACGGTCGAGCGACGCTCCTCGTCGTTCGCCGGCGGCTGCGCATAGGCGCGCGGGGTCTCGCTCGCGGCAGCCGGGCGACGGCCCGGGACGGCAGCGGCCGGCGGCATCGAGGCGTGGTCGCCGGCTTCCCGCCGAAGGCCGACCGTCTGCGACGAGGGGGCCGATTCCGCGGTGACATCGACGCTTTCGGCATCGCTCTCTTCGACCGACGCCGACGCATCCGTCTCGTCGTCGCGGAGCTGACCGGCGGTCTCGCTGATCTGGCGCTCGAACTCATCCAGGGAGAACGCGACCTCGGCGGACTGGGTCGACTCGTCCTCCACGAGGGTTCCCGAAGCCTGCCCCGTCTCGTCGCGAATTTCCGGTTCACCGAGATCGGCCCGAAGAGCCGCCTCGAGTTCGTTGACTGCCTCGTCCGAAAGCTGATCGATGGGATTGGTCTTAGACATGGCCGTCGCGCCTCAATACTCGTTACTACGGACCCACTTTTGCCGAGGGTCGCCAACGGACGTGCACGAGGGGTTGGAAGCCCCGTCCGATTCCGGCATGCTGGCCGTCGGCGGTAGGCGCATAGCCTCCAGCCGGCAGTTTCGCATGATCCATGGTAGATAGCGACTGCATCGAAAGAAACCGTAAAACCGCCGGATACCTACAAGTTTAAACATAAGGTTAACGGCGTTACGAAAATCCTCACGGTTACGGCCCGGGCCCCTTGTGGCGCCGGGGATGCTGGCGCAGGCGCCGTGCCGCGGGCGCGCGCCGTTCGCTGCAACATGCGCCCGCCGGTTAATCCTTCATACATGCTGTCGCCAGATGATGGGTCATCCCCGTCGCAGGCCGGCATCAGCCGGAAACCCCACGCCGGGCGGGCTTCGGGCCCTGAAGGAGACGCAGATGATCCTGGCGGCGCTGAAGGCGGAGAAGGCCGAGACCGGCGACAAGCCTGCCACATCGCAGTGCCCGTCGCGGCGCCGGCCGATCGACCTCGTCCATCTGGCCCGCCAGACCTGCGGCGACCGGGCGCTGGAAGCCGACGTGCTGGGCATGCTGAGCCGGCAGCTGGATACGCTGCTGCGCCGGATCGACGGCGCGCGGGACGAGGAGCGGCGGCAGATCGCCCATGCGCTGAAGGGCACCGCCCGCAATGTCGGAGCCTTCCGGCTCGCCGACAGCGCCGAACGCTACGAAAGCGCGCCGCGCGACGCGACGGCGCTGGCGCAGCTGCGCCTGGAAGCGGAAGCGGCCGCCAGCTTCGCCCGCTCGCTGATCGAGTAAGCACGGCGCGAATCCACGCGGCTCGCGAGAGTTGACTTTGCGGTCCGTCAGCCCCTAACAGACCGGCAGTCTGCCGCCTTCGGCGGACCGGCCCGCGCGCAGATGTGACGGCGCCGGCCAGCCGGGTGCGCGGCCGATCCCGCCTCGTCTCGTTGCCCGCAGCGGGGAAGGGCGACGTCGTCGCCCGCAATCATCGAACGAGAGACCATCGCTCATGGCCAAGCTCACCTTCGTCACCCACGACGGTCAACGCTACGATATCGACGCTCCCGTAGGGACGACGGCGATGGAGAACGCCATCCGCAACGACGTTCCCGGGATCGAGGCGGAATGCGGCGGCGCCTGCGCCTGCGCGACCTGCCACGTCTATGTCGACGAAGCCTGGTTGGCGAAGACCGGCGAGCCGGAGGCGATGGAGGAGGACATGCTCGACTTCGCCGTCGAGATGCAGCCGAATTCGCGCCTGTCCTGCCAGATCAAGATCCGCGAGGATCTCGACGGGCTGGTGCTGAGGATCCCCGAGCGCCAGGCCTGAGCGAACCGCCGGCGGCTTCCCGCCGCGCAACCGCCCTCGGCTCTACCGGCCGTATTCCTGCATGGTGCGGTTGAGCGCGCGGCGCAGCCGGAAGTTCACCTCGCGGCCCTCGATCGTGTCGAACTCGATCTGGGCGCGCTCGTGCGAGGCGAGATAACGCTGGGTGACGTTGTTGACGTCCGCCTCCATGGCCGCGCAACTGGGCCGCGGCCGCAGGTTGCGGATCGCCATCTCCATGCGCTTCAGCCACTCTCGCGCGATCTCCGCGTGGCGGTTCTCGTGGCGGCGGATGTCCTGCTCGAGCGTCTGCCACACCAGGATGGTTTCCGGCGCGACCCGCCTCGGCGGCGTCCAGCGCGGCAGGGTCATGTTGAGCGTCAGCCCGAGATTGGTCTGGTCGACCTTGCAGCCGCCGGCAACCCGTTTGTAGGTCACCTGTCCGTCGAACTTCACCTCGGTCGCGCCGGGATGGCGAAGCCCGGTCTCGGCGACATAGGGACCGCTGCGGCTCAGGTCCCGGTCGAGTTCCTCGAGCGTCGAGCCCTTCACGGCGAAGTAGGTGGTCCGCTGGGTGACCGTCGCCGCCTGCGCCCAGCCGGCGTGGGCCAGCCCGGCGGCGAGCGCCGCGACGCCGATCAGCAGGCCCGTTTTCGTCCGCATTTGCTAGGATCCTCTGCCCGAAACGAGGCTCACTATACCTGAAGGCATCAGGCTAACCCATCGGTGGCGCAACACAACCCGCCTCGCGCGCAATTGCGCGGCACGCAGCGGCACGTTACCGACGATGCAGGAAGACACCAGCTGGCAGGAGCGTCCATGGACGTCATCGAACCGAGGGGCGGCAACTGGGCCGTCGGCCACGGCCGCAGCATCGCGCTCGGCGGGCAGGCCTGCATCATGGGCATTCTCAACGCCACGCCGGACAGTTTCTCCGACGGCGGCCGCTACGCCAGCGTCGAGGCGGCCGTGGCGGAGTCGCTGACGATGGTCGCCGAGGGCGCCACCATCGTCGATATCGGCGGCGAGTCGACGCGGCCGGGCGCGACCCCGGTGGACGCGCTGGAGGAGCAGCGGCGGATCCTGCCGGTGATCGAGGAACTGGCGCGCCGCTCGGACTGCCTCATCTCGGTCGACACCTACCGCTCGCAGACGGCCCGGCTGGCGGTGCAGGCCGGCGCCCACATCGTCAACGACGTCTGGGGGGCGCAGAAGGACCCCGAGATCGCCCGCGTCGCGGCGGAGACCGGGTCGGGCCTTTGCATGATGCACACCGGCCGCGAGCGCCAGACGCTTCCCGACGTCATCGAGGACCAGTTCCTGTTCCTGCGCCGCTCGCTCGAGATCGCCCGCGCGGCGGGTGTCGCCGACGACGCGATCGTGCTCGACCCGGGCTTCGGCTTCGCCAAGGACGGTCCGGAGAACATGATCCTGATGGCGCGCTTCGCCGAGCTGATGAGCCTCGGCTTCCCGCTGCTCGTCGGCACCTCGCGCAAGCGCTTCGTGCGTGGCGCGATCGGCCGCGAGGACCCCGAGCCCGACATCGCCTCAGCGGCGACCTCGGTGCTGCTGCGCGAGCGCGGGGCGGACATCTTCCGCGTCCACAACGTCCCGGCCAACCGCGATGCACTGATGATCGCCGACGCCATGCGCCGGGCGCTCCGCGGCGAGCGGTGGTGAGCGTCACCGCGCTTCTCGGGCTGGGCGGCAATATCGGCGATCCGCGGGCGACGATGGCGGCGGCGCTCGGCCGCATCGACGCGAGGCCGGATTGCGACGTGGTCGCCGTCTCGCGGCTCTACCGCACGCCGCCCTGGGGCAAGACCGACCAGCCGTGGTTCTTCAACGCCTGCGCCGCGGTGGCCACGACGCTGCCGCCGCGCGACCTGCTGGAACTGTGCCTTGCGACGGAGCGGGAATTCAAGCGCGAGCGCCGCGAGCGCTGGGGGCCGCGCACGCTCGACCTTGACGTCCTCGACTACGGCGAAATGCCGTACGCGGACGACGCGCTGATCCTGCCGCATCCGCGCGTGACGGACCGCGCCTTCGTGCTTATCCCGCTGGCCGAGATCGCGCCGACGCTGCGGATCGGCGGCCGCACGGTGGCAGAATGGGCAGCCGCGGCCGATCCCGAGGGGATCGAGCCGGCGAGCCGCGATGGCGAATGGTGGCGCGAGCCGGGCGCGCCCGGCTGACGGCGCCTCAGTCGGCGAGGGCGCTCTGGCGCACGGCGCCGGTGCGCTTGAGGTTCATGCCGATGACCGGCACGAGGTCGGAGGCGACGCGGACGGAGACGGTGATCGCCATCGTGTCCTGGTCGGCGAGGCGGGCGATCATCGCGCCCTTGAGCTGCTTGCGGTCGAGGCCGACGACGATCCGGTCTGCACCGACGTCGCCCGAGACGATGTCGAGGCCCTTGCCCTTGGCGCCGTCCTGGAAGGCGCCGGTGTAGTTCTTGCCGGCGCGCACGACCTCGGCGCGCATCGGCTGGGAGAACATCCCGACCCGGCAGGAGCCGTCGAGCGCCATGCCGACGCTTTTCGGATGCTGCGTGCCGGCGAAGTCGCAGATGAACTTGGTGCCCTTGTACTTGCCGGCGACGATCTCGCCCGGCCCCGACCACTGGCCGACGACCTGGCGGAAGAAGGTCTCGTCATTCTCGGCGTGAGCCGGCGAGGCGAGGCCGGTGGCGGCGGCGATCGCGAGTGCGAGACCGGCCTTCAGAATGCGGGACATGGGGCTAACCTTCCTGACGGGCGCAAGCGGCTGTTTCACCGACGTTTATCGCTCGTAAGGGTTAAGCAAGCCTTGCTGCGGCGTTTACAATTCGTTCGGATTTGCCCCGGAGGCCTGTCGGCGGGAAGCGGCGCCGCCCCCGATCGTGACCAGTTCCGACAGGACGTCGCCGATGCGCGGGCGCCGCATCCGCAGGAATGGCAGCGGCCGGCAGAGATCCATCGCGGCGAGGCCGACGCGCGCAGTGAGAAGGCCGTTGACCACGCCTTCGCCCATCCGCGCCGACAGCTTGGCCGCGACGCCATGGCCGAGAAGCTGCTGCATGACGCCGTCGCCGATGGCGATCGAGCCGGTCACCGCCAGGTGCGCCAGGACGTCGCGGGTCAGGCGGATCAGGCCGAGCGTGCCGGGCCGCGCGCCGTAGAGCTCCGACATGCGGCGGATCAGCTTGACGGTCTCGAACAGCACGTAGGCGACGTCGACCAGCGCCTTTGGGCTGACCGCCGTGACCACCGAGACGCGCTTGGACGAGGCGAGGACCAGCGTGCGCGCGGCGGCGTCGAGGGGCCCGAGCAGTTCGCGTTCGGCCAGCGCGATCAGGTCGGCGCCGTCGATCACCTCGTCCTCGAGCGCCGCCAGGCGCGCCCGGCCATGGGCGGTCTCGGGGCGTCCGGAGAGGAGCGTCGACAGCGACCGCACCACGTTGCGGGCGTCGTCGGCGGCGTTGGCCTCGTAGGCGGCAAGGCCCTCCTGCCGTTCGCGGTCGACGGCCGACAGGCGCATCAGGCCGATGGCTTCGCGGGCCGCGACACCGACGGCGCCAATCACCAATAGGACGGTGACCGCGACCGCCAGCCAGCCGAGGCAGTCGTAGCGCGCAAAGAGGTCGCGGATCAGCGCATCGATCGCCAGCGCGACGCCCAGCGACACCAGAACGCCCAGCGCGCCGATGAAGAGCTTGCCGAAGGAGAAGCCGCGCCGGCGCCGGGAGGCAGGCACGACCTCCAGGGCGTCCAGCGCCTGGCGCTCGATGGCGTCGTCCGGCTCGAGCGCGACGCGTGTCAGGTCTTCGATCGCCCGCGGGGCACGGGCGGGTGCGACAGGCTCTTGCGGGGCCGGGGTGCGCGCGAGGCCGGCTTCGTCCAGCCGATAGGCGCCGGGTCGCCGGCCCGGGCGGGATACGTCGTCGTTGCTCATGCCAGCCGGTCTCCCAGGAGGAACTGCAGGGCGCGGTCGAGGCGGATGTGCGGAAGCGACAGCGTCAGCCCATCGGCGGTACGCTCCAGCCGCGGCGGCCGGAACCGCACGAAGCGGATCCCGTCCGCCGGCCTGCCGGAATCCGGCAGGAACAGCCGGGCGGGATCGGTTGGCAGGTCGCCGGGGAACACCGCCGTCTCGGTTTCGCCGTCGAAGGTGTCGCGGCCGATGGTCTCGCCGGCGGCGGGCGTGCCGACGATCACCGGCAGGCGGTCGTCGCCGTCGGTGACGGTCGCCTCGCGGGTGGCGCGGACCGCCGCCAGCGCCAGGACATCGGTCTCGGCGCCAGAGAACTTCGCCCGGGCGATGGCGTCGTCGAGCAGCCGCCGGACGATCGCTTCGAGCGGGCGGTGGCTGTCGCGGTGCAGATGGTCCGCCTTGGTCGCGGCGACGAGGATGCGGTCGATGCGCCGGGTCAGGAAGGAGCCGAGCCAGCTGCTGCGGCCGGGCCGGAAGCAGCCTAGAATGTCGGCGAGGGCGGTTTCGAGGTCGCGCACTGCCTCGGGGCCGGCATTGATCGCCTGCATCACGTCGACCAGCAGGATCTGCCGGTCCAGCCGCGCGAAATGCTCGCGGAAGAACGGTTTCACCACCACGGTCTTGTAGGCTTCGTAGCGCCGCGCCAGCAGCGCGGCGAGCGAGCCCTTCGGATAGGTCCGGCCCGGCTCGACCGGCAGCGGCGCGAAGGTGAGCGCGGGCGAGCCTTCGAGGTCGCCGGGCATCAGGAATCGTCCGGGCGGCAGCGTCGACAGGGCGGTGGAGTCGTCCCGGCAGGCCTTCAGGTAGTCGGCGAAGGCGGCGCTGAGCGCCTGGGCGGTCGGCTCGTCCGCCGGCTGGGCGAGATCCAGCCCGTCGATCAGCGCGAGAAAGCGTCTAGCCATGGCCTGGCGCGAGGGCAGCCGGGCCCGTTCCAGCGCCTCGGCGGAGAAGCGGGCGAAATCCTTCTCCAGCAGCGGCAGGTCCAGCAGCCATTCGCCGGGGTAGTCGACGATGTCCAGCGACAGCCGGCCGCCCGAGAACATGCGCGACCAGCCGGAGGCCGACTCGTACTCGATGGTGAGACGCAGCTCGGAGATCGCCCGGGTGGATTTCGGCCAGGCCCGGTCCTCGAGGATGGTGCGGATGTGCTCCTCGTACTGGAACCGCGGCACCGCATCGTCCGGCTGCTCCTCGAGATAGCTGCGCATGATCCGGCCGCTGGCCTGCGCCTCGAACAGCGACAGACGGCCGCCATGCAGGAGATTATGGACGAGCGCCGTGATGAACACGGTCTTGCCGGCGCGCGACAGGCCGGTGACGCCGAGGCGCAGGCTGGGGTGGAAGAGGCCGGCCGTGCGGTCGGCGAAATTGTCGAGGACGAGCCGCGCCTCGTCGGCAAGGGAGGTCATGAACGCGCGGGTTTCCTCTGCTCTGGCTGCGGGACCGATATAGGAGGCCCATGCCGGCGTCGAAAGGCCGAAGCGTCAACCTCGGGCGAAGTCGGCCGGCACCAGCAGGCGACGCAGCACGCCGGCACCGGGAGTGACCTCGGCGAGGGGAGTGGAAAACTCCACGGTCGCCAGCCCGCAGGTGGGAAAGCCGTTCCGCAGCGTCGCGAGCGCCTCCTCGTCGCCGCTTCCGGCGAGCGAGATGGTGAATTCCTCGACCATCGGATTATGGCCGATCAGGAGCAGGGCGGTCGCGTCTCCCAGGCGGCGGGTCTCGGCGAAATAGGCATCGACGCCGAGCGCGTAGAGGGCGTCGGAGAAATGCTCGGGGGTGCCGGCCGCCAGCGCCGGGCGGACAAGATCCAGCGTTTCGGTAGCGCGGGTCGCGGTGGAACTCGACACCGCATCGACGCCCCAGTCCTCCTCCCGAAGGTGCCGCTCGAGGCGAATCGCGTCGGCGCGGCCCCGCTCGTCCAGCGCACGCTGGTGATCGCGCTCGCCGGGCAGGGCCCAGGACGAATGCGCGTGGCGCAGGATGAAAAGGCGGCTTTGCGGGACAGCGGACATAGACGTTCGAGTAAGCCGAATCCGCCGCCGCGGCAATCGCGGCGGACCTCCCGGGGACAATCCCCGCGCGAGGTGCAAGCGACGCACCAGCATCGGTCGATAAGGTCGCCGCTGGGCCGCGCGTCATCGGCCTGTCATGCCTGCCAGGCGATAAGCGCGCCGAAAGGCGAACGAATTCCGCGCTTTAGATTCTTGAATCACATTGAGGTTGAGGCAGATGAAGCAACTTGTTCGCTCGACAAAGCGTCGCTATAAGCCCGGGCTGCGGAACGGAGGTGCCCAATGAGCGAGACACTCAAGATGGATGCGACCCTGTCGGAAGACGGCCCGTTCATGAATGATCGCCAGAAGGAGTACTTTCGTCGGAAGCTGCTCGCCTGGAAGGCCGAGATCCTTCGCGAATCACGCGAGACGCTGGAAGCCCTGGCCAACGACAACAGCAGCCTGGCCGACGCCGCCGACCGGGCGTCCTCGGAAACCGACCGCTCGATCGAGCTCCGGGCCCGCGACCGCCAGCGCAAGCTGATCGCGAAGATCGACGCCGCGCTGGAGCGGATCGAGGAGGGCACCTACGGCTATTGCGAGGAGACCGGCGAGCCGATCAGCCTGAAGCGGCTGGACGCGCGGCCGATCGCCACGATGTCGCTCGAGGCGCAGGAGCGCCATGAGCGGCGCGAGAAGGTCTACCGCGACGAATAGGCCGAACTGGCCGCGAGAGACACGCTCCGGCGTGCTAACTCGCCCCGCCCGGAATACCGGCCGCGGCACGAGCCCGACCGAAGCTTTATTTCGCTGACCCGCCCGCTCGGCGCGCAGCGTGGCAGCCCGTAAGTCGAGCCGGCCACGCCGCCGCCTCGGGCCTGTCGCTCAGCCGCGGTCGCGCCGCTCGCTTTCCCCGAAGCTGAAATCGCCCAGCAGCCGTTCCATCTCTTCCTCGAGCGTCAGCTTGCGCGCCGGGTCGGGTGCCTTGTCGCCTCCGGCCGATGGCGGCGTGTCCAGAGACGGTTCCGGAGCGCGTGGCGAGGTCGTCTCCTGCACCGCCGGTGCCGGACGAGCGGATTCCGCTGCACCTGACCTCACGGCGGGATCCGGCGCCTGCTGGCGTTCGGGCTCCTCGACGCGGTCCGGGGAGGCCTGCGGCGCCTCCTCGCGCGACAGTTCCGAATCGAGTTCAGCCGACAGGAAGTCCTCGAGGCTCGGCTCGGGCGCCGGCGCGGCTGCTGGCGGTTGCTGCGGCGGGGCGGGCGGGGCGGGCGGGGCCGGCGCCGCGACGGGGGCCGCCACGACGGGCGGTTTCGGCGGGGCGGCGGGCGCCTGCGGCTCGGGGGCGGCGCCGCGGTTCTGGATGGCGGTGGCGAAACTGCGCACCGAAAGCGGCCGCCGTTCGGGCGCCGCCTCGGCCGGCCGGTCCGGCGTCGCAGCCGGGGCCGCGACGGCCGGGGCGCGCGGCAGCTCCTGCGCCGCCCGGTTCAGACGGTCGCGAAGTTCGGCTCGCTGCGGCGACATGTCAGGGGCCGGATGCGGCTCGGGCACCGTGAGCGACGGCTCGATCCGGCCGGCGCTGCGTGGCGGGGAAGAAGGCTGCGGCGGGTTCGACTCCTCGCGCGGGGCCGGGACAGGCAGGGTCGGGGTCGCCATCGACCGGGGCGGGGCAGGCGGGACCGGCGGCCGCGGCGGCAGCCGCACCGCCTCGGGCTCCGGCCGTCGCGCCTCGGGCAGCGGTGCGGGGTCCCGCTTCGGCGTCACCGGACGGGCCGAAGCGACGGCGGGAACCGGCGCCGGCGTGGCGACCGGACTGGGCGCCGCTGCGGCGCGTGGTTCAGGCGCCGCTGCCGCGCCATTCTGCACCGGATGCCGCAATTCCTGCCGGGCCGGAGCCGGCGTCGGCGCGACCGGTGCCGGGGCCTGGCGCTCCTCGCCGTGCGACGGGGCGTCCCAGCGGCGCGTCACCGCGGCGTCCTCCGGCTCCGGGTGCCGGTCGAGCTGCGACTCGGCGCGGGCCCGCGCGGCCGCCGGCACGCGCAGTATGTTGCCCTCCAGCAGGATATCCGTCTGGCCGCCGACGAGCACCAGGTGCTCCACCTCGTCGCGCCGCACCAGCACCAGCCGGCGCTTCTCGTCGATCCGCGCGACATCCATGACCGCCAGCCGCGGCGCCCGGGTCTTGAAACCGCCGCCGCCGAGGCCGCCGAAGGCCTTGCGGGCCAGCAGGATCACGACGATCGCCAGCAGGCACACCACGAGGGCCACGATCGCCACCCAGACGATCGGGGCGAGGCTCTCCCCGACGATATCGACAATCCATTGGGGCATGGGCTCTGGCTCCTGCAGGGCGGGAGGGACGACCGCGGCCGAAAAGCCGTGGCCGGGCCGGGTTGAACGAGGTGGCCCCGAACTCAAGCATAGGGCCAGCTTGGCTGTTCATAGTGCGTCATCGATCGCGCGCGAAGGTGGCCGCGGGTTTTTTCGCGATTGCAGGCCAAAGAAAAACCGTCCAAGCGACATCTCGCCTCGGTCCGGCTTTTGATTCAGTATCGCGCGCGCCTGACAGGGTGCATGCAGGGCGGGGGACCAGGATGAACGGAGTGCCGATGGGAACGGTCGAGAAGCCTTTGATCGACCGGGCCGCGGCGGCATCCGGCGTGCGCCGCCTGCTGGTGCTCGGGGGCGGGCTGATCCTGCTGGCGGCGCTCCTGGCGCTGTTCGGCCATGCCTACGGCGCCATCGCCCTGGTGATCATCTTCGGCGCCCTGGCGGTCGCCGGCATCGCCGCGATCTTCGCGACCGCGCTCGGTTTCGTGCAGTTCACCGGCCGAATCGCCGAGGGCGCGATCGCCAAGGACTTCCTGGACACGGCCCGCACCGGCACGCTGATCGTCGACCGCAAGGGCCGGATCATCTACGCCAACCGCGCCTATGGCGAGGCGACCGGGGCGACCACCGCCACCGCGGTAAAGACGCTGGAGCGGCTGCTGGCGCGCGAGCCGGAGGCGTCGGAGGCGATCTACGCGCTCGCCAACCTGGCGCGCGAGAACCGGGCCGGCCAGCGCGAGTTCCGGCTGCCGCGCAGCCTGTCGGGCGGCGACGCCGCCCCCGCCGCCCACTGGTACCGTGCTTCGGTGCGGCCGCTGGCGACGGCGAACGGCCTGCTGCAGGCCTGGCAGATCCTCGACATCACCGCGGACCGCAAGCACGAGGAAAGCTCGTTCCAGGACCTGCAGCACGCGATCGACTATCTCGACAAGGCGCCGGCGGGCTTCTTCGCGGCCGACGCCGACCACCGCATCGCCTATCTCAATGCGACGCTCGCCGGCTGGCTCGACGTCGACCTCAGCGAGTTCAAGCCGTTCAGCCGCTCGATCCTCGAATTCGTTCCCGAGGTGTCGCACGCGTTGCTGTCGCCGCAGCGGAGCGGCGCCGATTCCGACGTCCCGACGGTCATCGATCTCGACCTGGTGACCGAGCGTGGCCAGAGCCTGCCGGTCCGGCTGCTGCGTCGCAGCGCCGAGGGCGACGCGGCAGCGCCAGGAATCGTGCGCACGCTGGTGCTCAACCGTGGCGGCGACAACGAGGCGGCAGGCTCGCTTGAGGTCGCCGAGGCGCGGTTCACGCGGTTCTTCAATTCATCGCCGATGGCGATCGCCGCGCTCGACGAGCACGGGCGGGTGGTGCGGGCGAATGCGGTATTCGGCCAGATATTCGGCCAGCAGGCCGCCGCGGGCGGGGCGGAGATCGAGCGCAGCCTGCGCGAAAGCGGCCGCGAGGGCCTGCGCCAGGCGCTGGCGGCGGCGATGGGCGGTCGGGCGGGCATCCCGGCGATCGATGCCGAGATCGAGGGCGAGCCGCCGCGTTCCGTGCGGCTCTATATCAGCGCCGTGCCGAAGGCGGGCAGCGAGACCGAGGAAGCCGCGATCCTCTACGGCGTCGACATCACCGAGCAGCGCGTGCTCGAGGACCAGTACGCCAAGAGCCAGAAGATGCAGGCAATCGGCAATCTCGCGGGCGGCATCGCGCACGACTTCAACAACGTCCTGACCATCATCACCGCCTCGGTCGACTTCCTGCTGCTCAACCACCGGACCGGCGATCCCTCGTTCCAGGACCTTCTGCTGATCAAGCAGAGCGCCAACCGCGCCGCGTCGCTGGTCCGCCAGCTGCTCGCCTATTCGCGCCGCCAGACGATGCGGCCGAAGATGCTCAGCCTGACCGACGTGATCGCCGACATGCACCTGCTCCTGAAGCGGGTCAGCGGCGACAACACCAAGCTGGAACGCCACCACGAGCGCGATCTCTGGCCGGTGATGGCCGATATCGGCCAGTTCGAGCAGGTGATCACCAATCTCGTCCAGAACGCCCGCGACGCCATGCCGGGCGGCGGCAAGATCACCATCTCGACCCGCAACGTGCCGGCCGACGAGGCCCGCCGCTTCGGATATGGCGAATTGACCGAGGGCGACTACGTGCTGGTCGAGGTCGCCGACACCGGCACCGGCATGCCGGCCGATGTCGCCGAGCGGATATTCGAGCCGTTCTTCACCACCAAGGAGATCGGCAAGGGCACCGGGCTGGGCCTGTCGATGGTCTACGGGATCGTCAAGCAGTCCGGCGGCTTCATCTTCGTCGATTCGACCCAGGGCAAGGGCACGGTCTTCCGGATATTCCTGCCGCGGCACATTCCGGCGCAGGTGGCCGCCATCAAGAGCGACGCCGGGACCGCCGCCGCCAGCAACGCCAAGATGGACCTGTCGGGCACGGCGTCGATCCTGCTCGTCGAGGACGAGGATCACGTGCGCGCCGGCAATGTGCGGGCGCTGAAGATGCGCGGCTACGAGGTGCACGAGGCGGCCTCCGGCATCGAGGCGCTGGAGGTGATGGAGGAACTCGAGGGCCGCATCGACCTCGTCGTCTCCGACGTGGTGATGCCGGAGATGGACGGGCCGACGCTGCTGCGCGAGATGCGCCAGAAGCGGCCGGACCTGAAGTTCATCTTCGTCTCGGGCTATGCCGAGGACGCCTTCGCCAAGAACCTGCCCGAAGGCGAGAAGTTCGGCTTCCTCGCCAAGCCGTTCTCGCTGCGCGATCTCGCGGTCTCGGTGAAGACGATGCTCGACGAATAGAGGCGGTTGGCCTCGCGATCAGCCGTGCCCGCGCATCGCGACGGCGATGCGGGCGGCGAGGCGGGCATTGTTCTCCACCAGCGCGATGTTCGCGGTCAGCGACCGGCCGTCGCTGAGTTCGAACATGCGCTGCAGCAGGAACGGCGTAACCGCCTTGCCGGCGATGCCGCGGTCGGCGGCATCGGCGAGGGCCGCGTCGATCCATGCCTCCACCACCGTCTGTGGCAAGGCGTCGGCCTCGGGCACCGGGTTGGCGACCAGCATGCCGCCGCCGATGCCGAGCGTCTCGCGCGCTGCCTGGAACGCGGCGATCGCCTCCGGCGTGTCGAGCCGCAACGGCGCCGGGATGCCGGAGCCGCGCGACCAGAACGCCGGTAGCTCGTCGGCGCCGTCGCAGACCACCGGAACACCTTTGGTCTCAAGGACTTCGTAGGTTTTCTTCAGATCCAGAATCGCCTTGGCGCCGGCGCAGACGACTAGCACGGGCGTGCGCGCCAGCTCCTCGAGATCGGCCGAGATGTCGAAGCTCGTCTCGGCGCCGCGATGCACGCCGCCAATGCCGCCGGTCGCGAAGACGCCGATGCCGGCGAGCGCTGCGGCGATCATCGTCGCGGCGACGGTCGTCGCCCCGGTGCGCCCGGTCGCCACCGCGAAGGCGAGGTCGGCGCGCGACAGCTTCATGGCATCGCGCACCGAAGCGAGGCTTTCCAGTTCCGCGTCCTCGAGGCCGATGCGAAGGCGTCCGTCGAGCACCGCGACGGTGGCGGGAACGGCGCCTTCCTCGCGGATGATCGCCTCGACCCGGCGGGCCATGGCGAGGTTCTGCGGCCAGGGCATGCCGTGGGTGACGATGGTCGATTCGAGCGCCACGACGGGACGCCCGGCTTCCCTTGCGACGGCGACGTCCTTCGAGAGCGCGAATGGAGAGGCGGGTGCCATCAGAAGTTCCTTTCCTGCGAGCGGGGCGCCGGCATGGAGGCCACGCATTCGTCGATCCGCCGCGCCATGTCGGGCGGCGGAAACGTCTCGCCGGCAATGCGCAGCGACGAGGCGGCGATGCCGTTCCGCACGCAGTCGAGCCACGGACGGCCGGCCCACAGCCAGGCGAGCGCCACCGCCGCGAGTGTGTCGCCGGCGCCGGTGACGTCGCGCGGCACCACGGTCGGCGGCTGCTGGAACAACACCGCCTCGCCCTCGATGACCGCCACGTCACGCGGCCCGTCGGTGATCACCGCCCGGCGCACGCCGATCTCGGCAAGAAGCTCGGCAAGGAGCAGGGGGCTGGTGGCCGGCGTCGCCTCGACGAGACTTGCGGCCTCGGCGCGGGAGAGGAACACCGCGGTGAGCAGCGGCAGGATGGCGGCGAGCCGGCCGACCTTGGCCGGGGAAACCCCGATCGCGACGATCGGCCGCTTGCCGGCTGCCTTGGCGAGCGCCGCCAGCGAGCCGGCCGGCAGGTTCGCGTCGACCAGCAGCGCATCCGACCGGGCAAGCGCCCTGCGGACGTGGACGCGCGAGAAGATACGGGGCATCAGCCGGTCGTAGAGCGCCATGTCCGCGATGCCCGCCACCAACTCGCTGCGGTCGTCGAGGATCGCGGTGTAGGTCGGCGTACGTCGGTCCAGCCAGGTGACGCTGACATCCTCGAAGCCAAGTTCCGCCAGCGCGCGGGCGACCCGCTTGCCGTCGGCATCGCCGCCCCGTGCGCCCTGGAAGGCGACGTGGCAGCCGAGCCCGTGCAACGCCAGGGCGCCATTGAACGCCGCACCTCCCGGCACATCGACCAGATGGCCGGGATTGGACGCGCCGGCGACGAACGGCACGTCCGCCTTGGCGCGCCGATCGACATGGGCGGCGCCGGCGACGAAGACCAACGGGGGCGCGGCGGGCGAGGGGTTCACGGTTTCTTAAACGAAGGCCGGGGCAAGGCGCGATTCGGCCGCCCCGCCGTTTCCAGAACAAAGCAAGAATACCCGCTTGCCGGACCGGAACAAAAGCGGTACAAATTCCTCCAAGCCGTCATTGCACCCCGATCCAACGCGTGAAATAAGGTCCCGTCTCCATGGCACAGAACTCACTCCGTCTCGTCGAGGAAATTTCGTTGGACAAGACCAAGGCTCTCGACGCCGCGCTTTCGCAGATCGAGCGGGCGTTCGGCAAGGGCTCGATCATGCGGTTGGGCGAGAACGAGAAGATCGTCGAGATCGAGACGGTCTCCACGGGCTCTATCGGCCTCGATATCGCGCTCGGCGTCGGCGGCCTGCCCAAGGGCCGCATCGTCGAGATCTACGGTCCGGAAAGCTCGGGCAAGACCACGCTGGCGCTGCACACCATCGCGGAAGCCCAGAAGAAGGGCGGCATCTGCGCCTTCGTCGACGCCGAGCATGCGCTCGACCCGGTCTATGCCCGCAAGCTCGGTGTGGATCTGGAGAATCTCCTGATCTCGCAGCCCGATACCGGCGAGCAGGCGCTGGAGATCACCGACACGCTGGTCCGCTCGGGCGCCATCGACGTCCTGGTCATCGATTCGGTGGCGGCGCTGACGCCGCGGGCCGAGATCGAGGGCGAGATGGGCGATTCGCTGCCCGGCATGCAGGCGCGGCTGATGAGCCAGGCGCTGCGCAAGCTGACCGGCTCGATCTCGCGCTCGAAGTGCATGGTCATCTTCATCAACCAGATCCGCATGAAGATCGGCGTGATGTTCGGCTCGCCCGAGACCACGACCGGCGGCAACGCGCTGAAGTTCTACGCCTCGGTCCGCCTCGACATCCGGCGGATCGGCGCGATCAAGGATCGCGACGAGGTCACCGGCAACCAGACCAAGGTCAAGGTGGTCAAGAACAAGCTGGCGCCGCCGTTCAAGCAGGTCGAGTTCGACATTATGTACGGCGAGGGCGTCTCGAAGACCGGTGAGCTCATCGATCTGGGCGTCAAGTCCGGCATCGTCGAGAAGTCCGGCGCCTGGTTCTCCTACAACAGCCAGCGGCTCGGACAGGGGCGCGAGAACTCCAAGGCCTTCCTGCGCGACAATCCGGCGGTCGCCAACGAGATCGAGCTGTCGATCCGGCAGAATGCTGGCCTGATCGCCGAGCAGCTGCTCGTCGACACCGGCGACGCGGACGGCGCCGAAGCGGACGACTGAGGCGGCAATCCGGCCGGGAGATCATCCCCGACCGGATGCCTTTCGTTCGCCTGATAGACACTCCTTTGCCGCCTCTGTACAAAGCGCCCTTCGGTTGGCGCGGCCGGCGTCGCACGACGCTGCCCGCCGTTGTTCCCGCAGGTGCTTCGAAGGTCCTTCATGAGTGGCGTCAACGAGATACGGTCCGCGTTTCTGGACTATTTTGCGCGTGAAGGTCACGAGAAGGTGGCGTCCTCGCCGCTGGTGCCGCGCAACGACCCGACATTGATGTTCACCAATGCCGGCATGGTGCAGTTCAAGAACGTCTTCACCGGGCTCGAGAAGCGCGACTACCAGCGCGCCGTCACCTCGCAGAAATGCGTGCGGGCCGGCGGCAAGCACAACGATCTAGACAACGTCGGCTACACCGCCCGGCACCATACCTTCTTCGAGATGCTCGGGAATTTCTCTTTCGGGGATTATTTCAAGGAACGGGCGATCGAGCTCGCCTGGAACCTCATCACCCGCGAATATGCGATCCCGGCCGACCGGCTGCTGGTCACCGTCTATTCCGAGGACGAGGAGGCGGCGGTGCTCTGGCGCAAGATCGCCGGCCTTTCCGACGACCGCATCATCCGGATCGCGACCTCCGACAATTTCTGGTCGATGGGCGAGACCGGTCCCTGCGGACCCTGCTCGGAAATCTTCTACGATCACGGCGAGGGGATCCCTGGCGGGCCGCCCGGAAGCCCGGACGAGGACGGCGACCGGTTCATCGAGATCTGGAATCTCGTGTTCATGCAGTTCGAGCAGCTGAGCGCGTCGGAGCGGGTCGACCTGCCGCGGCCGTCGATCGACACCGGCATGGGGCTGGAGCGGATCGCCGCGGTGCTGCAGGGCGTCCACGACAATTACGACATCGACCTGTTCCGGGCGCTGATCGCCTCGGTGGAGGCGGCCGTCGGCTCGCGGGCCGAGGGCGACGCCGTCGCCAGCCACCGGGTGATCGCCGACCACATCCGCGCCACCGCATTCCTGATCGCCGACGGCGTGCTGCCCTCCAACGAGGGGCGCGGCTACGTGCTGCGCCGGATCATGCGGCGGGCAATGCGCCATGCCAAGCTGCTCGGTGCGCGCGAGCCGGTGCTCTACAAGGTGCTGCCGACGCTGGTCGCCGAGATGGGCCGGGCCTATCCGGAGCTCGTCCGGGCCGAGGCGCTGATCTCGGAGACGCTGCAACTGGAAGAGAAGCGCTTCCTGCAGACGCTCGACCGCGGCCTGTCGCTGCTAGCCGACGCCACCGAGGGCATGCACTCGGGGGAACGGCTGTCCGGGGACACCGCGTTCAAGCTCTACGACACCTACGGCTTCCCGCTCGACCTGACCCAGGACGCGCTGCGGCCGCGCGGTATCGCGGTCGATCTCGATGGCTTCAACACGGCGATGGAGCGCCAGAAGGCCGAGGCCCGGGCAAGCTGGGTCGGTTCCGGCGAATCGGCTTCCGACAATGTCTGGTTCCCGATCCGCGACCGCGTCGGCGCGACGGAGTTTCTCGGCTACGACACCGAGCGGGCGGAGGGCGTGCTCCTGGCGCTGGTCGCCGACGGCCGCGAGATCGAAACGGCCGAGGCCGGCACGGATGTTTCGGTGATCGTCAACCAGACGCCGTTCTACGGCGAATCCGGCGGGCAGCTCGGCGACAGCGGCACGATGCGGGGCGAGGGCATCGAGATCGCCATCGCTGACACGCAGAAGGTCGCCAACGGGCTGTTCGTGCATCGGGGCAAGGTGACCAAGGGGCGCGCGCGCGTCGGCATGGCCCTCGACCTCGAGGTGGATCACCGCCGCCGCACCGGCATCAGGGCCAACCATTCCGCCACGCATCTCCTGCACGAAGGCCTGCGCGAAGTGCTCGGAACGCACGTGGCGCAGAAGGGCTCGCTGGTCGCGCCGGATCGGCTGCGGTTCGATTTCTCGCATCCCAAGCCCATGAACGCCGATGAGATCGCCGAGGTCGAGCGGCTGGCGAACCGGATGATCCTGCAGAACGCTGCGGTCGAGACGCGGCTGATGGCCGTCGACGATGCGATCGCCTCCGGGGCGATGGCGCTGTTCGGCGAGAAATACGGCGACGAGGTCCGCGTCGTGTCGATGGGCACGGCGGAGGAGGGCGCCAAGGCCGGGAAGGCCTATTCGATCGAGCTTTGCGGCGGCACCCATGTGCGCGCCACCGGCGATATCGGGCTGGTTCACGTGGTCGGCGAGAGCGCCGTCGGGGCCGGTGTGCGCCGGCTGGAGGCACTGACCGGCGAAGCCGCGCGGGCCTATCTCAACGAGCAGGATGCGCGGGTGCGGCGCATGGCGGCGGCGCTCAAGGTGGCGCCGGCAGAGGCGGCCGAGCGGGTCGAGGCGCTGGTGGAAGAGCGCCGGCGGCTCGAGCGGGAACTCGCCGAGGCGAAGAAGCGCCTGGCCATGGCTGGTGAGCCGGGCACCGGCGAGGGGACGGCGGCGGCGAAGGACATCGGCGGGGTGCCGTTCCTCGGCCGCGTCCTCGACGGCGTCGCCGGCAAGGACCTGAAGGGCCTCGTCGACGAGGCAAAGGCACAGCTCGGCTCCGGCATCGTCGTCTTCGTCGGAACCGCCGACGGCAAGGCGTCGGTAGTGGTCGGCGTCACGCCCGACCTGACGGCGCGTTTCGATGCGGTAACGCTGGTGCGCGAGGCGAGCGCCGCCATCGGCGGCAAGGGCGGCGGCGGACGGCCCGACATGGCGCAGGCCGGTGGCTCCGAGACGGGCAACGCCGCCGCCGCCGTCGCGGCGGTCGAAGCGGCGCTGCAGCCGGCCGCGGCCTGATCCAAAACGCAAGACGCCGGCCCAAGAGGGCCGGCGCTTGGTCATCATGTAGCTATCGGGCAGCCTCGACTGCGAGGATCAGTCGTCGACCGGCAAGGTCGCGACGCCAGCTGCGTCGAGCGACAGCGTCATGCGCGCGCCGTCCATGGCGAAATTCTCGAGGCCAATGACCCGCTCCTCGTCGCCATAACCCTGGTCATCGAAATCGACGACGAACGCCGTGGGCGTGTTCGCGTCGGTGCCGACGACTTCCTCGATCTCGCCGATCTCCGTGCCTGCCGCGTCGTAAACGTCCATGTCGTCGAGATCGTCGACCGTCACGTTGAAGGGCGGGACCATCACGTTGTCGTCGACATCCACCAGCCCGGCGGTCTGGGCGAAGGCGGCGCCGGCAAAAAGTCCGGCCGAGAGCAGGGCGACGTGAAAGGTCTTGGTCCTAAGGGCGGTCATTCGATTCTCCTTGTTCGGCTAAAGGAAGGGTACGAGCGACGCGAAAGTTGCATGATTTCCTGCGTTCGCCGCGCCGGCGGACGCCGCGGCCGCCATCGCCGACCGGCAGCCGAACATGAAAACGCCCGGCACGTGGCCGGGCGCTTTTCGCTCGTTCGTCTTCGGCGATGAGGCTTATGCCATCGCCTTCTGGAGGTTCTCGTCGACCTTGTCGAGGAAGCCGGTGGTCGACAGCCACGGCTGGTCGGGGCCGATCAGCAGCGCCAGATCCTTGGTCATGTGGCCGTTCTCGACGGTGGAGATGCAGACGCGCTCGAGCGTGTCGGCGAAGGCCTTGAGCGGCGCATTGTCGTCCAGCTTGGCGCGATGGGCGAGGCCGCGCGTCCAGGCAAAGATCGAGGCGATCGAGTTGGTCGAGGTCTGCTCGCCGCGCTGGTGCTGGCGGTAGTGGCGGGTGACCGTGCCGTGCGCCGCCTCGGCTTCGACGGTGCGGCCGTCCGGCGTCATCAGCACCGAGGTCATCAGGCCGAGCGAGCCGAAGCCCTGCGCCACCGTGTCGGACTGCACGTCGCCGTCGTAGTTCTTGCAGGCCCAGACGTAGCCGCCCGACCATTTCAGGTTGGAGGCGACCATGTCGTCGATCAGCCGGTGCTCGTAGATGATCCGGGCTTCCTTGAACTTGTCCTCGAACTCGGCCTCGTAGACCTCCTGGAAGATGTCCTTGAAGCGCCCGTCATAGACCTTGAGGATGGTGTTCTTGGTCGACAGGTACACCGGATAGCCGCGCTGCAGGCCGTAGTTCAGCGAGGCCCGGGCGAAATCGCGGATCGAGTCGTCGAGATTGTACATGGCCATCGCGACGCCGGCGGCGGGCGCGTCGTAGACCTCATGCTCGATCGTCTCGCCGTCCTCGCCGACGAACTTGATGGTCAGCTTGCCCTTGCCGGGGAAGCGGAAGTCGGTGGCGCGGTACTGGTCGCCGAAGGCATGGCGGCCGACGATGACCGGCTTGGTCCAGCCGGGCACGAGGCGCGGGACATTCTTGCAGATGATCGGCTCGCGGAAGATGACGCCGCCGAGGATGTTGCGGATCGTGCCGTTGGGCGAACGCCACATCTTCTTCAGGCCGAATTCCTGGACGCGGTCCTCGTCCGGGGTGATCGTGGCGCATTTGACGCCGACGCCGTGCTTCTTGATGGCGTTGGCGGCGTCGATGGTCACCTGGTCGCCGGTCTCGTCGCGGTGCTCGACGCCGAGGTCGTAATACTCAAGATCGATGTCCAGATACGGGTGGATCAGCTTGTCCTTGATGAACTGCCAGATGATGCGGGTCATCTCGTCGCCGTCCAGCTCCACGACCGGATTGTCGACCTTGATCTTTGCCATCGGTGTCTTCCTCAGAAACAAATATGCGGCCATGTGGCCGCTTGACAGCCGGGCGCTGCGTGCCTCCCGACGCTTGCTGCGCCCTATAACATTGGTATCGGTGCAGGCAAAGCGGCGCCCGGCCCGTCATCATCGGCTTGCCGCACTCCTCGTGTAACGGTGGCCGCCCCGCCGGTTCGATGTCCCCCAGAGGAGCCCGCCATGCCCGAAACGCTTCGCGTGGAAGCGCCCTGTGGACCGGTGCGCGGCATCCGGAAGGACGGGGTCGCGCGATTCCTCGGCATCCCCTACGCCGAGCCGCCGCTCGGCATGGCGCGTTTTGCGCGGCCGAAGCCGCGGCGGCGGTTCGACACGGTCTTCGTCGCCGACAGCTATGGCCCCGCCGCGCCGCAGCGGCGGGCGATGCCGGAACCGCTCGGCCGCATCGCCCGCACCACCAGCACGTTCGACGAGGACTGCCTCAACCTGCATGTCTGGACGCCGGACACGGAAGGCAAGCGGCCGGTGCTGGTGTTCATCCACGGCGGCGCCTTCGTCATCGGCTCCGGCGCGCAGTATCCGGGCGACGATCTGGCACGCCGCGGCGACATCGTCGTCGTGACGCTGAACTACCGGCTGGGGTTCTTCGGCTTCAACGCCTTTGCGGAGGTGTTCGCGGGCGACGAGCGGTTCGCGGCGAATGCCGGCCTGCTCGACCAGCGGCTGGCGCTCGAATGGGTGCGCGACAACATCGCCGCCTTCGGGGGCGATCCCGAGCGCGTCACCATCGCCGGGGAGTCGGCGGGCGCCGCGTCGGTGGCGTTCCACCTGGTCTCCCCGGCCTCTCATGGTCTGTTCGCACAGGCCGTCGTGCAGTCGGGCACGCTGAACATGTTCCAGCTGCGCGACCGGGCCGCGGCCGTGCATGAAGAGGCGTTGAAGGCGCTGGCGCCCCGGGGCGACCCCGAGCGGCTGTTCCGGATCAGCCACGGCATGTTCAGCGCGGCAACGCGGGCGCTGGCGGCCAAGCATTCCGGCATCCTGACGCGGCCCTACTGCGACGGGTTCGAGATGCCCGAGGCGGACCTCGCCCCCCTGTTCGGAGCGATGAAGAAGGTGCCGCTGCTGATCGGCACCAACCGCGACGAGTTCTCCTTCTTCAGCGAACTGCCGGTGTTTCCCTTCGAGACGGAAAAATCCGCCATGCGGGCATGGGTGGCCAGCGTCGCCGGCGAGGATGCCGCCGAACGGATCGCGCGGCTCTATTCACCCCGGCGCGAAGGGCGGATCGCGTTCGGGACGGACCTGCTGTTCCGCATGGCGGCTATCCACCATGCGACGGTCCACAGCCGCGATGCGCCGACTTTCATGTACCGGCTCGACTGGGAGACCAAGGGGCTGCTGTCGCGGCTCGGGGCGACGCATTCGGCCGACCTGCCACTGATCTTCGAGGATTTCCTGAAACCCTTCCGCAGCGTCTATCTGGGGCTCCTGCCGGACCCGAAGCGCCAGGCGCTGGCCGAGCGGATGCGGGCGCACTGGGTGAGCTTCGTCCGTGACGGGCATCCGGGCGGCGATTGGCCGGCCTACGAGATCGGCAGGCGCGGCACCAAGATATTCGGGATCCGGGACCGGGTGATCGCCGATCCGGAAGCCGCACGGCGCACGGCGTGGGAAGGTGTCGACGGATTCGCCCCCTGATCACCCGGCTTGGCGTGTTGCGCGAAGCGGGTTATCTGCAGCCCAAAAGGACTCTCCGCTTGGCAAACGACCCTGAGCAGCAACCCGCCGAGCCGGCGGAGACCATCATCGAGCGGCCCGGCCCGGCCGTGGTGCTCGTCGAGCCGCAGCTCGGCGAGAATATCGGCATGGTCGCCCGGGCGATGGCGAATTTCGGCCTGATCGACCTGCGCCTCGTCAATCCGCGCGACGGCTGGCCGAACGACAAGGCCCGCGCTGCCGCATCGAGCGCCGATCACGTGATCGACGCGGTGCGGCTGTTCGACAGCGTCGAGGCGGCGGTCGCCGATATTACCTACCTTCTCGCCACCACGGCGCGCCCGCGCGACAGCTACAAGCCGGTGCGCGGCCCCGAGACCGCGGCGGGCGAGATGCGCGCCCGCGCCGCCGCCGGCCAGAAGGTCGGCGTGCTGTTCGGGCGCGAGCGCTACGGCCTGTCCAACGCCGAGGTCGGCCTCGCCGACGAGATCGTCACCTTTCCCGTCGACCCGGCCTTCGCCTCGCTGAACATCGCGCAGGCGGTGCTGCTGATGAGCTATTCCTGGCGGGCGGCGGGCGCGGAAGACGCGACCCGCCCGCGCTTCACCGCGCCGGCCGCGCCACCCGCCGAGAAGGCCGACCTCTACCGGCTGCTCGACCATCTGGAGACGTCGCTATCGCGTACCGGCTATTTCCATCCGCCGGAGAAGCGCGAGGCGATGGTGCAGAACCTGCGCACGATGCTCACCAAGGCGGGCTTCACGGAACCCGAGGTGCGCACGCTGCGGGGCGTGCTCCGCGCCTTCGACTACGAGATGGGCGAGCGGGGCCGTTCCGGCCGGGAGACGGCCGGTTGAGCGCGCCGATCCTCGTCTTCGATTCCGGCATCGGCGGCCTGACGGTGCTGCGCGAATTGCGGACCCACATGCCGGACCGCCGATTCGTCTATGTCGCGGACGATGCCGGCTTTCCCTATGGCGACTGGCAGGAAGACGAATTGCGGGAGCGGATCGTCTCGCTGTTCCGGGACCTCGTGCCGCGCTATGCGCCGCAGCTGGCGGTGATTGCCTGCAACACCGCCTCGACGCTCGTGCTGGAGGATTTGCGCGCCGCCTTCGACATCCCCTTCGTCGGGACGGTCCCGGCGATCAAACCGGCCGCCGAGCGCACGCGCTCCGGCCTGATAAGCGTGCTGGCGACGCCGGGAACGGTACGGCGCGACTACACGCGCGACCTGATCGGCCGCTTCGCCGGCAATTGCACGGTGCGGCTGGTCGGGTCGAGTGAACTTGCGCGGCTGGCCGAGCAGTCGATCCTCGATGGCGACGTATCCAGTGACGCCATCGCCGCCGAGATAGCGCCGTGCTTCGTCGAGGAGCGTGGACGACGGACCGACATCGTCGTCCTGGCCTGCACGCACTATCCGTTCATCGCCAACCATTTCCGGCAGCTCGCGCCCTGGCCGGTGGACTGGCTCGATCCGGCCGAGGCCATCGCCCGTCGCGCCCGCTCGCTCAGCGAGACGGCGGGGGAAGACCTGCCGGAAGGTTTCGACGAGGCGTACATGACCAGCGGCCAGGCCTCCTACGCCATGCGCCGGCTGATCCGTGGATTTGGTCTCGGACTGGCACCACGGCAGGGCTGACGGAGACGGGGATACATAGCGCGGCAGGGAGCGTCAGCGGTCCATGAAGTCGGCGAACCGTTCGTAGCGCAGATCGTCCTCCGCGCGGCGCAGGTCGTCTTCCGCGTCCCACAGATCGTCGCGAAGTCGCTCCAGCTCCCGTCGCTTCTCGCGCCGCTTGTCTTCTTCCGCGATCGAGCCGAGTTCGTAGCGGAGGCTGTCGATCCGGCTGCGCAGCTGATCGCGGCGCTCGCGGGCATCGTGGACCTTCTTGTTCGCGAAATAGGGTTCCTCGAAGGCTGCCTTCAGGTCGAGCGGGCAGGAGCCGGCGTAGGAGCCCCCCTCGGCGCCGAGCCGCGCACCGTTCGACGGCGTGCAGAAGGTGGCGATCCCGGCCTCCCACCCCGTGCGCCAGGCGGCGACATCGGGTGTGACGCCGTGTTTCGTGCAGGCGGCCTGATGTTCCGCCACGAAACCGACCTGTCGGCCGTTGGCGCCGTCGCTTTCCCCGAGTCGCCGCCAGTCGCTCGTCAGACACTCTTCTTCGGACAGCGTCGCACACGCATTAAGCGCCAGCGCCGCCCCGACGAGGAGCGGCCATGTCATCTTTTTCACGTCAGAGATCCCCCTTCCCATACGTCAAGGGAAGGGGTGGCATTGCCCCGGAGAAAAATCAACGGGTGTCGGCAGCGGTCCCCGAGCGCAACGTCCTGCGCCGGGGGAAGCGCCTAGCATGCGTCAGCCGCGCTGGAAGGACAGGTCCGACACGGTCACGTCGGCGCCTTCGATCTTCTCGATCACCTGCATGCGAAACGTGTCGTTGCCGGTGTTGCGGATCAGCATGCGCGCCTTGTTGTCGTCGTAGATGACGCGGCCCCAGGTGACCTGGAGGTCCAGCGTGTCGCCCCGGCGCGAGCCGACGAGCTTGGCGGGGCCGCTGGCCGAACCGGTATAGGTGCCGCTGTAGCGGCCGCTGGCGGGATCGATCTTCAGCTTTGCGCCGATCTCGCGGCTCATGATCAGCATCGAACGGCAGGTGCCCTGGAGGGCGAAGGCCGTCTCGCCGGACCTCGTGCCCTCGACGTCGCAATTGACATTGGTGGCGGTCGGCAGCTGCTCGACCTTGACCGAGCCGCCGCCGCTCCATCCGCCGTCGTAGCGCCCGAGGTAGCTGGCACCCTGCGCAAGGGCGCCGCCGGCAACGGCGGTGGCGATTACGGCGAGCGTCGTGACGAGCATGGGCTTCATCGCAGGGTTTCCCGTTCGGAATGTGATTGGAGACGGCGTGTCTATCCGCCAGTTACGGCGCGATGATGGCCGGTGCGCACGGCAACCGCCGGCTTTCACGGAACGGTGCGGCGCATGCGGCGTTGTGTAACCATTGAATGGAAGGGCTCGCATCTCATGGACATCATCCGCATCATCCTCGCCATCATCCTGCCGCCCGTCGGCGTCTTCATGCAGGTCGGCTTCAGCAAGCACTTCTTCATCAACATCCTTCTCACCCTTCTCGGCTACATTCCCGGCGTCATCCACGCCATCTGGGTCATCGCGAAGTACTGAGCCGACGAGGGAATGGTTGACTTGTGGAGCCGAGGCTCCTAGGAAATGCCCGACCGGTTGGAACAGCTCCAGCCGGTTTTTTCGACGTGTCCCGTGGACGGCATCGCATCGTGCCCATGCTGTCCTGTCAGTCCGCATCCGCGGGCAGAGGAGGGCGCGTTTCCTCGGAGAGCCGACGGATCGTCCGTTCGGCCTCTTTCTGTTTGAAGGAAATGCGATGAGCAAGCGCGCATCAGCGAAGTACAAGATCGATCGCCGCATGGGCGAGAACATCTGGGGACGTCCCAAGTCCCCGGTGAACCGCCGCCAGTACGGCCCGGGCCAGCATGGCCAGCGGCGCAAGGGCAAGGTGTCGGATTTCGGCGTCCAGCTCCGTGCGAAGCAGAAGCTGAAGGGCTATTACGGCGACGTCTCCGAGAAGCAGTTCCGCAAGATCTACGAAGAGGCCGCCCGTCGCCGCGGTGATACCTCGGAGAACCTGATCGGCCTCCTGGAGAGCCGTCTCGACGCCGTCGTCTATCGGGCGAAGTTCGTCGCGACGATCTTTGCCGCACGGCAGTTCGTCAACCACGGCCACGTCAACGTCAACGGTCGCCGTACCAACATCCAGTCGTATGTCTGCAAGGCCGGCGACGTGATCGAGGTCCGCCAGAAGTCCAAGCAGCTGGCCTTCGTGCTGGAAGCCACGCAGCTCGCCGAGCGCGACGTGCCGGACTATCTCGACGTCGACCACCAGAAGATGGTCGCCACCTACACCCGCGTGCCCGGCCTCCACGACGTGCCGTATCCGGTGCAGATGGAGCCGAACCTGGTCGTCGAGTTCTACTCGCGCTGATCGGCAGACCCCTTATCGAATGCCAAAGGCCGTCCCTCGGGGCGGCCTTTTGTTTTGGGCGAGCGGCGGCTACACGGGACGCGGATACGAGGACGGACCGGTGATACTCGACAGCGACCTTGGCGACACGACAGCGGCGCCCGATATCGGGGACGCCGAGATCGGCAGCGGTGCCCACAGCCTGTTTCGCGAGGCGCCGGACTCGGTGACCTTCCGCAAGCTGCGCAAGCGCCTGTTGCGGGAGGTGCGCGACGCGATCGAGCGGCACGGGATGGTCCGGCCGGGCGCGCGCTGGCTGGTCGGCATCTCGGGCGGCAAGGACTCCTACGCGCTGCTGGCGCTGCTGCACGACCTGAAATGGCGGGGACTGCTGCCGGCCGATCTGCTGGCCTGCAATCTCGACCAGGGCCAGCCGAACTTTCCCAAGCATGTCCTGCCGGATTTCCTCGACCGTTTCGGCATTCCACACCGCATCGAGTATCGCGACACCTATTCGGTGGTGACCGAGAAGGTGCCGGCCGGAGCGACCTACTGTTCGCTGTGCTCGCGGCTGCGGCGCGGCCACCTCTACCGCATCGCGCGGGAGGAGGGCTGCGAGGCGCTGGTGCTCGGCCACCACCGCGACGACTGCCTCGAGACCTTCTTCATGAACCTCTTCCATGGCGGCCGGCTGTCGGCGATGCCGGCGAAGCTGCTCAACGACGAGGGCGACCTCATGGTGCTGCGGCCGCTGATCGCCTCGGCCGAGGAGGACATCGCGAAGTTCTCCGCGGCGATGGCGTTCCCTATCATCCCCTGCGATCTCTGCGGCAGCCAAGACGGGCTGCAGCGCAACGTGACCAAGCAGATGCTGGCCGAGATGGAACGGCGCTTCCCGGGCCGCAAGCAGGTGATGATGCGGGCGCTGGCGACGGTCCGGCCGGGCCATCTCCTCGACCCGTCGCTGTTCGACTTCGCTGGCCTTGCGCCGAATCCCGATCCCTAGCCGAAGGCTATGCCCTTGCCCGCCACGATCGACATCGACCGCCTCGCCGACATCCTGCGCGAGGCTGCCATCGCGGAGATCATGCCGCGCTTCCGCAATCTCGGCGAGGGCGACATCCGCGAGAAGACCTCCGCGACGGATCTCGTCACCGAGGCCGACGAGGCGGCCGAACGGTTCATCGCCCGTCGCTGCCGGGAGATCGCCCCGGACGCGCTGTTCGTCGGCGAGGAATCGGTCGCCGCCGACCCGGCTCTGCTCGACCGCCTCGACGACGCCGATCTTGCCATCGTCGTCGACCCGGTCGACGGCACCGCGAACTTCGCCGCCGGCCTGCCGCTGTTCGCGGTGATGGCGGCCGTCGTCTCCAGGGGCGAGACGGTCGCCGGCATCATCTACGATCCGGTGGGCGACGACTTCATGCTCGCCGAGAAGGGGGCGGGGGCGTTCCAGCGCACGCCGACCGGGGCGGCGCGGATCCTGCGCACGGCGCCCTCACTGCCGCTCGCCGAGGCGATCGGCTGCGTCAGCGCGACCTATTTCCCGGTCGCCGAGCGGGCGGCGCTGCTGCCGCGCCTGGGCGCTCTGAAGATCGTCGGGAACTATCGCTGCGCCGGCCACGAATACCGGCTGCTCGCCTCGGGCGGCACGCATGTGTCGATCTACTCGAAGCTGATGCCCTGGGACCATCTGGCCGGCTGCCTGCTGGTGGCCGAAGCGGGCGGAAGCTTCGCCATGGCCGACGGATCGCCCTACACGCCCCGCCACCGCGACGGTGCCATCATCGCGGCCTGCAGCAGCGAGCTGTGGACGCAGGCGCGCCAGGGGCTGCTCCCGGCCTGAGCCGGAGTCCCCTGTCACTCCGCGGGACTGCGCCCTGCCGCCAGGCTCTTCGGGTCGTATTTGGCGTCGAACAGCCGGCCTTCGGCCAGATAGACGCAGACCAGCGAGCCGATCGACAGGACGATGAAGCCGAACAGCATCGGCAGCACCGTGCCGTCGTAGAAATAGCCGATCACCGCGCCGAACAGGCCGCCGCCGAAGGTCTGCATGAAGCCGAGCACCGAGGAGGCCGTGCCCGCGACATGGCCGAGCGGGTCCATGGCGAGAGCGTTGAAGTTCGTGCCGATGAAGCCGAACAGGCCGAAATTGATCGTCATCGCCACCAGGAAGAACCAGAACGGCGCGGCTCCGCCCATCGCGAATGCGACGGTGAAATGCAGCACGGCCACCACCAGGAAGCCGATCAGCGCGCCGTGCGACAGCCGGCGCATGCCGAGTCGCTCGACGAGCCGCGAATTCGCGAAGGATGCCACCGCCATGAACACCGCGGTCGTCGAGAAGGCGACGGTGAAGATCGGGCCGAGGCCATAGACGCCGGTGTAGATCTGCTCGGCCTGGTTGATGAAGCCGAACAGCACGCCGAAGATCAGCGCGGTCGAGATCGTGTAGCCGAAGGCGACGCGGTTGGTGAGGACGATCCGGAACGCCTCGAAGGTCCGCTTGAAGGTGAGTTCGCGCCGGTCTTCCGGTGCCAGCGTCTCGGGCAGCCGCATCGCCGACCAGATCGTCACGAACAGGCCGAACACCGCAATGGCCACGAACACCTCGCGCCACGAGCCGAACAGCATGATTGCCTGGCCGATATTCGGCGCGATCACCGGGATCGCCATGAACACCATCATCACCAGCGACATGACGCTGGCCATGCGGCGGCCGCCGAAGCAGTCGCGCACGACCGAGATGGCGATGACGCGCGTCGCCGCCGCGCCGATGCCCTGCACTGCGCGCAGGGCCAGGAGCACGCCGAAGGTCGGCGAAAAGATCGCCGCGATCGAGGCGAGGACGTAGATGGCGAGGCCGAAGAACAGGATCGGCCGGCGGCCGAAGCGGTCGGACAGGGTACCGTAGACGATCTGCGCGCCGCCGAAGCCGAGAATGTAGGCGGTAATGACCAGCTGCCGCTGATTCTCGTCGGTGACGCCGAGCGCTGCGCCCATTTCCTGCAGCGAGGGGATGAAGATGTCGATCGCCGCCGCGTTGAGCGCCATCATGCAGGCGATCAGCGTCACCAGCTCCCAGTAGGGCATCCCGCGCGTTTCGGCGTTCTTGGACAGATCAGACATTCTCGGCCTCGCAGCGCTCGATCGTCGCGGCATGCTGATCGGATCGATCATGCTTCTGTCGCAGAATTGGAAAGGTGTGCAGCGCGGACCGGCCGCCGGACGGGGCAGCGATGCGCGCCTCATGAGGTTATGGCTCAGGGCCAGATTGGCAAGGGTGCCTTACGTCTTTCTCCCGATGACGGACCGTCACTGCAGTGCACAACGACGAAAGCCCGCGCTGACCGCGCGGGCTTCGACGTCAGGACCCCGAGACGGATCGGCCGGGCGTGGTCAGCCGTTCGCGGCGGCGGGGGCGGTCGTCGCGACCCCCTTTTCGCCGAAGAACGACTGCAGCTCGCCGGCCTGGAACATCTCGCGGATGATGTCGCAGCCGCCCACGAACTCGCCCTTGACGTAGAGCTGCGGAATCGTCGGCCACTGGCTGTAGTCCTTGATGCCCTGGCGCAGGTCGTCCGCCGACAGGACGTTGACGCCCTTGTACTCGACGCCGAGGTAATCGAGAATCTGCACCACCTGGCCGGAGAAGCCGCACTGCGGAAAGGCCGGGGTGCCCTTCATGAAGACCACCACGTCGTTGGTCTTCACCTCGTTGTCGATCCATTCGTTGATGGCGGTCATGGGTTTTCCTGTCTCATGAATGTCTGGGAGCGGGAGTCGCGTCACGCGTCAGCCGTTCGTCGAACCAGTCAGAAATTCTCTGTCTGCGATCGGGGCGCCGCTCGCGTCGCCCTCAACATACTATTTCGGTGCGCTGGTTTGAAGGGCCAGGGCGTGCAACTCGCCGCCCATGTTCCCCCGCAGGGCCTGGTAGACCATCTGGTGCTGCTGCACGCGCGACTTGCCGCGGAAGCTCTCGGACACGACCTCGGCGGCATAATGGTCGCCGTCGCCGGCCAGGTCACGGATGCTGACGACGGCGTCGGGGATCGCGTCCTTGATCATCGTTTCGATGTCGCGGGCGTTCATGGGCATGAAGGGTTCTCCGTGGGCGGCCGGGCTGGCCGTTCGCCCCGATGATAGGGTCCGGCCGCGCCGCGATCAATCCGAGGCGTGGCCGGGCGCCGCTTCAGGCCGCAGCCGCCGGCTCGACGATCTCGCCCGACATGAAGGACGGGAACCAGGATTCGTGCGCGACCACCAGGTCGCCGACCGGCAGCGCCAGCCGGCCTTCGATCACCAGCTCGTCGCCCCCGGCGGTGCCCAGGCGGCGCAGCGGCACCTCGGCTTCCGCGGCCATCAGCCTGATACCCTCGGCGTCGGCCGCCGGCGCCGCGATGACGTAGCGGGCCTGGTCCTCGCCGAAGAGCAGCGCGTGGCCGGGACCGGTGCCGGCGTCGACGCGGGCGCCGAGCCCGGCGGCCATGCACATCTCGGCGAGCGCGATGGCGAGGCCGCCATCGGACAGGTCGTGGCAGGCGACGACGCGTCCCGCCTGGATCAGGCCGCGGACGAGATCGCCGTGGCGCTTCTCGGCGGCAAGGTCGACCGGCGGCGGCGTGCCTTCCTCGCGGCCGTCGATCTCCCGCAGGTAGATCGACGCGCCGAGATGCGAGCCGTCATGGCCGACGAGGAACAGCACGTCGCCATCGCGCATGCCGCCGATCGTCGCGGTCTTCGTGCGGTCCTCGATCAGCCCGACGCCGCCGATGGTGGGGGTCGGCAGGATCGCGGTGCCCTGCGTCTCGTTGTAGAGCGAGACGTTGCCGGAGACGATCGGGAAGGCGAGGGCGGTGCAGGCGGCGCCGATACCCTCGACCGCCTTGACGAACTGGCCCATCAGCTCGGGCTTCTCGGGATTGCCGAAATTGAGGTTGTCGGTGGCGGCCAGCGGCTCGGCGCCGACGGCGGTGAGGTTGCGCCAGCATTCGGCGACCGCCTGCATGCCGCCCTGGAAGGGATCGGCCTCGCAATAGCGGGGCGTCACGTCCGAGGAAAAGGCCAGCGCCTTAGTGGCGTGGCCGTCGACCCGCACCACGCCAGCGTCGCCGCCCGGCCGCTGCAGCGAATTGCCCTGGATCAGCGTGTCGTACTGCTCGAACACCCAGCGCCGCGAGCAGAGGTCGGCCGAGCCGAGCAGCGTCAGCAGCGTCGCGCCGAGATCGGCCGGTTCCGCCAGGTCGCTCGCGTGGATCACCCGCGCGGGCTTGGGCTCGATCCACGGCCGGTCGTATTCAGGCGCGTCGTCGCCCAGCTGCTTGATCGGCAGGTTGGCGACTTCCGTGCCCTGCCAGAGGACCCGGAAGCGCAGGTCGTCGGTGGTGCGGCCGACGACGGCGAAGTCGAGGCCCCATTTGACGAAGATCGCCTCGGCCTCGATCCGGCGCTTCGGGTCGAGCACCATCAGCATCCGCTCCTGGCTCTCCGACAGCATCATCTCGTAGGCGGTCATCCGCGCCTCGCGGACCGGCACCTGGTCGAGGTTCAGCTCGATGCCGAGATCGCCCTTGGCGCCCATCTCGACGGCCGAGCAGGTGAGACCGGCGGCGCCCATGTCCTGGATGGCGATGACGGCGCCGGTCTGCATCAGCTCGAGACAGGCCTCCAGCAGGCACTTCTCCGTGAAGGGATCGCCGACCTGCACGGTGGGGCGCTTCTCCTCGATGTCGGCGTCGAACTCGGCCGAGGCCATGGTCGCGCCGCCGACGCCGTCGCGGCCGGTCTTGGCGCCGAGATAGACCACCGGCAGGCCGACGCCCTTGGCCTCCGAGTAGAAGATCGCGTCGGTCCGCGCGAGCCCGGCGGCGAAGGCGTTGACCAGGCAGTTGCCGTTGTAGCGCGGGTGGAAGTTCACCTCGCCGCCGACGGTGGGCACGCCGAAGGAATTGCCGTAGCCGCCGACGCCGGCAACGACACCGGCAACCAGGTGCCGGGTCTTCGGATGATCCGGCGCGCCGAAGCGCAGCGCGTTCATCGCCGCGATCGGGCGGGCGCCCATGGTGAAGACGTCGCGCAGGATGCCGCCGACACCCGTCGCCGCGCCCTGATAGGGCTCGATGAAGGAGGGGTGGTTGTGGCTCTCCATCTTGAACACGACGCAGAGACCGTCGCCGATATCGACGACGCCGGCGTTCTCGCCGGGGCCCTGGATGACGCGCGGGCCCTTGGTCGGCAGGGTCCGCAACCAGCGCTTGGAGGATTTGTACGAGCAATGCTCGTTCCACATCGCCGAGAAGATGCCGAGCTCGGTGAGGCTCGGCTCCCGGCCGATGAGGTCGAGCACGCGCTGGTATTCCTCGGGCTTCAGCCCGTGCGCGGCGATCAGCTCCGGGGTGATCAGGGTCTCGGCGGTCATGGCGTGTCCTGCAGCAGCGAAAGGCGGGCCGTTCCCGCGCCTGTTAGCATCTGGCGCCGTCTCGACATAGTCCCGCGAACGGGTGCCGGCGCGGCCGGACGAGACGGTCTGTCGCACCCGCCCCGTGTAGGCGCGCGAGGCGATCGATGGTCTCCTTCAGCCGGGCACACGGGAGGAGCCGATGGGCGCAGATCTCATGCGATGCCGGGGCGGGCTGGCGGCCGTCCTCATCCTGGCGGCGGCCAGCCTGCTGGCGCCGACGGACCGGGCCGCGGCGGTGTTCTCCGGCGAGATGAGCCCGACGGTCAGGTCCGGCGACAGCGACTATGCCGATGGTGTCGAAGCGTTCGAGGCCGAGGACTGGCCGGCGGCGATCACCGCGCTGGCCAAGGTCGTCGAACGGCGCCCGCATCACGACAACGCCTGGTCTCTGCTCGGCTATTCGCTGCGCAAGTCCGGCAATCACGAGCGGGCGCTGGACGCCTACGGGCGGGCGCTGTCGATCAACCCGCATCATCGCGGCGCCATGGCGTATCTCGGAGAGGCCTATCTCGACCTCGGCCGGCTGCGCGACGCGAAGATCCTGCTCATCCGCCTGGCGGGCGAATGCCGGCGGGTGGCGCTGACCTTCTCGGACGGCAATTTCCAGAACGGCTGCGGCGAATATTCCACCCTCAGGCGGTCGATCGAAAGCTACGAGACCGATCCTGAAGGACGGGTGGAGCCGGTGGCGCAACGTTGGTGACATCGGCCGACAGCGCCTGCTGATCAGCCAGCGCGCGCCGTCACGTATTCGACCCCGTCGCTGCGGCAGGTGCCGGTGTCGGCGGCTCTCCGCAGCACCAGCGTGTCGTCGTCGACCTGCGAGATCGGCTCGCCGTCGAGCCGCCGCGTGAAGACGATCAGTGCGTGGTCATGGCCGCCGGCAGCGGCGGGCGAGCGCAGGCAGACGCCGTAGCCGTCATGGCCGGGGGTCGGCACCAGCGTCGCCGAGCGGTCGGACGGCCGGCGGCGATAGATCCCGGCGGCGGCAGAGGTCACATAGGCGATCTCCGCCGGCCGCAGCGTCTCGCCGACGGCGTCGGCGGGATCGGAGGCAGGCAGCGAGGCCTGCATGGCTTGCGGGAGCATCGGCACGTCGACAAGGGGCGATGCTCCGCTCGCCGCGCAGGCCGACAGGCTGAAGGCAGCGAGCATCACGGCAGCCATCTTGCGCGGAAAGCGACGGATCATCGGCTCAGGCTTCGCAGCCATTGGCGCCGCCGCGCCAGCGTGCGAGATCGGCGCTGATCCGGGCGGAGACCGGCTCGTTCATCAACGGTCCATAGGTGTCGATGGCGCCTGAGCCGGTCCGCCCCTCGACCACCAGCAGCGGCCGCGCCTCGATCTGCCCGCGCGGCACCAAAAGGAAGCGCGGCCGACCCGTAAAGGAAGAAAGCTCGGGCGCGAGGCTGTAGGCGGCGAAGGCCGGATCCTTCGACTTGAACCAGCAGCGATTGGCGTTCAGCGTCAGCCGCTCGAGGCGGTCGAGACCGGAGTCCGCCTTTACCCCTGGGACGGCGGGTTCGGGGGCGCTGGCACAGCCGCCCAGCGCGACGCTGAGGAGCAGGGCGGCGATGGTCTTGCGGAAAGGCTGCTTCACGCGGCAAGGCTCGAGGCGGTCATGCCGAGGGCACTTTCGAACAGCGCCCGACCGTCGGTGCCGCCGTGCTCCGGTTCGACGAGATTTTCCGGATGCGGCATCATGCCGAGCACGTTGCCGGCTTCGTTGACGATGCCGGCAATGTCTCGCATCGCGCCGTTGGGATTGGTGCCCGCGGCGTAGCGGAAGACGATGCGATCCTGGTCTTCGAGCTCCGACAGCGTGTCCGCGTCGGCGTAGTAGTTGCCGTCGTGATGGGCGACCGGGCAGCGAATGATCTGGCCCTTGTCGTACAGCCGGGTGAAGCGGGTCGCGGCGTTGACCACTTCGAGCTTCACCTCGCGGCAGACGAAGCGCAGCGTGTTGTTGCGCATCAGCGCGCCGGGCAGGAGGCCAGCCTCGCAGAGGATCTGGAAACCGTTGCAGACGCCGAGCACCGGCACGCCCTTCGCGGCGGCATCAGCCACAGCGCGCAGCACCGGCGAGCGAGCGGCGATCGCGCCGCAGCGCAGATAGTCGCCGAACGAGAAGCCGCCCGGCACGACGATCAGGTCGACATCGGGAATGGTCGTCTCGGTCTGCCACACAGTGAGCGGCGTGCGCCCTGTGATGGCGGTCAGCGCGGCGATCATGTCCCGGTCGCGATTGAGCCCGGGGAGGAGGACGACGGCGGTGTTCATGGCTTCACGGCAACCGTTGGTGAGGGAGGCCGACCCGGCCCGGAATGAATGACAGCGGCATCATCCGGTCGAGGATCATGCCGCTGGGGCAAGGCGCGGTCAGGGGTGGGGATCGAACGGCATCGGTGGCTCGGCCAATTCGCGCAGTTCGAGGCGGCGCTCGATGCGATCCAACCGCGCATCGTAGCGATCCAGAATGCCGTAGATATTCAGAAGGTCGTTCTGCATCGACACCATCGTTCCCTGCGTCCCGACGATCGTGCCGCGCATCGACTGGAGTTCCGACTTTATCTCGGAGACACGGAAATCCAGCTGGTCGAACCGCTGGTGAAACTGCTTCATCAGCTCGTGCAGCAGCTCGTTCATGACCTCGGCCATCAAACCCTCCGGCCCTACGCGATCTCCACAGTGTAGTTCTCGATGACCGTGTTCGCCAAGAGTTTGGCGCACATGTCCCGGAGGGAGGCCTCGGCGGCGGCGCGGTCCTCGCCGTCGATCTCGACGTCGAACACCTTGCCCTGGCGGACGGCGCCGACGCCGGAGAAGCCGAGGGCGCCGAGCGCGCCCTCGATGGCCTTGCCTTGCGGGTCGAGGACGCCGTTCTTCAGCGTGACGACGATGCGGGCCTTAATCAATTGCTCTGCTCACGAAATACGTCTGTCTCTTGAATAAACCAGCTTCAATGCCGGCACCGGCTGCTTGGCGGGACGTCGCCGCCTTACTTGACCAGTACCGGCCCCGAGGGGCGGGGCGGCTCGTTTTCATTCATGATGCCGAGCCGGCGGGCGACTTCCTGGTAGGCCTCGACGAGGCCGCCCATGTCCCGGCGGAAGCGGTCCTTGTCCAGCTTGTCCTGGGTCACGACGTCCCAGAGCCGGCAGGAATCGGGCGAGATCTCGTCGGCGACGATGATCCGCATCATGTCGCCCTCGAACAGGCGGCCGGTTTCGATCTTGAAGTCGACCAGCTGGATGCCGACGCCGAGGAAAAGGCCGGACAGGAAGTCGTTGACCCGGATGGCGAGGGCCATGATGTCGTCGATCTCCTGCGGGCTCGCCCAGCCGAAGGCCGTAATGTGCTCCTCGGAGACCATCGGATCGTCGAGGTGGTCGGCCTTGTAGTAGAACTCGATGATCGAGCGGGGCAGAACCGTGCCCTCCTCGATGCCGAGTCGCTTGGCGAGCGAGCCGGCCGCAATGTTGCGGACCACCACCTCGAGCGGGATGATCTCGACTTCCTTGATCAGCTGCTCGCGCATGTTGAGCCGCTTAATGAAGTGCGTCGGGATGCCCATCTTGTTCAGATGGGAGAAAATGTATTCGGAGATGCGGTTGTTGAGGACGCCCTTGCCGTCAACGACCTCGTGCTTCTTCTTGTTGAAGGCAGTGGCGTCGTCCTTGAAGAACTGCACCAGCGTGCCAGGCTCCGGGCCTTCGTAAAGGATCTTGCCCTTGCCTTCGTAGATACGGCGGCGACGTGTCATTTAGGGAACTCTATCGTGATGGGCGCGCCGACCCCGGAAAATCCGGCGCAAAAAACGGCTGACGATCGTGCGGGTGAATAGACCAAACGGGACTTCATCACAATCACCGCGGCAGCCGACCCGAGGGAAGTCGTGCCCTGGAGCGGGTTTATCAAGTGTTCTTTGGCATGGGAGGCGCTGATTCCCGCTTCTAAAGCGCCCTCACTATTCGTATGTCAGTCGGACGGCCCAGCGTGAATCGGGCCGATTCCCTTGTGAGGAGACACGCCATGTCGATGACCGACCGCGAGCGCGATTTCGAGAACCGCTACGCTCACGATCAGGAACTGCGCTTCCGCATCGAGGCACGGCGCAACAAGCTGCTCGGCCTCTGGGCCGCCGAAAAGCTCGGCATGAGCGGCGATGAGGCCGAAGCCTACGCGCAGGAAGTCATCAAGGCGTACTTCCTGCAGCCGGGAGACCAAGGTGTCTTCCAGAAGATCCGTAAGGACTTCGACGCGGCGGGCGTCACGGAATCCGATCATCAGATCCGCCGCTGCATGAGCGAGCATCTGATCGAGGCGGAAAAGCAGATCCAGGTCGCCTGACCCCCATGGCATTGCTCGACATCCGCAGCGCGCTGGCCGGAGAGGGCGGCGTCCTCTCCTCGTGGCTGGGGCTCAACGATCCGGTGGTCCAGGAAGCCTTCCTGCACGCCGGGTTCGACGCCGTCACCTTCGACATCCAGCACGGCCTGCTCGACACCGCCTCGCTGCGGGATGGCATCGCGCTTGCCGTCCATCTCGGCAAGCCGGCGCTGGTTCGGCTGCCGGTCGCGGACCGCGCGCTCGCGTCGCGGGCACTCGATTTCGGCGCATCGGCGGTGATCATGCCGATGATCGAGACGGTCGACGACGCCCGCGCCTTCGTCGCGGTGGCGAAATATCCGCCACTCGGCCAGCGCTCCTACGGGCCGACCCGGGCCGCCGACCTGCACGGCTACGCCGATCGCGCCGACTATGTCGGGGACGCCCGGGACCAGACGCTCGCCTTCGCGATGATCGAGACGGGCCGGGCGCTGGCCTCGCTCGAGGAGATCCTCGCCATCGACGGGCTGGACGGGGTGTTCGTCGGTCCCTCGGACCTGTCGATCGCGCTGTCGGGCAACGGCACGCTGGAGCCGCGAAGTGCCGCCAACGAGGCGGCGATTTCCCGGATCGCCGCCGCGGCCGAATCCCATGGCAAGATCGCCGGCATCTATGCCGGGACGCCGGAGGACGCCAGGCGCTACCGCGCGCTCGGCTACCGGCTGATCTGCGTCGGCTCCGACATCGGCGTGATCACGGCCGGGGCGCGCGCCCTGGCGGCCGCCTCGCGCGGCTGAGCCGCGCTCACGCCGAGACGGTCAGCCGCGACATGAACTGCCCAAAGGTCAGGAGGCCTTCGGGCCAGGGACCGTGGCCGCTGTCGGCATTGATGTGGCCCGCCTCGCCGGCATCGACGAACAGCGAACCCCAGGCGCCGGCAATGTCCTCGGCCGCCGCGAAGGACGAGAACACGTCGTTGCGGCTGGCGATGACGACGCTCGGAAACGGCAGCGGGTCGCGCGGATAGGGGCCGAACGTCATCAGATGGCGCGGCCGGATCGCCTCGTTCTCGACGTCCGGGGGCGCGACGAAGAAGGCGCCGGCGACGCGCTTCTCGAACTGCGGGATCGCCTGGACCGCCGCGGCGACCCCCAGCGAATGTCCCACCAGCACCACGGGCCGGGCCGAACCGTTCACTGCATCGGCGACGGCGCGCGTCCAGTCCTCGCGGACGGGCTTGGTCCATTCCGCCTGCGTCACCCGGCGCGCCGTCGAGAGCCTGTTCTCCCAACGGGTCTGCCAGTGATCTTCGGGGGACCCCTTGTAACCGGGGATGATGAGGATGTCGGCTTCGGCAACGCGCATGCCCGGGAGATGCAAACTGCGACGCGCGAAGTCAACCGCAACGCGGCCAGCGGCGAGGGGTGTGGCTCAGTCTGCCGCTGCCGGATCGCCATCAGCCGGCTCGACGCCCACGACCGGCGGCGCGCCGGCGCCGTCTCGGGTGGCCTCTTCGGGGGTCGAGGTGAAGAAGACGAAGTAGACGACGATCGCCAGCACGATGCTGGTGACGGCGATCCAGACCTTGTGATTGCGGCGGCTGGGCGGGCTGGTCGGGTCGCTCACCGGCGTCTCCCTTGGCTTGAAGGCCTCGCCGCCGGGTTAGCAGGCGGCTTCCACAGAGAAAGTGGCTGTGCCGGCCCGCGGTTCCCGCCGGCCGGCGCCTTCGTCAGCCGGCGCGGCCGAAGACCCGCTCGAAGATCGTGCCGACATGCTTGGTGTGGTAGCCGAGATCGAACTTTTCGCGCAGCTCGGCTTCAGGCAGCGCAGCCGTGACCTCCGGGTCGGCGAGCAGCTCGGTCAGGAAGTCCTTGTCCTCTTCCCAGACCTTCATCGCGTTGCGCTGCACGAGACGGTAGGCGTCCTCGCGGGAAACGCCCGCCTGGGTCAGCGCCAGCAGCACCCGCTGCGAGTGGACGAGGCCCTTGAACTTGTTGAGGTTGGCCAGCATGCGGTCGGGATAGACCAAGAGCTTGTCGATGACGCCGGTCAGACGGGCGAGGCCGAAGTCGAGCGTCACCGTCGCGTCGGGCCCGATATAGCGCTCGACCGAGGAGTGGGAGATGTCCCGCTCGTGCCAGAGCGCGACGTTCTCCATCGCCGGCATCGCATAGGACCGCACCATGCGGGCAAGGCCGGTGAGGTTCTCGGTCAGCACCGGGTTGCGCTTGTGCGGCATCGCCGACGAGCCCTTCTGGCCTGGGGCGAAATATTCCTCGACCTCCAGCACCTCGGTGCGCTGCAGGTGGCGGATCTCGGTGGCCAGCCGCTCTATCGACGAGGCGATGACGCCGAGCGTGGCGAAGAACATCGCGTGCCGGTCGCGCGGGATGATCTGCGTCGACACCGGCTCGGGCGTCAGGCCCATGGCCTTGGCAACATGCAGCTCCACACGCGGGTCGATGTTGGCGAAAGTGCCGACAGCGCCGGAGATGGCGCAGGTGGCGATCTCGGCGCGGGCCGCGACCAGGCGCTCGCGGCAGCGGCTGAACTCGGCATAGGCGAGGGCGAGCTTGACGCCGAACGTCGTCGGCTCGGCGTGGATGCCGTGCGAGCGGCCGATGGTGACCGTGTCGCGATGCTCGAAGGCACGCCGCTCCAGCGCCGCCAGCAGGCCGTCGAGATCGGCGATGAGGATGTCGGAGGCCCGGGCCAGCTGCACGCTGAGACAGGTGTCGAGCACGTCGGACGAGGTCATGCCCTGGTGGACGAAGCGGGCGTCCGGTCCGACGATCTCCGACAGATGGGTAAGGAAGGCGATGACGTCGTGCTTGGTCTCGCGCTCGATCTCGTCGATGCGATCGACGTCGAAGGTTGCGGCATTGCCCTTCTCCCAGATCGTCCGGGCGGCGCTTTCCGGGATGACGCCGAGCTCGGCCAGCGCGTCGCAGGCATGCGCCTCGATCTCGAACCAGATCCGGTACTTCGTCTCCTGCGACCAGACGGCGACCATGTCGGGGCGGGAATAGCGGGGGATCATCGGCAGGGTCACTTTCGGGGCATGGAGGCTTGCCGGGGCGATGTATCAGAGGCGCGGCGCCGCCTCAACGCGGGCATCGTCATGGATGCCGGATCTCGGCGTTGGATCCGGGCGGCGCGGGCACCGGTCCTGCCGGGGATACTGCTCACGCCGGTCTCGATCCGGGCCGCCGCCGTCGCCATCGCGGGGGCGGCACCGACCAACGGGCTCGCATGCTGCCGCGCAATGGGCAGGAACCCCAGCCATCGGACCTCCGTATCCTCGGTCTGGCGAACCCGACTCCCGGCCTGGCGACCCGGCTTCCAGCCTCAGCCGCGGCCATTGCCAGCCGGTGCCGGGCCTTCGGTCCCTTCCGTCAGTCGGTGCGCGTGCAGGAGAAGTTGTCGCCGCTTGCCGGGGAGAACCAGCCCATCGTGTCGCCGGTGAAGCCCGACAGCGTGATGAAATAGTCGTCGGCGAAGAGCAGCGTGTAGGAGCCGTCGCTGCCTTCCTGCACCTCCTCGATCGGCATTTCCTCCGAGCCGTTGTCATAGGTGGTGGGCGTGAAGGTGAAGGTCGCGACCTCGCAATCCCACGTCCCTAGGAAGGGCAGTTCCTCCGAGGCGAGGGCGGAGGCCGGCGCCATGGCGAGAAGGGCGGCGGCGAGAAGGGAACGCAGGATCATCGTCTGTCGGCTTTCTGGTGGCGCTCGAGGCGCGGGGTTGATTCAGAGATCGCGCCAGCTCCGCATCGTGTCGGCGCGGGCGGATGTCGCGGCGAAGATGCCGCGGGCGATGGCGCGGGCCATGGTCGCCGCCGCGGCGGCGCCGAGCTCGGCGCGCTGGCGCGGATCGAGGATGGCATCGCTGCCGCCTGTCGCGACGCCGAAGACGAGGTCGCCGTCGAGATCGGTATGGACCGGCCAGAGCGCCCGGGCAAAGCCGTCATGGGCCGCGACGGCGAGGCGCCTCGCGCCGGCCTTGTCGAGCCTCGCGTCGGTGGCGACGATGCCGATCGTGGTGTTGCCGCCGGGCCGCGCGTCGAGCTTGGTGCGCATGTCGGCACCGTCGGCCGGCCAGGGAGACGGCAGGCCCAGCCCGCCGAATTCCCCCTCGATCTCGAAGGGAGCGGCCCAGAAATGCCGGGTCGATCCGACCAGCGGCGAGCCGACGGCATTGACCGCGACGAGGGCGGCGACGGTGATCCCGCTTGCCAGGACGGTGGAGGCTGAGCCGAGGCCGCCCCGGACGGTCGCCGTGGTGCACCCGGCGCCGGCGCCGACACTGCCGATCGCGAAGTCCCGCGCGGCGCCAGCGGCTGCGGCGTAGCCCATGTCGCGATAGGGCGGGAAGCGGCCCCAGGCCTTGTCGCCACCATTGGCGAGGTCGAAGAGGATCGCCGCGGGGACAATCGGGACGCGGGCGCCCGCGACCTCGAAGCCGCGGCCTTGTTCGGCGAGGAGCGCCATGACGCCGGCTCCCGCATCGAGGCCGAAGGCGGAGCCGCCGGACAGCACCAGCGCATCGATCGCCTGCACGGTGTTTTCCGGCTCCAGCAGCGCGGTCTCCCGCGTGCCCGGCGCGCCGCCGAGAATCGCTACCGAAGCGACGGCCGGCCGGTCGAAGATCACCGCCGTAGCGCCGCTCCGCAGCGCGTCGTCATACGCATGGCCGACGCTGATGCCCGGGACGTCGCTGATGAGGTTGCGGGCCCCCGCCCGCCATCCGCTCATGGCTCAGCCGCCGGCGTCGTCGGCAAAGTGGTCGCCGCGCCAGACCAGCACCCGGTAGACGTCGAGATCGGAATCGCCCTTGGCATCGAAGCGCACCGTGCCGAGCGCCGTGGCGAAGGCCTCTGACTGCAGCAGGGCGGGGATCGCCCGGCCGCTCTCGCGGGCAGCCCGCACGGCGGCGACGGCGATCTCGGTCGCGGCATAGGCCGGGCTGTAGTAGCCCCTGGGCGCCGTGTCGTCGGCCGGCGACGACGCGTCGGCGCCGCCGTTCAGTTCGGGAAAGCGCATGCGCGGCGCGACGGCGACGATGCCGTCCGGCAGCGGCACGTCGATGCTCGCCTCGTCGAGTAGCGATTCGCCCCCGACGATCTCCAGCGCGAGGCCCAGTTCGGCGGCATCGCGGGCGATCGTGGCGACGTCCGGTCGGTCGCCGGCAATGAAGAAGCGGGTGATGCCGGTGCGTTCCAGACGGCGGACCAGCGCGAACTGCTTCTCCTCGGCCGGGCGGTAATTGTCGATCGTCTGCGGCACCATGCCCTGTTCCTCGAGCAGCCGGCGCACCGTGTCGGTCAGGCCGCGCGCGGTGATCGAGCCGTCCTCGACGAGCCCGAACGGCTGGTCGCGCCAGCGCGCGGCGAGGGTACGGGCGACGCTCGCGGCCTCGGCGTCGGAACGCGGGGCGATCCGCCAGACGAGGTCGCCGGTGCGTTCCCGCCGATCGGTCAGCCGGTTCGCCCGCACGCCGACGTCGAGCGTCGGGATGGAGGCCTCACGCAGGATCGGCAGGGCCGCCTCGATCGCCTCGGTGCAGAGGAAGCCGACGACGACCGTCACGTTCGTCGCCACGAAGGTCTCCGCCGCCTGGCGGCCACCTTCCGTCGAGCAGGCCGTGTCGGCGGTGACGGTCTCGACGCTGCCGGCGGCGCCGGTCAGGCGCGCGACGGCAGCTTCCGCACCATCCCTCAGTTGCTCGCCGAGGATAGCCTCGCTCCCTGAGAGCGGCGCCGCGACGCCGACGACGACCGGCGCCGGGCCGGCCGCCTGTTGTCCCCACGCCGGAGCGGACAGGCAGGCGGCGGCAAGGAGGAGGGCGCGGCGGAGCCGGCGGCGGGGCGTGCTGGCATCGGACATGATGCGACCTTATCGCGCGGCGCCGGCCGTGACGAGATGGCGTGCCCGCCTCGGCCCGCAGCCTGCCAGGCGCCTTTCGTCGCGGCCGGACGGGCCGTCTCCCCGCGTCGCCCCGCGCCCCCCGTGCGAATCCCGGCCGGCCGCACTATCTTGTGCGGTGAACGGTACGGGATCCGGCCGCAATGCATGGAAGACGGTTTGCTGACCACATCGACGATCGACCGCGACAGCTTTCGCCAAGCCATGAGTCGCTTCGCCTCGGCGGTGCACCTGGCGACCACCGACGGGCCGGCGGGCCGCCGCGGCGTGACGGTGTCGTCCGCCTGCTCGGTGTCGGACGACCCGGCGACGCTGCTCGTGTGCCTCAACACGTCGAGCCCGGCCAACGACCGCTTTGCCGAGAACGGCAATTTCGCGCTCAATCTCATGTCCGGGGCCGACGAGAACCTGGCCCGCGCCTTTGCCGGGGAGGGCGGGCTCGATCCGGACGAGCGTTTTGCCCTCGGCGAGTGGGAAATCATGCAGACCGGCGCGCCGGTGCTGCGTTCGGCGCTGGCCGGCTTCGACTGCCGGATGCGGGACACGCGCCTCGTCGCCACCCATCGGGTGATGATCGGTGAGGTCGTGGCGCTGCGCTGCGGCCCGCCCGGCCCGGCGCTGGTCTATCTCGACCGTCGCTACCGGACGCTCTAGCCTCGTACCGTCGCCCCCCTACCCACAGGAAGCCGTAACCGTGACAATCCCATTGCCGGCATCGATCGACGAGACGGAGCGCCTGCTCGATCGCGAGGACTACGTCGCCGACCGGGCGCTCGCCACGGTGCTGTTCCTGTCGCTGAAGATGGGGCGGCCGCTGTTCCTGGAAGGCGAGGCGGGGGTCGGCAAGACGGAGATCGCCAAGGTCCTGGCACAGGCGCTCGGCCGGCCGCTGATCCGGCTGCAGTGCTACGAGGGCCTCGACGTCTCGTCGGCGCTGTACGAGTGGAACTACGCCGCGCAGATGATCGAGATCCGGCTGCGCGAAGCCTCCGGCGACACTTCCCGCGACGCGACGCGCTCCGAGATCTTCTCCGAACGCTTCCTGATCCGACGGCCGATCCTGCAGGCGCTCGAGGGCGAGCCGGGCCGCGCGCCGGTACTGCTGATCGACGAGCTCGACCGCACCGACGAGGCGTTCGAGGCGTTCCTGCTGGAGATCCTGTCGGACAACCAGGTGACCATCCCGGAGCTTGGCACGATCCGCGCCGCAGAGCCGCCGATCGTCATCATCACCACCAACCGCACGCGCGAGATCCACGACGCGTTGAAGCGCCGCTGCTTCTATCACTGGGTGGACTACCCGGGCGCCGATCGCGAACTGGAGATCGTCCACCGCAAGGCGCCGCGCGCCAATGCGGACCTCGCGGCGGAACTCGTCGCCTTCGTGCAGCGGCTGCGCCAGATCGACCTGTTCAAGGCGCCGGGCGTCGCCGAGACGATCGACTGGGCCAATGCCCTCACCGAACTCAACGCCGTCGCGCTCGATCCCGCCCATGTCTCCGACACGCTCGGCGTCCTGCTCAAGTACCAGGACGACATCCAGCGCATGGAGCGGGGCGAGAGCCGCGAGATCCTCGAGCAGGTGAAACGCCAAATTGCCGCCTCGTGACCCGATGAACGGCCCCGGACCGGCCGTCGCCGACCCGGAGGGCCGGCTCGCCGACAACATCGTCTACTTCGCCCGGGCGCTGCGGAAGGCCGGGCTGAAGCTCGGACCCTCGACGACGATCGACGCCATCGAGGCGGTCAAGGTCGCCGGGCTCGCGTCGCGGGACGACTTCTACTGGACGCTGCATGCCGTCCTCGTCACCCGCCACGAGGACGACGCGCTCTTCGACGAGGCGTTCCGGCTGTTCTGGCGCTCGCGCGAACTGATCGAGAAGATGATCGCGATGTTCTCGCCGACCGCGCCGGCACGGCCCTCGGCCGAGAAGAAGCGGGCCGGCGAGGGGCGTGCGGCCGAGGCGATGTTCGAGGACGCCGAGCGGCGCCTGACGCGCCAGGAGAAGCCGCAGCTTGAGATCGACGCCAGCCTCACCGTCTCGGGCGACGAGGTGCTGCGGCGCAAGGACTTCGCGCAGATGACGCTGGCCGAAGTGGCGGAAGCCAAGCGCGCCATCGCGGCGCTTCGCCTGCCGGCCGACCGCGTGGCCACGCGCCGCTTCCGCCCCGATCCGCGCGGCCAGCGCATCGATCCGCGGGCGATGATGCGGGCGTCGATGCGCACCGGCGGCGACCTCGTGCTGCCGAAATTCCGCTCGCGCCGCGAGATCCACCCGCCGCTGGTGGTGATCGCCGATATCTCCGGCTCGATGAGCCAGTACACGCGGATCTTCCTGCATTTCCTGCACGCACTGACCGAGAAGCGGCGGCGGGTGCACACGTTCCTGTTCGGCACGCGGCTCACCAACGTCACGCGGCAGATGCGCCGCAAGGATCCGGACGAGGCGCTGGCCGACTGCGCCGACGCGGTGAAAGACTGGTCCGGCGGCACGCGCATCGGCGCCGCGCTGGGTGCGTTCAATCGCGAGTGGTCGCGGCGGGTGCTGACGCAGGGGGCGGTCGTGTTGCTGATCACCGACGGTCTCGAACGCGATTCGGTCGAGGACCTCTCGAAACAGATGGAGCGGCTGCATAAATCCTGTCGGCGTCTGATCTGGCTCAACCCGCTCCTGCGCTTCGACGGGTTTTCGGCTCGGGCGAAGGGCGTGCGGGCGATCCTGCCGCATGTCGACGAGTTCCGGTCGGTGCATTCGCTGGAGGCGATGGGCGCGCTCTGCGACGCGCTGACGGGCACCGGAGACCGGTACACCGATCCGAAGCTCTGGCTCGAGGCGGCGGAGCGGTCGATCGCTGCCTGAGCGGCGGACGGCGGTGCGCACGAAGCATGCGCCCTGCAGCGGCGCTGGTGAAGGAGACGGCAAATGTCTGAAACGCTGGATTTCGACGTCCTGAAGACGGCAGAAGCCTGGGCGGCGGAGGGGCGGCGCGTGGCGCTCGCCACCGTGGTCGAGACATGGGGCTCGGCGCCGCGGCCGACGGGCAGCCATCTGGTGATCGATTCCGACGGCAATTTCGAGGGATCGGTGTCCGGCGGCTGCGTCGAGGGCGCGGTGGTCGCCGAGGCCGGCGACGTCATCGAGGCGGGCGAGCCGCGGATGCTGGAATTCGGCGTCGCCGACGAGACGGCATGGCGGGTCGGCCTCTCCTGCGGCGGCCGCATCCGGGTTTATGTCGAGCGGGTCAACTGATGGACCGCGCGCTTCTCGCCGCCCTCAACGAGGAACGCGCCGCCCGCCGCGCCGCCGTCGTGGTGACCGACCTCGAGAGCGGCCGGCAGCGGCTGGTGCGCGAGGCCGAACTCGCCGGCGACCCGCTGGAGGAGGCCGTGGGCCGGGTGATCCGGACCGGCAAGTCCGGCATCGTCGAGACCGAGGCCGGCGAGATGTTCCTCAATGCGCATCTGCCACCGCCACGGCTCGTCGTCATCGGCGCCGTGCATATCAGCCAGGCGCTGGCGCCGATGGCGAAGCTCGCCGGCTACGACGTCGAGATCATCGACCCGCGCACCGCCTTCGCGACCGCGGACCGGTTCCCGGGGGTGCCGCTGCATGCCGAATGGCCGCAGGACGTGCTGGCTGCCCGGCCGCTCGACGCCTACACGGCGGTCTGCGCGATCACCCACGATCCGAAGATCGACGACTATCCGCTGATCGAGGCGCTGAAGGTCGGCTGCTTCTATGTCGGCGCGCTCGGCAGCCGGAAGACCCATGCGCGGCGCGTCGACCGCCTGACCGAAGCCGGGCTTTCGCCCGCGATCATCGCCAGGATCGAGGCGCCGATCGGCGCCGATATCGGCGCCTCGGCGCCGGGCGAGATCGCCGTCGCCATCCTCGCCTCGGTGATCGCCGGATTCCGCAAGCGCAAGATGTTCGCCGAGCGCCGCGGCGAAACGGCAGCGGCATGATCTTCGGCCGCGTCCCCGTCGACGAGGCCGAAGGCGCGATCCTGGCGCATTCGCGCAGCCTGCCGGACCGTCGGCTGAAGAAGGGCGCCCGGCTCGCGGCGGAGGATCTGACAGCGCTGCGTTCGGCCGGCGTGACGGAGATCGTCGCCGCCCGGCTCGATCCGGGCGACCTCGCCGAGGATGCGGCGGCCGCGGCGATCGGCGATGCGCTCCGCGCGGCGGGGATCCGGGTGGCGGAGGCGGCGACCGGGCGGTGCAACCTCCATGCCGAGACGGCCGGCCTGTTTCTGCCCGATCGCCGTGTCGTCGACGCCCTGAACGCCATCGACCCGGGTATCACGCTGGCGACGCTGGACGAATACGAGCCGGTGGAAGCCGGCCGGATGGTGGCGACCGTCAAGATCATCCCGCTTGCGGTGGCCGGCGCCGCGGTCGAGGCGGCGCTGGCGCTGCTGCGGGAGGCACCCGCCTTCCGGCTCGCGCCCTGGCGGCCCCGGCGCTTGGCGCTGATCCAGACCGAGCTTCCCGGGGTGAAGCCGAGCGTGCTCGACAAGACCCGCAAGGCGACCGAGGCGCGGCTTGCCCCGACCGGCAGCCGCATCGTCAGCGAGCGCCGCTGCCCGCACGACACCGACGCGCTAGCAGCGCTGCTGGCAGAGCCGGGCGACGCCGATCTGACGCTGGTCTTCGGCGCCTCGGCGGTGATCGACCGGGGCGACGTCATCCCGGCGGCGATCGAGGCGGCCGGCGGCACGGTGGAGCATCTCGGCATGCCGGTCGATCCGGGCAATCTCCTGCTGCTCGGCCGGCTCGGCGGGCAGCCGGTGCTCGGCGCGCCGGGCTGTGCCCGCAGTCCGAAGGAGAACGGCTTCGACTGGGTGCTGCAGCGCATCCTGGCCGACGTCCCGGTCACCGCGGCCGATATCCGCCGCATGGGCGTCGGCGGGCTGCTGATGGAGATCGCCTCGCGGCCACAGCCGCGCGAGGCGGAGACCGCGGCGGCGGAGCCGGTGGTCGATATCGTCGTGCTCGCCGCAGGGCGTTCCAGCCGCATGGGCGGCCCGAACAAGCTGCTGGCGACCTTCGGCGGCGTCCCGTTGATCCGCCGGTCGGTGGAGACGGCGCTCGCCGCCTGCAACGCTGGGCGGGTGCGGGTGGTGGTAGGGCACATGCAGGCGGCGATCGAGGCGTCGCTCGCGGGACTGCCGATCGAGATCGTCGCCAACCCGGACTTCGAGGCCGGGCTTTCGACCTCGCTGAAGGCCGGCTTCGCTGCCTCGGCCACGGCGGACGGCGTGCTGGTCATGCTGGCAGACCAGCCGCTGCTGGGTGCCGCCGATCTCGACCGCCTGATCGCCGCGTTCACCGGCGAGGGCAAGGGCGCCATCGTCGCGGCCACGGATCGCGGCCGGCGCCGCAACCCGGTGATCCTGTCGACCCGCTTTGCCGACGCCATCGCCAGGCTGGCGGGCGACGTGGGTGCCGCCCCGGTGATCGCGGCGCATCCGGAGGCGCTGACGGAGATCGAGATCGGCGCGGCGGCCGGCACCGACGTCGACACGCCGGAAGCGCTGGCGGCAGCCGGCGGGACCCTTACGCCCGCCTTCGCAAACTGAGTCCGGAGACGGGCGCAAGCCGCTGATACTTAAGGCAATAACCGGTCAGTCGGCGAGACGTTTGTTCCATGTCTGCCCGACGAGGTCGCAGCCGAAACTATGGTGCGGCTCCTCGCCGACGAGGCTGAATCCGGCCGCCTCATAGAGCCGGCGCGCCGCGACCAGCACGGAATTCGTCCACAGCGTGATGTCGCTGTAGCCGGCATCAGCCGCGAAGCCGACGGCCCGCCCCACCAGGTTGGCCCCGAGACCCTGGCCGCGCGCGGACGGCTCGACATAGAGCAGGCGGAGCTTTGCCACGGAGTCGGACTGCCGGACCACGAAGACGGAGCCGACGATCGCGCCATCCTGTTCGGCAATCCAGCAGCGCTCGCGTTGAGCATCGAAATGGCTGGCGAAATCCGACACGATGCGGGCGACCAGCGCCTCGTAGGTCCAGTCGAAACCGTACTCGCTGGCGTAGAGAACGGCCTGGCGATGCGTGACCCAGGCGAGATCGCCGACGGCGGGATCACGCAGGACCGGCGCTGTCCGTCGTCCCTCGATGAGGCGGCGAAGTTCCTTCATGGCTGCCACCAGCCTCTGGCGATCCTCTTGCGCCAGCGGGGCCAGCCAGGCGGCAACGGCTTCCGCCGATGCGGCGTCGAGTTCGGCGAAGACTTCCGCGCCCTTGTCGGTCAGGCCGAGAACGGACCGCCGCTGGTCATGGCTGGAGGGTGAACGGACCACGAGCCCTTGCCCTTCCAGCGCTTTCAGCATGCGGCTGAGCAGTCCCTGATCCATGTCGAGCGAGCGGGCAAGGTCGATGGCGGCGGCACTGGTGCGTGTCGCGATCTCATAGATGAGACGCGCCTGGCCGAGCGTGTACGGCGTCTTGAGCAGCCCCTCCTCGAGAAGGCCGATCTGCCGTGTGTAGAAGCGATTGAAGTCGCGGACGGCAGCGATCTCGTCGGACAACGCCATGCGAGGCCTCCGGAGGGAGAGAGGCTTCATCATTTCTGAAACCTTGACATAGTCAAGTGTTTGCGGGCCGCGCGTCCGTGTCGCACTTGCAGCTTCCGCGCCGCGGCGCATCTGCCGGCCCTTCACCGGAGGGCGGCATGGCGAGATATCTGATCGTGGGCGGACAGGGCGGCGTCGGCGAGGCGATGGCGCGGCGGCTGGCGGCCTCGGGGCACGACCTTGTCCTGACCGGGCGGACGGCGGACGGCATCGAGCCGCTCGCGGCGGAACTCGGCGCCCAGCCGGTCGTGCTCGACGTCCTCGACGATGCCGGCATCCGGCGCCTGGCGGACTTTGCGACCGAGCCGCTCGACGGTCTCGTCTATGCGGCGGGCACGATCACGCTGAAGCCGTTCGACCGGCTCGGCGAGGACGACTTCCTCAACGATTTCAGGATCAACGCGCTCGGGGCGGCGAAAGTGATTCAGGTCCTGCTGCCAGGGCTGAAGGCCGCCCCCGGCGGCGCCAGCGTGCTGCTGTTCTCGACCGTCGCCGTCGACCAGGGCTTTGCCGCGCACGCCTCGATCGCCATGGCGAAGGGCGCGGTGGTCGGCCTGGTCAGGTCGCTGGCGGCGGAGTTCGCGCCGCAGATCCGGGTCAACGCCATCGCGCCGTCGCTGCTCGACACGAAGCTCGGCCGTACCGTCGCCGGATCGCCGCGCATGGCGGAGGCGGTGGCGAGCCTGCACCCGATCCCGCGGCTCGGCACCACCGGCGACATCGCCGCCATGGGCGAGTTGCTGCTTACGGAGGCGGGGGCGTGGATCACCGGGCAGGTGATCGGCATCGACGGCGGCCGCTCGCGGCTGCGCACGCCGCGCGGCTGAGCGTTTCGCCGCACCGCTGCCGGCTTGCCAGACGGCGGCCGCTTAAGCCATTGTTAACCACTTGCGCCGCAGCATTTGTCTGCCGGCCTCTGTCCGGCTGGCGCTGCGATGGGGTGCGCCGATGACCACGACCAGAACTGCCGACCCGCAATTCGTCCGCATGCTCGGGGGCTACGGCCTCACGAGCGCCGAGGTGCTGTACCGGATGCCGGATCATCCGAGCTTCCTGCAGAGCTTCTTCTGGCAGTTCGAGGATCTGGCGCCCGACTATCCTCGGCTGAAGCAGTTCCTCGACCATTGGGAGCGCGAGGTCGAGGCGGCAATCCACTCGGTGCGGGTGATGCACGCAGGCCTGATCAAGCCGCGCGAGGTGCGGCTGGTGAAGGATGGCGGTCTGCTCCACTGACCGGGCGGCGGCTCAGCCCGTGGCCTCCTCCGCGGCGGTCTTCAGCGGGTTGAACTCGAAGGTGGCGCGGATGACGCCATGGTCGTTCGACCCGAGGTCGCGATGCTCCTCGAAGTTCAGGTGGTCGTTCTGGACGACGAGGTCCTTGAAGCTCCAGATGCGCCGGCGGCTGTTGTCGTAGAATTCCTGGCTGACCAGGATCTGGTCCAGCGATTCCCGCTCGTTCTGGAAGACGTGGGTGTAGTAGACGTCGCGCGTGCTGCGATATTGCTGCAGGGTCTGGGCTGTATAGAGATCCGTGTCGCCGCCGCCGGTCTGGAAGCCCATGAGATAGCGCGGCTGGCCGGTGAGGATGTTCAGGGTGTTGCTGAGCAGCCCGTCATTGACGTCGCCGAGGACGACGACCGGATCGTTGGTGCCCTTCATCAGCTTCGTCAGGATCATCCGCAGCGCCGTCGCCTCGGCGGTGCGCCGGATGGTGGAGAGGCCGCCGCCGATCGCTTCGGCATAGGGGGAGTGCACCGGCGGCTGGTACCACGGCTCGCGAAAGATCTGCGTCGGCGCCTTCGACTTCAGGTGGCAGACGAAGACGTGGATCGCGGCCGCGTTCGCCACCGGCTTGATCCGGAAGTGCAGGACCGGTCGGGAAAATCCGGTGACCGACACCGAGATATCGCTGGTCTGCTCGTCGTCGCCGCCGCTGCGCAGCACGAAGTCGTCCGGGAAGTGCTCGATCCACTCCGGATCGCTCGCGAGGATCTCGTTCCTGACCGCCCCGGCGCAGACGATGCGCGTGCCGTCATGGCCGGGCGGGACCAGCGCCGTGTAGCCCTGCTCCATCCCTGCCGCGCTCAGGACGTCGCCGAGGGCGTCGCCGTGCCAGAGCTCCTGGAAGCCGTAGACATCGGACCGCAGGGTTTTCAGCTGCCGGGCCGTGTAGTCGATCTTGGCGTCGTATTCTTCCAGAGTCCAGGGTCGGCTCGACTTGTAGAGCGGCAGTCCCGGCCTGTTGAGATTGAGAAGGTTAAAGGTCGTAAAGCTTAACCGGGGCCTGGGCATGTCGAATCCAGTGTAACGAAACGACGATATGCTTACGATATACCGCGCGTTTCCCTGCGGCAAGCGGCCGCCGGCTGTTATTTCGAGGATGGAAGAGCCGGCTTCAGATGAGCCTGAGGCCTTTCAGGCTGGCATGGCCGGCCTTGCCGATGATGATGTGGTCGTGAAGCTCGATGCCCAGCGGCCGGGCGATCTCGGCGATGGTCCGGGTCATCTCGATATCGGCGCGGGAGGGCGTCGGGTCGCCGGAGGGGTGGTTGTGCACCAGGATGATCGCGGTGGCCGACAGTTCGAGCGCCCGGCGGACCACTTCGCGGGGATAGACCGGCGTGTGGTCGACAGTGCCGGTGCCCTGCACCTCGTCGGCGATCAGGGCATTCTTCTTGTCGAGGAACAGGATGCGGAACTGCTCGCGGCTCTCGTGCGCCATCGCGGCCGTGCAGTAGTCGAGCACCGCCGCCCAGGAGGACAGCACCTCCCGCCGCCGGACCGCCGAGCGCATGGCCCGCTGGTTGATGGCGGCGACGATGGAGAGGTCGAGGGCCACAGCGTCCTTCACCCCGGCGACCTCGGTGAGCCGGCGGCGCGGCGCGTTGAGCACCTCGGCAAGCGAGCCGAAGCGCGCGATAAGCGCCTTGGCGATCGGCTTGACGTCGCGGCGCGGGATCGTCCGGAACAGGATCAGCTCGAGCAGTTCGTAGTCGGCGAGGGCATCGGCGCCCGCCGCGGCGAAGCGCTCGCGTAGCCGGTCGCGGTGGCCGTCGTGGTGCGGAGCGGGCGAGGCCTGCCGGTCGCTGCCCGTAGCGTCGGGAGAATGCCGGCTCGAACCGGCTTCCGAGAGACCCGGCAGTTCGGTTTCCTCCTCGGGGCCGGCGGGCGACATGGCGGCTAGTCGGCCGGGCTGGCCGGGTCGTCGGCGGCGAGCCCGGGCGTATGCAGACCGGCCGGCGAGAGCGTGAAGACCTCGCAGCCCGTCTCGGTGACGCCCACCGTGTGCTCGTATTGCGCCGACAGCGAACGGTCCCGCGTCACCGCGGTCCAGCCGTCGTTGAGGATCTTCACGTGCGGCCGGCCGATATTGATCATCGGCTCGATGGTGAAGATCATGCCGGGGCGCATTTCCGGACCTTCGCCGCGGCGGCCGTAATGCAGAATGTTCGGCGCGTCGTGGAACAAGCGACCGACGCCGTGGCCGCAGAAGTCGCGCACCACCGAGCAGCGCTCGGCCTCGGCGAAGGTCTGGATCGCCTCCCCGATATCGCCGATGTTTCCGCCCGGGCGGACCTGCTCGATGCCCAGCAGCAGCGAGCGATAGGTGACGTCGCACAGCCGCTCGGCCGCCCGCTTGATCCGGCCGACCGGGTACATGCGCGAGGAGTCGCCGTGCCAGCCGTCGACGATCAGCGTCACGTCGATATTGACGATGTCGCCTTCCTTGAGCGGCTTGTCGTTCGGGATGCCGTGGCAGACGACATGGTTGATCGAGGTGCAGACGCTCTTGGTGTAGCCGCGATAGTTCAGCGTCGCCGGGACCGCGTCGTTGGCGATGGCGAAATCGTAGACGAACCGGTCGATCGCCTCGGTCGGCAGCCCCGGCTCGACGATCGCCGCCAGCTCGTCGAGGCATCGCGCCGTCAACTGGCAGGCGCGGCGCATGCCGTCGAAGGCCGCCGCGTCGTAGAGCCGGATCGCGCCGGTGTTGCGCGTCGGGTTGGCTTCGGCTGCGAGATAGGTGGTCATGGGCGATGCTGCCGGTCGACGATCGGGACGGAAAAGGGCGGGACGTTCACGCTGATGTCGCACCGAACCGGCCCTGCTTCAACCCCTGGTGCCGCAGGCAACGGAGCGTAGCCTACGCCATGACCTTCACGTATGAGCCCGGCGCATCCTCGATCGGCTTCAGCTTGCGGCCGCCCGGCTTGCGCGCCTTGACCTTCGGCCCGGACTGGGGCGCCAGCCATTCCTGCCAGTGCGGCCACCAGGAGCCGGGCGTTTCGGCGGCGGCGAGCAGCCAGTCCTCGTAGCTGCGGCCGATGTCGGGCGAGGGGCCGGTCCAGAACTGGTACTTCTGCTTGGCCGGCGGATTGACAACGCCGGCGATGTGACCGGAGCCGGTGAGGACGAAGGTGACGTCCGAGCCGAAGGCGAGGCTGCCGACATAGACGCTGCGCGCCGGCGCGATGTGGTCTTCCTTGGTGGCGAGGTTGTAGATCGGGATGTCGACCGTCGACAGGTCGAGCCGGCGGCCGCCGATCTCCATCCTGCCGTGCGACAGGTTGTTCTCGAGATAGCAGTTGCGCAGGTAGAACAGGTGGTTGGCCTTCGGCATGCGGGTGGAATCGGCGTTCCAGTAGAGCAGGTCGAAGGGCAGGGGCTCCTTGCCCTTGAGATAGTTGTTGACGAAATACGGCCAGATCAGATCGCCGGACCGCAGCATGTTGAAGGCCGTGGCCATCTGCGAGCCGTCGAGATAGCCCTTGGCGTCCATGGACCGCTCGATCAGCTTCAGCTGCGCCTCGTCGACGAAGACCTTCAGGTCGCCGGCATGGGTAAAGTCGATCTGGGTGGTCAGGAAGGTGGCGGAGCGGATGCGCTCGTCGCCGCCGGCCTTGAGATAGGCCAGCGAGGCGCCAAGCAGCGTGCCGCCGACGCAGTAGCCGACGGCGTTGACCTCGCGCTGGCCGGTCGCCGCCTCGATCGTGTCGAGGGCGAAGACGATGCCTTCCTCGATATAGGCCTGCCAGTCCTTCTCGGCCTGCTTCTCGGACGGATTCACCCAGGAGACGACGAAGACCGTGTGGCCCTGGCCGACCAGCCAGGCGATCAGCGACTTCTCGGGGTTCAGGTCGAGGATGTAGAACTTGTTGATCCAGGGCGGCACGATCAGCAGCGGCCGCTTGAACACCGTCTCGGTCTGCGGCGCGTACTGGATGATCTGGCAGACGTCGTTCTGGGCGACGACCTTGCCGGGGGTCACCGCCATGTCGCGACCGACCTTGAAGGCCGAATAGTCCGCCTGCCGCAGCTTCAGCGTGCCGTGCCCGGCGGCCATGTCCTCGGCGAACATCTTCATGCCGCGGACGAGGTTCTCGCCGTTGCAGGCGACGGTCTCGCGATACAGCTCGGGATTGGTGACGACGAAGTTGGACGGCGAGATGGCGTTCGATATCTGCCGCACGTAGAAGGCCGCCTTCTGGCGGGTGTGCGGGTCGAGCCCCTCGGCCTTGTCCACCAGGTCGTCGGCCCATCGGGCCGTGGTCAGATAGGCCTGCTTGATGAAGTCGAAGAACGGGTGGTTCTGCCATTCGGCGTCGGCAAACCGCTTGTCGCCGGTGGCCGGGGCGATCGGCGGCAGGTCGGTGTCGCCCGCCAGGCGCCGTATCGAGTTGTTCCACACGGCCATGTAGCCGGCGAAGAGATTGGTTTGCGCCTCGATGGCGCGAGCCGGGTCGGTGAGCCAGTATTCGGATACCTTGGACAAGGTGGTCACCAGTTCGCTCATCGGCAGCGGGCCGCTGTCGACGACCTCGCCCTTTTCGCGCGGCTCGACCCATGCTGCGGCCGCCTTGCCGATCTGCTCCAGCATGCGCGCCATGTTGCGCGCGAAGGCTTCCGGATCGCGGACGACGTAGTCGTCGCCGATCGGTCCGGGGCCCTTGCCTTCGTGCGGCTGCTTGGCCGTCATCCTTCGTCCTCCCGTAATGCCCGTCGCCGACTTTTCTCGCGCCCGATCCGGCTACGCCTGCGGCGCCATCCGGCCCGCGCGGCGGCGCCTCGACATTCGCGCCGTGTCGCTTTGTAAACGGTCACTCTCTAGGATATGAGACAAAGTGCTGTTTCAAGAAGGCCCTTCTGGCAATGATACCGCTTTCCCTGCTGCGAACCCTTGCCGTCTGCGGCGCCGTCCTGCCGGCTGCCGGCTGCCAGGCGATGTTCGGCGACGACGAAGACACCTCCATCGGCGCGATGCGGCTGGCCGCGGCGCCGTCCGTGGCCTCGGCGCAGCAGCGCGACGAGGACGGCTATCCGCTGCTGGGCGCCATGCCGAAGGCCGCGGCGCCGCAGCTGACGGATGCCGAGGCGCAGGCCGGGCAGGCGCAGCTTGGCGCCATGGCCCAGCAGCGCGCGGTGACGGCGCCGTCGAGCGGCCCGGCCCAGGTGGCGCGGCTGCAGGCGCTGCGTCAGCAGCAGGCGGCCGAGGTCGAGGCGGCCCTGGCGCGCCGCCCGCAGGCACAGCAGCCGGCGGCGACGCGTCCGCAGAGCCCGGAGGACGTGCTGCGCCAAATCGAGGCCGGACAGTAGACGCCGACCGTCGTTTACGCCATTCCCGCTCACCAGCCGGGAGACGAGCACCATGGAAGAATTTCACAAAGTCCGCAGACTGCCGCCCTACGTCTTCGAGGAGGTCAACCGGCTGAAGGCGGCGGCACGCGCCCGCGGCGCCGACATCATCGATCTCGGCATGGGCAATCCGGACCTGCCGACGCCGAAATTCATCGTCGACAAGCTCTGCGAAGTGATCCGCGACCCGCGCTCGCACCGCTATTCGGCGTCGAAGGGCATTGCCGGCCTGCGCAAGGCGCAGGCCGCCTATTATCAGCGGCGCTTCGGGGTGAAGCTCGATCCGGCGACGCAGGTCGTGGCGACGCTCGGCTCCAAGGAAGGCTTCGCCAACATGGCGCAGGCGATCACCGCGCCCGGCGACGTGGTGCTGTGCCCGAATCCGACCTATCCGATCCATGCCTTCGGCTTCCTGATGGCCGGCGGCACGATCCGCGCCATTCCCGCCAAGCCGGATGCCGACTTCATGGTCGCGATCGACAGGGCGGTACGCTATTCGATCCCCAAGCCGATCGCGATCATCCTCAACTACCCGGCCAATCCCACCGCCTTCGAGGCCGATCTCGATTTCTACCGCGAGGTCGTCGCCTTCGCGCGCAAGCACTCGATCGCCATCCTCTCCGACCTCGCCTACGCCGAGATCTTCTTCGACGGCTCGCCGCCGCCCTCGATCCTCGAGGTCGACGGGGCGATCGACGTCGCCGTCGAGTTCACCTCGATGTCGAAGACCTTCTCGATGCCGGGCTGGCGGATGGGCTTTGCCGTCGGCAACGAACGGCTGCTGGCGGCGCTGGCGCGGGTGAAATCCTATCTCGACTACGGCGCCTTCACGCCGATCCAGGTCGCCGCCACCGCCGCGCTCAATGCCGGGGACGAGGTGATCGAGGAAGTGCGGACGGTCTATCGCCGTCGCCGCGACGTGCTGGTGGATTCGTTCGGGCGTGCCGGATGGCAGATTCCCGCGCCCTCCTCGACGATGTTCGCTTGGGCGCCGCTGCCGCCCGCCTATCGCGGCATGGGCTCGCTGGAGTTCTCCAAGCTGCTGATCGAGAAGGCGGATGTCGCCGTGGCGCCGGGCATCGGCTTCGGCGAGCACGGCGACGATCATGTCCGCATCGCGCTGGTCGAGAACGAGCATCGGATCCGGCAGGCGGCGCGCAACATCCGCCGGTTCCTTGCCACGGGCGAGGAAGCCGGGCAGAAGGTCGTTTCCTTCGCCGGGTCCTGACGGTGCCCGGCCGCGACGCCAAGAACGATCAGGTACCCATGAACAGTCCCCTGCGACTCGGCCTGGCCGGGCTCGGAACCGTTGGCGCCAGCCTCGCCCGACTGATTGAAGCTAAGGCCGAGACGCTGGCGAACCGCGTCGGCCGGCAGATCGAAATCGTCGCGGTCTCGGCGCGCGACCGCACCAAGGATCGAGGCATCGACATCGCCGGACTCGCCTGGTTCGACGATCCCGTGGCGCTGGCCGCCGAAGCCGAGATCGACGTCTTCGTCGAACTCGTCGGCGGTGCCGACGGGCCGGCCCACGAGGCGGTGAAGGCCGCGCTCGGCCGCGGCATCCCGGTGGTCACCGCCAACAAGGCGCTGCTCGCCCATCACGGCGTCTCGCTGGCGCGGCTGGCCGCCCGCAAGGGCACCGAGATCCTGTTCGAGGCGGCGGTCGCCGGCGGCATCCCGATCATCAAGACGATGCGCGAGGGCCTTTCCGGCAATAGCGTCAGCCGCGTCTACGGCATCCTCAACGGCACCTGCAACTACATGCTCACCCGCATGGAGGCCGAGGGCATCGCCTTCGACGACTGCCTGGCCGACGCCCAGCGGCTCGGCTATGCCGAGGCGGACCCGACCTTCGACATCGGCGGCTTCGACGCCGCGCACAAGCTGGCGATCCTGACGTCGCTCGCCTTCGGCTGCGAGATCGACCTCGAGAGCGTCTTCATCGAGGGGATCTCGGCGGTCACCAACGACGACATCGCGGCCGCCGCCGAGCTCGGCTACCGGATCAAGCTGCTCGCCGTCGCCCGCCGCACCGACAGCGGCATCGAGCAGCGCGTGCATCCGACGATGATCCCGTCGAGCTCGGCGATGGCGCAGGTGGACGGCGTGACCAACGCCGTCGCCGTCGACACCGACCTGCTCGGCTCGATCCTGCTCGCCGGTCCCGGCGCCGGCGGCGAGGCGACCGCATCGGCGGTGCTTTCGGACATCATGGACGTCGCCGGCGGCGTACTGCCGCCGACGCTCGGCCTGCCTCCGGCCAAGCTCGCGCCCTACAAGCGGGCCCGGATGCGGGCCCACGAGGGCGGCTACTACATCCGCCTGTCCGTCTACGACCGGGTCGGGGCCTTCGCCTCGATCGCCCGGCGGATGGCGGAGAACCAGATCTCGCTGGAATCGATCGTGCAGCGCAAGCTGCCGGGCGCCGGCGATCCGTCCACCGCGCCGGTCATTCTCGTCACCCACGAGACCACGGAAGCTGCCGTCCGCAAGGCGCTGGAGGCGGTCTCGAAGGACGGGCACCTGAAGGGCGAGCCGAAGATGATCCGCATCGAGGCGCTGAACTAACGGCGCTCTCGCCGGATCGCGAAGGGGGCGCGCCGGGCGTTCCGCCTCGATGACATTGCGCTTTCACACTGCCGGGACATATCAGGCGCAGGCGGCGACCGGGGACGACATCCGGACCCCGCAGGAGGAGACGGGGACATGACCGACGGCAATGGTGGCGGCGAGATGCTGGACCGGGTGCTCACTCTCGAGATCGCCCGGGTCACCGAGAAGGCGGCGGTCGCGGCGGCGAGGCTGCGCGGCCGCGGCGACGAGAAGGCCGCCGACCAGGCCGCCGTCGACGCGATGCGCTCCGAGCTCAACCAGCTGGCGATCGACGGCGTCATCGTCATCGGCGAGGGCGAGCGCGACGAGGCGCCGATGCTCTATATCGGCGAATCGGTCGGCACCAAGGCCGGGCCGAAGGTCGATATCGCGCTGGATCCGCTCGAGGGCACCACGGTCTGCGCCAAGAACCTGCCGAATTCGCTCGCGGTCATCGCCATGGCGGTGCGCGGCAGCCTGCTCAACGCGCCCGACGTCTACATGGAGAAGATCGCCGTGGGCCCCGGCTATCCGGACGGCATCGTCAACCTCGCGCTGTCGCCCGAGGAGAACCTCGCGGCGCTGGCCAAGGCGAAGGGCGTGCAGGTCTCCGAGATCACCGCCTGCATCCTCGACCGTCCCCGTCACGCGCAGCTGATCGAGACGGTCCGCGCGGCGGGCGCGGCGATCCGCCTGATCGGCGACGGCGACGTCGCCGGCGTGATCCACACGACCGACCCGGAAGAGACCGGCATCGACATCTACATGGGCATCGGCGGCGCGCCGGAAGGCGTCCTGGCGGCGGCTGCCCTGCGCTGCACCGGCGGCCAGATGCAGGGGCGGCTGCAGCTCAACACCAACGAAAAGCGCGCCCGCGCCGAGAAGATGGGGATCAGCGATCCCTACCGGATCTATACTGCCGAGGAGATGGCGTCCGGCGACGTGATCTTCGCCGCGACCGGCGTCACCGACGGCAACCTGCTCGACGGCGTGCGCTTCTATCGGGACCGGGTGACGACCCACACGCTGGTGATGCGCTCGCGTTCCCGCACCATCCGCGAGATGCGGGCGCAGCATTACGACCGGACGAAGTTCGCGACCTGAACGCTCTTGCACCGGCCGCCGCGCGTCGCCAGAACGAGGGCATGTCCGATACCGCGCGCACCTTTCTCGGCGTCGATTCCTCCCTCGGGGGCCGGCGCTGGCTGAATGCCCTCGACACGCGTGCCGAGGGCGCGGCGCTGCGCATCGCCCAGATCCACGGCCTGCCCGATATCGTCAGCCGGGTGCTGGCCGGCCGCGGCATCGGCGACGCGGACGCGCTGGCATTCCTCGAGCCGCGGCTGCGCGACCTGATGCCGGACCCGGCGACACTGACCGACATGGACGCCGCCGCGGCGCGCCTCGCCGATGCGATCGACGCGGGCGAGACGGTCGCGATCTTCGGCGACTACGACGTCGACGGAGCCGCCTCGGCGGCGCTTCTCTGGCGGTACCTCAACCATTTCGGCGTTACCGCAACGATCCGAATTCCCGACCGCATCACCGAGGGCTACGGGCCGAACCCCGAGGCTATGCGCGAGCTCGCGTCCGACGGCGCGACGCTGATCGTCACCGTCGACTGCGGCACCGGCAGCTTCGAATCGATCGACGCGGCCCGTGAACTCGGCGTCGACGTCGTCGTGCTCGACCATCACCAGACCGGGCCCGAGCTTCCTGCGGCAAGGGCGGTGGTGAACCCCAACCGGCAGGACGACTTATCCGGCCTCGGTCACCTCTGCGCCGCCGGAGTGGTGTTCATGAGTCTCGTCGCCCTGGCGCGGGAATTGCGGCGGCGCGGACGGCCGGCGGCCTCGCTGCCGGACATCTTCCAGATGCTGGATCTCGTCGCGCTGGCGACCGTCTGCGACGTCGTCCCGCTGGTCGGGCTGAACCGCGCCTTCGTCGTGCAGGGCCTCCGTGTCATGCACGCGCAGCGCAATGTCGGGCTCTCCGCCCTGGCCCGCGTGGCGCGACTCGCCGGACCGGTCGAGTGCCACCATCTCGGCTTCCTCATCGGTCCGCGGATCAACGCCGGCGGCCGCATCGGCGACGCCTGGCTCGGCAGCCGGCTGCTGTGCCTCGACGAGACGTCGGAGGCGGACGAGCTGGCGGCGCGGCTGCACGGGCTGAACGAGGAGCGCCAGGCGATGGAGCAGGCGATGCTCCAGGAGGCGGAGGCCGAAGTCGCGGCGGAGATCGGCACGGGCGAGGGGCCGGCCGTGCTGGTCGCCGGCTCGGCCGGCTGGCATCCCGGCATCGTCGGCCTGCTAGCGGCGCGGCTGAAGGAGCGCCACCGCCGGCCGGCCTTCGCCATCGCCTTCGACGCGTCCGGGCGCGGCACCGGTTCGGGCCGGTCGATCCCCGGCTTCGACCTCGGCCGGCTGGTGCGCGAGGCGGTGGCGGCGGGTATTCTGGTCAAGGGCGGCGGCCATGCCATGGCGGCCGGCGTGACCGTGCAGAAGGAGCGGCTCGGCGACCTGCGCGCGTTCCTGGAGGCGGGCGCCGCCGCGTCCGTCGGGGCGCTGCGCGAGGGCGACACGCTGAGGCTCGACGGCTCGGTCAGCGCGGCCGGCCTGACGCCGGCCCTCTACGCCACCATCGCCCGCGCCGGCCCGTTTGGCGCCGGCCACGGCGAGCCGGTCTTCGCGCTGCCGCGGCACCGCATCGGCTCTTCCTCGATCGTCGGCAAGGGCCATGTCCGCGCGACGCTCTCGGGCGCCGACGGCAGCAGCATCTCGGCGATCGCCTTCAAGGCCGCCGAAACCCCGGTCGGCCGCCGGCTGCTGGAAGCCCGCGACCGGCCGGTGCATGCGGCCGGCACGCTATCGCTCGACCGCTTCCGCGGCCGCGAGGAAGTGCGCTTCCGGATCCTCGACCTCGCCGAAGCTTTCGACTGAACCGACTCGGCCCGGCGCGGCGGAATCCTCGCCGGCGCCGCCGGCCAGCGCGGGGCTCGCGGCATTTTCCTCGCGTCGCCGAAGGGCGAGCGCCTCGATGCGGTGCCTGAGCGCCGGGTGCCGCGCCAGGAAGCGCTGGAAGTCGGCGGCCGATAGGCGGAGCAGGGCGCAATAGGCGATGGCGGTGACGTCGGCCTGCCGGCGCTGGTCGAAGAGCAATGCCATCTCGCCGAAGATGTCGCCGCGGCCGAGCCGCACCAGGCTGGCGCCGGTGTCGATCTCGACGGCGCCGGACGAAATGAAATAGGCGGCGTTGCCGATCTCGCCGCGGCTGATGATCCGCATGCCGGGCTCGGCGAAGAACGGCCGCATCAGCGGCGCCAGATCCTGCCGCTCGCGCGGCGAAAGGTCCGCGAACAGCTCGCTCCGCTCGATCAGCGTCGCGGTGTCGAGGCCAAGATCGAGAGGCGGCCGGCGCAGGTGGGTGTCGCCGCGCGCGGAAAGTTCCGCCAGCACGTCGCGCTCGACCTCGCTGCTGATCACGCCCGAGCGACGGAGCCGCTCGATCTCGACCATCTCGACGGCCCGCGCCGCCCGCTCGACAAAGCAGCGTTCCAGCGCCGTGACATAGGCCGGGTACTGCAGGCGGACCGCCGCGATCTCACGTTCGAGCAAAGCCTGGCGCTCGGCCATGACCCGGCCCGCCTCGGCCACGGTCGCAGGCCCGAGGACCGGCTGCAGCTCCTGTTCGGCGATTCGCTGCAGCGATCCGACGACGAGCAGCGATTCGATGAGCATCTCGAATCGCCCGGCCAGGCGTTGCGACAGGAGCCGGCTGTAGCCGAGGCGGCGCTGCAGGGCGAAGGCCAGCCGGTCGACCGTGGCGAAGTCCACTTCCGCTTCGTTGGCGGCGCGGTAGCCTTCCATCCCGCCGAGCCGTGCCAGGTCGAGGCGACGCCGCGCATCTGCCGCCAGGCGCCGGGCGACCGGCGGCGCGACCGTGCCGCTGGCGAAATGCTCGAGGATCGTCTCGCGCTCGCGCGCCGTCAGCGCGACCAGTGCGATCGCCGTCCGCGCCCCTTGGGGGACCGTATCGGCCGAGGGGCCGAGCGGGAGGATGCCGGTGATGTCGCTGGCCGGGTCCGGGTCCGACGCATCGGCCGGGGCGTGGCCGAAGCGCCGCCGCATCTTTGCGGCGACCCGGCTGACGCGGCCGCCGGCGACGTCGAGCGCCAGGTCGCGCACCGCCCGGTCGACCTCGCTCAGGCGGTCGAGGCCGAGCCGCTCGATGAGCGGCCGCAGCGTCGTCCCCTGCACCAGCAGCGTCAGCAGCGTGAAGCCGGTCGCCAGCGTGACCACGAAGGCGGCGATCGGGCGCGGGATCGCGGGGTTCTCCATGACCGCGAGGGCGAGCGCAAGGGTCATCGACCCGCGCAGGCCGCCCCACAGCACGACCAGCCGGTACGGGACGGAGACGGAGGACGACAGGCCTATCCGCGTCAGCAGCGGCAGCAGGCCGAACAGCACGAGTGCGCGGGTCAGGAGGGCGGCGACGAAGACCACCAGCAGCAGCACGAAATCGAACGGCCGCAGGTCCGACAGCATGCGCGGCAAAAGGAGCGAGGTGAGCACGAAGATCAGGATCGACGACCAGGAGGCGAGCTGCTGCCAGGTATCCGACAGGTGCCGCCACAGCACCCCGGTGACCCGTCCCGGCGCCAGCGAGGCGAGGGCGACGCCGGCGGTGGCAACGGCGACCACGCCGGAGACGTGGAGGAGCCGTTCCGCCGCCCAGAAGCACAGATAGGGAAGCGCCAGGCTGAGCGAGGCGGTGGTGACCCGGTCCTCGCCGATCAGCTTCAGCAACTGGATGAACAGCCAGGCAGCGCCGAGGCCGAGCAGCACGCCGCCGATCGGCAGGAGGACGAGATCCCTGATCGCCTCGGCCACACCGACCGAGCCGGGAGCGATGATTGCCGCCGAGAAGATCAGCGCCAGCGAGATGGCGGCGGCATCGTTGAACAGGCTCTCGCCCTCGACCAGCCGGGTCAGCCGCTCCGGCGCGCCCACATCGCGGAAGATCGCGATCACCGCCACCGGGTCGGTGGTGGCGACCAGCGAGGCGAGAAGCAGGCACGCGAGCAGCGGCATGCCCGAGACGGGCCAGAGGAACAGCGCGACCCCGAACGTCGCGACAAACACCGCCACGAGGGCCAGCAGGAGGATCGGCAAAAGGTCCTCGCGCACCCGGTGCAGGTCGACCTCCAGCGCACTCTGGAAGATCAGCGTCGGCAGGAAGACGTAGAGGAACAGGCTGGAGCCGATCGGCAGGTCGACGATCGCCGCGGCCAGCTCGACCGGGACGAGAGCGCCCGGGACCTGAAGCGAATAATGGCAGGCGAAACCGAGCGTGGCGCCGCCCGCGGCCAAAAGGATCGAGACCGGCAGGCGCAGCCGCGACGCCAGCGGACGGGCGAGGGCGCCGAAGGCGACGAGCGACGCAATGAGCACGACAATGCTGGAGACGTTCATCCGGCCGGCCGATTTATCCCCGCGCGAGGGGTCTCGCGCCGAACCGGGCGGACGCCGCCCATCGCACTGCGACATTCTGGTGCAGGCCCACAGGTTTCTCAAGCCGCGCCTTGTGGAGGAGCGCACGGTTAAGGAAGCGGTTACCCGTCGCCGGGATAGTGCGCCTCTCGGTTCACAAAGGAGAAACCATGGACGACACGGCAGGAATCGCGGGTGGCCAGGTGCGCGCCTTCGTCGAGCGCGTCGAGCACATCGAGGCGGAGATCCAGGAACTGAACGAGGGCAAGAAGGAGGTCTTCGCCGAGGCCAAGGGCGAGGGCTTCGACGTCAAGATCCTCAAGGAAATCATCAAGCTGCGAAAGCTGGACAAGGAAGAGCGCGAAGAGCACGAGACGCTCCTCGACGTCTATCTGCGGGCCATGGAACAGGCGCCGGCGGCGGCCAACGCCGCCTGATCCCGAAGCCTCGGGGCGGGCTTCGGTCCGCCCCGCGATTCGCTCAGCCGAACGCCTTGAAGGCCACCAGCGTGAAGGTGTCGGCGACGCCGTCGACCGTCTGCAGGCGCTCGGTGACGAAGTGGCCGATGTCCTGCTCGTCCTCCAGGTAGAACTTGGCGATCAGGTCGTAATTGCCCGAGGTCGAGTAGACCTCGGAGATCTCGGGCACGTCCTGGACGAGTTCGTCCGCGACGCCATAGGCCTTGCCGGGGCGGCACTTGAACTGGACGAAGATGGTTTTCATGGATGCTTGCTCCGGCGCCTCGCGCGGCGTCTCGTATCGGTTGACCTGACGGCGACCGTCTCAGCCGTCGCCGTCGCCCGTCAAGGCCGCGACGAGACGGCTCTGCGGGTCGAGCAGTTCGTCGACGACGTCGAAATGATGCCGGCCCGGCGCCTCCACGGCACTCACCCGCGCGCCGAGCCCGTGCCAGGCATTGGCGAGCAGCGCGTTCTGGCGGCGGAACTCCGGCAGTTCCGCGCCGCCCACGAGGCAGACCAGCCGGACGCCGTCGTGCGGCTCGAGGAGGGCCGGGCTTTCCGCCCGTGCGGTCGCGAGGTCGAGGCCCAGCACGTCGTTCATCGCCGTGCGCAGCAGCGGGCGGAGGTCGTGGACGCCGCTGATCGAGACGGCCCGACCGATCCGCGCCGCAGTGGCCGCCGCGATCGGCGCATCGGCGCAGAGCATGCGCGAGACCAGATGCCCGCCGGCGGAATGGCCGGAGAGGTGGATCGGGCCGTCGATCTCGCCGGCGACCTTGTCGAGGAAGCTGCCGATCTCGCGGGTGATGGCCGGGATCGTCGTGTCCGGGCACAGCGTATATTCCGGCAGCGCGACGGCGAAGCCGCGGGCGAGGGCGCCGGCGGCGAAATGCGACCAGGCCGCGATCGCCTGGCCCTTCCAGTAGCCGCCATGGACGAAGACCACGAGCCCGGCCGGCCGTTCCTCCGGCAGGAACAGGTCGTAGTGCTGGCGCGGCTGGTCGCCGTAGGGGACCGCCAGCCGAGCCCTGCCGTCCAGCGTCATGCGCTCGCGGAAAGGCGCGGCCTCGGCCAGCCAGCGCGGCGCATAGGCGGCCGAATCGGCGATGGCCGCGCCGTTGGCGTAGGCGGCGTCGTAGTCGCCGATCGGCGCGCCGCCGGTCCAGATCGTCTCGTGCATGGTCGGTCCTCGTGGCGCCGGATCGGCAGGCAACAGCTCGCTCAGAAGAAGGCCTGCAGGCCGGTCTGCGCCTTGCCGAGAATCAGCGCGTGGACGTCGTGGGTGCCCTCGTAGGTGTTGACGGTCTCGAGGTTCTGGGCGTGCCGCATGACGTGATACTCGCCCATGATGCCGTTGCCGCCGTGCATGTCGCGGGCGGTGCGGGCGATGTCGAGCGCCTTGCCGCAATTGTTGCGCTTGACGAGGCTGATCATCTCCGGGGCCATCTTGCCCTCGTCGAACAGCCGCCCGACCCTGAGGCTCGCCTGCAGCCCGAGGGCGATCTCGGTCTGCATGTCGGCGAGCTTCTTCTGGACGAGCTGCGTCGCCGCCAGCGGCCGGCCGAACTGGGTGCGCTCCAGCGTGTAGGAGAGGGCGCGCTTCCAGCAGTCTTCCGCCGCGCCCATCGCGCCCCAGGAAATGCCGTAGCGGGCCCGGTTGAGGCAGCCGAACGGCCCCTTGAGGCCGGATACGTTGGGCAGCAGCGCGTCCTCCGGCACCTCGACGCCGTCCATGACGATCTCGCCGGTGACAGAGGTGCGCAGCGACAGCTTGCCCTCGATCTTCGGCGCCGAAAGGCCCTTCATGCCCTTGTCGAGGATGAAGCCCCGGATAGCGTTGTCATGCGCCGCGGACTTCGCCCAGACGACGAAGACGTCGGCGATCGGCGAGTTGGAGATCCACATCTTGGCGCCGGACAGGCGGTAGCCGCCGTCGATCTTCTCGGCCCGGGTCTTCATGCCGGAGGGGTCGGAGCCGGCATCCGGCTCGGTCAGGCCGAAACAGCCGACCCATTCGCCGCTGGCGAGCTTCGGCAAGTATTTGCGGCGCTGGTTCTCGTCGCCATAGGCGTGGATCGGATACATGACCAGCGAGGACTGGACGCTCATCATCGAGCGGTAGCCGGAATCCACCGCCTCGACGGCGCGGGCGACGAGGCCGTAGGCGACGTAGGATGCGCCGGCGCAGCCGTAATCTTCCGGCAGCGTCAGGCCGAGCAGGCCGAGCGCGCCCATCTCCTCGAAGATCGGCCGGTCGGTGGTCTCGTTCTGGTAGGCGGCCACGACGCGCGGGCGCAGCGATTCCTCGGCGAAGGACCGAGCGGTCTCGTAGATCAGCCGCTCGTCCTCGGTCAGCTGGTCGGTGAGGCGGAACGGGTCGGACCAGTCGAAGGCGGCCATCGAGGCGCTGTGGGTGGGCGTTGCGGCGGGGGCGGTCGACATGGTGCTTTCCTTCCGGCTTCCTTGTGGCGGGGCTGGGCGTGGCTGCGAGCCTGCGGCCGCCTCGCGCGGGTTCCGTCAGCCATAGTCCCCCTCACGCCGCGGCGAAACAGCAAACACTGCCGCAGGCACGGCGCAGGCCGTCAGACGTGCAGGAAGCGATCCTTCACGTCGGGGCTGGCGCGCAGTTGTGCGGTGGTGCCCGTCCAGGCGACGCGGCCTTTCTCGATGACCACGTGACGGTCGGCGAAGCGCGACAGCGCCTCGACGTTCTTGTCGACGACGAGTATCGCCGCGCCCTCGC